>NZ_FNJM01000042.1 GCF_900104115.1 Clostridium gasigenes
TGTTTTTCTTAGTTCGTCATTTGCGACTTCTTTATCTTATCACTGCTTCTAAACTCTGTCAACAACTATTTTTTATGTTGTTTTTTCTTTGTTTGTCTCTTGCGACGTGTTTTATCTTAACACCTTTTCTCTATTTATTATTTCCATCAATTCTTTATTTGTACACAATTATGATAAATATTCTAACTTATTCTTTATTTTCTTCTGATTTACTACTATTGATATCCTAGGCACCGTTTGTGCCTATTTATATACCTATTTTATAAATTCTATTGTGTTTTATATTTACTTTACTTAGAATTTAAATAAATATCTCAATTAAATATCAATTATTATTATTAAAATACTTCTTATTTATTTTACATAAATGATAATTTCCACCTCTACTACAGATTAATTATACTTTAAATAATATATATGATTTTACTTGTCTATATCTATTATTAAAATTTTTAACTACTTCAGACTACATTTACCCATATATCACTAATGGTTATCCCCTGTAATCATAGATACAAAAATATAATCATAATACTTTATATTATATATATTAATCTATCTTATTAAAGAGAAAATATACTTCATACTATATTTACTAAATTAATTTTCAAAAACTTTCTGCTAGTATTAATATTTTACCTCGCCCTAAAAAGCTTTTAGTTCTCATACTCTTAATACCCACTTATATATTTAACTCCATTTAAATACACATTTGACTTTATCATCAACCCTAATTATACAACATATATCTTTACCTTAAATTTCATTGTAAATTTTTATCTGAATATGCTAAACTACCAATTTTATTCATTACCTCAGTAAATTCTCTCTTTAATTCATCCTTATTTCCTATATTCTCACCTGAACCAAACTCCTTATCTCGAATTTCACATAAAATATAATCTCTACTCTCTTTTCTTAATATATCTATGTATCAAAACTTACCTACTTGAAAAGTGCCCCTTTTAAATTTTAAGCTTAATCTAAAGCTTAATTATTTATATTTTTCAGTTCTAATATATAATTTTTATTAGCAGCAGTTTTCACCTCCCTATTACATTTTCATTGATATCTATTTTTATCTATTACCTTCTTCCTTTTTATATGATCAATCTTATTGTAAATTTGCCATTCATCTTACTTTACCTCTAATTTTATATCCAATATATTAATTACGTTAGATTTAAATAATTTTTTATCTATATTTATTTATTTATAATTCTATATTATCTAATTAATTTAATCATTTTTACTCATTTAAAATCGCTATTGAACTATTTGAAAATAAAAAAGAACCCTATTAGATTAGAGTTCTTATTTATAATAACTTTGGACGCAAAAAAAGAGTCTAATTAGACTCTTTTTTATTAACCTGGCGACGTCCTACTCTCCCACACAGCTGCCCGTGCAGTACCATTAGCGCTGTAGAGCTTAACTTTCCTGTTCGGAATGGAA
>NZ_FNJM01000041.1 GCF_900104115.1 Clostridium gasigenes
TTTCAAGCTGTTTTTCTTAGTTCGTCATTTGCGACTTCTTTATCTTATCACTCGGTTTAAATTCTGTCAACAACTATTTGTTATGTTGTTTTTTCTTTGTTTGTCTCTTGCGACTTGATTATCTTAACATATATTTTTATAGTATTTCGCCTTTATTTTCTCTTTACATAACCTCACATCATTATTACTTTATATTCATCAATAATACGCTTAAATACTATTACTGATACACCAGGTATGGTTTGCTTTTTTTATTGTAATTTTCACTCTATATACCCACCTATATTTATGTAATAAGTATATATATTATTATATTTTAGGTTTTAATTAATGTTTTTTCTATTTAACCAATTAATATTTATTAATCTTATTCTTACTAAATAGGGATATTACTTCTTATGTTTTTAAATTTTTCTATTAATAACTAGCTTGTTAAGCATTATGTAAAATATTTAACATTTAAATATATCTAAATATCTTTTAACTGATGCTGAAATCTCATATTTGTTTTCTTTTATGTCTCCATTATCAAAATGAATTACAACTTTATCTACTCGCATAAAAGCTATTGCCATTGATTAACTTAAACCCGTATCCAATAATAACTCAACATTCTAGTCTATTTTGTTCTATCATTAAGGCTACCCTCTATACTATAACTCTAAACATATATCTATTTATATTACTGTAGTGGATAATTTAAAACCTTGTTCCATTACTATGTTTTCGATTTTTCTTTTTTATTGCTCCTATTTTTCTAATAAATTCATTGCCCATTTCTATCTCGATTGATATCTAACTAAAACTTAATTATGAGCTTTAACTGTAGATTATCAAGTATTCTTTCGTATGTCTATTATTGATAAGAAGAGAATTGTTTTTATCATTTCAAGAAGATTCTATTATAAAAATTCTGAACGTGTACAAGTATCCTTCTCAGAACAATTTTATTATATTGTAGGAAAATATAATAGACATACTGATAGACTAACAAATTACTTAGTTAAATTTGTACTATCTCAAAGTACTATTAGTCTAACTATATTATTTAAGGAACTAATACCTATAATTCAGTAGCACTTTTGTTAGAATAGCTCCTAATCATAAAATTGAACATAATTATGCTTCTAATTGGATTATTAAATAATTTTATTCAACAGTAAATTAAATAAAGCAAATGTCATATATAAAGTTAATGATTTTCATAAGAATGGAATGGCTATACGATAAATTTGTAGAGAGGTTGATTTCCAAATAAATACTTTCAGAAAATATTAACTTATATGCCCTTGAAAATACATATTCTGTAGTCCCGATAAAGAAACATGATTCATGTCATAATAAGATAATTATCCTTTTAAAATTTCGTAAAACCTACTCCCAATAGCTCTAAATTTAAAGAGCAAAGGTTTTTTTGTTCACATTCATCAATTAATAATTATATAAATTATTTTACTAATATGCATATTACAGCAATTAGACTGTGAAGTAATACTTAAAGTTTCAAATTTTTTCATTTTTTTGCAC
>NZ_FNJM01000040.1 GCF_900104115.1 Clostridium gasigenes
TTTTTTCTAACTGTCCATTCTATAGGTACCAGTTTATAATTTTATTGCAGTTTCTTCACTAAATAGCGAATTACACCAGTTCGTATTCACTTGTATTTTCTTACATACATTTAATTAAACTTCCCATTTGGATTTATTGCTATCTCGCTGCTTTTAAATTTGTTATATCCGCCCAATTATTAGCAGTCACCATTTCAACTTGAAGTAGATCCTTTTTGATAGCACTTACATCACCTTTAATCTGAGCTATATCATTACTCATACTATCATGTTCAGCTTTATTAACTTCTGATGAATGCTCTAATGCTTTTACAATTTGATATATTTCTTTTTGCCCTTGTTCTAATCCATCAAACTTAGATTCTAATCTTTTTATCCCATCTTGCATAGACTTTAAAATCTCTAATATCTCTTTATCCATTCTTCGCTCACTCCTTGGTGTTATTCTAATTATTATATTATAATACCTAGATTTAGTTTTGTATAGTATTCTTAATCATAAACTTGCTAATGTTCTAATATCGTCTATATTAAATTTCACTCTATACACCTACTCCTATTTTTCTTAACCAAAAACATATTAAAAGTTTATTTTATGTTATCAACAATTTCACTAAATACGTAATTAATCTGATTTATATTCCCCTTGTTTCTTCTACATTTAAATTTTCTCTCCAAACCAGCTCTTAAGAATTTATACACATTTAACTAACAGATTAATTTTATCCACAATTTACTCAACAGGTTATCAACAGGTTGTTAACAGACTTTTCAACATATTATCAACATTTTTTCCATTTTTATCACTTTTCAATATACTTAGATATCCATAGTAAATATAAGGAAATAAGAGGTATAGATATCTAATTAATTTCAACTACCACTTTCCAAAGTTTGACATCTATTGCTGATTTATGTATAAATTTAGTATAATCTAATTTAAGAGGTGAATATATGGAATCAGAATTAGTAGACATTTTAAGCAAACTCTATACAAAATATGGTACTACAGATGAAGTTTTAAAATTAAGTAGAGTAATTGATATACTAGTTGTAAATAAACAAAAAGTCACTTTTCAAAACTATATTAACTTTAAAAGATTAAATTGATAAACGACATAATTATGACTTTATTATTTATAGCATGATGGTTTCTTATTCTTTATAATTTTAATTTTTCCAACCTGCGAACTTTGCCCACCCTAAGTTCGCAAAAATTGGTTTAATATTGCCCTTAATTTGTTTTTATAAGCAAAAAAGCACTATAAAATAATTATAGTGCTTCACTGCTTACACTTGGAGTTTTTTCCAATCATAGGTCTTTCCGAAATAATTGACTGGTACTCTCAAGGCTTGCTACTTAACCGGAATATAAACCACCATTAACAGATATTGTTTCACCGGTGATATATTTACTCCTATCACTTGATAAAAACAATGCTACATTTGCAACATCACTTGCTTCCCCGAAACATTTCATAGGTATCTTAGCCATTAAATTCTCAACAGCTTTTTCTGGCAGGTTTTTAGTCATATCAGTTTTAATAAACCCTGGCGCTATAGCATTTACAGTTATTCCATACTTTGCAACTTCCTGAGCTAATGATTTAGCCAATCCTATTAATCCTGATTTAGAAGCTGCATAATTAGTTTGTCCAAAGTTTCCACTCAAAGCAATTACTGAAGCAATATTAATTATTCTACCGCTATTATTTTTTATCATATTAGGAACAACTTCTTTGCACACATTAAACGCTCCAGTAAGATTAACGTTTATAACTTCATCCCACATAGAGTGTTCTAGTTTCACTAAAGATTTATCCCTAGTTATTCCTGCATTATTAATAAGAACATCAATATTTTTATGCTTACTTATTATACTCTTAATGCCCTCTTGAACTTCCTCTTTTTTTGAGATATCAAATTTCACATACTCATACATATCTATATACCGGCTAAACATTTCTAATTCAGCTATTACATCTTCATATTCTCTTCTTCCATTTATTATTACAAAATCACCTTGTTCTAAAAATTCCAATGCAATTTCTCTGCCAATTCCTCTAATACTCCCCGTAATTACAACTACTCTCTTTTGCATTTCTATTTTCACTCCCCGTATTTTCTACCATAATTATATTTTGGTAATATATTTACGCCTACCCCCATACTTGTACCATTTTTAATCTATGGTTCTATTCATGGTTTTCATATTCTAAAAACACAGTATATTTTATGGTTTAACAACCCTTTACTGATACCTTAGTCTAAATGTTATTTATTTCGTATATTGTAATTATATAACATATATGCTTTTTTATATAGCTAAATAATATTAAAATTAGTTTTATAGTCTTGATATTTTTGCTTCTACCCGTAAATTTTCTAGACATCCGAGGTAGTTTACTATTCCTTTATGGCTTTCAACAGCTTCTTCTCCAAATATTGATTCTAAACACATTAGTGTAATATTCAATAGGTTTTTACAAAACAAATGATATTAAGTTAAATTATATATTAAATTGTATTTATCCCAAAATAGAGCCTATACTACAAAATGACCTAGAAGTTATCACTGAACTGCCCCCTGTCAAGTAGACAGGGTAAATAATAAAAATTACGCTGTTAAAGTATGACTTCGATATTCTATTGGAGTCATACTTTTTAAC
>NZ_FNJM01000037.1 GCF_900104115.1 Clostridium gasigenes
GCCGCCAGCGTTCGTCCTGAGCCAGGATCAAACTCTCACTAAAAAGTTTAATCTTGTAGTACTCCTTATCTCTTTCGAGCTAAGTTTCCTTTTATTCGCTGACTCTCAAAAAGAATTGCTGGTTATTATTACTTAACTTTAATTTATCTGTTCAATTTTCAAAGACCATTTTCTCCAGTCACCCTTAAGCGACTTTCTTAGTTTACCACCGCATCTAAACCTTGTCAACACCTTTCTTTCAAGCTGTTTTTCTTAGTTCGTCATTTGCGACTTCTTTATCTTATCACTGCTTCTAAACTCTGTCAACAACTATTTTTTATGTTGTTTTTTCTTTGTTTGCTTGTCCCTTGCGACTTGATTATCTTAACATATATTTTCATAGTATTTTGCCTGTATTTTCTTCTTACAGAACATTATGTCACTCTTACTGTATATTTATCAATATTACGCTTTAATACTATTGCTGATACACCAGGCAGCAATCTCTTATTCTTATACTTATTCATCTTAATATAGCCCCTTAAACCAGTTAAATATAGGCTTATTCAATGAATTCTTTATATATTAGAACTTTAATAACATATTTACTTCTCCTTATTACAGCTCTTTTATAATCTTTGTATTTTATCTTTAAAACTTAACTTGCCTTTTTGACACCTGCTTCACGATCCTCTTTACTTATCCTCTTCTAAAATATCAACCTATTTACTTATCTAAACCTCAATCTATCATTTACTTCTTTTTATAGTTATTACTAATTTACTATTTATCAATGCATAATTCTCTTACTACTCCAATTTTATATTCCCCACGCCCCCCAAACAACATTCAATACTAATCCTATCTTCACTCTTAATATATCTTCCTTGTACATATTCTCTTTTACTAATATACAATCTATTATTTTCTATATGTTAGTGCCCTCAATATAAGTAAGTACTAACTCCTTAGTTAATATTTCTCTATATTTTAAAATTTGAAAAAACAACAGTCAACACTGATATATTTTGTTCTATACATATATAATACACCTTAGTGATTTTCAAAAAACAACTAAAGTGTATTCTCATCTCTTTTCTACTAAGCCTCTTCACCTAGTACAAACTATGTGAAGAATCTTTGACTTGTTATTTACTTTGAACTACCTCATTTAGTATATCCACTATATTTTTTCTCAATATACTAATAAAGATGAATTTAACCTATTTAATTTTAATTAATTATGCCCTAAAGCTTTTATTATAATAAGAGCAGTATCTTCAATTGCCCTTTGAGTTACATCTATAGTTTTACATCCTAATCGTCTTAAAATCTTATCAGCAAAATCAAATTCATCAAGTATTCTTGAATCACTTGCATAATCAATGTCTGAAGGAATCCTGTGAAACTTATCTAGTCTACGTTTTCTAATTTCTATTAATTGTAGCGGATTTATAATTAATCCAAATATCTTCTTTCTATCTATTTCGAAAAGTTCATCTGGCAAACCAACCTCTGGTACTAAAGGTATATTAATTGCTTTGATACCTTTGTTAGCTAAATACATACACAACGGAGTTTTAGATGTTCTTGATAATCCTACTAATATTACATCTGCATTTTTCAACCCTCTATAATCCTTACTATCATCATATTGCATTGCAAATTCCATAGCTTCTATTCTTTTAAAGTAAACTTCATCAGTCTTCCACATTGCTCCAGGATTATAATCTGGATACTTATTTATAATTGTTGATGCCACATTTATTATTGGTCCTAATACATTTACTACTGTTATATTATTTTCTAACCCTTTTTGAGTAAGATATTCTCTTATATTCACAGTTATTATAGTAGATACAACCATTTTATCCTTGCACTCTTGTACCTCTTTAATTAGCTCCTCTACATCTTCTAGAGTTTTCACATATGGAACTCTCTTTACCTCAACATCCTCTTTAAATTGACTTGCAGCTGCAATCGCAACTTGTTCTGCTGTTTCCCCAATAGAATCTGATACCGCAAAAATTGTTAACATTTAAATACCCTCCTCTTCTGAATTAGATCTTTTTCTTAATTTTCTTAATTAACCAACAATTCAATTATATCAATAATCTGAATAAATTGTTATCTCTATATGTATTTACTTCTTATATATGATAAAATCTCCTATATATATTAAAATTTTATACAGGAGGATCTCACTTATGAAAAAAGTCTTTAATAATGATAAGCTATTAACTATAGGAATACTGCCTATAATGTGGCTTGCATATTTTTTATTTGAAATTATTACCGGTAGAGTTAAGGATATGTACACATTTATATTAAATCTTTCTCTTATAATTGTATTTGCTATTGTAGGATTAATTATTTATATTTTAGGTGAACGTTATTCTAAAGGATTTAGTGGTAAAAAAATATTTTCAATCTTTTCAATACTAATGCTAATAGATCAAGGTCTTAAAATAGTTATAAAATTCTTTTTCTTCAATAACTATTTTGAAATTATACCAAAGTTTCTATCCTTCAATCCTATTATCAACACTGAAGGTTCATGGTTAAATGCTCGATTTAATTTTGGAGTTAGTTTTGCATTTCTTATACTTATAAATGTTGTAGCATTAATATTATTCTTAGAACTATATAGATATTATATTCATAATGGCAATAAAAATTTTTGGGCGGACTTATGTTTCACATTTATTTCAGCTGGAGCTCTATGCTCATTAATTGATAAAGTCTTCTATGGTGGGAGTTTAGATTTTATAGGAATAAGCGATTTATTTATTGCAGACATAAAAGATATTTATATTAACATAGGAATTCTATTTTTTGTAATGACAATATACAAGAGCGGATACTTAAAAGATGATGAAGAACCATCCTTAAAAGATGATTTAAAAAGCATTAAAACTTTCCTTATTTTTGCTAGAAAAGATATATTTAAAAGATAATCTATTCTACCTATTACTGTTCGAAGATTATTAATTTAATTAATTATATAAAAAAAGAAAAGGCATTACGCCTTTTCTTTTTTTATATATATTATGCTAAGCAAGTTCTTATTAAAAAATCACTTCTTTAAGAAGTGATTTTTGGTGGCTCACCCGGGAATCGAACCCGGGACACCTTGATTAAAAGTCAAGTGCTCTACCAACTGAGCTAGTGAACCATATGAGACCTGGCAACGTCCTACTCTCCCACACAGCTGCCCGTGCAGTACCATCAGCGCTGTAGAGCTTAACTTTCCTGTTCGGAATGGAAAGGAGTGTTTCCTCTACGCCATCATTACCAGATATTTTTCCCTCAACAATTATTGATTATATAGTGTTTTAACAGTTATGTCAACATATATTCTAAAAATAGTTTATTTTTCTGTTTTTTATAGTATATTACTTAAATATTCGTTTTTAATTTAGAATTAATGTAATTATAAGTATTGTTATTTTCTTCTTTTTTGATTTTAATTATATTTTTTTATTTTGTATTTAAATAAATTTCTCTTGAAATTCTGATAACTATTCAATTTTATATTTGGAATTTGCTAATGCTGAAATTGTTGATTTGCAATATTAATATAATGATAGTCGTTATGTCTACCTTATCATGATAATTTACAATACTATTCTCTAATCAAGCATTTTCTACATTTAAATAAAACTATAGGATATCAAAATCTTTTGCTACCTTCATCAAGTATATATTTAATATCTACTTGTATAATTATTAATGATAAAAAATAAGACTCTAGTTTAAATATTGTACCCATACATTTGCTTTTATATATTTTATTTATTACTATGTTTATAAAATAAGTAATTATTTGTAAACATAAAAGGGGGCTGTTTTATGAACAGAGAAAATTTAAATAAAAATTTAGCACAAATGTTAAAGGGTGGCGTAATTATGGACGTTACTAATGCAAAGGAAGCTATTATTGCAGAAAAAGCTGGAGCTTGTGCAGTTATGGCTTTAGAGAGAGTTCCATCAGATATTAGAAGAGATGGTGGCGTTGCTAGAATGTCTGACCCTAAAATGATTAAGGAAATACAAGACGCTGTTTCAATACCTGTTATGGCTAAAGTTAGAATTGGACATTTTGTAGAAGGTCAAATTTTAGAATCACTTGGTGTAGACTTTATTGATGAAAGTGAAGTTTTAACTCCTGCTGATAACAAGTACCATATAAATAAGAATAATTTTAAAGTTCCATATGTTTGTGGTGCAACTAATATTGGCGAAGCTTTAAGAAGAATTGGTGAAGGTGCTTCTATGATAAGAACTAAAGGTGAAGCTGGTACTGGTGATGTAGTAGAAGCTGTAACTCATATGAGAACTATGACAGAACAAATAAGAAAAATACAAAATTCATCTGAAGAAGAATTAATGACTTTATCAAAAGAATATAATGCACCTTATGATCTTGTAAGGTATGTTTTTGAAAACGGAAAATTACCTGTAGTAAACTTTGCAGCTGGTGGAATTGCAACCCCTGCTGATGCGGCCTTAATGATGCAATTAGGTAGTGAAGGTGTCTTTGTAGGCTCTGGTATATTTAAATCAGCTGATCCTGAAAGAACAGCAAAAGCGATTGTATTAGCTACAACATTCTATAATGATCCTATAAAACTAGCTGAGATATCAGAGGATTTAGGTGCTGCTATGAGTGGTACTTCCGCTAGTGATGTATCTATAAAATATTCCAAGAGAGGCTGGTAACATGACTTATATTCAAATGGCTAATACTCCACTTCATATTGGAGTATTAGCGTTGCAAGGTAGCATAGACGAACATATTAATCATATTTCTAGCTTAGGTCATATACCTGTCAAAGTAAGAACTAGTAATGATTTAGATAATTTGGATAGACTTATTATTCCTGGTGGTGAAAGTACTACTATTGGTAATATATTAAGAAGTACAGGACTATTATACTCATTAAAAGACAAAATTTCTAAGGGCCTTAAGGTTTGGGGAACTTGTGCTGGAATGATTCTTCTAGCTAAAGAAATTGAAAATGAAACCATTAGTCACTTAAGTCTTATGGATATAAAAGTTAAACGTAATGCTTATGGCAACCAGTTAGATAGTTTTATAACCTATACTAAAATAAACGAAGTAAGTCCAAATAATTTAGAATTAGTTTTTATACGCGCACCTTATATCTCCGAAATAAGCGATAAAGTTACTATTTTATGTAAAATTGATGAAAATATTGTAGCTGCCAAAGAAAATAATATGTTAGTCACATCATTTCATCCTGAATTGACACCCGATACTACATTTTTAAAGTATTTTATAGAAACATTTTAAATTATGGACATGAAAATAAATAGAAAATTAAATATTCAAATAAACTGAGAATACTAATTTTCTATTTATTTTAATATCTCTTAATAATATTTATCTATAATCTAAACTTTTATCAACATTATATAATTGATTATATATATTTTGTGGATAACTACTAACTTATCCACTGATTTTCATGTTTATGATTTAAATTTGTGTACATTTTTAATAAGTATTTAACTACGGTATTTTCAAAAATATAACTAATCAGCTTTTGGTCTATTTTTTTCAGATCTCTAAATACTTAAAATAGTGTACTATAATATAAAAAGAGATGAAATTATTAATAATTTCATCTCTTTTTATATTTAGGCATCCTTTTTTAAATAATAAAGCAATATGTTAGTCTATTTTCCCACTCTATTAATGTATTCTCTAATTATTTTATTAGATGCTTTAAATTTAGTTAACTCTTCTTCATTCATGTCAATTTCAACTACTTCTTTAACTCCTGTTGCATTTAAAACAGCTGGAACTCCTGAAAATACATTTTTTTCACCATATTCTCCATCTAACAATGTTGATACTGGTATAATTTTATTCTCATCATTTAGAATAGCTTTAATTATTGCTACTGTTGATGTTGCTATTGCGTAATAAGTTGTTCCCTTTCTATTGTAAACTTCCCAACCTGCTTTAGCTGTATCCAGTACTAATTTATCTAAATTCACATCTCCAACTCTATCTTTATTGTCTTCTATAACTTTATAGAATGGTTTTCCACCTACATATACATGAGACCATGGAACCATTTGTGAATCTCCATGTTCACCCATTGAATATGCCTGAACACTCCTTGGATCAACATTTAGTAACTCTCCTATAAAGTTTTTTAACCTTGCAGAATCTACAGATGTTCCTGTTCCAATAATATTATTCTTTGGTAATCCTGATATTTTATACACATGATAAGCTATTATATCTACTGGATTAGATATAATTATAAAATGTCCTTTAAATCCACTATTCATAATAGGATTTACTATTGATTCTGCTATTTTAACTGATAAATCTAAAGTATCTAATCTTGTTTGTCCCGGTTTTGGTGGCGCACCTGCTGTTATTACTACTATATCAACATCTTCACACTCTTCATATGAACCTACTCGTACTTTTGTATTTCTATTTAAATACTCTATACAATGATTTAAATCCATTACTTCCCCTAAAGCCTTTTCTTTGTTTAAATCTATCATTAATATTTCTTCGCATACACCTTGAGTTATTAAACTAAACGCTGTACTTGATCCAACTAGTCCTGTACCAATTATAGCTACCTTCCTTGCTTTTAATGACATTATTTTTCCTCCTCTAGTTTTTCAAGACATCTAAAAAAATAATTAGTCAATAATTTATATTTTTTCAGATGCCATATTACTTCTTCTTAACTGTTCTATTATATATAATATTTCTATTTATTAAAAATTGAAACATATATTAATTTGTTAATCTTATACTTACTTATTTACATATATACTATGTAATAACCTATTAATTGAGAAAAATATAAATAGTTTGTAGATTATGTTAATATATACTCACTTTTATAAAAATTTTATTTTTTATAAAACAAAAAAAGTTCTAAACAAAATGTTTAGAACTTTTTAGTATGGTGCATTATCAGGGGATCGAACCCGGGACACCCTGATTAAGAGTCAGGTGCTCTACCAACTGAGCTAATAATGCATAACCTGGCGACGTCCTACTCTCCCACACAGCTGCCCGTGCAGTACCATTAGCGCTGTAGAGCTTAACTTTCCTGTTCGGAATGGAAAGGAGTGTTTCCTCTACGCCATCATCACCAGATGGTTTAGATCCTAAATCATAGATTTAGCCTCTTATATTTAATTTTATCAGAGTTTTGTTCTCTGAAAATTGCACATGAATTATTGTAAATTGGTCAAGCCCTCGACCTATTAGTATCAGTCAGCTAAATATGTTGCCATACTTACACCTCTGACCTATCAACCTCGTGTTCTTCAAGGGGTCTT
>NZ_FNJM01000034.1 GCF_900104115.1 Clostridium gasigenes
TATAAGTAATAGCTTTATTACTAGCTTTTTTTACAAATGGATTTACTGATAAATCTTTCAATTGTTCATCTGTAAAATAGATTCTTCCCATAACTACAATCCTCCTTTAAAATATTTTACAATAAAAAAAGACCCTATAAAATAGAGTCAGTTAAATAAATGTTTAGCACTTTTTTTCTAACTGTCCATTCTATAGGTACCAGTTTAAAACTTTGTTACAGTTTCTTTTTTGTCGAAAATTATTTTCAGATGTATAAAATTAAAGAGAGGTAAATGAATTAATAAAATGTTTACTTACGAGAATATAGGTTTATATAATGTTTTGACATTGATGGAAATAGATGCTACACTTAATTAAGATACTTAATTAAGTGTCTTAATTAAGATGGCGGAAAGGGATTTATATATGAAATCATTAAGTGGAAACTCATTATTAATGAAAGAAGTGAATTCAAACATTATTTTAAAAAATTTAAAAAATGAAAAAAAAGCAACCACACAAAGATTATCAGAAGTGACTGGTCTTAGCGCAGTTACTGTAGGCTCTATTCTTCAAAAACTTATAGAAGGAAAGCAAGTATTTAAAGATGATGTAATTCCATCAAATGGTGGACGCCCTGCTCATAGGTATTGCTACAATGGGGAATATAGCCATGTTCTTATTATATATACAGATGAGGATAATGAAAAGGATAGGATACATGCTAGCGTAGTAAACCTTTTTGGAGAGTGTATTCATAAGGAAAATTTTAGCCTAGAACATATTGTTTTAGAAAGTTTTGAACCAATAATAGATAAATTAATACATAAGTATCAAACCATAAAGGCTATTGGATTTGGATTGCCTGGTGCGGAACATAATGGAACCATTATTACTAATGATTATAAAAATCTAAATGGTGTACGTTTTTCAGAGTATTATAGAAATCGTTACAACGTTCCTGTTAAGTTTGAAAATGATGTAAATGCTGCTGTTATTGGGTATTGCAATATGCATGAAGAGGAAATAAAAAGTGATGCAGCTATAGTATATGTATATTTTCCAGAAAAATATAGTCCAGGAGTTGGTATTTATATAAATGGAAAGATTTATACTGGGTTTAAAAATTTTGCTGGAGAAGTAAAAAATATGCCTTTAGGAATTGAGTGGGAAAATATTAATTACAATTCCATTAAGGAAGTTTCAAATGCTATAGCAAAGTTAATTATATCAATAGTATATCTACTTGATCCAGAACGAATTATTCTTTATGGTAGATTTATTAATGAGGATTATTTAAAGAATATAATTACAACTTGTAAATATACATTAATAGAGACTACATTACCAGTAATTTCTAAAACAGAGGATTTTAACTCTGATTTTGAAAATGGTATAAGTAAATCTACTTTAGACCTATTAGAAAAAACATTAGTTTTAATTAATACATATCCAAATAAATAAAAAAATGGGGGACATTATGGGAACTTTTTTCTTAATAATTATTTACATAACATTCATAAGCTTAGGTTTACCTGATTCATTACTTGGATCAGCTTGGCCAATAATGCATAGAGATTTAGGAGTTGAGCTATCTAGTGCTGGAATCGTTTCAATGATAATTACTTCCGGAACTATTGTTTCAAGTATTTTAAGTAGCAAGGTAATAAGACGTTTTGGCACTGGCAAAGTTACTTTTGTAAGTGTGACAATGACAGCCGGTGCACTATTTGGATTTTCTCTATTGCAATCATTTATATGGTTATGTATATTAGCAATTCCATTAGGTCTTGGTGCGGGAGCAGTAGATTCAAGTTTAAATAACTTTGTAGCACTACACTATAAGGCTAAACATATGAGTTGGCTTCATTGTTTTTGGGGCGTAGGAGCAACCTCAAGTCCTATTATTATGTCATTCTTTATAGCTAATAATAATGACTGGCAAAAGGGGTACTTTTCAATTTCAATAATTCAATTTTTGGTAGTTTTACTTTTGATTTTCACCCTACCAATGTGGAAAAAGATGGAGAATAATAATATAGCAGAAAGCGCTGAAGATATTAAAAAGAGTGAGAATGTTAATATATTTAAACTTCCTGGAGCAAAATTAGTTTTAGTATCATTCCTTTGTTATTGTGCCACAGAATCTACAGTTGGTTTATGGGGGAGTAGTTACCTAGTAAATCATAAAGGAATTTCACCAGATGTTGCTGCAAGGTGGCTTGCTTTATTCTTTGGAGGCATTACTGTAGGTAGGTTAATTAGCGGCTTTGTAGCTATGAAACTGAAATCAAATATTTTAATTAGAATTGGACAATCCATATGTATTATAGGAGTTACTATGTTAATGCTACCTTTAGCAACATATTTCTCAATGGTAGGGTTAATACTTATAGGGCTAGGTTGTGCACCAATTTTTCCATCAATGCTTCATGATACACCAAATCGTTTTGGAAAAGATATTTCACAATCTATTATGGGAGTACAGATGGCATTTGCTTATATAGGAAGTACTATTATGCCTCCACTTTTAGGGTTTATTGCATTAAAAAGTGGTATAGGTGTATTACCAATTTTCTTACTTGTGTTCATAGTAATTATGCTTATATGTTCAGAGAAAATTAATATAATTATGAAAGCAAAGAAGGTAGTATAATTTATATTTATTTTTAATTAGAGAGTATAAGTTATTATAGTATCAATTATATATAGGAGGTAAGGTTTATGAAAAAATTAGATTTACATATTCATTCATGTTTTAGTGATGATGGGGAGTTAACTGTTGAAAAAATAATAGATATGGCTGTATGTAGCCATGTAGATGTTATTGCTATAACTGATCATAACTCTACTAGGGCTGTAGAACCAGCATTAAAGTATGCTGAAAATAAAAATATAGAGGTAATTCCAGGGATAGAAATTGATTGCACCTTTAAAGATATTAATCTTCATGTATTAGGCTACAATATAGATTACAAAAATATATGTTTTCATGAGTTAGAATCTAATATCTTAAATCAAGAAAGACAAGCCTCAAATAAAAAAATAGAAAAAATAATACAGTGTACAGGACTAAAATTAGATAAATCAGAGGTGATTAGAAGAGCTCACAATGGAGTTGTAACAGGAGAATTAATTGCAGAAATACTTTTAGAAGATGAAACTAACAGAAATTCTACTATTTTAAGTCCTTATGTGGAAGAAGGAAATCGAAGTGATATGCCATATGTAAACTTTTATTGGGATTACTTTTCTAAAGGAAAACCTGCATATGTCCCAATAAAATTTATTTCTTTAAAAGAAACTTTAAATATTATTCATAATAATGGTGGGGTTGCAGTAATAGCACACCCAGGTAATAATTTGAAAAGTGATTTAAGCATTATAGATGAAATAATATCTGAAGGGATAGATGGAATAGAAGTATTTAGCACATACCATACAAGTTCTCAAATAGATTACTTTTATAATAAAGCTATTGAAAATAATTTGAAAATTACTTGTGGTAGCGATTTTCATGGGAAGAATAAACCTAACATACAAATTGGTAATTTTGGATGTGATTCAAAGTTATTAAGTTATATAGAAACAAGTTGTTTGAAAAATTGAATTGTAATAGAGTATATAAAATTGTATGATTATAGAATTAAAGCCACAACAAAATTTTGTTGTGGCTTCTTACTGTAAAAACTATTTTTTTCTTTACGTTCTGATAAGTGTTGCTTACTCGTAAGTCTAGTTGGTGAATACAATAGATAAAAATATAAGAGTCGATAGAAGAGATATTATTAGTAGCCTCTTAATTATTTTCATGTTTGACATTCTTTCATAGGGTATTAATATTTATATTTATATTTTACACTAAAGTATAAATAGAATAGAGGCTGCTTATCAGAAAGTTATGATTATTATATAGTTATTAAATGATATGGATTAGAAGTAGGTAGCAAAACTTGGCTGACAAGCCCTAGCGAAACTACATGGTAGGAACGGGACTATTTATAGGGTGAATATAAAATAATTATAAAGATATTGGAAGCATGTGGTAAAATTAATTATAAAGGGAGTGGGATGAAATGAAAAAATATAAACAAATTACAAGAAGAAAAATATTCATATCTATGTTGCTGAATCCTTTATTTATATTTATATATTGTATTTCAATGTACGAACTATATACTTTGTGTAAATTTGGTAGAACTGGTCATAATATTATAGTTTTAGCTATATGTATGTTCTCCTATCTTATTTGGTTAATAGTATTCATAGCTAGAAGTATAAAAATACCATTAAATGTATCACAAGAGAATACAGATTCAGATTCAACTGTAAAAGTTAAATCATTATATAAGACTATGTGGACTTATATAGCTATAGTCATTATAGTTGCTATAACATCATTTTATGGATACAAAATTTACAATACTGCAATAAATTATAATGGAAAACTTGCGTGGGTTTTAGAAGATTTAAGAAACAAAAGAACTGTAAAGTTAGAACATAATAATATATTTAAAGATGGAATAGAAGGGGTTTTTACAGATATTAATGAAAAAATTGATATCCCTAAAGAATTATATGTTTCTGGTAATTTTGATTTGATTTTTACTAATGATGGGACAATAACTTCTCTTGATACATTTATTTATGGAAAAGATGATAAGGATAAATTAAAGAGTTTTTTAATTACTTATGACAGTAATAAGTCAGAGAAAATCATAGTATATCAAGATGATTATGTAAATGCAGATTACAATGAAGATAAGCTTTTAAATCCATTAATGACTACAATGAATGTGATTCCACTTAAAGAAACGGTAAATAAATGGGATGAAAATGAGTATGGTATTATTTATGGTGGAAAGAGAAGTTGGGGATATAATACAAACGGGATTATGTATATTGATTTAAATGGAAATATAAAAGCTCCTAATGATGCACCTTCAGAAATAATAGGGTATACTGTTTCTCTATTTGTACCAGGAAAAGAGGACATATATATGCCTGTTAGATATAATTTAGTGAAGGATTTAGAAAATATTTTTAAGGAGGATTCATTAGATAAAAAACGTACAGAAAATAATTTAGAGAAGTCAAGTGAGGGGAGCAAGAAACCTAGTGGAAATACTGAAGAGGAGTTTTATTTATCAGATAAAACTGGGTATAGGCTACAAATTACTGGAGCAGCAGCGGGTAGTAGATTTTATTCGCTCTATGGTACTTTTGATGGGGGGATCACATGGCAGACTGTAAATGAAAATCCATTTTTGGGAAGTGGTGGCGGAGCTTCCGGTATTACTTTTATAAATGAAAAACTGGGATTTTTAGCTTTATCACATAGTGGTGGTAGCCATGCCGATTTATACCGTACTGAAGATGGAGGGTCATCTTATGAGAAGGTAGACTTTCCAGTAGTTAAAATCCCATTAAAGGATGGAAAAACTTATAATCCTTTTGATTTTCCAGGTATGCCATATGATGAAAATGGAACTCTTAATACTATGGTAGGGCAAGGCTCAGATGGTGATTATAATAAGAATTGTGAAGCATTATATAGATCAAAAGATCAAGGAATAACATGGGAATATGTAAAGGAAGTATAATATATTTTATTAATTTAAATGATGTTAATATTCAGTGTAATTATTAAATTGCACTGAATATTTTTTTATTTAAATAGGAGTTATGAAAAGTTAAAGGGCTAGGATGAAAACAAATAAGGGATATTTTTAAATAGCAAGTTTTTAATGTTTCTAAGTTGTGTATTATTAGCTTGATGACATTGCTACTAAGAGGTATTTTGAGTAGTCAGATTGTCTGACACAAAATTGTTAATTAACAAAATTACAAAATATGAATTTTAAAATATAATTTAACACTATTGAGATGATTTACTTGAATTGCATAATATTAACTGGTATAATTGGTCAGAAATTAAAAACTAAATATTAAGAACTAATGATTATACGAGGAGAGAATCAAATGAAAAAAAAATTTAACTTTACAAGTAGTTTAAAGAAAAAGTTAGTGCTTAGCTTTGTTTCTTTAACTGTAGTTTCCATACTTCTAATGGGGCTTATAATTTATCAAAAGGTTGTAATTCAAACTGAAAATGATTACGTAGATTCTTTGCATAAACAGATAGTGCATGTAAATGATGGTATAGAAAATTATATTGAGTTGATTCAAGAAAATACTAGTATGATTGCTCAAAATGAGCTTATACGAGAAGCAGACTCAAGAATTACTTCATATGTTGATAAAAAGGATGCTTCAGGTAAAACGGAAATGACTCCACTTAAAAACGATCCATATGAAACAGGCGTTTATAAGATTTTTCAAAATTTCACAGATACTCATCCTGAAATACAAAGTGTTTCAGTTGGTGTTGAGTCAAATGGTGGATATGTTCAGTATCCAACAACAGCTAGACAAAATGGATATGATGCAAGAACAAGAGATTGGTACAAACTTGCCCTTACAAGTCCAGATGAGCCAACCTTAAGTGATGTATACATTTCTTCAGATGGGCATAAATCTCTTATTTCTTTATCAACAGTAAAAGATGCCAAAGGTAATAAGAAAGGCGTTATAAATATGGGGATGGATCTTAATTCCCTTACACAATTGATTGAAGACATTAAGATAGGGAATAGTGGGTATATAATGTTAGTAGACAAAAACGATACTATTTTAGCAAACCCTAAGGATACAAGCTTAGTATCCCAAAATATATCTGAGTTAAATATAAGTGAATTAAGTGATTTGAAAAATATTAATTCTTCCTTTGAAACGAAAATGGCAGATGGGAAAAAGTATTCTGTAATTGTTGAAAATCCATCAAGTGAAGATTCAAACTTAAATTGGACTTATATATGTTTTGTTGAGACAAGTGAATTTAAAGCTAGTGCTAACAGTATAGGGACAATAGTACTTATATTTGCTTTTATATTTGCAGTTATAAGTATAATAATAACAATGATAATAGCGAAAAAAATTACGAATCCTATAATAAGTATAGCTAATCATATAAAACGCATGGGAAAAGGAGATTTTTCAGTAGAGGTAGATCCAAAATATATGAATCTTAATGATGAAGTTGGTGATATTGTTCGCTCAACTCAAAAAATGCAATCTTCTTTAAATGAGATGTTATTATCAATAAAGGATAATTCTCAGGCCCTTGATAATAAGACTGAAGACTTACATTCTGCTGCTGAATTTGTAGCAAGTTCATCTGGAGATATTGCAAATGCAGTACAAGAAGTTGCAAAAGGAACAGGACAACAGGCGAGTGAGCTTGTAGATGTAACAGGAATACTTTCTGAATTCGGTAAATCAATTCAGACAATGACTCAAACATTAATACAAATACAGCAAAAAACAAAAGATATTAATAATATAGCAAGCGAAAGTAATGACAATATGAGTGGATTAGCTGAATCGGTAGAAAACGTAGGGAAAACCTTTAAGGAATTTGGGTACAAGCTTAATCTTCTAGGCAAAAATGTTAATAAAATAAATGAAATCACTAACTTAATTGATAATATTTCAGAGCAAACAAACTTATTAGCATTAAATGCAGCAATTGAAGCGGCAAGAGCAGGAGAATCGGGTAGGGGTTTTGCTGTAGTTGCAGATCAAATAAGAAAATTGGCAGAGCAAAGCAAAAAATCTGCTGATGAGATTAGTGGATTACTAGGTAATGTTTCTATTGATACAAAAGTTATTTTAGAAAACAGCGATACTATGAATGTTGAATTACTTAATCAGTTAAATGCAGTAAATCTTACATTACATAGCTTTAAAGAAATTGTTGATAAAATAGAAAATATAATACCTGAGATTGATGAAGTAAGTTCTTCTGCTGAGAATATTAATAAGCAAAAAGATAATATTTTAGAAAATGTGGAAAATATTTCTGCAATTTCAGAAGAAACATCAGCTTCATCTCAAGAAATAGCAGCTTCATCTGAAGAGATGGGTTCAACAGCTGAAAATCTATTCTCTGCTGTTGAAAACTTTAAAAATATGTCTGAAGATATGATAAAGCAAGTAGATAAATTCAAATTGTAAAAAATACACTACAAATGTTGTATTAAATTCGTATCTCGGTGCGCCCGTAATGATCCAATAACACCTAATAGCGTATGTTCTATTATAGAGAAAAACACATTTTTAAATGTATTTCCTTTATTGTGTAAACCCTTTTGTAAGTATAGGAACTTCCAAGGGCTTGATTTGGTAACTCATAGTATCCAGAATGAAATCCACTACGATTGTCATGGATTTTTACTTGTATAATTGTACAAGTGTTGATAATTCAAATGATGAGGGAGAAACAATTTCAAGAAATCCAAATGATATATATCAATATTGTATAGATAATAATTATGGAATGGAACTGATAAAAAGTTGCGGGGTAAAACATTTTCAGCTAATAGAAAATTCTTTAGGTTTAGATGAAAAAAATATTAATATGATTTATTGGTATTTAAAATAAAATAATTTAAACAATTGAACTGTAATAGAGCTATAAACTGGTACCTATAGAATGGACAGTTAGAAAAAAAGTGCTAAACATTTATTTAACTGACTCTATTTTATAGGGTCTTTTTTTATTGTAAAATATTTTAAAGGAGGATTGTAGTTATGGGAAGAATCTATTTTACAGATGAACAATTGAAAGATTTATCAGTAAATCCATTTGTAAAAAAAGCTAGTAATAAAGCTATTACTTATACAGATGAATTTAAGGAGTATTATGTTTCTGAATATAATACCGGGAAAATGCCATTAGAAATACTACGGAATGCAGGATTTGATGTTAAGGCTTTAGGAAAACAGAGAGTTGATAATTTATCGCGCCGATT
>NZ_FNJM01000033.1 GCF_900104115.1 Clostridium gasigenes
TTCTAATTGATCTATTGCACTTTGTAATTCTTTAAGTGCTGTATCTACACTTTCTTGTGTAGCTTTTTCATCAATTACAATTGCCTTAGCTGCATCTAGTTTTCCAACTAAAGTTGCTACTGTATTTTCAGTGAAATCTTCTTTATTTATTTTTTCTGTCTCTCCTATTTTTCCACTTAAAGTTGCTTTATTTACTATGGCAGCACTATCATTTTTTGTAATGAATTGAACTTCTGCAATTGATAACATCAAAGGTCCACTATGAGACTCTAAAAATGTAACTTCTATTCTGTCATATTTAATTGCATTAGTTTCAAATGAAACATCCTTTGCTGTCTTACCAACGTCTTTAGTTCCTAAATCATACTCTTTTCCAGCTTCATCATAACCTTTAGCACTAAGCTTTTTTATCTTACCATTTGTATTTTCTGGGCGATTATAAGCTGTAAAACTATTAATTTGTTGTGGCTTATTAAAGTTAAAGTCTACTTTAAGAGGTAATGAAATACCATCTGCTTCAGTAATACTCCACTTTAATTCAGCTAAAGAATCTTCGCTTATGATACCATCTACAAGTTTATCAAATGCACCAGCTCCATCTTGCATTTTATCAGCTTCACCAGTAACTGTCATATCATCTTTAGTTAAAACTATTTCTTCCTTTATTATCTTTTCTAATTTATCCATTGCATCTTGTAGTTCTTTAAGTGCTTTGTCTACGCTTTCTTGTGTAGCCTTCTCATCTCCTACTAATGCTTTAGCTGCATTTAATTTTTCAACTAAACTTGCTACTGTATTTTCAGTAAAATCTTCTTTATTTATCTTTTCTATTTGTCCTATCTTAGCATTTAAAACTGATTTATCTACTTTAGTATCATCACCATTTTTAATAGTATCAAATGCTGTATTAACTAATATTAATCTTTCTATTGTCATATCAAACTTAATATCTTGCTTAGCCTTTAACTTAATAGTAGCTAATTTTTGATCACCATTTAAAGTTGCCTGGCTTCCTTTGTTTGAGAAGGCTGCCATAATACGTTGTTTAGATGTTCCAACTCCACCAAGTATAGAATAATTCAACATATCCTTAACTACATCTGCACCAGTTACAATTTTAGTACTATCTGTAATTAATTCATACTTATTAGAATCTAGCAACAATTCTAAACTAAATGCATTTATATCTTTTAATTCTGATCCAAATATGTCTACAGTGAATTCATCACCTGCTTTTAGATCCTCCTTGCTTGATTTAATACTTACTCCTCCTGAAATAGGAATTCCAGATGGACTAAACTCACCTTCACCTAATTGAGATGCAACATACATTAAGTCATATGCATCAATTACACCATTATAATTGATATCAACTAATGATACTTGTTCCCATGCTGTATCATTAGTATCAACTCCCATATAACTTGCAAAGAATAGTAAATCTGCCTCATCAATTGCCCCATTTGGAATATTCTCTCCTACTACTACTCCTTCTGTTTTATCCTTTTTATAAGGTCTAAATTCTTGTGCACTACCAAATCCACCTAACGCATTTGTTGCAGTTAATCTAATGTATCTAGCTGTAACACCTGCATCAAATTTAATTGTCTTAACGTCAGCAGTTTTCTCAAATATTCCGTCAGTAACAATATTTTTGTAAATCTTTCCATCTAAACTAACATCTAAATTGTATTTTAGTATGGTTCCATTACTTACATCTGGTCTTGGCAAATATTCAAATTTATCTAGTTGATAAGCTAATTTCATATCAATATCAACAGTATGTGGTAATACATTTCCATCATTCCAATTACTATGCCATAAAGTATTATCATCACCATCTATGGCTTGATCTATTCCGCTTCCATCTTGCTCACTATCAGCTGTCGCAGTCATATTTTTAGGAATATTTCTATATCTATCTAGTTTTGTCTTTCCTATAAGTTCATTACTCCATTCAGATGCTCCTTTAGAATTAGTTGCACGAACTTGATATTTGTGTTCTGTATCTTGGATTAACCCTGAATGAATATATGATGGTAATTCTTCCTCATTGGCTCCTTTAAATACATTTGTATATATTGTTCCATCTATCATTAAATCATAAGTAACATTTGTTCCATTTACCTTATCCCAATTCAATCCTATAACTCGATCTGTAATTTTTGCATCATCAGCTTTTAATCCAGTAGGACTTGCTGGAACTTCTGCATCTGTTACATTCTTAACTTGTGTATTGTTAAAACCATCCACAGTTACTGTAACTACATTAGACATAATATCAGTTTTCTCAACCTTAACATAAAGTTTAGGTGTTGATATAACCTCTGTCTTTTCGAATTCTGAACCTTCAGTTGAATACTTATTTAAGTTAGGTTTTTCATTATAGAAGTATACATTTTCACCATTGTCATACTCTTCTTGGGTTGTAACAGCTTTTACAGTAACATCCTTATCTCCTACTTTTACAGTTACATTACTTGCTTCTTGACGAGTATTTACTATTACTTCTGTTCCTCTATTATTTACCATACCATCATATCCATTACCTTCAGATTTATTAACAGTTATAACTGCTTTTTCGCCTGTAACCTCTGAAGTTATTTTAGTTCTTGTATTTTTATCTTCCTTGTAATCTGTTGTCTTTCCATCATCTTCATACATTGTAAACTCTGTACTGCCTGATGGGTAAACATCAAATATTCTATTTTCTGAACCATCTAATTCTTTTATTGCATTATTTTCTGGTGCCATTGGAATAATAGCTCCATCCTTAATAAATACTGGTGTTTTCCATATTGGTGCATCAAAATTATTAATTACTGATCCGCCCTTATATTGTTCACCTGTAAAGTAGTCTATCCAAACTTGATCTTCATCAGGTAAATAAATTCCATTTCTTACTCCTGCATCATTATCACTCTCATTATATACTGGAGCTACTAACATATTAGGTCCCCACATATATTGATATTGAGTTTCTGTTCCATAAGTATATGGATCATTTGGATATTCTAACATCATAGCTCTAATCATTGGATTAGATGTTGAAGTTGATTCTTCTGCATTTGTATAAATATATGGCATCATTTGTGCCTTTAACTTTAAGTACATTCTATTCATTGAAGCATAAGGTTCACCATAATTCCACGGATTTTTTTCTTTACTATAATCATTGCCACCAGCTGCCCATCCATCCATATCTATTTGAATAGGTGTAAATGCTTTCCATTGGAAATCTCTTGTTTGAATTATTTTATCTCCTCCAAATATTCCATCCATATCAGATCCAATATTTGGATTTCCTGATAATCCTGCTCCAATATAAGTTGGTATATGCATTCTTATATATTCCCAGTTACCACCATATTGATCTCCAGACCATAATCCTGCATAACGTTGAGTTCCAGCCCATCCATCAAGGGATACAATAAATGGTCTTGCTCCACCTGAATTTTCCTCTTTTTCAATTCCTTCTGCTGCTTGACGTGTTGCATTTAATGCCATTGAATAGCCACTACCAACCCATGCAACGTCAGTCTTTATAGCTCTTACTCCAGATTGTATCTCTCCATTCAAGTCTCTACGTAAAGGACTATCTAATGGTAAGCTTAGATCAGGATATAACTCACTTTGTGTCCATAGACCTACTTCTATATTCTTTTTATTAACTTCATCCACAAATTTATTTAAGTTATCTAATCCACCATATCCACATCCATATCCATCATTAGGTAAAAACCATCCTAATGGCATATCATTATCCACATACTTATTTACAGTTTCAAGACCTTTTCCTAATAACTCTCTTTTATCGTTATGACCATTATGCACCCCATTAAAAGCATCAGCATGTCCTAAATAAAAGGAGTATTCTGGCATTAATGCAGCCTTCCCAGTTAATTCTGTATAACTATCTATTACTTTTGTGATTGAATCATCAACAAAGTAGTAGGCATCAAACCTTCCTTCCTCATGAGTGAAAGTAGCAGTTTTAGAAAAATCATATTTTCCTGGCTGAAATGTATTACGCATAACTCCATAGCCTTCTGAACTTACGTAAAATGGTACTGGGCTTGATGCTGCTCCAGCATCCCATCCGCCTCCTACAGAAATATTTATTGAACTATTTTTATGTGAGAAATATCCATTTTGTTGTCCTCCACCATAAAAATTTTCTTTATCTTTTGTATCTAATGTTTGAATTGTTTTATCATCGGAGTACTTTAAAGGTTCTGCTTCACTCCAAAGAACTTTTGCATTTGCAATATCATATAAACTCATCTTTGATGTTGACTTTTCTATGCTTAGCTCTAATGACTCAGTAGATATCTTATAAAAATTTGCATTGCTTTCATCAATTTTTATATCTATAGTTCCATATTCCTTTTCATAAGCTTCATCTGTCTTGTCTATTATTTTTGTTGTCTCATCAGGTTTATTTGGAGTTGGATATTCTGCCAATTCTCCAGTTGGTTCCATATGTAGCCTAAAAACTTTGTTCTCTAAGAAACTTATTTTTATTTTTTCACCTGTTGATAGGTCAATGTTAACATTATCCCCCTCTTTAGTGATCTTAGTAACAGTTCCAATTGTCTTAAGTGCACTTTTTACATATGCCCTGTCTAATATTTCTTTTTCTTCATATGCTTTTACAACGATTACAGACGAAGGAAATAATGACACTGCCATGCATATTGGTAATACTATCCCTGCAAATTTTATAAGTACTTTAAATTTTTTATTTCTTTTTAACATCCTTATACCCCCTATTTATAAATAAATTCTTTATATTCAAAAGGTTTCATGCCAGTATATCCACCAAATTGATCTACTTGATTTGCAGTAGCTTCTACAGGCAAATACATATCCGTATCTCTAAATCTATTTATTGCTACTTCTATAACAAATTTGTTTGAACAACATACCTAAACAATCCCATCATGTATTTTATTTTTATAATTACCAATAATTTTTTTTAGTGGTTAATAAAATATCTGCCATAATTACTCCTCCATATAGCACTTATTTTCCCCTCACTGGTATCTACCACCCATTTTTTACTTTTACTGGTATCTACCACTCAAATACATTGTAAATCGTTTTCTTTTCTTTGTCAATAACATATTTTATATTTTTTCATAATTTAATTCAATGCAATTAACATAAATTTAATGTTTATTTCTGCTTATTATGGTTATATAATTCAATAATAATAATTATTATTAAACTAACTTTAAAAGAAAGTCTTTTATGAAGTATATAATTATAGTCTTATTAGCATTACTGTTATCTTTTTCGACTTTGCTTATAATTAGCATTAAGGTAGTTACCACTGTATTACTTTTAAAACTCTTTTTTATATTTTATTTGTACCAGATATACACGCTAAAATAACAAAAGTCTTATTTTTACATATTTTGTATTTTTATCGGAACTAGTTTTAATATATATCCATAGAACAAACGTTCTCTTATGATTTTGTGAAAATCCAACAAACTTTATGACTCTTATGTAATTTTTATATCTACTATTTTATTTAAACCTAAAGGGGGAATCTTCATATGCAAATTGAATTTAATGAATACGTTGCTAATATTACGCCAAAGGCGGGCAAAGCCATAACTACTAGTGAATTCAATGAACTTACTCGCTTATTAAGCAATGCTCAAAATGGTGATGAGGCTGCAAAAAAATTATTAATTAAAAAATACTATTGTTTTATAGTTTCAAAAACTAAAGGTATTTACTTAAATGGTTATACCTTTGATGATCTTGTTCAAAGTGGTATAGAAACAGTGCTTAGATCAATTAATGCTTTTAATATTACTAAAGGTATTGAAGCCTTTACTCCTTATGTGCTTTTGTCTATAAAAAATAACTTTAATTATTTATGTAGAAAAGAAATTAGATATAATAAAGTTTTCAGCTTAAATACTATAGTTAAAGATAATATGGCATATATGGATTTTATTCCTGATACTAAAAATCTTGAAGAAGTTGTTCTTCAAACAATAACTTCAAAGGAGTTATTCTTTTCACTCAAATTCTTAGATAAAGAAGAGCTTGAACTTATAAAGTTTCTATATTTAGATGATGATGGTGAAAAACAATATTTATCAAACTATGCTAAATTAAAAGGCAAAGACTACTATTATTGTACAAGCCTTAAGAAAAGAGCACTTAGTAAGTTGCACCAAGGGCTTTCATAGCCAAAGAAAACATTAGTTATAATATTTTTAATTACAAAAGTAAATTTACCCTCAGCTGCGTCATTAGACTTCATATTTAATAATCTTTCAACCATTTATTTCACCTCCTTTCTTTTGTCATTAACAGGTTTAAACTAAGAATCAATTTACTATCTAGATAGTAAATTTACTGTTTCTTTGGTTACTTGAGATATTGGATAACTAATGAAGCCTCCAATTATATCTCCAAGATCCATTAATGTTTCTTCTGTAGCTAATAAATTTAAATCATTAGCTCTTTGATTTTTGCGCCGAAGGTGGGCAGCGCTAAAAGAGGATATCTATTTCAATGGTTTTAGTACCATTAATAGATATCCTCAATCTTTATAATAATGTTTTATTTATGCCACTTTATATAATTGGATTTTTTTACAACCCCAGAGGTGTTGGTCCCGACTGAGTTTACGAAGTAAAAAGGGGCTTGCTATCCATTTTCTCACAAGTACCTGACCCCTTTGTGAGGGAATAATAACCGAACTTACTTGACTATTATTAGCTGGTCTACTTATTTTGTGTCCTTAATTGTTTAACAAAATCAATATCCAAACCTGTTTTTTTAGCTATTGTTTCATCATCGGCTATATCTAAAAAATTCTTTGCAATTTTTATCTTTTCTTCTTCCTTTCCTTCTTGCTTATAATGTACCTTTCTAATTTCCTCTATTGTCATTTTTAATGCCCCTCCCTTTTCTTTCTTATACTCTTCATATTTCTTTTCTAATTTTGGATCTTGTATTAAAAATAAGTACTCTAAAAAGTCTACTAATGCTTTTATTTGCTCATTATCTTTAACTTTATCATAATATGCAAGTTCTTCTGCTAATTTAACTTTAGCTTCATATATATCCTCATCGTTTGATTTTGTTTCTAATAAACTCTTAGCCATTTTAAAAACTAATTTTAAAGGGTTATTATCACTTATATTCTCAAGATTTATAGTTTCTACATCTATAGTTCTAAAATTATACCGTAGTATTTCTTCCTCTATTTCTGGAAGTTTATATACATATCTTTCATCCTTGCCTGCGCTGCCTTTGTACGTATATATTGCAGCTGCAACTATTTCAGATTTATCATCATATTTGTATCTGAATTTATCCCAAATTCTATAGAAATATCTAAACATTCTTTCTCCAAAGATCTCTTTCTTGCTATCATAACTTTGTACTTCTATATGAATAAATAATATTTTACTACCATTATCTTTTAATCTAACCTTTATTATCTTATCTGATATTACTTTGTCACCGTTATATTTATCAAAAATTTCCTTTTGTATTTCTTTAAGCTCCATATCTAATGATTCAGTTCCAAGTTTCCAATCAATTTCATTAAATATCTCAGGAAATAACAATTCAACTATTTCTACTTCAAATGCTTCTAAAATAGCTTTCCAAGCGCCATCAAAATCGTGTGTCTTAGGCAATTTTGCTCACGTCCTTATATACTTTATTATTTCTCTTTCTACTTTATATTATATCCCCTAATCTATTTTTATTATAGTTTTTTATTTAATAGGAGGTCGTTGTTGAAGCGTTTTTTAATAATATGTTTTTAACTTTCAAATGATAAAGGACACTTTTTCCGTGGCCTCATTTATCTGATAGCAATATTTCTTTTTAACAATCATTATTAATATCTATGATGTAATATGTATTATTTATCAACTAAAATTAAATGTGTCCTTAACAATATTTACAAATACTTGCTGGTTAGAGTATATCTTTACACCCTATCATGAATGTTATTCATACTCTTTTTTACTTATCCACCTCTATTATAATAAAGTAAACTTTAAAAATCTACTTTAAATTTAAAGTTGCAACTATATTATAATTATTAACACAAACATCCGTTCTTATACAAACATTTATTCTTATTTTTAATTAACTTCATATTTAATACTCTTTCAACCATTCATTTCACCTCCTTTCTTTTGACATTAACTGGTTTAACCTAAGATGCAATTTACTATCTAGATAGTAAAGTTACTGTTTCTTTGGTTACTTGAGATATTGGATAACTAATGAAGCCTCCAAATTATATCTCCAAGATCCATTAATGTTTCCTCTGTCGCTAATAAGTTTAAATCATTAGCTCTTTGGTTTTTGATGATATCATTTCCTTTAGTATCTACACCAACTTTGTATTTAACAACAACTGCTGTATCAACTAATACTGAATTAACTGCCATATGTTTCACCTCCCTTCACTTAAATATATGCAGTAGCTAGGTTTTTTGAAAAAATACTGTTATTTTTTTAAATAATACATTAAAGGTGGGCAGCGCCAAAAGAGGACATCTATTTCAATGGTTTTAGTACCATTAATAGATATCCTCAATCTTTATAATAATGTTTTGTTTATGCCACTTTATATAATTGGATTTTTTTTATAATCCCCAGAGGTGTTTGCCCCACTGGGTTTACGAAGGAAAAAGGGGCTTGCTAACACCTTCAGAAAACAACCTTATATCATTTAAATAAGAATAAAATAGGATAGGTATAATGGTTTTAGTACCACTATACCTATCCTATTTATTTAAGTTATTATATTTCCTTATTTAACTTGCACCTAAAAATCAACGCCTCTTCAGAGAGAGGTGCTGACAAAGAAAGGGCTAGTCCCTAACCTAAAGTTGCTAGTTTTTAATATATACATCATCTAAAGTTATTAATATAGTTTCAAAAGCTTTATCACTAAATAACATTAATTCAACCTTTTGCTTCTGGCCTTTAGAGAATTGATTTAAATATATGAAGTCCGTCCCGATAACTACACCATCAGCATCTTTGTATTGAACATTATATGATATAGATTCGAAATCAAAGTCTGATGTATTTTCTACTACACTTTCTAATTTTATTGACCCATACTCTTCTGTAACTTTTTCAAGTTTAATTTGTGTTCCTAATTCCTCTGCATAAGTTCTAGATTTATTTTCTTTATCAATAACTGTAGCTTGAGCTTTAAAATCCTTATATATTTGCTCATGTTCAGAATTAATCTTAACTCCATAAGTTTCAACCATAGACATTAATGATGGTTTTCTAAGGGCATCTGATTTCTGTTGATAATCATCCTTAAGTTTATAATCATTAGTCTTCATACTTTCTATCTGTTGTTTTGCCCCTTCTATATAATCCTCAGCATTTTTCTTTAATACTGGATCATCTATCCCACTTAAATTCTCTTCTAGAGATTTTATTTCCTTTTCAAGAATTGCAACATTTTTTTTTGTTTTTTCTTCATCCGAAGTTTTTGTAGGCTTATCTTGCTCAGTCCATCTAGCATTTACAGACTTTTCAAAGACATTTATAAACTTTTGATTTCCTGTTAATGTTTCTTTTTCTCCACCACAAGCAACTAATGACATACTAATTACTCCTGCTAAGAATAGTGTTGTAATTTTTTTAAAATTCATCATTAAATCTCCTCTAAGTTATGTATTAATTTTATAATTTCAATCAATTTTACCATCTCTCATTTTAATCAGTTGTTAATTTAGCTTCACCTAAAATTAATCTATTTAATTCATTATTACTTTCAATAGTCCACTCTTTATCTGATTTAGTAAGTGTTATATCACCAGTTCTTTGATCAGAAGTAATATTTTTAAAGCTTTCTATCATAGCGTCATTCATAATCCTATCTCTTTCTTCATCTGTCATATCAGGATTAGTAAATGCTGCTTGAAATACTAATCCGAATGATTTAGTTATAGCACCACCCATAGCCATAGCTATATTATCCCCTTCAACAGTTACATTAACAGTTGCTTTTTCTCCATCAATAGTTTCATTATTTATTTTTAAAGTTAACTTCTTTACTGATTCAGATAATAAATTTGATACTTCATCCGAAACTTCATTACCCTCTGCATCTTCAGTATTTTTCTTACTTCCTTCTTCCATAGAATTTTTTAGTAACTCATTACTCTTACCTTTATCACCTTTTTTTACTTCATTAAAATACTCACTAACTACTTTACTAGGTTTTACCCCTCCGCAACCAACTAATCCAACTGATAATATTCCTATTATTAATATAGAACATAACCTTTCCATGTTTTTCATAAAACACCTCTTTTCTTTGTTTTTATCTATTTATTTCCTCTACAGGATAACCCTACCTATATTATCATAGACCCTCTATTAATTCAATAATTTTATATAATATCTCAATCCTTTTTCAATCCATTTAATAGTATCATTAGAGGTATTTTTCAATTTTTGATATTTCCACACATTACTTTCTTTAATAAGCTAGTGATTAGGATTTTGAACTATTATAATATATATATCAAAGGGACCTAGAAGTTTGAACTGCCCCCTGTCAAGTAGACAGGGTAAATAATAAAAATTACGCTGTTAAAGTATGACTTCGATATTCTATTGGAGTCATACTTTTTAACTTTTTCTGTAATCTTTGTGTGTTATAAAAATCTATATATTCGTCAATGGCTTGTTCAAGTTCCTCATACGTATCAAATTTTCTTAGATAATACATTTCAACTTTAAGTATACCCCAAAAACCTTCCATAGGTCCATTATCAATGCAGCGGCTAACTCTAGACATGCTCTGTGTTGCTTCTATTTTATCTAATTTACTTTTGAACGTTCTATTTGTATATTGATAACCACGATCACTATGAAAAATAGGTTTTGCAGT
>NZ_FNJM01000031.1:0-1113 GCF_900104115.1 Clostridium gasigenes
AATCGGCGCGATAAATTATCAACTCTCTGTTTTCCTAAAGCCTTAACATCAAATCCTGCATTCCGTAGTATTTCTAATGGCATTTTCCCGGTATTATATTCAGAAACATAATACTCCTTAAATTCATCTGTATAAGTAATAGCTTTATTACTAGCTTTTTTTACAAATGGATTTACTGATAAATCTTTCAATTGTTCATCTGTAAAATAGATTCTTCCCATAACTACAATCCTCCTTTAAAATATTTTACAATAAAAAAAGACCCTATAAAATAGAGTCAGTTAAATAAATGTTTAGCACTTTTTTTCTAACTGTCCATTCTATAGGTACCAGTTTATAGATCTATTGCAGTTTCATCATTTAAATGATTTTATTTAAAACACTACTTGTACTTGGAATATTTTAACCTCTAGGAGTCTTTACTTGACTTTAGGAGCGTTTGATACTTCTTCCTAGAAAATCCTGGTTTCCCTGAAGGTATTTCCAAAAGAAGCCTCCCCAGTTAGGTAGCCTTTTAAAGTAATGAAATTAGTTAAAATAATTTAACATAATAAAATTAATATTACTTACTTTTATAATCTGAACTTTTTTTAATTTAACTTAATCCCATTAATTAATTCTGAAAATAGATAAAGTTCCAATAGGTCCGGATAAAACTGTTAATACTATACTAATAGGACCATTTGAATTGTTGGCAAATCTAAAACTTTCTCCTGCTGTTGCGGCATAAATTACATTAGAACCACTTAACGTTGGATTTGTTACTAAAATAGATATACCACCAATACGAGTCGCACTAGGAACTTGTTCCAAGTCAATTTGTATAGCAAAGGTTAAAGGAATCGGAGTAACAGCTAACTTCCAGTCGATTACATAAACACCTGTTGTATTAACTGTAAATATACCTGATGCTGGATTATAAATTATATCAGATCCTATAATATTTACAGTATCATAAATAACAGTGCCTCCGACTGGAATTGATATTTTATTTGTTGTTATAACACCATTTGCATACGAATTAAAACTTGGACCAGTAGAACCTGTAGGTCCTTGAATACCGGTAGCTCCAGTTACTCCAGTTGCTCCAGTTGCTCCAGTTGCTCCAGTTGC
>NZ_FNJM01000031.1:1498-11543 GCF_900104115.1 Clostridium gasigenes
CTCCTGTTACTCCTGTTACTCCTGTTACTCCTGTTACTCCTGTTGCTCCAGTTGCTCCAGTTTGTCCAGTTTGTCCAGTTTGTCCAGTTTGTCCAGTTTGTCCAGTTTGTCCAGTTTGTCCAGTTACTCCAGTTACTCCAGTTACTCCAGTTACTCCAGTTCGCCCAGTTGCTCCAGTTGCTCCAGTTACTCCAGTTGCTCCAGTACAACAAGGTCCTGTTGATCCTGTTGCTCCCGTTGCTCCTGTTGCTCCTGTTGCTCCTGTTGCTCCCGTTGCTATACATTTGGGCTGGCAAGGTTGACAACAATCGAATCTGTCCCTATAATTAGGATAACTTATATCCCCGTCAGAACTATATCTGTAATTACTCATAATAGACACCTCCCTCATTAATAATATTTTTTTTATTTAATATGCTGATATTTTTTTATATCTTCATATTGTCTATACATAGTATGCAGATATTTTGTTTTGCGTTACATAGTTATGTTAATACATGTCTAAATTAGAAAAAATATAGATTATAACAGCCTAACGCTGCTAGACAATGTCATCACCAATAAGAAAACTGCAATAAAGTTTTTAACTCTATCGCAGTTTCATCATCAAAATGATTCTATTTTAAACACTACTTGTACCTGGGATATTTACGCGACCTTAGGCGCGTTTGCTACTTCTTAATTTTTTAATAAGGTCAGTAATATCTTCGTTGTACTTGCTTTGTAAAACCATAATCAATAATTACTGGTATTCCATCAATTATACCCCAACTACTTTTCTTACATAAATCTGCCAATAATAAATTATACTTCCACTGAATAGTCTGTATTCCCTTCAATCTAATAAATTCCCTACTATTACTAACATTGAAATATTTCAATACATGTGAAAAACTATTTATTGTGTCAGCCTTCTTCATTATCAGAAACTTGAAATCTCCTGAAACTTCTATAACCTCTGCAAATAAATTTGAATTATCATTAAATGAGATCTGATACTCAACATGATTTTGTGCAATTCCTGCTATATTTTTTGCTACCTTTATTACATATCCATTTCCCAAATCGAATACTTTTCGGCCAGAACCTGAGCCAATATATCTATAAACCATTTGTTTCATCCCCAACATACTTTGCTTAAATTTATCACTCGTTTCGAATACCTGATTTCTAATAATTTAATTTAAGCTATTAGCAAATATTCTATATACTATATTATTCAGTTTATAGTTAATGGGTTCATATTTTTAGCCTATAATATTACTATTTCAATAAATATTTTTTGTTTGTGTATTTGATAACACATCCATCTGATATACTTATAAAAAAACTACAATAAAGGTTTAGCTCTATTGCAGTTTCATCACTGATATTATTTTAACCACTACTTGTACCTCGAATATTTTAAAACCCCTAGAGTCTTTACGCAATCTTAGTTAGGCTCGTTTGCTAATAATGAATTTAAATTAAACCTTCGTTTTTTTATTCCTAACTGGCTTATATTCATACTTACTTTCATCTTGTTCATTAATATATTCATAACCATTTTGTTCACTTTTTTTTAATCCTAATGAAGCCATTTGCTTTTTAGTTACAGTTAATTTATTGCTCATAATATAGTCACTCCCTAAATTTTTATTTTGAATAAATTTAAATCTCTATCGTATTAAATATTATATATCTAATCTCTTGATTATTTTTTCCTAAACTTTTGTATATATTCTATTAAATATTTTCATCTTACTCAAAATATATCAATCCAAGGAAATAGTGTACATTTATTCAATTAATAAACTTAGAATATATAACTCAATCTCCAATAAAAAACTACAATAAAGTTTTAACTTTATTGTAGTTTCATAATTAAAATTAACTCTCATATTTTTTTATAGTAGGGCTTATAAATAATATTTATAAGCCCTGTTTCTTCATCATCTATAATTTTAGCATCAACCTCATACAAAGATTTTATTAATTCTGTGGTTAAGACTTCCTTCGGTGTTCCAACCTTAACAATTTTACCTGCTTTTAGGGCATAAACTTTATCACAATATAAAGCAACAATATTTAAATCATGAATAGCTGCTATAACTGTAACACCAATTTCTTTTACAGTATCCATAAACTGAAGCTGATACTTTATATCTAGATGATTTGTAGGTTCATCTAGAATAAGACACTCTGTTTTTTGTGCTAATGCCCTTGCAAGAATTATTCTTTGCTTTTCTCCCCCTGATAAACTTGAGAAGTTTCGTTTAGCATAATCTATCATACCTACCTTTTTTAAAGACTCTTCCATGATTCTATAATCGTAAACATTATCTTTTTCTATAAATTTTTTATGTGGTGACCGTCCCATTAGAACTATATCTGAAACAGTAAAATCAAAATTATAATTATTATGTTGAGATACCACAGCCATTTTTCTTGCACTTTCTTTCATAGAAAAATCCTTGCTATTTTTATCATCTAACAATATAGCTCCTGTAGACGGCTGCAGAGTTCTATATATACATTTTAAAAATGTACTTTTGCCACTACCATTAGGCCCTATAATACCTACAAATTCTTTTTTCTTTGCATGAATACTTAAGCCTTTCAATATGTGACTCCCACCTAAATAAGCTTCTATATCTAAAGTCTTTACCTCCATCAAGCATTACCTCCAAATCCATATGATTTACTTACCATAAGATATATAAAACTTGGTGCACCTATCATAGAAATTAATATTCCTATTGGAAGTTCACTTCCTTGTATTATAATTCTTGATAAAACATCTGCCCAAACCAAAAATATAGCTCCTACTAATGCTGATAATAGAATAATTCTTTTATGATCTGTTCCAAATATCATTCTTACAAGATGGGGAATAATGAGCCCCACAAACCCAATCATACCTGATGCATATACTATGAATCCAATTACAACAGATGTAATTATAAGATAAAATTGTCTATACTTTTGCAAATCTGTACCTAAAGTTATAGAAACTTCATCACCAAGCAGCATTAAATTAAGCGTTCTATATTGCGTTATAAAAAACAATGTAGATATTATTACAACAGGAAGAATTATTCTTATATTTTGCCATTTTGCACCTGCAAGGCTTCCCATTAGCCAATATGTTATACTCTGCATGCCATCTCTATTATTAGCAAAGTATACAATAAAGCTTGAAAATGCTGAACATACAGTACTTAATGCCATCCCCGCTAGCAAAAGCTTTGTTGAATTAGCCCTTCCATTTACATTTGCAAGGGTTAATACAAGTATTGATATTGCAAATGCTCCAATGAAAGCACATATTCCTACATAATTACTGCCAAAAAAGACCCCAACCCCAAGCAAAATTGCTAATGTAGCCCCAAGAGATGCCCCTGAAGAAATACCTAATATATATGGATCTGCTAGGGGGTTTTGCACAATCGCTTGCATTATGACCCCTGATACGGAAAGGCCTATACCTACAGCAACTGCTAACATAATTCTTGGGAGCCTTATAAACCAAACAATATCATGGACAGGCCCACTTGATAAAAGTTTTGCATCTCCAATACTAAATAGTTTGTACATTATAATTTCATATACATCTTTTATAGAAATCTCAACTGAGCCCATAGTTACTGTTATTAAAATAGAAAAAATCAAAAAAAATACAAGTATAATGGAAACCCCTATATAAGTAGGCGTTCCATTTAGCAAAGAATTTTGTGTCTTATTTTTATAAATTCTTTTCATTTTTATTTATCCTCATATAATTCAGGATATAAACCCTTTGAAATTGTCTTTATACCGTCTAAAGTTCTAATACCACTAGCATAAACTTCACTTAGCATTATAGGGTGAACACGTTCTGACTTTATTGCTGAAATACTTGAAAGACCTTCATTAGTCATAATACTTTTTAATGCAGATTCTTTATCAATTTCCTTACCATAGTAAACAGTAAAAATCACATCTGGATTAAGCTTTATCAAATCTTCATTTCCCATTTTCCCACTTGATTTTGCTACTAAATTTGCTCCAACCCCCTTTGCAATATCACCGCCAATACTATCTTCTCCATAAATTCTATATACACCATCTTTTTCTACTTCCAAAATAACTGTTTTAACAGCTTCTTTTTCCTTAACCAAATCCTTTACTTTTTCAATTTCTTTTTTCATGTTATTAACAATCTCATTAGCTTTATTTTCTACATTGAAAATTTTACCTATGTTTAAAATATCATCATATTCATTTTGTAGACTATCTGGTTTAATAACACCGCTGTTTTGTGCCATATATGTATTTATACCTCTTTCATGCCAAAAACCTACATCTCCAAGTTTTTTTTCAGAAAATAGAGAATACCAACCTAATATAAAATCAGGTTCTAATCCAATAACCTCTTCTTTTGTAGGTGTTTTTTCATAATGTTTTAACTTACTAAATTCACTTTTATATTCATCTTTAACATCATGATCCAATCCAGACACTCCAATTATTTTATCCTGTAATCCTAATGCTAATAATGTTTCTATTGAATTCTGATATACTGCAATAACTTTTTCTGGTGATTTTTCAAAAGTAACTTTAACAGGATTTTTAGCATAATCATATGTTGTAATTGTAACAGGATAATGTGCTAACTGTTCATTACTATTTTCTACTTTAGTTTCTGTTTTAGGTGCTGTTGTTGCATCCTCATTACCACATCCGGTTATTCCAAATGCCATTAACCCTATTAAAATCATACTTATTATCTTTTTCATTTAATTTTCTCTCCTTTATTCATCCCTTGTATACTACAATAAATACTTCTTAATATTTTTAATGAGTACCTTCTACCACTTCTATATTATATTTTTTAAATATCTCTTTTATTTCTTCTGTTCTTTGAATTTTACACTTAACAATACAAACACCAAGGTGGAGCTTTTGAACCCCTTCTTGTCCTAATTTTCTAGCGATATTTATCAAGTTTTCATCAGAATTACTTGAACATAAATCACATGTAAAAAATGACATAAGTTCTAAATTTTCATTTTTATATATACTAAAGTTTTTCTCTCTGTTATTTAAAGCTTTAAAGCATCCCATGGTTGTACATATTCCATTTATTTTTTCACAGACTCCGATAGCTATCTTCATTTTTACCTCCTATAAAATAAATTATTCCAAAAAAAATGATAACCTTTTAACAACAGTTAAAAGGCTATCAATTGAAAAAAATATTTTTCAAACGTTTCCCCCCCTATCACTCGTAGAGTTGTCATCACATTAAAATAGGCAGGTCTTCTGGCTTAAGTATCAACACTCCTGCAGTCTTCCCAGTTTCCCAGTGACATATTACAAGAACTCCTCTATTACAGCGGCGGGACCGCGTGGGATTAAAACCCACTTCCCTTTTAATTAACAGATATTAAATACCTGTTAAACCTATTTTTGTATATTCAATTTTACAATTTTATTTTATCATATTACAATTACATTAATCAAATAAATTTTAGTTCTATATTACTTCAAATTCCTCAAAATCTCTGGTTACATCTTTAACCCATTTTCCACTAGTAACCCTAAATATACTTACTATAGATTTCAATACTTCATCTGACTTAATAATAAAGAAAACTATAACTATTGGTAATTTAAATACGAATGCAGCTAAGAATCCTCCTGGAATTGCAACTAACCACATAAATATAATGTCATTAACAAGAACAAACTTAGCGTCCCCACCACCTCTAAGAACTCCCATCATCATATTAACTCCAAGTGATTGAAAAACAACTATTATAGACGTTACTTTCATTATCTCCATGGCTATCATTTTAGTATCGTCTGTTACATTATATAAATTAACAACTACCGGTCTTATAAGATATATAATTATTCCCGCTATCATTCCCATAGCAATACTAAAAACTCCAATAGTAAATGCATATTCTACCGCCGCCTCTTTCTTCCCTTCCCCAATTGTATTTCCTACTATGACTGCTGCTGCATTAGATAATCCAAATATAAATACAGTTACAAATTGATGCCCACTGTATTTATGCTATTTGCTGCTACTATATCCGTACCCAGCCTCCCTACTATAATAGAAATCATAGATGCTCCTGTTGACCAAAGTAACTCATTAAATAATACAGGAGTACAAATCTTAATAAAATCTTTTAGCATTAACTTATCAATTTTTAATAAGTGTTTTATTTTAATCCTTATTTTCTCTTCATAAAAAGCAATGAATATTAATACTATTGCAAACTCAATAATTCTTGCAATTACCGTTGCTATTGCAGCTCCCTTAATGCCAAGTTTTGGAGCACCCAAGTTACCAAAAATAAGCACCCAATTAAGGAAAGCATTAACTATTAATGAAATACTATATACTACTATTGATATTCTTACAGTTTTAACAGAACGAAGAATCATAATTGTACAATTTGTTACTGCATAGAACAGATATCCTATGCAAATAATTTTTAAATAGCTTGCTCCAGCTTTAATCACAGCTGAATCTGCTGTAAATATACTCATAAATTGTTTTGGAATAAATACTCCTATCCCAATAAATATAAGAGTTATCCCAATACATACTCTATACATTATTGATAATATTTTATGAATAGATTTTTTGTCACCTTTCCCAAAGTACTGTGAAATCATAATGTTTGATCCACCAGCTAGTCCAAACATTAATATCATAAGTATAAAGAACAGATTATTTGCAATTGCAACTGCTGATAGTTGAACCTCGCCTAATGATCCAACCATAATAGTATCAATCATACTAACAGCAAATGTAATAATATTTTGTATCGCTATTGGTAATGAAATACTTAAAAGTAATTTATAAAACTTCCTGTCTTTTGTTATTTTCATCATTATTTTCACCTGATCTACAGTTTTTATTTATAATATATTTTTCGAAGCAATATTTTGCTCACAAACAAACGCTTGTATTCTAACTAATCCTAGCTTTTTAAAATCCAATTTAATTTTCCCCCAAATATTTTAAATTACAAATATCCCCTTTAGGCATGAGATAAGATAGGAAACATTAACTTATCTACGCTAAATATATTACGCTCTATACCTTTTACAAAAAGTGTAGTATCCTCATCTTTAAATAATCTTTCTTCATAAAAAAGATTTTCATTTGGGGTAAACCCTAAAATGACTTCTTTTATTTCATCATTAATTATTTCATCAATGATAATATCTAATTTAATATCTTTAGTACTAAAAATATCTTGTACATATAATTTATTTTCATCAAACTCTGCAATAACTACAGTATTATAATCCTCAAGATAATAAATACTATCTTTCATAAATGATGTACAATAAAACATTACAAGAGATGTACAATCTAACATTTTAACTTTAGAAAAAGATATTCTATTATTAACTATGTTATAAAGTAATTCTCTTTGGTTTTTATTTGACATATCCATCTTTGTACCATTGCTCAAAATCTATACCAAAAGTTTTTCTTGCCAGATTATTAAAGCTAGTTCTTAATATTCGATTATTTTTATAATCAGGAATATACCTATATTGCTTACCTTCTATCTCCAAATATTCTCTCATTTTTTACTCCCACTTATATCAATATTTTTTATTTACTATATAAATTAATCTTTTTATCTATATTTTATTATTAATTTTCCAATTACTCAACCTATTAAATTTTTATCAAATAAAAATAAGCCACAAACTATATAAATAGTCTATGGCTCATTAAATATTTACTTATTTCTTTAAATTATATCTCTTTAATGCAATAGCCCTTGCTATTATTGAATCTACTCTAAATTCAATTTATTTTTAATAATATAATTGCATGCTATAAAAAATACTATTCCGAATAAAATCTCACAAACTAATAAAATATGGATAGTGCCCATAAAATTACTCCCATTATCCATAAGACTAGGATCATTAGCAATAAACATAATTGCTTGTATAACTGTTTTAATAGTACCAATTATCATATTTAACACTATAAAAGATCCAAAAGATGCAAGAATTCTATTTTTGTTAAATAGGTGTCCTATTGATATTGATAGATATAATATTAAAATACTTGATATCATTAATACAAATGCATATAAAATTAATTCTAGCACAAATCCATAATATTCTTGCGGTAAATAACCTGTAAACTCAGCAAAATTAGCAAATAAATCCGTGAACATACCTTTTGAAAATGCCATTATAATTATAGATAAAACTGCTACAATTCCACTAACAATAATCCAAATAATTGAAGTTCCAAGTTTACTTAAAATATTCATCCAAGTTGGAACTGGTAATGTATTCATCAAGTATCCTTCATCACCTAATAAATTTTTATAAAATCTTTGTACAATTACGAAAAATGTTATAATAAATATTGCTACCATAGTACATCCATAGGCAAATATAGTTATCATTACTGGAATACCACCTAATAACTCACTATTAGCGTTATTATTAATTCCCATAAATAACTTATTTATAAGTGCAAGCATTAATAATGCAATATATAGTGGTATAAGTGTTCTTGCCGTAGATTTTAATTCGTACTTAATTAATTTTCCTAACATTTAAATACCTCCCTAAACAATGCATCAACAGTTTTGCCTTCTTCTTCTCTTATTTCATCTACACTTTTACATAATGTAACAGTTCCATATGAAATAAAGATTACATCATCAAGTATTTGTTCTATATCAGAAATTAAATGTGTTGAAATAACTACTGTAGCATTTTCATTATAATTATTAATTATTGTATTTAAAATATACTCTCTCGCTGCAGGATCTACTCCTGCAATTGGCTCATCTAATAAATATAAATCAGCTTCCCTACTCATAACTAATATAAGTTGAACTTTTTCCTTTGTTCCTTTTGACATTGTCTTTAATTTATCTTTTGGATCTATATTTAATCTCTTTAACATATCATAAGCTTTCTCGGAATTAAAATCCTCATAAAAATCTTCAAAGAAATTAATTATGTCAGAAACCTTCATCCACTCATTAAGATAAGTCCTTTCCGGTAAATATGAGACTATTTTTTTAGTTTCAACCCCTGGCTTTTTACCTGCTATTAATATTTCTCCACTTGTTGCTGTTAAAAGTCCATTGGCAAGTTTTATAAGTGTACTTTTCCCGCTTCCATTTGGTCCAAGCAAACCAACTATTCTCCCCTTATCTATTCTTAAGTCTATTCCTTTTAATGCTTCTTTGCTTCCAAAGCTCTTCACTAAATTTCTACACTCTAATATAGGATCACTCATTATTATTCCCCTCCCCTAATTCTTTTAAAATAATTATACTTTCTTCCTTGTTAAAACCTATACTTTCCATACTTCTTAGAAACTTTTCTGATTGTTCTGTTGCCAAATATTTTTTTAATTTTTCAATCTTTAGTATATCATCTGTAATAAATCTTCCACTGGTTGTTTGACTCTGAACTATCCCTGTTTTTTCTAGCTCACTTAAAGCTTTTTGCATTGTATTAGGATTCACAGATGCTTCGCTTGCCATATCTCTTACTGACGGTAACCTTCCACCAGCTTTATACAATCCAGATATTATTCTTAATTGGATTTGTTCAATTAATTGTAAATATATTGGTCTATCATCCTTAAATTCCCACGGCATAATCTCACCCCTTTGTATTAATATCTTAATACAATATTATACCATTTTATGTATATTGTCAAATTATTTAAACAAAAAACTGCAATAGGATTTTAAACTGGTACCTATAGAATGGACAGTTAGAAAAAAAGTGCTAAACATTTATTTAACTGACTCTATTTTATAGGGTCTTTTTTTATTGTAAAATATTTTAAAGGAGGATTGTAGTTATGGGAAGAATCTATTTTACAGATGAACAATTGAAAGATTTATCAGTAAATCCATTTGTAAAAAAAGCTAGTAATAAAGCTATTACTTATACAGATGAATTTAAGGAGTATTATGTTTCTGAATATAATACCGGGAAAATGCCATTAGAAATACTACGGAATGCAGGATTTGATGTTAAGGCTTTAGGAAAACAG
>NZ_FNJM01000030.1 GCF_900104115.1 Clostridium gasigenes
AAGCTAGTAAGACCCCTTGAAGAACACGAGGTTGATAGGTCAGAGGTGTAAGTATGGCAACATATTTAGCTGACTGATACTAATAGGTCGAGGGCTTGACCAATTTACAATAATTCATGTGCAATTTTCAGAGAACAAAACTCTGATAAAATTAAATACAAGAGACTAAATCTATGATTTAGGATCTGAAACCATCTGGTGATGATGGCGTAGAGGAAACACTCCTTTCCATTCCGAACAGGAAAGTTAAGCTCTACAGCGCTAATGGTACTGCACGGGCAGCTGTGTGGGAGAGTAGGACGTCGCCAGGTTAACAAAAAAGAGTCTGATTTAGACTCTTTTTTTTGCGTTCAAATAAAAAAGATATGATTATTAATTTAATTATGTCTTTTTTTATTATATAAGGAATATTCAAATTATTTCAGATATCTAAATCAAGTTTAAATGTACTTAAAAATAACTAATATAGCTTAATTATTATTTTTTAGACGTTCAAAAAACAATACGACTATATACTACAATAAAAGATAAATTCCTATGTAGAAAAACAGTGAAAAACAGTAAAAAACATAGATAATCGTATTTAGAAAAGTATAGAAAACGAAGTAACATAATGCTATAATTGTAAATAAATGCAATGGATAAATTAAACAAGGGGGAAGACCTATGGTAGAGATAAAAAAGAAAAAAGTTATAGTTAAGAAGGGTCAGATATTAGAAGTTGATAATTGTTTATTTCATCAAGGTAAAAATTATAATAGCTATAGGTTTATGGGGGCACATAGTATTATTGAAAATAGAAAAAGAGGAATTAGGTTTACAACTTGGGCTCCGAAAGCAAGTAGTATATATGTAGTGGGTGATTTTACTGATTTTAATATTCAAGAGGAATATAAATTAGAAAGATTAACTGATGAAGGTATATGGAGTGTTTTTATACCTAATTTAAAACCTGGTTGTAGATATAAGTATTATATAGTAAATAAGTGGGGAACAAAAGGCGTGTATAAAGCTGATCCATATGCATATTTATCAGAAGTAAGGCCGAATACGGCATCTATAGTGAAAGAGGATCTTAAATTTAAATGGACTGATAGGAAATGGATAAGTAAACGAAAAAAAAGTAATATATATGAAAGTCCTATAAATATATATGAAGTTCATTTAGGGTCTTGGAAAACTAAAGAAGCTAAATTAACAAATGGAGAGCAGGATAATTTTTTCACTTATGATGAACTTGCAAAAGAATTACCCGCATATGTATTAGAAATGGGATATACTCATGTAGAATTAATGCCAGTTTTAGAATATCCATTAGATGCATCATGGGGATATCAAGGTGTGGGATATTATGCTCCTACGAGTAGATATGGAACAACAGAGGGATTAAAAGATCTTATTAACAACTTACATTCAAATGGAATAGGTGTAATTTTAGATTGGGTACCAGGACATTTTTGTAAAGATGAACATGGGTTGTATATGTTTGATGGTAGTCCTACTTATGAATATGAAGAAGGTTGGAAAGCTGATAATAAAGGGTGGGGTACATTTAATTTTGATTTAGGAAAACCTGAAGTTAAGAGTTTCCTTATTTCTAATGCTTTATATTGGATAAAGGAATTCCATATAGATGGATTAAGAGTAGATGCTGTTTCTAATATGATTTATTTAAGTTATGGAAGAAATGAAGGTGAGTGGAGAACTAATATATATGGGGAAGATGGCTGTTTAGAAGGAATTGATTTCTTAAAAGAATTAAATACTGCCGTATTTTCTGAATCAGAAGGATTACTAATGATTGCAGAAGAATCTACATCTTGGCCAAATGTTTGTAAGCCAATAAAAGAAGGTGGGTTAGGATTTAATTTTAAATGGAATATGGGATGGATGAACGATACATTAAAATATGTAGAGCTTGATCCTGTATATAGAAAATATCATCAAAACAAGCTTACTTTCGCTATGGTATATAACCACACAGAAAACTTTATTTTACCTATATCACATGATGAAGTGGTCCATGGTAAGAAATCATTGGTAGATAAAATGTGGGGAGATTATTGGAATAAGTTTGCAGGCTTTAGATTATATCTAGCATATATGATTGGGCATCCAGGTAAAAAACTTACTTTCATGGGATCAGAATTTGCACAGTTTATAGAGTGGAAAGAATATGAACAATTAGAATGGAAGCTAATTGATGAATTTGATATGCATAAAAAATCACAAGAATACACTAAAGAGTTAAACAATTTTTATAAAAATAACAAGGCTTTATGGGAATTAGATTATAATCCTAATGGATTTACATGGATAGATGCAGATAATAATAAGCAGAGTATTTTATCCTTTATAAGGAGGGGTAAAAGTAAAGAGGATACATTACTATTTATATGTAACTTTACGCCTGTAGTTTATTATGATTTTAGAATAGGAGTTCCTTATTTAGGAGAATATAGAGAGGTATTTAATACTGATGAAAAGAGATTTGGAGGATCGGGACAAGTAGTGGAAGGAATGTTGATATCAGAAAATACTTCATGTCATAATCAACCATATTCACTTAAAACTAAAGTACCGCCCATGTCCATATCTATAATAACGATTGAAAAAATAAATGAAATGAAAAGCATTGAAGAGATAAATATTAAAGAGATAGAAGAAGATAATAGAGGAGTGAACTAAGGAATGAAAGTTCTAATTATTGCATCGGAATCTCATCCTTTTATTAAAACTGGAGGACTTGGAGATGTTATTGGAGCTTTGCCTCATGCACTAAAGAATGTCGGAGTAGATGCAAGAGTTGTAATGCCTAATTATAGAGATATAAAAGATGATCTTAAGAAAAAATTTAAATTTATAAAATCATTTATTGTTAAAGTGGGTTGGAGGGAACAATATTGTGGAATATTTGAATATGATCACGATGGAGTAAAGTATTATTTTATAGATAATGAGTATTACTTTAAAAGAGATGGATTATATGGATATTATGATGATGGGGAAAAATTTGCTTTTTTTGATAGGGCAGTACTTGAATTTATAAAAGAAATAGACTGGAAGCCGGATGTGTTACATTGCAATGATTGGCAAACTGGCATGATACCAGTTCTTCATAAAGTAGAATATATAAAAAAAGATTTATATAAGAATATGAAAACTGTCTTTTCTATTCATAATCTATTTTTCAAAGGATCATTTAGTCCAGACGTTTTACCAGAAGTTTTTGGATATGATTATGAGTTATTTAATAATGGTAGTTTGGAACTTAATGGAGCAGTAAGTTTCTTAAAAGGCGCAATTAATTATTCAGATAGTATAACTACTGTAAGTAAAAGTTATGCTGAGGAAATAAAAACTCCAGAATATGGAGAAGGGTTAGATGGGTTGATTAGATATAAACAAAATATATTAAGAGGAATAACTAATGGAATTGATTATAAGGAGTATGACCCTAAAAATGATAAATTTATATTTAAACAATATTCAGTTGATACATTAGAGAATAAGGGTATAAATAAAGAGGAACTACAAAATAGACTAGGACTGACTGTTAATAGAAATATACCTATGATTGGAATGGTATCTAGGTTAACACATCAAAAAGGTTGTGACTTAATAATAAATATGTTACATGGAATATTACAAAAAGATGTACAAGTTGTATTCTTAGGAACTGGTGATTATTTATATGAAGAAAATCTTAAGGACTTTAATCAAAGGTATCCAAATAAGGTAAGTGCAAATATATTATTTGATAATGAATTAGCTCATAAAATATATGCATCTTCAGATATGTTTTTAATGCCTTCGCTTTTTGAACCTTGTGGACTAGGACAATTAATAGCATTGAGATATGGATCTGTGCCAATAGTAAGGGAAACAGGAGGATTAAAGGATACTATTACAGATTACAATTCTCAGAATAAAGAAGGAAATGGATTTACATTTAGAAATTATAATTATATAGAATTAATGGAAAAAATAGAATATTCAATAGAGGTATATAAAAATAAGGATAATTGGCAATCATTAGTAATGAGGGCTATGAATTCTTATAATAGTTGGGATAAATCAGCAGAGGAATATAAAAAGTTATATAAGGAATTAATGGCCTAAAACTCATAATTGAGTTATTAGGAGGACATAAAAAATGTTAATAACAAAGAATAAAATAATTGAGGATTATAAAGAGAAATTTTTAGAGTTACATGGTAAGGAACTAGTTGATGGAAATAATCTTCAAAAATATGAAACCTTAGGGGAATTAGTAAAAAAGTATTCAGCTAAGGATTGGGCAAGTACAAATAAGGAGTATTCAAAATTAAAAAATAAGCAAGTTTATTATTTATCAATGGAATTTTTATTAGGTAGGTTATTAGATAATTCACTATTAAATTTAGGGATAAGAGAAACTTGTGAAGAAGCATTAAAAGAATTAAATATAGATCTTCATGAGTTAGAGGATATGGAACAAGATCAAGGATTAGGTAATGGAGGACTTGGAAGGTTAGCAGCTTGTTTTTTAGATTCTATGGCTTCGACGAATATTGCAGGGCATGGCTTTGGAATAAGATATAAATATGGATTTTTTGAGCAACAAATAATTGATGGAAAACAAGTCGAGGTAGCGGACACTTGGTTAAAATCAAGAAATGTGTGGGAAATAAAAAAAACTGATAAAAGTGAAATAGTTAAATTTTATGGGAAAGTAGAAATGGAAGTTAAAAAGGGTAAAGTAAAATTCGTTCATAAAGATTATGAAGCTGTTTTAGCTGTTCCTTATGATACTCCTATTATTGGATATAAAAATAATTTAGTAAACACACTTAGGTTATGGAGCGTGGAAACTATATGTAAGGAGTTTGATTTTTCTGCTTTTGCTAGGGGTGAATTTATAAAATCTCAAGAGTATAAAAATTCAGTAGAAGCAATATCACTTGTTTTGTATCCAGAGGATTCTTTTTATGAGGGTAAGTTATTGCGGTTAAAACAAGAATATTTATTAGTATCTGCGGGGATTCAGAATATAGTAAATGAATATAAGAGTAATGGGGGAAATATATCATTATTTAATGAGAGTGTAGCTATTCATATAAATGATACTCATCCAACATTAGCAATACCAGAACTTATGAGAATATTAATAGATGAAGAAGGATTGGAGTGGGAAGAGGCTTGGGAAATTACTCAAAGTAGTGTTTCCTATACTAATCATACTATATTGGCTGAAGCCCTTGAAAAGTGGGAAGTAGATATGTTTAAAAATTTACTGCCAAGAGTGTATATGATTATAGAAGAAATTAACCAAAGATATTGCAAGGAATTATGGAGCATATATCCTGGTGAGTGGGATAAAATTTCTAGAATGTCTATCATAGGAGACGGATATATTAGGATGGCGAGTTTAGATATAGTAGGAAGTCATAGTGTTAATGGAGTAGCAAAACTTCACACTGAGATATTAAAAAATCAGGAGATGTCAGAGTTTTATTCCTTATATCCTAGTAAATTTAATAATAAGACAAATGGGATAACTCATAGAAGATGGCTAATAAAGTGTAACCCAGAGCTAACTGAATTATTGAAATCTACAATAGGTGAAGGGTTTATGAAAAAACCGACAGATTTAAAAATGTTTCAGGAACATTTAAAAGATAGTAGTGTGAAATTAGCATTAGCTAATATAAAACTTGAAAATAAGAAGAGATTATCAAAGGAAATTTATAACACAAAGGGCATTATGGTAAATCCTAATTCTATTTTTGATGTACAAGTTAAGAGAATACATGCATATAAAAGGCAAACTCTAAATTGTTTAAGAATAATGGATTTATATAATAGAATTATTGATAATCCTAATTTAGATATAGTACCGAGAACCTTTATATTTGCAGGAAAGGCTGCACCAGGATATTATTTAGCAAAAAACACTATAGAGTTAATAAATTCAATTTCAAATAAGATAAATAATGATTATAGAGTGGGAGATAAGATTAAGGTAGTTATGATGGATAACTACAGAGTATCGTTGGCAGAAAAAATAGTTCCAGCTGCAGATTTGAGTGAGCAAATATCTACTACAACCAAAGAAGCATCTGGAACATCAAATATGAAATTCATGATGAATGGAGCTATTACTATGGCGACATTAGATGGAGCCAACATAGAAATAAAAGATGCAGTTGGGCCGGAAAATATTATAGTCTTTGGATTAAATGCAAAGGAGGTCTTTAATTATTATAAAAATGGTGGATATAATGCTTGGGATATATATAATAAGGATTCAAGGGTGAAAAGAGTAATGAATAACCTTATTGATGGAACTTATTCTGCAGATAAAGAAAGATTTAAACCTATATATGAAAGTTTACTTAATTATAATGATGAATTTTTTGCTTTAAGAGATTTTAATGATTATATAGACGCTCAAGATAAGGTAGATAAGTTATATAGAGATTTGGATAAGTGGCAAGAGATGTGCGGGGTAAATATAGCCAAATCAGGAATATTCTCCTCGGATAGAACAATAAATGAGTATGCTACAGGTATTTGGGGCGCAAATACTATATATAGAAATTTATAGTTGAAGGAGGATTTTATGACTGATATAAGAATCTTTCATGATTCTCATAGTTTAGAATATAGAGTTCCATTTGGAGCAGTTAAAGTTTTAGAAAAGATATCATTAAAAATAGCTTTAGATAAAAGTGCATCAGTATATATAAATTTAAGTTATTTTGATGGTAGAAAAGAAGAATTAGAAATGACTATGTTAGATAAAAGCATCAGTGATAACTATATATTTGATATAGATTTAGAAACTATAAGTTCAGTTGGAATTATAAACTACTATTTCAAGATAGTTTATGAAAGTAATAATATTTACTATGGCAATAATAAAGAATCTCTAGGAGGTATAGGATGTGTATATGATAGAGATCCTATACCTTATCAGATAACAATTTATAATGAGAGAAAGGTGCCCTCGTGGTATAAGGAGGGAATAATATATCAAATATTTGTAGATAGATTTTATAATGGAAATGATAATGGCAGAGTTAATAATCCTAGAAAAAATAGTTTTATATATGCTACCTGGGAAGATGATCCTATGTATGTTAAAGATAAAAGTGGAGATATAGCAAAGTGGGATTTTTTTGGTGGTAATTTAAGGGGAGTTATAAAGAAGTTAGAGTATATAAAATCTCTTGGAGTTTCTATTATTTATATGAATCCTATTTTTGAGGCTGTAAGTTGTCATAAATATGATACTAGTGATTATGAGGTAATAGATAAAATGTTTGGAACTAATGAAGAGTTTAAAGAATTGTGTGAAGAGGCTAAAAAGTTAGAAATAAGAGTTATATTAGATGGAGTTTTTAGTCATACAGGATCGGATAGCAAATATTTTAATAAGTATGGAAATTATCCAGAGATTGGAGCATATGAATCAAAAGAATCTAAATATTATAGTTGGTACACATTTGATGAATATCCTCATAAATATGATTGTTGGTGGGGATTTGATAACCAACCTAATACACAAGAATTAAATGATAGTTATAGTAATTATATAATAAAAAATGAAGAGTCTATCATAGCAAAGTGGATTAAACTTGGAGCAAGTGGTTGGCGATTAGATGTAGCGGATGAGTTGCCGGATAAATTTATAGCTATGATAAAGGAGAAAATGTTATCTGTTGATTTTGAAAGTGTATTAATAGGTGAAGTTTGGGAAGATGCTTCAAATAAGGTTAGTTATTCTTCTAGAAGAGAATACTTTTTTGGAAAGGAGTTAGATTCAGTTACAAACTATCCTTTAAGAGATATTATAATACAATTTTTAATAGGTAATATAGAATCTAAATACTTTATAAGAAGGTTAATGAGTTTATATGAAAACTATCCAAGTGAGAATTTCTATAGTTGCATGAATTTGTTAGGAAATCATGATACTGAAAGAATATTTACAATGCTAGGACAAAATATATATTTATTTAAATTAGCAATAGTTATGCAGATGACACTTCCAGGGGTTCCGCTAATATATTATGGTGATGAAGCTGGTTTAACAGGAGGGAAAGACCCTGAAAATAGAAAGGCATTTCCTTGGAATAAGATTAATGAAGAGGTATTTATAATTTATAAAACCTTGGGAAATTTAAGAAATGAAGAAGAGGTACTTAGAAAAGGTGAATTTAAGATTATAGATACATTACAAGAAATACTTATATATGAACGGAATTATAAGGATAAAAAAATAATTATAATAATAAATCCAAAAAATAAAGAATTTACTTATGAATTCAAAGATGGTTATAGAATAATTAGAGAATTTCAAAATAATAAATGGGTGACATTAACGAATAAAACAAATTTCAACATATGTATAAAAGGCTATGAATTCAAAATATGTGAAATTGTATAGAATATAAACAAGGGGAAGGAGAATTTTTTTATGGGGAAGAAAGAAATTGTTGCAATGATTTTAGCAGGGGGACAAGGCTCGAGATTAGGTGTATTGACAAAGGATGTAGCAAAGCCAGCAGTACCATTTGGAGGAAAGTATAGAATAATAGATTTCCCATTAAGTAACTGCTCTAATTCTGGTATTTATACAGTTGGGGTATTAACTCAATATAAACCTTTAGAACTTAACGCCCATATAGGAATTGGGAATCCATGGGATTTAGATAGAAGAGATGGTGGGGTTACTGTATTACCACCATATCAGAAAGAAAAAGGTGGGGTCTGGTATAAGGGAACGGCTAATGCTATATTCCAAAATATACAATATGTAGATGGATATGATCCAGAATATGTATTGATTTTGTCTGGAGATCACATTTATAAAATGGATTATGATAAGATGTTAGATTTTCACAAGGAGAAAGAGGCTGATGTAACTATTGCGGTTATAAATGTACCGGAAAAAGAAGCTAGTAGATTTGGAATAATCAATACTAGAGAGGATTTATCAATATATGAATTTGAAGAGAAACCTAAAAATCCTAAAAGTACAAATGCATCTATGGGAATATATATATTTAAGTGGGAGTTATTAAAGAAATACTTGAAAGAAGATGAACTTAATTTAAATTCAAGTAATGATTTCGGAAAAGATATACTTCCTATAATGCTAGAGGCTAGTGCCAAGATGATGGCCTATCCATTTAAGGGTTATTGGAAGGATGTTGGTACAATCGAAAGTCTTTGGGAAGCTAATATGGATTTATTAAATGAAACTGATGAATTAAACTTACATGAAAATAATTGGAAGATATATTCACAAAATCCAATAAGACCTGCACAATATATAGGATGTAATGCACAAGTTTTAGGGTCGCTTGTAGTAGAAGGATGTATAGTTGAGGGAACTGTTGAAAATTCAATTTTATCTCAAGGCGTATTTGTAGGTGAAAATACCGTTATAAGAGATTCTGTTATAATGCCTAACGTAAAGATCGGTAAAAATGTAATTATAGAAAAAGCTATAATAGGGACGGATGTAGTTATAGGGGATGGATATAATATTAGCAATTTTAATGAAATTTCAGTTATAGCAGCTGGGGAAATATTAGAGTGCAAATCTACATTTAAAAATCATGGGATAGATGCTAAATCTATAGAAGTGCTAGAATATCAATATAGCAATTAGAAAATATTATAAATAGAAAATATTTTAAAGTTACGGGGGAGATTATATGAAGAGTTGTTTTGGTATTATAAATTTAGATGAAGATGAAAGTAGAATGGGAGAGTTAGTAATAAATAGGTCGTTAGCTTCTGTGCCAATAGCAGGAAGGTATAGAGTAATAGATTTTGTATTATCTAATATGGCTAATTCGGGAATTGAGGGAATAGGAATTTTTACTAAGAATAAATCAAGATCTTTAATAAACCATTTAACAAATGGAAGGCCATGGGATCTGCATAGAAAAAAGGATGGACTTAGGGTTTTTAATTTTGGAGATCATGATCCAGTGAATGATGATGTTCATAACTTTATGGATAATATAGAATTTATAAAGCAAAGTAGAAGGGAATATGTTTTAATTTCACCATCATATATGGTTTGTAATATAGATTATAATGAAGTTATAAATCAACATATAAAAAGTAAAAATGATATAACAGTAGTATATAAGCAAATTTTTGATACTGATGGAGAGTTTATTGATTGTGAAGTATTAAATATAGATAATGAAAATAAAGTAAATAGTATTGGCAAAAATATTGGAATTAGAAGAGGCCAACTAGCTAACATTAGTATGGAAATGTATATAATGAAGACCGATATATTCATTAATATAGTTTATAGTAGTATAAAGAGTGGAATGTATAGAAAAATAAAGCAATATATAAGTTCAAACTTAGATAGCTTAAATGTAGGAGCTTTTGAATTTAACGGATATTTAGCTTGTATAAATTCTTTGAAAGCATACTTTGATATGAATATGGATTTATTAGATAAAGAAGTGAACAAAGAACTGTTTTATGACAAAAATCCTATATACACAAAAGCACAAGATGAAGCGCCTACTCAATATACTAAAAATAGCAATGTAGTTAATTCTATAGTTGCAAATGGTTCTTATATAGAAGGGACATTGGAAAACTGCATAGTAGGTAGAAGAGTTCATATAGCAGAAGGGACAGTTATTAAGAATTGTATTATATTACAAAATACTATAATAGGTCCAAATGCAAATATGAATAAAGTTATTGCAAACAAAGGAACTATAGTAAAAAGAGATCAAAGCATAATTGGAACATTAGATAATCCTGTTACTATCCAAAAAGCTAAGGCGGTATAAGTCATACTTCATCTGAAAACACACTATTAGTGATTTTTATATTTTTTTACACAAGATATAGTGAGCACTTTGGATTGCTATTCTTTATTCGTATGCTAAAGCATATTGAAACATATGAATAAAGTAATAAGCAATCTTAAAGAAGTTAAAATAGATAGCAAACTATACCACGAGTATCAATAGTATGTATAGGGAGGATTTTGATGGAAAGAGAAGAAATATTATGATGAGTTGAAAATATGAGGATATAATAATAAAGAAATTAAGTATATACATGATATTATTAGTTTTGTTCATAAGAAGAACAAACAAAAAAATCACTTTAAGAGGAAGCTGTTAACATATAAGAAAAATTATTCGAAAATGTTGACAAACTTCGACAAAGATGATAATATAAAGAAGTCGCAAATGACGAACTAAGAAAAACAGCTTGAAAGAAAGGTGTTGACAAGGTTTAGATGCGGTGGTAAACTAAGAAAGTCGCTTAAGGGTGACTGGAGAAAATGGTCTTTGAAAATTGAACAGATAAATAAAGTTAAGTAATAATAACCAGCAATTCTTTTTGAGAGTCAGCGAATAAAGGAAACTTAGCTCGAAAGAGATAAGGAGTACTACAAGATTAAACTTTTTAGTGAGAGTTTGATCCTGGCTCAGGACGAACGCTGGCGGCGTGCCTAACACATGCAAGTCGAGCGAGAGGAGTTCTTCGGAACG
>NZ_FNJM01000029.1:0-3513 GCF_900104115.1 Clostridium gasigenes
ACACCAACTTTGTACTTAACAACAACTGCGCTATCAACTAATACTGAATTAACTGCCATATGTTTCACCTCCCTTCACTTAAATATATGCACTAGTTAAAGTTTTTGAAAAAATAATCAAATTATATTTTCCCTACAATATTTAGATTATATTAACCTCAAACAAGGTGTTTCTAAAAATTAGCAGCACCTTTGTTTTGGCTTTTATCTGTTTTTATAAGCAAAAAAACACCATAAAATAATTATAGTGTTTCATTGTTTGTACTTGTAAATATTAAAAATCTGACCTGAATGAAGGGCCTATCCCGACCAGAAGTTGCTATCTATAAATTGTTTTCATATGTCCGCTCTTTTAATATCAACATTTGTTGTTTTTTATTGGCTTTAATAAAACTTCTACATCCCCTTAGCTACCTTAACAAAATCAAATATATCTATTATCCCATCACTATTTATATCAAAATGTCTCTTAAAGCTATTATCTTCACTGATTTTATTATAATCTATAGCGATAGTTGCTAAATCTTCTATATCAATCTTCTCATCTTTATTTACATCTTCCTTAGAATAACCAGGTATAAATGCAGTGTTTGGAGCATTTATAAGTTTTACATTACTACTACTTATATATCCAGTGTAGTTCCACTCATAATTTCCATGATACTTATTTTCATCTCCACCATTATTCAAAGTAGTTGTTCTTTCTGGGAATATTCCATACTTTCCTAGAGTAGTTTCACCTGAAAATTTTAAAGCTACTGCATTACCTGCATAACCTCCAAAGCCACTAATCGTTGGGTTAATATTATACAACAAACTTCCATTTAACTCTTTTACTTCATTAGACCCTGTATAAATAGCTAATTGGTATCCATTATTATCTTTCAAATTATTTATATCTTTATTTGATAATTCATAGTCTATAGTAAAAGCATGCTGAGCAGCTTTTTCTCCCCAAAATGGATCTGAAGCATACTTTACATTTGCACCTAATTGCTTATTTCCTAAATATCCTCCAAAATATCTCCAATCTGCCGGATCAGAATATCCCCTTGAAATATAGTTTCTAGTAAATTCTCTTACACTATCCGCTGGCGTAGCAAAACTATATGCACTTTCTTCTGGGCTAGAGTCAATTGCATTTTTACCAAAAACATTGTTTTTTTCTTGTGCTATCTCAGAGGCCCCCCATGAAGATTCATTAATTGATACAGCTAATGTTAGCATTGGATTTACTCCATATTTATTTTGACATTCTATTAAAACTTCACCTAATCCTCTTAATTTACTTGAAGGTTCAGTTTTGTTATTTATAAAAGTATTTAACTCCTGTGCAGTATAATTTGTCTTAGTTCTGAAAGGTAAATATTCATAATAATTATAATTTGGATTATTATTATTAATTGAATTTACCTTTGTGTTATTTTTAAGATCTGTTATTAGTTTATTTAATCCCTCTGATACTGTTGATCCTGTATAAAAATAAATACCATCATAACTATAATAATCTACACCCAATTTCAAATATGAAGGTGCAGCTCCAACTCTTATTGAATAACCAGCAATTCCACTACTAGTCATATTTGTAGATATATAATGATATAATCCTCCGTCTTTAACTAAATAACAACTTGGATTAGTTACTTGATTTATAGGAACTACTACTAAGTCATAATTTAGTGAATTTGAATCTTTATTTATCCATCCATTATAACCATTAACTTGTATTTTAGCACTTGTACCTAAATCTTCTATAATAGGTACATCATCTATAAATCCCTGATTAATATAAGTAAATTGTTTTTTTAAATCTGATGTTGAATAAATGTAAGTTATTTCTGAAGACCCTTTTATAGGTTCTCCATTACGATGATTCCAAATTCTCCCCATAGAATTCGTTGCGTAAACAACTTGTCCACTTGCATTTATCAAAGATGGTACTATATCAAGACTATTATACTTTTTTTCTAAAACTTTAACAGTCACCATAGCTTCATCTGCAGTTTTTGCACTTTCTACATAGGTATAACTTCCATCCCCATAAGCTAACGCTACTTCAAAAGCCTCTTTAGTTTTTGGTTTAAGTATTTTAAAATCCTTCATAGCCTCTATCTTTTTTTGTACTTCTTCTTTATCCCCTACGTTGCTTACAGCATCTGTATCATCTACAGTATCTATAGAATTACTAGGATTCATATATCGCTTATCTATACTATAAACTGAAACATTTTTATCTCCAAACCTAATTTCTTCATATTTCTCTCCACTTTTGATATTTATATCTGAAGCTACTTTATCAACTTCCTCTGCTAATGGAATTAAAGTTGGCATCATAAAAAATGTTATAGTTAAAGTAACTATAAGTTTTTTAAAATCATATTTTCTCATATTCATTCCCCTCCCATTCTAAATTCCTAACCATTTTCACTTTGAGTATCTTTTTTAAATTTTATCCATGCAACTAACATATCTTTTAAATACGCAATCTATTTTAGTATCTAACAACCCTCTACTCATGTTACCACCTCTAATTCACTTATTTTCTATATTATAATTATATAACACTTATATTTATATATATACTAACCTGAAAAATAATTACTATTTTTATAATTATAATTCCACACAGAAAAAAGACTTAGTTTATACCAAGTCTTTCACATTATTATATAAGTGCCTGTCACCTTCTTGATGTCTTTATGGAACATATCACCAAATCATAAATATCTATAATTTCATCATCATTCATATCATACCTTCTATTTTCACTACCTAAATAAGATGTTTCATTATACTTTAATGCTATTTGCGATAAATCTAAAATATCAATTTCACCATCTTTATTTATATCCTCTTTAACATAATCACTTATATTAAATTCCCTAACTATAGTATTTCCAAATATAGTTTTGAATTCTACTTTAATTTTTTCTTTACTTCCTATAAATATATCTTTTAAATCAAAGCATCCGTTATAATCTAAAACTACTTTTTGCCCTTCTATATACATATCAACTACATTTATGGTTGCTCCTTTTATATTTAATTTTCCATTTTTAGCTACTAAAGTCTCGTTATCTATCCTTATAGGTATCTCTTTAACTGGAGAGTCTGTCATAATACTAGATACAATTGAGTTACTACCACTTATAACTATTGTTCCATTGTATAAGGTTGGATTTCCACCCCAACTCATATTAGTTCCATTTAACGTTCCCTTTATATTTAACCCGCCATAAGATTTAAGTGATCCTAAAACATAAACGCTACCACTAACTGTGACATTCCCATTTACAGTTAGAACCGCCTGTGGTCCTATATATAAATCCCCATTTATATATTTGTTTGTCCAATTTTCATTCTTAGTGACTACAGTTATACCATCTATTGGTTTTACTGAACTTTCTTTATTAATTACGATAAAATTTCCGGCACTTAAATCTTCTTTTATATCAGCATCTGGATTCTCATTAATATTATATATTCTTATACCATTATTTTGTTCATCGTCTAG
>NZ_FNJM01000029.1:5251-11710 GCF_900104115.1 Clostridium gasigenes
AAACTAGGTTTTGCCGTTTCACTTTCAGTCTCTTCACTGGCTGTAACCTCAGCATTTGTATTTTCTCCACTAGGTGTTTCTCCACTAGTCTCCCCTAATTTTTCTTCATTTGAAGCACCATCTGTGGTTTCACCAGTACTACCACTATTTTCTGTGTTTCCTTCAATTTTAAAACTATTAAAAACAAAACTCATTCTATCAACATTGTAGTTTTTATCTACTTGCACAAATTTAACCTTCATATTTTCTTCTGTTAATTCTATTGTAAAATCCTTTAAAACCTCAGCTTCTATTTTAACTATTTCACCAGAACCGCTTACCCCATTAACTTTCCCTGTAAATGTCATTTGATAATTAGCTCTATTACCATCCTTATCAACTTGTCCACCTGGCTCCATTAAGTTATATTTACTATCTTTAATTAAGCTACCACCTTCAATGGAACTTACCTTTATAAATTCGGGGTTATAAATATAATCCGCTGATAATGTATAAAGATTAGAAACATCCTTTGCCATTATATTTATTGTAATTTTTTCACCTTTTTCAACTTTTCCATCAACAATAAAGCTAACCTGTGGTTCACTAGCTGCAAAAACTGTAGTGCTAAATGCCATACCTAATACTATTAATAAGCCTAAAATCTTCTTCAAAATTTCTCTCCTTTTTTAACTATATATTTTCACTAAGGCATTCTAAACTAAATAACAAACCAAATATTCTTAGATTTTTTCAGATACCTAAGCACATTTTTTAGCTATTAAGACAATATCATATATATCAACAATTCCATCTCTATTTATATCATGCTTATTATATTTTTGTATATTAGATTTTTCATTGTACTTTACAGCCACTTGTGCTAAATCTAAAACATCAATTACTTTATCATTATTTATATCTCCTTTTTCTACAATTCCATTCATAATTTCATAAGGTAAATAAAAACTAAATTCAGCTCCCATTGATAGTTTTATATCAACAATTTCACCAGCACCTAAACTTATAGAACCAGAAGAATTTTTCACTTCCGCGGTACTAGTTCCATCACTACTATACATATCAAAATTATATCTTCCCCCATAATGATTTGCATTACTGAATATTTGCGTTCTTGTATTTAAATTATTCTTAAATATAAATGATTTTCCTGGTTTAATATTAAGCACATAAAACACTGGTTCTTTTACTTCCTTATACATATCTTTATACTCATAAGGTATATATACTTTAATATTATTTCCATTCGATAAATTTATTCTCATTTTATCTCCAGAATTTAAATCTATTGAACCATAGTTATTATTATAACCACTATATCTTTCTCCACTTTTATTATACTTTATTATGTCATATCTATTTTCACTACTAGAATTATTCGCACTTGTTATTAATTCAATTTCTTTACTATAACTATTATTAAACTCATAATTTTTTCCTTTTTCTATTGTTAACTCATGAAACACAGGTTCCTTTACTTCTTTATACATATCTTTATACTCATATGGAACATATAATTTAATATGCTCTCCTATTGCTATATTGATCCTAATTTTTTCTCCAACATTAACCCCTATATCTCTATATTCATTCTTAAAATTACTCTTTATATTTCCACTTGAATCGAACTTAAGCAAGTCATATTTACCTTCATTATTAGAACTACCCGCACTTGTTAATACTTCTATATTTTTATTAGAACTATTGTTAAACTCATAATTTTTTCCTTTTTCCATTGTTAACTCATGAAATGCAGGTTCTTTTACTTCCTTATACATATCTTTATACTCATATGGAATATATACTTTAATATTGTTCCCTATTGATACATTAATTCTAATCTTATCTCCAGAATTCAAATCTATAGCTTTATATTCATTCTTATTATTACTATATATATCTCCACTTGAATTATACTTAACCATGTCATATTTATTTCCATCACTAGAACTATCTATACTTGTTAGTAATTGCATTTTTTCACCAAAACTATTCTTAAATTCATAATTCTTTCCCTTTTCCATTGCTAACTTATAAAATGCAGGTTCTTTTACTTCCTTATACATATCTTTATACTCATACGGAATATCTACTTCAATACTGTCCCCTATTGCTATATTCATCCTAATTTTGTCTCCAGCATTCAAATCTATATCTTTATATTCATTTTTATTATTACTATATATATCGCCACTTGAATTATACTTAACCATGTCATATTTATTTCCATTTGTATACAAACTAGCTGTTGTTAATACTTTTATTTTCTTATTAGAACTATTATAAATTTCACAATTTTTTTCATTTTTTATTATTGCCTTATAAAAGACAGGTTCTTTTACTTCCTTATACATGTCTTTATACTCATATGGAATATATAATTCAACACTATTCCCTTTTGATAAATTCACCCTCATGCTATGTCCAACATTAAGATTTACTTCTCCATATTTATCATTTTCAACACTATATATATCCCCATTGCTATTATACTGTATTACGTCATATCTATCTTTATTATTACTAAGATTACTAGCTGTTGTTATTAATTGTATTTTCTTCTCAAAACTATTCTTAAACTCATAACTCTTTCCGCTTTCCATTGTTACCTTATGAAATGCAGATTCTTTTACTTCCTTATACATATCTTTATACTCATAAGGAATATATAATTCAACGCTATTTCCTTTTGATAAATTCACCCTCATCTTATCTCCGACATTAAGATTTATTTCTCCATATTTATCATTTTCAGCACTATATATATCCCCATTGCTATCATACTGTATTACGTCATATCTATCTTTATTATTACTAAGATTACTAGCTGTTGTTAATAATTGTATTTTTTTATCATAACTATTCTTAAACTCATAACTCTTTCCATTTTCCATTGTTACCTTATGAAATGCAGATTCTTTTACTTCCTTATACATATCCTTATACTCATATGGAATATATACTTCAACGATATTACCTCTTGATAAATTTATTCTCATTTTATGTCCAACATTAAGCTTTACTTCTCCATATTTATCATTTTCAGCACTATATATATCCCCATTAGTATTATACTGTATCATGTCATATCTATCTTTATTATTACCAAGATTACTAGCTGTTGTTAATAATTGCATTATTTTATTAGAGCTATTATAAAACTCATAATTCTTTCCATTTTCCATTGTTAACTTATTAAATACAGGTCCACTTATTTCACTTGTACTTCCCTTAAGTTCATTAGGAATATATAGCTTCACTTCATTTTTACTTCTCGAACTTATTTTAACACGAGTACCTTTAGCTAAATCAATTCCTCCATACCTTCCTACTCTAGAATATCTTATACTCCCATCCCAATTGTGAGATATTATATTATATTCACCATCAATCCTCTTTGATGTATTTGTTATATTAAAGTTTTTTTCTGTATTATTTACTATTTCATAACTTGAATCTACTGATAAAGATACTTCAAAAGTATTTGCAGGAACCGCCGGAGCCAACATAGCAGCTTGTACCCTACTTTCTTCCTTAACTATAATATCTACTGCTTCTTTTATATCAGCCTTTTCAGTGATATCATTAACTATATTTTTATTTTCTATACCTTTATCTTCAATTTTTTTATTTTCTATATCCTTATTCTCTATATCCTTATTTTCTATATCCTTATTTTCCACTTCTTTATTTTCCATATTTTCATTTTCATACCCGCTTGCACTTATAGCTCCTTGCCCTAAACATAAGCTTGTAGTAAAAATTATACAAAAAATAAATGACATAAACTTCTTCATATTTACCCTCCATTTTAATTATCAGCTAAAATATTATTTTGTTATTATCAATTGTAAATTCCACATATTTTACTTTAATTCCTTAATAACTTTTTTTAATATAATTATACAATCAATCCATAATATCACTTTATAAGTATAATATTAGTAGTTTCCAAAGTCAATTAAGCAAATAATCGAACTTTTAATAGGGAATCATTGTAATAATATAAAAAATACCCTAGAATAATATATATTTATTCTAGGGTGCTAATTTTTTTAGATACCTTAATTAATAGATTTTGCTATTTGCACTATATCAAAAATATCTATAATTCCATCTTTGTTTAAATCTAAAAGCTTATTTATTCCGGGTTTATCTATAGTACTATTATATTCTATTGCAACCATAGCTAAATCAACAATATCTACTACACTATCATAATTAAAATCTTTACTTATATTTAAATCTATATTCTCTATTCCATTACTAGTTTTAATAAACAATGTAGTATCCTTTAAATATAGTGAATATAAATATCCACTATATTTATATGTAGTATCAATTAATCCATTTTTAGTATTATAACTTTTAATAACATTATCATCATCAAAGTTTAATATGTTATTATATGCTACTAACTCACCATGTCCATTTCCCATGGCTTGCAAAACGCTTACTTTATTTTCACCAACAAGATTAGTTGAATCTATTGAATCTTTAGTATTATCTCTTAAATATAATTTATCATTTATTCTACACATTTGGTGTTCTCTTAAAAATGCAAATGCTTCTCCATTACAAATAGGGTATTTCTCAAGAACCCATGTATGATCCTCTGCCATTTTTTTATTTGATAAATTAAAGTATTTATATCTTATTTTGTTCCCCTCTGGCACTGGGTCATCCCAAGTTATATCTAGATTATAATACTGTCCATTTATTTTCACATAATTCCATGCATGGTTCATAGTACTACTTGTTATTATTCCAGATTCTATTCCTACTTCATTAAATAATAACTTTGCAGCTTTAGAATATCCATCGCATACAGCTTGTCCATTAATTAAAGCTCCATAAGATGTATGAGATATATCTGGTATTGTATTATTTAGATAATTATCGTAATCATAACTTGTATTATTTAATATGTAATCATATATTATGTATTCTTTTTTAAGTTCATCATCTATTCCGTTTAAATATCTTTCCTTTATCAAATTAACTTTCAAATTTAATTTTTCTTTCATATTTAATATTTCATTTTTCTCATATTCATATTTTAATGATAAAGTACATTTAGTTAGTTTGCCTGTAGATTGATTATAAGCATAACTCATACTTATACCAAGTGGTGTATAAAATATCTCTGATTTTTCAGCTAATACACCAAAATATAAATCATATATATTTTGATAATCTTGATAATTAACTTCTGTGCAATATAAAGATAAATCTATAGATGAATTTATATTAGTTAACCCTTGGTATATGGCTAACTTTATTTTTTCTGAAGTAGTATCATTTATAGATGCCTGTCTAGTTATTTCTCTATATTCAGATTCCGGTGTAATTATTTGTGCATTTTCAATAGTCTCTATAGTTATTTCTTCATTTTCCTTATCTCTATAGTATTCCTCTCTAGTCATTGTAGATTCATAAATTACTGAACTGTCACTAACCCCTTGTTGCAATTCATTGTTTACCGTTGCAAATACAACCTTATAGTCTATTGGAACTAACATTATAATAAATATAATAGACAATATCTTTACAATCCTTTTTTTCACTTCTTCAGCCCCTTAATTTTCATCAAATTTTGCATATAAAAATATTACTTATACAACTCTATCCTATCATTATTATAGAATAGTATTCTCTATTACTTTCGTCTATTTTATATCATCCTTTAATTAATTTATTTTATTTTTTTAGCTACTAATACTATATCAAATATATCTAATTTACTTTAATGGCAAAACCGTGTATTATTATTACATATGGAATATAATAATACATTTTATTATTAAAATAGGGGGATAAATATGAAATTAAACATTAAACTCAAATTAAAAACACTTTTTATTATATTATGCTTTTCAATGCTTTTTCAATTATTAGGGACAAGCTTTGTAATTACTAATGCAGCTACTACTACACCTGCTAAAGTCTCATATACAATAAACGGTGAAGCTAAAATTGGTAATACAATAGATATTGCTGTTAACATTTCAAACATAACTAATTTTTATGGTGGATCAGTAGACTTTGCTTACGATACATCATTATTAGAAGTTCAAAGCATTACTAAAGGTGACATCTTTGGTACAAATAAAGTTAGTGAACCAGTAAAAGGTGTATCTACTGGATTAGCCAGTATTGGACTTACATTAACTGGTGCAAACGCTGGTGTATCAACTAATGGAACACTAGCTATAATAAAAGCTAAGGTGTTAAAAGAAGGTACAATAAATATAAAAACTACACCATTAAATGTACTAATATCACCAATCGCATTTAATAGTAGAGTTAAACTTTCAGATAATAATGGGAATTTTATTACATATATTGGTGAAGATAAGGTTATTACATTAATAAATACTATCCCTGAACCACTTCCAGTTTTAACTGCTGGTGTTTATGAAAATAATGATTCTAAATTAAGCTATACTCCTAATTGGA
>NZ_FNJM01000027.1 GCF_900104115.1 Clostridium gasigenes
AAGAGACTAAATCTATGATTTAGGATCTGAAACCATCTGGTGATGATGGCGTAGAGGAAACACTCCTTTCCATTCCGAACAGGAAAGTTAAGCTCTACAGCGCTAATGGTACTGCACGGGCAGCTGTGTGGGAGAGTAGGACGTCGCCAGGTTAATAAAAAAAGAGTCTAATTAAATTAGACTCTTTTTTTGAGTGCAAAAAAATGAAAAAATTTGAAACTTTAAGTATTACTTCACAGTCTAATTGCTGTAATATGCATATTAGTAAAATAATTTATTAAGATAAGGAGAATGTTATGGATGACGTAGCTACTATGAAAGTCAAAATATTAAATTTAAAAAAATCTAATCAAAAATCAATGGTAAAGAAGGATATAGTAAGAGATAGAAAATATTTAGGTGAACTAATAAAAAACAATAAGGTTTATCTATATAAAATTGCATATAGCTATGTGAAAAATCAAGATGATGCTTTAGAAATAATCCAAGAATGTAGCTATAAAGCTATGTTAAATATAGGTAAGCTTAAAGAAACTAATTATTTTAAAACTTGGATAACTAGAATACTTATAAATTGTAGTATTGATTTTTTAAAGGCTAAAAATAATCAAATATCATTTAATGATGAAATACGATTAGAGACTATAACTAAATCAATATCTATTGATGAGAAGTTAGATTTGTACAAAGCAATAGATTTATTAAATGACAAATATAAGACTGTGATTATATTAAAATATTTTAATGATATGACTATTGAAGATATATCAAAGATTATTGAGATACCTCAAAATACAGTTAAGACATACTTAAGAAGAGCAAAAAATAAGCTTGGTAATAGTTTAGAGGAGGATTATTTAAATGAGTAATAAACAATTTTCAGATATAGAAATCCCAGAAAATATTGATCTAATTATTAATAATGGTATAGAAAGAGCGGATAAAGAGATTAAATTAAAAAAATCTAATAAAAGAAAGTTTAATATAACTATTACTGCCGCTAGTATATTGTTCTTTTTCATTTTAGGGTTTGCAAATCCTGCTCTAGCAGCAAAAATCCCTATAGTAGGAAGTGTATTTGATAATATAGAAAAAAACATTTATTTCCCTGGCAATTACTCTGAATATGCTACAGCTGTTAATGAAACTGTTAGTAATAACGGAATAAGTATTACTTTATCTGATATTTTATGTGATGGTGAAGGTCTATATGTTACTTATGTAGTAGAAAGTGAAGAGCCTTTTAAATATACATCTTGGGGGGATGGACCATTAACTAGGAACCAGCTTTTAACTAGAGAAGCCTATAATAATGTAAGTTTTTCTAAAGATGAATTAGATAATAGTGGAATTGCAGGATTAGAAGGAAAATTTATAGATGATAATACCTTTATTGGTATGGAGCGATATTACCTAAAGTCCCTAAATACAGAAGTGCCAGATAATTTTGACTTTCAAACTAAGTTAACCTCTGTTCGCACAAAAGCGTTAGATGATAGTGAAAAGAATCAAACATTTAATGGAACATGGGCTTTTAAGGTACCTGTTAAAGTTGATAAAGCTATAAGTAAAAATATAGATATAGATTATACACAAGCTGGATTTTATTTAGATTCCATGAGTATTACACCTTTTAGAATTACAATAAATAGTAGGAATCCAGGGACTACACTATACTTTGTAAGGGTGTTTGATGATAAAAATAATCAACTTAAAATTGAGAGTAGTAGCGGTTTCGATGAAAATAAGCAAATTTCTTATTTTGAATCTATGGATAAGGATTCAAAATCTCTAAGGATTGAGATATATCATGATATATTAGAAAAGGGAAAAATTAACTATAATGAAGATGGAAGTACTAACACTGATTATAAAAAGGTAGGTCAAGAAATTTTACTGGAAAAAACTATAAATTTAGAATAAGTAAAATAATAGTGATATAAGTAATATTTTAAATTCGCAATTATAAATAACTCTAGTTTCTAGGGTTATTTTTTTGCTTTTAATTATTTAGACAACGTATACATAACTTTAAATTATGAAAGTTAGTATATTACTGAAGTAAACATAATAGATATAGAAGGAGAATTGATGAGAATTAGGAGGATTTGAAATGACACTAATAAGTAATAGTACAGATATATTGAGAGAAGAATATCTGAGTGATTTAGATATATACTTATTTCATCAAGGTAAAAACTATTATAGTTATAAGTTTATGGGATCTCATTATGTTTTTGAAAATGGAGTAGCAGGTATTAGATTTACAACATGGGCACCAAATGCAAGTAGTATTTATGTAATAGGAGATTTCTGTAACTTTGAGTCTCAAGAAAAATATAGTATGAGAAAAGTTACCAATATGGGATTGTGGAGTATTTTTATTCCCAAATTAACTACAAATATAAATTATAAATACTGCATAACTAATAAATGTGGAAGTAAAGCTATAAACAAGTCAGATCCTTATGCAGTTACATCAGAATTAAGGCCAAACACAGCATCAATAGTAACTAAATTTGAAGATTATATATGGAATGATAAAGACTGGATTAAGAAAAGAAATAAAACTAATATTTATGAAAGTCCTATAAATATATATGAAGTTCATTTAGGGTCATGGAAGACTAAAAATGGACAATATTTAACATATAAAGAGTTAGCAACGGAACTACCTGAGTATTTATATGAAATGGGATATACTCATATAGAATTAATGCCACTAATAGAATATCCATTAGATGCATCTTGGGGATATCAAGGGATAGGATATTATTCTGCAACAAGCAGATATGGAAAACTAGAAGAATTGAGGGAATTAATAGATGCATTACATCAAAAGGACATTGGAGTAATCCTAGATTGGGTACCAGGACATTTTTGTAAAGATGAGCATGGATTATATATGTTTGATGGAGGGCCTACTTATGAATATGAGGAAATATGGAAGGCTGATAATAAGGGGTGGGGAACATCTAATTTTGATTTAGGGAAACCGGAAGTTAAGAGTTTTCTAATATCAAATGCATTATTTTGGCTAAGAGAATTTCACATAGATGGACTTAGAGTTGATGCAGTTTCAAGCATGATTTATCTAAATTACGGAAGACCAGAAGGCGAGTGGATACCAAACGTTCATGGTGAAGATGGATGCTTAGAGGGAATTCAATTTTTAAAGGATTTAAATAAAGCTGTATTTCTAGAATATCCTAAGGTATTGATGATAGCCGAGGAGTCTACTTCTTGGCCAAATGTATGTAAGCCTATAGAAAATGGTGGATTAGGATTTAATTTTAAGTGGAATATGGGGTGGATGAACGATACATTAAAATATGTAGAGTTAGATACTATACACAGAAAATATCATCATAATAAATTAAATTTCTCCATGATGTATAATTACTCCGAAAATTTTATTTTACCAATATCACATGATGAAGTTGTACATGGTAAAAAATCTTTAATAGATAAAATGTGGGGCGATTATTGGAATAAATTTGCGGGGCTTAGGTGTTATGCAGCATATATGATTGGGCATCCAGGTAAGAAGTTATTATTTATGGGAGCAGAGTTTGGACAGTTTATTGAATGGCGAGAATATGAGCAGCTAGAGTGGAAGCTAATTAATAAATTTGATACACACAAAAAAACACAGGATTATTTTAAAAGTCTTAATCATTTTTATAAAGAGAACAAAGCACTATGGGAATTGGATTATGATACTGAGGGATTTACATGGATAGATGCAGATAATAAAGAGCAAAGTGTAATTAGTTTTATTAGAAAGGGTAGAAATAAAAAAGATACACTACTGTTTATATGTAATTTTACACCTCAAGTATATTATGACTTTAGAGTTGGGGTGCCATATATGGCTGACTATAAAGAAATATTTAATAGTGATAAGGTCGAGTACGGTGGTTCGAATCAAGTTATGGATGAAACTTTAGTAGCTGAAAAGAATGGATATCATAATCAGAAATATTCAATAAAGATTAAGGTTCCACCTATGGCAACAATAGTATTGAATATTAGTAAATTTAATAAAGATGAAGATTTAATAGAAATCAATATTTAATAGAGATAATATTTTGAAAAGTAAAAAATAAAAAGTAAAAAGTAAAATGTAAAATGTAAAAAGTAAAATTAGAAAATAAAGAGTTGGAGGATAATTATGATGAAGGTTTTATTGGTAGCACCAGAGGCACATCCGCTTATAAAGACAGGGGGACTTGGAGATGTTATGGGAGCTTTGCCCCAATCACTTATGGAGTTGGGAATAGATGCAAGAGTGGTAATTCCTAAATATAAGGATATAAAGGATGAATTTAAGGGAAAGTTGAAATTTCTCAAATGGTTTATGGTAAGAGTAGGCTGGAGAAATCAATATTGTGGAGTATATGAATATAAGAACAAAGGGGTAACCTATTATCTGTTAGACAATGAATATTATTTTGGAAGAGATGGATTATATGGTTATTATGATGATGGAGAAAAATTTGCATTTTTTGATAGAGCAGTGCTAGAATTTTTAAAGCAAATTAATTGGAAACCAGATGTATTACATTGTAATGATTGGCAAACAGGTATGGTGCCAGTCCTTCTTAAATTGGAATATATATATGATGATTTTTATAAGGATATGAAAACTGTATTTTCAATTCATAATTTATTCTTTCAAGGTGTTTTTTCACCAGAGATATTACCAGAGTTATTTGGATATGATGATGAAGCATTTAGAAATGGAAGTTTAGAATTAAATGGGGGGGTAAGTTTCTTAAAAGGTGGAATTAATTACTCTGACCAAGTAAGTACTGTAAGTGAAACTTATGCAAATGAAATACAAACGCCTGAATACGGAGAAACTTTAGATGGTTTATTAAGATGTAGAAGTTATGCACTTAAGGGAATTGTTAATGGTATAGATTATGAAGAGTATGACCCAGAAACAGATGGGTTTATAGCTGAAAATTATTCAAGTGATGATTTGAAAGCTAAAGAGGTTAATAAAGAGCAGCTACAGAAGGAACTAGGATTGACTGTTAATAAAGATATTCCAATGATAGGAATCATATCTAGATTAACTCATCAAAAAGGCTGTGATTTAATAATAAATATATTGGATAGAGTTCTTCAAAAAGATGTTCAAGTAGTAGTCCTTGGAACTGGAGATTATTTATATGAAGAGACCTTTAAAAATTTCCAATATAGGTATCCTAGGAAAGTATCAGCTAATATAATGTTTGATAATGGATTAGCTCATAAAATATATGCGGCCTCTGATATGTTCTTTATGCCTTCGCTTTTTGAACCTTGTGGACTTGGACAATTAATAGCTTTAAGATATGGAGCTGTTCCAATAGTTAGAGAGACTGGGGGATTAAAAGACACAATTTCACCTTATAATAAATACAATGGAATAGGGAATGGTTTTGGTTTCAGAAACTATAATTATAGTGAGTTAATGAATGCTATAGAACAAGCATTAGAAATCTATAACCATAAAGATATTTGGGAGACATTAGTGTTGCAAGCGATGAAATCAAATAATAGTTGGGAGAAATCAGCTAAAGAGTACAAAGCGTTGTATGGAGGATTAATAGTAAGATGATTATAATACAGCTATTAGGGAGGAGAGAATATGTTAGACATAAATAAAGATGAATTAAAAAAGGATTATGAAAAAAAATTCTTAGAGTTAAATGGTAAGGAATTAAGGGATGGGGCTGATCTCCAAAAGTATGAAGCACTAGGTATGCTAGTAAGAGATTATGTTATAAGAGCATGGATAAATACAAATAAGAAATATAAGAATTCAAGTGAAAAACAAGTCTATTACTTTTCTATGGAATTTTTACTAGGTAGATTACTGGGGGATGCGCTTTTAAACCTAGGGATAAGAGAAACTTGCAAGGAAGCTTTAGATGAACTAGGCATAGATTTATACAAGTTAGAAAATCTTGAACAAGACCAAGGTTTAGGAAATGGCGGGCTTGGAAGATTGGCAGCATGCTTTCTAGATTCTATGGCATCTTTAAATATTCCAGGACATGGATGCGGAATTAGATATAAGTATGGTTTCTTTGAACAAAAGATAATTGATGGGAAGCAAGTTGAGGTTTCAGATAATTGGCTTAGAGAAAGAAACGTTTGGGAAATGAAAAAGGCTGATAAATCAGAGATAGTTAAGTTTGGGGGAGAAATTAAAACAGAAACTATAAATGGGAAATTGATGTTTACCCATGTAAATTATGAACCTGTTTTAGCACTGCCTTATGATACTCCTGTTGTAGGTTATAAAAATGAAGTTGTTAATACGTTGAGGTTATGGAGTGCGGAGCCTGTATGTAATGAGTTTGATTTCTCATCTTTCAATAGAGGAGATTTTTTAAAGGCAATAGAGTACAAAAACTCAGTAGAATCCATATCATTAGTATTATATCCTGAGGATTCATTTTATGAAGGAAAGAAATTAAGGTTAAAACAAGAATATTTCTTTGTTTCAGCAGGTCTTCAAAGTATTGTAAGGGATTATAAAAAACATGGAGGAAATATTTTAGAATTAGAAGAAAAAATAGCTATTCATATTAATGATACTCATCCAACACTGGCAATTCCAGAATTAATGAGAATATTAATGGATGATGAGAGGTTAGATTGGGAAACAGCATGGAGACTTACTGAAAATATAGTTTCATATACAAATCATACTATATTAGCAGAGGCTTTAGAGAAATGGCCAGTAGAAATGTTTAAAAAGTTGTTACCAAGAATTTATATGATAGTAGAGGAAATAAATGAGAGGTTTTGCAAGGAACTTTGGAATAAATATATTGGACAATGGGATAAAATTTCGAGGATGTCTATTATCGGAGATGGATATATTAGAATGGCTAATCTTGCAATAGTAGCTAGTCATAGTGTTAATGGAGTTGCAAAATTGCATACAGAAATATTAAAGAAGAAAGAAATGGCAGATTTCTATTATTTATATCCTAAAAAGTTTAATAATAAAACAAATGGAATTACTCATAGAAGATGGTTATTAAAATGTAATCCAGAATTGACTAATCTATTAACAGAAACTATAGGAGAAAGTTTTATTAAACATCCAACAGATTTAGAGAATTTTGAAAAATATTTAGATGATACGAATATAAGAGAAAAATTAGCCCAAATAAAATTGAATAATAAAAATAAGTTAGCTACTGAAATTTATAATACTAAAGGAATTATAGTAGATCCAAACTCTATATTTGATGTGCAAGTTAAAAGAATACATGCATATAAAAGGCAAACTTTAAACTGTTTAAGAATAATGGAGTTATATAATAGGCTAATTGAAAATCCAAATTTAGATATAGTACCAAGAACATTTATATTTGCAGGAAAAGCAGCTCCTGGATATTATTTAGCGAAAAACACAATTGAATTAATAAGTAGTATTGCTCATAAGGTTAATAATGATCCTAGAGTAAAAGATAAAATAAAAGTTGTTATGATGGATAATTATAGAGTGTCGCTTGCAGAAAAAATAATACCAGCAACAGATTTAAGTGAACAAATATCAACAACTACCAAAGAAGCATCAGGAACTTCTAATATGAAATTTATGATGAATGGAGCTGTAACTATAGCAACTTTAGATGGTGCAAATATAGAAATTAAGGATGAAGTTAAAGAGGACAATATAGTTATATTTGGATTAGATGCAGAAGAGGTTTTAAATTATTATAAAAATGGCGGATATTCTTCTTGGGATGTGTGTAACAATGATTTAAGGTTAATGAAGTTAACTACAGAGTTAATTGATGGAACTTATAATGTGGATAGAAGAAGGTTTAAGTGTATCCATGAGAATTTATTAGATTATAATGATGAGTTCTTTGTACTAAAAGATTTTGATGAATATTTAAAGGCACAAGATAGAGTTGATAAACTATATAGAGATAGTAGTAATTGGCAAAGAATGTGTGGAGTTAATATAGCTCATTCAGGAATATTTTCATCAGATAGAACTATAAAGGAATATGCTACAGGTATTTGGGGATCTGAGGTTCTATATAAGAATTTATAAGTAGGGAGGAAATTTTCCATGGAGGATATAAGAGCTTTTCATAATTCTCACAAATTAGAGTATAGAAATCCATTTGGTGCAGTAAAAGTAGGAACGACTATTAAAATATCTATTGAATTAAATAAAGAAGCTACAGTATATATCCATACTACTAGCTTTAAGGGACGTGAACAGGAAATATCAATGGATTATGTATTTAAAAATCAAGATGGAAGTTTCCTATATACAGGAATTATAGATACCAGCAATTCATTAGGATTATTAAATTATTATTTCAAAATAATATATAACAATGATGTTGTATATTATGGTAATAATAATGATATATTAGGTGGCATTGGTCAAAGGTATGACTATAGACCTAAGTTATATCAAATAACGGTTTATAATGAAAGACCAGTGCCGGATTGGTATAAAGAAGGGATAATATATCAAATATTTGTAGATAGATTTTTAAATGGAAATGAAAAAGGAGAAATTAGTTCTCCTAAAAAAAATAGCTTCATATATGCTACATGGGAAGATGAACCTATGTATATTAAAAATGAAAAAGGAAATATAGCAAGATGGGACTTTTATGGAGGAAACTTAAAAGGTGTAAAAGAAAAGTTGGAATATATTAAATCTTTAGGCGCATCTATTATATATATGAATCCCATTTTTGAGGCTGTTAGTTGCCATAAATATGATACAGGTGATTATAAAAAAATAGATGGAATGTTTGGAACTGAGGAAGATTTCAAAGCACTGTGTGAAGAGGCTAAAAAGTTAGGTATAAGAATTATTTTAGATGGGGTATTTAGTCATACTGGGTCAGATAGTAAGTATTTTAATAAATTGGGAACCTATAAAAATCAAGGTGCATATCAATCTAAAGAATCAAAATACTACAATTGGTACAGGTTTAATAAGCATCCTAATGAATATGAGTGTTGGTGGGGATTTGATAATCAACCAAATATAAACGAGCTAAATGAAGATTATGTGAATTATATAATAAAAGATGAGGACTCAGTTATAGCTAAATGGATGAAGCTTGGAGCAAGTGGCTGGAGATTAGATGTAGCTGATGAGCTACCAGATAAATTTATACAAATGATAAAAGAAAAAATGCTAGAAATTGATGAAGAGAGTGTATTAATAGGAGAGGTTTGGGAAGATGCTTCAAATAAAATAAGCTACTCAGATAGACGGGAATATTTTTTTGGTAAGGAGTTAGATTCTGTTACAAATTATCCTTTTAGAGATATAGTTATTGGGCTTATTGAAGGTAATATAAGTTCAGATTTATTTATAAAGAAGTTAATGAGCCTGTTAGAGAATTATCCAATTGAAAATTTTTATAGTTCTATGAATCTTTTAGGAAATCATGATACAGAGCGTATATTTACTAAACTGAGTGAAAACATGGAATTGCTAAAATTAGCTATAGTTATACAAATGACAATTCCAGGAGTTCCGTTAATATATTATGGAGATGAAGTAGGATTATTAGGGGGAAGAGATCCTCAAAATAGAAGACCTTACCCATGGAATAAACAAAATAAAGAAATATTAAATTGGTATAAGGTATTAGGGAATATTAGAAGTAATGAGGTGAGCTTAAAAAAAGGTAGCTTTAAGCCTATAAGTATTTCCTCCGAAGTATTAGCTTATGAACGTGAATATAAAAGTGAAAAAATACTTGTATTAGTTAACACAACAAATAGGGAGTTAGAATGTAAATTTAAAGGTTGTGGTAAAACTTTAATAGGCTTGATAGATAAAACAGAAGGTTACGAGGAGATTGATGGAGAGATTAATATAAAGATGTGTAATCATGGTGTTAAAATTATTAAGTTAATATAAGTTATTTATTTGAATGTCCCTAAAAGCTCTGTAGGAAATTTTCCTTCAGAGCTTATTATATTTTTTAATATAATAAATAGCATAAACAAAGTTACATAAGCATAGATATAGATAAGGCAATGGAAATGGAATCAAATGGATAGCATACAAATGTAGGTGAAGAGGGGGATAAATATAAAATGAGTAAAAAGGAAATAGTTGCGATGATTTTAGCTGGAGGACAGGGGTCTAGATTGGGCGTATTAACTAAAAAGCTTGCAAAACCAGCAGTGCCATTCGGAGGGAAATATAGGATAATAGACTTTCCGCTTAGTAATTGCTCTAATTCAGGGATATATACAGTTGGGGTATTAACTCAGTACAAGCCATTAGAATTAAATGAGCATATAGGAATAGGAGCTCCTTGGGATTTAGATAGGAGAGATGGAGGAGTAAGTATATTATCACCTTATCAAGAAGAAAAGGGTGGGAAATGGTATAAAGGTACAGCTAATGCTATTTATCAAAATACAGAATATATAGATACATATGATCCTGAATATGTATTAATTTTATCTGGAGACCATATTTATAAAATGGATTATGATAAGATGCTAAAGTTCCATAAGGAAAAAGAAGCAGATGCAACAATTGCAGTAATAGACGTACCAATGAATGAAGCTAGTAGATTTGGAATTATGAATACAAGAGAAGACTTATCTATATATGAATTTGAAGAGAAACCAAAACATCCCAAAAGTACAAATGCATCTATGGGAGTTTATATATTTAATTGGAAAGTGTTGAAGAAAGCTCTAAAAGAAGATGAATTAGATAAAATGTCTAGCAATGATTTCGGGAAAAATATAATACCTAAAATGTTAGGTAATAACAGAAGATTAGTAGCATATCCATTTGAAGGGTATTGGAAGGATGTTGGAACTATAGATAGTTTATGGGAGGCAAATATGGATTTGTTGAAAAATGAGAATACACTAAGTTTGTATGATGATGAGTGGAAAATATACTCTGTTGATAAAGTAAGGCCAGCTCAGTATATAGGAAGTAAGGCAAAAGTTAAGAATTCATTAGTGGTAGAGGGGTGCACAGTACACGGAACAGTTGAAAATTCAGTTTTATTTCAAGGTGTATATATAGGAAAGAATACAATTATTAGAGATTCGGTTATAATGCCAAATGCAAAAGTTGGAGATAATGTAGTTATTGAAAAATCAATAGTTGGAACTGGAGCAATAATAAGAAAAGACTGTAGAATAGGTAATGGGGAAAATATAGCAGTTATAGCATCGAAGGAAGATGTAAAGAGTGGAACGGTATTAAAACCAGTAGAAGCACTATAGATGGAGGCGATTTTATGAAAAACTGTTTGGGGATAATAAATTTAGATGAAAATGAAAGTAGAATGGGTGAGCTAATTAGATATAGGACATTAGCATCGGTACCTATTGCAGCAAGATATAGGATAATAGATTTTGTTTTATCAAATATGACTAATTCAGGGATAGAAGGAATAGGTATATTTACAAAAAATAAATCACGGTCATTAATAGATCATTTAACAAATGGTAGGCCATGGGATCTTCATAGAAAAAAGGATGGTCTTAGAGTATTTAATTTTGGGGAAGAGGATCCAGTACATGATGACGTTCATAATTTTTCAGATAATATAGAATTTGTAAAGTTTAGTAGAAGGGAATATATATTACTAGCTCCCTCATATATGATATGTAATATAGACTATAACAAAGTATTGGAACATCATATAAAAGAAGATAATGATATTACAGTAGTTTATAAAAGTACTTTCAATGCAGATAAGAAATTTATAGACTGTGAAGTCTTAAATATAAATGATAATGGTAAAGTTATAAGTATCGGTGAAAATATAGGTAGAGAACAAAAAGCTAATATTAATATGGAAATGTATATTATGAGAGCAGACCTATTTGTAGATATTGTACATGAAAGTATTAAACATGGTATGTATAGAAAAATAAAGCAATTCATAAATAGAAATTTAGGAGAATTAAAAGTAGGTGCTTTTAAATTTAATGGATATGTAGCTTGTATCAATTCAATTGATGCATATTTTAATAGCAATATGGATTTACTTAATGAAAAGATAAATAAGGAATTATTTTATGCGGATAAACCTATCTATACAAAATCTAGAGATGAAGCTCCAACGCAATATACAGGAACAAGTGATGTAAGTAATTGCATTATAGCTAATGGTTCATATATAGAAGGAACCGTAAAGAACTGTATAATATCAAGAAGAGTTCATATTGGGGCAGATGCAGTTTTGGAAAACTGCGTTATAATGCAAAATAGTATAATTGGAACAGGGTCACGCATGAATAAGGTTATTGTAGATAAAGGAACTGTAGTTAAAGAAAATGAAAGTATAAGAGGTACAAAACAATATCCTGTTACAATACAAAAAAGAAGAATGCCTTAATAGAATATTATAGATACAGTTAAAACTGTATTTAAGAAAAAAGAACTGTGCAAAAGCAAAGTTCTTTTTTTGTATATAAAAGGTCAAATAATAATGATTGAATTGTTTTAATATATAGAAAATTCATTAAATAAGCGTGTATTTAACTGGTTTTAGGGAGGGTATTAAGCTGAATAAGTATAAGAAGAAGGGATTGTTGCCTGGTGTATCAGTAATAGTATTTAAGAGTATTATTGATGAATATAAAGTAATAATGATGTGAGGTTATGTAAAGAGAATATAAAGGCGAAATACTATAAAAATATATGTTAATATAATCAAGTCGCAAGGGACAAACAAAGAAAAAACAACATAACAAATAGTTGTTGACAGAGTTTAGAAGCAGTGATAAGATAAAGAAGTCGCAAATGACGAACTAAGAAAAACAGCTTGAAAGAAAGGTGTTGACAAGGTTTAGATGCGGTGGTAAACTAAGAAAGTCGCTTAAGGGTGACTGGAGAAAATGGTCTTTGAAAATTGAACAGATAAATAAAGTTAAGTAATAATAACCAGCAATTCTTTTTGAGAGTCAGCGAATAAAAGGAAACTTAGCTCGAAAGAGATAAGGAGTACTACAAGATTAAACTTTTTAGTGAGAGTTTGATCCTGGCTCAGGACGAACGCTGGCGGCGTGCCTAACACATGCAAGTCGAGCGAGAGGAGTTC
>NZ_FNJM01000026.1 GCF_900104115.1 Clostridium gasigenes
ACCGAAGGCTTTTGGGGCATTATCAAATCAGAGATGTATTATATATCTGATTTTTGCAATGAAGAAGAATTACGTAAGGCAATCGATGAATATATAGATTATTACAACAACTATAGATATCAAGAAAGATATGGTACTCTAGCACCTATTGAAGTAAGAAATGCTGCATTAAGAAATGATAATCCAATTCAATATCCTATTCCTGAAAATAAACGAATACAAGCTTATAAAGCAATGTTAGAATCAAAGAAACAAAGTGCATAAAAAATGCGACCAATAATATGGTCGCATCAACTTATACATTTTTAATTATTTAACCTGTCTACTTGACAGAGGTCAGTTCATAATAAAATGCAATAGCCTTATTTTATTTAATATTTGTAACTGAGATCATTTTATATCCTCTTTCATTTAATATATATTAAAAAGTTAAAAGAAAATTGCAAAATATTATAGTATTTATATTATAATACTATAATATAAACTTCTAAAATAGTATAATGAGTATGGTAAGATATAAAAAATATGGGGAAATAGATTAAGGCATCTTCAAAAAATAACAAGCTAATATGCTAGTCTATTTAAAAAAATGTCTAAACATTATTTAGGGAGAACAAGTATGATACAGGTAATTGGACTTAAGAAGAATATAGAATTAGAAATAAGAGAAAAGCTATCATTAAATACAAGAAAACAAGAAGAATTTACAAATGAACTTTTAAATTATTTTAATGAAGTAGTTATAATAAGTACCTGCAATAGGACGGAAGTCTATTTAAATAGTTCTTACACAGTAGAAGAAGGCTTGGAAAAGGTTTTTCAAGTTTTTAACTGGGATTTGAACTTTAAAAAATACTGTTTTTGTTTAGAAGAAGAAAATACAATAAAACATTTAATGGAGGTAGCTTGTGGCTTGCATTCAAGAATATTAGGTGAGGATCAAATACTTGGGCAAATTAAAAATGCGTATAAGCAAAGTTTAAAGCTAGGATCTGTTAAATTAGAACTGCAAAGGTTGTTTCAAGAAGCTATAACCTGTGGAAAAAGATTTAGAACAGAGGGAAAACTTTATGAAATACCAGTTTCATCATCATCAATAGCTATTAATGAAGCAATAAATTCAGGAGCTAAAAACTTTATGGTAATTGGTTTTGGAGAAGTTGGTAAATTAGTTGTAAAATATGCTTTAGCTCATGATATAACTTCACTAATATTAGTAGTTAGAAATGTAGAAAGTATTACTGACTTAATAGATAGTAGAGTTAAAGTTATGAACTATGATGAGGGTAGAGAAAATACTGATAATATTGAATGTATTATTTCGTGTACATCAGCACCTCATTTGGTAATAGAAAAAAAGCATGTTAAGAAAGATGGAAATCCTTTAATTATATTTGATTTAGCTCTTCCAAGAGATATTGAGAAAGAAATTGGAGATTACAAAAGAGTTAAATTATATGATATTGATGATATTAGCGCTATGGATGATGTTAATAAAAAACTTAGAAATGAAAGAATGCAGTATTTTAAATATATTACTAATGATGCTATTAAAGAGTATATAGATTGGAAAAAGCTAAGAGGTATATCACCACATATTAAAAATATAAAAGAAGCCGGAAATAAAGTAGTAGAAGAAAGATGCGACAGCTTTTATAATAAATGCAAAAATTCAGATGATATAAAACTTGCTAAGACATTAATTAAAAGTACATCAGATGCTTATGTAAATAGGGCAATAGAAGTCTTAAAGGAAGAAAAGCTAAAAGGTTGTGAGGATGAATGTCTACGAATACTGGAGAAAATATTCGAACTAAGGAAATAGAATATACATATCTTGCACTAATGTCCCATAAATTAAGAGTTGGAATTATCGGTGGAGGAAAAGCAGGTTTTATAAAGGCAAAAAACTTTATTGAAAAAGGATGTTATGTGGAGATATTGTCAAAAACATTTCTAAACGAATTCATAAATATAGAATGTGATAATATAGTGCTAAATAAGAGACCATATAACAAAAATTTTATAGAAGACAAACATATTATTATATTAGCTTTAGATGATAAGAAATTAAGAGAAGAGATTTCTTCCAATTGTGAAGAGTTGTTTAAAATATTTATAGACTGCTCAAATTTTAAAGAAGGAATGGCAGTAATTCCTGTTCAAAGAGAAATTTCAAATATAAGTTTTGCATTAAACACAAAGGTTGGAAACCCTAAAGGGGCAGTTTTAGCAGCAGAAGCTGCTATGGAAACTTTAAAAGGTTATGATGACTTTATAGAATATACAGGGTTAATAAGAAACAAAGCTAAAAATTTAGATTATAATAAAAAAGAAATAATAGATTTTATAAGTACAGAGGATTTTAAATTCATTTGGAAAAAAAACAAAAGTGAATTAGCTTTGAAATTATTTTTCGGGAAATATATAATAGAAAAATTAGATATGAGGTGATGTTATGGAATTAATTATAGCAACAAGAAAAAGCATGTTAGCGCAAGTTCAAGCAGATAGAGTAATGGAACTTATAAAAAAGAATAGTGGATTAGATTCAAAAAAACTTTTAGTAATGACAGAAGGGGACATGAGGTTAGATGTGACTTTAGATAAAATTGGTGGAAAAGGTTTGTTTGTAAAGGAAATAGAAATGGCATTAGCAAATGGGGAAGCACATGCGGCAGTACATAGTATGAAAGATGTACCGTTTTTATTGCCAGAAGGTTTTGAATTAGTTGCAATGCCAGAGAGACAAGATGTAAGAGATGCATTTGTATCACAAAATGGTATTAAAATTAATGAATTAAGAAATGGTGCTATAGTAGGAACAAGTAGTATTAGAAGAGCTGCACAATTAAAAGTGCTAAGACCAGATATAGAAATAGTACCTATAAGAGGAAATGTTCAAACAAGGCTTGAAAAAATGAAAAATCAAAATATGGATGGAATTATTTTAGCAGCAGCTGGATTACATAGATTAGGAATTGAAGATATAATAAGCGATTATTTTAACCCTGAAATATTTTTGCCAGCTATAGGACAAGGGGCACTTGGAATAGAATGTTTAATTGGTGCTGAAACTAATAAATACTTTAAAGCTTTAGACAATGAAGAGGTTAGAGTAACAGTTGAAGCAGAAAGAAGTTTTATGAAAGTGCTAAATGGAGGTTGTCATACTTTAATAGGTGCTTATTCACAAGTTAAAGGAAATGATTTATATATGATAGGAACATTTAGTGTAGGTGGGAAAATAGTTAAAAAAGATATTATAGGAAATAAAGAGAATAACATAGAGCTTGGAATCAAACTTGCAGAGAAGATATTATTAGGATAAGTGATGATTTTTAAAATATTAAAAAAAGATACTATAGATTAGTATTCATTGAAGAGGAGCACATATAATGAGTAAAGTTTATATAATTGGAACAGGTCCTGGAGATGAGGAGCTTTTAACATTAAAAGCTACTAGAGTTTTAAAAGAATGTAGCGCTGTTATGTATGATAGATTAGTTTCAAATAACGTATTAAACTATTTAAATGATAATTGCGAAATATATTATTGTGGTAAAGAACCTGGCTGTCATTATAAAACACAAGAGCAAATAAATGAAATGTTAGTTAAACTAGCTAAAGAAGGTCACACAGTTGGAAGAATAAAAGGTGGAGATCCTTATGTTTTTGGAAGAGGTGGAGAAGAAGTTCTATCACTTGTAGAAGAAAATATTGAATTTGAAGTTATTCCAGGAGTAACATCTCCAATATCAGTATTAAATTATGCAGGTATTCCTATAACACAAAGAGGAATGGCACAAAGTTTTCATATTGTAACTGGAATGTCCGCAGGAGTTTTAAAAATAAACTGGGAAGCCTTAGCTAAAGAAAATGGTACACTCGTATTTATGATGGGGCTAGATAACCTAGAAAATATAGTAGATAACTTAGTAGCAAATGGGAAAGATATTAATACAGCTTCAGCTGTTGTTATGAGGGGAACATCTTCAAAACAAAGAAAAGTAGTTGGAACTTTAGAAAATATTTCAGAAAAAGTTAAAGAAGCAGGTTTAAAATCACCTTGTATAATTGTAGTTGGAGAAGTTGTAACTTTAAATGAAAAATTAGCATGGTATGAAAACAAACCATTGTTTGGAAAAAATATATGTGTAACACGTTCAAAAGAACAAAGTTCAAATCTTAAAAATAAATTAAGAGAATTAGGAGCAGAAGTTACAGAAATAAACTCTATAAAAATTAAAGAAACTAAAAGTAATTTAGAAAGCTACATTAATAAATTAGAAAATTATAATCATATAATATTAACTTCAGTAAATGGAGTAGAAATGTTCTTTGATTATTTAATAGAGAAAAAATATGACATAAGAAAACTTAAAGCAAAATTTTCAGTAGTTGGAAAAGCAACAAAAAAAGCTTTAGAAAAAAGAGGGATACCAGCCTTTGTTATGGCAAAAGAATTTGTTGGTGAAGGATTATTTAAAGAACTAGCGCCACATTTAAATAGTGGAGAAAAAGTACTTATGCCTTGTTCTAAATTAAGTAGAGAATATTTAAAAATAGAAATTGAAAAACTAGGAGTAGAAGTAGATAGAGTTCATACTTATGATACTCTTTGTGGAGAAATTAAAAATATAAATGCTTTTAGTGAAGTAGATTTAATACTTTATACAAGTCCAAGCACAGTAAATAACATGGTATCAATGGTAGGATTAGATAAAATAAAAGAAAAGAAAAATATTGCTATAGGACCACAAACATTTAAAGCGTTAAAAGATCATAACATTGAATGTGAAATGTGCAAGAATCATTCAGAAGATGGATTCCTTGGAGAAATAGTAGATATGTATAAAATAGAAAGCAAATAGAAAAGTTGATTGGTAAATTTCACACCCCACGCGTAGTTTGGTGAATTAGAAAAAATTACACATGGGTGCTAAAAAATTAGGAGGCTATTATGATAAAAAGAGGTAGAAGGTTAAGAGAAACAGCATTTATAAGAGATATGGTAAGAGAAAATACTTTAACAAGTAATGATTTTATATTTCCTATATTTGTTGTAGAAGGGGAAAATATAAAAGAAGAAATATCATCACTTGAAGGTAATTATCATTGGTCAATAGATAGGCTACCAGAAGTTATTAAAGAAGTAGAAGACCTTGGAATTAAAGGGGTAATTTTATTTGGATTACCAGAACATAAAGATTGCACAGGTTCAGAAGCTTATAGTGAATCTGGAATAGTTCAAAAAGCAGTGGCAAAAACTCGTGAAACATCAGATAAACTATATGTAATAACTGATGTTTGTATGTGCCAATATACAGATCATGGACATTGCGGAATTTTAGATGGTGATGTAGTTAACAATGATAGAACTTTAGTTAAGATTGGAGAAATAGCTCTATCACATGCAAAAGCTGGAGCTCATATGGTTGCACCTTCTGATATGATGGATGGTAGAGTCGGTTACATAAGAAATATACTTGATATAAACGGATATGAAAATGTAGCAATAATGAGTTATTCTGCTAAATATTGCTCTGCATTTTATGGCCCATTTAGAGCAGCTGCAAATTCAGCACCAAAGTCTGGAGATAGAAGAACTTATCAAATGGACCCAGCTAATGCAAGAGAAGCATTACACGAAATTGATATGGATGTAGAAGAGGGAGCAGATATCATAATGGTTAAACCTGCACTTTCATATTTAGATATAATTAAAGGTGCAAAAGAAAGAGTAAATGTTCCAGTATGTGCTTATAGTGTAAGTGGAGAATTTGCAATAGTTAAAGCAGGAGCAAAACTTGGACTTATAAATGAAAAAGCAGTAGCCCTTGAAATGTTACTTTCAATTAAAAGAGCAGGGGCAGATATGATAATTACTTATTATGCATTAGAAGCTTCAAAATGGATTAAAGAAGATAATAAATAAAGATATTATATTAAGTAGCAATTTAGTAGCAAGATATTGAGCTACTAAATTGCTATTATAATATAAAGATTAATATGTGTGGTAAAATAGATAACATAGAAATGTAGTAGATGATTTAGGAGGAAAACAAAATGAAGAACTCTAAAATATTTGAAGAATCAAAGAAGTATATGCCAGGTGGAGTAAATTCACCAGTAAGAGCTTACAAGGGAATGCCTATAACACCACCAATTATTAAAAGTGGAAAAGGCGTAATTATAAAAGATGAAAATGGAAAAGAATATATAGATTTTGTTTTAGCTTGGGGACCTATGCTACTTGGACATAGTGATGAAGATGTAGTTACTACTATTTGCGAAACTGTGCAAAGTGCAATAGCATTTGGAGCACCAACAGAGCTAGAACTTTTAATGGGAAAATTCCTATGTGAAAACTTAGAAAATATAGATATGGTTAGAATGGTTAACTCTGGGACAGAAGCTACTATGAGTGCTGTTAAACTTGCAAGAGGATATACAAATAAAAGCAAAATAATTAAATTTGCAGGATGTTATCATGGACATTTTGATGGTTTCTTAATTGAAGCAGGCTCTGGAGTTTTAACAGAAGGAATACCAGGATCACTTGGAGTTCCTAAGGAAAGTATAGAAAATACACTTATAGGTGTTTATAATAATGGAGAACAAGTAAGAGAATTATTTAAAACCTATGGGAAAGATATAGCAGCTATAATAATAGAACCAGTTGCAGGTAATATGGGAGTTATAAAAGCTGAAGAAAACTTTATGAAAACATTAAGAGAATTATGTGATGAATATGGTGCATTACTTGTATTTGACGAAGTTATGAGTGGATTTAGAGTTGCATTTAAAGGAGCACAAACATTATTTAATGTAAAACCAGATTTAGTAACATACGCTAAAATAATGGGTGGTGGGCTTCCATGTGGAGCTTATGGTGGAAGACGAGAAGTTATGGAACAACTATCTCCAATGGGAGGAGTTTACCAAGCAGGAACAATGTCAGGAAACCCAGTTGTTATGGCAGCAGGCCTTGCAACATTAAATAAATTAAAAGAAAACCCAGATCTTTATACACATATAGAAAAAATGGGAGAAAGATTAGAAAAAGGTATGCTAGAAATAGCAAAAGAAAAGAACATTCCACTAGTAGTTAACAGACAAGGTGGAATGATGACAATGTTCTTTACTAATCTAAAAGAAGTAAGATGTTATGATGATGTTAAAACTTGTAATGTAGAAATGTTTAAAAAATACTTCCTGCATATGCTAGAAAATGGATTCAACATACCACCATCACAATTTGAAGCATTATTCTTAAGTGTAAAACATAATGAAGAACATATAGATAAATTTTTAGAAACATTTAGAAACTTTAATTAGAAGGAGCAACTATGAGAAAAGCGATTTTATTAGTATGTTTTGGAACAGCAAATAAAGATGCAATAGAGAATTGTATTGTACCAATGGAAGAAGAAATAAGAAAAGAATTTAATAATAAATACTTAGTGTTAAAAGCATTTACATCTAAAACACTAATTAATATATTAAAAATCAATGAAAATATTCCAGTTCTTAGAATAGATGAAGCACTATTTTATTTAAGTAGTGAAGGATATGAAGAAGTGGTGATTCAACCACTCCATGTTATGGCAGGAACTGAGTATGAAGATATAAAAGAAATTATGAATACCTATTCCAAATCATTTAGAAGTTTAAAAATAGGCAAAACACTACTTGGGTACAAAGAAAAAGAACTAGAAAAAGCCTGTGATAGATTTATAGATGCAATAAGCCGTGAAGTTCCAAAAGATAAAAATGTAGTGCTAGTTGGACATGGTTCAAAAAATGGATCAAACGAAAGTTATTATAAATTAGAAGAAAGATTCAAAGCACTGGGTTATGACAAACTATTAATAGGGACAATAGATGGAGAAAGAAATGTAGATGTTATAATTAGTGAGTTGAAAGAAAAAGAGATTAAAGAAACACTACTAATACCAATACTAATGTTACCAGGAAACCACGCGAAAAAAGATATAGAAAGTGGAGAAAAATCTTGGGCACATAAGCTGAGAAAGGTCGGTATTGAGGTGGAGGTTAATATGAAGGCTTTGCTTGAGTATGAGGATATACGAAGGGTTTATGTTGAGGAGATTAGAGGGTTGATAACATAGAACTATAGGTATATTGAACACTTTTATATTAATTTAGAATTATAATTAGTGAAGCGTATCTATGGAGAATCAAAATTATTAAAAAAAATAATTAAGAATTAAGTATATTAAGTTTTAAAAGAACAGCTTAATTTATTTCAGTTATTTTTATTGTATATAGAAAAAGTATGTTTTCAACTTTTAATATAGAAATTTTTAGAATAATGAGTAGAAAATAAAACTATTGTAAATTTAAGTTAATCAAATTAAGCCAATGATGAAAAAGCATCATTGGCTTGTGTTATAATTATTTTAGTAAGTTATTGGAAAGTACAAGTAAACTAGGATTTGAGGAGGAATGAGTATGGACTGGATTATTAAACCGAATTGGGATATATTTAAAGCAAAGTTTAGTGAGAATCCACAGAACAACTTTGAGTGGTTTTGTTATTTACTTTTCTGCAAAGAATATGGGCAAGAAAAAGGAATATTTAGATATAAAAATCAGTCAGCCATTGAAACAAACACTATATCTATAGGAGATAAAATTATAGGTTGGCAAGCAAAGTTTTATGATACTACTTTATCAAGTAATAAGGCAAAACTACTAGAAACAGTAGAAGCTGCAAAGACAGATTACAAAGATATAAATATGTTAATATTTTATACTAATCAAGAATGGGGACAAGGTAAAAAAGAGAATGATTCTAAAGCTAAGAAAGAAGTAGAAGATAAGGCGAAAAAATTAGGGATTGATATACAATGGTATACAGCTAGCTTTTTTGAGTCGCCATTTGTGGTTGAGGATAATAAAGAGATAGCAAAGCATTTTTTTTCATTAGAAGAAAGTATTATAGAGAGAATAAATAAGAAAATTATACCTAGAGTAAGGGAACTAAATGAACAGTATAAAAGTACATTTAGGGGAATAAAAGGAACTTTTATAAATAGACCAGAAATAGATAAATGTATTGAAGATATTAAACAAGATAAATCAGTTATTATACATGGTAAGGCTGGGCAGGGAAAAAGTGGGTGCACTCAAGGTGTTATTGAGTACTGTGAAACACAGGGGGTTCCGTATGTTGCAATTAAATTAGATGATAGAATTCCGGAACAAAATGCAGATAAGTGGGGAGAAGAGTTAGGTTTAACAACATCAATTCCTATGGCATTGAGTATGCTTTGTGAAAATAAAAGAGGCGTTATTATACTAGATCAATTAGATGCATTACGTTGGACTAATGTACATTCAAGGCAAGCTTTAATTACATGTACAGAAGTAATAAAGAGAGTAGAAGAAATTAATTTAAATAGAAATAAAAAAATATCTATTATTTTTGTATGTAGAACCTATGATTATGAGAATGATCCATATATAAAGGCTCTATTTAATAGTAATAATAATGAAGAAAACAAAGAAAAAATAGGTATAGAATGGAAAGAGATTATAGTTGAAGAATTAGCAGAAGATGTTGTTAGGCAGATTGTTGGAGTTAGATATGATAAATTATCTTACAAAATGAAAAAAGTACTTAGTATTGCTAGCAATCTCTATATATGGGAACATTTGGAGCAAGAGAGTATGTATGATGACTATTCAACTGCTAATCAACTTATTCAAAAATGGTGGGAACAAATAAAAAAAAATTGTACTGATAATCTAGTTGATGAAGTAGAGGTTGAAGCTACTAAAGAAGAACTTATAAATAAGATTAATACTTTAGGAAAATTACATATAAGTGTCAAGCTGCTAAATAGATTGAAAGTAACAGAAAGAAGTTTAACGTATTTAAGTTCAAATGGCTTCATAGTTAAGAGTAATAATACTATTTCATTTGCACATCAGAGTATTTCAGATTATTTTTTAGCAAAAGAAATGTTAAAGAGATATTTTGAAGGTGAAGATATTATAAAGATAATAGGCAATAGGGACAAACAAACTCCTCAAAAAAGATATCAGGTTCAGATGTTATTACAGGATATACAGACAATAGATGAAGAAGAATTCATTAAAGTTGGAATACAAATGATGAAATCAAATGAGATTAGGTTTTATGTTAAATATGTATTTTTTGAAGTCATTGGACAAGCTATTACTATAAGTTATGCCACTAAAAATTTTATTTTAAAATACTATGATGATTATGAGTATGGAAATCATATTATAGATGGAATAATTTCAGGACACGCAGTATTTGTGCAACTATTACTTGATAATGGTATTTTAGATAAATGGATGTCTTTAGATGACAAAAAGGATAGGGCTATAAAGTTATTGCAAAGTATAAGTCCTCAGTATAGGAGTGAAGATATAGATTTTATAAAAAGATATTTATTTAAATCAATGGAGGATGATGAAAAGTTTAGTAGATGTTTTTCTTTTAGGATTTATGATGATATAGATGAAATATTTGAGTTGAGATTAGCATTCTATGAAAGGTATCCTAATTTTATTGATAGGTATATTGATTTTAAAGAATTATTTATTAGATGCGAAGTAAGAGCTTTGAGAATATTCGAATTTGTATTGAAGAATGAATTGAAAGGGCGTGGGATATATCAGGAGGAAGAAAAATTTTTAGATAAGGATAATGAGGTATTAATAGAGAATGTAGAGTTGATATTGGATACATTATTGGTATATATTCCACAGGAGGAAGAAGGATGGTGCTCTAGATGGAATGCTAGAGAGTCTTATAACCAAGGTTTGGGACGAGCTTGTGTTGAAATAATAAAAAAGGCAAATATGGTTTTGATAAAAAGAAATCCAGAAGAGTTCATTCATAGATATAAGAAATATTTTAATAAAGTATACAATGTGTACAATGAAATTATATTAGATGGATTAAAGAAATTTCCTACAGAGTTAAGTAATTTAGTAATAACATGTTTATATGATAATTTCAATAGTCTTATTTTTGATAAAAGTAGTGCTACAAAAAATAAGCTTGATAAGGTAAAGGATGTTATAGAACTACATTCTAGATGGTGTGATAATGAAACATACTTAAAACTGGAAGAAAAAATTATATACTATATAGACCCTAGAGCAAAGGAGTGGTATAAAAGACGTATAGAGTTTAATAGAGATAAAAGTAACAATACAAATGTATATTGGAGGTTTTGGGGAGATTTACAAATAGTGCTTCTTCCTGTACTACCTAAAGATAGAATGTCGCAAAAAGCAAAAAGTATATTAGAGGTTCTTGAACGAAGAAATAAAACTTTAGAAGAAAACAATGTATATGATAAAAATAGTTGCCGTTCTGGTAGTGTTTATTCTCCTATATCAGGTAAAATGTTGAGTAATAAACAGTGGGTACAAATTTTAACTAATACTAAATTGATATTTAGAGACAGAAGTTCACGATGGGTAGAAATAAAAGGAGGATTTGTTAAAAGTTCAATAGAAGAGTTTGCAAGTGAATTAAGAGATGCTGTTAGTAAAGAACCGAAAAGATTTATAAATTTGATATTAGACAACAGTTTAAATATAAATGATGTTTATGTAGATGCGCTTTTTAGTGGAGTTACCTATAGTGAAAAGTTAGAAGAAGTTAACAATAAAATGTTAGAAGAATTGATATTAACATATAAATATGATTATGAGGGATATAGGGCAAGGTATATTTGTGACATGGTACGTAAAAAAAAGAATGGAGAGTGGTCGTACCAAATATTGGATATGATTAAGGATGTTGCTTTAAATCATATTGATTCTAAAATTGATCAACCTAATGTGACGTCACCAGATTATAAGAAAATGAAATCATTTAATATGCTAAGTAGCAATGCATTAAATTGTGTTAGAGGAAGTGCAGCATCAGCTATAGGAAAGCTTTTATGGGATCACAAAACATTATTTGAATATTTTGAGGATGTCATTATAAAGCTATGCCAAGATGTAAATCCAGCTGTAAGGTTAGCAACATTAGATATTCTATTTCCTGCATATAACATTAATAGAGTATGGGCGATAGAAAAAATAATGAATATATTAAAAAATGACTATAGACTTGCGGGATATAGAGGTATGAAGCAGATGTTTTTTTTCACTCATAATGAGAATCAAGAGGAGATAGAAAATATTATACTAAAATGTTTCTATGAAGAAGATGAGGATTTGGTAAAAATAGGTGCATATACTTTGGCTGAAATGTATATTAGTCTAAATAAATTTACAGGAGTAGTAGAGAATGTAGAAAGTTTAAATCAAGAGCAAGTTAAGTATATACTTGAAATGGTTATAATTTATTTTAATAAGGAAGAGTACAATGAATTAGCTAAGAGCTTAATTATGAAGTATATATCACTAGACTTAGATTTAGAATTTCCAATTTGCAGAATTTTTTATGATAATTTAATAGATATAGAAAGAGATGAAGAATTTTTAAAGAATCTAGTATCTTTTAAAAGTAGCAAGAAAATAGTAAGTGCTTTTGTACGTTATTTAGAAAAGAGTGATCAACCTATTATTGCATATAAAGATGTTATTTTTGCTATAAGTTATAACATAATTGAGAATAATATTGATTCAGAAGATTATATTTATGGGTTAGATGAAGAAATATCTAAACTTATAATAGGATTATATGATGAAGCATCACAAGAAAAAAATGAAGAGATGAATGCTATAGCTAACGAATGTCTATGTATTTGGGATTTAATGTTTGAAAAGAGAATAGGAGCTGCAAGAATATTAACTTCTAAAATGTTAGATAGATAAAAAAATTAAACATTCACTTAACTAGGGTCGTGAAGAATATCTGTGGAAATTAAGAATAAATATGTAAAAATAGAAATGTGATGATTGAAAAAGATAGTGAAATTTTAATTTTTACTGTCTTTTTTATTAGACTTACGAATAAAACTATATGAATTATTAAAAGGAAAGTAAATGTAAAATCACAAAATTTATAGTATAATGAATATGATTATTTAGGTAAGTTCGGTAATTCTTCCCTCACAAAGGGGTCAGGTACTTGTAAGAAAAAGGATAGAGGTTCAAGAATAAGGACCTCTGAAATTCAGTTTTTTACCAAGTGCAAGCGTAAGGCTAAAATCACTGGATTTCAGGTGAAAGTAGAATAAAAAATATAAAAATTTAAATTATGAAACTGCAATGGAGTTATAAACTGGTACCTATAGAATGGACAGTTAGAAAAAAGTGCTAAACATTTATTTAACTGACTCTATTTTATAGGGTCTTTTTTTATTGTAAAATATTTTAAAGGAGGATTGTAGTTATGGGAAGAATCTATTTTACAGATGAACAATTGAAAGATTTATCAGTAAATCCATTTGTAAAAAAAGCTAGTAATAAAGCTATTACTTATACAGATGAATTTAAGGAGTATTATGTTTCTGAATATAATACCGGGAAAATGCCATTAGAAATACTACGGAATGCAGGATTTGATGTTAAGGTTTTAGGAAAACAGAGAGTTGATAATTTATCGCGCCGATTT
>NZ_FNJM01000024.1 GCF_900104115.1 Clostridium gasigenes
ACTGAAACAAGAAACTGATAATTATATTGATTATTACAATAACAATAGATATCAATGGAATTTGGCCAAGCTATCACCAAATAAATACTACGAATATCTAGAAACCGGTGAATATCCGATTAAAATCTAGCTAAACTAATTTTATATATCAATATAATTTAAAGCACTGGTAAATACCTACAAACGGTATAATACCAGTGCTTTCTTGTCATACATCTTCCATGAAAAATATTCCAATTCATTTTTTAGGCGTTTTTTTCTAACTGTCCTTGACATAGGGACCACTTTACTAAAAACTTTATTGCAGTTTTTTGTTTAAGCCTGAGTTGCTATTTGTGAAACTAGGGAAGATGCAAATGCATAAATAAAATCATTTATGGTTGATGATTAGCAGGCACTTACTAACAAAGTTTTAGATTATAATAAAATAGTCATAGAAGTAAGAAATATGGAACAAATTACATTGGTACATAGTCTAGTATGTGTAAAGGGAGGGTGAGAATTATGAATGAAAGCGAGTTAATTAAAAAAGCTAAAAAAGGAAATAAGGTGGCATTTGTTGAATTATTAAAGCTTTATGAAAAGGACATATATTTATTTGCCAAACACATGTTAGTTAATGAAGAACTTATTAAAGATGCAGTACAGGAAACAATAATGACAGTTTATGAAAAAATAGACGATTTAAGAAATATAGATTCATTTAAGTTTTGGTTATTAAAGATTTTAGGTAATAAATGTAGGGACACATTAAAAAGACAAAGGAAAATTCTTTATTTAGATACTTATATAGAAAAAGTTCATATAGAAAATGGATATGAAGAAATAGAAATAAGACAGTGTTTAGAGGAATTATCAGAGGATTATAAGAAAGTTATTGTTTTATATTATTTTAATGATTTAAGTTATAAGGAGATAAGTGCACTCTTAAACATATCAGAAGGTACAGTTAAATCAAGGCTATCAAGGGCAAAAGAAAAGTTAAGTAAAATTATTGATAAAGAGGGGCGTGTTATTAATGGATGAAAAAAAATTAGAAGAAGCTTTAAATAATGAGAGAAATAGTGAGATAGATGAAGACTTTCATAGTTTTTTTGAGGATACAGTAAATTCGCTACCAGATAAAAAGAAGTTCAAAAAAAGAAAGTTTGCAAAAATAGCAGTAGCGGGTTTAGTAGCAATTGTTATATCATCAGGAGCAACAACATATGGAAGTGAGATATTAAAAAATATTTTCGGGGTAAAAGAAGTTTTAAATGATAAAAATACTGCTGATTTATATACAAAATATACTAAGGATGATGCTATTAATATAGAAATTGGAGAGTATAATGTAACTGTAAATAATATAGGATATGATGGAAGTTTTATAGTTTATGCTTATAGCGTAGAAAGAAAAGATGGTGGTGAGTTAGAAGGTAATGGATTTATGGGGATTACCGTTGGCTTAGATATAAAACAAAGTATACCTAAGGAGATAAAAGGTGGCTATAGTGGGTCAGATGTAGATACTAAAATAGAAGATAATAGGTTCTCAACGGTTGTTTGGAATGATGTAGGGAAATTAAAATTACCTGATATCATTAAGGGTGAATTAGTTGTTACGAATCACAACTCTTCAATAAAAAAAGAAGAGAAAGTTAAGATAGAGTTTGCGAAATCTAAGGATGCCATTGTAAATACAGTTATCTTAGATAAAGAAATAAAAGTGGATGAGGGAAGTATATATTTAGATAAAATAGTTTTTTCGCCTTTTGCAGCAACATTTCATTCAGAAAATAGAGGTGAATTTGGAAACCATAATAGAGAGGAAAAAGATCCATATTATTATGCCATATTTGATGAAACAGGAAAACAAATATGGATGGGAAATACTAGTAAGGATTGGAGTTATGATCCGGATACTGTTACTAAAATAACAAAAACTATATTACCACAAGAGTATATAGGTCATAGTAAATTTATAGTTAAGGTTTATGATAGTAGAACATCTAAAGAAATTGAAAATTCAGCTGTAACTATAGAAGTTCCTGAGGTTAAATAATAGCAATTTCGTGTCAGACAAGCTGACTATTTAAAAAAACTTGACTTTTAGCAATGAAACTTATACAATAAACTTGAAACCGGTTTCCAATATATAAAGAATTTGGTGAGAAAAGTTTATGAATATGAAAGATATCGCAAAATTAGCGGGTGTTTCCAAAGCTACAGTATCAAGAGTAATTAATAATTCACAAAATGTAAGTTCAGAATTAAAGGAAAAAGTAGAAAAAATATTGAAAGAAACAGGATATACGCCTAACTTATTGGCTCAAGAGTTAGTTACTAAGAGAACAAAAGTAATAGGTGTAATAATTCCTAGAATTGGTATTGATACTTTTTCAAATATAACTGAAGGTATTATTGATAAATTAAATGAATATGGATATAATGTTTTATTAGCTAATTCAAGAGAAAAAATAGATGAAGAATTGAAATATTTTGATATTTTCAAAAAGAAACATGTCGATGGAATTATTTTTTTTCCAACTAGCATTACAGAAGAACATATAAGGTTATTAGATGAAATTAACACACCTATTGTAATGATGGGACAAGAAAATAGCAAAATAGATGCTTCTTGTGTAATATATGATGATTTTAATGCAGCTAAGGAAATTGTTTCATATTTAATTAATCAAGGTCATGAAAAAATTGCATATATTGGATTGGAAGAAAATAAATCAGTAGTAGCCAGCTTACGAAAAAATGGATACCTATATGTATTGAAAGAGAATAAAATTGATATTAAAGAAGAATATATATCATCAGGAAATTTTGATGTATCTTCAGGATATAATGCAATGAAAAATATAATAAACAATTCTAAAGAAACTCCTACTGCTATATTTGCTGCAATAGATAGGTTAGCATTTGGTGCATTAAAATACTTAAGGGAATCTTCCTATGAAGTTCCAAATCAGATATCAGTTGTAGGAATAGACGATATGGATATGTCATCTGTATTTGAACCAACTCTAACTACTATACATTATGATTATTATGATTCTGGTAAAAATGCGGCAAGCTTAATATTAGAAAAAATTAATAATGACAAAATGAAAAATAGAAGTATAGTGATGGGATATAATTTAATAATTAGGAATAGTACAAAAAAAAATAAAATTTAGTAGTATAAATTTTATTTTTTTATATTATTGGAAACCGGTTTCTAAAGTTTTAAAAAAATCAGGAGGTAAGTAATATGAATAATATGTATGATAAAGTGGTAGAATCAAGAAACTATATACAAAGTAAAAATAATTCAATGCCTAAGATTGCAGTTATTTTAGGATCAGGACTAGGTGATTTAGTTGATGCAATAGAGGATAAACAATACATTGATTATAAAGATATACCTAATTTTCCTACGTCAACAGTTCAAGGACATGAAGGAAGATTGGTATTTGGAAAAATAAAAGGAATAGATGTTTTAGCAATGCAAGGAAGATTTCATTATTTTGAGGGATATACAATGAAGGAAGTTGCATATCCAATATTTGTAATGAAACAATTAGGAATTGAAAAACTTATAATAACTAATGCTTGTGGTGGTATAAATACAAGTTTTAATCCAGGAACATTAATGATTATTAATGATTTTATTAATTTAGTTTCAGATAATCCTTTGATTGGAATAAATGATGAAAGATTTGGCACAAGATTCCCTGATATGTCTGAACCTTTTAAGATTGAATTAATAGATAAAGCAAAAAAAGTAGCAAATGAAATAGGAATTGAGTATAAAGAAGGTGTTTATGCAGGCTTTATGGGGCCTTATTATGAAACAGCAGCAGAAATAAGATCGATTAGAAATCAAGGGGCAGATGCAGTTGGAATGTCAACAGTTCCTGAAACTATAGCTGCTAATTATTTAGGAATGGAGGTACTTGGAATAGCTTGTATTACAAATATGGCTACAGGAATACAAAAACAAAAACATTCACATAAGAATGTTGTAGACATAGCTCAAAAGGCATCTGTGGATTTTTGTAAATGGATAGCTAAAATAATTGAAAATATAGGTTAATAAAAGGTGGATTACATTATGATAAAAAACGATGAATATTTTATGAGGAAAGCTATAGAACTTGCTATGAAGTCAAGAAATGAAGGGAATGAACCTTTCGGAGCAATTTTAGTAAAAGATAATGAAATAGTAATGAGTGGAGAGAATCAAATTAATACTTTATGTGACCCTACTCATCATGCAGAAATTGGACTTATAAGAAAGTTTTGCGTAGAAAATAATATATTTAATTTAAAAGAATATACTTTATACACTAGCTGTGAGCCCTGTGTAATGTGCTCTGGTGCTATAGTGTGGGCAAATTTACATAAGTTGGTATATAGTGTATCACATGATCAGCTTGCGGAAATAGCTGGAAGTAATATTATGATATCTTGCAAGGAAGTTTTTGAAAAGAGTCCAAATAGACCTATAGTTGTTGAAAGTGAATTAAATGAAGAAGGATTAAAAGTTTTTGATGGATATAAATTTTAGAATATAGAAAGTATCTTCACTATCAGAAAACCCATGGGGGGCAACTAAACTGCCCTCATGGGTTTTTTAATTTTAAAATATAAGTAATGGTGAAAATAAAATTATTGAGATAAACCATAAATGAAGGATTATTGAGAAGCGACTCTTTTACAAATTGGAAAACTATGTTAAAATATAAACAGGTAAAAGAGAGTTGTAAGTATACAGAAAGCTTATAAATTTTGTGAGCAAGTTATTTTGAATAAATATAAAACATTAAGCGGTAATATATATTCTGTGATCGCCGAGAAATAGTAATAATAAATTTAAAGTTTAGAAAAGGTAAATTAATAGTAAAAAAACTATAAGGAGGTTCAATATGGAAGCGAAAGCTATAGTACAAATCAAGAATGTCACAAAGAAAATTGGTAAAAAGGTAATAATAGATGATCTTACTTTTGATGTGTTTTCAGGGGAGGTTTTTGGATTCCTCGGACCAAACGGAGCAGGTAAAACTACTACTATTAAAATGCTTTTAGGATTGATGTCTATTACTAAAGGCGAAATGTATATTGATGGATTCAATGTTGAGAAAGATTTTGAAAAGGCTGTTGCAAAAGTAGGAGGAATCATTGAAAACCCAGATTTATACAAATATTTAACGGGATATCAAAATCTTGTTCATTTTTGGAGAATGTACCCAGATTTAAAAAAGGGACGTATTGATGAGGTTATAAAAATTGTGGGTCTTGAAAAAAGGATACATGACAAAATAAAGACATATTCTCTAGGTATGCGTCAAAGACTAGGGGTTGCACAAGCATTACTTAATTCTCCAAAAGTATTGGTACTAGACGAACCTACCAATGGACTAGATCCTGCTGGTATTCATGAATTGCGTAATCATTTGAGGACTCTTGCAAAAGAAGAAAATATTGCAGTAGTTGTATCAAGTCATTTACTTTCAGAAATGGAACTTATGTGTGATAGAGTAGGAATAATACAAAATGGGAAATTGGTTAGAATTCAAGAGATGAAGGAAATGCTTGAGGATGACTCAGATTCAGTTATAGCTTTATCTGTTGAACCAATTGAAAAAGCAAAAGTATATTTAGAAAGTCTTAGTAGTGAATATAATTCGAAAATAAATAATAATGAAATTGAAATTATAGAAAATATAGAAAATGTTCCTGAGTTAGTTGAAAAGCTTGTGAACCAGGGAATTAAAATTTACGGAATTCGTAAGGTGCAACAAAGTTTAGAGGGCAAATTCTTGGAAATGACGGAGGGAAAAGAAATTGAATAAGATGATTAACTTAATTCGTAATGAAAATATGAAGCTTTCGCATAGTATTAGTACATGGATAATGATGGGGATATTGATCCTTAGCATAGTAGCAGCCGGGATTATATTAAAATTTGGAATAAATGAAGCACCTAAAAGTGATTGGAAACAAGATATAATAAGCGAAAATGAGTCTATTAAAGAACAATTAGCTAGTCAGGAAATACCTCAAATACAAAAGGACAGCTTTGAAAAGAGGTTGCAAACTAATGAATATCGCCTTAAAAATGATATTCAACCTATAGAAGATAAATCTTTATGGGGGTTTGTAGAGGGTGCAGTAGGTGCTCTAATAAGTTTAATTTCGCTTTTTGCCATTGTAATGGGCGGGGGAATAGTAGCAAATGAGTTTTCGGGGGGCACAATTAAACTATTATTAATTAGACCTTCAAAGCGTTGGAAAATATTAGTATCTAAATACATTTCCGTTATAATATATACTCTTTTAATGGTTTTGGTACTTTTAGTAGTGTCATTTTTACTAGGGGGGATATTGTTTAGCTTCAAAGGGACAGGTTTACCATTCCTTACAAATCTTAATGGGGAAATTAATGAAGTTAATATGATAGTGCATATTATACAAGTTTGTGGACTTAAGTGTATAAATTTAGTTATGATGGTTACTTTAGCCTTTATGATTTCTACAGTTTTCCGTAATAGTGCAATGGCTATAGGGACTGGAGTTTTTCTTTTAACAGTAGGGAACACCATAACAATGTTGCTTGGTAGATTTAATTGGTCAAAATATATTTTATTTGCAAATACAGATTTGACTAAATATAGTACTGGTGAGCCATTAGTTGAAGGAATGACCATAGAATTTTCAATTATTGTGCTTATAGTTTATTTTATAATTTTTAATGTTATTTCATATATTGGTTTTACAAAAAGAGATATAGTAGCGTAATGTTATAAATTAAAATTATAAGTGATGTGATTTAAGTAGATAGACGTGATTTGAAGCTAGGAATTGGCCAAAGACACAGTTTACTTTGCATATTACGACTATGAATTGAGGACTTACTTAATTGTAAGTCCTTAAATTTTATATTAAATTAGAAATTGATTAGTTTTCCCCATAATATAGGAAAGCTTTATTATAGACTTCTCATCATCAGTCATTTCTCTATTATACATTTTCTCAAACTGATTAAGTAGACCTTCAGTATCAACCTTCTTTTTAGGTGCAACAATTCTTTTAAAGTAACATTCTTTATTATAGGTTATGGGATCTATATCAGGAGAATAAAGCTTCTTAAATATTTCAGTTGTATAAAAGGCATCATTAAAAGCATTGTGAAAATCACATTGAATAGGTATATTTAAAAATTCCACTGCACTTCTCAAACCAATTGTTGTACCATTTGGAGTCTTAAACTGTTTTGAAGCAAGATTCAGTAGGTCCCCAAATACATAGTATAAATTGTTCAAATTTATGAGAAAACACCCAAAGTTTATAAACTTATTTTGGATTAAAAGATTATGTACATTTTCAGTGTGGATAATTGGGGGAGGAGTAGTAGGTTGATTTAGATGGGCTAAAACTTTAAGTCTGTTACTCCAAATTGTATTTCTTAGCTTTTGAAGAATAGCACATCATGAACAAAAGAAGGGAAAGATGTGGGGATTTACAGCTGAAAAACCAACTGATTTAGTTAGTTACACTACCGTATCTTGGAATTTTCTTTATACAACTTGGAATGCTTGTTTTGTTTTTGCAGAAAGTCCAAAAGGATTTGCTAGTACGTGTTGTATACTTATTGCAGCAGAATTATATCCCCACTTGCTAACAAAATTAGACTACCTTTATTATGTAAGTTTATTGTTAAAAACAATTTTACATAATAAAAGTGGTTTTTTATATTTTTCACAATAAAAAGTTAAAAATCAATAGGTGTACTAGAATAAATATTATAAAATTAACTATATATTATTTTTATAAGGATAAGAATAATAATGGTAAAAAACACATAAAATTATTAAAAAGCTATTATATTTAAATAAATTTAGAAAAGAGGGGTAGGAATGTCAACTAAGAAAAAGCTAATTGATATATTAGCAGAAAAAGGGCTTCCAATTAATTTTAAATCAGGAGGAGAAGGACCAGAAGAGATGGTTGATAGGGAGATAATTAAAAAGCCGACTAGGAGAGCAGAAAGATTAAGAGATATTTATTATTCTACTTTATCAACTGCTGATACTGAATTTCCATACTGGTACACAAGAAGATGGAATGAACTGGAAGGTGAAGTAACCGTTATCAGAAGGGCTGAGGCTTTAAAGTATGCCTTTTCTCATATTACACCTAATATAATTCCAGGTGAGAAATTGGTTATGCAAAAAACTAGTAATTACAGAGGTTCATTTGCAAATCCATGGTTATCAGAAGGATTCTTCGTTGCAAAAGAAGATGAATTATATAAAGAAGCTTTAGATAGAGGAAGTGCTAGTGCTGGAGAGTTAAGTAAATTTGGTTCTGGAGGTGGAAATGTAGTTGCCAGCTTTGGAAAGGTTATCTCAATTGCAGGTAAATTTGGTATGAGGCAAGAAGAGATACCTACATTGGTAAAACTTTCTAAAGAATGGGTAGGAAGATCAGTTGATGATTTAGGGCATAAGTATGAACAAATGGTGCCTGATTATGATATAAAAGAAAATGTTATGAAAAGCTTAATATGTATGTTTGATTCAGGGTTTACACTTCCTCAAGGAAGAGAGGTAGTGAATTATTATTTCCCTTTGCAGTATGGATTTGATGGAATTAAAAATATGGCTATTGAAAGAATTAAAGAAGTATCTGGAAATGCTGATGGTGATGGATTAATAGGAATGGATAGATTGTATTACTATGAAGCTATTAGAACTATAATAGAGGGTTTACAAGCTTGGATACTAAATTATGCAAAACATGCTGAAGAGTTAGGAAATATAACTCAAGATAATACTCAAAAGAGTGAATATGAAGAGATAGCGGAGTGTTTAAATTGGATTGCTTATAATAAGCCAAGAACATTTAGAGAAGCTCTACAATTGACTTATACCATTCATATTTCTGTGCTAAATGAGGATGCTATATCTGGATTATCAGTTGGTAGACTTGGACAAATTCTTTATCCTTGGTTTGAACAAGATATTGAGGCAGGCAGGACTACGGAAGAAGAAGTTCTTGAATTATTAGAACTTCATAGAGTTAAGTATACTTGTATAGACTGCTTTGCGTCTACAGGAGTAGTTGGTGGAGTTTTATCCGGAAATACATTTAATAATTTAACTATTGGCGGACTTAAAAAAGATGGAACACAAGCTTCTAATAGATTAGAAATGTTAATTGTTGAAGCGGGAATAACTTGTGCAACACCACAACCAACCTTATCATGTTTTTATGATGAAAAGTTACCAGAAGAGTTTTTATTAAAGTGTATAGAATGTGACAAGACAGGTACAGGATATCCAGCTTGGATGAATAATAGAGGAGCTATTGAATTCATGATGAATCAATATGGGTCAGAAGGAATGACAATAGAAGAGGCTAGAGCGGTTGCTATTGGGGGGTGCCTTGAAACTTCACCATGTAGTTGGTTACCGTTAGAATTAAATGGAAAGACTTATGAAGTTCCAGGAGGAAGTGGACAGCCTACATCTGTTGGAGTTCACTTTATTGCAAATCCAAAAGTATTAGAGTTAGTTCTAACAAATGGTATGGATCATAGAACTGGAATTCAAGTATATCTAGCACATAATAAGGATTTAGAAACTTATGAAGATTTATGGAAGCAATTTATAGAATATTATGAGCTAACTTGTGATGTATTAGCTAAAACTAATAATATACAGCATGATATTTGGAGAAAGAAAAATATGTCAATTTTAAATTCTTTCTTAAAACCTGATTGTTTAACTAAGGGGCATCATATTGGGCATATGGGTTATAGATTTAATGCAACATACAATATTGAAAGTTGTGGAACAATAAGCACTATAAACTCACTAGCTGCTTTAAAGAAATTAGTATATGATGATAAAAAGTATTCTTTAGAAGAAGTTAAGACGGCTATGATAGATAATTTTGGATTTAAATCAGCAGAGGAAATAGGAAGTTATTCATTGGCTGATCAAGAAAAGAAAAATAAAGACTCTAAATATGATAATTTATATGGAGATTGCTTATTAGCTCCTAAATATGGAAACGATGACAAGTATGTTGATGATATATTGCTTAAATATGAAAATTGGTTCTGTAATATGTGTCATAATTATGAATCACTATATGCAAAGAAGATGTATGCTTGTCAAATATCTGTATCAACCCATGGAGCACAGGGGGCAGCAACTTTGGCAACACCAGATGGAAGACTTAGTGGAACAACTTATGCAGATGGTTCTATGTCAGCTTATCCAGGAACAGATAAGAATGGTATATACGCATTATTTACATCTGCTACAGTATGGGATCATAGTATGTCACAAAATAGCCAAATGAATTTAAAAATTCATCCATCAGCTATAAAAGGCGTAGAGGGTTCTAAGAAACTCTTAGATTTAACTCGTTCATATATGAGAAAAGGTGGATATCATATTCAATACAATGTTGTTGATTCTAAAGTGTTAAAAAATGCGCAAGAAAACCCAGGGAATTATAGAGACTTGATGGTTCGTGTTGCAGGATTTACTCAATATTGGTGTGAAATCGGTAAACCAATACAAGATGAAGTTATTGCAAGAACAGAATATGAGGGGGTTTAATATAATGTGTAGAGAAAATATGAAACACAGCGATTGCTCAAATTTTTGTCCTATTGATGCTGCAAAGGGGATATGCAGATTAACAAATGAAATGATATTTATTGATACTGAACTTTGTAGCTCTTTCAATGAAATATCGAAATGTAAGAATTGCACAAATTTTTTAAATCCAGACAAGGATGGCATTGGAACTTGTGTTGGTTTTAAGAAGGAAACTTGGTCTCCGAGTGAATTAAAATCAATATTATGTGAGAGGTATGAACGTAAATAAAATATTGATTTCATATAAGATACTTGAAAAAAATAATAGACTAGAAAATTGGTCTATTATTTTTTGAAAGTGCCTAAATTGAAATTTTCATATTATATAAAATGAGACTTTCATATATGAGGGGGAATTGCAGTGGAGAATAAAATAGACTCAAAAAAAATAGGGAGAATGGTGGTATTAGCTTCAGGGCTTGCAGTCTTTTGTTTGTTTGGATTTAGGTCAAGTTTTTCAGTTCTTCAAGGGCCAATGGCAAAGGATTTAGGATGGAGTGCATCAAGTTTAACCTTAGGATATTCATTAATGATGACAGTTTATGCAATAACAGCATTTTTTAGTGGAATGATTATTGATAAGTATGGTACAAGGCCAGCTTATGCGATAGGTTCCGTATGTGCTGGGTTAGGATTTTTTATAACAAGTTTTGCACAGAGCTACTTAGGATATTTAATTCCATATGTTCTTTTTGCAGGAATTGGAACTGGTATGCTTTGGGTTTCATCAACAGTATCTGTCCGCAAATGGTATGTAGGAAAATCCTATGCATCTATGTGGGGGATAGCATTTATGGGGGCACCAATAGCGCAGGTATTATTAAGTCTTGGACTTAAACCAATTCTTTTAAATATGGATTGGAGGGTTGGGATGAGAGTCCTTTCACTTATAGTATTTGTAGCACTTGTAATTGCTGCAGTAATATCAAAGAAAAATCCTGAAAATTATGGATTAGAGGCATTTGGAATAGAAACAGTTAATGTTAGAAAAAGCAATAAGGAATGGACTGTTACTGGGGCATTTAAAACTCTTCCAATATGGGGAGCCGTATTAGCTTTTTTAGGAAGTATGATAGGAGAATTTTTAATTTGGACTCAAATAGTAAATTATTGGGTAATAGATTCGAAACTATCATTAGGTACAGCAACAAATCTTTATGTATGTATAGGAATAGCAGGGATATTCACTATGCCTTTACTTGGTAAGGTATCAGATAAGCTTGTTGGTAGGTTGAATAATGAAACTTTAGCAAGAAAGAATATGTTGATTTTAGCACCTGCCTTAGGGATAGTTGCATGTATTCTTTTAGTAACAACACAATCTAAGATTGTTGCCATAATTTCATGTATTATCTTTGCCTCTTATTGGGCTATAGAACCAGGTGGAGTTGCTGGGTATGCTGGATCATTATATGGAGGAAAAACATTTGGAAGGATATGGGGAATGGCGACTTTGATAGTAATGGGCATTGGTCCTGCATTAGGAAGCTTTACTGGTGCATATCTATTTGATAAATCAGGAAGTTATTTAAATTCAATATTATTTGCAATGGGTGCATTTATATTTTCGATAATATTTGCTATTGCATTGCCATTAAAGGTTAAGGAAGGAAAAAGTACTAGTGAAGTAAAAGTTAAAAGTTAATAAGTAATAAGAGTTAAGAGAAGAAATTTTTTTAACTCTTATGGCATATGGAGGGGATATTATGGAAGATAAAGGATTGGTTTTTGATATTCAAAGCTATTCAGTTCATGATGGTCCAGGCTGTAGAACTACATGTTTTTTTTCAGGATGTTTCTTAAAATGCGAATGGTGTGCTAATCCAGAGAGCTGGGATTGCAATCAAAAAGTAATGTTTGCTGAAGGAAAATGTAAGGTTAATCAAGGTTGCAGCAGATGTATTGATATCTGCTCAAATAATGGTATATATATAAAGGATAGAAAAATTGAAATGAACTGGAATATATGTGGTGATTGTAAGGACTTAAAATGTGTAGAATCATGTTATAATGAGGCATTAAAGAAATGTGGAAAATTATATTCTGTTGATGATTTATTACGTATATTAAATAGAGATAGACAGTTTTGGTCAAGAGATGGAGGCGTTACATTTAGTGGAGGTGAGCCTTTTTATCAAAAGGATTTTCTATTAAAAGTGCTAAAACGTTGTAAAGAAAGTTATATTCATACAGCTATTGAAACTACAGCTTTTCTAGAAACTGAGACCTTCTTAAAAGCAATGGAATATATAGATTTTGCATTTATAGATTTAAAACATATGGATAGGGAAAAGCACAAAGAGAAAACAGGAGTATATAATGATTTGATATTAAAAAATATAATTGCTTTAAAAGAAAGTAAGTGGAATGGAAGAGTTGTTCTTAGAACACCTATAATAGAAGATTATAATGACAATAGAGAAAATTTTGAACAAACAGCAGATTTTATGAACAGTATCGGATTATTTGAGATTAACATTCTTCCATTCCATAGAATGGGAGATTCTAAGTGGAATCAGCTTGGCAAGTCATATAAATATAAAGAGTATGAAGCAACTTCAGAGGAAAAGCTTGAAGAAATTCAAGAAATATTTTTAGATAAAAGAATAGCCTGTTACATTGGAAGTGAAACAAGTTTCTAAATGTATAAGCTAGGTTACTATTTTTAATTTCTTTTAGTATAATAACTGAAATTTTATCCATAATAAAAAAGAAGATCTTTAGATAAAAATTATATTAGGGAAAGGAGAGATAGACATATGAAAAATAAACCAGATGATAGAACAGATAATGTGGACAGAATTCAATATAATATTGATAAAACTATTCAAAACTGTCAGCTTGCAGATGAAATGATTGAAGAAACAGATGATAAAAAAATGAAACAGACATTAGAAGAAAAAAATAACAGAAGAGAATCAGCACTTAAAAATATGAAGGAAGAGATTAAAGAGGAAGCTATAGATAAGGAAAATGGATATAGATAAATAGAAATTTAATTGTATATAAATAAGAAGCATCACTAAAAAGTGGGGCTTCTTATTTTATAATACTGTAGAAAAATTAATCCTTGTTTGTTAAGTTTGCACAAAATTGTTTATACTATCTATTTATTTATTTATTTATTTATTTATTTGCTACTTTAGATAAATTACCTGTTATAGCATTTGTTAACTCGTCGCTAGATTCAATAACCCATTTATCTTTTTCTTTAGTTAATTTTAAATCTACCTCGGTTGTAGTTTTTGCTACATCAGGATCATTAATTCCATTTGTAATGTACTGAAAAGTCATTTTTTGAATTTCATCATCACTAGGTTTATTTGCACTAAAAGCTTGCGGAAGTAATATCGCCATTACTTGTTTCATTGAATCACTATATACTCTAAGCATATCTACAGAAGTGATTTTTACTTTAGTAGTAGCCTCATCTTTATTAACTGTAGTTGATAGAATCTCATAATCTATTTTTTTGAATAATGATTTAATAAGATTTTCTTGTTCAGTTGATTCAAATTTACCAGTAATAATATTACTATCAGTATCTGATTTAATATACTTGCTCATAGTTTCAAAATCACAAGATTTAGTAGATTCAAAGAAAGATTTAGTTGATTAATCTGGTTTAGGGCCACATCCAACCAAAGAAAGAATCAAGGTGAAAGATAAAATAGTTAATAAAAATTTACGCATTATTGTTCCCCCTAATTGTATTTAAATACCTATACCATTATACATTATAAATGTATATAGTTACCATGGGCTATATATAATTTATTTGGGAACATAATAATATTTATTCCACTAGGATATCTATGCTATAAATTAGTTGCTAAAGTATCAATATTATCAATAACAGAGATAAAAATAATAGACTCAGCAATGAATGATGATATACGCAAAAAAGAGTATTCAATTTAATTATTGAATACTCTTTTTATTAGTTGGTATTAAAAGTTATTTTTATAAACCATCCTAAATATTTAATTACTTAAATTTTTTAGGAAACTGTTTGATTATACCATCAGTAAGCATATCTGCGAACATAATCATATGGGCTTCACCTTTGTCATATGAGGAAATATCTGCTTTCCAATCTTTATTTAATCTAGATACAACCTGAGCTGTAACAAAGTCTAAATGTTTATGTAGCATATCTTTTAGAGCTTTATTTGAATAGTTAGGGTTAGCAGAACTTAAAAAATCAGCTATTTTATCAGCATTTTCATACCATAATTTATTATATTTTTCTAAATCATCTTTATTTCCATTTTTAGCCGCATCAGTAACTTGGCCAGCGATTCCGATATGTTCTCTCAATAGAGCAGCAAGTTTATTTCCAGCTTCTTCTCCGTAATAAGGTTTAATTGAATTTCCAATATCATCTTGATTTTTAAGAAGTCTTTCTAATACAGGTCCTTTATCTTCAAGTGAAGATAAATCACTTATAATAAAACTTCTAGTCCATGAAACATGATCTATCCAAAGTTGTCTCTCAGCCATCATTAAATTACAGGTGGATTTGTTATAGGATATATCTTCAGAAGCTATACGATCTAAGGCTTGAGCCTTAAATGGTATTAAAGTTAATAAAAATAATGGTATTAATAAAGTTTTTAAAAATTTCTTCATTGTTATACACTCCTTTTATAATTGAATTTCTATTTTAGTTTGTTCAACAGTATATATATATATACTGTAAATATATGTGTTATTTGAACAGTGGACATTCTTCTAGATAGCCTCTTTTTTAACATCACGTCTTAAAAATAGGGATAGTATAAAACCAATAGCAATTACTATAACTGCAACTGTCACGGAATAACTGAAGCCACTATATAGTGCTTGTAGATTAATTTCATCAGTAATTCCACTACTTATGTTATTTAAAAATTTGTTTTGACCTGCGGTCATAAGGCCTATAAATAGTGTGGATCCGATTGCTGAAGCTATCTGAATTGCTGTGTTTGTAATAGCAACTCTATCAGTTTGTTGTTCAATTGATAATTGACGTTTACTAAAGCAGTATTCATCATTATAGGTATTAGCATTCCTGTTCCTGTAGCTTGTATCATTCTTGAAATAAGCAAGGTAGTGAAAGAGGTAGTGAATACAGAAAATAATATTCCTGCTAAGAATAATATCATTGCGCTTAAAAATAGCGGTTTTGTATTGAAGCTATGAATAAGAAAAGCTGTAATTAGTATAAGAATAGCAACTATTAGCACATAGCCAGTAGCAAGCCATTGTATTGTAGTTGCAGTTACATGCATTTCTTCCATAAGGACAGGTAGTGCTACATTTAATATACTTTCGTTAAATAGGGATAAAAAGCCACCAAACAGCAATACAGCCATAGTAGACTTTATATTATATTCCTTTTTATGAACAATTCAGGATATCATATAAATTAATATTATTTAATAGCTAAATAATAACTTTAGAGTTACATTACTTGTAAAGTAATGTAACTCTAAAGTTATTAAAGTGAAAATATAATATGATATAATATTGAAAAAATATAAAAATTTGTTGAAAATATAAAATATAGCAGTTATAATAATGACGGTATTTCAAAATAAAGGGGGAAATTGAACAATGTGTAAAAATAGTGAAAAACCTAATAAGTTGACATTGCTATCTATTATATTGATAGTAATGCTTACTTTTAACATTATGCCAATAACTGCAAAGGCAGAAACTTTAAATAATGTTTCAAGTAATAATCAAAGTAGCACTGTGAAAATAGGGGATTCTTTAGTAACTCCAGAAAAAGGATGGAAGAGGTTTGAAAATGCAAATTCCAATATAAAATATGTTGGAGCATTTGTTGCAGGTGGAGAGATAACATATAGTACACTTCCATTAAGTGTAGCAGGAGAAACAAAAGTAGAATTTAAATTTTCAGGAACAAAATTAAGATTAATAGGAGCAAAAAG
>NZ_FNJM01000023.1 GCF_900104115.1 Clostridium gasigenes
ACAAGAATCCTTCTTCGGACATATGAAAGATGAAATTCACCTTGGAAAATGCAACACATTTAATCTACTGAAACAAGAAACAGATAATTATATTGATTATTATAATAACAATAGATATCAATGGAATTTGGCCAAGCTATCACCAAATAAATACTACGAATATCTAGAAACCGGTGAATATCCGATTAAAATCTAGCTAAACTAATTTTATATATTAATATAATTTAAAGCACTGGTAAATACCTACAAACGGTATAATACCAGTGCTTTCTTGTCATACATCTTCCATAAAAAATATTCCAATTCATTTTTTAGGCGTTTTTTTCTAACTGTCCTTGACATAGGGACCACTTTAGTAAAAATTTTATTACAGTTTTTTTTGTTTAACAAAAATAGATTATGGGATAGAATATAAAGTGAAAATAGAGATGGTTTAATTGTTATTCCCACAAATATTTAATACGATTCATTAGAAGCCAATAATTAGAGTAAAAGGATTATCGTATGATATAATAGGCATATAAGTAATGCTTTTGTATAATAAAATTATATTTGGAGAGCCATTCTAAAAGCTGGAACGGTTTTTCTTACTATGAATAACTAAATTCTCAATATGCTAATAGATATTGAGAATGATAATATAAAGATGGGGTGTAACTTTTGTCAAATAAAGATAATAATTTAAAAGAGGAAATAGTTAATCTTATTAGTCAAGGAGATAATGATAGAATAGAATTTAGGCATCATAGTGGTGGCCCAAATTTATTAGGTAAGATTATCTCATCTTTTGCAAACGCATCAGGTGGCAAATTGATTTTAGGGGTAAATAATAAGGGCAAAATCGTTGGTTGTAAAAAAGATGATGTAATGGATACCTTTAATAAATCTAAAGAGAAATTGATACCATGTCCTATTGTTTCAATAGAATTTATTGAAATAGATAAAAAGGTACTGGCCATTATTTCTATAGAAAAAAATCAAAAAATAATTTCATCTAGTTTAGGAGTATTTAAAAGAATTAACAATTCTGAAGAAATCATGGTAACAGAAGAAATAAAGAGAAAACAGTTAAATGCAGTTACCAAAGATGAAATTAAAGATACTGTTGGTGAAATGGCTCAGCAAATTTCACAGCTTACAATTACATTAGAAGATACTATACAACGATACAGAAGCCAAAACAAACTAAGTAGAAAAATTATTGAATGGATAGCCTGTGGAATAATTGGAATTGTTTTATCAATGCTTATTCACCTGTAAGGAATAGTAATTCTGGCTTGACATTGACATTATCAATGGAATTTAGAGAAGATGACGCCTGTTCAGTACAGAAATTATTTTCTCAATGTAGCCTAGTTTTTTTGAGTGTCATTTACGAAGGATACCTTTTACATAGTAGGAGTTATGTTTTTTTGAATTAATTTCATAAAGGTATCAGGTGTAACAAGTCTTACTTTAGAATTTTCATTTAATTTAGTTACTACATATTGAACATTATCCATAGTTTTACTCCATACATGAACGTAAACAAAAGTATATGAATCAGCACTTTTAATATCTGTATAGCCTAAATTAATTCTATTATTAACATTATTAATTAGTTGCTCCTCATTTTCTAGACCTTCCCAAAGTAAATCACGACAAGATACTATAGGCTTATTATTTGACCAAATTATTTTTCCATCATAGGTACTATTTTTTTCATAGTTAAGATAAAAAAGACCATTTATATTAGAGTGACAAGTATAGTTATCCCATAAATCTTTTCTGTAGAAAGCTTCATCATCAAGTATTAGTACATTCTTTTGATCAACTTTTTTCATATACTCATTTAATCTTTTGGTATAAGTACCTAGCTTATTTATAGGAAATTTACTAGGATACATATAACCATTTCCAGAGGGCGGAACTACATAATTATCATTGTGTTTTGGAGAACTAGCACTTTCATAGTATTTACTAAAAACTGTAGGGGCTAAGTAATAAAGTGATGGACTTATAGACCAACCTAAATTGAAATTGCCTCTACTTTGGGAACCGTACCAGCTTTTTGAACTGTAGTTACTTCCAAGAAACCATTGTTGATTATCACCATCAGACATAATAAATGTTATATAATGAACACTATCTTCTTTAGGGATTTTATTATTAGATTTTTGGTTATGCGTAGCTAGTGGATAGGAACTTAACACAGATAAATTATAAGACCAATCAGAAGCAATTACATCTACTCCAAATTTTGAAGCTATATTCACATTAGTATGTTCATCAGGCCCCCAACCCAAACAACGTGAAGTGTTATCCATAGATTTAAATATAGTATCTCTCAAAGAATTATCATTTATATCATCTTCATAAAATATTAGAGATTTTGACATTATTGAATAATCTCTTAAAGCTATATATTTACTAGGAGATAATTCTATAACAGTAGAATGATTTAGGCCCAAGTTCCAAAGGTTATTATATGCCCAATATTTATCTGTATCTCTACAATCTTTAATTAAATTGCTTACTCCAGCACTTTTAATTTTAGATTCTAAGGATTCTTCAATTACTATTGAATCTTCTAAGCTCGCAAGAGAGCAAGCATTATTTATAGATGGACCTTTTAAGTTACTATATAATATATATCCATTTATATAGTTTTTAAATTTACTTAATAATTGCCAAGGATCTTGAATATTTGTATATTTAACATTATGATTATCATTTAAATCTTTAAGCCAAATTTGGTAGTCAGGTTCATTAGAACTAAGTATATAAATCTGATCATCCGATTTAGTTGAGACTAAACCTTGAAGGGTAGATATCATGGTTTTTTCTTCATTACTCATACCATTTTCTGAGATAACATATAGATGTTTTGGAATTATAGAATTTTTAATATATGAATCATTGATATCTAACATATCATCTTTAAAGAATGATGAGTAAACATTACAATTAGAAGGCTTTTTCATAAGATTTGTATCTGAAAGAGTTTTTGAATAAGATAGAATGGGGGAAAAAGAATATAATAATGTTAAAAGTATAAATGAGCAGATTTTAATAGATTTTTTCATAGTTACATACCTCGCATATAATTATTGTCCAACATTTATTATGATTAGTTAAAGAACTGTAGTTTATTCATTGGAGTAATTGTTAATTGAGGAAAATAGTAAATAAAAATAATTTTAGTGGGAAGTTAGGGATTCCCTAAACGCATTTCAAATGAAATGCGTTTACTTTTTGTGTTAATTTAGAACTTATTAAAATAAGTATCATATCTTATTAGTATAAATAATAACAATTTCTTACAAAAAGAAAAACCTTTTGTAAAGGGGTAAGGGGCAACGATGATAAGAGCAAATAGAACACTTAATTCAATTAAATTGAATGATACTGCGAAGGTTACAGCTTTAATAGTAGATGGAGAGCTAAGAAGAAGATTTCTTGATTTAGGAATAATAAATGGAACTGAAATCAGACCTTTATATGCAAGTCCATTAGGAGACCCAACAGCTTATTTAATTAGAGGTACTGTAATTGCAATAAGGGAAGATGAAGCAAGATTTATTCAAGTAACAAATTGCTAAATAAAGTTTATTAAGAAAGGGGCAGGATAATGGGGTTAACAAAGAGTTCTACAGGCTTAAATATTATGTCTAAAGTAAAGAAAATTAGCATTAAGGATATTAATTATACAATAGGATTAGCTGGAAATCCAAATGTAGGAAAGAGTACAGTGTTTAATGAATTAACTGGGTTAAATCAGCATACTGGTAATTGGCCGGGTAAAACAGTAGCTAATGCAGAAGGTGTATATGGATATAGAGAATGTGGATATAAAGTAGTTGATTTACCAGGAACCTATTCTTTATTATCAAATTCTGAAGAAGAGGAAATCGCAAGAGATTATATATGCTTTTCACAATATGATGCAATTGCAGTAATAGCAGATGCTACTTCATTAGAAAGAAATTTAAATTTGTTTCTTCAGGTTTTGGAAATATCTGATAACGCTATGTTGTGTGTGAATCTTATTGATGAATCTGAGAAAAAGGGTATAGAAATTAACTTTGAAGAATTAGAAAAAGAATTAAAATGTAAAGTTGTTAAAGCTGCAGCTAGACAAGGTGTTGGAATTGAAGAATTTAAAGAAGAAATATCCAAAATAGTAAAAGAAAAAAATCAGCAAGGATTTAAAGTTCAATATAATGAAGAAATAGAAGATGCAATTACAAAAATAAGTAATTTATTGACTATAGAAATAAGTGATAAAAAGAAGCGGTGGCTAGCACTAAGATTAATAGAAGGCGACAGGGTTTTATGTGAGTCTCTAATTAAAAGATTTAAAATAACAGAAGACATAGTTTTTGAAATACACAATATAAGAGAAAAGGTTAAAGAAGAGCTAGGTGGAGGTTCTATAAGTGATATAATAGTAGGAACAATTATTAAAAAATCTGAAGAGATTTGTAAAAAGGTTGTATGTGCGCCTGAACAATATACATTAAGGGATCAAAGAATAGATAAAATATTGACATCTAAATTAACTGGAATCCCAATAATGATTTTGCTTTTAGGAGTAATATTATGGATAACAATAACCCTTGCAAATATTCCCTCAGAAATTTTATCTAGGATGTTTGCAGCAATAGAGATTAAATTAAGAGAATTCTTTATCTATATTGCTGCACCAAGCTGGTTAACGGGTGTATTAATAGATGGAATGTACACAACAATAGCTTGGGTAACGTCGGTTATGTTACCACCAATGGCGATTTTTTTTCCTATGTTTACATTATTAGAAGATTTAGGATATTTACCAAGAATAGCATTCAACTTAGATAAGTGTTTTAAAAGATGTTGTTCATGTGGAAAACAAGCACTAACAATGTGTATGGGCCTTGGGTGTAATGCTGTAGGTGTAATTGGTTGTAGGATAATAAACTCACCTAGAGAGAGATTAATGGCAATAATAACAAATAATTTTATGCCGTGTAATGGTAGATTTCCAACATTAATTACAATTGCCACAATATTTATTGGAGCAACAGTTGGAGGTATAGGAAGTGTTTCTGGAAATATTATAGCTGCAGCAAGTGTAACAGCTATAATAGTTTTAGGTGTGTTTATGACACTCTTAGTATCTAAAATATTATCTAAAACCTTTTTGAAGGGGATACCTTCTAATTTTGTTTTAGAATTACCTCCATATAGAAGGCCACAAATTGGAAAAGTTTTAGTAAGATCAATTTTAGATAGAACATTATATGTATTAGGAAGGGCACTTGTAGTTGCAGCACCAGCTGGAATAGTTATTTGGATATTTGCAAATATTTCTGTAGGAAATAATTCTTTATTATGTACTTGTGCAGAATTTTTAAATCCATTTGCTGATTTAATAGGAGTAGATGGATATATATTAATGGCATTTATATTAGGGCTACCAGCAAATGAAATAGTATTGCCTATAATAATAATGAGTTATTTAAGATCATCAACAATGTTAGAACTAGATAGTGGAATTCAGCTTAGAGAGTTATTAATTGCAAATGGGTGGACGTTATTAACAGCTATAAACGTTATGTTGTTAAGCTTAATGCACTATCCTTGCGCAACAACTTTAATAACCATAAAGAAAGAAACAAAGAGCTTTAAGTGGACATTTTTAGCATTCATAATACCAACAATATGTGGTATGGTAACTTGTTTTGTTGTAACTCAAATATGGAGATTTATATAGCTATAACAAAAAAGCACTTTGGATTAAATTTTCCAAAGTGCCTTTTTATGTATTAATTCTTTTTGCTATTTGTAACTTTTTCTTGATGTTCACTATTCTCTGTTCTTTTAGTGCCAACATTAACATTTTGTTTGTTTTTTTCTTTACTATTACCTTTAAACATTAATAATCACTCCTCTTCAAATATTATCTTTTCCTTTTGAAAGTAGTAATATTCACTTGTTTTTAATATATTACACTTACTTTATAAATCGTTCGCTAGGTAACATACCATTTATATATTCTTATAATGGATATATCTAAAGTTAAAAAAACCCAAAAATTAAAATAAATATGATATAATGGATAGAGGTAAATTATACTACTGTTATGCAAGCTAAAAGAAAATTAAGAAAGAAAGGTAGAGGTAAAGTAAATAATATGAAAAAGCTAATGATCGTATTTAAGAGAGATTTAAAAAGCATTTTTAAAAATCCAGTAGCACTAATTATTGTGTTTGGAATATGTGTTATACCAGCTTTATATGCCTGGGTTAATATAAAAGCTTGCTGGGATCCTTATGGAAATACAAGCACTATGCCAATAGCGGTAATAAATAATGATAAGGGCGCTAATATGGTGGGAGAAAATATAAATGTAGGAGGGGAAGTAGTAGAGGAACTTAAAAGCAATAAAAATATAGGTTGGAAATTTGTTTCTAGAGAAGATGCAGATATGGGAATTGTTGATGGAACTTATTTTGCAACCATAGAAATACCAGAAAGTTTTTCGGAAGATTTGACTAGTATAGTAACCGATAAGAGTAAAAAAGCCCAGATAATTTATAAGGTTGACACCAAGGCAAACCCTGTAGCAGGAAAAATAGCAGGAGTAGCAGAGGGAACTTTAATAGATCAAATTACTTCGAATTTTATATCAACTGTTAATAAAAAAGCTTTCCAAAAGGTTAAAGGATATAAAGAGGATATAAATAAAAATCGTGATGATATAATAAAACTTAAAAATTCAATTATAACAGCAGGGAGCGATATGGATACTATAGTAGCTGTTTTAGAGAATGTAAATGCGAACTCTGGTAATTTAAACACTTATTTAAAAGTGGTTAAAGATACAATGCCAGCTTTAACAGGTGGTATAGCAATAGGACAAACAACAACTCAAAATACAGAAAATTTAATAAAAACAACTAATGATAGCTTAAATACATCTTTTAAAACTTTGAAACAAAATTTAACGGAGATGAAGATAAGCATTGATAAAATAATAGCTATTTTAGATACAATAAATAACAATGAAAACACAACGGAAGTAAACAATCAATTAAATACTGTAAATAACAATATAAATCTTATAAATGATAATATAAATTCTAGTATACAATACCTTGAAGCTATTAATAAGGTAAATACAAATGAAGCAATATCTCAAACTATAGTTAGTTTAAAGTTATTACAAAGCAATTTAAATGATCGCGCTTCTTTAGTAACATCAATTTCAAATGATTATTTAAATGGGAAAAAAGATAATGATGAGGTTATGAAACAATTAAAGAGTGATTTGCAGAAAATATCAGAAGACATAACAAAGACAACAAATCAGTTTGAAAATAATACAATGCCCGCTTTAAATGAAATAGCCTCTTACTTAACAAATGCAACAAAGGATGCATCACAACTTTTAAAAAGTTCAAATGGGGCAGTTGAAGGAGTTAATACTTTAATAACTTCAGCTACAGATGGAAGCCAGCTTACAACGAAGGTTTCTGGAGATCTTTTAGAACAGTTAAAACAGTATAAAGATGAAATAAAATATTTGGGTAATCAATTATCAAAAATAAATGATAATGATTTAAATACCATATTTGCAATACTTCAAAGTAATCCGGATTTAATGGGTGAATTTATATCAAATCCATTTAATATAAAAGAGGTTAAAGTCTATTCTGTGCCAAACTACGGCTCTGCAATGACACCAGTATATTCAGTACTAGCCCTTTGGGTTGGTGGTTTAATTTTAACGTCAGTATTAAAAACTGAAGCACCAAAATTTAAAGGTGCGGAGAATCTCACAATAAGAGATAAGTATTTTGGGAAAATGCTTATCTTCGTAACTTTAGGTATAATACAGGGGATAATAATAGCTTTAGGAAATATATTTTTACTTAAAGTGTATTCAGTTAATCCATTCTTAATGGTGATATTCTCAATATTATCATCTATAACATTTTCAATCATAATATTCACAAATGTATCTTTACTTGGAAATGTAGGTAAAGCTATTAATATAGTATTTATGATTATACAATTAGCGGGTTGTGGCGGTAGTTACCCTATACAGTTAGATCCACTTATATTTAGAATATTACAACCACTATTTCCATTTACCTACTCAGTAGGAGGATTTAGAGAGGCTATTGCAGGTCCTTTAAGCAGTAGCGTTGTTTTAGATATAGTAATGTTATTATTATTCTGTGCATTATATATTATATTAGGTTTTATTTTTAAACCACGTCTGCATAGTATTGTAAAAGTGTTTGAAAAGAAATTCCATCAATCAGGTATAGGCGAATAATTGAGGTGAAATCATGAAAATGTTATTTAAAATATTCAAAAGAGATTTAATAAAAATTAAAAAAAATTATGCAGCTGTGATAGTAATAATTGGACTTTGTATTATACCATCACTATATGCTTGGATAAATATTGCAGCCTGTTGGGACCCCTATGCAAATACCGGTGATTTACCAGTAGCAGTAATAAATAAAGATGATGGGACACTAATAAATTCAACAGAAGTAAATGTTGGAGATCAAGTAATAGAAAACCTTAAAAAAAATAAATCAATAAAGTGGGAAGTAATAGATGAGTGGCAAGCTAATAATGATTTAAATGAAGGAAAATATTATGCTATTATAGAAATTCCACAAAATTTTTCAAGTGGGTTAGTAAGTTTAACTACAAGTAATCCTAAAAAGCCCAATATAATTTATAAAGCAAATGAAAAGACTAATGCAATTGCTACTAAAATTACTACTGTAGCTAAGGATAAGTTAACTAAAGAAATAAAATTAAACTTTGTAAAAACCGTTAATGAAAAAACTTTTGATGAATTAAACAAGGTAGGATTGCATTTAGATAATACTAGTGTAAAGGTTCTAGGACTTAAAAATGTAGTAGATACAGCTAATGAAAATTTGATAAATATTAAAGGGTATATAGATAGTTCTTCTAAAAATGCTCAAGATTTAAGTAAGTATATAGCAAGTATTAAAAATGATTTACCACTTATTACAGATCAAATAAATAATTTGCAAAATGTAACAGAAGCAAGTAAAAAGTTAGTGACTGAAACCAAAAGTAATTTGGCTACCGTTAATGGTAATATTAATGCGGATATTATGCAATTACAAGTAGTATCACAGAAAGTAGATACTTTGCTTAAGAATATTAAGAATCCATCAACTCCAGAATATGAAATTAATAAAAGTATTAAGCAATTAGAAAGCTATAAAGAAACCCTAGAAAATTTAGTAGATTCTACAATTAAAGAGGTGCAAGGAATTAACTCAACTATTAATAATGAACACTTAAATTCACTAGTAGCATCACTTAATAACATTAAAGAAGAGCTGGCACAAGAGGAAATTGCCTTAAATAATTTAAAAGATGAATTTAATAAAGGCGAAATAAGTGATAAGAAGTCTAGGGATATAGATTCAGTAATGAAAATTAATGATGAATTAATAAATAGAATATCAAAGGTATCTAATGAATTTTATAAGAGTGGGACAGCTACAATTAATAATATTGCAAGTATTACTAATTCCAGCTTAGATGAGCTGAATTTAATATTAGAAACAACAAAAATTATAGTGCCACAATTAAATGCTTTGGCTAATTATGGTATAGCATCTAGTAATGAAGCTGTAAAGGCTGCAAATGAGTTAAATAGTAAAATAACATTAATACAAACTGAGGTAACAGACTTAAATAATAAATTAAACGGGTTGAATGAAAATAGTTTAAATAATATTATTGATATAATGGGAAAAAATCCAGAGGAAGTAGCTAGCTTTATAGCTTCTCCCATAGAAGTAAAAGAAGTTGATGTATATGGCACAGGTGTATTTGGTATAGGATTAACTCCATTTTATACAGTGCTTGCTATATGGGTAGGAGCACTTTTGGCAGGAGCTTTATTAACAACAACTTGCGAAGATTTTGAGGTGGGACCGCAGCCTAATATGTTGCAAAGACATTTTGGGAAAATGATGATTTTTATTAGTTTAAGCTTAATTCAAGCTATTATAGTTACATTGGGGGATTGGTTAATACTAGGGATACAGGTTTATAACTTACCTTTATTATTTATATTTGCTATTTTAACATCAATTACTTTTACAATAATAATCTTTACTTTAGTATCAATATTGGGCAATGTAGGTAAAGCTATTGCTGTTATCATAATGGTTTTTCAAATAGCGGGTGCAGGAGGTATATATCCAATACAAACTAATCCACAAGTTTTTGGAGTGTTATATCCATTATGGCCATTTACGTATGCTATAAATGGTTTTAGAGAGGCAATTGCAGGTCCATTTTGGAAAACAGTAAATATAAGTATTGTAGTACTTATAATATACTGTATAATATTCATAGTTCTTTCGATATTAAAAAAACCATTCTATAAAATAACCCATTTTATGGAGTATAAATTTGAGAAATCTGAATTGTAAAAAATACAGATATTTTAACTTTATTTCAGCTTTTTATTTAATATTTAGTTGCCATTTGTGAAACTAGAGAAGAGGCGAATGCAGCAACAAGATAATAAGGGACATATACAGGTAATATTTTATTATAACCAGTACATGTTCCTATCCTTTCTATTACATTAAATTAGCTTTACAGCTAATTTTTCAAGTTTTTCTCTAACATCATCTGTAAGGTCTGAATCAGTAATTATAACATCTAAATCATCTAAAGTAGAAAATCTATAAGTACCATCTACATTAAACTTTTCTTTTTCTACAAGTAAAAATACCTCTTTACTATTAGAAACTATAATTTCCTTAACATTACCATCTTCTAGTGTAACAGTTCCTACGCTGTTTGTAGTTAAATTAACTCCTGAACTCCCGACAAAACCTTTGTTAAAAGTATATTTAGATATGCTATTAATTACTTCAGACCCAAGAACTGCACCAGATTTATTATCATATACGCCACCTATGCATATTAGCTTAGTAGTTTCATTATTATTAAAAAGAGGTGGTATTAAGGGCATATTAGTTATTAAAGTTATTTGCTTAGTACTAGTAGCTATTAATTTAGCTAATAGAAAATTAATACTTGAGGTATCTAAAAAAATTACATCTCCATTATCTATAAGGGAAAAAGCTTTTTCAGATATAATCTCCTTACTACTTAAATTCACGCTCATTCTAGTAGCTATATGGCTAGATTTAGAAACTTTTCTATTTAATATAGCTCCACCATAGGTTCGTTGAAGAGCCTCGGCTTTTTCTAGTTTTTGCAGATCCTTTCTTATCATACCTTCTGAAACATTAAACCTTTCACTTAATTCTTTTACCTTTATTCTACCAGTTTCACTAAGAATACTTAAGATATGTTCTAGTCTTTCTTCAGTAAACATTTAATCACTCCATTAATTATTATCATTTAGTATTGTTGTTGATTAATATTATAACATTATTATATTAATTTACAAAATATCTTGAAAAAAAGTTTCAAGTAGAGTAGAATAAGAATAAATAAGCGATAATGATAAACAATAGTCAACAATGAGGAAAGCTGAAGACGATATAATTTAGCGTAATAAGATAATGCTTAGCGTCATATTTTATATATTTATGAGGAAAGGAGATGTTTTAGACATCTCCTTTCCTTTTAAGTTGTTTAAATCAATTGGGTCTGATATTCCATTAGTATTTTTATCCTCTCTCGAATATTCTTCTGGTACTTCTAACTTTTTTATATGAGTTAAACACATTGAAATACTTCTCTAAAAGTAGTAAAATATATTTGTAATGGTAGACAAATATGGTAAAAAACGTCGAAAATAGAATCCTAGAGAGTTTAGAATTGCAGTATCCTAAGGGAACTGAAAGAAAATAACAAGTCAAAGATTCTGAGAATATTTTGTGCTAGTCGAAGAGCCGCAGCGTAAAATAGGCTAGTTATTTTGGGAAACTCATTAAAATAATTACTGAGAAAGTAGTACAATTACATGATATACTCATAAATTATATTAATGTACTTAAAAATTGTCTGTTATTTTTAAAAATTCTTAACAAAAAAAAGGTGGGGTTATAAGTGAATGTGAAAAAAATAATACTAGCAGCAATGTTAGTATCTTCAATGACTATAGGAATAATGGGATGTTCTACAATTAATGACGATAAAAATGATAATACAGAGAAGGTAGATAAAGATACTAATGATGTTATTGCTGAAGAGAAAAAGCAAAATGCAGATGATAATAAACCTGTAGCTAATAGTACTAATAAATTAGAAGATAATAATAAATCAAGTCAAGATTCTACCAAAAACGATGGTGATGCTTCTCAAGAAAAACCATTGGCTTCTAACGATAACATAAAAGAAAAAGTTTATTCAGAAAACAATATCACTGAAAAAATTAAAAATTATATTATTAATGATCAAGAAAACAAACCAGAAGCACAAAAAATAAAATGGAGTAAAACATTCCTAAATCAAGTTGATATTGAAAGTTTATATAAGAAATATATAGCTAATGCGGGTAAAACTGACGACTTAGAGAGCTTTGCAAACTATATAAATCTAAACGCGCCTATTTCCAGTGGCTGGGAAGATCTATTTAAAAAAGATTTATATGATGCATATGGGGAAAAAGTTGTTAGATTAGAACCTTTGAAAGATAATCTATACCAAGCATATATTGTAAAAGATGGTTCCGAAGTACCTTATGTTGTAGTTTCATCGAGAACCGGTTATTTTCATGGATAGTTATTTAAGTATGAAAAAATTATCATGGAGGTTATTAAATTAGAAGGTGAAAGTAGTATTGAAAATAAAATAATTTAAGAGATTCTACTGCAATAGAGTTAAAAACTTTATTGCAGTTTTTTATCTATAAAAATAAGTTTAAGATAATAATTAATAAACATAATTACATTGAACATTTGGTTAATGATAGATATTATTAAGAAATCCTATTAAAAGTGGTATTGCCTTATGCTATAATTATAATATAGATTTAGATCACCATAATATAAAGAATGTAGATATGATAGATGATTTATTAAACTATAAATTAGAAGGTATGGATAAGAAAGTTGTATTGTTATCTAATTTAGAAATGTGGAAAGAATATGAATCATTAGATATGAAGCTTAAAGAAATACAAAGAAGAATAATTAATGCTATATATATTACCAGAAGGCGATATAAAAGGATATAGTAAATATAGATATATGATGTGAGGTTGAAAATGAAGATAAGAAAACCAGATTATTTGGATGAATTTAAATGTATAGCGTCTGAATGTGAAGACACCTGTTGTGCTGGATGGGGAATAGTAATTGATGATGAAACACATAAGCAGTATTTAACTGTAGCTAGTGAATTTGGAGAGAGATTAAGAAATGAAATAGTTATTGAAGGAGAGGAAAATATTTTCCTGTTAAAAGGTAATAACTGTACATTTTTAAATGAAAATAAGTTATGCGATATATATAAGGAGCTGGGAGCAGATAGTCTTTGTTATACATGCAGAGAATATCCAAGGTATTTAGAAGATTTTGGTAACCTGCGTGAAGTAGGAATATCTTTATCTTGTCCTGAAGCTGCAAGAATAATACTCGGGTCATCTAAAAAAGTAGAATTTGAATTAACAGAAAATGATGAAGAAGTTAATAGTTGCAATGATATAAATCAAATGATTTATATTAATCTTATGAAATGTAGAAAAGTAGTTTTTGATATTCTACAAAATAGAAATTTAGATTTGAAGGTTAGAGGAGCTTTAGTCCTTATTTTTGCAGGCGAAATTCAAGAAAAGATAGATTCAAATGAGATAGAAGATATAAAAAAAGTGAAAAATAAATATTCAGACCAAAGCTTTATTGATGAGACTATTAAAAGTATTGAAGAATATAAAGGAAAAGGAAGTGGAAAATATAATAATATAAATGAAGTTTTTAAAGTCTTTAGAGATTTAAAGCACATAAATCCTAATGATCCTTTAGGACTCGAGGATGCATTAAGATATTTTTGGCAAAGTGAAGATGATGAGGAACTTTATTTAGATATTCATAAAAGATTTGAAGATTATTATAAGGATAAAAGCTATCACTTTGAACAGATTTTAGTTTATTTTGTATTCAAATACTTTATGAAGGCTGTTTTTGATTATGATGTTTTAGCAAAAATAAAAATTGCGTTAGTAAGCTGTTTAATGATTAAAGAATTAGCGGTAATAAGGTATTTAGAAAATAAGGAATTTACTGAAGAAGATATGGTGGATATTGCTCATACATATTCTAAGGATGTAGAGCATTTAGAAGAGAATATTGAAACCTTAGAAGAAGTATTTGAAACTAATGAAGTATTTAGTCTTGAAGACGTGTTAGTTACTCTAATGAATTAGAGATGAAGAAAGACAAGTTGCTATAAATGATAGCAGTCTCATAGACCTTAGCAAATTAACACAGGACAAGGTCCCACACTGGTTTTTAATATTTCTAGGTACAAGTATTATTGAAAACAAAATAATTTAAACAATTGAACTGTAATATAGATAAAAGCCCTATAGATAGACTTTTTTCAAATCGTCTATTCTATAGGGTGCTTTTTACTTTATATAGAGTTCTTCTCCATTAGAGCAAATGACCTTCTTATACCAATCAAAGGAGTTCTTCTTAGATTTTTCTAATGTTCTCAAGAATTGAATATCTTGCTTGCGAAATTATAGAAGATACTTTATCTCTTTTAAGAAATGATGAGCTGATAAAGCAGTTACTTTATAGAATTTAATAATGACAATATATGTTTTACAGTAAAAAAACAAAAGCTAGGATGGTAAATAATATGAATATTGCAATTACAACCACAAGAAACCCCGATGAAAGTTTAATAAATAAAGCATATGGTATATCTAAAGAATTAGATATACCATATGTAAAAAGAGGAAATTATAGTATAAAAAAAATTAGTGAAATGAATAAAATAGAATGTTTTCTCTTTGTAGAAAAAGATAAAATTGTTTTAAAGGGAGAAGATAATGCATTTTTTTGGCATCCAAATACATCAGAAATTAAGATGAAAGCAATAAAAGAAGGTCTGAATCAACCTATGGTTGAAGCTATGGATTTAAAATCCGGGGATAGAGTATTAGACTGTACTTTAGGACTTGCAACAGATGCTATAGTATTTGCATCTATTGTTGGTGAAAATGGCATGGTTGTTGGCACAGAAGTTAATAAGTATATTGCTTGTATAACTAAAAACGGATTAAAGTATTATGAAGATGTTGACGCGCAAACTAAAATATTTATGGATATGATAGATGTTATTAATTCATCTTATGAAGACTATATTTTAAGTATGCCAGATGATAGTTTTGATGTAGTTTATTTTGACCCTATGTTTAAAATACCAAATAAAAAATCGGTGTCAATAAATGCTTTAAGGCCATTTGCACATCAAGAAGGATTAAAAAAAGAGACACTTATGGAGGCACTACGTGTTTGTAAAAACCGTGTTGTTATTAAAGAAAGAGTTGGCAGTGGTGAGTTTGAAAGATTAGGAATTCAAAAATGTTATGGAAATAGTAAATTTGGATCTATAGCTTATGGTGTTATTGAAAAATAAAATTTTTATTAACAATATGGTGCAATTTAGTAGCTAGCTGAATATTGTATACAATAATACTACTATGGAGATAAAAAATGTACACAAAAGGCGATTTTCATATTCATACAACAAAATCTGATGGTGATTATACCCCTACTGAGATTATAATGTTTGCTAAAGAAAGTAATGTTGATACTATATCTATAACTGATCATAAAACTATGTCAGGAGTAGAAGAAGCAATAAAAGCAGGGGAATGGTTAGGTGTTAATGTTATACCTGGGATTGAATTATCTACAAGGTTTAATGGAAAAAAGGTTCATATTTTAGGGTACTTCACTAATGAAATATATAAGGATAAAGATTTTATTAGTGCATTAAGATATGCAAAAAAGGATAATAGTAAACTTTTAGAAACACTCATAGGTACCTATGTAGATGTTAGAAAAGATTTGGAGAAAAATAAGATTACTACTCAAACTGGTATTGATTTACTTAAATACTTTGGTGGGAGTGTAGTTTTGGCTCATCCAATTAGATTAAAAGATGGAATGCTTGCCCCCCTTCTTGAAATGAATTTTGATGGAATTGAAGCCCTTTATCCCGAAAATACTGTTGAGCAAAATGAATTGTATAAAGGTATAGCTAGGGAAAAAGGATGGTTTTATACTGCCGGTTCAGATTTTCATTCTGATAGTAAAACACATAGGCATCATGGTTTAATTGGGCAGGTTTATTTAAATAATTATGAAATTGAAAAGTTTATAATCAAATTAAAAAATAATGAAAATACCTGTCTCGGACAAGCTTGCATTAATAATCAAAACCCACGACAATAATAATGTAAGTGTTGTCGTGGGTTATTTTAGTTTGTAGGAGTTTAAATTTATTTAATATAGCTAGGCATATAAAAGAAATTTAAATTGTAGTATGTTTTTTCATATGCTTAACCTTTTGGTTTAAATATCATGGCAGAAATAAATCCAAAGATTATTGCTGCGGAGACCCCTGCACTTACTGGCTTTAAAACACCGGTAAATATTCCTATAAAACCAGTTTGCTCAGCCTCAGTTATGGCCGCTGTTACAAGAGCGTTTCCAAAGCTACTTATAGGTACAAATGCCCCTGCACCTGCAAAGGCAACCAAAGGATCATATAGACCAAACCCTCCTAAAATTGCACCAATTACAACTAATGTACAAGTTGTATGTGCCGGGGTGATTTTTAAAGTATCCATTATAAGTTGCCCAATAACACAAATTAAACCACCTATTATAAATGCAAAAATAAATTTTTCCATAAATTAACTCACACCTTCTTTTTTACATTTCTATAGAAACAGCATGGGCAATGCTAGGTATGCTTTCCTTTTGTTGAAAGGAGATAGGAGACATTAAGGCACCTGTTGCAACAATTAATATTTTCTTTAATTCTCCTCTTCGCATACGATTAAGTAAATGCCCATAAGTTACAGTAGCAGAACAACCACAGCCACTGCCACCAGAAAAGCTTGGTTGGTCTTTTGTATATATTAAAAGACCGCAATCTGTAAATATATCCGTTGGCATATCTATGCCATGTTTTTTTAATAAAGCATTAGCAAGTTCATGACCAACTTTTCCTAAATCACCAGTAGCAATAAGATCATAATAAGAAGCATCGATATTCAAATCTCTAAAATGGGCTTCAATAGTATCTACTGCTGCTGGTGCCATAGCTGCTCCAACGTTATAGGGATCAGAAGTCCCCATATCTACTACTCTTCCTATGGTAGCAGAAGTTACTTTTGGTCCATCTCCATTTGGTCCAAGGACTACAGCTCCAGCTCCAGTTACTGTCCACTGAGCACTAGGTGGTCTTTGTACACCATATTCTGTAGGATATCTAAATTGTTTTTCAGCAGCTGCATTATGACTACTTGCAGCAGCTATAACATATTTAGCTGCTTTACTTTCTATTAATTGAGCTGCTAATGCTAAACCTTCCATGGAACTAGAACAAGCACCGAAAATTCCCAAATAAGGTATTCCGAGTGTTCTTGCAGTAAAGTTGCTACAAGTAATTTGATTCATTAAATCTCCACTTAAAAAAAAGTTGATATCTTCTTTTTGTATCTTTGATTTTTGTATTGCTCTTTCACAAGCATGCTCAAGTAGAGCATGCTCTGCTTTTTCATAGCTATCTTGACCAAGCCATAAATCTTCATAAAGTATATCAAAGTCATCAGCTAAAGCACCATTACCTTCGAAAGGGCCACCAACTGCTGCAGAGGCTAATATCGTAGGTTTAGAATTGAAAATCCAAGATTGATGTCCTTTAAGCATTTACATTCCCCCTAGCCATATTATTGTCATTTTTATTGTAGCAACTACAAAAGCAGCAAAAACTCCATAAACAATAATGGCGCCTGCAAGACGGAACATATTGCCAGCTACTCCAAGTACAAATCCTTCACTTTGATGTTCAATTGAAGCAGAAGCTATAGAATTAGCAAAGCCTGTAATCGGAACAGCAGTTCCACATCCAGCCCATTGACTAAGGTGATCATAAATTCCAAGACCAGTAAATAAAGCTGCAAAAAAGATTAAAACTACTGAAGTAGGACCTACTGATGTCTTTTCATCAAAATTAAGATAGGTAATAAAAAGCCACTGTAAGCCTTGACCAATTGTACATATTGTACCACCTACCAGAAAGGCTCTAATACAATTAGTTAAAATAGGTCTTTTAGGTTCTATACTATTTACTAATTCATCATATTGTAGCTGGGTTGTAGTCATTCTTTTCTTTTTCATATTTGACATTTATTTCACCTTCTAACGTAATAAATATGGTTCTAATTTTTTTATGACTTCTTCTAATTTTTGAGCGCTTTGTGAGTACATAGTTTTTGTCTCTTCATTGTCACAGTCTAAAGAAAATGACATAAAATCTGCTTGACTTTTTTGAATGCTAGCATAGAGCATTTCTTTAACCTGTGTTTTAGGAACTTGTATCATATCATCAAAAATATCTACATATAAGTCTCCAGAAGAATCTACTTGACCTAGAAAAACATTTTCAATGGAAACTCCTTTGATTTCTAGCTGAGTTGTAAGCCAACCTCGATTTAATCCAGCATTAGTAAGACCTTCATTTAATATATTTCCATCTAAAATAACTGTTTGTGGTTCGGTCTTAGGTGCTACTTTTTTTCCTAAATCATATGAGGTAACAGGTTTCTTATCAGCTTTTAAACTAACATTTATATCACCCGTTGTTTCCATTACAGCAAATTCAACATCGGCTAAGTTAAATGCTTTCTTTGAACGCATTTCTTGTAGGAATTCTTGACCTGTAATTCTTACTTTAGATAAGTTATCTTCCATAATTTTACCGTTTTTAATTAGTACCCTTTCCTTACCATTTATCAGATTATAAATCCATTTACTTTTCATGGAAGCATAATCTAAGATAATAGGAAACACTGCCCAAACAGCCAGTGTAACTAGTCCAAAGTAAATATTATCAACTATATCTAAAGAAATTAAAGTAATTATAACCGCAATTACGGCATAAGAAATAAAATCAAAGGGAGTAGCCCTAGCTAATGGCTTTTTCTTCATATATTTTGTTATAACAAATGTTAAAATAAATAGAACTATTGAATTAAATAATAGTATTAACCAAGTATTCATATGCCACCTCACTTAGTTGCCTTTGTATTGGGGTTCCTCAAACTCCATAACGCCTATTCTTTTTTCTAAATCTGTTTTGATTTTACTTATTTCTTTAGATGCCTGGTTATAAATAGTGCTGGCTTCTTTATCACGTTCTTGTAATGAGTACATTCCTAAAGTGGCCTCAGATCCCTTTAGTGTAGCCAATGTTTCTTTTACCTTTGAAATGGCAGTCATGTAAAAACCTCCTTTATATTTATTAAATTGTTTCCTAACTTAATTTAACCAATAAGCTTAATTTTAATTCATATATACACATATATATATTTGTTTCAATTATTAAACACAAATTTCTAAAGTTTAATAAATATAGATTGGATTTTAAAAGGAATATATTTCATTATGAATAAATGAATATTAAAATTGATTATGAACAAGATATAGGGGTAGTAGAAAACTATAAAGGAGGGATTTTTATGCCAACAGGAAACAAACTTGAAACAGCATTAGCTAGTGCTAAAGGATTAGGTGCGGATATGAAGACATTTTCTTTAGATACAGATAATGAACAAGCAAAACAAATGTTTAATGAACTTGCAACTACAATGGGAACTGTAGAACAATCTATTCAATCAAGACTTGATTTTGTAAAACAAGAAGAACCTCAATATAATAAATAATTAATATACTGTCATATTTAGTTGAATTTATATTCTATAGATATGGGAGTATATTAATAGTAATTCCTTGGGGGAGTAGCCCCCAAGTGGCTAAGATCCAAATAGGTTTTTAACATTTCTAAGTACAAGTAATGGTGGAAACAAAATTATTTGATCAATTAAACTGTAATAAAGTTAAAAATAAAGTGGTCCCTATGTCAAGGACAGTTAGAAAAAACGCCTAAAAAATGAATTGGAATATTTTTCATGGAAGATGTATGACAAGAAAGCACTGGTATTATACCGTTTGTAGGTATTTACCAGTGCTTTAAATTATATTGATATATAAAATTAGTTTAGCTAGATTTTAATCGGATATTCACCGGTTTCTAGATATTCGTAGTATTTATTTGGTGATAGCTTGGCCAAATTCCATTGATATCTATTGTTATTGTAATAATCAATATAATTATCAGTTTCTT
>NZ_FNJM01000007.1 GCF_900104115.1 Clostridium gasigenes
TTTTTTCTAACTGTCCTTGACATAGGGACCACTTTATTATAATATTTTATTGCAGTTTTTTTATTTAATAATAGATTATAGTTCTAGTTAATATAATATTAACTAGAATAGATTAAATTATAAAAATATAGTATAATTATGGTATAAATTATAAATAATAGCATTGAAGTGGGATAGGGGAAAACATTTTAAACTAAGTGGGAGGGTTTTATTATTATGTCTAAAAAGTGTGATTTGAAGAATCTTTATGAGACTATACCAGATTTTCACGATACTAAAAAGAGCTATGAAGCTTTTATAGATGCTGTGGAAAAGGATAAAAAGGGAAGAGTGGCATTTTGCCTTGATGATATAGCTTTTGCTATGAAAAGAGCTAAGGATACTGAACTTTTGGTTAACATGCTTGCAGAGGGGGAATTGCCTTTAAGAGTTACTCATAATGACACAAAATTTAATAATGTTATGACAGATGATATTACAGGTGAAGGAATTGTTTTAATAGATTTAGATACATTGATGCCTGGGTTAGCATTATATGACTTTGGCGATGCTATTAGTTTTGGAGCAACAACTGCGTTAGAAGATGAAGCTGATTTATCAAAGGTAAACTTTGATATTAACCTTTATGAACATTTTACAAAAGGATATTTAGAGTCTGCTAAGTACACTCTTACAAAAAACGAAATAGAATATTTACCATTCTCAGCAAAACTTATAGCACTTGAACTTGGAATAAGATTCTTAACTGATCATTTAAATGGGGATAGTTATTTTAAAGTGAATCGAAAAAATCATAACCTAGATAGAACTAGAAACCAATTTAAACTAGTTGCTGACATGGAAGAAAACATGGATGCCATGAAAGCTATAATCCAAAAATATTGTGTAATGGAAACTGTGTAAGAAAATTACTTAATTATATGATATAATACAAAGGCATAAAGACTACAGGTAGAGATAAATTCTTTACAAAAGAGTAGTTAGTTTAAGATTTATTAAGGAGTAGGTTATGAGTAATAAAGTTAGAAAAGCAATTATACCAGCAGCGGGGCTTGGTACTAGATTTTTACCAGCAACAAAGGCTCAACCAAAGGAAATGTTACCTATAGTTGATAAGCCGACTATTCAATATATAATAGAAGAGGCAATAGCTTCAGGAATTGAAGAAATTCTTATTATAACTGGTAGAGGCAAGAAATGTATTGAAGATCATTTTGATAGATCAATTGAGCTTGAAATTGAGCTTGCTAAAGCTGGTAAGGACGACCTTTTAGAAATAGTTAATGATATATCTAATATGGTAGATATTCATTTTATTAGACAAAAGGAACCTAAAGGACTTGGACATGCTATATATTGTGCAAGAGCTTTTGTCGGGGATGAACCTTTTGCAATTCTTTTAGGTGATGATATCGTTTATAATGATGAAAAACCTTGTTTAAAGCAACTTATTGATTGTTACAATGAATATAAAACTACTATTTTAGGTGTACAAACTGTACCAAAAGAACATGTTTCAAGATATGGTATAGTTGAGGGAATTGAAATAGAAGATAGAGTTATGAAAGTTAAAGGTTTAGTTGAAAAACCTAGCATTGAAGAAGCTCCATCAAATGTTGCGATACTTGGAAGATACATAGTTACACCAAAGATATTTGAAATATTAGAAAACACAAAGCCTGGTAAAGGAAATGAAATACAACTTACTGATGCATTATTAACGTTAATTCAAGAAGAAGCAATGTATGCGTATAATTTTGAAGGTAGAAGATATGATGTTGGAGACAAGCAAGGGTTCTTAGAAGCTACTATAGAGTATGCCTTAAGGAAGCCAGAACTTAAAGATGGGTTAGTAGAATATTTGAAAACAATTATATAAATATGATAAACGTTTACTTATTGGGATTTTAGGTATAGTATTAGAAATAGATGAAGATGAGTTTAGCGATATAGAGTTATTAGGGAGAAGATTAGTTATTTTTTCAAGCTCCCTTAGGCATCTTAAGAAACAACTAGCATTGACTAGTTGTTTTTAAAGGTGTCTTAATTTTATTTAAGATATAAATAAACATATTCTATGGAGCTATACTTTTTGAAATTTAAAAAACTAAAGATAATACAGTATAAATAAACTAAAAAAATCCAATAATACAATGGATTATGTTTATTAGAAGCAAAAAGCAGGGGGGCATTAGATAATAAATTTGTTGCTAGTTGAACAGGAGTTAGTATTAAATAACTAAATCAGGGAAACTAAAATTAATAATTGATATTAATATTAATAATAATTAATATTAAATGGGGAGAGATTATAATGAAAATAACAGTTGTGGGTGCGGGTAATGCGGGGACTACTGTAGCAGCAGATTTATCGTTAAAGGGTCATGAAGTAACAATTTTAAAAACTTCTAATAGTTTGCATAATGAAAATTTTAATACTATATTAAATAATGGTTATAAAATAAATTTAATTAGGAATAATGAGTCAAGAGAAGCTAAATTGCATTTAGTTACTACTGATTTTAAAGAGGCATTAGAAGGATCTGAATTGATAATATTATATGTACAAACTAATTATCAAGAAGATGTAATAAAAAGAATGAGTAAATATTTATATAATCAAATTATTTTAATAGAACCTGGATATTTGGCTACTTTATTCTTTTTAAAGGAATGCAAGGACAAGCCTTTAATATATGCAGAAGCGGAAAGTTCACCTATTGATTGTAGGATAACTAAGCCAGGGGAAGTTACTGCTATGTTTGAAAATGTTAGAAATCCTATAGGTATATACCCTAAAAGTAGGACTAAGGAAGCTCTAGAGAAGTTGGAATTGCTACAATATAATTTTATTCCTACAAAAAACATAGTGGAGGCTGCATTGCATAATCCTAATTTAATTGTGCATACAATAGGAGCCTTTATGAGTATTCCAAGAATAGAGTACACAGATGGAAAAGAATATTGGATGTATAAAGAAGTATTTACAAAATCTGTGTGGAATATGGTAAATGGCCTTGATAAGGAAAAAATGGACATAATGGAGACTCTAGGTTGTGAGAGAATATCTTACGTGGAAGCTTGTAAATTTAGAAATTCTTTAATTAGTAATATGGATGCTGAAGCTGTGTTTTTTGATTATGCAAAAAACCATTCTACAAGTGGACCATATACATCTGATTCAAGATATATAACAGAAGATGTACCAGAGGGATTAGTTCTTATGGAATCTTTAGGAAAATACTTAGAAATTGATACTCCAGTATGTACTTCTTTAATAGAACTATCATCAAGTTCTTTAAATAGAGATTTTAGATCTGAGGGTAGAACTATAGAAAGAATAGGAATAGAAAACTTTAAAGCCATATTAGAGATTTAATATATAAGTAAGCTTAAAAAAATAACATTCTGAATATGTAAATAAGCTCTTCACTAAATAAATTAGTGAAGGGCTTATTTTTTCATTTATATAAAAAAAATGTCGAATGACATGAAATATAAACCAATTTTAAAAAACAAAATCAATTCTAAATAAAATTTTAATTTAATTAAATATTATGTAGTTTTAAAATATAAAAATGTAATTTTTTTCTAGACAAGAAAACTATTATAGTATAAAATATAAAAGGTTATATAAAACAGATAGATATATATAGTGGGGGATTTAAATGGTAGATTTAAATGCGAATATTTTAGGGAAAGTGGAATGTCTTGAAGCGGATTATAACTTAGCAATAGAGGCAGTTGAATACGCTTTCAAGAAGGGTGTTAAAGAAATGGTTGTAGCTACAAAGTGTGGCGTGCAAGATGTAGCTGCATCTATAGAAGAAATGGAAATTAGGTTGGATATTTTAAAAAATAAGTTAGAAAAAAATAATATTGATGTGAAACTTTATTTAGCCGAAAGCATCAAATTATCAGAAAGTAATATTAAGGATTGTTTGAATGGAAAATTTGGAAGTATAAATAAATCTAAATATATGCTTATAGATTTGGATGAAACAATGACAAATCAACAAGTTGACATGGTATTTGAGTTAACATTAATAGGAATAGTTCCAATTATAGTTCATCCAGAAAGATGTAAAGAAATAATAGAAAAGATAAGTAGAATAGAAAAACTTAAAGATCTTGGATGTTTATTTGAATTAGATATAAATAGTTTGACTGGTTTATATGGTAAAGAAATTAAACGTATAGCTAAACAATTATTAAGAGCTAAAGTATATAATTTCGTTGCAAGTGAACTAAACGGTCAATTAACTAGAAACACAAGGTATAGTTATTCAGCACTATCTAAATCACAAAAGGATACTTTTAAAGGTAATGGGTTAAAGGTATTAAGAAATGAAGATATAATAAATCATATAGGAACTGCAAAAATTAAAAAGAAATTATTTGCAGTATAAGAATAGCCATTATAATGAAGCAATTAAATAAAAACACTATAAAGTTATTGAATTTCAATAATTTTTATAGTGTTTTTATAATTGTAGTAATATAAATAAATTTTAGTCTTCTAATGAATGGAGGCTAATATTATTTGATTTATATGAGAAAGAATTACATGCCAATTAGTATTTATTTTGCTATATTATAATTAAGATTATAGTACATTTTAAAATAGACTTAATACAAATAGGACAAGATACATAATTAGATAACATAATATAATTGGAAATATAGGACTAAAGTCACATGAATATAAAAACTGAATGACAATATTCGACTTGAAATTAATTTGAAAACTTAATTTTTTAAAATTTAAATAGGTAGATACAAAATAAAAAAACCTTTATATTACATTAAATCAAATTAAATTACATTAATATCGCAAAAAGTCGTTTGGAAGAATGAAGAAGAATGGATACTTGGTTTTTAGAAAGAATTTTAAGTTTAATATAAAAAAAATGTATGATATAATGCTTGTGGTTATAATAAATAATATTTATGAAACTCACCTAATATGAAGATACTTATAATAATGTGTTAAAATTAGTATAAATATATTAAAGAATAGATGAGTTTTATAAAAAAATAGTACAAGCAAAAGAAAAATAAAATTTTAAAAATTTTTTAAACACATTTTAAGTTAGGGGATGAAAACGTGGGAAAAGGTAAAAAAATAAAATGCTTATTATTGATATTAATAGATATATTTTTAATCAATGTAGCTTATTTACTTAGTTTCTATATTAGATATGAATTTAATGTAAGATCGGAACACATTGATATATATATAAAGACATTACCTGTAATTATAACTATTTATGTCGTGTCACTATCGGTTTTTAAAATGTATAAAAGTATGTGGAGAATAGCAGGAATAGATGAAGTAATACATGGTGTAACTGCTTGTGCTTTGGCTGGGGCAACAAATTTTTTATTTATGGAATTATTACCTCATAGAGTTCCAAGAGTTGTAACAATGCTTGCCTGTTTATTTATAATAATATTAATACTTGGATTAAGACTTTCTTATAGAGTTCTTGGAAGACTTATAACATATGTTAATGCATTTAAAACAGATGGAAAAGAAAATGTGCTAATTATAGGGGCTGGGCATTATGCGCAAATTCTTATTGGAGAAATTAGAGGTGCAAAAGCATCACAATATAATTTAATTGGATTAGTTGATGATAATAAAAATAAAATTAATACATACTTAAATGGATTTAAGGTTTTAGGAAATATAAATAACATTTTAGAAATAATATCTAAGAAACATGTAGATTTAGTTCTTATAGCAATTCCAACATTAGATGTTGAAACTAAAAAAGAAATAATAAATATTTGCCAAGAAGCTAAGATTAAAATGAAAATAATGCCAAGTGTAAGTGAACTTCTAGATGAAGAAGTTAAGCTTAATCAAATGAGAGATGTTGATTTAAGAGATTTACTTGGAAGGCCGGAAATTGAACTAGATAAAGATGGTATTAGTGAATATATAAAAGATAAAGTAGTACTAGTAACTGGTGGAGGGGGATCTATAGGGTCAGAACTTTGTAGACAAATGGCGAAATTCTCGCCTAAAAAGTTATTAATATTAGATATATATGAAAATAGTGCTTATGACTTACAAAATGAGTTGACAAGAAATATGAAAGATTTAGATAAAGATGTTTTAATAGCATCTGTAAGAGATAAAAATAGGCTTGAAGAAATATTTAAAACATATAAACCAGAAGTGGTTTTTCATGCAGCAGCACATAAACATGTGCCGTTAATGGAGTTTAACCCACAGGAAGCTATAAAAAACAATGTTGTTGGAACATTGAATTTAGCAGAATGTGCAGATAAATATGGAGTAGAAAGATTTGTACTTATTTCTACAGATAAAGCAGTTAACCCAACAAATGTTATGGGAGCTACTAAACGATTATGTGAAATGATAGTACAAGCATTAAATAACGAAAGTAAAACAGAATTTGTAGCAGTAAGATTTGGAAACGTTCTTGGCAGTAATGGTTCTGTTATACCATTATTTAAAAACCAAATTACAGCTGGTGGTCCAATAACATTAACACATGAAAACATAACAAGATACTTTATGTTAATTCCAGAAGCAGCTCAGCTTGTGCTTCAAGCAGGGGCTTATGCAAATGGAGGAGAAATTTTTGTTTTAGATATGGGGAAACCAGTTAGAATATATGATTTAGCAGAAAACCTTATAAAATTATCGGGCTTCGAGCCACATAAAGATATAAAAATAGAAGTAACTGGACTTAGACCAGGAGAAAAACTATACGAAGAGCTTCTTATGGATGAAGAAGGATTAACACAAACAAAACATGAAAAAATATTCATAGGAAAACCAGGGGGATTTGAAATAGAAACTATTAGAAAGCTAATAGCTGAATTAGAAGAAATAAGTAAAACAGATGATAAGGAAAAATTGAGAGATAAGTTATCGGTTGTAGTACCGACGTACAAAAGAATAAATATATAATTAAAGGGATAAAGGGGGATGACGTAAAGTGAAAAGAGTTTTTGATTTTATTATGAGTATAATAGCAATTATAGTTTTATTGCCAGTAATTTTAGTTGTAGCAATATTAGTAAAAACTACATCCAAAGGACCTATTTTATTTAAACAAAGAAGAATAGGAAAAGATAATGTAGAATTTAATATTTATAAATTTAGAACAATGAGATGCGATACACCAAATGTTGCAACACATTTATTAAATAATACAGATAGCTTTTATACACCAATAGGAAAAGGTCTTAGAAAATTAAGCTTAGATGAATTACCACAATTGTTTAATATATTGAAAGGTGAAATGAGTATAGTTGGACCAAGACCTGCACTGTATAGTCAATATGATTTAAAAGAAGCTAGAAGCTCAAAAGGAATTCATAAGTTAGTCCCAGGTCTTAGTGGATGGGCACAAGTTAATGGTAGAGATACAATAACACTAGAAACAAAGGTGAAGTTTGATAAGGAATATTTAGATAAACAAAGCTTTATTTTTGATTTAAAGATAATATGGTTAACGATATACAGAGTAGTAAAAACAGAAGGGGTTACTGATGGCGTTATAGAAAAAGATGTTATAGAAAAAAAAATTACAGTTACTAGCGGGGAAGCAAGTAATATTACTGAATTATAATAATAGAAAGTATATAAATATAGATGTTTAGGCGGGAATAAGATGAAAATATTAGTTGTAACACAGTATTTTTGGCCGGAAGAATTTAGAATAAACGATATATGTGAAGGTTTAATTGAAAAGGGCCATGAGGTAGAAGTTCTAACGGGAATACCTAATTATCCTTATGGAAAATTTTATGACGGGTATTCATTTTTAAAAAAAGGAAAGAGAGAATATAAAGGAATAAAAATAAAAAGGGTTCCTATAATACCTAGGGGAAAAGATGGATTTATAAAGTTAGCATTAAATTACATGTCCTATACGGTATCAGCAAGCATTGCTACAGCGAGGTTGTTGTTTAATAGGTATGATAGGGTATTTGTTTTTCAATTATCTCCTATAACTTTAGCTATTCCAGGAATTATAATATCAAAAATTAAAAAAATACCATCTACTATATATATACAAGATTTATGGCCAGAAAGCTTATATTGTATAAAAGAAGTTAGTAGCGAGAAGGTTAAATCTATTCTTGATAGATTATGTATGAAAATTTATAATTCATTCGATAATGTATTAATTACATCAAATGGATTTAAGGAAAAGTTAATTGATAGAGGTATGGAAAAAGAAAAGATAACCTATCTACCTCAGTGGGCAGAAGAATTTTATAGAAAAGAAAATGAATATTATAATATGGAATTAGAAAGTGAAGTATTAACAGTAACATTTGCTGGTAATATAGGAAAGGCACAAAGTGTAAGTACAATAATAGAAGCTGCAAAGCTAGCTAAAAATAATAAAAAAATTAAATGGCAAATTATCGGAGATGGAAGTGAATTTGAAAATATAAAAGACTTAGTCAAAAAGTATTCATTAGAAGAAACAGTTTATATATTAGGAAGAAAACCTGCCAAGGATATGCCAATGTATTTTTCAAAGGCTAATGGGTTAATAGTTACACTGGCTAATGAGGATATATTGAAAGCTACTTTGCCTGCAAAGGTTCAATCATATATGGCTTCAGGTAAACCAATAATAGCAGCAATTAGCGGTGAGGGTAACGATGTTATTAAAGAAAGTTGTTGTGGATTAGTTGGTGAAGCTGAAGATTATAGAAAATTATATGAAAATGTTATTGAATTATATAACATGAACTTAGATCAACGGAAAAAACTTGGTGATAATGGAAAGAAGTTTTTTGAAGAAAACTTTACTAGAGAGATATTATTAAATAAATTAAATGAAATTATTAATATATAATAAAGGGAGATATAATATTATGTTTAAAGATAAAATTTTATTAATAACTGGTGGTACAGGTTCTTTTGGAAATGCTGTGCTTGAAAGATTTATAAATACTGGTATAAAGGAAATAAGGGTTTTTTCAAGAGATGAGAAAAAACAAGATGATATGAGAAGAGTTATAAAAAGTGATAAGGTTAAGTATTACATAGGTGATGTTAGAGATTTAGATAGTTTAGATTATGCTATGAAAGGTGTTAACTATGTTTTTCATGCAGCTGCATTAAAACAAGTTCCGTCTTGTGAATTTTATCCTATGGAAGCTGTAAAAACTAATGTAAATGGTTCTGATAATGTGTTTAAATCAGCTTTAAATAACAATGTAGAAAATGTTATATTATTAAGCACTGATAAAGCTGTTTATCCTGTAAATGCAATGGGAATTTCAAAAGCTATGGCAGAAAAAGCTATGATAGCAAGAGCAAGAACAGCAGCAGAAGGCGAAACAGTATTCTGTGGAACTAGATATGGTAATGTAATGGCTTCAAGAGGTTCGGTTATTCCTTTATTTGTTGATTTAATGAGAGAAGGAAAAGATTTAACTGTAACAGATCCAAATATGACTAGATATATGATGTCACTTGAGGAATCTGTAGATTTAGTTTTATATGCTTTTGAACATGGACAGCAAGGAGATATATTTGTTCAAAAAGCACCAGCTTGCACAGTGTTAGAACTTGCAACTGCATTAAAAGAATTATTTAACTCAAAGGTTGGAATAAAGGTAATTGGAGCAAGACACGGGGAAAAGGCTTATGAAACTTTATTAACAAAAGAAGAGTTTGTTAAAGCTGAGGATAGAGGGAATTATTTTAGAATTCCATCAGATAATAGAGGATTAAACTATGCTAAGTATTTTACAGAGGGAAATGAAGAGATAACTTATCAAGAAGAATATAATTCAGATAACACAAACAGAGTAAATGTGGAACAAGTTAAAGAAATGTTATTAAAACTTTCTTATATTCAAGAAGAGTTAGCTAAATTTAATAAAGATGGTTTAATGGAAGTACAAGCAGATAAATTAGTATAAAAAGAGGTGAAGACAATGAGAGTATTAATAACAGGGGCTAATGGATTTATAGGGAAAAACTTAGTTGAAAAGTTTAATGAATTAAAAGACTATGAAATAATTACTATAGATAAAGAAAATTCAAAAGAAGAATTAGTTAATGGTGTATTATCATCAGATTTTATATTTCATTTAGCAGGGGTCAATAGACCTAAAAATGAAAAAGAGTTTTTTGAAGGTAACACAGGGTTAACAGAAGAAATAATAAGTATCTTAAAAGATAATAATAAAAACACACCTATATTAATAACCTCATCTATACAAGCAGATTTAGATAATGCTTATGGGAAAAGTAAAAAAGCTGCAGAAGATGCTCTTTTAAATTATAGTAAAGAAACAGGGGCAAAAGTATTTGTTTATAGATTGCCAAATGTATTTGGTAAATGGTGCAGACCAAATTATAATTCAGCTGTAGCTACTTTCTGTCACAATATAGCTAGAGGAGAAGATGTAGTTATATCTGATCCAAGTATAGAAATGACTTTGGTTTATATAGATGATGTAGTTAGAAACTTAGTTAATACTATGAATAATAGGTCATCTAAATGTGGATATGTTAGTGTAGATACAGACCATAAAATAACATTGGGTGAAATAGTTGACTTACTAAATTCATTTAAAGAAAGCAGAACAAATTTAATGATTCCTAACATGGGTAGCGAAATTACTAAAAAGTTATATAGCACTTATTTAAGCTATCTTCCAGAAGATAAGTTTAGTTATCCATTAAAGATGAATGTTGATAATAGAGGATCATTTACAGAAGTTTTAAAAACTGCTGATAGAGGACAAGTATCTATAAATATATCAAAACCAGGAATAACTAAGGGAAACCATTGGCACAACACAAAAAATGAAAAATTTTTAGTTGTTAGTGGAAATGGAGTTATTAGATTTAGAAAACCAGGTTACGAGGAAATTATAGAATATAGAGTAAGTGGAGAAAAGCTAGAAGTAGTTGATATTCCAGTAGGATATACTCATAGCATAGCAAATGAAGGAAAAGCAGATATGGTAACAATGATGTGGGTTAATGAAGTGTTTAATCCAGAAATACCTGATACAATTTGGTTGGAGGTTTAATTATGAAAAAACTTAAAGTAATGACAATAGTAGGAACAAGACCAGAAATAATAAGACTTGCAGAAACGATTAAAAAGTGCGACGAGTACTTTGAACATATATTAGTTCATACAGGACAAAATTGGGATTATACTTTAAATGATGTGTTTTTTAAGGAGTTAGAGCTAAGAGAACCTAATCATTTCCTTGGTGTTGTAGGAGATGATCTTGGATCAACAATGGGAAATATAATAGCGCAAAGTTATAAAATATTAGCTGAAGAAAAGCCAGAAGCTTTAGTAATATTAGGTGATACTAACAGTTGTTTAGCTGCAATATCAGCTAAAAGACTAAAAATACCTGTATTCCATATGGAAGCTGGAAATAGATGTTTTGATCAAAATGTACCTGAGGAAATAAATAGAAGAATAGTTGATTGCACAAGTGATGTTAACCTAGCTTATACAGAACATGCAAGAAGATATTTATTATCAGAAGGAATGAGAAAAGAATATACTTTTGTAACAGGTTCACCACTTCCAGAAGTGTTCCATAAATATATGGATAAAATTGATGAAAGTAATGTATTAGATACATTAGGATTGGAGAAAGGAAGGTATATTTTAGTAAGTGCTCATAGAGAAGAAAATATTGATAATGATAAAAACTTTGTAAGCTTAACTAATGCATTAAATGAAATAGCAGAAGAGTATAATATGCCAATTATATATTCAACTCATCCAAGAAGTTGGAAGAGAATAGAATCAATGAACATTAAGTTCCACGAAAACATAAAGCAACTTAAACCATTTGGTTTCTATGATTATAATAAACTTCAAAAAGATTCCTTCTGTGTATTATCAGATAGTGGATCACTTGCAGAAGAATCAAACATAATGGGATTTGCCGGAGTATCTATAAGAACAAGTACTGAAAGGCCAGAGGCTGTAGATAAGGGGTCGTTTATAATCGGTGGAATAACATCAGATAGCATAACACAAGCAATGGAAGTAATAACTAGACAAAAAAGACTAGGTGAAGAGATTGTTAAAGTTCATGATTATACTGATATAAATGTAGCTATGAAAGTTGTTAATATTATTCAAGGATATACATCTGTAATTAACAATTTTATATGGAGAAAGTAACTAATATTTTTAGGGGGAAGTCATTGATGAATATAAAGCCATTGGTTAGTGTTATAATACCGTTTTACAATGGTGTTGATTGGTTAATAGAGGCTGTAAATAGCGTATTAAATCAAACATATACAAATTATGAAATATTAATCATAAATGATGGCTCAAAAGAAAATATGGATAGTTTTTTATTAGAGTATGAAGAAAAAATTATTTATATTAAAAAAGAAAATGGTGGACCAGCTTCTGCAAGAAATTTAGGTATAAGAAAGGCAAGGGGGGAATATCTTGCCTTTTTAGATTCAGATGATTTATGGACATCAGATAAATTAGAGTATCAGATTAGTGAAATGATAGAAAAAAATTCATCGTGGAGTCAAACTTCTTATGAGTTATTTGGTAATAGAACTGATGGGAAAAAAGTTAATGCAATATTAGAGCCTAAGTTATTTAATAAAATGTTATTTATATCAAATGGAATTGCAACTCCAACAATAATGATAAAAAAGTCTAGTTTTAATGAAGAAAAACTATTTTTTATGGAAAATAGAAGGTATGGAGAAGATACAGAACTTTGGGTTAGATTATCAAAGAAGAGTGATATATTAAGTGTTGATAGAGTATTAACTAAGGTTAGGATAAGAGGTAGTAATGCTGGATTAACAGTAATAGCTCAACTTCAAAATAGAGCTGAGATATATGATGATATTAAAGGACGAAAAGAAGTTAGTTGTGGATTAATTATAAATTATAAACTTTGTAATATTGTATATAAAATAATAATTTTTATAAAAACAAATATATCTGATAATAAGTATCTTATAGATAGTCTTGCAAAGGTTGGTTATATTATTCCTTATAGTATATTTAAAGTGTATAAGAAAATTTATATAAGAAAGTATAATTAAAATAGAAGAGGGTTATTGAGTATGAAGGTTTTATATTATGGATTAGCATGTGACAAGAAGTACTTTGAAAAGAATTCGAAAAAAACTAATGCTCCATATATTGTGGCACAGCAAATGTTCGAAGTGGCAATGATAGAGCAATTAGAGAAAGATATAGATATAGAGTTAGATTGTAATTATATACTTCAAGATAAAAGTTTTCCAAATTCAGAAAACTTTTATATTAAGAGTAGCATAAAAAAATTAACTGAAAAAACTAATGTTAAGTATCTTTCATATCTAAATTTACCAGGGATTAAATTTATATCTTTATTTGTTTCAACGTTTATTAGATCATTTAAATGGTGTATGAAAAATAGAAGAAATAAAGAAAAGGTGATTTTATCATCAGTAAATTATTTGCCTGTAAGTTATGCCAATATGATAGTTAGTAAAATTTTTGGAGTGAAAAATACATGTATCTTTACTGATACAACATCATTTATAGCTCTAAAAGAACGCATTAGTAAAATGTCTTTTGTTAAAAGAAAAATAATGCCTCTATATATAAGATTAGTGAGTCAAACGGAAACTAACTATGATGGATATGTATTTTTTTCAAAGTATATGGATGAAGCGATAAATTTAAAGAACAAACCGTATTGTGTAATGGAAGGTATTTTCAATTCCAATAATATTAATTATTCTGAGTTAAAAAAAGAAAAGGCGATAATGTATGCTGGGTCATTATTTGAACAGTATGGAATTAAATTATTTTTAGATGCTTTTAAACTAATAGAAGATCCTGATTTGCAACTTTGGATTTTTGGTGGAGGAGAAATGGTAGAGACTATTGAGGATTTATCAAAAGAAGATTCAAGAATAAAGTATATGGGATTTAAATCTAGAGATGAGGTTTTTAATTATGAAAAGAAGGCTACGCTTCTAATAAATACAAGATTTTCTTCAGATTTATATACAAAGATGTCATTCCCATCAAAGACATTTGAATATATGGCATCTGGTACGCCATATTTGACAACTAAAATAGAGGGTATTCCAAGTGAATATTATAAATACTTGTACACGGTTGAAGCTGAAACTTCTGAAGGTGTAAAAGATAGTATTGAAAATATAATAAATAAATCTGAATCTGAATTAAAAGCGTTTGGATTAAATGCTAGAGAATTTATAATAAATAAAAAAAATTCAGAGGTTCAAACAAAGATAGTATCAGATTTTTTAAAGGAAAGAGTAGTCTAAATAGTAGAGTTACTATAGATTTGAAATTATAATAATATTAATGAATAAATCATAAAGCATAAAAGGGAGATAAGAATGGAATTAATTATATTAGGCGTATTTATTTGTTTATTTATAATAACTAATAAAATATGTGAGAAGAAGAGCTTGAGTAAATTAATTGGCAATATGTATTTGTTGTGGTGGTTTGTATGGCTTGAATTATCAATTGATACAAAAAAAGGTACAATGATGGAAGTTAGCAATAAAACATATTGGATTTTAATTATAAATGTTGTAGCATTTATAATTATGTATTTATTAGTAGATAAAAAATACTCAGGTAATAGTATTAATTTATTAAATAAAAAAAAGTCTAAAGATAAGGTAATTAGTAAAAGTAATTGCTTTGATATAAAAACATATCAATCTGGATTTATAGTTTGGATAATTGGAATTTTAATGATGTTTATTCTTATATTTTATTTAAGAAGATATACGGTTTTATTAGATCAATATGGGATGAGTCATGCTAGAATAATAAGGTTTGAATTAGGGTATATGTTAAAATCACCATTTGAATTATTATTTTATAATTATATAATTCAATCAATATTAACGGTTATTTCAATATTAGTTCCTATACATATTATAAATGGGAAATTTAAAAACCCAATAATATATATAGGGATAATTAATGTTTTACTTAACTCTCAAGTTGGAAAAGGAAGAATGATAATTTTTGAATTATTGTTATACTTCATGGTAGCCTTTATAATTTATTTTTATAATGAAATTTGGAAATATGTAAAGAAATATTGGTATATTATAATAATTATTATAGGAATTGGTGGAGCTGGTATGACATTCTTGACATTGGTTAGGCTAAATACTGACTTTGCAAGCATGGAATCAATTAAGGGTAATTTAAAGGAAACATTTGATCAAGTTATACTATACTTTACTGGATCAATTAGGGCATTTGATTATTCTTTGATTAATAATTATAGAGATACCATTATTAGTCAATATGGACATACCTGGGGAGGGGCTACTTTTGCAGGTATTAATGAAGTAATAATTATGTTCTTTAGGGCATTAGGAATGGAGATTTCAACTGTTAATATGGCGATAGGAGCACTGACTCAGCCTGCTATATTTATAGGGGAAAATGTTCAATATAATGCATTTTATTCAGCTGCTTTTAATTATTATATAGATTTTGGAGTTGTTGGAGTTGCATTATTTAGTGGATTATTTGGAGCATTTAGTTCATTACTTATCAAAAAGACAATAAAAACAAAAGATGTATATTATAATATGATTTTAATTTTAAATTTATATATAATTTTATTTTCTTTATTGAGATGGGAGTATCAAGCTCCTTCGACATGGATAACAATTTTAATAATATTAAGCGTTCGTGCTATTCATAAGAAGTATACTTATTATTATGAAACAAATAAGAACGTTAAACATTTGGGAGAAGTAAATAATATTTTTGTTAAAAAGGTATTGTTTGTATATAATTGGCTTTTAGGGCAAAATACAAAAAAAATATAATAAGTTACGTAATATCTAAGCTTTAAATTCAATTAAAGCTTAGATATTAAACTTTAATTGAAAGAGGAGCAAATAGTATGAAAGTAATGTGGGTTTGCAATATGTTATTACCAGAGTTTGCCGAAAAGATAAATGAACCTGTTTTGGCAGGAGGAAGTTGGATGGTTGCACTAGCTAAAGACATGAAAACATGTAACGAGATAGAATTAGTTATTTGCGCCCCGTATAATGGAGATACGATAAAGGATTTGAAAGTTGATAATATCACTTATTATGCAATTCCTAAAAAAAATATGGGTGAATATTGGAGTAGCGTAACAAAAAAAATTAAGCCAGATGTAATACATATACATGGAACTGAGTATGAACACGCTAATATATTAATTAAGTCGTGTCCTAATGAGAGGTATGTAACATCTATACAAGGGTTAACATCCATATATGCTAATCATTATTTAGCTAATCTTCCATATAATGTTGCTAAAAAATATTCTTTTAAAGATATTATAAAAAGAAAAAATATAATTAAAACTCAAAAAGATTGGTTTGAAAATGGTGAAATAGAAAAAGAGATAATTTCAAATGTTAATAATATAATAGGGAGAACTACATGGGATAAGGCTTGTGTACATATGATAAATCCTAAAGCTAAATATTACTATTGTAGTGAAAGTCTAAGAGATTCATTTTATAAAACAAAATGGAGTTATGACGAATGTGAAAAGAATTCAATATTTATTAGCCAAGGAACATATCCAATTAAAGGACTACATATGGCTATAGAGGCATTGCCACAACTAGTTAAGGAGTATCCTGGTGTTAAGATATATGTTGCGGGAAATAATATTAGCAAAGCAGATACTTTTATGGCAAAACTTAAGCGAGGATACTATGGCAGATATATAGAGAAGTTAATAGAAAGTAAGAATTTAAAGGGGAAAATTGTGTTTTTAGGACCTTTAGATGAAAAATCATTTTGTGATAGAATGAAAAAATCACATGTTTTCTTATCAGCATCTAGTATAGAAAATAGTCCTAACTCTGTTGGTGAAGCTATGCTTTTAGGAGTGCCATGTGTATCTTCAAATGTTGGAGGTGTTAGTGATATGGTTAAAGATAAAGAAGAAGGATTTCTTTATCCATTTAATGAAACATATATGATTTCTTATTATGTTGGTAAGATATTTGGGAATAAAGAACTAGCATTAAGTTTATCGGAAAAATCAAAAGAAAAGGGTGAAATTATTTTTGATAGAAAAAATAATTTAGAAACTACAATAAATATATATAAAGAAGTTATTAATAAATAATAGTATCTAATATAATGGAGAAGGTGTATGGGTAATATGAAATTAAAATTTTCAGAAAAAATGAGTAGTTTTTTAAAGAATTCTGGTTGGCTTATAGGTGAAAGAGTTTTTCAAATGATATTTTCTTTAGTTATTGGAGCCATAACAGCAAGGTATTTAGGCCCTGCTAATTATGGTGTCATAAATTATGGTATGTCATATGTGGTTATAGTTGGGGTTGTATGCTCGTTAGGTCTAGATAGTATAGTAATAAGAGAAATAATTAGTGAACCAAAGAAAAGTGGAGAAATAATGGGTACTGTGATGGTAATGAGATTAGTTACAAGCATAGTATCTATAGTGATATTATTCATATTTATCAGAGCAATAGAGCCGAATAATGTAGTATTACAATGGGTATGTTTATTAGAATCAATATCACTTATATTTAAAATGTATGAAATTATAGATTTATGGTTTCAATCAAAATTAAAATCAAAATATTCAGTAATAGCCAAATGTATTGCTACTTTTTCGGTAGGAGTATGGAAAATATTACTGGTTGTTAATAATGCTTCTGTAGAATGGTTTGCATTATCAGTTACTATAGAAGCAATGATTTGCTTTGTATTTATAGGTATATTATATTTAAGAAATAGAGAATACAAGTTTATTTTTAAACTTAGTATAGCTAAAAGACTAATAAAGATGAGTTACCATTTATTATTGGCGAGTTTGATGGTAGTAATATACACTAGAATTGATAAAATAATGTTAGGGATCTATATGTCGGAAGAATCGGTAGGAATATTTTCGGCAGCAGTAGCTATAGCTGATCTATGGATATTTATTCCGTTAGCTGTAATTAATTCAGCAAGACCAATTATTATTGAAAGTAAGAGTATAGATAAAGAAACTTATGAGAAAAGAATTACACAAGTGTACGCATTGGTTATTTATATGGGAATTTTTGCAAGTTTAGCTATATCGATATTTGCAAAATTAGGCGTTACAATTTTATATGGAAAAGATTATATTAAAGCCGTACCACCACTATTAATAATAGTATGGGGAAGTATATTTTCTATATTAGGAGCAGCAAGAGAAGTTTGGATTGTTTGTGAAAATCATAATAAATATTTAAAGTATTTTGCTGGAATGGGTGCGTTAATGAATGTACTTTTAAATTTATTACTAATAAAACCATTTGGTATAATAGGAGTAGCTATAGCAACACTTATTTCTCAATTTGTAGTAGCTATAATTGCACCAGCTTTTTTTAAGGATGTAAGAGTATCACTAAAACATATGTTTAATGCTTTATGTCTTAAAGGTGTATTTGAAAGAAAGTAGTTTTTGAGTAGAGTTATTTAATATATAAATTATGTTATGGAGTTGAAATAAATGAAAGTAACTTTTTTTTCTAATTTCTTAAATCATCATCAGTTACCTTTTTGTAAGGAAATGTATAGATTGCTTGGGGAAGATTTTAAATTTATTGCAACTGAGCCTATAGATGAAGGTAGATTAAAAATGGGATATAGGGATATGAGTAAAGATTATCCTTTCTCTATAAATACATATGATAATGAACAGCTGTATAATCAAGGGATTGCCTTAGGAAATACTAGTGATGTTGTAATAATTGGATCTGCACCAGATAAATTTATAGAGCAGAGATTAAAATATAATAAGCTTACTTTTAGATATTCAGAAAGAATATTTAAAGAAGGTCAATGGGAAATATTAAGACCTAGGGTTATGGGAAGCTTGGTAAAAAAGCATACTATACATTATGGAAAGAATTTATATATGCTTAGTGCAAGTGCGTACACTCCTATTGATTATGCACTTGCTGGAGCATATATTGGGAAAAGTTATAAGTGGGGATATTTCCCCGAAACGAAAATATATAATCCAGAAGAACTATTCAAATTTAAAAAAAATAAAGATGTAGAGATATTATGGGTAGGGAGGTTTCTAGATTGGAAACATCCAGAGAAGGCTATAGAAATTGCAAAATTATTGAAAAATGATGGGATAAATTTTAAATTGAGAATTATTGGAATAGGTGAACTAGAAGATGATTTAAAAGGGCTGCTTAAAAAATATAACATCGAAGATAAGGTTGAATTTTTAGGAAGTATGCCACCTAATAAAGTGAGGGAATATATGGAAAAAGCAAATATATTTCTTTTTACAAGTGACTACAATGAGGGCTGGGGAGCAGTTTTAAACGAGGCTATGAACAGTGGATGTGCAGTTGTAGCTAGTCATGCGATTGGTTCTGTAGGATATTTAATTAAACATAAAGAGAATGGATTAGTCTATAAAGATGATGATTTTGAGGATTTATACAATATTGTAAGGGAATTGGCGATAGATGGCGAATGTTGCAAGTATATTGGTATGAATGCATACAATACTATATTGAATAAATGGAATGCCTCTATATGTGCTAATAATTTTTTAAACCTATCAGAATCATTATTAAATAATAAACAGCTAGTTATAAAAGATGGGCCTTGTAGTAAGGCAAAAATCATACCGCAATCAAGGATGTATGATAATATTATTAATAAGAAGTCTATATAGAGGTTGTATATAAATAATATAGAATTTTATTATTTACAATAAGAGGAGCGTATATATGGTAACCAATGTAGAAGATAAAGTAGATAGTTTCAATAACAGATATAAATGGATTGATGTATTAAAATTCTTGGGAATATTCGCTATATACTTAGGACATTGTGGTGAGGTATCAGGAAAATTATACAAATTTGTTTTTCTATATCATGTACCGTTATTTTTCTTTGTATCAGGTTTTTTTGCACTGAATAATATGAATATGAATATACGTGAATATATTTTAAAGAAGTTTAGACAGTTAATTATTCCATATATGTGTTTTGCTTTGATAAACATAGTTTCCTTTGCAATATTAGAGAATTATGACATAAGTGATATATTACCAATAATTAAGAGTTATGCTTTAGGAATTAGAAATACATTAAGAATGGGATCATTATGGTTTATACCATGTATTTTTATAGTAAATATAATCTATTTTATAATAAATAAAATTTTCAAAAATAAATATATTATATGCATAATTATATTAATGTTATTTATAGCTACTCAAACACTTCTTTCAAATAACCCTCTAGAAGAACCGTCATGGTTCATGAATATAGATAGTGCTATGTATTATATTCTTTACTATGCTCTTGGTAATATATTATTTGAAAAGATTAAATCATTTAGATTTAAAGAATTAACTTTAAGAAGAAAGGGTGTATTTGTGGTAATTACAATAGTAATGTTTATATTTACAGCAGTAACATACTTTATGGGTATATCAGCAATTACAGATTTTTTATGTAATAAATATAATTTTTTCAATTACCTATATTCAAAAAATATTAAAGTAATACATCCTATTTATTTGGTAATGAGCGCACTAATAATAATATATATAAATATTTTAGTTGCATATGGATTAAGAAATATAAGATTATTTCAAACTATAGGATCAAATACACTAGTGCTATGTGGAATAGAAAATGTTATTAAAATATATATTAATACAACGATTATAGTGTTAGGGTCATATATAAATCAAATTAATCCTCTTACCTGTGTTATTTACACGGGAATATCTATATGGGTAGCTAATTATATTGTTGAAAACATTATAAAAAGATACTTTGTAGTTTTAACAGGAAAATAAATTGAATTAATAGGGTTATATATATTAAAATTATAAAAAAGGATGTTGCAAAATAATTTTGCAACATCCTTTTATATAAGGTAAGTATTAACAGAGTATGTTATTTTAATCTTCTTAATAAATTTCTATATTTCATTTTAATGAGCTTCTTTACTGGCATTTTATAATTAGGAAAATCGAATTTTTTAGCACAAGATAATAGTTCAGGAAATTTTCTATGTTTTATGTAATAATCATAAAGCCATAGTATTCCGGTTTCCTTTTCTTGAGGTAAATGCCAAATGTCAACAGCATTATTCATATAGTTAGTTGAGACTAGATAAAAGTCACCGGTCCAGTATCTATATATATATCTATTAGCTCTTATCAATTCATTTTTAAATTCATCAGCTACTATTGATATAAGGAATTCATCACCCAATGTTTTATCTAATTCTATACAATTTTTCATTTTAATATATTCATTATATAATGAAGTGGTGAATCGTAGTAATACTTCTTTATTACCGGCTATAAACTCTCCACCATAATGGTTAATAGGATTAAAATCTGATCCATATTTACTTAAATTATTATAGATTTCCATTCTATGAGGATGAGATATTTTGTGGTCTAGATCATAAAGGACTACTCCGTGTGTACATTCTAACCATAAATCATTAAGTGAATTCACAGTAAACGTATCAGTATCTAACATTAAATAATTATCATAATTAAGATTTTCAACAACATATTTAATAGCCTTTAATTTGAAAAATGCTAGACTCCATGTGAATTCCTTAGGAAGATTGAATTCATCGAAGTCTATCCTTTGAACAATAATATTATTTTGTTCAAATAGATTTTTGTATTTAATAGGTAAATCTATATTGGTCAATAAGCATACGTCGCAGTCTTTATTTTTAGACTTACAAGACACTAAGGATACAAAAGAGTTTTTTATATAAGTTTCAATTTTATTTGATATATTCTCTATTTGTGTGGATGTTTGAAATCCATCCTTAAATGCTAATGCATTGAAAATTAAGTTTCTCATATCGAAGCTCCTTTCTATTTTATATAAATATTTTCATTATTATTTATCGCTAAATATATAATCTCTCATTTGATTAATAGTATCTTTAATATCAAATGTTAAATAATAAATTTCATCAATAGTAGTGCCTTCAGAAGCTCCATCTCTTGGGAATCTTTCTTGTATTAAAGTTCCATTACCTATTCCTAAAACTTTTGTTCCTAGGGATAGTATAGTTGTTGGAGAAAGACTAGTTTGAACATGAGGTAATACATTTGTTAATATTGAATTGTATGATGATGGTGATGTTTTAATTAGCTTGGTAAATAATGATTCTAGAACTGTTCTTTGTCTTTCAGTTCTTTTATAATCTCCGCCATCTGTATATCTAATTCTTGAATATGCAAGTGCTTGAGTTCCATCTAAGTGCTGAGGCCCAGTTGCATATATATTAGGTGAATTAGTACCATTAGCAGTATTATGGGTTGCAATAGAAGCATTTAAGGAATCAAGTTCTTCAGCCATAATTTCAATATCAACTCCACCTATTAAATCTATAACAATTGGAAGTGAAGAAAAATTAACTGTTGCAAAATCTTCTACATTTAAACCAAAGTTTTCATTTATTGTTTTAATTGCTAGCTGAGGACCTCCAAATGCATAAGCATGATTAAGTTTGTCCATTCCGTGGCCGGCTATGTTAACGTAAGAATCTCTCATTAATGATGTTACTTTAAGTTTGCTATGAATAGGGTCTATAGTTACAATCATCATTGAATCTGATCTTCCTGCACCACCGTCTTCAGCATCAACACCAAATAAAGCTATGTTTTTTATATCTGTATAGTTATCATATTTTGAAAATTCATCAGTAGATGAAATTCCTAAATCTTTATTATCTAATTTAACATTATCTAATTTGAAAAATAAACCATATAAGTAACCTCCGCCTATTGCCATAGATGCAATTAATATAGCTAAAAATCCCATTAATATTTTAAAACCTATAGATTTTTTCTTTTTCTTTTTAATATTTTTATTATTAGTCTGTTTAATACGTGACATTGTATACACCTCTTTCATTTAGGATTTTATCATAATAGTATATAAGCTTGCAAATGGAAAGTGAAATTACTGTTAAATATTGAAAAAAACATCCAATAAGTAAAGGCTATAGGATAAATCCTATAGCCTTTACTTATACATATTTGCTAAATTCTAATAATTTTCAATAAACTTATAATTGTTTTATGTAAATCTATAATTAGTTTTGCAAATCGGTAACTAGTTTTCGTAAATAAATTGTTGCATTTGAGTTTTGGTAGCTTCTTCATCAAAGGTTAAGTAGTAAATCCCATTTATAGTCTCACCTTTGGAGAAGTCATCTCTTGGGAATCTATCTTCTATTATTTTAGAACTACCTATTTGTGAAATTGTAGTTCCAAGACTTAAAAGTTCTGATGTTGAAAAGCTAGTCTGTACAAATGGAAGAAAGTCATTTAATAAACTTGGAAATTGTGTTGCAGGAGTATTGTTAACTTTATTAAATACTGCTCCAAGTACAGTTCTGTGCCTTGACGTTCTTTCATAATCTCCTCCAGCTGTATATCTAATTCTTGAATAGGCTAAGGCTAAATCTCCATCTAATAGTTGGGGACCAGCAGAGTCTATGCTAGATGTGCTACCTCTTGATGCTGCGTATTTATTCATAAGTGGAATTTCTTCAGCTGTTAGATTAATAGTTACACCTCCAAGCTTATCTATTATTTTAGGTAAGTTTGAGAAATTAGTTGAAATAAAGTTATCTACATTTATATTAAAGTTTTCATTTAAAGTTTGAAGTGCAAGTGTAGAATTTCCAAAGGCAAAAGCATGGTTTAATTTATCCATACCGTGATCTGGAATATTCACATAACTATCTCTCATTATTGATGATAATTTTAATTTGTTGTGAACAGGGTCTACGGTTAATACCATTATAGAATCTGAACGTCCAAACTCGTTGTCCCCAGCATCGATTCCAAATAGTGCTATGTTAATGATTTTGTCATAAGATGCATATTTAGATAAATTTTCAGTAGTTTCATTAGTTATTCCTATATTGTTTTTATCTAAATCTACTTTATCTAATTTGCTTGATAAATATAGGGAATAAAGTCCGCCTCCAATAAGTGTAACTAATATTATTATTAATAAAGTAATAATTGTTATCTTTAATGGCGATTTTTTCTTTTTATTTCTTTGTGATTTATTCACACTCTCACATCCTTTCAAAAGTGAATTTTACCATTTTAATTTAAATAAGTAAATAATAACAGGAAAATAGTAATATTAAAGTAATTACTATATAGCATGTTTATGAATTATATATTATAATAATTGTTATGATATTATTATTAGATGGTATATAAGGAATGGTAAAATAAATAACTAGTTATTTATTTACGATCCTTAACAACGAAATAGTGGAGGAATTTAATTATGAAAGACTTATATAAGTTAATAGAAGCTAAAAAAGAAAAAATAGCAGTAGTGGGGCTTGGATACGTAGGAATGCCTTTAGCAATAGCATTTGCAAAAAAAGTTGATGTAGTTGGATTTGATATTAATAAGGGGAAAGTAGATAAATATTTAAATGGAATAGATGTAACTAATGAGGTTGGAAATGAAGCTATAAAAACATCAACTGTTGAGTTTACTTGTGATGAAAGTAAACTAGCAGGGTGTAAATTTCATGTAGTAGCTGTTCCTACACCTATTAATGATGATAAAACACCAGATTTAAGACCTGTAATTGGATCAAGTGAATTAGTTGGTAGGAATTTAACTAAGGGTTCAATAGTAGTTTTTGAATCAACAGTTTATCCAGGAGTAACAGAGGAAATTTGTGTTCCGATTTTAGAAAGAGAATCTGGACTAAAATGTGGAATAGATTTTAAGGTTGGATATTCTCCAGAAAGAATTAATCCAGGTGATAAAGTTCATACATTACAAACTATTGTTAAAATAGTTTCAGGTATGGACGATGAAAGTTTAGATACTATAGCAAAAGTTTATGAACTTATAATAGAAGCTGGAGTGTATAGAGCAGAAGGTATAAAAGTAGCAGAAGCTGCTAAAGTTATTGAAAATTCTCAAAGAGATGTTAATATAGCTTTTGTTAATGAATTATCTATGATATTCCATAAAATGGACATTGATACAAAAGCAGTATTAGAAGCTGCAGGAACTAAATGGAACTTCCTTAAGTTTAATCCCGGTTTAGTTGGAGGACACTGTATAGGAGTTGATCCATACTATTTAACTTATAGAGCAGAGCAATTAGGTTACACATCACAAATTATTGCATCTGGAAGAAAAGTAAATGATGGAATGGGTAAATTTATTGCAGAAGAGACTATTAAACAGTTAATAGAAGCAGATAAAAAAATAAAGGGAGCTAGAGTTGGTGTACTTGGAATAACATTTAAGGAAGATTGTCCTGATGTTAGAAATACTAAAGTAACTGATATAATAAGTTCACTTGAAGAATATTCAGTAAACTGCTTAGTTGTAGATCCAATAGCAGAACCTAGTGAAGTTGAAAGAGAATATGGAATAAAAATGACGAAGCTAGAAGATTTAAAAGATTTAGATGCAATTATAGTAGCTGTATCTCATACGGATTACAGAAAAATGCCATTAAGCAATTTATTAGAATTATATAAAGATGAAAATAAAATTATAATAGATGTAAAATCTATAGTAGACAAAAATGAAGCTAAGGAAAACAATATAGCTTATTGGAGTTTATAATACAAGAAAGCACCCTCAAAGTGTAAAAATACCATTAATGGTATTAATTATGCTTTGGGGGTGTAATTTATTACAAGTTTTTAGAAAATTAGTTGAAAAAAGAATATAACATTGGTAAACTATAGAATGAAAAGGTGGTGGGATTGTGTCATTAAATAAAATAAAAAGAATTATATCACAAGTCATAATTGTAGCGATTATGTTACCTAGTGTAAGTGCACTTGCAGATGGTGGACAAGCTGGGGAAAATACCATGGCAAGAATTTTGAAACATGTTAATGGTAGCGCTTATGGTGGAAGTGATAAAAATACTAATTTATATTCGGATGCAGGTCTTACTAATGCAGTTACGTATATTAATCATTCATATGTAGATGATGCACCGATAATTGCAGATAGTGGTAGATCAGCACAAATAGTAGTTTCAGGATATCAAGGGTGGATAAATAAAGATACTAGTGCTAGTGAATACGATATGATTGTTGTGCCAGTTAGCAAGGCAGTTAATCCAAGTTACTATTACTCTGAAAATGGAGAATTAAAGCATTATATTTCTTCGAACTTAACAGGTAGTGGTGGATATTCTATAAGCATAGGACGAGCACCTACTTATTTACAAGCAGGTGTTAAATATTTAAGTTATGATGGTGTATATTTCTATGATGGAAGTAATATTCAAAATGGATTAAATAATTTAATAAATGATTATAAAAGAGGTGGAAGAGGAAATGCTATAAATGCAGGAAATCCACAGTACACTTATTATAATTATTTACCATTTAGAAGCAAAACTGTTTATTCAGCAGATGAGCTTAATAGATTTATAGATAACAATACAGCTGGAAATTCAAAACTTAGAGGAATCGGAGGAGCACTTAAAGATGCAGAACAAAAATATGGGGTTAATGCCATATTAACTTTAGGTGTTGCAATGAATGAATCTGGAAAGGGTATGTCAGCTATATCTCAGAGTAAAAATAATCTTTTTGGAATAAAGGCTTTTGACTCTGATGTAAGTGGAGCAAGTTCTTTTGCTAGCCCATCTGAATCTGTTTATGAATTTGCTAAAAATTATATCTCAAGAGGATATGCAGATCCAGTAGATTGGAGATATTTTGGTGGGTTCTTAGGAAATAAGAAACATGGTTCAAATGTGAAATATGCTTCAGATCCTTTCTGGGGTGAAAAAGCAGCTCAGCATACATTTGCTGTAGAAAAATATTTATCAGGTTCAGTAAATAGCTTAAGAGATACTGATGTACACCAAATAGCTATGACAACTTCAAGTAATAAAGTTATAAATGGCAATGGAGGGTTTTTATATAATAGTAATAAAAATAATATAGAAACACCATTTGTAGTAGCTAAAAAAGGAAAGGTTTCAGTAGCTGGTCAAAGTTCTTATGAAATTTATTCAGAAAGAAACACAGATGTTTCTAGCGGTAAATATGAGGGGTCTTATGATTGGCAGAATAGAGGATATGTTTCAGATGCAAATGTGAAGTTCTTAAATAAAGCTAGGGATATGGTTGTTTATCAACCTCCTGTTGATATTAAAGCAGGTATAGATAGATATGCAACAGCCGTCGAACTTAGCAAGAGTCAATTTGAAAAAAATGAAACAGTTGTAATAGTTAATGGGTTAGCTTTAGTTGATGGATTAACTTCAACTCCGGTAGCAAGTCATTATAATTCGCCATTATTATTAGTAGAAAAAAGTGGTATACCAGCGGTTACTAGTGACGAACTTAGAAGACTGGGTACTAAAAATGTAATAATAGTTGGCGGAGCTAATGTTGTTTCTGATAGAGTAGAACAACAACTTAGAAATCTTGGTATAAATTCAATTACAAGATTACAAGGTAATGATAGATATGATACTTCTTTAGAAGTTGCTAAATATATAGATTCAAATTTATATGATGTATCTAATATAGTTGTGGCAACAGGACTTGGACAAGCAGATGCTATGTCTATAGCGCCAGTAGCTGGAAGAGATAAAATGCCTATACTTTTAACTAGAAATGATGAAATTCCTTCGAATGTTTATGATTGGTTAAGTGGAGAAGGCATAGATAATGGGTATATTATTGGTGGAACAACTGCTGTAAGTGACAATGTTTTAAATAAAATCAATAGTATAACTGCAAAAAATGTTATGGGAAATAGGCTTGGTGGAAAAAATAGAGCCGAAACGAATGCCATAGTAATTAATAAATTCTATGGTGATACTTATGGTGTATATATAACTAAAGAAATGACATTGGTTGATGCCTTAGCAGCAGGACCAATAGCAGCTATAACAGGGAATCCTATTGTTTTAGCAGGAGATGATTTAAGTGGAGAACAAAAGGATGTATTATCTCAAAAGAAAATAAAGAGAATAATACAAGCAGGACATGGAGTTCCAGCTACAGCTATTAATACGCTTAAGCAATGTTTAGAGACTTTAGAATATTAAATATAAAAGTAGAGAGTATTTTGTATAACTCTCTACTTTTTTGCTTTATTTTAACAAAAACAAAAAAATATTGAAGTATGTTGTCAGCTAGTATATAATTTTATTATTAGGAATATTTTAAAAGATAACTAATTAATATGCATAGCACTTTAAAAGGTTGTTTTTTTTTGATTACTTAAGTAAAAAATGAAGGGATGGGATATTTTGACTAAGAGAATCAGAGTTATAAGTAGTGCTCTAATTATGATGTTTATTTTTACTACTATATCACCAAATTTTACAAAGACTGTGAAAGCTGATACTGTTTCAAGTGAAGTTGAACAAATGTTAAGTGAAATAGTTCAGGAACATGGAATTGAAAATGTAGTTTTTGAAAATGGTATAATTATAAACGTTAACGAAGAGGTGAATTTAAAAGAAATTTCACAATATGAAAACGTAATATGGAGCGTTAAAGATTATAGCGTAGCTAATCTTAATGAAAATGTATCTTTAAGGGGACTAAAAGAAGGAACTACATTTTTAGTGGGACAAGTAGGCGGGAAATATCATTTAAGAGAATTATATGTAGCACAACCAAAGCAAGAAGAGCAAAAAGCTGTTTCAAGTGAAACAGTAAATACACAATTAGCTACAGATAATGGTTCTAAAAAAATAATAAATAAACGATTAGCATTTGCTCCACCAGTAGCAAAATCTAAATATGTAGTATATTTAGATCCAGGTCATGGTGGATTAGATTCAGGAGCTACTGGGAATGGAGTAATAGAAAAACAAATAGTTTTAAATATAGCTCTTGACACTAAAAGACAATTAGAGAACGCTGGAGTCGAAGTTATAATGAGCAGAACTTCAGATGTATATGTATCTTTAAAAGAAAGAAGTGATGCTGCAAACGCAGCGAATCCAGATATATTTGTATCCATACACATTAATTCAGCAGAGGATAGTAGAGCATATGGAATTGAGACCTTTTATATGAAGGATATAGATTTTAAATTAGCAGGAAGTATGCAAAATAGATTAATGCAGTATATTCCAACTAAGGATAGAGGGGTTAAATATGCAGATTTTCATGTAATGAGAGAAACAACAATGCCTTCTACTTTAGTTGAATGTGGATTCTTAAGTAATCCAGCTGAAGCAGATAGATTAAAACAACCATCAACTCAAAGTAATTTAGCAGAAGCTATAACAAATGGTGCTGTAGATTATTTAAGAAGTAATGTATCATTAACACCAATAAATGGAGAAAGAATTTACGGAAATGATAGATATGAAACATCTTATAAATTATTTGAAAAGGGATGGCAAACAGCAGAAAATGTAGTTTTAGCATCAGGTATTGATTATCCAGATGCGCTAACTGCAGCTCCCCTTGCTAGTAAAAATAATGCACCTATACTTTTAACTGAAAAAACTAGTTTAAGTAATCAACCTAAGTTAAAAGAAATATTAGTTAACAAAGGCGTGAAAAATGTATTTATAGTAGGTGGAAACACTGCTATTCCTTCAGTAATTGATGGAGAATTAGCGGCTATGGGTATAACTGTTAAAAGACTGGGTGGAAATGATAGATATGAAACATCAGTGTTAATTGCAAATGAAGTAGGGGTACATAACGGAGAAGTATCTCTAGTTAATGGATTAAGTTTTGCGGATGGTTTATCAATGTCACCAATAGCTGCAAAAAATAGAAGTCCTATTTTATTAACAAGAAATAATGAAGTTCCAGCAAGTACAAGAGGATTTTTAAATAACAATAATATAACAAAAACATTTATAATAGGAGCAACAACTGTTATAAATGATGCTGTTTCTGCAAGCGTAAGCAATCCAGAAAGATTAGGCGGTAGTGATAGATATGATACTAATAAGAAAATATTAGATAGATTTAAAAGTGAATTAGATTTAAGTACTATATATATTGCATCAGCATTTACTTTCCCAGATGCACTTTCATCATCTGCTTTAGCTGGTAAAGATAATAACTTTGTTTTATTATCTAATACAGTGGTAGCTGATAATACAGTTAAATCTGAAATATCACAGAATAAACAATTAATTAAAAAAGCATATATACTAGGTGGTAATGTTGTAATTTCGGATGAAATTATAAGAAACTTAGGAATAAGTAATATTAATTAATATTAAGGAGTAGCATTTGTTTAAATGCTACTCCTTTTTTTATCTTGTTTCAGGCTCATGTAAGTAAGATGTTACATTAGGATCATTTGTTAAAATATTAAATAATCTTTCAACAGATTTATAACCAATACCTTCTCTCACCATATCCTTATTATCTAATGAATATTCAAAAGCTGCAGATAATACTCTTTGTTTTTCTAGATTAGTATCACATACGCTTTCGATTAAGAAATCTGTGTTTAACCTTGATACATCCTCAGATGTTGTGAAAAATCTACAATCTTTTATTACTCCATCATTATATAAACTATAAATTAACTGTCCAGATGTTAAGTGTTGGGGATGAGTATCGTACTTATAAGAATGTGCCACATGGGTTACATTACTATAAGTAGTTTCAAAATAATTTACTGTTTGTCTTAAGGAATCATAATTAATATTATTTTCAGGTTGGTTTAAATATATAACATTATTTAGATTAACCCCAAGTTTTGATAGAGAAGCATTAAATTCATTATTTCTTAAAGCTACTTTTTCTGAAATAGGATAGTTAATGTATTTAGGCCAGTTAAATACTTCAGAACCAGAACCGTCTGTAATTAATACAATATGAACATTTTCAGAGCCAACAGATTCAATTGCATCTACAATTGCACTTCCGGCAAAAAGTGTTTCATCATCTTGGTGTTGTGAGTAGAATACAACTTTTTCTCCATAAATATAACCTTTGGCACGGTTAACAGCAATTTTATTTATGTTTCCAAATACAGTAGCGCTTTGGGCTCCAGCTATAGCTGTTTTATTTGACGTGTTTGAAATTAGTACTACAGGTTCTTTTAAAGCAGATGCAGTTAATGCGTCAATTAAAACATCAGATTTGCTTAGGTTTACGTGAGTTTTATTTGGAAAAAATTTATTAATAACATTTTTATTTGTTTCAAATCTATCAATTCCAGTAATTCTTTGTGCAAAATTATCAAAAGATCTATCTAAAACTTGAAATCCACCTATTGAATAGGCTTGTACATTTTTCTTGTAAGAAGTTGAAGACCCATCTGTAAGTATAACTGGGTTACCAGTTTTTGCTGCAACAGGTGATATACTCATAGCATCAGCTTCACCACGTGCTCCATTTACATAATATATTTCTTGCACACCTTTTAGAGTTTCAATTTGGTTAGCAACAGTGATAGATGTTAAATATCTATCTAAACCACCAAGTCTAACTATTGATTTGCCCATATTACGCAGAGTGTTTTCAATTTCACTAGAAACAACAGTTGGTCCACCTACTATATAAATAGTGTTTGCAGATTGTAATTTAGCTAATGTAGAACTTGGAATTTTATTTTTTTCAGTTAATAAAATTGGAGCGTTTAAAGCACCACTTAATCCACTAGCTGAAAGCCCATCTACAATAGAAAGTCCATTTACTAATATAGCAGAAGAATATTGCATCTTTGATGCGATCATGCTTGCAGTCTCATAACGATCACTTCCTGCAATATAATCTAGAGTTAGTGCGTGTGCACTACTGGTAGAAATACCAAAGAGTAATACAGTTGAGAGTAGACATTTTAAAAAATTGTTTTTCATAAGTATAAACCCCTTTATATAATATTTAGATAGTTCTATACTATAATAGCATATTATAGTAAAAAAAAAAAAGTCGCTATTTGTTTAATTAAATTTTACAATAGTATATAATAAGAATGAAAAATAAAATGTAATAAGAATAGGAGTAACATTATGGATATTAATTTAATCGGAGTACCACTTTATTATGGGTGTGACAAAAAAGGAGTTCAAGAGGGTCCTAGGGTTTTAAGGGAAAATGGAATTGCTGAAATCTTGAGGACTGAAGAAAATAAAGTTTATGACTTGGGTGATATATATATAGATAATTCTATTGAAAAAGAGGCTTTTTGCGCCGGGGTAAATGCTAAATATATTAACGAAATAGTAAGTATAAACAATAATTTAGCACATAAAGTATATTCTGCATTATCTGCAGGTGGATTTCCTTTAGTTATAGGTGGAGATCATGCATTAGCAGCTGGAAGCATTTCAGGTGTGGCTAAATATTTTAAAGATGATTTAGCTGTGATATGGGTAGATGCACATGGTGATATGAATACATTTGAAACAAGCCCTTCAGGAAATGTACATGGCATGCCTTTGTCAGCGTTATTTGGAGTGGGGGATAAGAGCTTAACTGATATATATTTTAAAGGTGTAAAGGTTAAGAAAGAGAATGTTTTCATAATTGGAGCTAGAGATTTAGATAGCGGAGAAGTGGATTTAATTAATGAACTTGATTTGAAAGTGTGGACAATGGATAGAATTAAAGAAGTAGGAATTGGAAGTGTATGTGTTGAACTATATAAATGTTTAGAAAATAGAGGTATAAAGAATATACACTTGAGTTTTGATATAGACTCAATAGATCCTTTATTAATGAAGGGTACTGGAACACCGGTTCCTAATGGGATAAATATGGATGAAGCTAAAACTATATTAAATAGAATATTTGAAACAAGATTAGTTAAATCAATGGATTTTGTAGAGTTTAATCCAATGTTAGATAAAAGTGGTTTAACAACAAAAATGTGTATTGAATTAATGGAAACATTAAAAACATTAATATAGGTGAGTTTTAAAAAACAAAAAATATTGATTAGGGGTTGTAAAACGTGGAAGAACAAATAATTAAATTTGAAGATGTTTTAATAGGTTGTGTAAGGAAGTGGAGGTCTATTTTAGTATTTACAATTTTAACAACTGTATTAGCAGCATTAGTTAGTATTGTTTCAAATGATGTGTTTATATATGAGGGATCTGCTAAGTTATATGTTAAAAATGAAGCTACTGTAATAGAAAATAATATAGAAGTTAAAAAAGATAAAAATTTAATACAAAATTATATACAATTAATGAAAACTAAGGATTTTGTCACTAAATCTTTATATACTGTAGATTCTAAATTAAAGCCTGAAGAGGCATTAGGAAAATTAACGGTTACTAATATTGTTAATACAGATTTTATACAAGTAAAATATTCAAGTTTAAATAAAAATGAAACAGCAGAAGTCCTGCAAGGAGTTATAAATGAATTTACAGCAGTAGCTCCAAATTATAATAAAGATGTAGAGATTATAGTTGAAGAAAGTATAGGAATTGCCCAAAAACAGGAAATGAGAAGTGCTAAAGTTCTTATTGCTATGGGATTAATTGGTGGGCTATGTATGTCGACTGCTATTGCATTTATATTAGAATGTATAAATAAGACATTTAAGACTAAAGGTGAACTTGAAAGAGAATTAAAGATGCCTATAATTGCAAATGTTCCAAAAGTGAAAAAAAATCAAATTAATATTAATAAAATTAAGAATAATCAAGGAACAATATTAGGAGAAGCTTATAATAGTTTAGCAACTACTATAAAATATTCAAAGGAAAATTTCAATAATAAATCTATATTAATAACAAGCTCTATAGTAGGAGAAGGAAGTACTACAACAGCATCAAGCCTTGCAGTATCATTAGCTACTAGTAATAAAAGAGTAATATTATTAGAAGGCGATTTAAGAAAACCATCTCTTCATAATGTTTTTGAAGTAAAGAATGATATTGGATTAAGTGAAGTTATATTGAAAAAAATAAATCTAGATAATGCAGTTAAAAAAATTAATGATAATCTTGATTTATTAACAGCTGGAGAATTAGTTTTAAATCCAATAGAAATAATAGATTCAAAGGATATGAATTTATTATTAGAAGATTTAAAATCAAAATATGATTATATAGTTATTGATACACCTCCACTACAAGCTGTAACAGATGCACAAATATTATCAACTAAGGTTGATTTAACTATACTTGTAGTTAGGGCAGAAGAGGTTAAAAAAGATACTGTTAAAGAATCTATAGCATTAATAAATAGGGTAGATAGAAATATAATGGGAATAGTATTTAATGCAGGAGATACTATTAGAAATAAATATCATAAGTATGGTAATTAAATAAGATGGTGTAAAATAAATAACTATCTAAATTACTAAGTATTAAAATTTGGAGGCGGATATAGTGAGGGGTACAACTTTAATAGTTACAGAGAAAAGTTTTAATAAAGATAAGTTACGTTCAGCTGATTATATTGAATCGGATAATTTTTTAATATATAAAGAATTTAATAAAAAGTTCACTAATGAAAAGATATTTAAAGAAGATGATGAACTTTTAATTGTTATAGATGGTGTTATATTAAATGATAAAGAACTAAAAAATAAATATGTAGCTACAGATAATTTTAGCTTAATAAAAAATATGTATAAGTCTTTGGGTATTAACCTTGTTGATAGCTTAAGAGGAAATTTTTATGGGATTATATATGATAAAAAGAAAAATGTGTGGAGTGTGTTTACAAATCATTTAGGAAATAAGCCTCTTTATTATTTCTTTGATAAAAGTAAAGGTAGTTTAGTTGTAAGTAGTGATTTGTTTGATTTAGTAAAATCATTACGAGAACTTGGAATTAGAGCTAACATAGATGAGATAGGTGCTTATTATATGTTAACCTTTGGATATATGATTGCTGATACAACTCTTATAAAAGATGTTAAGCGAATAGAACCAGGAACAATACTTACATTAGAAGACAAGAAAATAAACTTGAATCAATATTATTTCTTGGATAATGAAAATTACTTAACTGATTCAGAAGATAAGATAATAGATAATATGTATGAGTTATTTAATGATTCAATTGATAAATCATTTAGAAAAGATAGAGAAAATGGTTATAAGCATATTTCATATTTAAGTGGTGGCTTAGATTCTAGAATGATTGCAGTTGGTGCTAAAAAGCTAGGTTATGATGATATAACAACAATAACTTTTTCAGAAAATTATTCTAGAGATGAAAAGATAGCTAGAGATATTGCAGCTGATTTTAAGCTTAATAGTATATTTAGAAGTTTAAATAATGGTAATTTCTTAATGAATATAGATGAGGCAGTAGAAGGTAACTTTGGACAAAATATTTATAGTGGAGCTATTCATTTAGTTTCAACAAATAATTTAGTTAACTTTGATGAATTTGGATTTATTCATAATGGAAATTTAGCAGATGTAATGCATGGGGATTATATAGATGCTCCTAAACATACCCCTCCCTCAATTGAAAATTGGATGTATTCAAGAATACTAAAGGACAAGGTTGATTTTATATCACCTATGATAAAGGAAAAGTATTCAAATGAAGAAAAATTTGCAATTTACAATAGGGGAATTAATGGTATGTATAATGGGTCAGTAAGTGCTTTAGGCATTTCAGAAACTTGTGAACCTTTTACAAACCAAGATGTAATAGAATACTGTAGTAGAATGGAGCCTAAACATAAATATAAAGAGGCAGTGTTTTTAAAGATGATACAAAAATATTATCCGGAAGCTACTAATTACAAATGGCAAAAATGGAATATTAACCCTACAGAATTTAATGCTAAATTTATGGGAACTGTTTTTGGAAAAGCCTTTAGAGTATTAGACGGTCAAATTCAAAGATTTGGATCTCAAAGCAATAATATGAATCCCTTTGAAAAGTGGTACAGTACTAACGATAATCTTAGAAACTTTATTACAAAGTACTTAAAAGAGAACTTATATTTATTAGATGGATATAGTGAACTTAAAAGTGACTGTGAGAAGCTGATAAATAGTAATAAAGTAATAGAGAAAACTCAAGTAATGACATTACTTAATTTCATAAAAAGGATAAATGATATTTATGAATAAACATATTAATAAAGATATGATTAATTCCCTTCTTAAAAAGGGTCTATTACAGATATTTAGTGCAAATATTATAAATAAGATTGTACAGTTCGCAACTATTATTTTTTTAACTAGAATTATTTCACAAACAGAGTATGGATTATTTTCTTATGCCCAAAATACCATGAATATAGCTATGTTATTAGAAGGCCTGGGGGTAACAGCTGGGATACTACAATATTGTAGTGTTGAAAAAGAAGATGGAAAGAAATTTGTTTTTTTCAACTATGGAACTAAGGTTGGGATACTAATTAATTTAGTAACTAGTTTAGGCATTATGGCATGGGCAGCATGGGGACCGTTAGCGATGGAAGGTAGCAGAACATTCTTGTTTATAATGTCATTTATTCCATTGCTTAGTATAACCTATGGTTCAATACAAGCATATTTAAGATCAACTCTTAGAAATAAGGAGTTTAGTAGGCTAACTGTATTTAATACTGTTGCATATTTTGTTTTCACAGTTGGATTTTCAGCGATAATGGGTGCAAATGGATTAATATTAGGAATGTATTTAGCATATTTATCAACAGTAATACTTGGTGCATTCATTATAAGAAAAGATATATTTTTATATAAAAATACTAAGATGGAAAGTAAGGATAAAAAAATACAGTTTTTAAAGTATTCAATTATTACTGTGCTTAGTAATGCTATGTCACAAATATTATATTTACTTGATACTCAGTTAATAGGAACTTTTACTAAAGATCCTATAATAATTGCAAATTATAAAAATGCAACAACAATACCATTTAATTTAACGTTTATACCCCTATCACTAATTGTATTTGCTTATCCATACTTTGCACAAAATAGAAATAATAAAGTTTGGATGAAAGAAAAACTGTCTTTATTAGTAAAGGGCTTAGGAGTAGTAAACTTATTTATAACTATATTTGGATTAGTATTTGCAGAACCTATATTTAAAATAGTATTTCCAAAGTATATGGATGCAATACCATGCTTTAGAGTTTTAATGGTTGGTTATTTTGTATCAGCTACATTTAGGATACCTTATGGAAACATATTAGCAAGTGTAGGAAATGTTAAAGCTAATTTAATAAATGCTATTTTTTCAGGAGTATGCAATGTTATATTAGATATAATTTTAATAATTAAATATGGAAGTATTGGTGCGGCCTATGCAACACTAATAGTATTTATTATATCATCAATGATTCATTATATATTTATAAGACGGTATATGAATAGTATAGATGTTACTGAAATAGTTTAAAATTAAATTTTTAAAATATCTATAGATAATAAGGAGAAGTTATGAAAGTATTAGTATTACCTTCTTGGTACCCTGATAAAAAAACACCATTAAACGGAATATTTTTTAAAGAGCAAGCGGAAGCTTTGGTAAAAAGTAATGTAGAAGTTATAGTTTTGAGTATAGCTGTAAAAAGCTTTAGAGAGTTTGATAAAGAAAATAGAATTAATAAGTTAGAGTTTTCAGAGGAAAATAAAGTAAAGGTATATAGATATACTACTTATAATTATTTTCCTAAATTAACAGAACTTTATTTGAAGTATTATTCGATAATTATGAAAAAGCTGATTAAAAAAGTTATAGCTAAAGAAGGTAATCCTGATTTAATACACATTCATTCAGCATTAGATGCTGGGATAGCATTTGTTAAGGCAAAAATAGATATACCTTATGTGGTAACTGAACATTCAACTAAATATTCAAGAGGGATGGTCGGTAGCACAGAGGGGAAATATTTAAGAAAGCTATTTCAAAATGCTAGTAGAGTAATGGTTGTAGGAAATGGATTAAAAGAAGAATTATCAAAATATATATCAAAGGATAAACTACAGATTATATATAATCCTGTAGTTATGCCAAATTATGAAATCAAAGAGGATAAAAATAAAAGTAAGTTTAGATTTTTTAGTTTAGGTTTTTTAGCAAAGAAAAAAGCTATGGATGCTTTAATAGAAGCATTTAACTCAAATAAGGAAAAAATTAAAGATGTAGAGCTATTTATAGGTGGGGATGGAGAGGAATTTAATAATCTTAAAAAATTAATAGATGACTATGAATTAAATGATAAGATATTCTTATTAGGTAGTTTAAATAGAGAGGAAGTTGCTTTTAATATGAAAAATTGTGACTGCTTTGTATTACCAAGCAGGTTTGAAACTTTTGGAATAGTATATGTTGAAGCAATGAACTATGGAAAACCTGTAATAGCAACTAGAACAGGAGGTCCTGATACTTTTGTTAATGAAAAATGTGGAGTTTTAATTGATGTGGATAATAAAAATCAACTTATAGATGCAATGGAACTTGTAATTAATAATTATGATAAGTATGATTCTAAGGAAATTAAAAAGTATTGCAAGGAAAATTTTTCTGAGAAAGTTATTATGGAAGAGCTAAAGAAAATTTATAAAGAGGTAATAGGTGAAAGCAATGTTAAATGAAATAACATTTAATAATAAATATTTTAATATATTTATATTATTTATAAATACTTCGATTAGTGATGCTCTTTTTAAATCATTTTTAATACCACCAAGCTTAATTAGTATAATAAGGCTTTTAAGTAATATTATTTTTGTTTTAATAGTTTTTTATTATTTGTTAACAAAAAGAATTAAGATGAAAAGATATGCACTTGCTATAGTATTTATAATATTTATTGGAATTACTCTGTTGTGGGCACCAAATAAATTTGAGGCTATAAAATTATATATTAACTTTATAGGGCCTTGTAGTTATTTTATTATAATTTTTTGTATGTTAGATAAGGGTGAAATTATTGATATATTAAAAAAATATTGTAACTTAGTAATTATTATGGATATACTGACACTTACTATATTATCAAAGGTAGGATATATGGGTGAGAGTGCATTGGAACATGTGGGAAGAGGTATACATTTAAGTAGAAGTACGATGATTATATATTTAAATTTTTGTATATTTATATATATTTATTTTTTAAGTTATAATAAAAAAGATTATAAACAGAGGAACACTGCTATATTAATGTTAGCATTAAGCGTTACATTGATAGTGTTTTCTAAAAGTTCTACAGGAATAGTTACTATTGGTTTATTTTTACCATTATTGTTAATAGTAAAAAGTAAAAGAGCTTCTAAATCATTAGTTAAGATCTGTATTATTATAGGAGTGGCATTGCCTATAATAAATTTTACATCGCCAATTATAAATAATATATTAGAATCTATTTTTCATAAAACATTAACATTTAGTGGAAGAAGATATATATGGGATTATGCTTTGGATAAATTAACTGATAATCCTATCTTAGGAAATGGATTTGAATCTACAAGCTATCTATTAAATAACAAAATTGTACCTATATACGATAGGGTAGCGGCACATACTCATAATGGATTTTTAGAATTATTTCTGCAAAGTGGTTTAATAGGATTAATTTTAGGGGTGCTTATATTAGTTATAACATTTAGATATACATTTAAATTAGATCGAAAAGAAGCTAATGTAATAAGAGTGTACTTTATTATATTTATAATATTTAATTTTATGGAACCCTATATAATCAATAGTGCTTCCATAATTACAATGTGGTTACCTTCGATATATGTAATTACACTTACAAATAAAAAAATGAGGTTGAATAAAAATGGATAATACAAATATTCTTTATATAACATTTGTAGACTTTGATGAACAAAAAAGTGGATCATCTGTAAGACCTAAAAAAATATATGATGCTTTTAATAGTATTGGTGTAAATGTTAAATTGCTTGAAGGACAACAAAATAATAAGAAATCAAGATGGGAAAAAGTTTGGAAATATTTTAAAGAGATAAAAAACAAAAAATATGATTTGTGTTATGTAGAGCCACCGTCAGGAGTTATATTTAATATTTGTGATCATTTATTACTACTATATATAAGTAAAATAAAAAAGGTTCCAACAGGTGTATTTTATAGAGATGCATTTTGGAAATTATCAGAGGATTACCCTAAAAAGGGACTTAAAACTAAGATAATAGTACTTATGCATAAATTTGATTGGAATATATTCAAAATAACAAGTAAGGTAATATATTTCCCGTCAGAGTCATTTGCGGAACACTTTCATCACGATAAAAAAGTTATATTGATGCCAGGAGCTGAAAAGATAGAGGGATTATCAAATGGAGATGATAATACTTTTATCTATGTAGGGGGAATAGAGGGTGGATATGGCGCAGATCTATTATTATCATCTTTCAAAAGTGCATATAACATAAATAAGGATATAAAGCTTAATTTAGTATGTAGAAATGAAAATGATATTACAAATAAATATAAGGATGAAGAATGGCTAAATTTATTTATAGGTAAGTCTGGAAAAGACGAGCTTAAGGAGATTTATGATAAATCTAAATATTCTATAGTAACCTTTAATAAGGGTGGTTATATGGACTTGGCAGTACCTATAAAGTTATTTGAATATATATCTTATGAAAAACCAATTTTATCAACTGATTGCAAGGAAATTTCAAAGATAATTAATAAATACAATATAGGAAAAGTAGCTAAGCATAATAGTGAAGATTTAAGTAAGGCTATTATAGAGATGATATCTGATGAAAAATCATATATTATTTATAAAGATAATATAAAAAACAAGGTTTTAAAAGACTCTTTATGGGTAGATAGAGTTTTAGTTGTAATGGATACACTTTTAGATTAAGAGGACATATAGATACTTTGATTTTAATGAATTTGAAATAGGGATAAAGAAAGTGTTTATTAAAGTTTCAGTTTAATAAAATTCTAGGATAGAGTAAATATATGTTGTTTGTTTATAGCGGGGGGAATGGAATGAAATTATTAACTAAAAGGCAAATAGGGGAAATAATAAGATTTGGATTTGTAGGTGGGTTAGCTACATTAATTCAATATACTATATATATAATTTTGCTAAGATTTATAGGAGTAAATTTTTCTTATACCGTAGGTTATCTGGGAAGTTTATTCTTTAATTTTATATTAACAAATTATTTTACATTTAAGACTATTCCAACTAAGAAAAAAGGAATGAGATTTTTATTAGCACATGGGTTCAACTATTTATTACAAATGGGATTGTTAAACTTATTTGTTAATATAAATATAGAACCTAAAATTGCACCATTTATTGTGTATTCAATAAGTATACCAATAAATTTCTTTTTGGTAAAAAAGGCATTGAAATAAAATTATGAGGGGTATAAATATGAGTTCGAAAGTTAAAGGGGTTGCAAAAGTTAAAGGGGTTGCAAAAGTTAAAGGGATTGCAAAAGATATAACAATATCAGGAATAATAGCGATAAGCACTTTTTTTATAATGTTTTTATTTAAAAAAAGTGTTCTAATAAGTGATTTGTATAGTCAAGGTTTAGATTTTTTAGAATTTTATAAAAATCACTTAAGTTTTAAAGATAATAGCTGGTTGTACAGCTGGAATATTGCACTTGGGGATAGTACATATGCACAAGCATTATATTATTTACTTAGTCCATTTAATGTTATACTGTTATTTTTCAAAAAATATAGTATGCTAGCGATATTACCTTATTTTATGACTTTAAAAATGACAGTTTTAGCATATATTACATCCTTATATTTTAGAGAGATAAGCAAAAATGGATATAAATGGTTAGGAACTATAATATATATGTCTTGTTACTACATAATAATATATGGATCATATCAAGTTATGTGGTTAGATACATTTATATTTTTACCATTAGTGTTGCTTGGAATAGAGAGGGTTATAAAAGATAAAGGTAAAAAATTATTTGTTATAAGTGTATTCTTATTTATTTCTTCAAATTATTATATGGCAATTATAATGATTCCGCATATAGCCTTATATGGAGTAATAAGATATATTTATTTAAAGGGAAAAACAGGTATATTTAAATATATATTAAATATGGCATTATTAGCTATTATTTCAATAGCATTATCTTCCTTTGTTCTTATACCAGCTATTGATATTATGTCATCATCAGCGAAAAGCTCTAATTCTGTAGTTACATTTTTAAATAGTTATAAGCGTGTTGCTTATATTTTCACACAGAATTTCATTGGATTTACAGCATCACAAAGTGATACATACATAACGATATTTGGGATGATTACAAGTGTTGCTTATTTGATCTTTGGAAATATAAAAAAATCTAGATTATATTTAATACCAATAGGTGTAATAGTATTTGCAATTTTTAACGATAAATTAAATTATATATTTAATTTTGCATATTCACCAGCAGGAGGCAATTATAGGTATAATGTAATATTAAATATATACATTGGAATTATTGCATGTATGGCAATAAAAGAGCTTGTTGAAGAAAATAATAGAAAATTAAAGTTAGGTATAATAACTGTAGGATGTGCAAATTTAATTATTTTAATATTACAATTAAATAATTTAGGGCAAAATCTTATACTAATAAATATAATATGTTTAGTTGCATATTTAGCTATTTTATTATTATTAAATAAAAATAGAAAGTGGTTAGTTGTATTACTTTCTATATTGGTTTTGGCTGAATTAACAGGGCAAATATTTATAACTTATACTAAAAAGAATATGATTCCAAATGAAACAAGATACGAATACACGAGATTACTTAATTATATGAAAGATAATTATGGAGATCAGAATAGAATTGAAATAAGAGATACTGTTTCAGAAGCAAATATATATTTAGCTCATAATATTGAAGGGGTTTCAGGATATAGTTCTCTGATTAATACTATGTACTCTGGAATAGGAAAAGTTTTAGGTAATACTAGTGAATATTTAGTTAGACAAGAGTTTAAAGGGAGAAATATTATAGCGAATTTAGTTGATACAGAATATTATATTTCTAAATTTAATTACTCTCCTTATACTAACTCAAAGTTAATTGATACATTTGTAGATAATAATACGTATTATATTTTTCAAATAGAAAATAGTTATATAAAATATTTTGATAAAGAAAGTTTGATTGAAGGCGGGTTGGATAAACATGTGACTCAGAGAGATGCTTTATTATATAGTAATCTAATAATTCCAACTGAAGGAGAAAAAGTTGATATAGAGAAATTAGAAGGAGATATAATAAAAAGTATTCCAATAGAGTCCAATATAATTTCAATAACTCAAAGTGGAGAATACTATTTAATTACGCCAAAAGATGATAAAAATATACAAAGTGTAGATTTTTCAATAAATGGGAACTATGTAGAAAAAAATCTGCAATTGCCATACTTACAAGCCGATTATATGGAGAAAAATGAAATATATCTAGGCAATTTTTCAAATGGAGATATATTAGAATTGCCCGAATCATTAAAAAACTATGGTGAATTAGAGTATATTGATGGTGAATATATTGAAGGATCAATAAAAGAAATGAATAGGATAGAGACTAATAGTTTAATTAGGAAAAATGGATGGCTAAAAGCAGAAGTAGAAACTAGCACAGAGGGATATATCTTCTTCCCTATTGCTTATGATAAAAACTGGAATATTATTATGGATGGTAAAAAAGTAAATCCTATAATAGCTAATGGAGGATTTATGTCACTTGAAGCTAATAGTGGAAATCATGTAATTGAAATGACATATAAATCAAAAGCTATTAATTTAGGAATTTCAGTCTCCTTGATTACATTAGTATTAATATTTGTATCAAAAAGTAAAAAAATAGGTTATTATATATATAATTTACTAAAAAGGAGATAAATTATGAAACCTGTTGATATAATAGTACCTTGTTATAATGAAGAAGAATCTATAGAAATTTTTTATAAAGAATGCACAGATATATTAAGAAACATAAAAGATTATAATTTTAATTATATTTTTATTAATGATGGTAGTAAAGATAATACATTAAAAATAATTAAAAATTTGTCTGAGAAAACGACAAATGTTAAGTATATATCTTTTTCAAGAAATTTTGGTAAGGAATCTGCGATTTTAGCAGGTTTAAAAGAGTCTACAGGAGATTATGTAATATTGATGGATGTTGATTTACAACATCCACCGAAACTTATTTTAGACATGATGCCTCTTATAGAGGAAGGCTATGACTCAGTAGCGGCGAAAAGAGAAGCAAGAAAAGGTGAAAAAAGATATAGGGAATATTTTTCTATAAAATTTTACAAACTTATTAACAAAATATCTGATGTGAATATACCTGAAGGAGCAACAGATTATAGAATTATGTCGAGACAAATGGTTGATTGTGTACTAGCATTAGAAGAATCCCAAAGATTCACAAAAGGAATTTTTGAGTGGGTAGGATTTGAGACTAAGTGGCTTGGCTATGAGAGTGAAGAAAGAGTAGCAGGTACTACAAAATGGTCTGGTTTAGCTTTATTAAAATATGCTTTGGAAGGAATTGTAGGTTTTTCAACAGCGCCGTTAAGAATTGCAACAATTATAGGATTAATATTTTCAGGTTTTAGCTTTATTTATTTTGTTATAACTTTAATTAAAACTTTGGTAATAGGTATTGATATGCCTGGATATGCATCTATAATTTGCTTTATTACTTTTTTGGGTGGAATACAATTAATAGTATTAGGAATACTAGGTGAATATTTATCAAAAACATATTTAGAAGTGAAAAGACGTCCAAATTATTTTGTTAAAGAATCTAATATATATAAAGAAAAATAATAGATATATAGATAAAATTTTAAGAACTACAATTTAATAATATTGTAGTTCTTTTTGTTATTTTAACATACATAGTGATATAATTAAAAATAAGTAAAGAATTTAGGAGAAATAGTATTTTTAAGTAAGAGGAGAAATATATGCATATTTTAGTGATTCCATCTGCATATCCTACAGAGGATGTTCCTTTAAGGAGTAGTTTTTTTAAAGAACAAACTATTGCAGTTAAAAAAAGCGGAAAAAAAATAGGGCTAATATATAGTGAGACTAGAAGAGTAACAGGAATAAATAAAAGTACAATTGTTAAAAATCATTTCCAAATAACTGATAATTGTGAAGATGAAATAAATACTATAAGATTACATGGGTGGAATATTCTTTTAATGAGGAATAGTTTTGGGGTGAATCTTTGGGTTAGGCAAAGTATTAAATTATTTAAAATATATATAAAAAAATATGGTTTGCCGGATATTATACATGTACATTGTGGATTGTATGGTGGATTAGTTGGAAAGTATATAAAAGAGGAATACAACATTCCATATATAATTACTGAACATTTATCAATAGTAATGAATCATAAAATGGATAATTATCATAAAAACATATTAAGAGAAGCTTATAATAGTGCAAGCGCATTGATAAGTGTAGGAAGTAAGCTTAAGAAATCTATGGAGGTATATACGAAAGTAAATATAGTTGTTATTCCAAACATAGTAAATACAAGTGTTTTTAATTATGTTAAAAGTGATATGCCTAGAAATTTCAAATTTATTTCAGTATCAAATTTGAAATTAGATAAAAGAGTAAACTTAACAATTGAAGCTTTTAGTAGCGAGTTTAAAGGTGAAGATGTAGAGTTAATAATTATTGGAGATGGCCCTGAAAGAAATAACTTGAAAATGTTATGTAATAAGTTAGAAGTAGAAAATCAGGTGAAATTCATAGGAGCTATAAAAAGAGATATTATTAATGAATATTTAAATAAGTCTTCGGCTTTTGTGCTTCCAAGTAGCTTTGAGACTTTTGGAGTTGTGTATATAGAGGCTTTAGCTTGTGGTTTGCCAATAATTGCAACTAAATGTGGTGGCCCAGAAGATTTCTTTGAAAAATATATGGGATATTTAATTGAAGTAGATAATGTAGAAGCTTTATGTAAATCAATGAGAAGCATGATAGAAAATTATAGTGATTTTAATAAGGAGAAAATTTCTAATTATATTAAGGAAAGATTTAGCGAAGATGTAGTAGTAAAGAAAATAGATAATATATACAGAGAAGTTTTGAATAATAAAATTATGTAATAACTCATCTAAAATAAAAGACGGAAAATAAAAGATGATTAAGATTATATAAAAATATTTGAATGTGTGTTGGGAGATAGTGATAGAGTGTGAAAGAATTATTAAAAAAATTTATGGAATTTGCTCTGGGAAATGGAATAGTTTTAATTATAGGGCTTATTTCATCTCCATTAATAACAAGAATTATATTGCCAGCAGAATATGGTAAAGCATCTATGTTTATTACAGCTACAAGTTTAATAATAGTTATAATGACATTAGGGAGAGACCAAGCATATATTAGATATTATAATGATGAGAAAGAATATAATAGAGGGAAACTATTAAGAAAAAGTATTAAATTACCTTTGATTTTAAACTTAATCTTAGGATTAATATTAATTATATTATATAAACCTATTTCTAATATGATAATTCAAGAAGTATCATTTACAATAGTTCTACTTATGTTAGTACATAGTACATTTAGTATAATATCAAATTTTGCATTATTAAACATAAGAATGAAACAAAAGGGGAAAATATATTCAATATTTACAATATTAAATAAGGTATCATACTTAATATTTATAGTGCTGATATTTACTATATTTAAGAATAGTTATATGACAATTGTATTAGCAACTATTATATCAAATGTAGTTATGTGTGGAGTAGCATTGGTATATGATAGGAGAGAATGGTTTGACTCTAAAAAGGGAGAAGAACTTAATACAAAAACTAAAGAATTATTTAAATACGGAACACCATTTGTTTTTTCAATGTCAATTATATGGATATTTCAATCAATAGATAAAATATCATTGAGAATGTTTTCGGGATATGAGGAAATTGGATTATATGGAGGAGCTATGAGCATAATAGCATTATTAAATATAGTTCAAGGTACATTTACAACATTTTGGACACCGGTAGCTTATGAAAAATATGCTAAGGAACCAGAGAATACAGACTTTTTTATTGAAATAAATGAAATAGTAACTGTAATTATGTTATTAATTTCAATAATTATAATAGCTTTAAAGGATATTATAATTATGTTTATAGGTTCCGAATATGCAGGGGCAGAATTTATATTCCCATTTTTAGTTTTAATGCCAATAATGTATACTATATCAGAGACAACTGTTATGGGTATTAATTTTAGTAAAAATACAAAATCTCATATTTATGTTGCAATAATATCAGCAATAAGTAATGTTATAGGAAATTTAATACTAGTACCTAAATATGGTGCTAAAGGAGCTGCTATTTCAACGGGTTTAGCGTATATATTATTCTTTATAGCTAGAACATATTATTCAAATAAATATTATAAAGTTAAATATAAATTGAAAAAATTCTGGGTATGTATAATAGCGGTATATATATTAGCGGCATATTCTAGTGCTTATAAATTTAATAGTATAATTTTATATTTAACTATAGGATCATTAGCAATAGTATTAATAATGTACAGGAGTATAATTATTAATAGCATAAAAAAAATAAGGAAATAAGAAAATAAGGAAATAAAAAAATAAGGAAATAAGAAAATAAGGAAATAAGAAAATAAGGAAATAAGGAAATGAGGAAATGAGGAAATGAGGAAATGAGGAAATAACACATTGTTGTATTTATAGACAATAATATGGGTTTAGTAGTATAATTAAAGTAATTAAATATACTATTGTATATATTATATCTTCTAAGGCAGTAGAAGAGAAGGAGCAAAAATGAATAAAATTAAAACTTTGATACTTATTGTAATAGATATTTTTTTAGTTAATATGGCATATTTATTAGCTATTAATATTACGTTTTTTGATAGGTTTACAGAAATAGCAACTATTTATCAAGAAGATATAGTTATTGTAACTATTATATATATTATATGTTTTGCAGCATTTAAAATGTATAGTTCTCTTTGGCATTTAACAGGAACAGATGAGTTTCTTTTAGGAGTAGGTGGCGGAATCCTAGCAGGTGGTCTTGTTATAATTTATACAAGAACATTAGGGTCTACAATACCTCTAAATGTGTCTGTAATTGGTACTATGTTAACTTGTATTTTTGTACTTGGGTATAGAATATTATATAGAGTTTACAGAAGAATGATGTTGTACCTTCCATATAAATATTCAGGTGATCAGGAAAGGGTTATGATAATAGGAGCAGGATCGGCTGGAACAATGATAATTAATGAAATGTTATCTAGAAGAAATTTAAAACTAAACCCTATATTGCTAATAGATGACAGAGAGTACAAAAAAGGAAAACGTATTAGTGGAGTAAAAGTTGAAGGTGGTCGCAAAGATATAGTAAGATTAGCTCAAGAAAAAGAGATAAATACAATTATATTAGCTATACCATCAATAGATAATGAAAACAAAAAAGAAATTCTTGAAATTTGTAAAAGGACTAATTGTAAAGTTAAAATAATTCCAGGAATTTATGAAATAATTTCAGGGGAAGCTACTGTTAGTAAAATTAAAGACGTAGAACTAGAAGATTTATTAGGTAGAGATCAAGTTGTATTAGATAGCAGAGGTATTTCAGAATACTTAAATAATAAAGTTGTTTTAGTTACTGGTGCTGGAGGTTCAATAGGATCTGAACTTTGTAGGCAAATAGTAACATTTGGACCTAGAGTACTTATTTTATTTGATATATATGAAAATACTATCTATGATATACAAAATGAATTAAAAGTTAATTATCCAGATTTAAATATGAAAGTTTTAATAGGATCAGTAAGAGATAAAGATAGACTAGAAGAAATATTTGAAAAATATAAAATTCAAGTTGTATTCCATGCAGCAGCACATAAACATGTGCCTCTAATGGAAGATTCACCTAAAGAAGCTATAAAAAATAATGTTTTTGGAACATTTAACTTAGCAGAAGTTGCAGATAAATATAAAGTAGAAAAGTTTGTAATAATATCTACAGATAAAGCAGTTAATCCAACTAATATTATGGGAGCTACTAAAAGATTATGTGAAATGATTGCCCAAGCCTTTAATTCAGTAAGTAAAACAGAATTTGTAGCTGTTAGGTTTGGAAATGTACTTGGAAGCAACGGTTCTGTTATTCCATTATTTAAAAAGCAAATAAAGAATGGCGGACCTGTCACAGTTACACATAAAAGTATAACTAGATACTTTATGCTTATACCAGAAGCTGCTCAACTTGTGTTGCAAGCTGGTGGGTTTGCTAAAGGTGGAGAAATATTTGTATTAGATATGGGTGAACCTGTTAAAATATATGATTTAGCTATAGATTTAATAAAATTATCAGGATTTGAACCTAATAGGGATATTAAGATTAAAGTAACAGGACTTAGACCTGGTGAAAAGCTTTATGAGGAGCTATTAATGAGTGAAGAAGGTTTACTAGAAACAACTCATAATAAAATTCACATAGGTAAGCCAACTTTTGACGATATGGAAATTTTGAAAGCTAAGTTAGAAGATTTAAGAAAGATATTATTAGAAAATGATGAAGAAATTGTTAAAAGTAAAATGAAGCAAATAGTACCTACATATAAAGAACCTAAAGAAGTAAATGAGGTTGCTATTACAAAGTAAGTCATATTGTTTTATTTGATTTTAATAAGTTTAAAAGTCTATAAAAATAAAATACTAAATAGAGGTATATATAATGAAAAAAACTAATCAGTTTATAAAAAGAATTTTTGATATTATTATGTCTTTAATTGGAATAATAATATTATCTCCAATATTTATAATAGTAAGCATTATTATTAGTATAGGTTCATCAGGAAATATATTGTTTTTACAAAAAAGAGTTGGTAGAGATGAGAAAGAATTTAATATATATAAATTTAGAACTATGATAAATGATGCTGAAAAGTTAGGAAAACAAATAACAGTAGGTGATGATTCTAGAATAACAAAGGTTGGATCTATTTTAAGAAAATTTAAAATAGATGAATTACCTCAGTTGTTTAATGTTTTGAATGGAGATATGAGCTTGGTTGGACCAAGGCCAGAAGTTCCTAAATATGTAGCATTATATACTGAAAAGCAAAAAGAAGTATTATCTATAAGACCTGGAATAACAGATATGGCATCTTTAAGATATAAAGATGAAAATGCTATTTTAGGAAAAGTTGATAACCCAGAAGAATATTATATAAATGTTATAATGCAAGATAAGTTAAGCTTAAATTTAGAATACATTGAAAAAAGCAATATAATATTTGATATATCATTAATTTTAAAAACTATTATAAAATGTATATAAGGTGGTATTAAGATGAAAAAACTAAAATTTGCACTAATCGGATGCGGAAGAATATCTTATAAAAATGTTGAAGCACTTGTGAAAAATAGAGATAGTTCTCAATTAGTAGCTACTTGTGATGTTAAATTAGATAGAGCAATAGCTAAAAAAGATGAATATATAAATAAAATGCAAGATGAAAATTTAGAAGTTAAAATTTATGAAGATTATAAGGAAATGTTAGAAAATGAAGATATTGATGTTGTAACTATAGCGACAGAAAGTGGATATCATGCAGAAATAGCTATTTATTGCATGAATAAGGGGAAACATTGTATAGTTGAAAAACCAATGGCTATGTCAATTGATGATGCTAATGAAATGATAGAGGTAGCTAAAAAGAATAATGTTAAACTATCTGTATCTCATCAAAATAGATTTAATGCTCCTATACAAAAGTTAAGAGAAGCTGTTGAAGGAAATAAGTTTGGCAGAATGATGAATGGAACAGCAAGGATTTTATGGAGAAGAGATGAGGGTTATTATACTCAAGCGCCTTGGAGAGGAACTTGGGATTTAGATGGCGGAACTTTAATGAATCAATGTATACATAATATTGATTTGCTTCAATGGATGATGGGTGGAGAAGTTGAAAGAGTTTATGCTGAATGTGATACTTTTAGAAATCCAATTGAAGGTGAAGATTTTGGAGCTATATTAATTAGATTTAAAAATGGAGCAATAGGTATTGTTGAAGGTAGTGCAGTTGTGTTTCCTAAAAATTTAGAAGAAACATTAAGTATATTTGGAACTGAAGGAACTGCTGTAATTGGTGGTTTAGCAGTTAATGAATTGAAAACTTGGAGATTTGAAGGTGAAGATGAGGATTCTGTAAAATCAAGTTTACAGGTAGAAATAGATAATGTATATGGAGAAGGTCATACTCCTTTATTTAAAGATGTAATTGAAGCTATTAATGAAGATAGAAAACCTTATGTAAGTGGGGAAGATGCAATAGTACCTTTATCAATAATATTAGCTGCATATAAATCAAGAAAAACAGGAATGCCTGTACAATTTCCGTTAGAGAACTTTTCAAGTTCAGATATGAAATAATTTATATAAATAATTAACAGGATAGGTGATTGGATGAAAAAAAAGGTTTGTCATATTTCCACAGCACATCCTGAAAATGATGGTAGAATATTATTTAAACAATGCAGTAGCATAAGTAAAGCAGGGTATGAGGTATCGTTAATAGTAACGGCTGATAAAGAAAAAATTATTAATGGAGTTAAAATTATACCGTTAAGTAAAAATAATAATAGGATCTACAGAATGTTTTATAAAACCAGAGAAGCTTATAACAAAGCTGTAGATGTAGATGCTGATATATATCATTTTCATGATCCTGAGTTGATTCCTTTAGGTAAAAAGCTTAAAAAGATAGGTAAAAAAGTAATATATGATGTGCATGAAGATATGCCTAAACAAATACTCTCTAAAAAGTATTTAGGTAGTATGAAAATAAGGAAATTAATATCTAAAGCTTTTAATAAATATGAAAAAAATAATTCTAAAGGATTCGATTCAATTGTAACAACTCAAGATGAATTCAAGGAGAAGTTTCTTGATTACCATAATAATATTGTGGTTGTTAAAAATTTTGCTATGAAAGATATTATAGATGAAACAGTCCCTATTATTATAAATGAAGCAAAAGGGAAATTTATAATAATATACATAGGTTCCATTACCAAAATAAGAGGTATTAAAGAAATGATTAACTCAACTGAAAGCTTTAAGGGTAAAGTTGAATTATGGGTTATAGGGGGCTGGGAAACGGAAGAATTATTTAAAGAATGCACTCAGTTAGCAGGATATAAATATACTAGATACTTCGGTAAATTACCTATTTCGGAGCTCTATAAGTATGTTAAAGCAGCAGATTTAGGAATGAGTATATTACATCCGACCCCTAATTATAAAGAGGCTATTCCAACAAAGGTATTTGAATATATGGCTTGTGAATTACCTGTAATATTATCAGATTTTCCATTTTGGGCAAGGTTATTTGGTGATATAGGTACATATGTTAACCCTTTAGATCTTGATGAAATTATTAGAACTATAGAGTATTATAGAACTAATAAAGAAATAATAAATGCTAAAGGGAAAGAAAACAGAAGAGTTTTTGAAAATAAGTTTTGTTGGGATACAGAAGAAGCGAAACTTATAAAATTATATGATAGTATATCTAAAAACTAAAAAAGACGGATTTTTTAAATCCGTCTTTTTATATTTTCTATGAAAAAGGAGCTGTTATATAACTAACTTATTTAGTTAGTTATATAACAGCTCCTTTTTTGAAAGTGACTAAAGAATGAACTTTTTTATTTATTTTATATGGTTTGGAATTATATATCCAATTATTATAGCAATAACTGTAGGAATTACCCAACCAAATCCTATGTTAGCTAATGGAATTAATGTTAAGTTTAAACCCGGAATAGCAAGTAGTATTCCAAATATTAATGAAGTATAAACACCTAGTCTAACAGCTTTAATATTTTTTAAGTATTTGCTTAATAATGTTGTTGCTATTAATGTTATTGAAACTGGATACAATACATTTAATATTGGTACAGATAATACAATTATTTTATCAACACCTAATAGAGCTATTCCTAAACTTATTAAGGCTAAAAATATTGCATTGAAATTATAAGATAATTTACCTTTTGATATTTTTTCAAAGAAAGTAGCACCAGCTGTTAACAATCCAATTGAAGTTGTTAAGCAAGCGAGTCCCATTGCAATACCAATTACTACAGGGCCCAAGCTACCAAGTATTGATTTAGATATTAATAATAATAAACCTGTTTTTGAGATATCTGCTGGCGCTAAGGTAACTGTTTGAGCACCTATGTACATTAACCCTCCATAGACGAAAGCTAGCCCTAAAACAGCAACTGAGCTTGATTTTAATATCATTGAGGACATTTCTTTAGTTTTATAGCCTTTTGTTTTTAGTGATGTAGTCACTATTCCTGCAAATAATAGAGCAGCTAGTGCATCCATAGTTTGATATCCTTCAAGTAAGGATTTTGATAATACGGATGAAGAATTAGTAGTTACTATTTCTCCTATTGGGAAGAAAAATCCTTTGAAAATAATTACTGATAATATAATCAAAAGAGCTGGAGTTAAATATTTTCCTATTACATCTATTATTGAGTCGCTTCCAAGTACAAAGAACATATTTATTGCAAAGTAAATTGCCATTGCTACAAATGGTGAAATACTTGGGAAAAACGGGTGAATTGTAAGTTCAAAAGTTGTTGCAGCTGTTCTTGGAATACCAAGCATCGGTCCAATTGCAATAAATAGTGCAGCTGTACAAATAATTGCAAACTTAGTATTTATTTTGCCGGCTAATGTTTCAAAAGTACCATCACCTTTACTACAAGCAAGTATTGCAAGAAGTGGCAGACCTACTCCTGTTATTACAAAACCTATTATTCCTATAAAGAATTCTGCTCCTAAAGTTTTACCAAGAAATGCTGGGAAAATTAAGTTTCCAGCTCCAAAGAACATAGCGAATAAGGCAAAACCTATTACAATTGCGTCTTTTGTTGATTTTTTCATAAAATACCTCTTTTCTAAATTTGTAAATAATAATAATTGATATCATCTTTTTGTAGAATTAAAATTAAGTTAATTCTGCAAAGAACTAAATTAATACTTTTTATTTTGAATTGATAACAAATTGATATAATTTATATAATTTTATTAAAAATATAGCAAATAATATATTAATTATAATAACATGAATCATCATTTTATTCAATAAATTATTACATTTAAATAGTTGTTAATTATTGATATAATATTAGTAATTAAGGGTCTGAAAGAATATGATTAGTTATTTCTTAAAAACTCCCTTAGTATAGAAAAGTTTTAGGGGTTGATTAATATGAAATTAAGCAATATTTGTGAATTGATTGAAGGAGCTATACTTTTAAATGATGGAAATTTTACATCTATGGGGTTAGCAGTTTCTAAATGCGAAGAAGAATTACTTTCTTTTATTGAAAATGAAAAGTATATTGAAGGGTTAGGTGATAATATAACTTGCCTTATAACTACTAAAGAAATTGGAGAAAAGTTAAAGGGGAGATATGGAATATTAATTGCAGCCGTTCCAAGAATGGCTTATTTTAAATTACATAATAAACTAACAAGTAGTAATGATTATATTAGAAAAGAATTTGAAACTACAATAGGTGAAAATTGCTTAATAAGTAAATTGGCATCAATAAGTGATAAAAATGTGATAATAGGGAATAATGTTAAGATAGAAGAGTTTGTAGTTATTAGAGAGAATACTATAATTGGGGATAATTCAATTATAAGAGCAGGTTGTATTTTAGGTGGAGAAGGTTATGAATATAAAAGGGTTGATGGAATTATAATGAACGTTGTTCACACAGGAGGGGTTAAAATAGGCGAATTTGTAGAGGTTCAATATAATAGTTGTATTGATAAGGCTTTATACACATGGGATAATACTGTAATTGGAGATTATACAAAGCTTGATAACTTTGTGCATATTGAACATGGAGTTAAAATTGGTGAAAGAAATCTAATTGCATCTAATACTACTATAGGCGGAAGAACTATAGTTGGAGCAGATTGCTGGATCGGACTTGGAGCAATAATATCTAATGGGTTAACAATTGGTGAAAAATGTAGTATAAGTTTAGGCTCGGTTGTTACTAGAAGTTTAGAAGATAAAGAGAGTGTTTCGGGTAATTTTGCTATTAATCATACTAAATATATAGAATTTATAAAAACAATAAGATAATCATAATTATAAAGTAGTATTTCATTGAAAAAGTTTTTAATTATGGTAATATTAAGGTAAGTATTAATATTATGTATAGGGCGTTTTCAAAATGAATAGACCTGAATTTGACTAGTTATTTTTTGAAAATCGCTTATGTATAATCAGTGTGAAGAGAGGAGTTAAATTTATGAAAGTAAGAAAAGCTATTATACCAGCAGCTGGCCTTGGTACAAGGTTTTTACCAGCGACTAAAGCTCAACCTAAGGAAATGTTGCCTATAGTTGATAAACCAACTATACAGTACATAATAGAGGAAGCTATAGCATCAGGAATTGAAGAAATTCTAATTATTACAGGAAGAAATAAAAAATGTATTGAAGATCATTTCGATAAATCAATAGAACTAGAAATGGAATTAGCTAAAAGTGGTAAGGAAGACTTATTAGAATTAGTTAAAGATATATCAGATATGGTAGATATTCATTATATAAGACAGAAGGAACCTAAGGGGCTTGGTCATGCTATTTATTGTGCTAAGGCATTTGTTGGCAATGAGCCTTTTGCAGTATTGCTAGGTGATGATATCGTTGATAGTGAAAAGCCATGTTTAAAACAGTTAATTGATTGCTTTAGTGAATATAAGACTTCTATACTAGGAGTACAAACGGTACCAGCTACAGATGTTAATAAATATGGAATAGTTGATGGAATTCATATAGAAGATAGAGTTTATAAAGTAAAGGATTTAGTTGAAAAGCCATCACTTGAAGATGCGCCAAGTAATGTAGCAATTTTAGGAAGATATATAATAACACCACAAATATTTGATATATTAGAACATACCAAGCCAGGAAAAGGTGGAGAAATTCAATTAACTGATGCTTTAAAAACGTTGATATCAAATGAGGCAATGTATGCCTATAACTTTGAAGGCAGAAGATATGATGTTGGAGATAAGCTTGGATTCTTAGAAGCGACTGTTGAGTATGCAATGAAGAGAGAAGAGTTAAGAGAACCGTTTATAGAATATTTAAATTCAAAACCTTGGGAAAATAAATAAGTTTATTTAATATCCCTAGGTATATGAAAAAATAAAACCTATGTTATGAAATCATAACATAGGTTTTATTATATTAACAATTAAAGGCATCTTAAAAAATAGATTAGTTAGTTTCATATCTCTAAATTTATAATGCTGAGTAGTAGTTAGATTTTTTTATATGTTTATAACTATTGGCAATTCCTAAAATAATAAACATTGAAATTATTACTTTAGGGGAACCGTAGTAACTATCTATTAAATTCATAAATTGAAAAACTAAAAAGCTTATAGTTATACCAATGAAAATTGATTTGCTAAACTTATCATTAGTTGAATTTATAAGTTTATAAAGTGTAAACATTGATACTATAAGAAAAGCAATAAAAGCAATGGTTCCAAAAATCCCAAGTTCAACCTGGAACTTAAGAAAAATATTATGTGGATGAACAGCTTGTAAACTTTCTCTTACAAAATAAGTCTGATTACTGTTTACATAGATTGGATAATTTAATCCGAAATTTTCATAACCTATACCAAATAGTTCATTTTTGTTTTTAATCATTATTTCTGTTATTTTCCATATCTTAATTCTAGAGCTATTTTGAGAAAAATCAAATATACCTAAAAGTCTTACTCTGCTTTGAGGTATTATAAAAAGAATTATAGGGAGTATAGCAGAAAAAATAATATATCTCTTATCATATAATATAGAAATAAGTAAAACACCCAAAATAAGGGCTAATAAGGCATTTCTAGATTGTGATATTATTATATTACATAATAGAAGAATAACAAGGCTTCCATATATATTTTTTGAAACTCTTTCTTTAGAGTTTATCAGTAGCATTATACAAATGAATATAGAAAAAATACTGTAAGCTCCTAGATTATTAGGATTTTCCAAAGTGGAAGAAACTCTATGAAAAAGATCTATATTATCACCTGTTAATTTTATAGTAATTACTTGAATAAGTGTAATTATTCCAATTAGACCTGAAGTGAAAATAAAAGTATTCAAAACTATTTTAATATTTTTTTTAGTAGTAATTTTATAGGATATTACATAGAATATAAATAAATAAAAACTAAAACGAATACTGTGAGTAATAGAAATTCTTTTATCTAATGCTACAAAAGCAGATGTGTACATAATTATATTAAGGAATATTAAAGTTAAAAACATTTTATCCTTTAATATTTTTTTCAAATTTGTTATGGTTTGATTTCTTTCGTCTTTAATAAATATAAACCCAATAATTTGTAAAAATAATAACATATAAATTATCAAATCTGAAGTTATCTTTCCGTATGTTGGAAGAATAGGAGATAATAAAATGAATAATAATAATAAAATATTATTTAGCTTTCCATATAAATTCATAAGTCTACAACCTTTCATAGGAACAGTTTATTTTAATTATAGTTTTTTGGGGATTTGATGTCAATAATATATAATTATATATTATTAAATTTGTTTAATTAAGTATTTAAAAGGAAGTAGTAGTCATTAAAATAAATAGCAAATTAAGTATGATATTTGATTTTAATGTAACTAAAACTCGGAAAAGAATAATTGTAAATTTTTATAGTTATAGTATATAATAATAGATATATTATTAATAGAATAAGAGATGGTGAAGATAGATGAAAATATGCTATTTAGCAGATATAAAGAGTCAACATACTGAAAAGTGGTGTAAGTATTTCTTAGGGAAGGGATATGAAATTCATGTTATATCTCTAAGATCTGGAGAAATAGAAGGAGTTACGGTTCACAGTTTAGATATAGATAATTCAGTATCACAAAAAGAAAATAGTTCAGATAAAATAGGATATCTTAAAAAAATTATAAAAATTAGAAAATTGGTTAAACAAATAAATCCGGATATATTACATGCTCATTATGCGTCTAGTTATGGATTATTTGGAGCATTATGCAATTATCATCCATATGTTATATCTCTATGGGGAAGTGATGTATTATTATTTCCTAAAGAAGGTTTAATTCAAAAGAGTATATTAAAATATAATTTTAAAAAAGCTGATGAGATTTTTTCAACATCAGAGTATATGGCAAGAGAAGCTAAAAAATATACTAATAAAAATATTTATATTACCCCTTTTGGAATTGATATTAATATATTTAATGATAAAGAAGAAAGAAGTAATGATGAAGTAAACATAGGTATAGTGAAGTCTTTAGAAAAAGTTTATGGAATCGATTATTTAATAAATTCATTTAATGTTATAGTTAATAAATATCCAGAGAAAAAAATAAATTTATATATAATAGGAAAAGGAACACAAGAAAAAATATTAAAAGATTTAGTTATAAAATTAGGTTTAGAAAAGAAAATTAAGTTCCTAGGAACAATGCCATTAGAGAAAATAGGAGAATTTTATAATAAAATGCATATAGCAGCAGTGCCATCCTTATCTGAGAGTTTTGGGGTTACAGTTCTAGAAGCACAGGCTTGTGGAATTCCTGTAGTAGTATCGGATATAGAGGCTTTTGAAGAAACTACTATAATAGGACAAACATCGCTAATGTGTAAAAAGAAAGATGTTAATTCATTAGTAGAATGTTTAGAAAAGTTAATTATAAATGAGGATCTAAGAATTGAAATGGGTAGAAAAGGTAAAAAATTTGCTAGGGAAAATTTTGAATCTAATACTATATTTAATGATATAAATAAGTTATATGAAAAGATAAATAGTAAAAATAAATAAGTGTTTTTACTAATATAGATAATTAAAAGGCATTAAGTAATAAATAATTACTTAATGCCTTTTAATTAGCGTGGAATTAATCCTATTTTCTTTTGCATTTTTCTTAGAGTTTTATTTGCAGTGTAAGAAGCTTTTGCTGCTCCTTCTTTATATATTTCTTCAAGTTGTTTTTTATCACCTAGAAGTTCATTAATTTTTTCCTGAACAGGGGATAACTCATTAACTATTATTGTTGCAACCTCACTTTTAAAGTCTGCATATCCTTTTCCTATAAAGCTTTCAACAACTTCTTCTGGAGAAACACCCTTTATAGCGCAAATTATATTAATTAGGTTTTTAACACCTGGTTGTTCATCTGTATAGTTTACTACACCTATGCTATCAGTAACTGCTCTTGAAATTTTCTTTCTTATAACCTCTGGTTTATCCATTATAAGTATATAGCAGTTAGGATTTTCTTCTGATTTAGACATCTTTTTGCTAGGATTTTGTAAATCCATTATTTTAGCACCTTCTTTTGGTGTATATCCTTCTGGAATTACAAATGTATCGCTATAAGTATTGTTAAATCTATTTGCAATATCACGAGCAAGTTCTAGATGTTGTCTTTGATCTATTCCAACTGGAACTAAATCAGAGTTATATAAAAGTATATCAGCAGCCATTAAAACTGGATAGTTAAATAACCCTGCTGAGATTGAGTCTCCAGATTTTTGGGATTTGTCTTTATATTGAGTCATTCTACTAAGTTCGCCCATATATGTAGAACATGTTAATAACCATGAAGCCTCACTGTGTGCAGGAACATGGGATTGTATAAACAATGTATTTTCTTTTGGGTTAATTCCACAAGCTATATATATTGATAAAAGATCTAAAGTTCTTTTTCTTAAATCTTTAGGCTCTTGTTTAACAGTTATAGCATGTAAATCAGCTATACAAAAATAACATTCATATTCATTTTGAAGAGTTACCCAATTTTTTATTGCTCCTAAGTAGTTTCCAAGGGTTAATTCCCCAGAAGGCTTTATTCCGCTAAATATAACCTTTTTCTTTTCTATAGTATTATCCAAAAAAGACACTCCTTTCATTTTCACTATAATTAGTATAGTGATTTAGTAGATATCCAAAAAAATATCAAGTAAGTAGGTTAGTTTATTTATTTGAATCTCCGTAAAGTTTTAAATTTATTAAAACTACTATATCCATTATAGAATTTTCGGATTTTTATGTCAATAAAATCAAAGTATGTACCTTTTAAAAAAAAGAGGATGCTGCAAGATGATTTTAAAAATCCTTTTGCAACATCCACAGAATATTTAACTTGTTATTTTCTTTTGGCTCTCTTAGACTTTTTATTATTTGTTTTTAAATAATGAAGAGTAAAAATTATTAATGGAAGTACTAAGAATAATAGTAGATTAATTATTTGATAGTATTTTAATAAATCATATAATAAAAGATTACTTCTTCCAATTATAGTTCCAAGTGCAAATATAATTGAAGTATATAGTAGTATGAATACTTTTTTGTATGAAATATATTTTTCATATATAAGCATTATCCCATAGGAACACAATATATACTTTATAAAGCTTCCAACTACAGTTTGATATAAAAAAAATAATTCTCCGAATTCTAAAAACCCTGCAAGTTCAATTCTTTGACCCATAATAAATTCTGGATAAAATATGTTTGAACCTCTTAGTGGGCCAAAGAAAGTAATAACTTCTAGTATTGAAATCACAACAATTATAGAAACAATAATTGCAGCAGTAATACTATGTTTTTTTATGGATTTAGTTTCTTTTACATTTTTAAGGAAAGGTAGAACTATTACAAAAGAACACATAGAACCTAATATAAGTAATGTAGTAATTATAAAATCTTTAGTTATGCCAGAAGATAATACAGGTAACATATAATCTATATTTTTATATTTTTGTGTTAAAACAAAAAATAATATTTCATTACACAAAAGTGATGAAAGACTAATTAAAATAAATATAAGTAGTGTTCTTATATTTTTTAAAAGTAAGAATACTGATGGTAGAAGAAAGAATATTAATACATACCATACCGGTGTTTCTATAAAGAAAGTTGAATGTATAGCATTAGCCTCTACGGTTGCAGCTTCTAGTGCGGCTAAAAATAATCCAAGAGCAAATACAAATAAAAATACATTACCTAATAGTTTAGGTAATGAGGACTTGAAAATATGATTTATATTATATGTATTAGTAACGGTGCAAATATTAATTATGTAATAAACATAGAGAATAAAAATTAAAGAAGCAACTAATGCACAAATCCAAGTATCTCTTCCCCCTAAATTAATAAAGATGGAAGGGTAGGTTTTTAAAGATATAAAAGCCACTCCAATAATAAAGAATATAAAATGTTTTGCAGATAATTTGTTCATTTTTTTCCACCTCATAAATTAATTTCAGCTCTTTAGGAACTTTAAAAAAATAATAGAATAATTTGCTAGGCAATTATTTTTTTAAAGTGCCTTATAAAAGAAAATAATAGCAGACTCTACTATTATTTTTTTTAAGTGCTTTATATAACTAGTATTAGCAAAAAAGTGAATATTAAACCTCGTTTGTGGAATAATATTCTTAGATGAGGTGAGAAAGTGAATGATTTAAAATATATTGAAGAAAGACTAAAAGATTCTTTTGATGTAAAAAACAGAAGAATTGATACTGTACTAGGAAAGGCAACTTTAATATTTATTGATGATTTATCAGGGGCAAATGCAATAAGTGAATATGTAATTCTTCCATTAAGAGGTCATGGAGATATAGAAGGAGCAAAGAGTAATGTAAAAACTCCAAATGATGTAGTTGAAAAACTTATAGATCTAAATGCAAGTGGAATTGCAAAAGATAAAGATGATGCAATTACTCATGTATTATCTGGAGATCCTATAGTTGTTTTTGATGATTTCGAAGAAATTATTTATTGTGAAGCTAAAAACTTTCCAAGAAGAGGAGTTGGAATTCCAGAAACTGAATCAGTTTTAAAGGGTCCAAGGGAAGGATTTAATGAACTTATAGTAGATAATGTAGCATTAATTAGAAGAAGGATTAAAAACCCAGATTTAAAATTTGAAACATTAATAGTAGGAGAAAAAACTCAAACAGCAGTAGCTATAACTTATATTAAAGGAATTGCACCACAGGAAATAATAAAACAAGTAAAAGAAACAATTAAAAATTTAGATATAAGATTTATATTGGATACAAACTATATAGAAGCAAGCCTTAAAAAGCAAGAGAGCTTTTTTGATACTGTAGGATATACAGAAAAACCTGATGAAGTATCTGCAAAATTATTAGAAGGAAGAGTTGGAGTAATTGTAGATGGAACACCTTTTGTTATTACTGTTCCTTATTTCTTTTTAGAGAACTTCCAGATGCCAGACGATTATTATTTAAATAAACATTATACAAATTTAAATAGAATATTAAGATGGGTGGCATTTTTTATAGCAGCATTTGCACCAGGAATTTACGTAGCGACTATCACGTATCATTTTTCAATGATACCATCATTATTTATATTTAGACTAGCGGTATCAAGGGCAGGTGTTCCATTTCCAACAGTTTTAGAAGTAATAATAATGATGCTTGCATTCCAACTAATAAAAGAGGCAGGACTTAGGATGCCAAAACCAATTGGCGGAGCTATGAGTATAGTTGCAGGATTGATTTTAGGTGATGCAGCAGTAGGAGCTGGGCTTGCATCAAGAGTAACAATAATAATTGTTGCAATAAGCACTTTAAGTTATTTCCTAATTCCAAAACTTTATGGAGCAGTATCATTTTGGGCAATGGTACTAGTGATATTTGCAGCGCTTTTTGGGTTGCCAGGTCTTATAGCAGGGCAAATGATTTTATTAACACAAATAGCACAATTAGACTCAGTAGGATATCCTTATCTTTTCCCAGTTGGAAGCATAGAAGAATATAAGTTTAAGGATATAATTCTTAGAGGCCATCTAACAAAAATTTCACAAAATATTATAGGAAGAGGTAAACGAAAATGAAAAAATTAATTAAAGTTTTTATAATACTTCTAATTCCATTAATATTGACTGGCTGTTTTAATTATCAAGATATAAATAAAGTAACATTTGCAACAAGTGTTATATTTGATACTGATGATTTTGGAAATGCAGTAGTATACCTTGATTGTATAAAGCCTTACAGGAGCACAAATGAGAGTTCAGATAAAGGTAGGCGCATAATTTATAAAGGTGTTGGAAAAACAACATTAGAATCAATAAGGGATATAAGTGTAGCATCAAGTTTTAATATTAACTATAGCCAAAGTAGAGCCTATATATTTACAGAAAAAGCGGCTAGAGGTGGTATAAAAAAATATTTGGATTTAATAAACAATAATCAACAATTTCAAATAAAGCCTAGTATGTTTGTATATTATGGTAACGTACAAGATTTACTAGAAATAACCTCAGGAGATGAAGAATATTTAGGTTTATATTTAAATGATTTATCTCATAAAAATAAATATAACCCAAGGGCCATGGAGGAAAATGTTAATGAATATTTAAATGAGTCATTAATGGGAAGTAATACTAATATACTTGGTGTTATACAAATAAGAAAGGATGTTCTTGATAAAAAAGTAGAAATTAATGGTGGAGCCATAATGAAAGATAATGTTTTAATTAAAAGAATTGAGGCGAAAGATAGTTTAAGTTATAACTTCTTAATTAATGAGGTAAAGGGAGGAACTTTAGAAATGGCTAATCCACAGTCTCGAGATGGGTTCATAACTTTAGAAATTTTAGAAAGCAATACAATAAGTGACATAGAATATGATGGTGAAAATATAAAACTAATAAAAGATATAGATATGAGAGTATCTATAGGAGAAGCCCAAGGGAATTTGATATTAGATAAAGATCTTTTAGATTATATAAAGGATAATAAAGAAGAAGAGATAAAGAGTCGTTTAACTGAAGTATTTGAAAAATATAAAACCGAAGATTTAGATATATTTAATATTGAGAGATTAATAGAAATAAAATATCCCCATAAAGTAATAGAAAACCCACTTTCTAAAACAAAATTAGACCTAAACATAAATTTAATGATTGATGGAAGTGGAACAGTTAAAAATAGTTTGTAAATAGTAAGAATATTTGACTTATTATTATCCTCAGCGTTAAAAAAAAACCCTAATAATAAAAGAGATGGAAAAAAATGTTGAAATTGAAAGGTAAATAAAGTAATATTAATAAAGGGGTATTAATATTACTTTATATAAATATATTAAAATATAAATGTTATTAATAAGAAAAGTGGTTAATAGTTATAGTTAAATGTACTTATACTATTTTGGTTTTTAAAGGTAGGGGATTAATTATGGGAGAAGAGGATTTAAATTATAAAGATATTAAGATGGAATTTCAAATGTATCAGCAAGTAACTGAAGGTAAAATTCAACAATTAAGTGAGTCTAATATGAAATTAGAGAAAAGTTTAAATGCACTTTCTAATATTGTTGAAGTAAGTAATTATGTTAATTCATTTTTAAGTAATGAAAATTTAATTCCGATGATAAATGATATGATAATAGGGATTTTAGGGGTAACACATTGTACTATATATATATTAGAAGATAATGAATTAGTAGTTAAAGCTACTAATGGGGGTAAAGGAACTGCTTGGTTAACAGGGCAATGTAAGAAATATATGAAAGAACATCAAACTTTCACAATAAATTCAAATCAGGCAATTATGATATGTAAACAAATTGTTAAGAGTGGAATAGAAATTCATTCTAGAATGGGAGTGCCAATAAAAATAAGAGATAAGTTTATAGGATATATAATTTTAGACCATACGCATAACAATTTTTTTAATGGAGATCACGAAATATTTGTGAACGCTATATCTAATCAAATAGCAATAGCTATAGAGAATTCAATCCTTTATAGGGAAATTAAAAATGCTGCAAAGGTTGATCCTCTAATAGGCATATATAATAGAAAGACTTTCTTTGAAATTATAGAAAATAAAATAAAAGAAGAAAAGGAAGCAAGTAAAAAATATGCAATTATAATGATTGATTTAGATGATTTTAAAACTGTTAATGATACTTTAGGGCATCAATTTGGTGATACAGTCTTAATAAACACTACAACATTAATTAGAGGGAAATTAAGTTATGGAGATATAATAGCTAGATATGGTGGAGAGGAAATTATAATATACATAGATGACGCAGAAGATGAAGATAAGGTGTTTTCTAGAGTAGAGAGAATTAGAAAAGCTGTAGAGTTTAGCATAGTAGAGAGAGAAGGGATTACTAAACATATAACTGCTAGTTTTGGGTTGAGCTTCTATCCACAAGATGGTAATAACTTATTAGAAATAATAAACTCAGCAGACAAGCTATTGTATAAAGCAAAATATGCTGGGAAAAATAAAGTAATAAGTTCACATTTAGAGAGATGAAACAAAATAGCAAGTCAAATATTATAGGATATTTTGCATCAAGGAAGGAGACAGAACCCATTGATATGTACTATCAGCGGGTTCTGCTTACAAAGTATGATGCGAAATAGGCTAGCATACTGACTTGTTATTTATTTTTAGCTTCTTTAGATAGATAAAGAACATTATTAAGTAGAGATAATAGGTAAAAAAAGTTGATAATTTCCCATAATATAGCTATACTATAGTATGTATATAATCTTTTGAAAATAGTAATTCAGTATACTGATATATTATTTTAGAAAAGATGAGTAAATATAGTAGGAGGTATGAAAATGGCTAATGTTTTAGATGAGTTATTAGATCGTGGCTACATAAAGCAATTTACTCATGAAGATGAGACAAGAGAATTGCTTGAAAGGGAGAAAATAACTTTTTATATAGGCTTTGACCCAACAGCAGACAGCTTACATGTTGGTCACTTTATTGCAATGATGTTTATGGCACATATGCAAAGAGCAGGACATAGACCAATAGCACTACTTGGTGGTGGAACTGCAATGGTAGGAGATCCAAGCGGTAAAACTGATATGAGACAAATGTTAACTAAGGAACAAATTCAACATAACGTTGATTCTATAAAAACACAAATGGAGAAATTTATAGATTTCTCAGATGATAAAGCTTTAATAGTAAACAATGCAGATTGGTTACTTGATCTTAACTATGTAGATTTCTTAAGAGAAGTAGGTTCACATTTTTCAGTAAACAGAATGCTTTCAGCAGATTGTTTCAAACAAAGATTAGAAAAGGGACTTTCATTCTTAGAATTTAATTATATGTTAATGCAAGGCTATGATTTTTATGTTTTAAACCAAAAGTATGACTGTAAAATGCAATTAGGCGGAGATGATCAATGGTCAAACATGATTGCAGGTGTTGAACTTGTACGTAGAAAAGCAAGAAAAGATTCATTTGCAATGACTTGTACATTGTTAACAAACAGTCAAGGACAAAAAATGGGTAAAACTGTAGGGGGAGCTTTATGGCTTGATCCAAAGAAGAAATCACCATTTGATTTCTACCAATACTGGAGAAATGTTGATGATGCAGATGTGGAAAAATGTTTAAGTTTATTAACATTCCTGCCAATGGATGAAGTTAGAAGATTAGCAGCACTTGAAGGCTCTGAAATTAACCATGCAAAAACAGTACTTGCATTTGAAGTAACTAAACTAGTACATGGCGAAGAAGAGGCAACAAAGGCTAAAACAGCAGCTGAGGCACTGTTCCAAGGTGGAGCAGATATGAGTGATGTTCCAACTGTTACTATTTCAAAAGAAAAGATAGGAACATCAATTTTAGATATTATGACAGAAACAAAGATAATACCATCTAAAAGTGAAGGTAGAAGACTTATTCAGCAAGGTGGATTATCACTAAATGGAGAAAAAATTACTGATATAAAAAGAGAACTTTTAGAATCAGATTTAGAAAGTGGATCAGCTCTTCTTAAAAGAGGAAAGAAAAACTACAACAAAATAGTAGTAGAATAATATAAAATAAAAAAAGATTTCCTAGGAATTTAGTTCCTAGGAAATCTTTTTTTATTTTGAAAGCATGTATGAGGTGTTTTACTATTAGTCTATATAGATATTTTTATATAATAAACAGGATTAAGGAGTATATACATAGCTTACATCATAAACAACGTTATTTTTAAATTTAATTAAACAAAGATTAGGTCTATAATCGCCATTAATGTGGGATTTTATATAGGATTCAAATCTATCATAGGGAACTGGTACTGTAATAGTTCCATTGGATGATGAATTTGGATAAATATGAAATTCTGCAAGATTAAATGTTGAATTTTGGCTTACTTCGTAGGTTATTTGTGTATGAACGTTATCTCTTATATAATAACTATCAGGTACGAATTTTGAACCATCATCATTTGTACCAACCTTACTATTATTATCTTTTATTGCTCCTTCAAGAGCAGCATTACCCCTTAAAAATTCAACTAAATCTACATCTATATAAGTTTTTCCATTAGATTTATAAATATTTTTAACATAGCAATGTTCTTCATCAACTACAGATGGAATTACCGGTGCCACTACAGGTGGAACAACAGCTGAAACTATAGGTGGAACCACAGTTAAGGTAGCGTTAAATTGTCTACTATACTCTTTATTTGTGCCTAGATATGAGAAGGTGCCAGCAGTAGAAGTATTAATAACAGAATTATTCCAAGTAACAGGTATACTAACATTTTCATTATTTATTTTTGTTGATAATTCTGAAGGAAGTGTATAAGATTCACCTTCATATAAACTTTTATCTATACTAGTTATTTCAAATTTAGATTTAATATTATCTGAAATAATTTTCATATTATCTATATCAGTATTATTATTAAGTGCAAGTTGCACAAAATAAAGAGCATCATCAAACCTAGTAAGCTCTAAATATTTATCTTTTATTTGTAGATAAATATCTTTATTTACTTTATCTATTGATGTTGCTTTTTCATAGGTTAATTTAGCATTTGCAAAATCATTATCATTTAAATAGCTATTACCTTTTTCAAGAGTTACTTTAACTTCATTTTCTTCAACTTTTATATCCTCAGTAACATTTGGTGATAGGATAGTTTCTTTATCTATTTTACTACAGGAAACAAATGTTGAAATTAATAATAATGACAGAAATATTGTTGATTTTTTTGCTTTGAATTGTTTAACCATAAAAATTCACTCCTTTCTTTCTATATTTTTAATATATGAGAAAGAAATTTCTAAGTATCATAGAGTTGTTTCCAAGTTGTTTCTGCAATAAGGAATTTTAATTTCAATAGTAATTAACTCACAATATTTGAAGGTTCAGAAATTAACCATACAAAAACAGTACTTGCATTTGAAGTAACTAAACTTGTACATGATGAAGAAGAGGCAACAAATGCTGAAACAGCGTCTGAGGCTCTCTTCCAAGGTTGAGAAGATATGAGTCTACCTAAAATTTTAATTGATTATTTCATATAATTATTAACTAAATAATTGCATCTGTCCTCGGTTAAGTCTCCTAATGTACAAGAATACGCAACTTTATATTGAGATCCGCCCTCAAATTTTTTAGCAGATTCCTTAGCTTTAGGATCTTTGTCATTAATCCACTTAATTTGTTCATTTTTCAACTTTTCAAAATCTTCAGTTGACATTTGTTCTTTTAGAACGCTATATATTTCATTAAGAAGATTGTCCCACCTTAAATACTCTTCACTAGCTCCAAAGTATTGATCAAGTGTTGTTCCAGCAAAAGAAGCTGTTAAGTCAGACATACTAGCCTTTACTTGGCCTATTTTTTCTATATATATATCCTTCTTATTTTCAACTGGTTTTGTAGCTTGAACTAGATCAGTAGAGGAAACCTTACTAGTTGGAAGTACTGTTAAGATAGCCGTAAATTGTCTACTATACTCTTTATTTGTTCCTGTATATGAGAAGGTACCGGCAGTAGACGTATTGATAACAGAATTATTCCAAGTAACAGGTATACTAATAGTTTCATTATTTATTTTTGTTGATAATTCTGAAGGAAGTGTATAAGATTCACCTTCATATAAACTTTTATCGATGCTAGTTATTTCAAATTTAGATTTAATATTATCTGAAATAATTTTCATATTATCTATATCAGTATTATTATTAAGTGCAAGTTGTACAAAATAAAGAGCATCATCAAACCTATTAATCTCTAGATACTTATCTTTTATTTCTAAATAAATATCTTTATTTACTTTATCTATTGATATTGCTTTTTCATAGGTTAATTTAGCGTTTGCGAAATCATTATCATTTAAATAGCTATTACCTTTTTCAAGAGTTACTTTAACTTCATTTTCTTCAACTTTTATATCCTCAGTAACGTTTGGTGATAGGATAGTTTCTTTATCTATTTTACTACAGGAAACAAATGTTGAAATTAATAATAATGACAGAAATATTGATAAGTTTTTTGTCTTGAATTTTTTATTCATAAAATTCACTCCTTTCTTTCTATGTTTTTAGTATATAAGAAAGAAATTTCTAAGTATCATAGAGTTATTTCCAAGTTGTTTCTGGAATAAGGAATTTTTATTTCAACAGTAATTAACTCACCGTTTGTTATATTTATTTCTCCATTGTGCTCTTTTATAATTTCATTACATAAATATAAGCCGAGTCCAAGGCTTTGATTTTCTTTAGAATCATTTATTTTTACAAAGGGTTCAAATATTGAATTATAAATATTAGCTGGAATAGGATTAGATTCATTTTCGATATATATATAATAATAATTTAATTCACATATACTATTAACCTTAATAGTATTACCTGTAGTATATTTTATTGCGTTATCAATTATATTAATTAGTAATTCGCGGAGTTTGTTTACTTGTCCAAATAGTAGTCCTGGCTTAGTAGATATATTAATGGTTAAGCTGTATTTGTTCGCTTTAATTTTCATGTCATCACAAACTTGTTTAATTAAAGATTCTATATTAATTTCCACTTTATTTTCTTTAATGGTAGAAAGTCCTTTAGATACTTCCATTAAATCTAATATTAATAAATTAAGACGTTCACTTTCAGAATGAATTCTTTCAATAGCTCTTTGTTTAAAATCTTCATCATCTGAAATATTATCTTTAATCATTTCAGCATAACCTGTAATTGTAGTTAGTGGAGTTTTTATTTCGTGGGTTACATTATCAAAAAATAGCTTTCTACTTTTCTCGAGTGTATAAACTTTATCTTTTTCAGCTTCGATAGTATTAATTTGCTCTGATATTTTATCTTTCATTTTAATAAATTCATTTGATAATATTGATACTTCATCTTTTCCTTTTGATGAAATAGGAATATTATAATTACCATTACTAATTTCTTTAACAGCTTCTGTTAATGCTGAAATAGGTTTAGTTATATTATTAGTCATAAAATATGATAGTAGAAACATAATGAAAAATATAATAAGTTCTATACCGGTTATAAAATTAATAGTACTTGTATAATCTAAATATGTTTCATTATAATCCTTTGCAATATTCAATATTGCAAGATATCTTCCATTAATATAAATTGGATAAGATACTATGCTAGTAATACCACTTTTAGTATATTTTATAGTTGAAGTAGCTTGGCCAGTTTTAGAAGATGTAATACCTTTAGCAATTTCTTCAGAAAATCCAGTTATATTTGTAGAAATCATGTTACCATTAATAGCATTTAGCTGAGCCATACATTCGTAATTTAAAGATATGTATTTTATTAAATAATCTGATTCTCTAGATAAAAGATCTTCTTTAGTTAAAGAGTCGTTAAGTGTTAATCTATATTTTACTGCTTCACGAGTACTGTTCATTATCTCTTTCAAGGAGTTATTTATAGTAATTTCCATGTTTGTAGTTAGTACATTTTTAATTGATATATTAAGTATTATTCCAAGTATTATTAATATAGATGTAATTGCTAGGGTAAGTTTAAACTTTATCTTCATAATATCACCTCATTACATATCCTATTCCAAAGACTGTTTCAATAATTGATTTCAAACCGTCTATATCTAATTTACTTCTTAATCGTCTAATATGAATATCTATAGTACGGGGGTCGCCATCGTAGCTGAATTCCCAAACATTATTTAAGATTTCATCTCTTGAAAAAACTCTGTTTTTATTTTGGGATAAAAATTCTAATAACTCATATTCCTTAGGTTTAAGAATAACTTCAGTATCTTTTTTGTAAACCAGTCTGCTTTCATAATTAATTTTTATTATTGAATTAAGTGGAATAAAGGTTGATTTAGAATTAGTAGCATATTTATCAATTCGTCTAAGTGCAATTTTAATCCTAGTTAAAACTTCTTTTATATGAAAGGGTTTTGTTATATAATCATCTGCTCCAAGCTCAAGGCCTAAAACTTTATCAAATACATCATTTCGTGCAGTTAACATTATAATTGGAATGCTATATGTACTATTAATGAATTTGCATAAATCAAATCCACTTTCATCTGGTAAATTTACATCCAGTAGAGTTAGGTTTGGGTTGAAAGTATTTAATAGTTCTCGAGCTTCAGCGCCGTTAAAAGCACTTCTAACTAAATAACCTTCAGATTTTAAAGCTGTAGTTAGAATATCATTTATATAAGATTCATCTTCAATAACAAGTATTTTTTTATTCATAATTAAGTTCCTTTCAAAGTAAATATTGTTGATTTATAGTTAAGAGGATTTATTTAGTAAAAATATAACATTAAAACTAATGATTATATTATATAGTAAAAAGTATTAAAAATGTAATATAATAAATTATTGGTTTGGTATAGTTTATTATATCTAGATAAAGAACATTAATAATTAAATACAATATATAATAGTAATTAGTAGAATAGAGCTTCAAAAAACTGTTACTGTTGCTAAATAAATTACAAAAAATTACGATAGTTAAATTAAGAACTTGAAAAAAATAATAAACATAATAGTTTGTTGCTTTTGGAAAGTGTATTAAGAGTAAAAAATGCTAGGATGGTGGACACAATGCCAGCAATTTGGAATGTTAATAATTCATATAATGTTAATAATAGTAACAAGAAGGTAGCTAGTAAGTTAGCCTTTAATGTTGGAGAAAAATTTTCAGGTAATGTTATCAAAAAAGGTGATGGAAAAGAAGTTTCTATTAAGCTTACAGATGGATGGGAGTTTTCGGCAGAAGTAGATGGAGATTTAGACTCTTTAGAAAAGGGTTTTCAGAGATTTGAAGTTGAAGGTTTTGAAGACGGGAAGTTAAAGCTTAAGATTGTAAATAAAGAGAATGGGGCAAACCAGACTAACAAAGGTGAGCTTAATGATATTATAACTAAAGAGGGTCTAAGCAAAAAAGACATACCAATATTAGAAGCTATGCTTAAATATGATATTCCTTTAACTCGGGAAAATATTAAAATGGTAAAGGGATTAATTCAAGTTAATGAGAAGATACAAGGAAATCCTAAGGAAATAGAAAAATTTATTTCTAAATATTTAGAAAGTAGAGGGATAGATCCAAGCTCAACAAAGGGACAAGCAGTTACTCAAAAGTTACAACAGTTTTTAGATGTATTTAAAAACTTATCTAAGGAAGAAGTCTTGTTGTTTTTAGAGAATGATATTGAATTTACTAAGGAGAATATAGACAGTTATAATAAACTTTTTAAAGGACAGGGTAAAGTCTCAAATATTATAAATGAAATAAAAAGTGAATTTAAAAACCTAAATCTATTAGAAAATGTAGATATATCTGAAGCTGAATCATTAAACTTAGGAAAAAATATGGGTAATAGTGAAGACATTAAACAAAATAAAGATATTAATAATAAGTTTAATAATGTTAATATACAAAATGGAGAAGATAGTAGAGCACAAGTTGCAAAGGAAACTATTCCTGTAAGTATAGAAGGTAAAGTTACAGTCGAAGAAAAAAATGGAACTAAGGTAGAGAATAAAAATCAATCTAATCCAGAAAACAAAAATGAATTTAAGTTAGAAGAAAAAAATATACAAGCTTTAGAATCTAAATCAGGGACTATACAAAATGATAGTAGTAAGTCAGATAACTCAAACAATAAGTTAGTAACTGGGACTTATGAGAAAAACGATGCAGTCCAAAATAAAGTTAGTGTGCTAGCAGTGCTTAAATCCTTAATGGGTGGAGGGGAAGAGCTGTTAAACATTGAGCTAAAGGATTTAATAAATAATAGAAGTTCAGACTTTACAACTAAGGGTTTTGAAAAGGCCTATAATGCTATAAATAAAATTGATGATACCAGCTTTATTTCTATGTTAAAGAATGAAATAGGTGAATATAATAATAGCCCTCAAAAAACTGAAAATAATCTTAATGATTATATAAATAAAAAAATGGACGATGCAAAGTTTGGAGGCGGAGAATTATCTTTTAATAAGATAGAACTGGAAAGTGTATTATCAAAAGTAATAGGTAAAGATATAGTTCTAACAAAAGAGGAATTTACTAAAATAAAAGATATTGTTAATTTAAAGATTACAGAAGGCGAGAATAGCGATAAGCCAATTACAGTAGATCAGCCTAAAAATGAAGTAGCAATTAAAGATGGAAACTTGGTTAAAGGTGAAAAAATTAATGAATCTTTAAATGGTAAAAATATCCTTAATGAATCGCAAAATGATAAAAGTACTATTAATTTAAAGCTAGATAATACAGAAGTATTAAAAGGATTAGTAAAGGATAAAATTTCTTTCCAAGAAGAAGTTAAAAATAATATTTTATTAAAAGCTGAAGAAGGAAAAGAAATTATAAAAAGTATATTATCAAGCATTAAAAATGAAGGAGAAGTACCTGGAAAAATATTGGATATAATTAAAAATAATATAAGTGATATAAAATTATTTAATAAAATAAATCAAGAGTATTATTATTTAGATGTGCCAGTAAATATTAAAGAGCAGGAGTACCCTTGTAGGTTAATACTTAAGGATAATAGAAAAGATGGCAAAAAAGTAGATAGTACAAATGTTAAAATGGTTGTAACAGTGAAAACAGTTAACCTTGGAGTTGTTGATGGATATATAAAAGTATTGGAAAAGAAAATAGATATAGATTTAAAATGTGAAGATAGTTTTGTTAAAATATTAGATTTAGGAAAAGAAAAACTAGTTTCTAATATAAAAACCTTAGGATTTAATATTTCCGTAAAGGTAAGTAAAAAAGAAGATGAAGTATCCTTAACAAATTGTAGAGAGTTTTTTAATGAAAATAATATGGCAAATATAGATATTAAGGTATAATAGATTTATAAGAATTAAACTAGTAAGGAGGGAAAATTTTGAGTCAAAGAAAAAAGGCAGCAGCTTTGAAATATGAACAAAATAGTGCTGCACCAATTGTTACCGCAGTGGGTATGGGACAAATTGCTGATAATATAATTGAAAGAGCAGAGGAAAATAATGTTCCAATAGTGTATAATAAAGAACTAACAGACCTACTTTGCAATGTTAATGTAGGTGATGATATTCCCTCTGAACTATATGAAGCAGTTGCTCATGTAATTGCATTCGTAACAGATTTAGATAGAATAGTAAGGAGAAACTAATGGCTTTATATGCTATTTCAGACCTTCATCTTGCTTTAACAACAGACAAACCAATGGATATATTTGGTGATAAGTGGTTAAATCACGATGAAAAAATAAAGAATAATTGGATAAAGAAAGTTACAGAAGAAGACACAGTACTTATTGCAGGAGATATATCATGGTCAATGAGTGCAGAAGACAGCATCGGTGACTTAGATTGGATAGATGCTCTTCCTGGAAAGAAAATAATCTCAAAAGGAAATCATGATTATTGGTGGGGAAGTATATCTAAATTAAATAGGATGTACAAGAATACAAAGTTCCTTCAAAATAATTTCTATACTTATGGAGAATATGCTATTTGTGGATCAAGAGGATGGATATGCCCAGGAGTAGATAGATTCACTGAAAAAGATAAAAAAATCTATGATAGAGAAGTGATAAGAATAAAATTATCTCTTGATTCAGCAAAAAAAGCTGGATATACTAAATTGATAGTAATGATACATTACCCTCCAACTAACGATAAATATGAAGATTCAGCTTTTACAGAAATATTTAAAGAATACAATGTAGAAAAAGTTATATACGGACATCTTCATGGCCCATCACTAAGTCATGTATTAACTGGAGAAAGAGATGGAACAGAATATATAATGACAAGTTGTGATTATATTAATTTTGACCCTATAGATATCACCCCAGGGGTGTAAATTTTTCCAAATGAATAACAAGAATACGAATTAATTATTTATTTTAAAATGTCTAAAGAAGGCTGTAGCATGCAGAATAATTGCTATAGCCTTCTTTGTTTGTGTACTTAAAATTATTAAAGTGAGTATTTGCTAATTTTTTTTGTTATGATCGTTATATAGGGTGTAAGAGCTTTTACAAATAAGTTAGGCATAGTAAAATAAATAATCAAGGATACTGGTCTATTATTTATTTGGATATGCCTTATTAGAAGAAAGAGTATAGTTTGAGCTATATCATGAAATGTAATTTAAATAAAATATTATTGTATATAAATTATATTTAAAGTGATTATGCAAAATTAATAGCTATTTTGAAGATGGCTAAAATTAAGAGGGGAAAAATATGGGGATAAATTCGAAAAATTATATAAAGAAACTGCAAAGTGGAAATGAACATGCTTTAGAATATGTTTATGATAAGCATATTCCACTTGTTAAAAGTATTATTTATAAAGTAATTGGAAAATTTGATGATAATGGATTAGTTGAAGAATGTATAAATGACGTATTTTTATCTGTTTGGAACAATTCAAATAAGTTTAAAGGTGATGAAGTTAACTTTAAAAATTGGGTTTGTGCTATAGCAAAATTTAAAGCTATAGATTATTACAGATCAACAGTTAAAAAGTCAGAAATAATTTTAGATACAATTGAAATAAAAGATAAAAATACTTTTAGAAGAAGAAATTTTAATAGCTGAAAATAGAAGTGAAGTAATTAATTTATTAAATGAATTAGAGCCTTTAGATAGAGATATATTTATAATGAAGTTTTTCTTAGGGGTAAAGGCAGAGGATATTGGAAGAAAGATTGGGCTTAGTAAATCTGCTGTAGATAGTAGGATTTATAGGAATAAAAAAAATCTTAAAGAATCTGCTAGAAGTTTAAAGCTGGGGGTAGTTTAAATGAAGGATATATATGAGTTGTTAAATGAAGCTAACATAGATGTTACAGAAATAGATATTAATAAAATAGAAGAAATGGAAGTAAGTGAACTAGAAAGAAAAAGAGGAAAGAAAAAATTAATGGCATCAATAAAAACTAAAAAAAGAACTAGTAAAAAAATAGCTATGGTTGCATCATTAGTAATTATTATGGGGATGTCATCAATAGTTATAGCAAAACCAGCATGGGCAATGGATATACCTCTTATAGGAGACTTAATTCAAAATAATTTAATAAATAATAATAGTAAATATAAAGATTATATACAAGCAGTTGGACAAACTAAATCAGACCAAGGAATAGATATAACATTTGAAAGTGCTATTGCAGATAATAATGTGTTGAATTTAAGTTTTGTAGTTAAAAATAATAATGAAAGCATAGAGAATAATATTGTAGATGCAATGGTAATTCCAACATCATTGGAGGTTAATGGAGAAAAAATTAATGCATCATCTGGAGGAAGTCATGAAATTATAGATGCAAATACTATTAGAGTTTTGAAAAAAATAAATTGGGATTATAATAAAGTATATGACAAATTAGATGTAGGTATAGAAATATCAGAGATGTACGGTAAAAAAGGAAATTGGAGCGTTAACTTTGCATTAGATACAAAAGAAATTGCAAAGAATACTTATGTAGAAAAATTAGATAAAGTAATTAAGGTTGATGGAGTTGATATTAAATTAGATAAATTGACAATGACACCATTGACTATAAATATTAATTATTCAGCTGAATATAAAGATAAAGAGGTATATTTGAATTTCCTTATGTTTGATGAAAATGGAGTAGAAGTTATAAATAATGGCAATCGCGGTAGCAGCAGTAGGGTGAAAAAAATAATTGAAGGAAGTTGTAAGTATATTAACAATACAAATGCAAAACAATTAAAAATAATACCTTTTTATGATAAATATAGAATGGAAGAAAATAATGAGATTGAGAAGAAGTTGCCATCAACTAAGATAAATATAGAAAAATACTCTCCACTTAACTTAAAGATAAATGAAGATGCATCAATAGATATAAATGATTGGATAGTAGATGGGGAGTTTCTAATAGTTAAATATTCATATAGATATTTAGATACAGAACTGACTAACACAAGCTTAGCTAAAATATATATAAATGTAGATGGAGAGGATGTATCAAAAGTACAGAGTTGGAATGAGGAAGATGAAGAGAAAAAAAATAATTTATATAGTAAATATAATGAAAGCAATAGAGATGGCCTTATGAGAATAGAAAAAATAGGAGATTCTAAAAATATAGAAATAGGTTGCTATGATGGAAGTTCAATAGAAATTTTTAATGATCAAGCATTTACAGTAACAAAAAAATAGATAAAGAGTGAAACAGATATAGTACAAAAAAATATTGTACTATATCTGTTTTTTTATTAATCAAAATCTAGATTATAGATAAATAGTAATAAATAAAAGAAAACGATTTTTAATTAATGAAAAGTATATATTTAATTTACTATTAATATGATATACTAAAAAAAAGTATAAAAAATAACATATGAATAAGTGAGGAATACAATATGAGAATTAAAAAGATATCATTATTATTAGTTACAGCAGTATTAACATTAGGACTAGCGGGATGTATGCCAAAGGGCAAAGTTAAGTTGCCAGAAGGTGATGTTAAAATAGCTAAGCAACAAATTCAAGGTGTATTAGATTTTATGTTGCAATCAGCAGAGTATGGACCAGATAAAAGTATAATAGCATCCATGTTATTACCAGAAGATGCAGCTTATGATTTAATATTATCTAGAGAACAATATAAAGATGGAAATCTGGTTGAAACCAAAGAAATAACTACGTACACAACTGGAACTATAGCTAAAGATGATATGATTCATATGGTAATTAATGCAGGAAAAATTAGCGAAGATGAATCAATTAAAACAATATATTCAGTAGCAGAAGTAGATTCAGAAAAAACTACAAAAAAAGAGCAGCCAGTATATAAAGTTGCCAAAGTTAAGGAAGCCGCTTTAAATTATGATTTAAAGAGTGATGTAGCTCAAGTAGGTAAAAACCTAGATGAAGAAGTTGTATTAACTGGATATGTTAAATTTAAAGACGCTGATACAGAAAAAGTAGCTATTAACTTAGACACATATAAAGAAGAAGTTTCTAAATATGCAGAGGTTAATATTGTAAAAGTAAAAGTAACAAAGAAATAATTACCGCAGGGGTGTAAATATTTCCAGGTGCAAGTAATTAAAAATGAAAACACTATAGATTCGTTCTATGGTGTTTTTGCTATGAAAATAGATAAATAGTAGATGGTAATCTTCGACTCAATGTTTAATAACACAATTTATTGGTATATAATATAAATATGTAAGGTGTAGTTTGACACCAAAGGTGGGCAGCGCCAAAATACAAGAATACTGACTTGTTATTTATTTGGATATGCCTAAATAAGAAAATAGGTGCGGTGATTAAAATAGATAAGAATATTAAAAATATAAAAGAAATTCTGAGATTAGGTGAAGCAATTAATATTGAGTTTAAAGAAAGTAAAGAAAAATTGAATAGGGATGTTTTCGATGCTGTATGTGGATTTTTAAATAGAAATGGTGGAGAGATAATTTTAGGGGCAAAAGATGATGGTAGTATTGTAGGAATATCTAAGGACTTCGTAGATAAGATAAAAAAGGAATTCGTTACGTCAATGAATAATCCTAATAAAATAAATCCAACTTTTTATTTGTCTGTAGAAGAGTATGAGATAGATAAAAAAGTTATATTATATATTTATGTTCCTGAAAGTTCACAGGTACATAGGTGTTCTGGAAAAATATTTGATAGGAATGAAGATGGAGATTTTGATATAACTAATAATACAAATTTGGTGGCGGATATGTATTTTAGAAAGCAAAGAACGTATACCGAGAATCAAATATACCCATTCATAACATTAGATGATTTAAAAATTGAACTAATAAAACGTGCAAGAAAGTTAGCTGTAAATCAAAGAGCCAATCATCCGTGGCAAGATTTAAATGATATGGAATTGTTAAAGAGCGCAGGTTTATATATGAAAGATTACCAAACTGGTAAAGAAGGTTTTACTCTAGCAGCAGTATTATTACTAGGTAAGGATGAATTAATTACAGCTGTATTACCACATTATAGAACTGATGCAATATTAAGAGTGGAAGATATTGATAGATATGATGATAGGGATGATATTAGAACAAACTTAATAGAAAGTTATGATAGGCTTATGGTATTTGTTGAAAAACATTTAAGTGATAAATTTTTCTTAGAGAATGATCAAAGAATTAGTTTAAGAAATAGGATATTTAGAGAAGTAATTTCTAATATTTTAATTCATAGAGATTACGCAAATTCATTTCCAGCTAAATTTATTATTAATAGAGATGTAGTTATAACTGAAAATAGTAATAAGCCACATGGTCATGGAGCTATAAATCCAGAAAAATTCTCACCATTTCCTAAAAACCCTATGATAGCTAAATTTTTCAAGGAAATAGGATGGGTAGACGAGCTAGGTTCGGGAGTAAGGAATATTTATAAATATAGTAAGGCTTATTCAGGTAGAGAACCGGGTCTTGTAGAAGATGATATTTTCCAAATAGAAATACCTATACCGAAGATTATTCAAGATAATAAATATAAGGCCCAAGATAAGGTACAAGATAAGGTACAAGATAAGGTACAAGATAAGGTACAAGATAAGGTGCAAGATGGAAATTTAAGTGGTTTTAATGGTACAGAATTGAAGATCATTGAGGTATTAAAAGATAATACTATGTCTAGAAAGGAAATAATTAAAGCGCTAGGGTATAAATCTATAACAGGTAATATTAGAAAGGCTATAGATCGATTACTTGAAAAAGGATTAATAGAATATACTATTCCTGATAAACCAAGAAGTAAAAATCAAAGGTATAGGATCAACAGTGGGGTGTAATTATTTCCAGGTGCAAGTTCTAACATAATATTAGTATAGGCATAGGATAGATATTTAAATACAATATCTATCCTATGTTTTTTTTATTGACATCTTAGCAACTATATCGTATTATTTGAATATAGTAATGTATAGAAATTAAAATTTGAAATAAAGGTGTGGAACAGATGGATAATAATTATAAACAGTATGAAGAAACAGCAGAGCTTTTAAAAGTTTTAGCTCATCCAATTAGATTGTGTATTGTTAGCGGCCTTTTAGAGGTTGGTTCCTGTAATGTAAGCAAAATGCAAAATTGTTTGGGAGTTCCTCAATCAACAATTTCTCAGCATCTTCAAAAATTGAAAAGTGTAGGAATAATTATTGGAGAAAGAAATGGTCTGGAAGTTTTTTATAAAATTGCAGATGAAAGAGTAGAAACAATTATAAAAGCATTATTATAAAGTACAAAAATATAGAAATTTTATTTTGAATTTCTATGAATTATATATTTATAAATTTGAATATACAGATTAAAAGATTAATTGATTTTAAATAGTTTATAACAATAAACGTAATAACAAATAGAGTTAACAATAAATAAAATTGATAAATTTAGTATAAAAGAATGGAGGATTTAAAATGAAAAATAAAAGAGTGTTAATAGTTGGTGGGGTAGCAGGCGGTGCATCTACAGCTGCAAGACTTAGAAGGTTAGATGAAAATATTGAAATAATTATGTTTGAAAGAGGGGAACACATTTCATTTGCGAACTGTGGTTTACCTTATTATATAGGAGAAACAATTAAAAATCGCGATGCATTACTTCTACAAACACCTAAGAAAATGAATGATAGATTTAAAGTTAATGTAAGAATAAATAGTGAAGTTATTAGTATAGATACAGATAATAAAACTGTTAAGGTGAAGTCAAAAGCTGATGGAGAATATGAAGAAGGGTATGATTATTTAGTATTAGCGCCAGGGGCTAAGCCGATTAACCCAAATATTACAGGTGGGAATAGTGAAAAAATATTTACTCTTAGAAATGTCTGGGATACGGATAAAATAAAAAAATATGTTGATAATTCGGAGATAAAATCTGCGGTAGTTATTGGTGGAGGTTATATCGGAGTTGAAATGGCTGAAAATTTAAAGGAAAGGGGATTAGAGGTTACTTTAATAGAAGCGGCGCCTCATGTACTTGCTCCTTTTGACTCTGAATTTTCTGCACTTGTTGAAAAAGAATTAAATGATAATGGTATTTCAATAATCTTAAATGATAAGGTTAAAGGCTTTAAGGATACTCAAGATGGAATAAATGTTATTTTAGATAGTGAGAAGGAAGTTCAAACTCAAATTGTTATTTCTGCAATTGGAGTAATTCCAGATACAGGTTTCATCAAATCATCAGGTATTGAACTTGGTGACAGAGGTCATGTAAAAGTAGATGAGCATATGAAGACAAATAAAGAAAATGTATTTGCAGTAGGGGATGCTATTGTAGTTCGCGATTATGTAAATGGGGAAGATGCATTTATTCCACTTGCAGGACCTGCCAATAGACAAGGAAGAATAGTTGCAGATAATATTGCAGGTATAAATTCTATTTATAAAGGAACACTTGGAACTTCAATAATTAAGGTTTTTGATATGGTAGCAGCATCGACAGGTAATAATGAAAGAACTTTAAATAGATATAATATAAAATATAAAAAAGTTTATTTATATCCAATGTCACATGCAAGTTATTATCCAAATGCAACTCAATTATCAATTAAGGTTTTATATGATTTAGAAGGGAAAGTACTAGGAGCTCAAGCTTTAGGATATGAAGGCGTAGATAAATTTATAGATGTTATTGCAACAGTTATTAAGTTTGGTGGAACTATGGAAGATTTAACAGAGCTTGAACTAGCTTATGCACCACCATTTTCATCAGCAAAATCTCCAGCTAATATGGCAGGGTTTATAGCTCAAAATGAAATGAAGGGTTTAGAAGAAATAATAACTTTAGAAGAATTAGTTAATTATGATGAAAATAAGCAAATATTCTTAGATGTTAGAGAAAAAACAGAAATAGATATAAATGGAGAAATTCCAAACTTTATAAATATACCAGTAGACAAGTTAAGAGATAATTTAGAAACCTTAGATAAAAATAAAGAAATAGTAGTTTCATGTGCAGTAGGAGTAAGAGGTCATATTGCTTCAAGAATACTAATTCAAAATGGATTTAAAGTTAAAAACTTAACTGGTGGATATAAGGTATATAAAAACTGGGACTATAAAGCAGAGGTATTAGATAATAAACCTAAAGTTTGTCCTGTTATGGAAGATTTAGATAGGGAAATAAACTTAGGGAATAATACAGAAGATAAATCTAAAATAGATATTAGAGAAGAAGCGGCAATAGAGAAAGACCTTGCACCAAGAGTAACAAAAGAGCTTGATGCTACAGGATTATCTTGCCCAGGTCCATTAATGAAAGTTAAAACAATTATGGATGAAATGAATAAATGTGATATATTAAAAATAAAAGCATCAGATCCTGGTTTCTATAGAGATATTCAATCTTGGGCGAAGAAGACAAATAATACTTTATTAAACATAGAAAAAAACAAAGGTATTATAGAGGCTACAATTCAAAAAGGAATAGCTTTAGAAGAATCACTTTTAACAGTAGCAGATGAAAAATCATTAGTAAAAAAATTAAAGGGCCAAACAATAGTAGTGTTTAGTGGAGATTTAGACAAAGCCATAGCAGCATTTATAATAGCAAATGGAGCAGCAACTATGGGTAAAAAAGTTACAATGTTCTTTACATTCTGGGGATTAAACGTAATAAGAAAACCAGAGAAAATAAAAATAATTAAAAACCCTATAGAAAAGGCTTTTGGAATTATGATGCCAAGAGGAAGTCAAAAACTAGGCTTATCAAAAATGAACATGGCAGGAATGGGCGGGAAAATGATAAGAGGAGTTATGAAAAATAAAAACATCCAATCATTAGAAGACTTAATAGAAGCAGCACTAGAAAGTGGAATAGAACTAGTAGCATGTACAATGTCAATGGATGTTATGGGAATTAAAGAAGAAGAAATAATAAAAGGTGTAACTTATGGTGGAGTAGGATACTACCTAGGTGAAGCTGATGATTCAAATATAAATTTATTTATATAAGTCATACCAAATAAATGATATAAATAACAAGTCAATATGCAAAATATATAGCATATTGGCTTGTTATTTTTTTGAAATTAACTTTTATGTCTTAGTATTTTTAAGAGGTAATAATGAAAATTCTGGGCATGGGCTTGGACTATATATTGTATCCTATTATTCTAAGTTGTTAAATTATAATCTTGATATTAGAAATATTGAAAATGGTGTTGAGGCAATAGTCTATTTTTATAATACTTAAATAGTAGTGAGGATGTTATTCATAGGAAATAACTAAATTAATTATGTATAGATAAATTAGATAGAGTATTGTTTAAGAATATGTTTTAAAAACTCCAATACAGGTAAGTATACTTGCATTGGAGTTTTTTAGTTTCTATAAGTATTAATATGTACATGTTTTAAAACTTACTATTTGTTAATATGATGTTTAAAAATAGTAGTAGGGTTTATAATGTATATTAATTAAAGCTCTTTAATTTTATCTCTTCCCTCACGAGCAAGTTCTTTAATCTTATGTGTGGAGCCTACAGATGTTAGAGTTTTAGAGTACCATTTTAGAGCATCATCATTCCTATTTAAACGTCTTGATAACTCACCAATTAAATACATAAGTGAAAATTTATCCAATCCATACACAGGAAGATCCTCATTAAGAAAAACTTCTTGAAACCCATCAAGAGCTTGTTGTAAAAGAATGTTTTCATTTTTAGTATCATCTAATAATCTATAAATCCAAGCTATTTTTAAGCATATCATAGATTTAGTACTTGTTTTTGAATCTGTTAATACTGCTGTGAGTAAAGCTAATTTATATCTTTGGATAGCAATTTCCTCAGTAAATACATTAGGATAAAATTTGCATTTCCATTTAGGTGTAATTCTATTTTTAACTAGATCTATTTGGGATTTTTTTATTTTATTAAATTCTGACTGCATACTACTATAACCGCAACTACTGCATATTAATACATCATAAAAATAAGGATTAATAACTGAATAGCGTATAAAAAAATCACTATCCCTAGAAATAATTCTAGAAGTCTTTGCTTTAACTGAAATAAATTCAAAATTATCACCGCAAACGGGACAAGTTATAGTATTCATAAAAGTATAATGTGGAATTTCCATTTATTAATCACCTCTGAATTATTGATTACTGTACGTCAAAAAGTTGTTTTTTAGAAGGATAGCCCTAATATCAATAATATAGAGCTATCTCGAATTATATTTTAGCATAGTAGTGCACTGATAGCTATAAAAAAAATGTGGGAATTATTTAATGAAATTTTTATAGATTTAAAAAATGTTTTAAGTGAATAAGTTGAGGAGATTTTTGAAATGTATTAAAAAAACTCCAATTCAAGTAATTATACTTGAATTGGAGTTTTATGAATTATTTTAAAATAACAATTTAATATGATAATTTATTTTGCATATTTATTAGTTATTCTCTTATATGTCTTATTTTAAAGTGTGTTATTAAGATTCTTAACTGTTTCATCAAATTCTTCAATATTATTAGATTGTATATCCATATTAGCAGCAATTTCTTGGCAAAGAGCTGAATGCTCTTGTGAAATTGTGGATACTCTTTCCATAATTGATATAACTTCATCCTTTTTAGAAGAAGAATTTACTAAATTAACAATACATTCATCTATTTCAACATTAGCCTCATTAATTGATGATTTTATATTAGTAAAGCTATTTTTAGTGTTTAAAAGTGTAGCTTGTTGAGTGCTTAAAGCGATGTTACCAGTTTTAGTTGCTTTTGATGTATCTAATATATCTGATTTTATATCATCTAATATACGTGTGATACTTTCAACAGATTGCTTTGAGTTTTCTGCAAGCTTTCTAACTTCACCAGCAACTACTGAGAAACCACGTCCAGCTTCTCCCGCACGAGCAGCTTCAATAGCAGCATTAAGTGATAAAAGATTAGTTTGGCTAGCAATTTGACTTATAGAATCTGTAATTGTATTAACTGATTCAAGTTTAGAAACTAATGTGTTAACTGTAGTGCTAACAATACTAAAAGCTTGTTGAAGTGATTTTAAAGAGGCATCTAAATCAACAAAGGTATTAAGCCCTTCATCAGCTACATCGCCTGTATCTAAAACTTTTATTTGAACATTAGTTATGTTATAAGCTAATTGTTCCATATTCTTATTGAAATTCTCTAAAATAGAAGTAGCATTTGTAACTTCTTCAGCTTGTGTAAGAGTTGCAGATGTTAAATTACTTAAAGAACTATTAACCTCTTTTATAGCTAATGATATGTTTGTACTATTTTCATTTAATAATCCTACTTGAGATTTTATCTCGCTAGAATTAGAGTCTTCAATTGCCTTAGATGCTATGATATCTCTTGTAGTTGGGGCAGAAGAAACGATTTCTTTTTTTTTCAATGTGGAAAATAAGCCCATGTTATTGCCTCCTAAGTTTTATTTTTTCAATTGACTAAGGGATTTTCAAAAATAACTAGTTAATAGGATAGTTTGTTTTTGACTATTCCTTAGAGATATTTTAAAAAACAACTAATCATATTGCGGTATATTTTGAGCTATGTCTTATTACCACAACCTTTACATAATTTATTATGCATAGGTTATAGCTATTAGCCTAAAACAAAATATTCTCACAGCTTTTGACATGTTATTTTCTTTTAGCTCACTTAAAATGTTTTAGTAAATACACTTTAGTTATATATCGTCCATAATAACCTAATTCTTTAATTTTTTGTTATTAAATTAAAGAAAATTATCATTATTTCCATTATATTTCAATTTTGTTGATATGTAAAATAAAAGATATAGAAAAAGAAAAAATATTATTGTAAGAATTTAATTACACTTTTAAAAAAATTTGATATAATGATAAAGTGAAACTTGTGAAGGGTGATAATATGGCGATATATGATTGGAAAAGTTTTCTAATGCCTTATGAACAGGCTGTAGATGAACTAAAAGTAAAAATTAGAAGTATAAGAAAAGAATACAGAAGAAAAAATGAATATTCACCAATAGAATTTGTTACGGGAAGAGTAAAGGATATATCAAGTTTACTAGAGAAAGCAAATAAATTTGAAATTCCTTTAGATAGAGTTCAATATGAAATGGAAGATATAGCAGGGATAAGAATTATGTGTCAATTTGTTGATGATATAGATAAGGTTGTAGAACTTTTACGTGCAAGACGTGACATGCAAATTCTTTATGAAAAAGATTATATAAGAAGCGTAAAAACAAGTGGGTATAGAAGTTACCACCTTATTATTAAATATCCTGTTAATATGGCATCAGGTCAAAGAGATATTTTAGCAGAATTTCAAATAAGAACTTTAGCCATGAATTTTTGGGCAACTATTGAACATTCATTAAATTATAAATATAAACAACAAATGCCAGGGGATATTAAAATAAAATTAAAAAAGGCAGCAGATACGGCTTTTGAGTTAGATGAACAAATGTTAGAAATTAAAGATGAAATTAAAGATGCACAAAAATTATTTGAAGTTAAATCAGATATTGTTTCAAACATAATGAATAGCATTTTGACATTAATATCACTAGGAAAATCAGCAGAAGCTAGTAGATATGAAGTTTCATTAAATAAGTTAATAGAAGACGGCGGAATTTGGGAATTGACTAGTATTTTAGAATCAATAAACCATGATATTGACAGATATAGAGAATAAATATGGAGTTTAAAGAAGACATTAATCTTAAATTGGTTAATGTCTTCTTTTATTTTTAATATTGTATTTGATAATATATATTACTTGATGATATTTATCCGTAAATCCTGTATAATAAAAGTAGATAGAGTATACAAATTAAATTAGTTAGGGAACTTTTAAAAAATAGCAAGTCAAGAGACTGTGTATATTTTTGAAGATGCCTAAGGGAAGAAGGAGTTTTAATATGGAAGATTTAGATTTAAAGAAGATTTATAATAATCCTTTTAATATACAAAATATAGAGAACCCAACTGAAGAAGTTCAATTAGCAGCTGTTAAGAAAAATGGACTAACTTTAAAGTTTATAAATAACCCAAGCAAAGAAGTTCAAAAAGAGGCTGTTAAAAGTAATCCTTTAGCAATAGAATTTATAGAAAATCCAAGTGAAAATTTAGGAATACTAGCAGTACAATCTTTATGGAATTCTTTAAAGCTTATAAAAGATCCTACAAATAAAATTATAGAAGAAGCAATAAAAACAAAAGGTTGGGCGATTCAATTTATTGAAAATCCCTCAGAAAAAATGAAGCTACTAGCAGTAAAGAAAGATTATGATGCAATAAAATATATTAAAGAAACTTCAGAAGAAGTTAGCCTTGAAGCAATAAAAACTTATTGGGGTGCAATAAGATATATACATAATGCAAGTTTAAATGTTAAAAGAGCAGCAGTTATTGAAAATGAGGAAGCTATTAATTACATTGAAAGTTATGATTTAGATGAGCTAAAGATATTAATTGGAGATAATATAAATGTAGTTAAGTATGTATATGATTCAATTGATGTAGATCTAGTTATAGATGTTTTAAGAGATAAACTTATAAATGAAGATATAGATTCTGAATATATGAAGAATTTTTTTAAACTAGAAATTTTAGAAATGGATAAGATTAATTTTATAAGAGAGCAAGGAAGTAAAAAAGCTAAAATGCTATTAGTGGATTATAAGCTTTCTATGTAAGTAAGCTTAGAGAACTTCAAGAAACAACTAGCATGGGCTATTATTAAAAAAAGTGACTTATAGGAGATATAGAAGAAAGGAAGACAGTATAATGAGATTTTCAGAAACTTTAAATACAGTAGATTTAATTTTAGAGGCAAAAGATGTTCCCTTAATTATAGGAGAAGCTGGAATAGGAAAAACAGCATTAGTTAAGGAATTAAGTAAAAGAACAAATAGTCATTTAGTAACAATAGATGCTAATCTTTTAAAAGAAGGAGAAATAGGTGGGTTACCAATAGTAGAGAATAGAAAAACTGTTTATGCAATCCACAATAAACTTGCAGAAGTAGAAAAATTAGCAGGTTTAGAAGATGATAAAAATGTAATATTATTTATAGATGAGTTAAATAGATGTGAACATGCAGTTCAACAAGAACTTATGAACTTAATTTTAAATAGAGAAATTAATGGATATTATTTAGCAGATAAAGTAAGAGTAATAACTGCAATGAATCCATCTAATAAATATGAATCATTTGAAAGTAGTGATTACCAAGTTGTAGATATGGATGCAGCTCAAGAAGATAGATTTGTTTGGGTTGAAATGGATGCAGATGTTAAGGAATGGATAAGATGGGGTATGGGACAAGGGGATAAGGTTCATGGGAATATAATTGAGTTTATATCAACATTTCCAGAATATCTACACACTCCATATTCAAGAGAAAGTATAAAAGCAACTCCAAGAAGTTGGGAGAGAGTATCAAAAGCTTATAAAGTATACAATGATAATAAAGATAAATTTTCAATAGATATCTTCTATAATGTTGTAAAGGGAAATGTAGGAGTAAGTATTGCAACTGATTTTATGAACTTTATTAAGAATATAAAGAATCCTCTAATAAAGGCAGAAGAATTATTTTCATATGAGGTTTTAGGGGTTGAATTAAAGGATAGAATAAAAAGGGAGAGCCAATCAAGATTATATATTATGGCAAAAAATTCTTTAAGTTTCTTAGAAAAAAATATAAATGAGAAAAATATAAATATATTTGCGAATATTTTAATGAACTATCCAAAGGATTTAAGGCTTGGAATTATGAAAGAAATAAAAAGCGATTATAGTACTGAACTATATAAAGAATTATTAGAAGCAGATACTTTCTTAGATGCATTTTTTAGTATATACGAATAAGGGATATTAAAAAAATAACAAGTCAGATTCTTTGACTTGCTATTTTTTTAAGGTACCTAATATTTTATAGTTTTGAAAAGGAGGTGAACTTTAGTGAGGAATACTTATAAGATAATCGCTCACTAAAGATGAAAGATGAGATTTGATGATAAACGTAACGAGTTATTAAAACAAGCTTTAGGTTTTCAAACTAAGGATGATTTAAATAGTAATTTTAAAAAAGAATTTTTCTATTTAGTTGAAAATGTTGTTATAGACATGCTTGAGAAAGAAGATGATTTCTTTGGACAGTTTATGATAAAAATTAAAAGAGATATAAAATTAGATATAACATGGCCTCTTGCAACATTGCCAAGGCTTGATGGCTTCCTTATGTATTTTAACCCTATATTATTTTTAATGCTTGATAAAAAAGAAATGTCAGCATTATTTAAACATGAAATATATCATATAATGTACTCACATTATGACAGAGAAAAAAGACTTAAAAATAAATATGAACCATTAGCAGTAAATTTGGCATTGGATATATCAATAAATCAATTTATAAAAAATCTTCCAATGAATTCTCAAAGAATTGATACAGTGATAATAGAATATGATGTAAATATAAAAGAGGATATGACCTGTGAGATATATGCAGAAAAAATAGAAAAGGCTATTAAAAGAAAATCTAAGAAGATTATAAATAATTCAAAAGATGATTCCATTTGTAGAGTTATAGATTTGTCTAAAGCTCATGATATTTGGAGCAAAATTGAATTAAATAAAGATTCTCTTAAAGATTTAACTAAAAAAATAGCTATAAATTCTTTTAAAGGAAAAGGTCCAAAAGATATAGAAGGTATAATAAATTCATATACAGAAAAACCTGAAATATCTTGGCAAGATATTTTAAAGAAATTAATACCCTCATTAAGAGCAGGACAAAAAAAGACTATTACAAGAAGAAGTAGGAGACAACCAGAAAGGTTAGAACTTAGAGGTACATTACCTAGAAATCTACCAGAAATTTTAGTGGCTATAGATATTAGTGCATCTATGAGTGATGAAGAAGTTTATAAAATAATGATAGAAATACTTGGAATAACTAAGATAAGAAGCCATAAGATTACTGTGATTGAGTGTGATAACGAAGTAAGAAGAGTATATGAAATAAAGTCTAAAAATGATATCAAAAAAAGACTTTCCAGTACAGGCTCCACATTATTTACACCGGTATTTGAATATATAAAGAAAAATAACTTAAGAAACCATGTGCTAATTTATTTTACTGATGGAGTAGGGGAAAAAAGACTTGAATTAAGACCAATAAATGCAAATACAATATGGGTATTAACGGGGGATGAAGAATTATCTTTAGAAAAATCATATGGTGAAGTTAAGAGGATTAATGGAAAAGATAAAAAGCAAGAAGTAGAAAATTCTCCTCTGAATTTAATGAGAGAATTTATGCACGATTGGGCGAGGTAGCAATATTAGAGGTTATATGATATAATATTTTATATATGGAGGTGTTTTATGAAGAAAATTAAATTAGATAAAAATAACAGTGTAATGGTTATAGTAGGAGTACTGATGGTAAGCTTATTATTAAATATTTATACATCTGTTATGAACTCCAAATATAAAATGAAAGCTGGAAGAGAATCATATAGATATATAGAAGAAATTAAACACAGGAATGAAAGTGCATTAGTTATATTAGATCAAAGTATAGAAACTAAAAGTATATCAAATGAAGAATTATTAAGTCTTTATAAAAGTTATAATTCTATTTTAGATTCAACCGTACAATTATGTGATTCATATTCAACCTACAAAAATAGCAATTTAATAAGAGAATATAAAGAAGATGAAAAAAATAAAATAAAACAAAGTGAAGTATATTCAAGAATAGAAAACTTAGTTTTTGAATATTTAAATTTAGAAATGAAAAATGAACAAGCTAAGATAGTATTAGATGGTAAAATATTAAATGATTTTATTAAAATGAAAGAAGTATCAAATGATGTACAAGACTTCTTTAATGAATTTAATGAACAATACTTATCTAATTTAAAAGATGAAAAAAGAGAAGAAAAAATTATAAAGAAAGATTATTGGATAGATATGTATCTTGGAGTTAACAAGGCTACAGAAAAAAATATAGATTATCCATTTATTATTAAAAGTAAGAACTAAAAAATAGAAACACCTAGAAATATTCAGAATGATGGATATATGTTTTTAGGTGTTTTAATTATAAAAAAAAAGTGCCTAAGCACTTTTTTTTAGTGGCATCCACCACCGCATGAGCCGCATCCGCCGCCTTCTGATTCTATAATAGGTTTAAGTGATAAGCCTCTACCTTCGTTTTCTTCTGATGATAATAATTTAAAACCACCAAATTCATCAATTAGCTTGCTTTCAATTACAAAAGTTATGTCGTTAATTTTTTCAACAACATCACCTTCTTTAACTTCGTCAACAGCTATGTTAAAAGCTGGACCACTACATCCAAAACCGCCTAAATTAATTCTTATTGTATAATCTTTAATATCATTTTCGTCTAAGAAAGATTTAAATTCATTGTATCCTGATTCACTTATTATTACTTTTTCCATAATGTACTTCACTCCTATACTGTTGATAATTTATATCAATAGTATATCATAGTATATTTAAATAGCAAGAAATATTTTAAGCAAAAAGGAAAAAATAAAGAAAAATAGTAATTATATTGAAATTTCAAGTTATTACCAATATAATTATCTATGTAGTTGTAAATACTATAATTATAAGTAAATAACAAAGAGTGTTAAAATATTAGTTATCAGTTAAAAAGAATATATAATTATGTAATGTATTGTATATCAAATCACTTAAGTAAAGTGATTAAGTAACGATAAATATGTGAGAATAATAATGAAAGGAATTGTTAATTTTGAAGCCATATAACAAAAAATATGTATTAGATGTAATAACGGAATATAATAATAAAATTAAAATTAAAAAAGTAGGAGATTTTGAAATTAAAAAAAATTATGGTATTCAAGGAATTGTTAAAGGATATATGTATGAAATAGAAGATGGGGTTAATATAGATATTTTAGAATTACAAGGTCCAGATAATGTATGGATGAGATTAACTCCACTAGAAATAGAAAGTTCATATATGCCAATAAAATTTTCCAAAGGTAAAGTTGGATTAGTGGGACTAGGTCTTGGTTATGTTGCACAGGAAATGGCAAAAAGGAAGGAAGTAAAAGAAGTAATTGTTTATGAAATAGACCAAGATGTGATAGATTTATATAATAATAGTTTTAATAAAAATAAGAAAATAAAAATATTATGTGAAGATGCCTTTAAGGCAGAATCAAATAGTTTTGATTTCTTTTATGTTGATATTTATGAATATAAGTTAACTAAAAAGGTAGTAGAAGATTATAAGATTCTAAATAGTTTGCATAAAATAGAAGAGTATTCATTCTGGGGAATGGAACATTTCCTATTAAGTTGTAGATATGAAGAAATAGTGTGGGTATATATACCAGAAAATTGGATGGCTATGACTAAGCTGTTATCAGAGAGGTTAGAAGAGTCTGGATATATTAAACATTATAAAGCTCTAGATGAAAAATTAGTAAGTGAAGTAATTGCAGATTTTAAAATAGTATTAGAGTAATAAGGCATAGTAAAATAAATAGAAAGATAGTATGGTAGTCTATTTTTTGAAAATAACTAAATAAGTAGAGACTTAATGATTAAATTAAAATCATTAAGTCTCTTTAGGGTAAATAATACAACTAAGTAAGGGAACTTTAAAAAATTAGTAGGATTTTTAAAGCTCCCTAAGTTTAATTATATAATTTTTATTTTACAACTATATTTACAAGTCTTCCTTTTATAACTATAACCTTAACTATAGTTTTTCCTTCAGTTGAGGCTAAAACATCTTCATTTTCAAGAGAAGCAGCTTTTATGCTTTCTTCAGATAAATCAGAAGCAACGTTAATTCTAGCTTTTATTTTACCGTTAACTTGAATAGCGATTTCAACTTCATCCTTAACTAAAGCATTAGGATCAAATATTGGCCAAGGATGGTTAAAGATTGAGTAATCAAGTCCTAGTAAGTTCCATTGTTCTTCAGTAAAGTGAGGAGCAAAAGGAGCTAATATCTTTAAGAAATCTATAATAGTTTCTTTTAAGAAATCTAAATTAAGAGTATCTTCTTGAAGATATTTAGATAATGAATTTACTAGCTCCATCATTCTAGCAATGGCAGTATTGAATTGCATTTTATCAGCATCTTCACTAACTCCTTTAATTGCAGTATGTCTCCAGAAGTTTAATTCTTTTTCAGCTTTATCCATAGTAGTTTTATTATTTTTACCACTTAAAATAGATTCTCTTGCAGTGTCTAAAGCTCTTTCAATTCTATCGACAAATCTTGAAACAGATTTAATTCCATCATCACTCCAAGCTCCACCTTCAACATATGAGAAACCAAACATTAGGTACATTCTAAATACATCAGCACCATACTCTTTTATATAAGAGTCAGGTGAAATTGTATTTCCTTTTGATTTACTCATTTTTAAACCATCAGGTCCAAGTATTAAACCTTGGTGAGTTAATGATTTAAATGGTTCATCAAAATCTAAATATCCCATATCACGAAGTGCTTTAGTAATAAATCTTGCATATAGAAGATGCATACAAGCATGCTCTGGTCCACCAACGTATTTGTCAACTGGAAGCATTTTATTAATTAGGTCACGATCAAAAGCAATCTTAGTATTTTTATTATCAGGGTATCTCATTTGGTACCATGATGAACATACAAAAGTATCTAATGTATCACATTCTCTTTTTGAAGGAGCTCCACAAGTTGGACAAGATACATTAACAAACTCTTCACATTTTGCAAGTGGTGATTTACCATCTGGTGCAAATTCAACATTGTATGGAAGTTCTACTGGTAATTGATCTTCAGGTACTGGAACAGTTCCACATTTTTCACAATGAATAATTGGAATTGGGGCACCCCAGTATCTTTGTCTTGAAACTAACCAATCTCTTAATCTATAGTTAACTTTAGCAGTTCCAAGAGTGTCTTCTGCTAGTTTTGCAACTACCTTTTCTTTAGCAACTTCAGTAGTTAATCCATCAAATTCAGAGGAGTTAACTAAAACGCCATATTCACAGTATGGAAGCTCGTTGTTTTTACCATTTTTACTAGTTATAACTCTTTCTACTTTTAAATTAAACTTTTGTGCAAAGGCAAAATCTCTTTCATCATGACCTGGGACTGCCATAACAGCACCTGTTCCATAAGTTGCAAGAACATAATCTGCAACCCAAACTGGAACTTCACGTCCGTTTATAGGGTTTATAGCGTAAGAACCAGTGAATACACCAGTTTTTTCTCTAGAAATAGATTGTCTTTCAATATCTGTTTGTACTTTAGCAGCTTCCTTGTAAGATTCAACAGCAGCTTTATTTTCAGCAAGTGTTAAGGCATCTACTAAAGGATTTTCAGGAGCTAAAACAACATAAGTAACTCCATTTAAAGTATCAACTCTTGTAGTAAACACATCAAAGTTTATATCTGAATCTTTAACTTTAAATGTAACTTCAGCACCAGTAGATTTACCAATCCAATGCTTTTGCATAGCTACAGTTTTTTCTGGCCAATCTAAAGTATCTAATTTTTCAAGAAGTTCATCTGCATAATCAGTTATTTTTAAGAACCACTGAGTTAAATCTTTTTTAGTAACCTCAGTTGAACATCGCTCGCAAGAACCATCATGAACTTGCTCATTAGCTAAAACAGTGTTGCAAGATGGACACCAATTTACAGGAGCCTTTTTTCTATAAGCTAAACCTTTATTATAAAGTTTAACAAATAACCATTGAGTCCATTTATAATAATCAGGGTTACATGTTACAACTTCATTTTCCCAGTTAAACATAGCACCCATTGCTCTTAATTGTTTTTCCATATTAGCAATGTTTTTAACTGTTGAATCCTTAGGATGGATACCAGTTTTAATTGCAAAATTTTCAGCAGGTAAACCAAAAGCATCAAATCCCATAGGTTGAAAAACGTTAAAACCTTGCATTTTTTTCATTCTAGCCCATGAATCTACAGGCCCATAATTAAACCAATGACCAGCGTGAAGTTGACTACCTGATGGGTAAGAAAACATTTCTAAAACATAAAGTTTTTCACCAGGATTTTCTGGGTTAAATTTATAAAGATCTGTTTCATCCCATTTGTTTTGCCATTTAGTATCAATACTAGTTCCATAATTACTCATTTTTTATTCCTCCTGTTATTTAGTGAATTAATTGGTTTGTCACGCAAAAAAAGCTTTCATCTCTATACAAAGAGACGAAAGCTTGTAGTTTCCGTGGTACCACTCTAATTAGAAGATTAATAATCTTCTCACTTAAAAATTTAACGATTTCCCGTACTTGCTTTTAAACAAGTAAGCTCATAGATAAGTTCCTATAATTGCAACACTGTTTTACACCAAACAACAGCTCTCTAAAGGTTACGTTTTTATAGTACTACTTCTAATCAAAGCATATTATATTTAAATTATTATTTATAAGTATATCCTAAATCAACATAAGTAGTCAACAGGATTAAAGAAACAAATGATTGATAGCTGACTAGTTATTTATTTAGAAGCGATCAAGGTGAGTTAATTAGAGTGAAATATGAAATAGTAATCATATTAAATATTATTAAAAGAATAAAAAATAGTTTGATAAAATAAATTTTTATTGTTAAACAATAACAAATGGGGTATTATACTTATATAGTAAAATTTAAGAATGATTATGTGCTTATGGCTATATTTAATGGAATATCTAGATGCTTACAAGAAATCTTATCAGAGATAGTTATATTTATAGGAATGATTTCTTCTATGGAAAGTAGATATTTATGAATTAAAGGGATCATAAAGTAGGTAAAAATTCTTCTGCAAGGATTAATCAATTATTATGGGGGGACTTTTTATGTGGAAAATGATTATAAAAAATAATAAAGTGAATTTAAGTATGTGTATTATATTTTTTATATTAGGGTATTTAAATTTAATAATTAACAATAAGATGTGTAGGTTTTTTCAACTTAATAATATTGTTATAGCATTTATACCATTTTTAGTAGCAAGTATTTTATTAATGATATTCTATAAGAAGGAAATTAGAACAATTACAATGATTATTATAAATACTATAGTGATTAGCTTAAGTATAATATTATTAATAATTAATTTTGGTAAATTAATTGTTAGTGAAACATTTGATAGAAATACTGATGTGAAGAATTATCCTAGAATAAGAAAACTATATTCCGATAATGAAATGCAATATTTCCCTTCTGAAATTCCTAAAGATGCAGAAAATATTGAGTTTGAAGAATGGGCTGCATTTATGCAGGGGGGATCAGGATTATACTTATCCTATGATATTGATAGTGAAAATGAAGAGAAAATAGATGAAGAATTAAGAGGTAAAAGTAAATATGTACTTGAGAGTATTGAAGAAATTAAAATAGCTGGTGAAAATATATGCGTTTTGGCGGACAGTGAAATTTCAGAAGCTATAGATTACAAGAGTTACCCAGAAAGTAGTGATAAATTTATAATATATATATCAGAGGCTAGGAAAGCAAGTGGAGATGGTTACTGGAATCATGGAGTTCAATATGGGGTAATAATAAATAAAGATAAACATAGAATAATATATTTTCATGAGTATTGGTAGATGTTATTAACTATGAAAGAATTTATTTTTGAAGAATAAGAATAAAAATGGTGAGTTTTGAAAAAAATACTGACTAATGGAATACAATAGTAGGGAATATTTAAATATAGTATAATATTAAATAATTATGTTTAAATATTTAAATTAATAAGGAGGAAGAAATATGGAAGCAAAAGAATTAATTAAGGAAAAAAATTGGATTGTAATTGGAGATGTTACAAATTCAACTAAATATGCATATAAAATTTTAGAAAAATTCAAGTTAAAAGGTCATACAGTAGTAGGTGTTCATCCAAAGGGTGGAGATGGAGTTTATAAAACTTTAAAAGAAGTCCCATATAAAATAGATTCTATAGATTTATGTATAAATCCAAAACTAGGATTAGAATTTATAAAAGAAGCTAAGGAAATTGGAATAACTAAAGTTTTAATTCAACCAGGGGCAGAAAGTATTGAAATAATAAATTATTGTAATGAAAATAATATTATGGCAATTAGAGGTTGTGCATTAGTAGAATTATAGAAGTGGCGTATAATAAAATAGTTACTAGCATTTAGAAATTTTTAGGAATGTCTAAATAAATAACAGACATGTATTCTAGCTTTTTAAAATTAAGAATATTTGGTGTGTTATTTATTTACTATGCCTTAAATAAACCTTAAATATGACAAAATTTTACCTGTGAACAAAATAAAAGGTTTATAATAATATATATAGAAAATTAATAACAGTTACAATATAGAATTGTTATTAAACTATTATTTTAAATTATAAGTGAGGTAAAATAAATGAGTTGTTTAGGAAATATTATTTGGATTATATTTGGAGGTTTAGTTGCTGCGATAGCTTGGGCTTTCACAGGAGTTTTATGGTGCTTAACAATAGTTGGAATTCCAATAGGGTTACAATGCTTTAAAATGGCAGGGTTACAACTAGCTCCATTTGGAAAAGAAGTTATAACTGTTGATACAGGTGATGGTAGTTTAATACTGAATATATTATGGCTTATTTTTGGTGGATTAGAATTATGTATAGCTAATTTGATAAGTGCATTCTTTTTATGTATTACTATAGTAGGTATTCCATTTGCAAAACAATCATTAAAACTTGCAAGATTATCATTAATGCCATTTGGTAAAGAAGTTAGATAAAAAATAGAGGAAAATTTAATAAAGTAGTTTACAAACGATAATAATTATTATATAATAAAGCCAAGCAATAAAACAAAACAATTTAGAAAACTAATTAAAGTAGTAAAACAAAATAATATAAAAACTTAAAAAATAAAATAAATTATGGTCTAAATAAGAGGAGGATTTTAATATGAAAAAGTTTGTATGTACAGTATGTGGTTATATTCACGAAGGAGAAACAGCTCCAGCACAATGTCCAGTATGTAAGGTAGGAGCAGATAAGTTTATAGAACAATCAGGAGATTTAGCATGGGCTGATGAACATAGAATCGGAGTTGCTAAAGATGTTGATGCTAGAGTGATCGAAGGATTACAAGCTAACTTTATTGGAGAATGTACAGAAGTTGGAATGTACCTAGCAATGTCAAGACAAGCAGATAGAGAAGGTTTCCCAGAAGTTGCGGAATCTTATAAGAGAATTGCCTTTGAAGAAGCAGAACATGCAGCTAAATTTGCAGAAATGCTTGGAGAAGTTGTAGTAGCTGATACAAAAGCGAATCTACAAGCAAGAGTAGATGCAGAATACGGAGCATGTCAAGGTAAGAAAGATTTAGCAACATTAGCTAAACAATTAAACCTAGATGCAATTCATGACACAGTACATGAAATGTGTAAAGATGAAGCTAGACACGGAAAAGCTTTTAGTGGATTATTAAAGAGATATTTTAACTAAGAGATCTTCAAATAAATATAAAGAAGGATTTGCATAATGCAGATCCTTTTTTCTATATGTTAATAATATATAGGGTGAGCGCCTAATTATATTTATGTTTTTAATTTAGGTATCTTTAAATAAATGATATTAGGAATATAATAGATGCTTAACTTTTAAGTTGTTATGGAAAGGGTTATAATGGATTATGAGGGAAAGTTTCTTATAAGATAATAATTTAAATTGGTAGGAGGGAGATTTTATGTGTAGAAATATAATATTTGATATTGGAAATGTGCTATTAGATTTTAATCCTAAAGAATATCTTAAATCAAAAATGAAAGAAGATAAAGTTGATTATGTTCATAAAGAGATATTTGAAAGTGAAGAATGGATAATGCTTGATAGAGGTACAATTTTAGAAGAAGAGGCTATAAAAATTATAACTAGTAGAAGTAATGGGAATGAAGAACTTATAAAAATAGCTTTTGAAAAGTGGTATGATATATTAAATCCTATTGAGAAGACTGTAGATATTTTAAAGAAATTAAAGGAATCAGGATATAAAGTTTATTACTTATCCAATTTTCATTTAAAAGCATTTGAACATGTAACTAGTAAATATAATTTTTTTAATATTTTTGATGGTGGTGTAGTTTCATATGAAGAAAAAATTATTAAACCAGAAAAGGAAATATACAATAAGATTATAGAAAAATATAAACTTAATGTTAATGAATCAATTTTCATTGATGATATGGAATGTAATATTAACAAGGCGAGGGAAGTTGGATTTAAAACTATACTTTTTAAAAATCCAGAAGAGCTAATGGTAAGCTTAAAGGAATATGGTGTTAAATGCTAATATTAATGCCTGATTTAATATATATAAGGCATATTTAAATAAATAACAAATTAGTATCAGTGTATTTTAACTTGTTAATCATTTTACAATGGCTAAACAAGTTGAAATTAAAAAAATAAGTAAGTTTATTTTAAAAAAGTATTTACAAATAAGAATAATTATTATATAATAATTATAGAAAGTTAAACAAAACAATTTAGAAAATTAATTAAATTAGTAAAACAAAAGATTATAAAAGAACTTAAGAAAAATTAAATTAAATAAATTATGGTCTAAATAAGAGGAGGATTTTAATATGAAAAAGTTTGTATGTACAGTATGTGGTTATATTCACGAAGGAGAAACAGCTCCAGCACAATGTCCAGTATGTAAGGTAGGAGCAGATAAGTTTATAGAACAATCAGGAGATTTAGCATGGGCTGACGAACATAGAATCGGAGTTGCTAAAGATGTTGATGCTAGAGTAATCGAAGGATTACAAGCTAACTTCATTGGAGAATGTACAGAAGTTGGAATGTACCTAGCAATGTCAAGACAAGCAGATAGAGAAGGATTCCCAGAAGTTGCAGAAGCTTATAAGAGAATTGCCTTTGAAGAAGCAGAACATGCAGCTAAATTTGCAGAAATGCTTGGAGAAGTTGTAGTAGCTGATACAAAAGCTAATCTACAAGCAAGAGTAGATGCAGAATACGGAGCATGTCAAGGTAAGAAAGATTTAGCAACATTAGCTAAACAATTAAACCTAGATGCAATTCATGACACAGTACATGAAATGTGTAAAGATGAAGCTAGACACGGAAAGGCTTTTAGTGGATTATTAAAGAGATATTTTAACTAAGATAGATATATAAGACTTGCATAATGCAGGTCTTTTTTGTCGTATTCAAATATTATTATATAAATTAAGTTAAGGCACTATTTAATATTAGATATAATTATATTTAATAAGTGGAAAAAAATCCATTAAAAACTTGTGTTGGAAATTGTTGTATAGTATTATAATATATGAAATAAATGAAAATGGAGGAATAATAATGAAAAACGCTTTGAAAAAAGTTGCTACTATTCTACTAATTATATTTGCAACTAATTTTATGCCGGTACAAGCTTATAATGGACAAGGCAGTAATGAGAGTTATATTAATGGTAGTGGATTTGGGTTAAGTACAATAGAAAATGTAAAAGATAAAGATGGAAATAGAACTATAAAAATAGGTTTTATAGATGGGATTATAGAAAATATAAAGAGCTTAAAAGTTTATACAAAGGTGAAACAATATGAGGGAAATAATTATCAACCAAATAATTATGGACCAGGTAAAGAGATAATATTGGATGGCTTCTCATTAGAATTAACTAATAAAGAAGGTAACAAGTTTACTGGAGAAGTTAAAGAAGAGTACATAAAAGAATTTGGAGAATATTATTTTGATAAAATAGAAATAACATATAATGATAATAGTAAAAAAGTATCATTTAATAATAAATTCTATGATTCTATAAGTGATAACGATAAGAATAATGGCGAACTTGTAAGTTCATATGCTTATAGTGAGGAAAGCCAACATTTAAGTGCTAATGAATGCAAATTTAAGAGTAAAAAAGTTAAACTTAACGAAGAACAAGTATTTAGATTTAATGTTGCGACTACTTCAGCTAAAGTAGAACCACAAAAAGTATTTATTACATTTAAAAATACTACAAATGAAAGTTCAAAAGAACAGATAAGAGAAGCTGAAAAAGTAGATACTTTAAAATATGAGACAAAATTAAAGTTAACAAATAGTTTAGATACAGGTGACTGGAAAGTATCTAAGATTGAGTTTGTTGATAATTATGGGAGAACATATAATTCATTAAATAATTTTTATGAATCATTTAATGTAGTATCTGAAAATACAGATATTGATGCACCTAAGATTATAAAAAGTAGTATAACATCAAAAATTTATGATGCTAAAAGTGAAACAAAACCTAATTTTCAATTTGAAATAACAGATGATATTTCAGGGATTGAAAGTGGAAATATTACAATAGTGAATAAAAAAAATATAGAGGTAACAAAAAATTTCAGTCTTAATAATTATAGCAATAAGGATGTATATACAACAAACTTATATGGATTAAATACAAATGGAGAATATGAAGTTAGTCAGGTAGCTTTAACTGATAAGGCTGGAAATAGCGTTACTTATATTTCAGATAAATATTATAAGGATTATATGAAGAATAGTAGTTATATTGTAGCAGATTTTTCAAAACTTGATGTTGAAGTAATTAATAATGATAAAGAAGTAGAAGTAGAAAAAGAAAATATTCAAATTATTGAAATAGTTAATAATAATAAGGAAATATCTAATGGAATGGATATAGATATGGATCTTAAAATAAAAAGCAATAAAATTGTAAAAAATTTATATGTAAATATAAAGGATAAGCGAAAAAATGTAAATAATACAAATAATGTATATGGGCAACAAGTAGGGGACACTACTGAAGATGGGATAAGTACTTATAAAATTAGAAGTAAGGATAGTAGTTTAGCCTACTTAGAATCAAGTGAATATATGATAGCAAATATTCACTTATCATATAATGAGAATAATAAATATAATAGTAAAATAATATATGACCTAAGATATAATAGACCGGAAGAAAATGCAGGGAAATATGATTTTAGTCATACTGATTTTATTTGTAAAAATCCTAATGAAGATCTAAAAAAACCAGAAATTTTAGATATAGTTATGGATAAAAAAGTAGTACTTCCAGGAGATACTATTAATTTCACTATAAAGGTGAAAGATGATAAGTCGGGTTTTGAAGGTTATGCATCTAATTATCTAAGCATGGATTATTCAAATGCTGGAATTAGAGAAAGTCTAAACGTTAGTAGTTATAATAAAGAAACTAATGAATTTAAAGGGACAATAACTATTCCTAAATATGCATCAACAGGAAAATATAAGATAAGTAATTTAAATATAAGAGATGTATCACGTAAGTCAAAGTATTATGGATGGAATGATGAAGCGGATAAGGAATTGCTAGGAAAAGGAACAATACTTGTTAAAAAAGATTTGAATGAAATGCTACCTCCAGAAATAAGTGTTAAGGTTAGTAAAGATAAAGTTGAGACATTTAAGGCTCCATTTGTGCCAAGTGTAAGCGCAGATCATGGAACTATAGAAATGAAATTAAATGATGAAGTTTATAAGAGCGAGCCAATTAATAAAGTAGGTAGCTATCATTTATATATAACAGCTACAGGGGTTGATGGTTCAGTTTCAACAGATAAAGTTTATTTCAAAGTAATTGCTGAAATAACTAATGAAACTACTCCAGATATAATAATTGATCAAATACTTAATTCAACTGATAAAAATATAGAAATAGAAGTTAATAGTGATAAAAAAGAGATAGATTCATCTATATTTAAAGCTATAAAGGGAACGGATAAAACAATTTCATTAACTCAAGAAGATGGAACTGTTTGGACCTTTGAAGGTAAGGATATTAAAGATGAAAATATAGGTAGTATTAATATAAGGGTTAGCAATGTAGTCGATGAAAAAAATAAAGATAGTATAGATAATATAGATCAAGGTGCTAAGATAATACATTTTGATTATCATGGAGCATTACCAGGAAAGGCTACAGTTAAAGTAAAGGTTGATAACCCAGAGGATGTAAGAGGAAAAGATTTAACATTCTACTATTATAATCCAGAAACTAAGAAACCAGAAAAGGTACAAGGTCCATTATCAATAGATAGGGATGGTTATGTAACTGTTCAAATAGAACATTGTAGTGATTATTTCTTATCTGTTGATGATAAACTAGATGAAAATACAAAAATTCCAGTTATAACAGTGGATAAAACAGATATTAATTTAAAAGAGGGCGAAAAGCTGCAATTAAATGCAACTATTGATCCAATAATAGTAGTGCCAGTATATTCATCATTAGATGAAAAGGTAGCTACAGTATCTAATACTGGAGAAATAAGAGCAATATCTTTTGGGGAAACTCAAATAAAAATTACAGCTAAAGATTCTGTTGCTTTTGTAAAAGTAAATGTAAAAAAGATTGAAGAAATTAAACCAGAACTACCAAAAGCTCCAGTAATAACAACAAATAAAGAAATAATAGCACTAAAAGAAGGTAAAGAAGAGCAACTTGAAATTATTGTAGACCCAGCAGATACAAAAGTTACAATCTCATCATTAAATGAAGAAATTGTTAAAGTATCTAAAGTTAAAGACTTAAAATTAGAAGGAAAGACTATAATAAATATAGAGGCTAAGAATATTGGAGAAACTTTTGTTAAAATAGATGCAGGAACTGCAACTAAGACAATAAAAGTAACTGTAGTGAAGGATGCAGAGGTATCAATACCAAAGATTCCAGTAACACCGGAATTACCAGTAATCCCAGAGGTTCCAGTAAAACCGGAAGTGCAAGAAATACCTAAAATACCAGAGCTTCCAGTAACACTAGATCTTCCGGTAAAACTAAAGCTTCCAGTAAAATCCGAAGTATTAGTAACACCAGTGGTTCCAGTAAAACTAGAAGTGCAAGAAAAACCTCAAATACCAAATACAGGTGATTTGGTTGGGTCAAAATCTAAAATAGTATTTGCTATATTTTTAACTGTAGCAGGAGTAATGCTATTTATAAGAAAAAAGGTTAACAATTAATATTATTAAATATTTGGTGACATCTTTAAAACAAAGATGTCACCTTTTTTTATTCAAAATAATAGGTAACTGTAAAATATATTTAGTAATAAATTAATAATAGTTAAATAAAATAAAAATAATAAATAATAATGAACTTTAGTTAACTCTTATAATATTATATAAAGATATACAATCTAATTTGTACATAAACAAGAAACACTACATAATTGATATATTATGTTATAATTAATTAAAAGATGTCTAAAATTAATGGAAAGTGAAATATACCAAAAGGAGAAAAAAATGAAAATAACCAGTGTATGGAGTATCCTTATTTTTATAAATGCATTATGTGCAATTTCTTTGATTTTTATTGAAAGACGTGAGCCAACTACAACTTGGGCATGGCTTTTAATATTTTTGCTACTACCAGGATTTGGATTTGGAATATATTTAATATTTGGTCAAAATTTAAGTAGACAAAAAATATTTAGAGAAAAAACTGTAGTTGATGAAAAGAAAACAAAAGAATTAATGATGAAGTTTAAAGATGAAAAAAATATACATAGGATAGCGCAAGAATATGAAGGGTTAGTTAGAATGAATTATAATAATTCTGGTTCACTTTATACTACTGGAAATAAAGTAAAGACATATACCAGTGGTGAAGAGAAGTTTAAGGATTTATTTGAAGATATAAAAAATGCAAAAAGTTTTATTCATATTGAATATTATATTTTTAGGTTAGATAATTTAGGAACAGAAATATTAGAGGCACTTAGGTTAAAGGTTTTAGAAGGTGTAGAAGTAAGACTTTTAGTAGATGGAATGGGATCTAAATATATTAGGAAAAAAGAAATTAGATTAATAAATAATTTAGGAATTAAATTTGCAATATTTTTCCCGGGAATACTACCTTATGTTAACGTCCGTATTAACTATAGAAACCATAGAAAAATAGTAATTGTAGATGGACATACTGGATATGTAGGAGGCTTTAATGTTGGAGACGAATATATAAATAGAGGAAAGCAATTTGCTTTTTGGAGAGATACACATATAAGAGTTCAAGGAGAAGCTGTTAATGAACTTAATAAGAGATTTATACTAGATTGGGATTATGCTGCAACTGAAAATTTAGTTGATTCTGAAAAGTATTTTATAAAACAAGAGGTTTACGATGATGTAGGAATACAAATAGTATCTTCAGGACCAGATCATGAAGAAGAGTATATTAAAAATGCATATATGAAAATGATAAATGATGCTAAAAAATCAGTATATATACAAACTCCATATTTAGTTCCAGATGAACCTATGTTAGAAGCTTTAAAAATAGCATCATTATCTGGAGTAGATGTAAGACTTATTGTACCAGGAGAACCGGATCATTTTTATATGGAATGGATGCTAAGTGCTAATATGGGTGAACTTATGAAATTTGGAGTTAAAATATATAGATATCAAAAAGGATTTATTCATGCTAAAACAATTGTTTCTGATAGTAAGGTGTGCAGTATTGGGACTTCAAATTTAGATATAAGAAGTTTTAAGCTTAATTTTGAAGTAAATGCTTTTATATATAATGATGAAATTTCAAAACAACAAGAAGAAATTTTCTTTAAAGATCAAGAAGATTGCAGACTTGTTACTAAAGAGGAATATGATAGCAGGTCTACAAGTCTTAAAATAAAAGAAGCTATTATAAGACTTGTATCACCAATACTATAATTAAATTTGACATATAAAATTATATGAGAAATTTAAATTCAAAAATATATTGACAATAAAATTTATATTGTTATAATTAAAAAAAGACGTAAAAAGCTTTTTAATATTTTATTTAGGAGGATATTATGGAATCATTAAGAAAAGAATTATTAGCAAAACTTTATAGCTTTATATACTTTACATTCTGGGGCTTTTATTTTAGCGCTGGCTATTTATTTTGCAAAAAAGAATATAAATCTTTTCGAATGAGTGTGTAAAATCTAATCCTAAAAGAAATTTTATTTTAATTAGGTATTTTATCAGAGAACTCATAAGAGTTCTCTTTTTTTTATAGTTATTTAGTAAATTTCTAATATTTTAGTAAAATATAGAATAATTTTTATGATAACTAAGAAAGCTTTTAAAAATAATTAGTTGAATTATTTGACTTAATATTTTTAAAAGCCTCTTAATAAAAAGTGATAAAGTTAAAAATAAAGAGGGGGCAACAAAAATGGTAATAATTTTAAAAGCAAAAACAACACAAGCAGAGGTAATAAAATTAACAACGGAATTAGAAGCAAAAGGGGTTATAGTTAGCCCAGTAATTGGAACTGAATTAATGATACTCGGATTAGTAGGGGATACAAGTAGAATTGATCCACTTCAAATTGAAGCTAATAATATTGTTGAGAAAGTAATGCACGTACAAGAGCCTTTCAAAAAGGCTAATAGATTATTCCATCCAGAAAATACAATAGTAGATGTTTGTGGGCAGAAAATAGGTGGAAAGAAAATAGCAATTATAGCTGGACCTTGTTCTGTTGAAAGTGAAGATCAAATTACATTGATTGCAAATGAAGTTAAGAAACTGGGGGCAGGTTTTCTAAGAGGCGGAGCATTTAAACCAAGAACTTCACCATATAGTTTCCAAGGTCTTGAACATGATGGTTTAGAATTGTTAAAGAAAGCTAGAGCAAAAAGTGGATTACCAATAGTAACAGAAATAATGTCACCATACGATGTTGAACTATTTGCCAAAGATGTAGATATTATTCAAGTTGGTGCAAGAAATATGCAAAACTTTGATCTTTTAAAAGAATTAGGAAAAATAAATAAGCCTATTTTACTTAAGAGAGGCTTATCTGCAACAATAGAAGAATTATTAATGAGTGCAGAATATATAATGGCTGGTGGAAATGAAAATGTAATTCTTTGTGAAAGAGGAATAAGAACATTTGAGACATACACAAGAAATACTTTAGATTTAAGTGCTATTCCAGCGATTAAGAAATTAAGTCATCTTCCAGTAGTTGTTGATCCAAGTCATGCTACAGGAAAGAGATTTATGATAGATCCATTATCAAAGGCGGCTATTGCAGTTGGAGCAGATGGATTAATTATAGAAGTTCATAATGATCCTGAAAAAGCTTTATGCGATGGTCCACAATCAATAAAACCAGATCAATTTGGAAAATTATTCAAAGATCTTAAAGCAATAGCAGAAGCTGTAGGACGTGAAATGTAATTAAATAAATTTAACTATAGACAGTGTAAAAACAAATATTCTAGTAGCTATGAAAGGAGAAGATGTTTTGGAGTTAATAGTAGATTTAAAAGAAAGAAGTTATCCTATTTTAATAGAAAAAGGATTAATTAATAAGGTAGCTTATGAGGTACAGAAGGTTTTTAAAGGTGAAAAAATATTTATATTAACTGATGAAAATGTTAATAGCTTTTATGGTGAAAAAGTAATGTCCTTATTACAAGATGTAGGTTATGAAGTTAAAAAGCTTGTGTTAAAACCAGGTGAAGAAACTAAGAATTATAGATGCGTAGAAGGTATTTATAATGAATTATTAGATTTCAAACTAACAAGAAGTGATTTAATAATTACTTTAGGTGGTGGAGTTATAGGTGATTTAGGTGGCTTTGTAGCTTCTACATTTTTAAGAGGTGTTGATTTTATTCAATTCCCAACATCATTGCTTGCTCAAGTAGATAGTAGTGTTGGTGGAAAAGTTGGGGTAGATATAGCCCGTGGGAAAAATCTAGTAGGAAGTTTTTATCATCCAAAAGCAGTGCTTATAGACCCAGAGGTTTTAAATACATTAAAACCTAGATTTTTTAATGATGGTATGGCAGAGGTAATTAAATATGGTTGCATAAAGGATAAGGAATTTTTCTATGAATTAAAAAAATATAAAAATAAAGAGGAAGTTATTAACAATATAAGCACAATAATCCACAGCTGTTGTAGAATTAAGAGAAATGTTGTGGAGAAAGATGAAAAAGATAAAGGTGATAGAATGTTACTTAACTTCGGACACACTTTGGGGCATGGAATTGAGCAATATTATGAATATAAAAAACATACCCATGGTGAAGGGGTAGCGATTGGAATGTATGCTATTACTAAAATAAGTGAAGCTAAGGGATTAACTAAAGTCGGTACAGCAGAAGAAATAAAAGAATTATTAGTTCAATATGAACTTCCTTTTGAAACAGATGTAAAAATAGCTAATATAATGGAAGCTATTTCTTTAGATAAAAAGAATATAGATGGAAAACTAAATGTTATTTTAATTAAAGAAATGGGAGAATCATTTATTTATAAAACTGATACTAGATTTTTCAACTAAAAAATTAGGGCTCTGAAAGAAAATAATAAGACAATTGGAGATATGTATTTTCTTTTAGGTCCCTTAAAGAAACCAATTATAAAGAGAGGTATATATGGGAAGTTTAAAAATAGACTCAAGTAAGCTAAAAGGTGAAGTTAAAATACCACCATCAAAAAGCATGGCACATAGAGCTGTTATTTGTGCATCTCTATCTAGAGGGGTTAGCATACTAGAAAATATAGATTACTCAGAAGATATTATTGCAACAATTGAGGGAATGAAAACACTTGGAGCAGTAATTACTAAATATGATGATTATATAGAAGTACAAGGAATATTTAATGAGGAAAATAAAAGAGAATCTTTAAGAACTATTAATTGTAACGAATCAGGATCAACACTTAGATTTCTAGTTCCTATTTCTCTATTATTCAATGGAATGACAAGATTTATAGGAAAAGGAAATCTAGGTAAAAGACCTTTGAAGACATACTATGATATTTTTGAAAAACAAAAAATAAACTATAAGGCAGAAGAGGGGAAGCTTAATTTATTAGTAGATGGAAGACTGAAAAGTGGAGATTTTGAAGTTGAAGGTAATATAAGTTCACAATTTATAACAGGGCTAATGGTTACATTGCCATTGTTAAATGGAGATTCTAAAATATTAATAAAGACAGAGATGGAATCTAAAGGATATATTGATTTAACTATAGAGGCTATGAAGGATTTTGGTATTGAAATAATAAATAATAATTATAAAGAGTTTATAATTAAGGGAAATCAAAGTTATAAGCCTAGAAATTATAGAGTTGAGGGGGATTATTCCCAAGCAGCATTTTTCTTAGCCGCAGATGCTTTAGGAAGTGAAGTTATTTTAAAAGATTTAGAATTAAATTCTCTTCAAGGAGATAGGTTAGTTATTGAGATTTTAGAAAAAATGAACGTAGAAATAACAGCTACTAAAGAGGGGATAATAGGAAATGCTAAATCAGCTTTAAAAGCTACAGTAATAGATGGTTCTCAATGCCCAGACATTATTCCTGTTTTAGCTGTTGTTTCAGCATTAAGCAAAGGAACTACTAAAATAATTAACTCATCAAGACTTAGAATTAAAGAGTGCGATAGGTTAAAAGCAATTACTACAGAATTAATTAAATTAGGAGCAAATATAAAAGAAACAGAAGATGGATTAATTATAGAAGGAAAAGAAGATTTTTTAGGTGGGGTAGAAGTTTGGAGTTGGAATGATCATAGAATTGCTATGAGCCTTGCAATAGCTGCAACTAGATGTAAAAATCCTATAATAATTAATGACTTTGAATGTGTTTCTAAATCATATCCTAATTTCTTTGAAGATTATAAAAATCTTGGAGGTGGAGTGAATGAGTGGAGTTTGGGGAAATAGCATAAAGGTATCTATTTTTGGAGAGTCTCATGGAACTGCAATTGGAATTACTATAGATGGGCTTCCATCAGGATTTGAAATAGATATGGATAAAGTTAATGAAGAAATGGAAAGAAGAGCACCAGGAAAAAGCAATATATCTACATCTAGAAAAGAAGCTGATATACCAGAAATATTAAGTGGTTTTTTTGAAGGTAAAACAACAGGAACACCGCTTTGTGGAATAATTAGAAATGGAGATACACGCTCTAAGGATTATGGTAAAACTAAAGATTTAATGAGACCAGGACATGCAGATTACACAGGTAACATTAGATATAATGGTTTTAATGATTATAGAGGTGGAGGTCATTTTTCAGGTAGAATAACAGCACCGCTAGTGTTCGCAGGAGCAATTTGCAAGCAAATATTAGAAAGAAAAGGTATTTTTATTGGAGCACATATTAACTCTATAGGAAATATAAAAGATGAAAAGTTTAATGAAGTGAAGCTTGAAAAAGAAGAATTATTACCCTTAAGAAATAAAGAAATGCCATTAATAAATAAATCTTTAGAAAGTAAAATGCGAGAAGCTATATTAGAAGCTAAAACTAAGGGTGATTCACTAGGTGGAACTATAGAATGTGGTGTCGTAGGAATAAAAGCTGGTGTTGGGAATCCATTTTTTGATTCAGTAGAATCTACATTAGCACATTTAATATTTTCGGTGCCTGCAGTTAAGGGAATAGAATTTGGAAAAGGCTTTGAAGTTGCTACAATGAAGGGATCAGAGTGTAATGATGAGTATTATTATGAAAATGAAGTTGTAAAAACTAAAACAAACAATAATGGTGGAATATTAGGTGGAATAACAAATGGAATGCCATTAATATTTAAAGTTGCTATAAAACCAACAGCTTCTATATTAAAAGAGCAAAATACAATAGATGTTAATAGTAAAGAAAACTCAGTTTTAAAAATAAAAGGAAGACATGATCCTTGTATAGTACAAAGAGCATTACCTGTAATTGAAGCAGTTACAGCAATAGGGTTACTAGATTTAATCATTTAAAAAATATGATTGAGTATTTTTAAAATGAGGCATTGTTGAATGGTTATTTTTTGAAGATGCATTAATGAATAGGAGAAGATTAATGAAGGATTTGAATCAATGTAGAAAAGAAATTGATAAAATAGATAAAGAACTTGTTGTCTTATTTGAAAAAAGAATGGATATTGCAATTAATGTAGCTGAATATAAAAAAGAAAATAATTTGCCTATTTTAAACTCTACAAGAGAGAAAGAGGTAATAGATAAAAATATAGAAAAGCTAAAAAATAAAGAATATGCAAATAGTGCAAGGAAGTTTTTTGCAGGCATAATGGAAGTAAGCAGAAGTATACAAGGTAAGTTTATTTCACAAGATGATGAAGCAAAGATTGAAAATATAGATATAGATAAAACTAAGAAACTTGGATTCCAAGGGGTTAGAGGGTCGTTTAGTGAAGAGGCATTGTTAAAATATTTTGGAGAAAACACAAATGTAACACCATATGAAGAGTTTGAAGATGTTTTTGAAGCACTTAAAAATAATAATATAGATTATGGAATACTCCCAATAGAAAACTCATGTACAGGGTCAATTAGGGATGTATATGATTTATTAAGTAAATATGGATTTTATATTGTAGCAGAAGAATGCATAAAAATAAATCAACATTTAATAGGAATAGAAGGCGCAACAATTGATAGTATAGAAGAGGTATATTCACATCCACAAGGGTTTGAGCAAAGTAATGAATTCTTAAAAAATTATCATAATTGGAAGCTGATTCCTTACCATAATACTGCTACAAGTGCAAAAATGGTTCATGACTTAAATGATAAAACTAAGTCAGCAATTGCAAGTGAAAGAGCTGCAAAAATATATGGATTAAATATAATAAAAAAAGCTATTAACAATAATAAAGATAATCATACTAAATTCATAATAATAGCAAGAGATCTAATAGTAAGGGAAAACTGTAATAAAATAAGTGTAGTATTTTCCCTGGAAGATGAAGCTGGAACATTATATAGATTACTTAAATATTTCGCAGAAAATAGCATAAATATGATAAAAATAGAATCAAGACCAAACAAACACACTTCGTGGAAGTATTTATTATATGTAGATTTTGAAGGAAACTTATATAATGAAGAAGTTCAAAATGCTATTAAGCTAATAAAGAAAAATAGTGGCTACTTTAAACTACTTGGAAATTATAAAAGTTTTAGTGCAATATAAAAAGGTGGTGAGATCAAGTGGAGTTTTACGGGTTACTAGGTGAAAAACTTTCACATAGTTTATCTCCTAAAATACATGATTTAGTTTTTAAGGCAATAGGGGTAAGTGGTGGATATAAGTTATTTGAAGTAGACAGAAATAACTTGGAAAAATTCACTATGGGGCTTAAAGTTTTAAATATTAAAGGCTCAAATGTTACTATTCCTTATAAGGAAGAAGTAATTAAATATTTAGATGAGGTTTCATATGAAGGAAAAAGGATTGGGGCAGTAAATACAATTTCATTAATAGATGGAAAACTTTATGGTTATAATACAGATTACTATGGTTTTGGATATATGCTAGAAGCACATAATATTAAACCTAATAATAAAATAGCCGTTATTTTAGGTAATGGTGGAGCTTGCAAAGCAGCATTATATTATTTACTTGATAATGGAATAAAACATGTTTATGTAGTAAGTAGAAATCCAAAAGTAAAAACTACCTTTAATGAAGAAAAAGTATCTTTAATAAGTTATAATGAACTTAAGGATTTAAAAGGAGATATATTAATAAATTCTACACCAGTTGGTATGTATCCTAAAGTAGATGGGTGTCCAGCCTGTGAAGAGGTTATTTGTAATTTTAGTACACTTATTGATTTAATTTATAACCCCGGGTTAACTACATTTTTATCTAAAGGAAAAGAGTTAGGTAAAGTTACTGTAGGTGGATTATATATGCTTGTGGGGCAAGCAATAAAAGCTCAAGAAATATGGCAGGGTATAAGCATAAATAAATCTATTATTAATGATATATATATTGAGATAAATAAAGAATTTTAATAAAGGATAGTATTTTAAAATGAGTGATTTAAAAGATAAAGTATTATTGATTGGTATGCCAGGTTGTGGGAAAACTACAATAGGAAAGCTATTAGCAACAAAATTAAACTATAATTTTTGTGATATGGATAAATATATAGAAGATATTTCTGGAGAGACAGTTAAAGAATTATTTGAAAAAGGCGAAGAAAACTTTAGAAAGTGGGAAAACAAGGCTTGTGTGAAGCTTAGTAAAAAGAGAAGAGTAATAATTTCATCTGGTGGTGGAGTTATTAAAAATGAAAAGAATATAGATTTATTTAGCGAAGAGAGTATAATTATATTTATTGATAGACCTTTAGATAATATTATTGAAGATGTTGATATAGAAAAAAGACCTTTGTTATCAAGTGGAAGAGAAAAATTATATAATATTTTTCAAGAAAGATATGAACTATATAATAAATACTGTCATATAAAAATAGTTAATAATGGGTTTATAAAAGATATAATTTTTGAAATACAAAAAGAATTAAAAGAAAGAATAAGGAAATAGGATTTGGGAGTTTTTGGGAAAATAGCTGGTATATATATAGCATCGTGAGAAGCTATATGACTTAATCAAAAAAAGTAGGTGAACTTACATGAAGGTTATGCTTATAAATGGACCTAATTTAAATATGGTTGGAGTAAGAGAAAAAGATATATACGGAAGTAAAGATTTTAATGATATATGTGAATATATTAAAAAAGAAGCAAAGATAAAAAATATTGATATAACACTTCTACAAAGTAATGTTGAAGGTGAAATTATCAATTTTATTCATAAAGCATATTATGAAAAATATGATGCAATAATAATTAATCCAGGAGCTTATACTCACTATAGCTATGCAATATTTGATGCAATAAAAGCAGTTAATATAAAAACAGTTGAAGTTCATTTATCCAATATACATGCAAGAGAGGAATTTAGACATAAATCAGTAACAGCACCAGCATGTATTGGACAAATTTGTGGATTTGGTGAGAAAGGCTATGTTTTAGCAATGGAAGCAATATTAAATTAGAATATGCTTAAGATGAAAAAAGTAGTATGGAGTGATGGTAGAATGATTATAGTAATGAATCCTAAATGTAGTAAAGAAGAAGTATTGAAAATTAAGAAGGCAATAGAGGAAAAAGGTGTGCTTACGCACCTATCTCAAGGAGAAACTTATTGTATATTAGGAGTTGTAGGTGAAACTAGAGCAATAGATTCTAATAAACTATTAAGATTCCAAGGTGTTGATAAAGTTTTAAAGGTGGAAGAACCTTTTAAAAAAGCTAATAGATTATTTAAACCAGAAGATACAATAATTGATGTTAATGGATCAATTATTGGAGGAAAAAACCTTGCAGTTATGGCAGGTCCTTGTTCGGTTGAAAGTGAAGAACAAATTATAGAAATTGCAAAAAGTGTAAAAGAATCAGGAGCAACTTTCTTAAGAGGGGGAGCATTTAAACCAAGAACATCACCATATAGCTTCCAAGGTTTAGAACTTGAAGGTTTAGAATTACTGAAAAGAGCAAGAGCTGAAACAGGGCTTCCAATAGTGACAGAAATAATGTCAACAGATTATATAGATCAATTTGAAAGAGACGTTGATATAATTCAAATTGGGGCAAGAAATATGCAAAACTTTGATCTTTTAAAACAAATAGGTAAAACTAGAAAACCAATTCTTTTAAAAAGAGGGTTATCAGCAACTATAGAGGAATGGCTAATGTCAGCAGAATATATAATGGCTAGCGGAAATGAAAATGTAATTCTTTGTGAAAGAGGAATAAGAACTTTTGAAACATACACAAGAAACACTTTAGATTTAAGTGCAATTCCGGTAGTTAAAAGGCTATCACATTTACCAGTAATAGTTGATCCAAGCCATGCAGCAGGATACTGGTATTTAGTAGAACCACTAGCAAAAGCCGCAATAGCAGCAGGAGCAGATGGATTAATGATAGAAGTTCATAACAACCCACAATGTGCCTTAAGTGATGGACAACAATCCATTAAACCAGAATCTTTTAAAATTATGATGGATAAAATTAAAAGATTAGCAGAATTTGAGGGAAAAATTCTTTAAAAGTGATAAGATAAAAGCTTCAGTATTACTGAGGCTTTTCCTGTAATAAATATTGGGGGAAATAGAATTTATGAGGATTTTAATAGTGGGGCTTGGTGTTGTTGGTGGAAGTTATGCAATGGCACTTAAAGAAGCTGGATATGAAGATGTATATGGTCTTGATACGGATTTAGATACATTAAAAAAGGCAGAAAATTTACGCATAATTAAAAAGGGATATATTGATGGAACTGATATTGTAGAAAAGTGTGATTTAATTATACTTTCTATATATCCAAGGTTAGTTAAGAAGTTTATACAAGATAATAAAAATAGATTTAAAAAAGGTACTGTTATTACAGATGCAACAGGCATAAAAGAAATGTTTATAAACGATATATTAGAAATATTACCTTCTAATGTAGATTTTATTTTTGGTCATCCAATGGCAGGAAGAGAAAAAAAGGGCATAGATTATGCTTCAAGCAAGGTATTTAAAGGAGCGAACTATTTAATTACTACTATAGATAGCAATAAAGAAGAAAATATAAAGCTAATAGAAAAACTTGCTTATAACATTGGATTTAAAAAGGTAAGAAGAATAACTCCTAAATATCATGATGAAATGATAAGTTTCACAAGTCAACTTCCACATGCAATAGCTGTAGCACTTATAAATAGTGATGAAGAGGGAAGGGATACAGGTAGTTTTATTGGAGATAGTTATAGAGATTTAACAAGAATAGCAAATATAAATGAAGAGTTATGGAGTGAACTTTTCCTGGGAAATAAGTCGAACTTAATTAAAGTAATTGACGAATTTGAAGTAGAACTGAAAAAAATAAAAATAGCTTTGGAAAATAATAACAATAAATGTCTGAAAGAATTATTTGTTAAATCCACTAAAAGAAGAGAAAAACTTTAAAAAAAATGAAGAGAGCCTGTGATTTTTAAAATAACCATAGGCTTTTTCGGTTCTCTAAAAAGATTGAATAAAATTAATGGAAGAGCTTAAAGGAAGAAGAAAAAGAATGGATATCATTAACTAACTACCTTAAATCCTTTGATAAAGTTAATGGTGTACCTCAAATTACTGAAAATTATAATATATTGCAAGGTAGAAAGATGGTTGATGATAATCATAATGTAATTAATTTGGTTAGTAATCCCAATAAAATAGCTTTAGGTGTTTATGGAATTGCTATAGTGCTAATATCACTAATGGTTTTAATTATACTAAAGATTAGAAAAAGGATTAGAATATCCAAAGAATCAAATGAAAAACAAGCTTTATAAAATAATAATAAATATACAAGAAAAGGTTGGACTAAATATAACTTAGTTCAGCCTTTCTTTATTTTTAGACAATTGATTTAAATAGAAATACATTAGTATAAAATTATCAAACAGATATCCTTATATAGTAAGTTTATTAAGATTACTTGGAAAATAATGTTAAGGATATTGAGGAAGTTTATGAGTTATAGCCCAATTAACTACTAAAGACTTATTTTAAGTTTTAAATTACAATAAGGTAGTAAAGTTGATAAGACAAAGACAAAGACAAAGACAAAACCTAAGTTTAAAAGCAAAGTAATTTAAAATATTATATAAATGAAAAAAACTAGTTTGTATAATAACAAAGTTATTAAACTTAAAATCAAGGGGGAGTACGTATGAATAAAAGAAAATTTCTTATAGGTTTATCAGTGGCGGGTGCTTTAATATTTGGTGGAACTTTAAGTTTTGCTTCTATGAGAGATGCAGATACTGCACAAGTTAATAAACTAGCAATAGAATCTAAACAAGTAAATACAGAAGCTAAACAAACAAATATAGAAGCTACACCAGTAGATACAAATGCAATAGAGAGTGGCGTAGATACAAATTCGGTAGCTACAAATGAAGTAGCTACTGAAGCTAGCAATGCACCAGCAGAAGTGACGAATGAAGTTCAAAAACAATTATTAGTATCTCCAGCGCCCGAAGAGAAGGTAGCAACTGTTAAGGAAGCTTCAAATGATGTAGCAAAAGCTATTGATTCTCAAAATAGTTGTTCAAATGCTTGTCCTAGTACTTTCACAAATGGATGTAATCAAGGATGCGAGAGTACATGTGTAAATGAGTGTAATCAAGGATGTCAAAGTACAGGTACAAGTAACAGCACAAAAGAAAATAATAATTGCTCTAACTCAAATGGATGTTCAAAGGTTAAGGTTATACAAGGTGAAAATGTAGATAATACAACAAATGGAACTTGTCCAACACAAAGTACAACAAATACTTGTCCAAATACAAATGAATAAAAAAGTTAAAATATAGCATATATTAATAAAAATAGCAGCACAATGTGCTGCTATTTTTATTTTAGAATGCCTAAAGTAAAATAACTATTAAACCTTGAACTAGCCCTATAAGACCACCAAGAACCAAACCTAAAATTTCGATGTGTTTAAATTCTTTCTTACATATACTAATTATAATTCTTTCAAGTTCTTCTAGATCTAATTCATTTATTTTTTCTTCTACTATTTTATTTATATTAATTTTATCTTTAGCCATGGAAATTATATCAACACCAATATTTTCTACAGCGCCACCTATTTCTTTATTAATAATATCATCAACATAAGGACTAACCATCATTCTAAAAGGTGCGGGTATAATATTAAGCTTTTCATTTGCAACATCACGAGCTTTTGATTTTATATGTTCAGTAATGTTATTCTTAGATTCATCATCTAATGCTTCGTTTAATAAATCATCAATAGATAATAGATCATTAGCTACTACATCACCAATATTCTTTGCAATTTCTTTTTTTCTTTTAGGTATTAACCCTAGTATTTCTATATTTAGTAATGGGATTTTAATAGGATTTATTGGTCTAAACATAAGCTTTATAGCTAAGATGTTAGTTATCCAGCCTATAACCCCTCCAACTATAGTAAGTAATAAAATTGTAGATAAGTTATTCATAATATTCCTCCAAAAGTTAATTTTTTCATTTGTTAATATTTAGTTTAAGGCATTTCAAAAAAAATAACAAGTCAAAGGGCCATGTATATTGACTTGTTATTTTAAAAAAGTGCTAAAGTCCTTTTGCATCCTTGTTGCCAATGCCTTTATCAGCTAAAAGCTCATAAATTGTTTTAGAAGTAGTATCTTCAAGTGTATATCCTAAAAGTTCAACAATTTCTTTAAGATTTTCCACGTCAGATGTTTCTATTTCAATATAAGGGAATGGGCAGAAGCTTTTATCATTAATATCAATTTCAACTAAAGAATTTTTAAATTTATAGCTTTCTCTAGATTTCTTAATACATTTATGTTGCACAAGACCAAGAGATAAATAAATTCCACGAGCCATTTCTTTATCTTCTACTATAGTTTCATTTTCTTCCATAACTTTAAAAGTACCTTGGCTTAACATTTTCTTTGTAGTCATATAATAAGTTTCTTTTCCAGATAACTTATCAATAGTAGTACGTATTCTTGCATAACCTTTAGCATTTAAAAGTCTTCCATCCTCAAAATCATATATATCGTTAATTTGATTTTCATCCTTAACTTTTTCTGAACCTAAGGCAACTAACTTACACCTTATATCATCAACATCAATATCTATAATTCTAGTTTCTAATTCATTCATCTTCTTATCTCTCCTTAAATTTAAAAAATAATATTATTTTTATTCAATACTGAAATTGAAATTTTGAAATAGTATTATCCATCTAATACACCTACTTTTAAGTTTATTAGCTTAAGTTTATTATAACGAAATACAATTATATAAACAATAAATTTATTATTATGTAATTTATTGATATAATGAAGATTAATAAAAGTGTTATAATGAAGATTAATAAAAGTGTTATAATATAAGCAAATAGGATGAAATATAAGGGGTTAAATTAATATGATTAGACACGGAGAAGAAAAAGATTTAATTAATATTTTAGAAATTTATAATGATGCTATAGTAAATACTACAGCAGTATATAATTATAAGGCTCAGACTTTAGAAGAAAGAAAAGCATGGTTTAATAATAAAATTTCTGAAGGTTATCCAGTATTTGTTTTTGAGGAAAATAATAAAGTTATAGGTTTTGCGACTTATGGCCCATTTAGACAATGGCAAGCTTATAAATATACAATAGAGCATTCTGTTTATGTAAAAAAGGAAAGTAGAGGCAAAGGAATTGGAATCTTATTATTAAAACAAATAATAAAAGATGCTAATGAAAGGGAATTTGCAACGTTAGTTTCTTGTATTGACGCAGCTAACATTGGAAGTATTAAGATGCATGAAAAATTAGATTTTAAATATTCAGGTACAATTAAAAAAGCTGGATATAAGTTTGAAACTTGGCTTGATTTAGCATTTTATCAGTTAGATTTAGTAGGTCCTAAAGTACCTGTAGAAGATTAAAAGAACTATAAGCGTTTTACAAATTGTTAGCGTTATTATAAAATATATAAGAAATAAGGCATTGTAAAATAAATAAATAGTTAAAAAAGACAAGTATACTGACTAGTTATTTATTTCTAAATGACTAAAGTGGGTAAGGACGTTAAAGTACCCTATGCGCGAAAGATTATAAGGTGGTATAAAAATGGAATATGTAAATGATGTAAATATACAGGAAGCTGTGATCCATATATTAGATTCAGAGGCAGGAGAGCCAGTTTTAAACGAATATGCTCTTGATTTAAGTGATGATACGTATAACTTTTTATATAGACATATAGAAAAATGTTTTAAGGATGAAGAATTAAAGTATGCTATTTTTAATCAGGAAAGAAGCATTGTTAAAGAAGTTGTTCAAGATTATTTAAATGGAATGGAAAGTGATATTATTAAATTATCACAAGAGATAGCAAGGCAGTTATTTGCAGTTATGAATGGTAATGGAAGTATACCATCTTGTGATTTAATAGTTGTTTCAATTGTTACGGATCAAGGACCTATGATAGGGTTACTTAAGATGGATTATGTTAAGAACTTTACTCATCAAATAGATTTTGTTGATAATAAAATTGGTATTGGAATAATTCCACAAGCGGCAGGGCTCCCAGGTAGTAGCCAAAGGATCCAAAAGGCTGCATTTATAAAGCCAATTAGAGAGAATGATGGATACAATTTAATGGTTATAGATAAGCAAAAAAAGAGTAAAGATAAAGATGAATATGGAGCAAATTATTTCATTAATAACTTCTTGGGCTGTAATATTGTTAATAACGAAAGAGATATGACTAAAACATTCGTAAAGGCAACAGAAGCTTGGACTAGAACTAATATAGTTGAAGATGCAGATAAAGCAGAAAGAATAAGAACAACAGTTAAAGCTAAGCTTAAAAAAGAAGATACAATTAATATAGAAGCGTTATCCCATGAATTGTTTAAAGAAGAACCTGAAATAAAAGAAAACTTCAATAATTTTGTTCGTGGTCATGGGTTAGATGAAGAAGTATCAATAGATAAAACTTGGGTTGAGAAAAAGCTTAAGAGAGTAAGACTTAAAGTTGATAAAGATATAGATTTATATATAAACGAAGAAGCTTACAATGATAATACAAGGTTTGAAATCCAAAGAAATGGTGACGGAAGTATTAACATGATAATTAAGCATATTAACAACTATATGGAAAAATAGTTGCTAGGGATATAAAAAATAAAATTAATAATAACTAGTTATTTTTTCAAGATGACTTAGATTATATTTATAAAATTATATATTTTAAATAGGTGATATAACATAGTCATTAATGTTATATCACCTATTTTTATGTTGAAACTGAATAATTTATAGTGTAAATATTACCAAGTTCCTGGAAGAGCAATTAGATGTAGAGTTACATTTTGTCTACCCCAAGAAACACATTCTTCATGGCTATTTAAGTATAAATCAATTATATTTCCCTTTATAGCGCCACCGGTATCTGAGGCTATAGCATAACCATAACCAGGTATAAGTACTTTTGAACCAAGTGGTATTACAGAAGGATCTACAGAAATGGTGCTTATACCATTTGGATCTCTTATAGGTTTTAAACCTGAAGCAGTTATAGTACCACCAGTGTAAGCAGTTGCGGACATAGCATAAGTTGCTATGTACTCACCATCTCCAGAGGTAGAATTACCATTACCACTGTTATTATTATTATCAGTAGTACTACTATTATTACTATTATTACTATTATTACTATTATTACTATTATTATTAATTACAGCATTTTTGCTGTTTTCAATTTCTATAGCATCAATTTTAGCCTGTCCATCCAAAATAGCAGTATTAGCCAAATCTAATACATAGTCACTGCTAATTTGAGCAATTAATGATTTTAAGGTGCTAATTGCAGACGTTAGCTCTAGCGATGTAGAACTATCTGAATTAATTATTGATAGTTGATGAGATATAAGCTTTTCTTCGTTTGCCTCAATTATTGAAGCAACATTAGCCTTTTGGGAATTAAGTTCGTTTAAACTTTCTTGTTGAGTACTTTGCTTTTCATTTACAGAAGCAAGGTCTTTTAAAGCAGATGTTTTTAAGAAGTTTAAATCTGATTGACTTTTACTTAAATCCTCTGCACCTTTAATTAAAAATGCACTTTTCTCATTAATCTCATTAATCATTTGTTTATCTAGAGATACTATTTTACTCATAGAATAGACTCTGTTAAATGCATCAAGTAGGTTGTCGGAAGTCATAATATAAATAAGCATATCTGTATTTGTATTACTCTCATACATAGAGCGTATTCGTTTATCTAATATTTCCTGGTTTTTTTCAATATCAGCTTTAGCTTCTTCAATTTGAGAATTAATAAGCTTAATCTGTAACCCAGTTTCTTCAATTTCTGTATTAGTAGCATTAAGTTTATAGTTAATTACCTCTATTTCAATATTTAATTTACTTATTTCAGAATTTAATGTTGTTATTGTATCATCAAGCTGCTCATACTTAACTTTACTCTCTTCAATAGCTTGAGCTGGGGTAAGTGTTGTTGCAAAGGATACATAGCTTGTATTAAAACATAAAGCTACTATAGTAGTTAATAATAAAACTTTTTTAATCAAAAATTGTACCTCCATTAGTGATATTAATAAAAATAAATAACATTTAATTTTATTTATATACAACAGTATACACTACAAGGGGGTATGTTTGTCAAATTATTATGGAAAACTATAGATATATTTTAAAATAATGGAAATAATTACGCTCCAGCGGTGTAATTATTTCCGCTTTTTACTTATTTTAAAAGTTTAACAAGTATTGCTTTTTGAGCATGAAGTCTATTTTCAGCTTCGTTAAATATTATTTCAGAGTGTTTTTCTAGCACTTCAGTTGAAATTTCTTCTTCTCTATGGGCTGGTAAGCAGTGAAGAACTATTGCATCATTTTTTGCAAGTTTCATAAGTTGTGAATCTACTTTGAAACCTTGGAATGCTTTAATTCTTTTTGCTGATTCATCTTCCTGACCCATACTTGCCCAAACATCGGTTATAACAACATCGGCATTCTTCACAGCTTCTTTTGGACAAGTTGTTACTCTAAAGTTTACGTCCATAGATTTAGAGATTTCCTTTCCTTTTTCTATATAGTAGTTAGAAGGAGAGTAGTCTGTAGGAGAAGCAATAGACAGGTTCATTCCAACAGTTAAAAATCCAACTATTAAGGAATTAGCCATGTTGTTCCCATCTCCAATGTAAGCCACGTTTAGACCTTCTAATATTTTTTTGTTTTCTCTTATAGTCATTAAATCAGCTAATATCTGGCATGGATGCTCATCATCTGTAAGACCATTAATTATTGGAATAGATGATGACTCTGCAAGGGTTTCTACCTCTTTTTGAGAGAAGGTTCTAATCATAATACCATCTAAATATCTTGATAATACACGTGCAGTATCTTGGATTGGTTCACCTCTACCAATTTGTAAATCCTTTGAACTTAGGAAGAGTGGATAGCCCCCAAGTTGATACATCCCAACTTCAAAAGATACTCTTGTTCTAGTAGATGATTTTTCGAAAATTAATCCTAGGGATTTTCCCTTTAAATGATGATGTTCTATACCATGTTTCTGTTCATATTTTAATTGATCTGCAAGATTTAGTATATCTAAAATGTCCTCTTTTGAAAGATTACTCATTTTCAACAAATCTTTATTCATAATTTAGCCCCCCAATTTTATTTTAAAGTCGTGCAATATGAAAATAATTAGTATTTATTTTCATATTATTTTGAATATATTTATAATGTTTTTAAAATTTCTTCAAGTATTTTGAATCCAGCTAATATATCTACCTTTTCTATTATTAATGGAGGAAGTAATCTTACAACATTTTTACCTGCTGTTAAAACTAATAATCCTTTTTCTAAAGCTTTTTTTTGAATTAAAGCTGCATCAATAGTGGTCTCAATACCAATCATTAAACCTGTTCCTCTAATTTCTTTTACTATTGGAAGATTTAAGTTTTCTAAAAGTCCTTTAAGAAAAGCCCCTTTATTAGTTATTTCTTTAAGAGTTGTACTAGTACATACTTCATTAAGTACAACAAGTGCACCAGCACAGGCAATAGGATTACCACCATAAGTGGTGCCGTGGTCACCTGGGGTTAATACATTAGATAATTTTTCGTTACATAAGAATCCACCAATAGGTAAACCGCCGCCTAGACCCTTGGCAATTGTAATTATATCAGGAGTTACATCTAAATGATTAAACCCAAATAATTTACCAGTTCTGCCAATACCACATTGAACTTCATCAAATATAACTAGAATATCATTTTCATTACACATTTTAACTACTTCAGAAACAAATGAAGTATCTAAAGGAGTTATCCCGCCTTCACCTTGAATAGCTTCAAGAATAATTGCACAAACATTATTGCCTAGTTTACTTTTAAAAGAATTAATATTATTTACTTCTACATAATCAAAACCTTCTGGAAAAGGAAAAAAATAGTTGTGGAACTTATCTTGACCTGTAGCAGTTAAGGCTGCAAGTGTTCTTCCGTGGAAGGATTGTTTTAATGATAAGATAACATTTCTATTAATTCCATATTTATCAAAGCTATATTTACGAGCAAGTTTTATAGCTCCTTCATTTGCTTCTGCCCCAGAGTTTGAAAGAAAGACCTTGCTCATATTTGAAATATTAGTAAGGTTTTTACACAATTTAAGAGTAGTTTCATTTAAAAATATATTAGAGATATGTGCAAGAGTAGAAGCTTGCTTTGAAACGGCATCCACCCATTTTTTATTATTGTAGCCAAGGCAATTAACACCGATTCCACTAGTGAAATCTATATATTTATTATTACTATCATCAAAAACATAACATCCATCACCGTAAACCAAGTTAACGGGTAGGTAAGCGTAGGTATTCATAATACAATTACTTTCTTCATTAAACATATTTTAAGCCCCCTTTTTATTGAGTAGGTAGTTAGGTATATTGAAAAAACTACTTATGGACTTTAAAATAAATAATAGACTAGCAAATTGCTCTATTATTTATTTGATAGTTACTTAGTATACCCATATAGTTGTAGTTCATAATATAATTTTGAATGAGTTAGTAAATCATAGTTCCAATTCCCTCGTTAGATAGTAGTTCTAAGATAATAGAATGGGGTACACGTCCATCAATAATATGTGCGCGTTTAACACCCATTCTAACAGATTCAACACAACAATCTATTTTAGGAATCATCCCACCTTTTATTACTTTATCATGAAGCAGTTTTGGAACTTCGTGAAGTCTTAATACTGAAAGTAATGAATTTTCATCTGAAGGATCGATCATAACACCGGGTACATCCGTTAATAAAATTAATTTTTCAGCTTTTAATGCCGAGGCAATTTTAGCGGCACAAGTATCTGCATTAATGTTATATAAATTATTATCATCTTCCCCAAGGGCTATTGAACCAACTACTGGAATGTAACCAGAAGACATCGCCATTTTTAAAATATCTGTATTAACAGAAGTTATTTCACCAACATATCCTAAATCATCTTCAGTAATAAGTTTTTTAGCTTTTAAAAGAGAACCGTCTATTCCACAAATACCAATTGCTTTACCACCGGATTTTTCTATTAGCTTAACTAAATCCTTATTAACTTTGCCGCCAAGAACCATTTGAACTATGTCTATAGTATTTTCATCTGTATAACGTAATCCATTTATAAATTTACTTTTTTCACCTATTCTATTTAGAAACTTAGAAATATCAGGTCCTCCACCATGAACAACAATTGGCTCAATACCTATACATTTCATAAGAATAATATCATTAATAACAGTTTCGCGAAGCTCTTCACTAATCATTGCATTGCCACCGTATTTCACAACAATAGTTTTACCATATAGTTTTTGAATATAAGGTAAAGCCTGCATTAAAACTCTAGTATGTTCTGTATGATTCAAAATAGTTTCCCCCTAACTTCTATAGTCTCCATTAATTTTCACATAATCATAACTTAAATCGCAGCCCCAAGCTACTGAAGATACATCACCATCGTTCATATTAACTAAAATATTTATTTCTGGCTGAAGTAATATTTCTTTGGCATGAGCTTCATCAAATTCTAAAGAACCACCTTTTGAGAATACTTTAATTTCCCCAACAGAACTTTTAAAAGAAACATCAACTTTATTTGGATCAAAGGTTGCAGTAGAATATCCAAGAGCACAAAGTACACGACCCCAGTTTGCATCACTGCCAAACATTGCAGTCTTTACAAGGCTTGAGTTTATAACACTTTTAGATAAAGCCTCTGCATCTTTTACTGTTTTAGCATTAGTAATGCTACATTCTATAAGCTTTGTTGCACCTTCACCATCTTTGGCAATGCTTTTAGCAACAATTATATTTAATTCATTTAATATTTTAAGAAAAGTATAGTAATCTTTATTTTTATTTTCTATTTTGGGGTTAAGAGCTAAAGCATTTGCCATAATTAGCACCATATCGTTAGTACTTGTATCACCATCAACACTAACTCTATTATAACTAAGATTAACACTTTCCTTAAGTGCTTCACTCAGAAGTTCACCAGAAATATTTAAATCTGTTGTTATAAATGAAAGCATAGTTCCCATATTAGGTTCTATCATTCCAGATCCCTTTGCCATAGCCCCAATTGTTATGGTTTTAGAATCAATCATAAACTGAGTTGCAAAGTGCTTTTTAAAAGTATCGGTGGTCATAATAGCACTAGCGGCATCTAAGCCACCATTAACTGAAAGTTTTTCTGTAAGTCTAGGAATTCCACTTTGTATAGCATTAATATTTAGAGGAACCCCAATTACTCCAGTTGATGCCACTAATACCTCATCAGTTTTTAGGAGTAAGGCTTTTGCTTGAACTTGTGACATTCTCTTTGCTTTATGTAGACCATCAACGCCGTTACAAGTATTAGCATTACCGCTATTTATAATAATAGCTTGAGCCATTTTGTTAGATAGATGTTCCTTTGTAATATAAAGTGGAGCTCCTTTTACTTTATTTTTTGTATAAACTCCAGCAGCTGCAGCTGGAACTTCAGAGTAAATAAGAGCTAAATCCATTTTTAAACTATTCTTTTTTAAACCACAATGTATTCCAGAAGCTAAAAAACCTTTAGGAGAAGTAACTCCACCATTATTTAATAGTTCCATTTATATGCCCCCTTTTTATTTAAGGCCTTTTAAAAAAACAACAAGCGAAGGTAGAAAATAGATTATAATATTGGCTTGTTATTTTTTTGAATATGCCTAAATTAGAATGCTGGTGCAATAAAGTTTAATCCTTCAGTTTCATTTATACCCAAAATAATATTCATATTCTGAATTGCTTGACCAGCAGCACCTTTAATCATATTATCTATTGCACTAACAACAATTATTCCATCACATCTATGATTTAAATGAAGTGAAATATGACAGTTGTTTGTAAATGCAACATTTTTTATTGATGCAGTTTCTCCAATAGGTAAAACATGAGTAAAAGGTTCATTTTTATATGTCTCACAGTATAATTTATATATTTCTTCAAGGTCGATTTTATCTGATTTGATTTCTTTATAAGTGATTTTATCTGAGCTGATTTTTTGTGAAATATCTATATTTGAATTAAATTTATAACTCATAAGTTCTTTTTTAGGTGTTGTATATATTGTGGAAATGATACCTCTATTTATAGGTAATAGATGTGGTGTAAAGGTAACATTAATTTTTTCCTTTGCTATTGTTCCTAAGATTTCTTCGATTTCTGGAATGTGTCTATGGGAGCCAACAGCATAAGGTGCAAAATCTCCATTAAGTTGAGCGGCGTGAGTTTTTTGTGAAAGGCCACGTCCAGCTCCTGTTACTCCAGATTTTGAATCGCAAATTATATTTTTACCATCTATCAAACCATTTTTTAAAAGAGGTAGTAGTCCAAGCTCTATACTTGTTGGATAGCAGCCAGGGTTTGCAATGATTTTGCAGGTCTTTATTTTATCTCTATTTAATTCTGGTAATCCATAAATGCTTTTGCTATGAAGCTCTTTATGAAAAAATTCTTTTCCATACCACTGTTTATATTCATCTTCCCTAGTTAATCTAAAATCCGCTCCAAGATCTATACAAATTTTGTTTGCAGCTAGACATTCATTTGCAATGTCCTCACTTAAACCATGGGGAAGAGCAGTAAATATAACTTCACATTTTTCTATAACATCAGATTTGTTTTTGCAAATTAAATCTGTCATTTTATAAAATGACTTGTAAATAGAAGAAAATTCTTCCCCTTCAAAAGAAATAGAACTAATAGCTGTAACTTCAACACTTGGATGATTTATTAAAATTCTAAGGAGCTCACAGCCAACATATCCGGTAGCTCCAATTATACCTACTTTAAACATGATAATGACTCCTTAGAAACTATTATAAATTTTTCTAAACTTGCAATTTGAATAGTCACAGAAGAACTACTTGGTCCGCCAATTACTTTTCTTTCTTCAACACAAGTAAGCAAATCAATTGCTTTATAAATATCTTCAGTGAAAATAGGGGAGAATGATTTTAATTCATCTAAGGATAACTCTTCAATAGATTTATTAACTTTTATACAATGAAGAACTATTTCACCAACTATTTCATGAGCATTTCTAAATGCTGTTCCTTTTTTTACTAAATAATCAGCAACATCAGTAGCATTTGTAAATCCACCAGCTGCGGCTTTTCTCATAACATCTTTTTTGATTTTCATAGTTTGAACCATACCAGTAAAAGTTTTTAAAGAAAGGGAAGATGTGTCTAAACCATCAAATAAAGCTTCTTTATCTTCTTGCATATCTTTGTTATAAGCAAGTGGTAGTCCTTTCATAACAGTTAATAAAGTCATTAAATCACCATAAACTCTACCTGTTTTACCACGAACGAGTTCTGCAACATCAGGGTTTTTCTTTTGTGGCATAATACTACTACCTGTACTATATTCATCATCAAGTTCTACAAAATTAAATTCACCTGTGCACCATAGAATTACTTCTTCAGAAAATCTTGATAAATGCATCATTATCATAGAAAGAGTAGAAAGTGATTCGATAGCATAATCTCTATCAGAAACAGAATCTATACTGTTTAAAGTTATTTTAGAAAATCCAAGTTCTTTAGCCACAAATTCTCTGTCTATTGGATAGGTAGAAGTAGCAAGTGCACCACTACCTAGTGGCATTTCATCTAATCTTTTATAACAATCTAATATTCTTCCTATATCTCTTTTAAACATTTCAGCGTAAGCTAAAATATGATGAGAGAATGTTATTGGTTGTGCTTTTTGCATATGAGTATAACCTGGCATTATAGTACCTGTATGTTCTTTTGATTTCTCTAAAATTACAGATTGTAAACTTAAAACATCATGTGCAACATTTTTTAAAGCTTCTTTTAAATATAATTTAGTATCAAGAGTAACTTGATCATTTCTACTTCTTCCAGTATGAAGCTTTTTACCTTCATCACCAATGTAGTATGTAAGAGTACCCTCTATAAAACTATGGAGATCTTCAGCAGTTTCATCTATTTTTATTACTCCGTTTTCGATGCGAGATAAGATTTCTTTTAGCCCATGAGAAATCTTTAAACTATCGTCACTCGGAATTATATTTTGTTTGCCAAGCATCTTAACATGAGCAAGGCTACCAATAATATCTTCCTTATACATTCTTGAATCTATGTTAATAGAAGAGTTAAAGTCGTTAACTAAAAGGTTAACGTCTTTTTTAAATCTTCCTCCCCAAAGTTTCATACTACTTTACCTTTAAAGCTAGGGCAGCATCCATTTTAGCTTTAACTGTTATTGGTAGTCCAAATAGATTAATAAATCCTGCTGAATCATTTTGGTCATAAACTTGATCTTCTCCAAATGTTGCATATTCTTCACTATATAATGTATAAGGAGAAGTTACTCCTGCATTAATTAAGTTACCTTTGTATAATTTTAATTTAACTTCGCCAGTTACGTTTTCTTGAGTAGTTTTAACAAAAGCTGAAAGTGCTTCGCGAAGTGGAGTGTACCATTGACCGTTATATATTATATCTGCAAATTTTAAAGCAACTGTTTCTTTATAATGTGCTGTTTCTCTATCTAAACAAATTTCTTCTAAGTTTTTGTGAGCAGCATATAAAATTGTCCCACCTGGAGTTTCATAAACCCCTCTAGATTTCATTCCTACAAGTCTGTTTTCAACCATATCTACAATACCAATGGCATTTTTTCCACCAATTTTATTAAGTTTTTCTATTAAAGTAACACCGTCCATTTTTTCTCCGTCTAAAGCTACAGGAATTCCTTTTTCAAAATTTAATGTAATGTAAGTAGCTTTGTCTGGTGCATTTTCAAGTGTAGTACACATTTCTAATATTTTATCATATTTTGGTTCAACGCCTGGATCTTCAAGGTCTAACCCTTCATGACTTAAATGCCAAAGGTTTTTATCTTTACTATAATTAGTTTCATAATTAATTGATATTGGAATTTTTCTGTCTAAAGCATATTCAATTTCTTCATCTCTAGATTTTAAATCCCATATTCTCCATGGTGCAATAATTTTCATGTCAGGAGCAAAAGCTTTAATGGCAAGCTCAAATCTTACCTGGTCATTTCCTTTTCCTGTGCAACCATGACATATAGCATCAGCACCTTCAGCTATTGCAATTTCAACCATTCTTTTTCCTATTATAGGTCTTGCAAAAGAAGTGCCTAAAAGATATTTCCCTTCATATATAGCATTTGCTTGAATAGTTGGGAATATATATTCTTCTACAAATTCCTTAGTTAAATCTTCAATATAACACTTAGATGCCCCTGTCTTAAGTGCCTTTTCTTCAAGGCCTATTAATTCATCAGATTGACCAACATTACCAACTACACATATAACCTCACAACCATAATTTTCTTTAAGCCATGAAATAATAATTGATGTATCTAATCCTCCTGAGTATGCTAGAACCACTTTGTTAAATTTATTCATAATAAAAGCCCCCCTATTATTTATTTTCTTATTAAATATTTTGTGTATAAATATGATTATATATACCTATGTATAATTATGCAAGAAAAATTTATAAATTTACATAAAAAAATATAAATATATCTATAATACATAGGTTTACTAGTTAAAATATATATTAATTTGTATAATATAATATAGTTATGATTATTTATGCAAATAAATATTGGGTAATACAATTTTAAAATAGAGTCTATTAAAATAAAAAAGCCGAATTCAGCTATTTATAATAGCTAAATTCGGCTTCTGTTTTTTATTATTAATTAGTAGTTTTTAGATTTATAGAAGTTGGTGTTGAAGAACCAACTCCACCTTGACAGGAACCACCAAAGGAAATAGATTTTCCTTTAGGAATATTTCCATTCCAAGGCATAGATTTAAAGTTATAGATATTATTAGAAGCTGAAAAACTACAATCCCAAGCAGAGATAATTTTCTTATCAAAATTAAATGATAAATCCCAACTTGTGATATCTTTATCTGTATTGTTAGTTATTGTAAGGGCATAGTTAGCGGTATTACCTGAATCTTGTACAACTGAAAAATCAACATTAACTCCAGATGCTGGTGGATTAATTTCTGAAGATTTAACAACAACTTTCACTTCATCACTTGAAGTAGTACCATCTTTATTAATAAGGTCTAATCTATAAGTGTAAGTTCCAGAAATTTTATTTGTAAAATTTTCTATAATATTTAAAGGTAATGTACCAATATCACCAATTTTAACTATTTTATTATTTTCATAAAGTCTATAGCTTGTAGCTTTTGAAAAAGCTGGAGTAGATATAGTGATTTTGTAATTACTAGTATTATTAATGTTATCTACTGTAAGTAATCCTTTTAAAGGAACTTCAACAGGTGGAACAACATTATTATTAACATAAACAGTTAGGTTGTTACTTGAAGTAGAACCAGAATTATTAATTAAATCAACTTTATACATGTAAGTACCGGTTGGTTTATTAATTATACTTTGCGAAATGATTTGGTCAGAAGCTGTAAGTGCTCCTGTTTTTATTGTTGCACCATTTTCATAAAGTTTATAGCTAGTTGCTTTAGAACCAGTAGGAATATTTACAGTTAAGTTATAGTTACCATTACTATTTGCTTTATCAACAGTTAATGTAGATTTAGCAGGTAAATCTACAGCTGGGGGAGTAGGCTTATTTGAGCCATCTAGGTTTAATGGGTTTTTATAATAACGTTGAGCTTTAGTTATCCACCAGTAATCATCGGAAGCTGGAGAACCAACAGCATCTGTACTTGCACCAACACCAGCTCCAAAAAGAATGGAGACTATACCAGCATCTTTAGCTTCTTGCATATGATCACCCCAAGTTACTGTATCTCCAGTAACTTTAATTTTAGTATCATTAGCAGTATTTTTACTAAAGTAATTTAATCTTGTATCAGAACCAGCTTTAAAAGTATCACCAAAGAAATAAGTAGGAGCAGAATCTTCATAATTACCAACTGCATTTGTTAAATCTTTGAATTTTCCGTTATTATAAGGATTAGGTTCTTGGCTTGAATTTATATGACCAACAGGTAATTGCCATAGTATAACTGGCAGTTTTGTTTGATCATGTAATGTTTTTGTATAAAGCAAATAATTGTTCCATAAATCTGCATTCCAGAACCATTTAGATTTTTCAGGATTATCTTTTGCACCATCTTCAAAAGCTCCATCTAAACCATATTTATCAATTGATATGAAATCAGCACCATAAGTTGTTACACCAGCTGCGGAATAGTAATTTGCAGTTTCTGTAGCAACTTGTTTTATAAATTCTCTACCAGCATCAAAACCAATTTGTTCTGTTTTATGAAGTAATCCTTGGTTTGGTATTTCGGGGCTATCGTATGACCAAATATTAAATTGCCATCCATAGTAAGATTGAGGGTAGTATTTGTTTACTGTGTAGTTTATAGATTCAACTAAACCTTTAACACTATTTTCAAATTGTGGATCTTTACCTTTTACTAGTACTCCTGAACTGTAAGCACAATCAACAAGTGCAGCTATTTGAGTGGGTTGTTTTTTAGATTGTTGCATCATATAACCTAAGAAATCAGGTTCAAATAAAAGACCAACAGTTTCATCTCCGCCATACTCAACACAAATATCTAATAAAAATTTTAAATCTTTATAATAAGCTTCCATATAAGTTTTATCATTAATATGCTTTATATCAAGATCATAACTTTCACCATCATCAGGAATGTTATAGTAAACAAAGAAAGGTATCATTCCCATTTTCAAGCTTTCAGTAATAAATGTTTTAGCTCTAGCACCATCATCTTGAGTCCAAGTTCTCCATCCTTTCTCAAGAGGGCCACCATTTATATAAACATATCTTACATCAGTTCTTTTATTAGTATCTGTTTCAGAAGTTTCTTTCCAAAAATTTAAATCTTCTACTCTATCTTCAGATACTTGTCCAATCGAAAGATAATCCGGCATTCCAGGTAATTTTCCGTCAGAAGTTAGAACTCTAACACCTACATGTCTTATATGGCCAGTAGTTTCATCTATTATTTTAAGTCCGCTTCTACCTTTAGAAATTCCTTCTAATTTCAATGTAGAACCGTTTACAATAGATGCCTTAGCAACAGTTGTATTATTTGAGATAATTTTAAATTTAGAGGTAGGGCTTGTACTATTAATTAACTTATATTCTGTAAATCCTTGAGGAATTGTAAATTGAGATTTAATACCTTCATTATCAACCGTATCGACAATGATTTTAGCATTTCCATCATTACCAACCTGAACTTGGATAGTTGAACTTTTAGAGGCACCATTTAAATTTATAAATTCAACATAATAAGAATACATTCCAATTTTTAGCTTACCCCTAATTGGAATAACGACTTGTTGACCAGCAGAGGCTGTAGCTTCAATTTTACCTTCAGAAACAACAGTGAAAGCGTTAGCTACACCAAATTTTTCGTAAAGTTTATAACTTGTAGCAGCATTTCCAGACCAAGTATTACAAGTTATGTCATAGTCACCATTAACATCAGTCCCCCATTGATTATGAGATACTGTTGGAACCCCAGGAAGGTCAGAAACAGCAGCTTTAGCTGGTATATATGGGAATAGTGTGAAAATAAAAGTAAGAGCAATAGTTGTAGAAAAAAGTTTTTTTAATTTTTTACTAAAATTCATTTTTTAATCCCCCTTATGTTTTTGTGGTTAATATTTACATATAAATATTAACACTTTATTTACATCAAAGGAAGATAAATAACTGAAAATTAAGAATATTTTGGGAAAAATATAGTATACTATATTTTTTTGTCTTTATATAACCTCAAAACATTCATACTAACTGACTATTTTTTGAGTGGTTCTTATTAAATCATAATAAATTTTTTAAATTAGTTTTTTGTATATCTTTCATATTTCTTGCTCCGTATCGTAAAACATGAAGGGAAGATAATGCTTCACCGTAATCTTTCTCTTTAATGTATATAGATAACCGTAAGGATTCGTTTATTAAACAATCATAATCTACATGATTTACATAGATGGAAGCTATACAACCTTCCTTTTCAATAAATCTTAGAAGAGCAACAGATTGAGTATAAGCTTTATCATTATCTTTAGTATTTAAGGAAATTTCAATTTCTTCACACTTTACATAAATTTCATTGCAAGTTGAAACTAAACTTTTATCTGCAAAGAATAAACATATAAATAAAATTATAAAAAGTCCAATAGATAAAATTGTATTCTTCAATTTTTACACCTCTCTTCATATTCGTCATGGAGTTGATAAATAAATTCGCCGGTTGTATCGGTCATCGCAAGAATAACATTATCTATATTATTAATTTTATATTTTTTAAGTTCATTCTTAATCCAAAATATATTTTTACCAGAAGTAGTTAAAGCATTTTTATTAACTTTACCATCTAAAACATATATAACTGGTAACTGAGGGCGCCTATTTTCCTTAATTGATTTTTTATTATTAGTTGAATTAGTTGATTCATCAGAAGTTGCCCCTACACATTTATTATCAGAATCAGAACTACTATTATTAGAATCATAGGATGTTAAAAATGATAATTGCCCATTATTCTCAAGTATTGCATATTCAATTTGATTTAAATCGAAATATCCAGCAAGACGTATCTCTTCCATAAGTTCATCTAAATTAATTTGTTGTTTTTTTAAAACTTTAAAATTAACCTTACCTTTGCAAATCATAATACAAGGTTCTCCTTCTATAACTTTTCTTGCTAATTGACTTTTAAGTTGTAGTTGAGTTAATAAAGTTTTTACAAATAATAAAGTTATTATTGGAATAATACCTAATAACAAAGGTAACCTGGTATCTTGCATTGGTAGTGCGGCTAAATCAGAAATCATTATAGTAATTACAAATTCATAGGGTTGTAATTCTCCAATTTGTCTTTTCCCCATTAGTCTCATTACAATCACTACTAATATATAAAGAAAAATTGTTCTTAAAAGTACTATAAACATAAAAAATACACCTCTAATATTTAGTATTTCAAGAATGGTAAATTTTATTCCGAAAATTATTGGGTTTCAAAAAAATAACTAGTCAGATTCTAATGTCTAAGTAAAATAAAAATATAGATATTATTATATTTGACCATATTTTGAGTAGAAGTATATAATATATATATATTAAAGAAAATATTAGAATAATAAAAAGTGCTTAAGGCATTAGAGAATAAATAACTAGTCAAAGATTCTTAGGATTTTTTGAACTACACAAGGAGGAAATCAGGTGGACAGTTTTAATATAATGTATAAAGATGAAAAATTAGAGGTGAAAAAAAATATTATATTTAAAGAACTTATAAAAGAGTATACTAGTGAAAATTATCATAATATTGCATTGTGTAGATTAAATGAAAAATATTACGAATTAGCTAAGGAAGTAAAAGTAAGTGGAGAGTTAGAATTTATAAAAATTAATAGTCCTATTGGTATGAAAATATATTCAAGGACTCTTCAGTTCATATTTATAAAGGCTAGTTTAGATATTTTTCCAAATTCTAAAATAACAATAGAACATAGCATAAGTAAGGGGTTATTTGGTGAAATACACAAGGAAGAAGCTCTTTGTGGCAAGGATATAGAAAAAATAAAGGCGAGAATGAAAGATATAATACAAAAAGATATTCCTATTAATAAAATTAAGGTTAAAAGAGAAGAAGCCATAAGAATATTTAAAAGTTATGGGATGGAAGATAAGGTTTCCTTATTAAATCATGTAGATTTTGAAACTGTTAACTTATATGAACTAGATGGAAGATATGATTATTTTTATGGTCAAATGGCATATTCAACCGGATTTATAAGAGCTTTTAACTTAACTGAATATGAGCCAGGATTTGTATTGGAAAATCCTATGGAAAGTGATCTTGATAAATTACCACCATATAAAGATCATAAAAAATTATCCCAAATATTTTTAGAAACAGAAAAATGGCTAAATATTTTGGGGGTAGGAGAGGTTGGATCTTTAAATGATAAGGTTGAAAGTAGCGAATTAAATGATTTAATTATGGTTTCAGAAGCTCTTCATGAAAAGAAAATAGCATATATAGCAGATATGATTAAAATTAAAAGTGAAACTAGGGTAGTTTTAATTGCAGGACCCAGTTCTTCAGGAAAAACTACTTTTGCAAATAGACTAGGAGTTCAGCTCCGAGTAAATGGATTTATTCCTATAAGAATATCTTTAGATGATTACTTTGTTAATAGGGATGACACACCAACAGATGAAAATGGTGAATTAAATTTTGAAAGTATTTATGCATTAGATTTAAAATTATTTAATGAACATTTAAATATATTATTGGGTGGAGAAGAAGTTGAAATACCAAGATATAATTTTAAAAAAGGTGAAAGAGAGTGGCCTAAAGAAAAATTAAAACTACCTCCAAATGGGATAGTTATAATAGAAGGGATTCATGGATTAAATCCTATATTAACAAGTGCTGTAGATGATAAGAATAAATTTAAAATATATATATCAGCATTAACACAATTAAATTTAGATAATCATAATAGAATTGCAACTACTGATATTAGAAGACTCAGAAGAATTGTTAGAGATTATTTATCAAGAGATTATGGAGCAGAGCAAACATTAATTATGTGGCCATCTATAAAAAGAGGAGAACAAAAAAATATATTTATCTATCAGGAAGAGGCGGATGTAATGTTTAATTCTACCTTGGTTTATGAGTTATGCGTATTAAAAAAATATGCACTTCAAGAGCTTGAAAAAATAAAACCTGAAAGTCCAGTATATTTAGAAGCAAAGAGATTAAAGTCATTTTTAGGGTTTTTCAAGGAAATAGATAAAGAATATGTCCCAGGAAATAGTATTTTAAGAGAATTTACTGGCGGGAGTATCTTTTATAAATATTAGTAGTTTATTTAAATGTTAGATCTCTAAGGAGGAGAAAAATTATGAAAAATTTTGGCGTTTTTGATATATTAGGACCTATAATGATTGGTCCTTCTTCATCTCATACAGCAGGTGCTGCAAGACTTGGCAAAGTTGCAATGGTAATAGCAGATGGAGAAATTGAAGAAGTAACATTTTTATTACACGGATCATTTGGAAAAACTTATAAAGGACATGGAACGGATAGAGCTTTAGTAGCTGGAATATTAGGGATGGAACCTTCGGATATAAACCTCCGAAATGCTTTAGAAATAGGAAGCGAGCAAGGTTTGAAATTTGAATTTAAGGAATATGACTTAGGAGATGAGCATCCTAATACAGTTAAGTTTTTAATTAAATGTAAAGATGGAAAAAAAAGTGATGTTGTGGGTTCTTCTATAGGAGGAGGAAGCATTCAAATTAGCGAAGTTAATGGAAATAAAGTAGAATTTACTGGGAATTATCCTACAGTAATTATTTCACATAAAGATGTACCAGGAGCTGTATCAAAGGTTACTAAATTTTTATATGAGGATAATGTAAATATAGCATTTATGAAGGTTTTTAGAAATCAAAAGGGGAAAGAAGCAACAATGGTATTTGAAGTAGATTATGAAATATCTAATATTACATTAGATAAGATTAAGGAAATAGATGAAATAAAGAAGGTTATAGTTATAAACCTAACAAAAAATGGGAAAAAATAGGGTGGCCTAAAAATGCATTAGTTAGTGGGAGCGAAATGATAGATGTTAAATATAGAAAACGTAGTAAATATATTTAGAGAGTACAGTATGTTATCAATACCTATTTCACTATTATTAAGTATAATAATAGCATTAGTTGGAGTGGTACCATCAATATTTGTAACAGGGGCAAACATAATTTTTTTTGGTCCTACTATAGGTTTTCTTATTTCATTAATTGGTGAAACAGTAGGAGCATATATAACTTTTATTGTTTATAGAAATGGATTTAAGAAAGGTGCAGAAAATATTACTAATAAATATAAATTAGTGGGGAGAATAGTAGAAAGCAGTGGTAATAAAACAGCTTTATTAATATTTGAAGGACGTTTAGTTCCATTTATACCATCAGGATTTATAACATTAGCATCTTCAATAAGTAATATTAATATAAAGCTATTCACTATAGCCACACTATTTGGAAAAATACCATCCATAGCTTTAGAATCATTAATAAGTTATGATGTAATCAATATTCAAGAAAACTTTATAAGGATTGGAATAACAATAATGTCATTATTACTTATATTAATGACTATTAAGAAAATAAACAGTAATAATTGAAAGTATAGTTATTGACTATACTTTTTTTCTTTTTATCAAATATATACAAATAAAAAAATATAAGAATAACACAATTAGTGAATATGTAGAATAATATACAATAAAGTTAGTTTTTATTCAAAGAAAGGATAAAAAAATATGAAAATAAGTATAGAGGCATTGACTGAAGTTCTAAATTTACAGAAGGAAAAGCAACCTCTTATACATTGTATTTCAAGTATGGTTACTATGAATGATTTAGCACAGGGAATTTTAAGTTATAATGGGAAACCAATTATGGCACCTGGCATTGATGAAGTAGGAGAAATAACAGCTAGCGCTAATGCGTTACTAATTAATCTTGGAACATTAGATAGTAGTAGGGTTGAGGCTATGGAGAAATCTATTAGAATAGCTTCAAAAAAAAATAAACCTATAGTTTTAGATGCTATAGGAGTTGATATTTCTTTTTTTAGGAGAGAAATAGCTTTGGTGTTCTTAACCAGATATAAAATAGATGTTATAAAGGGCAATGTATCAGAAATTAAAGCATTACTAGAGAAAAAGCCTAAGAAAAATAAAGAACACAAAGAAATTATAGAATCTAAAGAACAAAATAGAAATAATGAAAATGAAGAATTTGTTAAAAATACTATAAAAGATGATTATGAAATTAGAGAACAAATGAGAGAGTTTTCTAAAAAATATAAAAGCATATTAATAGCAACAGGAAATGAAGATTATATAACTGATGGATTTAGTGAGTTTTTTATTAATAATGGAAATAATGAATTTGATAGAGTAGTTGGAGTGGATAGTTTATTAGGTGGGTTAATTTCAGTGGGGGTGGCAGTAGCCAGAACAAATGCAGAAAAAGTACAAGCCGTGCTAATTGCAATAATGACTATGGGTGTAAGCAAAGAACTAGCTTATGAAAAGATGGACAAAAAACAGGGACTAATATCTTTAAAAAACTCTTTAATAGATGAAATTTCCCTTATAAATAATAAAAAATTAGAAGCTATGGGGAAAATATCATATATATTTAAAAGGTAGATATATTTAGGGAGCTGAAAGAAAATAAATTAATACACATAAGAGGAAAAATATTAAATTAAAATATAAAGCAACAAGTGTAGTTAGATTTGAACTTTACTTAAAAAAGGTACAGTTCAAATCTAATTACTTAAGTTTTTATTAAATTAAATTTGCAAATAATTAAGAGTGTAACATATAACCTAAATTACTCTATAGGGATCTGTTTTATAATAATGTTGTTATAAGTAATTATTTCTATTTATAATATATTAGAAATAGAAATAGAAATAGAAATAGAAATAGAAATAGAAATAGAAATAGAAATAGAAATAGAAATAGAAATTTTAGAAGCAATATATAAAATAAGGCGATTATATTTAGAGAATGCAAACTTCGGTTTTTATGAAGTTTTTATTGGATTTAAAAGTATTTTCTAAGGTTAATAATTTTATTAATTTGACTATGTCATGATGAATATTTTTAAAAAGGATTATGTACCAACTCAAATAAGACCATAGATATTTAGTAGCAATTCCTCTAAATATATAAAGCCATCTTTTTATATTGACACCAAATGATTTAATTATAAGATCATTTTTAGATGTACAAGGCGTTAAATTTTTATTATGTTTCCTTGCAAGGTAACATAAGTTAGTATCTGTATAAATGTTTATAAAAGCATTTTCATCTATTTTAGAGTAGAAAGATTTTTCAACGAAGGCATAATCAAAATAACCTTGAGAAATAGGTCTAGACAATATATTATTATTAACATCTATAGCTGAAGCTACCCAAATAGTTTGCCTATTACGAAGAAAGTGAGGGGGAATATTTCTGCATCCTTTAAAGTTTTGTTTGAAGTTCACTTTGAACATTTCTACACAGCCAGTTAATATTTTAGGCTCAACAAATGAATTTTGCGCAAATAAAATCTTATGCCTCCAGTAAAATGAAGTTGCAATATTTATTTTAAGATATTTAGCACAATAACGAATAGATCTTCCTTCCATCATCAATTCTAAATATTTAATCCATAAATTGATATTTTTTTTAGAATAGCTCCAAGGTGAGTTTGTAGTAACGGAAAAAGTGCAAGAACATTCTTCATTTTTACATTTAAATCGTTGAAGTCCTTTATAAGTTCCATGTTTTATAAAATATGTAGACTCACAGCGAGGACAACATGTAATAGATTCTTTTTTTTTATTATATAAATCCACAATATTTAGTTTCTCTAAATTATTATCTATTTTATTATTATCTTTATCAGTAACTTGATTGAAAAAATTTTGCAACAAAATATATCACCTCATAAATGATTGTTGACATAAATAACATTAAATAATCAGTAACAACATTTAAATAAAACATAATACTAAGAAGAAAAAAAGGAAATATATTAATAAGTACAATCTAAATAAAAAATAATCAAAGGGAATATGAATAGGAACAATCACAAAATAAATTAATTATATGTATATCTATATAAAGAGGGAATATTATAATTATTAATCTATTATGTTATAATTTATTATAATAGATTAAAGGAATAATAGATATTATAAGGAGGGGAGTAATACGTGACTAGTCCTATAGAAATTTTAAAAAAGTATTTTGGGTATAGTTCTTTTAGGGAAGGACAACAAGAAATAATTTCAAATATAATGAGGGGAAGAGATAGTTTTGCTATTATGCCAACTGGTGGCGGAAAATCTGTATGCTATCAGATTCCAGCAGCTATATTTAGTGGGATAACTTTAGTAATATCTCCTCTTATATCATTAATGAAGGATCAAGTTGATAATGTCAATGATATAGGAATTAATGCAGAATATATAAATAGCACTCAAAACTTAGATGAAATAAAATGTATTTTTGAAAGATGTTATAAAGGTGATGTTAAACTTTTATATATTGCACCTGAAAGGCTTGAAAATAATTATTTTATTAAAATGCTTAGAAGGATAACTATAAGTCAAGTTGCAGTTGATGAAGCTCATTGTGTTTCTATGTGGGGACATGATTTTAGAAAAAGTTATACAAACATAGCACCATTTATTAGGAGTTTAGAAAATAGACCAATAGTAACAGCTTTTACAGCCACTGCAACTATGGAAGTAAGAAAAGACATAATTAAATTATTGGAACTTTCTAATACATATACCTATTTAGGAAGTTTTAATAGGGATAATTTATCTATTAATGTACACATCGAAGAGGATAAATTGGAATTTGTTAAGGATATGATTAGGGAAAAAGAAGAGGAATCTGGAATAATATATTGTTTGACAAGAAAAGAAGTGGATGCTTTATATGAATATTTAAAAGAGAATGGATATAATGTTGGGAAGTATCATGGGGGCATTAAAGATGAAGAAAAGAAATATTGGCAGGAAGAATTCTTAAATGAAAACATAAATGTTATGATAGCCACTAGTGCATTTGGAATGGGAATAGACAAATCAAATGTTAGGTACATAATTCACTTTACTTTACCTAAAAATATAGAATGTTATTATCAAGAAATAGGAAGGTCTGGAAGAGATGGAGGGGTCGCAAAATGCCACTTGCTTTATTCAAGACGGGATATAAGAACTTTAGAGTATATGATAAATTCAACTACCAGTATAGGTAGAAGACAAATAGATCTTATGAAAATTCAAGGTATGATAGATTTTTGTGAAACTAAGGATTGTTATAGAAGTTTTATATTAAAATATTTTGGAGAAGAGAAGTTTAATGATTATTGTAATAACTGTAGCAATTGTTTGAAAAATGATGAGCTTAGGGATTATACAAGGGAAACTCAAATGATATTATCTTGTGTTTATAGAACAAGAGAAAATTTTGGAATATCAGTTTTAATAGATATCTTAAGGGGATTTAGAGGCCCTAAAATAATTCAAAATAAATTAGATGAGTTAACTACCTATGGAATAATGAAGGAGTATAATAATAAATTTATTAGAGATTTAATTAAAACATTAATAGACCTTGGATATGTAGGGTTAAGAGATGGAACTTATTCTATGCTAAAATTAAATCCTAAATCAATAAAAGTTTTGAAGTCACAGGAAAAAGTGATTTGTAAGCTAGAAGAAGATGTGGAAGAGCAAATTTTAGATAAAGAGTTATTCCAAAACTTTAAATTATGGAGAAAAGAAAAAGCTTATAAAGAAAAAATAAAACCATATATTATATTCTCAGATTCTACCCTTATAGAGTTATCGAATAAACAGCCTAAGGACAAGGAAGAACTTATGGCAATAAGGGGAATGGGAGAAAAGAAATTTGAAAGATATGGAGAAGAAATTTTAGATTTAATAAATTTAAAAAAAGTATGAAAACAGTAGGTAGATTTATTCTATTTACTGTTTATTTTTTATATGACTAAGTAAATTGTTATATAAGTAATTATTTATTTGAAGATGCTTATATTAAAATTATCGTAATTAGGAGTGCTTGTAAAAGTATACAAAAAATATATGGTTAAATTGTATGATGTTACTATTGAACAAAAACGTTTTCAGGAGTATAATTCAAATATAAAGTAAATGACTACAAGTAATTATAAAAAAGAAAAGGTGTGTTTGTTTTCAAAATTGGAATCGGTACCAAAAAGATGTAATGGTTTAGTTTAATGAAGTTAATATTATAAAGAAGGTGAATTTATGAATAGCTTTAAATATTCTTTAAAAGAAATAGAAAAAGATATAGATATAGATATTCCATTTAGAGTAAAAGATGAAAATGGACATATATTAATAAATTTACTAGAAGATACAGGTGAGAAAACTATAGAAACTAAGTTAGAAACAAAAGGTAATAACTTAATAATAGAAACTAGTATGGAATTTAAAAATTGTATTGGACTTTTAAAATATTGTATAAAAGAAAAGCTTAAAGACACTATAAAGTCAAAAGAAGAGATCATACAGGATATATTAATTGGGAAAAGTTTTTGTGATGGAATGTTAGAATGCCCTATAAGAAGTATTCCAACTAATATAATTTTAATATATGGAATAAGTGATAAAGATGAAATGTTTAACATACTATTAGATAAGAAGATACAAAGCGAAGAAATATTAGTATCGCTAGATAAGTATATAGTTGTTTTAGTTAATGATGAAAATATGGACAAGTATTTAAATTCCATTAGAGAAATAATAGATACAAATCCCAATATAGATTATTATACAAGCTATGGTATTACAAAAGGAGTATTAGATTTAAAAGAAAAATTTGATTATTTAAAGGTAAATATTAATCTATGTATGAAATATAAACTTAAAGTAAAAGTATATAAGGAAAATGAATTAATTTTAGAAAGAGCATTAGAGTCAATTAGTGAAGTAGAAAAGAAAAAAATATATAATGACTACAACAAAAAACTATCAAAGTTAGATGATGATTTAATAAAGACAATAGAAGTATTTCTAAAAGAAGGGCTTAGTGTTAGTAATGCATCAGAGAAGCTGTATATTCATAGAAATACATTGTTTTATAGAATAGATAAAATTAAAAAAATAGTTAATTATGATATAACAAACTTTAATGAAGCAACAGAATTTAAAATCATATTTAACTTATGGAAAGCTAATAAAAACAAAGAGGTTATTTAATTTCATATGGAAAGGTTTCCGAAAGATTAAATAACCTCTTTATTTTTAATATATACTATAAAGTAAAGGTTTTAGACAGTATTTAGAAGTTAAATTAACTTTTAAAATAAAAAAATTGAATGGGGGAGAATTTGTTATGAAAAAACTATTAGTATCATTACTTATAGCTACAACAACTCTTAGTGTTATAGGCTGTTCTTCAGGTAAAAAGGAAGAAGGAGCAGCAAATAAAGAGGTTGCTTTATCAGTTCAAGTAGAAGAAACTTGGTTACCTTATTATGAAACAGTAAAAGAAACTGTTGTAAAAAAATATCCTAAGGCTAAAATAGAATTTGTTAAGATAGGTTCTTTTGATCACTTAGATGTAATTGATAAAACAGATGCTACCAATAAAGATGTAGCAGACGTATTTTCATTACCAGCAGATAGATTATATGGTTTAGCAAAAAATCAAGTGCTGGCTTCTATTGATACAGAAAAAATGGCAGAAGAAGTTGGAGGATTTAAAGACTTCAAAGGTGGACTAGGTGGAAATTTGAAAGTTGATGGAGAATATTTAGCATTCCCATACAACATTGAAACATTATTAGGATTTGTGAATGTTGCAAATGCTAAAGCTTCTGGAATAGATACAACTAAGCCAGTTGAAATGACAACTTTAAAATATAATCAATTACTTTCAGTAGTACACGATGCTTGGTTTGGAGTTGCAATTGCTAACTCAGCTAATTTCGAATTCTTAAGTAAAGATGCTGATGGTAAATTTGCATCAGATGCAACTAAGCCATGGGCAGAATTAACTTCTGAGCAACAAAAAATGTTTGAAGGACTATTCAACTACTGGAAAGCGCACAATGAAGGAAAAACTACTCTTTGGGACAAGGACGCAGCTGGGGGATATATTGATGAACAATTCAAAACTGGTGGAACAGATGCTATAAAGATAGATGGTCCATGGGGAACTCCTGCAGTTAAAAAGTTAATTCCTGATGAAAACAATATAGAAATTACACCTTTAACAAATATTACATTTAACGGAAAACCATTAACACACTGGAAAGGTGGATGGGGTCTTGGTATAAATGCTAGAGTTGAAGAAGATGCAGCTAAGATGGAAGTTGCAACAGCATTTATTAAAGAATTAGTTAACCCAGCTAACGCTAAAGAATTATTCAAAGTTACTGGTAAGGTTTTAGAAAATGTTGAACCTTCTGCTTACGAAGGAATAGATAAATTAGATAAGAAAGTTATAGATGCTACTTATGAAGGATATAAAAATGCTGTTGCTAGACCATTGTTCAGTGAATATGGACAAGTTTGGGCAACATGGCAGAATTCATTACTATCATGGTCAGCTAAAAACCCAGCAAATGCTGAAGCAGCTTACAATGAAGTTAAAGCAGGATTTGATGCTATGATGGGTACAATTAAACAATAATTTGAAATTACACTTAAGATTAAAAAGGGGACTTGGTCCCCTTCTATAAGTATAAGGAGAATCATATGAGAGAAAGTATAGAGATGCCTAAAAAAATATTTTATTTAATAGTAGGAATATGTTCAGCGATTATTATGTTAACATCAATAGATATTATACTTAGAGCAAAGGACACGGAATTATTTAATATGTGGTTAGCTAACACAAACTCTAGTCAAGAATTTTTAATGAAAACAACAGAAGAATTATTTTCTGAGTATCTTCAAATGAATATTTCTATATTTATGGTTAGAGCAGTAACACCAATGGCTATAGCTATTCATGCATATTTTACTTTTACAAAGTTAAGAGTAAATAAATTATATGTAGTATTATGGTCATTAATATCAATAGGAACATTCTTATTAACAAGTTTAGGAGAGCAATTTTATTCAATATTCTTTATAATGAGTGGAATATGTTACTTTGGTTTAATTGCAATTATGAGTTACCTAGGAAAATGTATTTATAATCTTAGAAGTATTTAAAGGTAATTAAAAAGGGGGGAAATAGGTTGAAAAAATTCGATGTATATTTATATGACAGCATAAATAGGCAATATGATAGAAAAAATATGTACCTATATGAAGTTGCGACTTTGCAAGAAAAAATTGAAGATGCAACAGGAAATGAAAAAGATCAACTTAGTAAAAAGTTAAAAGACTTAATTGGTAATAAATCAAATCATGAATATAATAAAAAATTGGTAGACTATAAAAATAAAGAGAAATTATTTTTAATAGAAAATAAGAAAAAGGTCACAGAATTAAAAGGGAAACTGGATAAGACTTTGTCAACAAATGCTAAAAGGTTAGAAATAAGACTTTTTAAGGCTCGTGAAATAAAAATGTTTTATGAAAATTACGTTGACTTAACATATGATGCTGAACTAATTACTGAACAATGTAAACTGGAAATAATGCAAATACCAGCAGTAATTGAATTTGAAAAAGAAAGTATTAAAGTCTTAAATAAAGCAATAAATAAAAAAATGAATGTTAGTGAAATTGAAAATAAAAAATTCCGAGAGGAGTTTAAAAGATATAAAATACAGGAAAAGAAAAAGGTTGAAGATAGAATAAAAGAAGTTAAAATAAAACAAAAAGATGGAATTATATCTAAAAAAGCAAAAAATAATATAATTGAAGAATTAAATAGGAAATATGATGAAACCATATTAGTAAAATCATTCGAATGTGAAAAAAAATATAATAAAGAAATTATTAAAAATAAGAAGTATGAACTTAGTAAGGTAGTTAATCAAAGGATTAATACAGTAAACGTTAATGTTTCAGATTTAAGAAGAGTATATGCAATAGAGAGTGAAAAAACATTTCCTATAATTTCATATTGTACTTTCTTAGTTCCAGGACTAGGACAATTGCTTAATAAACAATACATGAAATCGCTAATAATGTTCTTTATAACAATATATATATATGCTGCTGCAATACCATATGCATTAGGTTATGGAAATTATAAGGGCGATGGAATTGCAGGATTAGTTACTTTAGCAGCTAATTCAGGAAAACTTGATAGATCAATAATTTTTATGATTGAAGGAATATTGGCAATATTTTTAGTAGTAATTGCATTAATGTTAATTTATATGTCATTTAAAGATGTTAATACTGTTGAGAAAGATGTTATAAAGGGAACTAGATATAGGGTTTGGACTGAAACTAGGCAAATAATGTTTGAAGATGGATTCCCTTATTTAGTATTATCTCCAGCAGCGATAGTTACAATATTTATTGTATTTATTCCAGTTGTAACAACAATACTTATATCATTTACAGGTATGGGACCAGAGACTCAAGCAAAGTTTGGCTGGGCCGCATTTGATAACTACAAGATGCTAATACTCGGACAGGGAATGGTAGGTTCTATATTCTGGGGAATATTAGGTTGGACAGTAATTTGGACTATAGGGGCATCTACTTTAGGAATAGGATTAGGATTTATATTAGCTATAACTCTTAATAATGATAGAATAAAAGGAAGAGCAATATTTAGGACAATATACTTATTGCCATGGGCAGTACCATCATTTTTAACAATAATGTTCTTTAGTATATTATTGGCAGATAATGGAGCAATAGTAACTTTTTTTCAAGGGATATTTGGAGAAGGCTTCTCTATTAAAAATGATCCGTTTGTATCACGTATCGCAGTAATATGCATGCAATCTTGGCTTGGAAGTGCATATGTATTCATGCTATCTACAGGTGTTCTTCAATCAATTAGTTCAGAACTTTATGAAGCGGCAGATATAGATGGTGCTACAAATTTCAAAAAACTAACCAAAATAACAATACCACTAGTATTATTCCAAACAGCACCTTTATTAGTTGGTCAATATGTTTTTAACTTCAATAACTTTGGGCTTATATATTTATTTAATAGTGGTGGACCGTTTGATCCAACAAAATATGGAAATTTAGCAGGGTCTACAGACTTATTAATAACTTATATATATAAATTAACTATGGAAAACCAATATCAAGCATTAGGTGCGGCAATTACAGTTATAATTTCAGTGGCACTTATAGGTGTTGCATATGTAGGATATAAAAATACAGATGCATTTAGGAGGGAGTAATAGATATGAGTATGATAGAGACTAAAAAGGTAAAAAAACCAAAGATATTTAAGAAAAGAAAAAAGAATAACTTATATCTTTCTGATAAGCCACCTCTTAATTTAGGAGGGAAAATTACTTTAGGTGTATCATATGTATTTCTAATTATTTGGTCTATAATAGTATTAGCACCAATATTTCAAATTGCTGTTTCATCATTTAATGGTGGGCAAGCAAGTAGAATTATAATAGGTGGAGAATTTATATTCTCGTTAAAACATTTTAAATTATTATTTGCTGAGACTGAGTATGTTAGATGGGTATTTAATACATTATATATTAGTATAGCTACAGTTATAATAGTAGTAGTAATGGTATCATTTACTGGTTATGCTTATTCAAGATATAGATTTAAAGGTAAAAAAGCATCGTTATTGACAGTAATGTTAGTACAAACTATACCAACATTTGCAGGTCTTACAGCATTTTTCACAATGTCCTCAATTATATCAGACATAGTGCCAGTGTTTTCAAGACAAATGATGCTTATCCTTATATATTCAGGCGGCGGTATAGCTGGTAATACTATTATATTAAAAGGATATTTAGATTCAATATCTATGGAGCTAGATGATGCAGCTAAAATAGATGGCTGTTCTAATATGAAGATATATAGATTAATAATTATGCCTATAGCAAAACCTATGCTATCAATTATAGCATTATGGTCATTCATAGGACCTTTTGGTGACTACATGCTACCGAAGATATTACTAAATTCTTCAAAAGACTATACTTTGGCAGCGGGCTTACGTACATTAATAACAGATCAAAGAACTTTAAATGAACCAGCTTTTGCAGCAGGAGCGCTTTTAATAGCAATTCCAATAGTAATATTATTCATTGTATTACAAAAGCAATTAGTTTCAGGTTTATCAAATGGAGCTACAAAAGGATAGAATAGGAGGATGATAGAGATGAAAGTAACATTAAATAATATAGGTAAAAAATATGAAAGTAGAGAAGATTTTACTTTAAGAAATATAAATTTAGAAATTGAAGATAAAGAATTTTGCGTAATTTTAGGACCTTCAGGATGTGGTAAAACTACATTATTACGTATGATAGCGGGACTTAACTCAATAACAGAAGGTGATTTAGTATTTGGTGAAAAAAGGGTAAATAAATTAGCATCAAAGGATAGAGATATAGCTATGGTATTCCAATCATATGCTCTATATCCTCATATGACAGTTTATGATAATATGGCATTTTCTTTATCAATGAGAAAAGAAAGAAAAAATATTATAAATGAACGTGTTATGGAAGCTGCTAAATTACTTCAAATAGAAAATTATTTATATTCAAAGCCATCAGACATATCTGGTGGACAAAGGCAAAGGGTTGCATTGGGCCGTGCTATAGTTAGAAAGCCTAGTGTATTCTTAATGGATGAGCCATTATCTAATCTTGATGCGAAACTTCGTGAACATATGAGAGTTGAATTAGTTAGAATTCATAAGGCATTAGGAACTACATCTATATATGTAACTCATGACCAAATAGAAGCTATGACAATGGCAACTAAAATAGTTCTTATGAATGATGGTAAAATTCAACAAGTTGGAAAACCATATGAATTTTATGAAAAACCTCAAAATATGTTTGTTGCAAAGTTTATAGGGTCACCAACAATAAATTTAATAAAAGGTAAAATATCAGGTGATAAGTTTATATCAGAAGATGGATTAATTAGTATTACTCAAAAGGGCGAAAATTTAAAAGCAGTAACTGATTATAACGGAAAGGATATATATTTAGGAGTAAGATCTGAAAGATTTATAACAGGGAAAAATGTTGAACAATTTAAATGTGTAATTGATGTTATAGAAGTTTTAGGAAAAGAGAAAAACTTATTTGTTAAGTTAAGCAGTGGAAAGGACCTTGTAATTACAGTTCCAGGTCATTATGATTATGAAGTAGGGGAAAAACATGTATTTGGATTTGATTCAGAGGCATTACATTTCTTCGATGCTGAAACAAAAGAGAGGATAAATTAACTGGTATTTTAATATAATAAGTAAGAATAAGAGCTTAGCGTTTAAAATACAATAAGAGGTGTAATTTATGCAAATTAATGATATAGCAAAACTTGCAGGAGTTGGAGTTGGAACAGTTTCAAGAGTTATAAATAATCATTCACAAGTAAGTGATAAAACAAGAGAAAAGGTTCAAAAAGTTATAGATGACAATAACTATGTTCCAAATAATAGTGCAAGAATTTTAAAAATGAATAATACAAAAAACATCGGAGTATTAGTTAGAGGGGTATTTAATCCCTTCTTCTCTGAAATAATAGATACAATGAGAAAAGATATAGAGAAAGCTGGATATTTTATGGTTCTTCATCAAAGTGATTTAGGTGATTCAAAAGAAGAATTAAATGATATTATAGCGTTTATAAAAGAAAGTAAATTACAAGGATTAATTTATCTTGGAGCTCAGATTGAAGGATTAGATAATGAGACTTTTAAAAGGCTAAAAATTCCTTTAATATTTACATCAGCAAATACAGTATATGATGAAAATATAGATACATTTTCTACAATAACAATTGAAAATGCTAAGTCAGCTTATACAGGAGTAAATTATTTAATAAAGAAAGGTCACAAGGAAATTGCAATAATTCTTGGTGATGAAAATGATAGCGGAATAAGTAAAAAAAGATTTGAAGGGTACCTTAAAGCATTAGGTGATAATAACATAATGTTTAAAGAGTATAACGTAATTTATGGAGAATATGGATACGAAGGATCTTATATTAAAACTAAGGAATTACTTAATAATAATCCAAATGTTACTGCTATATTTGCAATATCAGATATTATGGCAGTTGGAGCTGCAAAAGCAATAACCGATAGAGGATTAGTACCAGGAAAAGAGATATCCTTAATGGGTTTTGATGGAATGGATATTACTAAATATTATACGCCTTCAATTACGACAATAGAGCAACCTAAAAAAGAAATAGCAGTGTTTACTACAAAGGTTCTTTTCGATATGTTAAAAGGTGACTGCGGTAATAAGCATTTAATATTAGAAACTAAGCTAATTGAAAGAGATTCTTGTAACGATATTAACTAGATAAACATATTCTATGCAGAGGAAGGGCTAAAGAAAGCATATGAAAAATGGATGCTTTCTTTAGACTAAATTATGATAAAAAGGGGAAAGTGAAATGGAAAGAAGTAGTGGGATATTAATGCATATAGCCTCATTGCCGAGTAAATTCGGAATCGGTTCCATAGGGAAAGACGCATATAGGTTTGTAGATTTTTTAAAAACAGCAGGACAAAAATACTGGCAGATATTACCTCTAGGACACACGAGTTATGGAGATTCTCCATATCAATGTTTTTCTGCTTTTGCAGGTAATCCGCATTTTATAGATTTTAATCTTTTAAAAGAAGAAGGATTATTAAAAGAAGAAGATTATAATAATATAAACTTTGGAAAAGAAGACGATAAAATTGATTATTCAATTATTTTTCTAGAAAGACAAAAGGTTTTTAAAATAGCCTTTGATAATTTCGAAAAGGTAAGATGTAATGAATTTGAAATATTTAAAGAAGAAAATAAGTTTTGGTTAGAAGAGTACAGTTTATATATGGCTATAAAGGAGCATTTTAATTTAAAATCATGGCAAGAATGGGATGAAGATATTAGAATAAGAAAATATTCATCAATGAAAAAATATAAGTATATTTTAAAATATGAAATTGAGTATTGGAACTTTATACAATATAAATTTTTTCAACAGTGGGAAGAATTAAAAGTTTATGCAAACAAAAATAATGTTTCTATTATTGGAGATATTCCAATTTATGTAGCAGAGGATAGTAGCGATATTTGGGCTAATCCTAAAATGTTTAAAATGGATAAAAATATGAAGCCAAAAGTTGTATCCGGTTGTCCTCCAGATTCATTTTCAATTACAGGACAGTTATGGGGAAATCCTATATATGATTGGGATGCAATGGAGAAGGATAATTATAGCTGGTGGGTACTTAGAATAAAAGAAAGCTTTAAGCTTTATGATGTAGTTAGAATAGATCACTTTAGGGGCTTTGAAGCATATTGGGAAGTTCCATATGGTGATAAAACAGCTGAAGATGGGAAATGGGTCAAAGGACCTGCAATGAAATTAATTAATGCTATAAAAAAAGAATTGGGAGATTTAAATATTATAGCAGAGGATTTAGGATTTTTAACTAAAGAGGTTTTAAAGTTTAAAGAAGAATCTGGATATCCTGGTATGAAGGTGCTTCAATTTGCATTTGGTGAAGAAGATAGTGACTATCTTCCACATAATTATCCAGTGAAATGTGTTGCTTATACAGGAACACATGATAATGATACTTTTAAAGGGTGGATGGAAAAGACAGGACAAAGTAATGAAGTTAAAAATGCTAAGAAGTATTTACCATTAACAAATGAAGAAGGATATAACATTGGATTCATTAGAGGTGTATGGAGCTCAGTTAGTTATTTAGCAATTGCGCCAATGCAGGATTTTTTAAATCTTGGTAATGAAGCAAGAATAAATTTACCGTCAACTTTAGGTGGAAACTGGAAGTGGCGGGCAACAGAAGAAGAATTAAGTACTGAATTAGCAAAAAATATATATAAAATAACAAAAAGATATGGGAGGATTTAAATTATGGATAAAATAGCTATGAAAAATGATATTGAAAAACAACTAAAAATCAAATATGGAGTAGGAATTGAAGAGGCAACAGGTGGAGAAATTTTCTCAGCTCTATCAACTTCATTAATGGGATTAGTAGTAGATAATTGGAAAGATACAAAAGAAGTTTATTCAACTGGAAAGCAAGCTTATTATTTATCAGCTGAATACTTAATGGGAAGAGCTCTTGGAAATAACTTAATAAGTTTAGGTATATATGAAGAAGTAGAAGAGTTATTAAAAGAACTTGGGGTTGATATAAATGCAATTGAGGAAAGTGAAGAAGATGCAGCTCTTGGAAATGGTGGTCTTGGAAGACTTGCAGCTTGCTTTATAGATTCAGCAGCAGCTATGGAAGTTCCGCTTCAAGGTTATGGAATAAGATATTCAAATGGATTATTTAAGCAAAAATTTGAAAATGGTTTCCAATATGAAGAGGCTGATAGCTGGTTAACTTATGGTGATCCTTGGAGTATTAGACGTGAACGTGAAATAGTAGAAGTTGAATTTGCAGATATGAAGGTAAAAGCAGTTCCTTATGATACACCGATTATAGGTTATAAGAGTAATAATATTAATACTTTAAGATTATGGAAATGTGAAGCAATAGAAGAATTTGATTTCAATTCATTTAATGAAGGAAAATATACTAAATCAATAAAACTTAAAAATAAAGCTGATGATGTTTCAAGAGTATTATACCCAAATGATGATATGAGAGCTGGGAAGCTTTTAAGATTAAAACAACAATACTTCTTAGTAAGTGCATCAATCCAAGATATAATTTCAAAACATGTGAGTTTACATGGGGAAGAATTTAAAGAGTTTGCTAAACTTCATGCAGTTCAATTAAATGATACTCATCCAGTTTTAGCAATACCAGAATTTATAAGAATTTTAGTAGATAAATATAATGTGGAAATAGATGAAGCAATTGAAATATCAAAGAAAGTATTTGCATATACAAACCATACTATATTAGCAGAAGCCTTAGAAAAGTGGGATAGAAGCTTAATAGTAAAAATATGCCCAAGAATATTTGAAATTATAAAAGTTATAGATGAAAAGTTTATAGCAGAGCTTAAAGTTAAAGGTTATAGCAAAATTGAAATAGATGAATTTAGAATAATAAATAAAGGTGTAGTTAGAATGGCGAACCTTGCAATTTATATAGGTTTTGCAGTAAATGGAGTTGCTCAATTACACACAGACATTTTAAAAGATACAGAGCTTAACAATTGGTATAAATTATATCCAAGCAAATTCCAAAACAAAACAAACGGAATTACACAAAGAAGATGGCTTAGATCTTGTAATAAAGAATTATCAGCATTAATAACAGAACTGTTAGGAAATGAAGATTGGGTTAAAAATTTAGCATTGCTTAAAGATCTTGAAAAGTTTAAAGATGATGAAGCGGTATTAACTAGATTTATGGATATAAAACATGAGAAGAAAGTTCAGTTAGCTAAATATCTAAAAGAAGTAGATGGAATAGAAGTAGATCCAAGTTCATTATTTGATATTCAAGTAAAAAGACTACATGAATATAAGAGACAATTACTAAATACTTTATATATTTTAGATTTATATTACAGAATAAAAGAAAATCCTGAAATGAAGATTCCAAAATCAACATTTATTTATGGTGCTAAGGCATTCCCAGGTTATAAGAGAGCTAAGGGAATAATTAAATTCACAAATGATATAGCAAACTTAATAAATAATGATAAAGATATAGATGGAAAAATTAAAGTTGTATTTGTAGAAAACTATAGAGTTTCTTATGCAGAAAAGCTATTCCCAGCTGCAGATGTTTCAAAACAAATATCAACTGCAGGTAAGGAAGCTTCAGGAACAGGAAATATGAAGTTTATGTTAAATGGAACTCCAACAGTTGGAACTTATGATGGAGCAAATGTTGAAATTGTAAGAGAAAGTGGAGAAGATAATAACTTTATATTCGGATTAAGAATTGAAGATATAGAAAAAATAAAATCAGAATATAATTCTAAGGAATATTATGAAAAGGATCCATCATTAAAGAGAGTTATAGATACATTAATAGATGGAACATTTGATGATGAAGGAATGGGCTATTATAAAGATTTATATAATTCTTTAGTAAATGAAAATGATCAGTATTATCTTTTAGCAGATTTTGAAAGTATGAAAAAAGCAGAAGATCAAGTATTTGAAGCTTATGCAGATAAAATGAGATGGGCTAAAATATGTTTTGAGAATACTTGCAATGCTGGAATATTTTCAAGTGATAGAACAATATTAGAATATTGTTCAGATATTTGGAATATAAAATCTACTAGGAATAATTAATTGTAGATTCATATAAATACCTTATGGAAAGGCAACCAATTTTGGTTGCCTTTCCATATAAAATTAGATGTAAAAATATAGGATTTATTACAGTATTATAATAAAAATACCGATGAAAAAATATTATATAATAATGGTATTTTGATGAGATATTATAGATAAACTTTAGTAAGTATGTAAAGTTTATAATTTGTTTGGAAAAGTTTATTTATAGTGTTTACAATTTTCCTATAAGATAATAAATTATTTTAAATAATTTTTTATATCTATTAAAATTTGGGAGGGGTATTTATGAAAAAAGTTTTAACAACAATTTTAGCTGCTGCAGTATTATGTGGCTGTTTAGCAGGGTGTTCTAGTAAAAAATCGGATAAGGTAGTAAAAGTATTTCAGCTAAAGGTTGAAATAAATGATGCGCTTTTAGATCTTGCAAAGAAGTATGAAGAGGAAACTGGAGTAAAGGTTGAAATAACATCTGTTGGTGGTGGTGCTGATTATGGTGCAGCATTAAAGGCTGAATTCCAAAAAGGCACAGAACCAGATATATTTATGATACAAGGTGTTGGTGATCTTGGAGTATGGCAACATAAGGTAGATGATTTATCTAAAGAAGCTTGGGTTAGTAATGCAGTTAAAGGAACTTTAGATACAGTAACTAAAGATGGCGCAATATATGGTATGCCAGCGGCAACTGAAGGATATGGGTTGATATACAATAAGAGTATATTAGATAAAGCTGGAGTAGATCCGTCTACAATAGATACATTTGACAAATTAAAAGCCGCTTTTGCAACTATTGATGGTAAAAAAGCTGAACTCGGACTAGATAATGTTTTATCATATACAACTAAGGAAACTTGGGTTACAGGAAATCACACATTTAACATGGCACTTGCAACACAAGAAAATCCACAACAATTTATGAAAGATTTTGTTGATGGAAAGGCTGATATAGTAAATAATAAAATATTTAAAGACTGGAGTAATTTAGTTGAATTACTTTGCACTAACAGCGGTGGAGCAGCATTAGATACTATAGATTATAGTAATCAAGTTGGTAACTTTGCTCTAGGAAAAACTGCATTCTTACATCAAGGAAACTGGGTAGCTGGAGATTTAGCTAAGTTAGATATAGATTTCGAAATGGGATTTGTTCCATTAGCTATTAATAACGATACAAAGGTAAGTGGAAGTATTCCAGTAGGTGTTCCAATGTACTGGACAGTTAATAAAGATTCTAAAGCAAATGCTGAAGCAAAAGAATTCTTAAATTGGATGGTAAGTAGTGAAACAGGTCAAAAATCTTTAGTTAATGATATGAAGATGATACCTGCATTTACTAATTTTAAAGTTCAAACAACTGATACATTAGCAAAATCAATAACTGAGTTTAATAAAGCAGAGAAAACACTTCCTTGGACATTTACTAATTTACCAGATGGATTTAGTATGGAAAAAGTAGGACCAATATTCTCTAAATTTGCTAAGGGTGAAATAGATAAAGAAGTAATGTTAAAAGAAATTCAAGCAACTACAGCAAAATAATAATGAAAAATATTACACCCCTGGGGTGTAATATTTTAGGGGTGTAATATTTTCCATTGTATAGAGATTAAGATTTTAGATTAGGGAAGAGAGGTGTGGATATGAATAATAAAACCAAAGAAAGAAAAGATTTTTGGATTTTTGTTATGCCTTGCTTATTTGCTTTAACAGTGGTAGTTATAATACCTTTTCTAATAGGAATATATTATACTTTTACTAATTGGAATGGAGCAAATCCAGAATATAATTTTGTAGGCATATCAAATTATATGGGATTAATTAAAGATAAACAATTTTTATATGCTTTTAAAATAACTTGTATTTATACAATTGCTAGTGTAGTTACAATAAATATCATTGGATTTGTACTAGCTTATATTGTTACTAGAAATCTAAAGACTAAGAATTTCCTAAGAACAGGATTTTTCATGCCAAATTTAATTGGTGGACTTATACTAGGCTTTATATGGCAATTTTTATTTAACTCTGTGTTTACATCTATTGGTGAAAATGTGGGGTCAAAGATTCTATCAACATCAATGCTTCAAGAAAGTAATACCGCTATGATTGCAATGCTTATAGTATCAGCTTGGCAATATGCAGGGTATATAATGGTCATATACATTGCAGCACTTGAAAATGTGCCTAGTGATTTACTAGAAGCAGCAGCTATAGATGGGGCAACGCAATCTCAATCATTTAAAAATATAACAATACCAATGGTTATGCCAGCTATAACTATATGTTTGTTTTTAACAATAGCTAATGCATTTAAAACTTTTGATCTGAATTTTTCACTAACACCATTAAAAACTACAGAAATGATTTCCTTAAATATTTATAAAGAAGCATTTGTTTCTAATAATATGGGTATTGGCCAAGCTAAGGCTATTATATTCTTTATATTTGTAACAGCAGTTTCTCTAATTCAAGTTTATATTACTAAGAATAAGGAGGTTGAAATGTAGTGGGTGAATATAAGATTAATAATGTTATAGAAGTAGATAAAAAGTCAAAAAAAAAGAAAAAATTAAAGACTTTAACAAGTTATAATTTTAAAACAGGGATTCTAGAAGCTTGTACTTGGATATTTTTAATATTATATTTAACACCATTTTATTTAATAGCTATAAATTCATTAAAGACAAGAAGAGAAATATTTAAGAATACAACTGGATTTCCAGAAGCTTTAGAAGGCCAAAATTATCTCCAAGCTATAGATAAAATGAATATAGGAAGTGCATTTTTCAATTCAGTAATAATTATAGTATGTAGTGTAGGTTTAATAGTATTCTTTTCTTCAATGGCAGCTTGGGTTTTAGCTAGGGATAAATCCAAAAAGAGTAAAATAATATTTTATACATTTGTGGCAGCTACTATAATACCATTTCAATCAGTTATGCTTCCGTTAATTAAATTAATGGGGAAAATGAATATAGAAGCTATAAATTTTAATATGCTAGGAACCAGATATGGATTAATTTTTATGTATATAGGATTTGGATCCAGTATGAGTATTTTTTTATACCACGGATTTATAAAATCAATTCCAAAAGATATAGAAGAGGCAGCTATAATAGATGGATGTACAAAATTTCAAGTTTATAGAAAAATAATTTTTCCATTATTAAAACCAATAACAGTTACAGTTACAGTTTTAAATGGAATATGGATATGGAATGATTTCTTATTACCATTCCTTACTATAAACGGAAAAATAAATACTATTCCTCTTGCTATGAATAACTTCTTTGGGGCTTTTTCAAAACAATGGGAGCTTGCAATGGCAGGAATAGTTTTATCTATTATACCTATGATAATATTCTATTTCTTTGTACAAAAATATATAATAAAAGGAATTACACAAGGGTCAGTAAAATAATAACTAATTATATATCGGGATAAAGCATCTTTTGAAAAAATATTACTAAGAGGAGATGGAAACATGTTTGAAAGAAGTAGTGGAATACTAATGCATATATCTTCTTTGCCAAATAGATTCGGAATAGGTTCAGTTGGGAAAGATGCATATGAATTTGTAGATTTTCTAAAAAAATCAGGACAAAAATATTGGCAAATACTTCCTGTTGGGCACACTAGTTATGGGGATTCACCATATCAATGCTTTTCAGCTTTTGCAGGAAATTATAATTTTATAGATTTTAGCATTTTAGAAGACGAGGGACTATTAAAAGAAGAAGATTATGTAGGATTAAGTTTTGGACAAGATAATAATAAGGTGGATTATAAAACTATTTTCATAACAAGAGAACTTGTATTACGAAAGGCATTTAATAGATTTGAAAAAAATATACCAGCCGATTTTAATATATTTATAAATGAAAATAAATTTTGGTTAAAAGATTATAGTCTTTATATGGCTGTAAAGAAACATTTTAATTTGGAAACCTTTCATAATTGGGATGATGATATAAGGCTTAGAGAAGAAAGTGCAGTGAAAAGATATGAGGAAAGTCTTAAAGAAGATATTAAATATTGGAACTTTATTCAGTATAAATTCTTTGAACAGTGGAAAAAGTTAAAAGCATATGCTAATAAAAATGGAGTGTATATAATAGGGGATATTCCTATATATGTTGCAAGTGATAGTAGTGATATTTGGTGCAATCCAGAAATGTTTGAGGTAGATGAAAATATTATTCCTACAGTAGTTTCAGGATGTCCACCAGATGCTTTTGCATTAACAGGGCAGTTATGGGGAAATCCAATATATGATTGGGCTGAAATGGAAAGGCAAAATTATAAATGGTGGATATTAAGAATTAAAGAAAGTTTTAAACTTTATGATGTAGTAAGAATTGATCATTTTAGAGGGTTTGAATCATATTGGGAAGTTCCAGGTAAGGATTTAACAGCAGAAAATGGTAGATGGGTTTTAGGACCAGGAGCTAAACTATTTAATGCCATTAAAAATGAATTAGGTGATTTAAATATTATAGCTGAAGATTTAGGATATTTAACTAAAGAAGTTATAGATTTTAGAGAAGCCACAGGATATCCAGGTATGAAAGTATTGCAGTTTGGATTTAATGGTGAAGGAAAAGGATATCTTCCACATAATTATCCAGTAAAATCAGTAGCTTATACAGGAACCCATGATAATGATACATTTAGAGGTTGGGCAGAAACTACAGGTGAAAAATCAGATTTAGAAGATGCAATAGAGTATTTTAAAATAACAGAAGAAGAAGGATATAACTGGGGATTTATTAGAGGGATATGGAGTGCTGTTAGCTATTTAGCAATTGCACCTATGCAGGATTTTTTAAACTTAGGAAATGGATCAAGAATGAACCTGCCGTCAACAATAGGTGGTAACTGGCAGTGGAGAGTTAAAGAAAGTGACTTAACAGATAAACTTGCAGAAAAAATTTGTAAATTAACAAAGACATATGACAGAGTTTAATATGTTAAAAAATAGCTTAACCATAATTTATGGTTAAGCTATTTTTTGTGGATAATAATATTTTCTGTAAGGAATTCTTAAGAAAATTGGTAGTAGTTTCTTAATTTGATTTGGTTATTCTATTAATAGAAGTTAATTAAGTCATCTAAAAGTAAATAAAAATTATCAAATTATTTAAAATAGGGGGATGAGATAACAGGGTAATTTAAACTAAGAAAATGGTGTATTTAGAGCTTAATTTAGCGGATAAGGAATATATTACTAAAAAAATAGCTTATATGATAAAATACTAGTATAAACAATAGGTGATCAGGGGGAGTTAAGATGATTAACATTTTAGTAGTAGATGACGACAGGGAAATTACAGAGGCTATTGAAATATATTTATTAAATGAAGGATATAATGTTTTTAGAGCTTTTGATGGGATACAAGCTTTAAATGTTATAAGAAGTGAAGAAATACATTTAATAATAATGGATATTATGATGCCGAATCTTGACGGGACAAGAGCAACTATAGAAATACGTAAAGAGAAACAAATTCCAATAATAATGCTTTCAGCAAAATCAGAGGACTCAGATAAAATTTTAGGATTAAACCTTGGAGCGGATGATTATATTACAAAACCATTTAATCCATTAGAACTTATAGCAAGAGTTAAATCACAATTAAGAAGATATACTACATTTTCTACTATAACAAAAGTAGATAAAAATATAATTATAGTAGGTGGATTACAACTTAATAAAGCTGGAAAAGAAGTATTTGTAGATGGAAAACAAGTTAAATTAACAGCTTTAGAACTTAAAATATTAACGTTATTAATGGATAACATAGGAAGAGTTTTTTCAATAGAAGAAATTTATGAAAGAGTGTGGAAAGAAGTTGCATATAACGTTGATACAGTAACAGTTCATATAAGAAGAATAAGAGAGAAAATAGAAATAAATCCAAAGGAACCTAAATATTTAAAGGTGGTGTGGGGCATTGGGTATAAAATTGAAAAACAGTAAGGTATTTAGAATAGTAAATATTATTATTTTAATAACTATGATTATTATATTGCCAATAAAAGTTGCAAATATAATTAAATATAAGGATTACTCAAAGAATATATATAATCTGAAGCTAATATCCGATTATATATTAGACTTTGATAGTCAAGCTTGTAATATGCTAGAACGTTATACTGACTTACAGGGAAATCCAACAGAAGAATATTTACAGCGTGATATATCAATGATGAAGTCAGACGATGAAAGTGCATTTAAGTATAGGAAGGATCATATAGAAAGTGAGCAAGATGGAGGAGCTGAAAAAGCAAGCAAGGAAAAAATAGATATGTTACTAGAAGAAGTTAAAAAAGAAATTATTAGATCAGATGAAAAATTAAGAGCGGATGCTATTAGTAGTATCAAAAATAGTTTTAAAGATTTTAAAAAGGATCTTATTATAAATAATGTTAATATTGAATTTTATTTTGAGAATAATGAAAATGGAAATGTAATAACTAATGTCCCTGGAGTAACAGCTGATGATTTTGATATTGATAATAATAATGACTATGAAATTTTAGAATTAAGCAACAATAATAATAAAAATATAAACGATAATAAGAATACAGAAAATTTGTATAATATTAGATTAGATATATCAAAAAACACACAAGATGATAGTGGGTACAATAGGTACTATAGAATACCTAAAAAATTATTGCCTGGAGATTGGATATATGATATTCAAGCAAGAGAAGATAAAAGTAAAGAGGATTTTAATCGAAATAGAATAATGTCAGTAGGTATAGGAGTAGTGCTTCTGTTATCATTAATATTAGCTTTAAAAAATAAAAGGAAAGCTAATAATGGGTTTTTTTATATGTTTCAAAAGATAATACCAATAGAAATTAAAATTATCAGTCCTATTTTAGCAATAGTAAATGGTTATATGATGACTATCTATGTTCTTTTTGGAAGAAAAATAGATATAGCTAGTTTAATGGTTCAAGCAATTTTATTAATTATAAGTTATTTATTCATAAGTAACCTTATAGCAAATGGAACCTCTAAAATTGATTATGAAAATATGAAGAAGAGAAGCATTATATATAATATAAAAGTATTAACAATAAAGTTTATAGATTCATTAAAAGAAAGCTTTTCAATAAACTCTACTACAATTAGATTAGGGATATTTATAGTAATGACAGTATTAGCTTACATAGGGGCTATGTTTTTACATAGGTATAGTCAATATGAATACTATTGGTATGAGAAGTATGTTGTTGCTTACGAAATACTATATCAAATAATTATAATTATATATGTTTTTAATTTTTCTAAAAGATTGAATTTGTTGAAACTTAATACGGATAAAATAGTAGAAGGAAATTATGATGTGGAAATTGAAGTTAAAGGTCCTAGAATAGTTAAGGAAATTGCAGCTAATATTAAAAATATAGAATCTGGATTTAGCAAGGCTGTTGATGATGGGATTAAAAGTGAAAAGTTAAAGGGTGAACTTATAACAAATGTTTCTCATGATTTAAAAACACCATTAACTTCAATTATAAGTTATGTTGATTTATTGAAAAATGAAAATTTAAAGGAAGTGGATAGAATAAAATACATTAATGTGTTAGATAGAAAAGCTCAAAGATTAAAAGTGTTAATTGAAGATCTTTTTGAAGCATCCAAAGCAGCTAGTGGAAGTATTGAACTACAAAAAGAGAATATAGATGTGACTTCACTTCTTAGGCAAACTCTTGGAGAGTTTCAAGAAAAAATTTCAGCATCTTCTTTAGAGTTTATAAATAAGTGGCCAGAAGAAAAGGCAGAATTATATTTAGATGGCAAAAAGACTTGGAGAGTATTTGAAAACTTAATTTCAAATATAATAAAATACTCAATGAAAAACTCAAGAGTCTATATAGATGTAATTAAAAATATCGATAATGTACAAATAGTAATGAAAAATATATCAGCATATCAATTAGATTTCACAGAAGAAGAGGTTATTGAAAGATTTAAAAGAGGAGATAAATCAAGAAATACAGAAGGGTCAGGGCTTGGGCTTTCAATAGCTAAAAGTTTAACTAATTTGCAAGGTGGTACTTTAAAAATAGAAATAGATGGAGATTTATTCAAGGTAATATTAACTTTTCCATCAAAGTAATTAATATTTTAGAGAAAGAAAAAAGGATGTTACAAAAGCAAAGCTTTAGTAACATCCTCTTTAAATTAAGTATTAAATGAATTAGGCTTGGTTAGTTGAACCAAATAAGTCCATTTTTTCCTTAACTGTAGCCTTTATAGCTTCAAATCCAGGTCCTAATAATTTTCTAGGATCGAATCCTTTGCCTTGTAAGTCTTTACCAGATTCTATATACTTTCTAGTTGCAGCTGCAAATGTTAATTGACATTCAGTGTTAACATTTATTTTTGAAACTCCAAGTGATATAGCTTCTTTAATCATAGCGTCTGGAATTCCAGTACCACCATGTAATACTAGTGGCATATCTCCACAAAGTTTATTGATTTCTGCTAATGCATCCATGCTTAATCCAGCCCAGTTTGCTGGGTATTGTCCATGGATATTTCCGATACCAGCAGCTAAAATAGTAACTCCTAAATCAGCTATTGATTTACATTCCTTAGGATCTGCGATTTCTCCAGCTCCAACAACTCCATCTTCTTCTCCGCCGATTGATCCAACTTCTGCTTCTAATGAAACTCCTTTAGCAGCAGTAAGCTTAACCATTTCAGTAGTTTTTTCTATATTTTCTGCTATTGCATAGTGTGAACCATCAAACATGATTGATGGGAAACCAGCTGCCATAGCTTCTTTAGCGCCTTCATAGCTACCGTGATCTAAGTGTAATGAAACTGGAACTGTAATGTTTAATGACTCCATCATTCCGTTAACCATTGCAACTATAGTTTTGTAACCAGTCATATATTTAGCAGCACCTTCTGATACTCCTAATATTACTGGTGAATTGTTTTCTTGAGCAGTTAATAAAACCGCTTTAGTCCACTCTAGGTTGTTGATGTTGAATTGACCAACAGCATACTTACCTTCTCTTGCTTTGTATAACATTTCTTTTACTGAAACTAACATGGTAATACCTCCGTTAATTTAAAATTTTATTATGATTATGTAACAAAATAAATATTTTGTATATTTATTTCTTACTGATAATTATTATACCCTAAAATACCTACAATGAAAACAAAAAAACATAATTCATATTTTTTTGTTTCTTAAATTTTAATATAAAAGATGTAGATATAGGGGGGCTAGTTAAAAATATAACAAGATATATTTTTATTTTTTACTCTCTGTTAGGGCTGCATGTACAAACCCAACAAATAATGGATGAGGTTTAGTTGGTCTTGATTTTAGCTCAGGATGGAATTGTACTGAAACATACCATGGATGATTTTCAAGTTCCACTATTTCAACTAAATTACCATCAGGGCTTGTTCCTACAAATTTCATTCCTGCAGATGTTAGTTGTTCTCTAAAATTATTATTAAACTCATATCTATGTCTATGTCTTTCATTAATTAGGTTATTTGAATAAGCCTTATATGAATAACTATTTTCATCTAACATGCAAGGGTAAAGACCAAGCCTCATAGTACCACCTAAATTTTCTATATTCTTTTGATCTGGAAGAATATCAATTACAGGGAACTTAGTATCTTTATCTATCTCAGAGCTATTAGCTCCTTCAAAACCTAATACATTTCTTGCAAATTCTATAACAGAACATTGCATTCCAAGGCAAATTCCAAAGAATGGTTTTTTATTTTCTCTAGCCCATCTTGTTGCTTCTATTTTACCTTCAATTCCTCTATCTCCAAAGCCTCCAGGTACTAAAACACCATCACAATCTTTTAATAGTGAATCAACATTATCCTTATTTAAATCTACAGAATCAATCCAAATTATTTCTACATTTGAGTTGTTAGATAGACCACCATGACTTAAGGCTTCTACAATAGATATGTAAGCATCATGTAATTCTACATATTTTCCTACTAAAGCAATTTTAATATTATTCTCAAGAGTTTTAATATTATTAACCATTTCAATCCATTCACTATTATCTATAGCTTTAGTTTCTAATTTTAGCTTTTCACAAACTAATCTATCTAATCCTTGATTATGTAACATAAGAGGTACTTCATAAAGATGCTCGGCATCTAAGTTTTCTATAACACATCTTGATTCTAAGTTACAGAATAAGCCTATTTTTGCTTTTAAATTATCAGGAATTTCTTTTTCAGATCTACAAACAATTATATCAGGTTGAATACCAATGCTTCGTAGTTCTTTAACTGAATGTTGAGTAGGCTTAGTTTTTAGTTCGCCAGCTTTTCCAAGGAAAGGAACTAGTGTTACATGAATAAAGCATACATTTTCCTTACCAACTTCATATTGTACTTGTCTTATAGCTTCTAAAAATGGTTGCGATTCTATATCTCCAACAGTTCCACCTATTTCGGTAATAACTACATCTACATTTGTTTCTTTACCTAAAACATATACTTTTTCTTTTATTTCATTAGTTATATGAGGAATTACTTGAACTGTTCCTCCAAGATATTCACCTCTACGTTCCTTAGATATAACTGACCAATAAATTCTACCAGTTGTTATGTTATTATTTTGACTTAAATTTTCATCTATAAATCTTTCGTAATGACCTAAATCTAAATCAGTTTCTGCACCATCATCAGTAACAAAAACTTCGCCATGTTGATAAGGGCTCATTGTTCCTGGATCTACATTTAAATAAGGATCAAATTTTTGAATTGATACCTTTAAACCTCTATTTTTTAATAATCTACCTAAAGATGCAGCAGTGATACCTTTTCCAAGAGATGATACTACACCACCAGTTACAAATACATATTTAGTACTCATTTGAATTCCTCCTATAATGTGAAAATTTATATTGACAGCTTACAGATTAATCGTTATAATAGTAATTACCCCCTAAAATACAATGGGGGGCTTATATGTATAAACACATAAAATATATATTAGCACACTTGGTTTTAAAAATCTAGTGTATTTTTGTGGTATTTTAAAATAGTTAATAAAATAACATAGTCGTATTAATGTAGGAATTAAATTTTACATTAATACGATTTTTTTATATTTAATATAAACTAAGAAATTATATGTAAAATAAATGTAGGTTTTACATAATTGATAGATTGTTTTTTGAAAGTGCCTAATGAAAAAATGAACCAAGTATAAACATATGACCATAATTAAGTGAAGGGGGCGATAAGGTGGAGATTGGGGGTATAGAAAATCTTATAGATAAATATGGTGATTATATTTATGGATTTTGTAGAAAACTTGCAATAAACCCCAGATTTAATTGTAAATATGAAAGAAAATTTTGAATAAAAATAGAAGACTATGAAAGTGAAAACTCCTATAATTATAGCTTTAAACATAGAAGCCTAGGGTACCCTTAATTAGTGATATGCTCCCTTTATAGTAGACAGTTGAAATAATAAAAACTGTTTATATAGAGGGAGCATTTTATTATGGAAAGAAAAACTAAAATATTGTCAGAAATTAAGATAGAGGTTGTTAAGGAGTATTTATCAGGAAAAATAAGTGTAGGGCAAATAGCTTATCAACTACAAGTTTCTAGCTTCTCGGTTGAGGAATGGATACGTAAATATAAGGCTTTTGGAGTGGATGGATTAATAAGTAATAGTAGAAATAAACATTATTCACATGAACTTAAGATTAAAGCAATAACGGATTATATCAACGGTGAAGGTTCTTTATATGATATTTCTATTCGTTATAAAATATCAAGTCATTCTGTTCTCA
>NZ_FNJM01000032.1 GCF_900104115.1 Clostridium gasigenes
TTCCCATACTTAGAAATCGGCGCGATAAATTATCAACTCTCTGTTTTCCTAAAGCCTTAACATCAAATCCTGCATTCCGTAGTATTTCTAATGGCATTTTCCCGGTATTATATTCAGAAACATAATACTCCTTAAATTCATCTGTATAAGTAATAGCTTTATTACTAGCTTTTTTTACAAATGGATTTACTGATAAATCTTTCAATTGTTCATCTGTAAAATAGATTCTTCCCATAACTACAATCCTCCTTTAAAATATTTTACAATAAAAAAAGACCCTATAAAATAGAGTCAGTTAAATAAATGTTTAGCACTTTTTTTCTAACTGTCCATTCTATAGGTACCAGTTTATATCTCTATTACAGTTCATCATTAAAATTATTTTATTTTAAGCACTACTTGTACCTGGAAAATCCTGATTCCCCCCAGGGGAATTTTTGAGTCGTCAGCTTGTCTGACACGAAATTGCTACAAATGTATTTGATACAGATTTTAGCGTCCAAGATTTTAAAGAATTATACTTTAAATGCCGGGGTATTGAGGTAAAATATAATAAAAGAAATTTCTAGCAATGTTATTCCAATTAGACCAGGTAGGAAATATCCTAGACGGATAACATTGAGAGTAAATAAAAACTCTTTAAACAATAAAAAGGCACCATATAACGCATTAATATCAGAATATAAAATAGACCTTTAAATTTTTTAAAAAAACTAAAGGTCTATTAATTTTACAATAAAGTATTCTATCAATAGATAGTATTATAATTTGAATAGCGTATATATACATTTGTGTCCTTATATATACATTAATGTCCTTAAATTGTATATATTCCAATATTAGCTTGATGGCACTTAGTCCAAGGTGTATAATTTACTTAGATGAATTTTAATTATTCTATCAATAAATATTACAAAAGGGGAATAGTATAATGAACGATTATAACGCAGTATTAGCAAGAAATACGAAAAATGCTTCAAAAGGTATAGGTCCATATTCACAAACTGTAGCTTTCTCTCATTACAATAATCTTTCAGCTCAATTACCTATCGATCCAAAATCTGGTGAGTTGGTAGCTGGTGGCGTAAAAGAGCAGGCTGAACAATGCTTTAAAAATATTAAGGCAATTGTAGAGAGCATCGACCATGTTATGAGCGATGTTGTTAGAATCACTGTATTCGTTAAAAATATCAAAGATATTGACGCTGTAGACGAAGTTTATAAAACATTCTTCACAAGCTATGTTCCTACACGAACGATAGTTGCAGTTGCAGCTTTGCCTATGGATGCTTTGGTACAAATTGAAGCACTTGTTTCAAACGGTGAAGGTACAATTCCAAACGCACCACAAGCAGGCGACATCATAAAGCTTACAAATAACACGGCAAATGCGCCAATAAGTGCACTATCTACGCAAGCTGTAGCTTTTTCTCATTACAATAATATTTCAGCTCAATTACCTATCGATCCGAAATCTGGTATAGTGGTAGCCGGTGGTGTAAAAGAGCAGGCTGGACAGTGCTTAAAGAATATCAAGGCAATTTTAGAAAGTATAGACGTTCCTTTTGACGATATCGTTAAAATTAACATATTCCTTAAAAACATCTCGGATATTGAAGCCGTAGACGAAGTTTATACAACATTTTTCCCAGACTCAGCTATCGCCAGGTCCGTAGCCTATGTCCCAGCACGGACAATAGTTGCGGCTTCAGCTTTACCTATGGATGCTTTGGTACAAATTGAAGCTGTAGTGTCACACGGAGATGGTACACCACCACAAGTTATTGAAGACAGGCATGGGCTCATCATAGTAGCAAACAATACAGAAAATGCACCAAAAAGTTCTCTATATACACAAACTGTAGCTTTCTCTCATTATAATCATATTTCAGCGCAATTACCTTTAGATCCAAAAACTGGTAATATGGTAGCTGGTGGTGTAAAAGAGCAGGTTGGACAGTGCTTAAAAAATATCAAGGCAATTCTAGAAAGTGTCGACCACGTTATGGACGATGTAGTTAAAGTGAATATCTTCCTTAAAAATATCGCAGATATTGATGCTGTAGACGAAGTTTACACAACATTCTTCCCAAGCGGTGTTCCTGCACGAAGAACAGTTGGCGTAGCAGCTTTACTTAAAGATGCTTTAGTCCAAATAGATGTAGTTGTATCAAATGCTGAAGGAACACCTCCAAAAGTATAACAGGCATTTGTTTGTAAATAACAAACGCTCCTAAGGCCCGTAACGACCTCTCTCGTATAAGTTTGAAAATCTTTGATTTGCTAGAGTATTCTTAAAAATACTCTAGCATTTATATATATATAACAAAACTAATAAATTAAATGTTTCTGTGTAATTTATAATAATAGATAATCATATTAGGCATGAGAAACAGAACACCGTGTAGATGCTCAAAAATTAATTATGTAGCCTTATGGAGTACCACAGTTTTACATTAGATAAAACCTCTCATTTCTCACTGAATTTAATCAAAAATTCCCTCGTACAATCTTAATGGTGTGGCTGGTTTTATATTCTCCGAGACTGGATCTAAGTCCTAAGGTCTTGTTTGTAATCTCTTGATTTTACTATCTTCAGTGCCTGAAGAGTACGAATCTTTTAATTCTTGTGATATTTTGGATAACACAACTGATTGAGAATTTATAATCTCGATAATCATTGCAATTAAGTTTTTCAAACGTAGCGATGATAAAATCACCATTTTCTCTAGTGTTTTTTCAATTTTGTAGTAATACATTCTTGATCGTTTATCATATAAACCACCTTTCTTATGTTGAGTTTGTTCTTCAAAGCAATTTTACATTAAATAGGTGGTTTTTTATGTTTTTAACGCTATCCTAGTTTAATTACTCAATTTATTATACTAATTCTAACTATAATAGTTCCACTCCCTGTTAGTAGTTCTTCTGTAGTCATGTCCTACAAGTGATCGTAAAAAAGAGTATTGATTTTAAAATCAATACTCTTTCACATTATTTTGAAGGATTACAGCTTTTACTAGGACATTCTTTACTATGTGGGCATCCTATGCACTTTATACCTTTTCGTTTATCTGAAACTACTTTGGTAACTGATATGGCTAATATAACTATAATTATTAATACTACAACTATATTCCCCATGCTTTTACCTCGTTTCTAGATATACTTTTGCTTTTTTCACTACCTTTTTTCATAAGGTATGCTACAGTTACTATCATAGCTGTTACTGCAACTAATCCTGGTATAAATCCAGCCCCTACTGATCCTGTAGTAATTAAAGTTCCTATTTGATAAGTTAAGAATGCAATCGTGTATCCAGTACCAAACTGGAATGCTATTCCGCCCCACAACCATTTTTTATCTTCCATTTCTGAATTCATAGCTCCAATAGCTGCAAAACAAGGAGGCGTAAATAAATTAAACATTAAGTATGCAAGTGCTGCTACCGTAGTAAGTCCCATCATTTGTCCTATCTCTGTTCCTCCAGATAATAAAGTAAACTCCTCTGTATCTATAAAGTTTGTTATTGAATAAACAACTGCTAAAGTTCCAACAACATTTTCTTTAGCTATAAAACCTGTAATTGCAGCTGCTGCCAATTGCCATACTCCAAATCCTAATGGAATTAATACAAATGCAAATGGTGATGCTATTGTAGCTAGTATGCTTGTATTTTGAGCCCCTTCTGCAACTACTTCAAACTTCCAATTGAAAGTTTGCATAATTTGAATAACTGTATTGCATAGTAATATAATTGTTCCTGCCTTAACTATAAAAGCCTTTCCTCTTGAGAACATTGAAATAGTCGCTCTCTTTAAACTTGGAACTTTATACTGTGGCAATTCCATAATAAAGAATGTTTTCGCATTAGTTTCACCTGTTATTCTAACTATAATTAATGCACCAACAATTATAAGTAATATCCCAATAAAATACATTGATGTTCCAACCCATGCTGAATCATTAAAGAATACTCCTGAAAATAGAGCAATTACAGGTAATTTGGCTCCACATGGTATAAAAGGTGTTAACATAGCTGTTGTTCTTCTTTGTCTTTCATTTTTTATTGTTCTTGTTGCCATTATTCCCGGTATAGCACACCCTGTCCCAATGATCATAGGAATAATACTTTTTCCGCTAAGTCCGATACGCTTGAATAACCCGTCCATTATAACTGCTATTCTAGCCATATAACCACAATCTTCTAATAGAGCAATTAAGAAAAATAAAATCATAATTAAAGGTAGGAATCCAACAACGGCTCCAACTCCACCAATAATTCCATCTAATAATAACGAGCTAAGTACTGGCGAAACACCCTCGCCAAGAAATCCTTCTACAACTACACCAAATTTATCAATCCACCCTACAAGAGTATCTGCTAAAAATGGTCCTAAATATGTTTGTGATATTGAAAATACTCCCAACATAACAAGGACAAATATAGGTAACCCAAACCATTTATGTGCAAGTATCCTATCTGCTTTATCCTGCATTGTTGCTTTGTTACTTTGTACCTTTCTATTTTCAACTTTTCCTACAACTGTTTTAACAAAGTCATATCTCTTTTTATCGTTTCCTTCTACTTCTTTTGCATTTGATAAATCAACACGGTCCCCTTTAAATGGTGATTTTTGTTTTAATCCTTTAACTTCTATAGCTTTATCAATTAATTTATCTATCCCATTTTCACTATTAGATATTGAAACAGTTTCAATAATAGGACATCCTAGTATATTCTCTAGCTCTTTAATATTAATTGTTATGCCTTGTTTTCTATTTAAATCGCTTTTGTTTAATGCAACTACAACTGGTATCTCAAGTTCTAATAGCTGAGTAGTAAAAAATAAACTTCTACTAAGATTTGTTGCATCTACTATATTTATAATAACATCTGGATTTTCATTTTTAATAAAATCCCTAGTTATATTTTCTTCGCTTGTAAATGGCGACATAGAATATGCCCCAGGTAAATCTATAACCTTCATTGATGTACCTTTTTTATTTAGAGACTTTCTAACATCCCCTTCTTTTTTACTAACTGTTACTCCAGCCCAGTTTCCTACCTTCTCACTTTTCCCAGTTATAAGATTAAATAAAGTTGTTTTCCCACTATTAGGATTACCTGTTAATGCTACTTTCATAATTATCCCCCCATCAAATTTAACTAAACTATAATATCTCTATTTTCCTTCTATTTTTATTGCACTTGCTAAATCCTTATCTATACTGTATCTTGCATCCTTAATGTTTATAATATAGTTACCACCTAAGATGGAAATTAGTGTAATCATTTCCCCTTCATAACATCCAAGGGAGAATAAAAAATTATCTAGTTCCTCATCATGACTTTTTATTTCTGTAATTCTGTAATCTTTATTAATTTTTCCTTTACTAAGATTATCAATTGAAGATTTTTTTTTAGTACTCCCCTTTAATCTTGAAAAAAATCCCTTCTTTAAAGTTCCTTCCATTTTAAGTCCCCTCCAAGCAATTTAATAAAATTCATTCCTTGATTTAATAACTTTTCTTAACTGATAACGAATTTCATTTCCATAATTTAATAATAACGGATTGTTTTATTTTTGTCAATACATTTCTAGCAACAATTATCATCACCTTTTTACGTTATTAATAATCTCTCTTAAATAAAACTTAATACTTCTTTTAATCCAATCATTTTTCATAATCTGCTACTAATCATTCTTTATTAAATATACTTTCATCAATAAGAATATCACCTATTCCTAATTACTTGAATAAACGAAAAAGAGTCAGCTTTTACGCTAACTCTTAAATTTCTAATATAATCGTTATAGAAACCTGCTCCAAAACATAGTATTAAGTAGTAATATTATTTAGTAAGAAAACATCTAAATTATATTTTTTACAAAATGGCTATAAAAAATTTAAGGAGTGATTATAGTGAGCTTAAAACAACCTGAGATAATATGTCCACTTTGCGGACAGGATAACAATTGTAAACACGGTCAAAAGGAATGTTGGTGTAATACAGTTACCTTTCCTAAGCATATTTTAGATATGGTTCCAGATGATAAAAAAAAGAAAGGCCTGCATATGTAAATCTTGTTTTGAAAAGTACAATAAATAAAAGTTTTGAGCATCCTCAAAACTTTTATTTTAAATAGCTTATATAAATTTTTATCTAACACAACCATCTTCAAAATTTTGGTTTTCATAATATCCAGAGTAATAAGAATAATCTCCACCTTCAATAAGTGGATTTATTATAATATCTTTTAAAAATCCTGTTTCCCCCGGGGGTATTTTTGAGTCGTCAGCTTGCCTGACACGAAATTGCTACCAAACTGGTATTAACTTCGATGACAATTTATCTTCCTTTGCTCCCTGAACTAATTTCATTAAATCTTCTTTGATCATTTGCATTTGCTTGGCACCTATATTTTCAATCCAACGTTGCTCAATATCAGTTAGTATCTCCTCTTTTGCTTTCATTACTAACAATCCTCGCTCAGTCAAAACAATAATTTTCCCTCTCTTATCAGTGGGATGAGTTTTACGCATTACATAACCGCTTTTCTCAAGATAATCCACCATTTTACTCACAGCTTGCTTTGTAATTCCTAAATATTCAGCTAATTCTATACCTGTTGCTCCATCTGGGTTGATGTATGTAAACATAAAACCATGTGTGGGTCTAATATCTTCAAATCCCAATTCACTCAATCTATCATGTAGTTCGTTAATCGCGGCTCTAAAAGATACTAACAAAAGTGATGTAAGATCTAATTCACTAAATACTTGATGATCCATATATAAAACCTCCTCAAGAAAAGTCAATTAGGTTGACTTTTTATTAATTCTATTATACTATATAGAATATAGTCAATCAAGTTGACTGTGTTTATTTTACTATAAAAAAATAGGATTCACTAAAAAATCAATACACTATGTATTGTAATTGAATACCTATCTTAAATGATTAATATAACAACTTAATAATAATTAACAGGAGGACAAGATAATGACAACAGTTTTATTCGTAAAAGCAAACAATCGTCCAGCAGATGAGGCGGTTAGCGTAAAATTATATGAGGCTTTTTTAGCAAGCTATAAAGAATCACATCCAAATGATACAGTGGTGGAGCTTGATTTATACAATGAATATTTACCATATGTAGGAGTAGATATGATCAATGGTACTTTTAAGGCTAGTAGAGAACTTGATTTAACAGAAAAGGAAGCGAAAGAAGTTGCTGTTGCTGATAAATATTTAAATCAATTCCTTGAAGCTGATAAAGTTATATTTGGTTTCCCGCTATGGAATTTAACAATTCCAGCTGTACTACATACATATATTGATTACTTAAATCGTGCTGGTAAAACATTTAAATATACGCCAGACGGTCCAGTAGGTCTTATTGGAAATAAGAAAATTGCATTATTAAATGCAAGTGGAGGTGTGTATTCTACAGGCCCAGCAGCTGAAATGGAAATGGCCGTTAAATATGTAGCAAGCATGATGGGCTTCTTCGGCGCAACAGGTATAGAGACTATAGTGATTGAAGGCCACAAGCAATCCCCAGATAAAGCAGAAGAAATTATTTCTATTGGTCTTGAAAAAGCTATTAAAGTAGCAAGTACATTCTAATTAACAAAACGATTCTCACTCTATAGGTAGTACCAACACTTTTATAGGTGTTGTACTACTTTTTTATTCGCTTATCTTACTACTTTTTTGGGTAATAACCCAATTGCTGAGAGATTTTTATTATCAATTTATTAAATTTATACGAAAGAAGGATTGAATTACAATGGAACGTCTATGGACAAAGAACTACATAATGCTGACAATTACAGCATTATTACTATTTAGTGGTTTTTATTTACTAATGCCAACACTACCTATATTTATTAAAGAAATAGGTGGAAGCGAATCTCAAGTTGGATTTATTGTTGGCGTGTTTACAATATCGGCAGTAATTGTTCGCCCTATTGTCGGAGGCTTAATGGATAAATATGGGCGAAGAGTATTCATAATAAGTGGACTAATATTTTTTGCAATTACAATGTATTTTTATGACTTTGTAACAGTAATTATATTTTTAGTTATATTACGTATACTCCATGGAATAAGTTGGGCACTTGCTACAACTTCTATAGGAACTGCTGTAACTGATGTCATTCCAAAATCTCGTCGTGGAGAAGGAATGGGATGGTATGGACTTTCAATGACTTTGGGTATGGCTTTAGGACCAATATTAGGTCTTTGGGTAGCTAAATCATTTTCATTCCATTATCTATTTTTGTTATGCACAGCATTAGCGCTTATTGCATTTATACTTGCATTTTTCACAAAAATCCCAGTAATTAAGAATACACATAAAAACACAATATCATTTTTTGAAAAAGACCTTTTACCAATGGCTATTGTTACATTTTTCCTATCCATTACTTTTGGTGGAATTACAACATTTTTACCACTGTTTGCGGCAAAAATTCAAGTTAATGTTGGTACTTTTTTCTTAGTTTATGCTTTAACACTTACAGTAACCAGACCAATTACTGGAAAGATATCTGATAAGTATGGAGAAGATGTCATTATTATTCCCGCACTCTTTATACTAATTGTCGCACTATTAGTCCTAACATTTACAAAAGGGACTGTTGGACTAGTTATTACCGCTATTTTGTATGGAATTGGATTTGGATCAGCACAACCGGCCCTTCAAGTAGCGATTCTACGATTAGCTAAACCAGAGAAAATTGGAGTGGCGAACGCAACATTTTTTACCGCTTTTGATTTAGGTATTGGTTTAGGATCTATTAGTCTAGGATTTGTTTCACAACTCATGGGATATCAAGCGTTATTTATTGTTTGTGCTATATCTGCGCTTATTAGCCTATTATATTTTACTGTTTTTGTTAAGAAGACATTAAAATAACATTTAGTTTACAGAAGAACGCTATTCTTTTTATAGGAGCATATAAAAAGGGTAGCGTTTTTTATAAACTTTCCAGTATAACATCCACTACTATACACTATTTACTGCGAAATCACCTGCATATTAAAGTATTAAATAACTCACGACATTAATATCGTGAGTTTAATTTTCGAAATGAAATTGCTAATTTCCGATACTACTTGCACCAGGTAAAAAACTATTCCTCAGATGTGCTTATTTGGAAAACTCTATTTTCAAAATTCGCTACATCAATATCCATTTTAGGTTATAATTTTACTAATATATTTAGTTATTAAAGGAGAATTTATGAATAATATAAAAGTTGAATTAAAAACAGATTTAACCAAATACGGTGAAGGTCTAATCGCAGGAATAAAAGGTATTACTATAGGACAACAGGGTATTTGGAGTAGATCAAATGATAATTTGATTACTGTCAAGTTTGAAAACAATATAATTTTAGATGTATTATGGAATAGCCTTGAAATTATTGATGAAGAGTATTTACAAAAACCTTCTAAAACTAAAACCACCGACCTTAAAGAACTTAAAACAGCTACCAACATTATTAAAACAATTGGTCCAAAAGGTGGATTTAAATATCTCTCTTTTGAATACACTAGAATAGATGGATGCCATTGGAGCAAGTCTATTGGACTTAAAAAAGAAGCTGATAAATTACTCGATATTTTCTCAGAATATAAATTAAATGTTAAAATTGAAAAGATAATCTAGGGTAGCGCGTATTTCACTCTACCCTTTAAAACTCTTTCTTTTTCTAGTTTTAGTAATTTTAAAAATAACCATACTTATCTCACTTCCACAGAAAATTTCAAAAAAATCTTAGATAAAAAGCTATAATAAAGTTTTTACCCCTATTACAGCCTCATAATTTAAATTATTATATTTTCATACTACTTGTACCTTTATAAGTTACTAAATAAGTCTATCAAACTTCTTATTGATAACCCTATATTTTCTTACTTCCAAACTCTATCCATTTTTTTACAAGGCTCTGCCCTCGTTGTAAGGGAAGAATGACCGAACTTCCTTACCATCATCTTTTATAAATCATAAAATGACTCCGTAATTTCTTCTAAATTAAATTTCTTAACTCTAAAATATAAGCTTCTAAAAAACGCCTTACGATTCTCTCTTAAATGCTCTTCATCTGGATATTTTCCATTTGCATTAATATCTTTAAAACTATATATCTAGTTTAGAATAGCCCTATCAATAAATTCTCCAACTGTAGCTACTATATTAAAAGGTTCATATTCTTTCCACATTTCTAAATTAGATAACAACACAACTTGTTTATCCATACCTTCTAATTTATAGTTTAATAAATCATCTATCATGTCTACTTCTTTAGAATCATTTGAACCATAAACTACTGACCCGATGGCATTAAATTCCTTCACTAATATATAATACAATTTTTAAAGCCTCCTTAAATTCATCTTCATTATTTATAATATTTTCATCATATAATTCCTTTAACTTTATTCCAATTTTATTATCCTTATATTTATATACATACTTGTATAACCACATGTTAAATTCGTAATCTCTTCTAGTAAAGAACTGTACTTCTATTGGATAATGATAATTGCTTTTTTTATAATAAATATGATAATCTCTATACCCATCATCATTTTTCTTACCATTAACCATATCTACATGTTTTATATTATGGTGATCTAAATCTATATTGTAGTTTTCAATAATAACCCTAATTCCTAATATATCATTAAAACATGCTCCTATTTCTTTACTAGGATAATACCTACTATATTTAATATTTATAGATTGAAGTGATTTAATCCTATATGTCATCTCCATCAATAATTTTCTTCGTTTTTTTATAAATAATCGATACTCTTTTAGCTCTGAAATCAAATCTTCTTTATCTACTTTTCTAAGGGTATTCTTTAAATTTTTACCAAGTTTAGTTTCATAACTTATAGCATCTAGAGCTCTTACTAATTCCTTATTATACAATTCAGTTCACCTTACTTTATATAGGTACTATTATAAATCCTAGTATATATCTAATCTAATTATAACATAAGGCAACTCTATTTTTAATAAACTTCTTAATATTATCCTTCATTAAGAAAACCTCAAATATAATTATGTTTCTTAATTATTTCCTTAAACTTATTTTTATAGATAAAAGAAACTGCAATAAAGTTTTAAACTGGTACCTATAGAATGGACAGTTAGAAAAAAAGTGCTAAACATTTATTTAACTGACTCTATTTTATAGGGTCT
>NZ_FNJM01000010.1 GCF_900104115.1 Clostridium gasigenes
AATAGATATGTATATAGGAGGAATTGAAACATGGCAAGAGTTAAAAGAGCCGTCAACAGTCGTAAAAACCATAAAAAGGTTTTAAAAGCTGCAAAGGGTTATTATGGTGGAAAAAGCAGACTATTCAAAACTGCTAATGAATCAGTAATTAGAGCTTTAAGAAACGCATACGTGGGTAGAAGATTAAAGAAGAGAGATTTCAGAAGTTTATGGATAGCTAGAATAAACGCTGCTACAAGAATTAATGATCTTTCATACTCAAAATTCATGAACGGAATGAAGTTAGCTAATATAGATATCAACAGAAAAATGTTATCAGAAATAGCTATAAATGATCCAAAGGCATTTGCTGACTTAGTAGAAGTTGCAAAAAGCCACATAAGTAAATAACATATTAATGTCACCGAAAGGTGGCATTTTTTTGCGTTTGAAATTATTTATATATTTCCATAAAAAACTATGTACATATTTTCCAAAATAGGATATAATATTTTATAGATAGTATCGGAGTGCGATATAACGCATAACGATGTTGTGTGTGAGGTGATGTTATGTCAAAGGAAGCTATACAGTTTCTGCCATTAACTGAGACAACTTATTTAATTTTATGTTCGCTAAGTAGGCCTTTACATGGGTATGGCATTATGCAACAGGTTTCTGATGTTACAGAAGGAAGAATTCTACTTGCACCTGGAACTCTTTATGGTGCATTAAGTAAATTAAGCAAGGATAATTTAATTTCAACTGTGAGCTCAGTAATGAATGAGGATAAAAAGAAAAACTATATTTTAAGTACTTTAGGTAGTGAAGTAGTTAAATTAGAATTAGTGAGATTGGAGAAACTTTTAAGAGAGTCTAAAATATTATTGGGGGTAAATGAAAGTGAGTGATTTAAAAAGAGTTTTTAAATTATTTTATATTTTTGACATTCACAAAGAAGAAGAATGGCTAAATGAAATGGCAAATAAGGGGCTTCATTTTAAAAATGTAAAGTTCTTATGTTTATATACCTTTAAAAAGGATACATGTGAAGATGTAATATACAGAATAGATTTTAAAGAAAAAATATATGATATAGAGGAATATTACAAGCTTTATAGAGAATATGGATTTGAATATATAAGCAAGATGAGGTATTTTAACTACTTTAAATACACTGGTGAAAAAGAAAATTACAAGAGTGTAGAATTATATAATAATCCGACGGAAGAACTAAAATGGCTAAAAAAATATCATTATTTGATTTTAGGTTGCTTTGTGTTAGAACTTGTAATTCTAACAAATATGATTATAGGAAAGCTTAATGATAATTCTATATCTATTTTTCCAATATTGTTAATTGGATTAGTTTGTATATTAATTTTATTTACAACTACTAGACTAAAAAAGATCGTAAAAAAAACAGGCGAAGTAGAATACTAATAAAACAATTCAATAATGGATGTATTAAAATGTTAAATGGAAGTGCACTCTACATTGAATTGGATTAGTTTAAATATATTAATAAATGAGGGGGAGAAAAAATGGCTTTAACAGTTACAAATTTAAATAAAAATTACGGAGAAAATAAAGTTGTAGATAATTTAAGTTTTTCAATTGATAAACCAGGAGTTTTTGGGTTACTTGGAACTAATGGTGCAGGTAAAACAACTACTATCCGTATGATACTTGGAATGATTAATAAAGATGGGGGAACAGTTACGTGGAATGGAGAAAAGTACACTCCAAATACAGTTTCAACAGGGTATCTTGCAGAGGAACGTGGAATTTATGCTAAATTCTCAATTATAGATCAGTTGGTTTATTTTGGAGAACTTAAAGGGATGTCTAAAGCTGATGCTATAAAAAGTATTGATTATTGGCTTGAAAGATTAGAAGCAACGGAGTATAAAAATAAAAAAGCAGACCAACTATCAAAAGGAAATCAACAAAAAATACAATTTATTGCAGCTCTTATTTCTAATCCATCATTATTAATTTTAGATGAGCCATTAAGTGGATTAGATCCTGTTAATACTGATCTTTTTAAAGAAGTTATTAAAGAACAAATTAGTAAAGGAAAATATATTATAATGTCTAGTCATCAAATGAATACAATAGAAGAGTTTTGCGAAAATCTTCTAATATTAAATAAAGGAAAAACAATATTACAAGGTAATTTGAAAGAGATTAAAAAAGGCTATGGAAGAAACAGGTTATTAGTTAAATGTGATGAAGATATTAAACATTTAATAAAAGAATGTAATATGGAAATTGAAAGTGAAAATGCTGAGGAAATAAATTTAATGGTGAAAAGCCAAGAGGAAGTTAATAGGTTATTAAAAAGAATAACTGATGAAAATATATCTCTTGTAAAATTTGAATTAAGAGAGCCAAGTTTACATGAAATATTCATAGAAAAGGTTGGTGGACAATAATGGATTTGAGAAAATTTTGGAAAGTTGTTAAGTTTACAATAACGCAGCAAGTAAAAGGGAAATCTTTTAAAGTATCAACAATTATTATTTTATTAGCAGTAGCTATTATGACGTCTTTAGTTAATATTATTCCAGCTATACAAGACAAAAAAGCTAATAATAAAGAAATTGTTAATAGTGAAGAAACAGAATTTAAAATTAATACTGCATATTATAATGATAATTCAGGATTAAATATAGATATTTCAAATGATATTAAAAATTCTTTTAAAGATTTAGACCTTGTAAATACATCAGATAGTAAGGAAATTGCAAGCGAAAAGCTTAAAGATACTGAAGAAAATATGGTATATATTTTTGTATCTAAAGGTGAACTTGGATATTCAGTAGAACTTCTAAAGCCTGGTAATGATAAAATTGTAAAGGCTGATGCTAAAGTGCTAGTAGAGGCAGTTTCATCTTCTTTAGATGCTGGTAGATTAATAGGGGCAGGTGTAAACCCTGAAGCATTGCAAAATGTTATGGCACCGATTGGAACTGATATTTTAGAGGCTAAAGATGCAACAATTACAATGGAAGAAAGAATAATGAAGACTATATTACCAATGGTTGCGTGCTTTTTATTATTCTATATTATCTACTTTTATGGATATTGGGTTGCAAATTCAATAGTAGCAGAAAAAACATCAAGAGTAATGGAACTTTTGCTTACATCAACAAAAGCTATGGAACTTTTGGTAGGGAAATGTGTAGGAATGGGATTGTTAGCAATTTCACAATTTGCAACTATAATATTAACAGTGATTCTATCGTTAAAAATAAGTGGGCAACTTGCACAAAAATTAATTTTTGAGGGTGCAAAAGCTATAGATATTACAGGTATAATAGCTAAAATACCACTTATGCAAATGATAGCTGTTATAGTATTCTTTATACTAGGATATGTATTATATTCAATTTTAAATGCATTAGTTGGGGCTACGGTTAGTAAGTTAGAAGATTTACAGATGGCTATGATGCCTGTAACTTTAGTTGGTATATTTGGTTTTTACTTAGCGTATGCAGCGGTAATAGCACATGGTAGTAAAGCTGTTGCAACAGCAGCTGCATATATACCTTTTTCATCACCATTTTATATTCCATCAGCAATTTTAGCTGGTAATGCAGAAATGTCACAAATAATAATTGGATTAATAATATTAATAGTTACAATTGTGTTATTAATGTTATTTACAGTAAGAGTATATTCAGTAGTGATATTACACACCGGAAATAGAGTAAAAATAAAAGATTTAATATCAATTTTTACAAAAGAACAATAAGATATAAATTTAATAATATTTATATTATAAAAGAATATAATAAATATAAAATCTCTGGAACGTAATGTTCCGGAGATTTTTTCTGCGTATTAATATAATAGTAATCAGTGATTTTACTTTTGAAAAAATTGTAATAAATATTAAAAATAATGTTATAATTATTATATAATGTGAAATTAAGTAATAATTAAATTAATGATTGGGGTTAAATAATGAATTTTAAAATTTTAAAAGATAAAAACTTTTCACTTTTAATGTTTGGGAAAATAACATCACTAGTAGGTAGTTCAATGCAGACATTTGCATTATCCCTATTTGTCCTTGCAACAACAGGGTCAGCTACAAAATTTGCATCAATACTTGCAGTTACAATGATTCCACAGTTAATACTTGGGCCATTTGCAGGCGTTTTTGTTGATTGGTTTGATAGAAAGAAAATAATAATTAGCCTAGACATATTAAGTGGGGTGGTAGTATCAACTTTTGCAGTAATATATTTTATAACTGGACAAATGCCAATAGGATATATTTATATTTTAGCAATAACTCTTTCACTTATTTCAACACTATTTCAACCAACTATCCAAACAATTATTCCAACAATAACTAAAAAAGATGATTTAATATAAGTGAATTCAATAAATTCACTTATAATGTCTCTTGGAAATGTGTTAGCACCATTGCTTGCGGGGATACTTTATGGGCTAGTTGGATTAAAAATTATATTTGTTATAAATGCAATAAGTTTCTTTGTTTCAGCATTCTCAGAGTGCTTCCTAAAAATTCCGAAAACAAACAACATGAAAGAGGAACCATCGTTGAACTTGTTTTGGAAAGATTTTTCTGATGGAATAAAGTTTTCAGTAAAAAACAAATCTATTTTAGCAATAACAACTTTAGCTATGATGCTAAATTTTGCACTTGGGTCTTTTACAATAGGTACAGTATATATATGTAAAAGGATTTTAGTAGTTTCAGACTTTCAATTCGGATTAGCAGAATCCGTTGGTGTAGTAGCAATGATTATAGCAAGTTTTACAACGAGTTATTTGGGAAAAAAATATTCAGTAGGAAAGAATATTTATCAAAGCCTATTAGCAGTAGGAATAATAACTACACTTTTTTCAGTGGTAATCTTTGGTCCATTTAAAGATAGCTTTGCAAGTAACCTTCCACCATATAGTCTTCTTCTGGTAATAATATCTTTATTATGTTTATTTATTGGAATAGCAAATATATTTATAGGAACACTTTTTCAAAAAAATTGTACCACTAGATTACATGGGGAGGGTTGGAACAGTTTTAGGAACTATTTCTATGGCGGCAATACCTTTTAGTAGTATGATTTTTGGAATATTATTTGATATAATGCCAGCAACTATAATATTCCCGATATCAGGAATTATGGTTATAATACCGGTATTGTTATATAAAAAAGTTTTATTATCAGTAGAAACTGGAAAATGTGAAGATAAAGAAATAGAGGGGGTTATTGGGTAAGGAATTAAGCACTGTAAGGAGGAGTTTGATGATTGAAAATATTATATTTTCAAAAATTATAGTAGATGATTATGAAAAATTAACTGATATTATGACTAGGGCTTTTAATGAGGATACAAGTATGCATACAAAGCTAAAAGAAGATGGACCAAAAGGTTATAATGATGGAAGCTTAATTAAGAAATTAAATGAAAATATTAGAAATACTAGTATGAAAATACTTTATAAAAATGAAGTTGTAGGTGCTTATACAATTTATGAAGGGGATAATGAGACATTTTATTTAGATATGTTATTTATAGATCCTAATTATAAAAATAAAAGTTTAGGTAAGTTAACATGGCAACATGTTGAGGAGACTTATAGAACGGCTAAAAAATGGAACGTTGAAACACCTGAATACTCAAAGCGGAATCATTATTTTTATAGAGAAAAATGTGGATTTATATTAACTGGTGAAAAAATATATGAAGATGGAGAAAAATCATATGTTTTTGAAAAACAATTTTAATATCAGTTAAAAAATCGCAAACATTATTTCAAAAATACTTTATACCAATGCATCTAGATATTGTTCCAAGATTTAAAATTATTAACTCTAAAATATCTATGAGTGAACGGAGCAACCAAATAAAATTAGAGAAATTACTAACTAAATTGGTACATTTACAAAATGGAGAAATTTTCAATGTAAATGATAATTGAAAAAATATTATAAGGGGTAAATGATGATAGGTAGTATAATCTTAAAGTATATTTTGATTTCTATTTTAATTAGTCTTATTTTTGGAATAACTGTATTAACTAATAACATTACTAATAAAATTAACAGAGGTAAGTTGATAAATCCATATTCTTTTCAGTTAGGGAGTTTGTTGATTTTTATAGTAATTTGGTTTTTTAATAAATCTAAAATAGAAATATTTGAAGTAAGTAGGTTAGTTAATTGGGATAATATAGTACTTATGTTGATTACTATAATACCAACTTCGGTTATTGTATATTGGAAAAACACAGATAGAACAGAGAAACTATTTAGGTTAGTTGATTTCCTAGATGGAGCATCAATGGAGATACCACAAAGATTATTAGTTCAGAATATGTTTGTGATTTTAAATGTTAATACAATCATTTATGGTTCAATGACACTAGCAATAGTTTTGAATTCATTGATATGGGTACAATTTATTATTGTACAAGAATTCATATGTGGTAGAAAAGTCACAAAGAAAATAATGCCAGAAGTTATTGCATCAATTTGGTTTTCGATTTGGGTTGGGATTCTTTATAGTATATCAGGTAATATTATAGTTCCAATGATTGCACATGGATTAGAAAGAATGGTTGCTCACTGGCTAAAAGTAAACTTGAAAGAAGCTATAATAAAATGTCTCAAGAAAGCAAGGAATATTGTAAAACTAAAAAGGATTTGATTCAATCTATATTAAGCTAATGAGCAATATTAACTTTATCATTATAAAGTTAAGTCATATTATACATTAAAAAGTATATAAAATGAAAGGGGGATAGGTTTAGTGAGGGTTTGGTACTTATAATGCACTCTCTCTCACTAAAGATAAAGAATGGAATGTAGGATTAATAATATATCTATAAATTATGAAATAATAGGTGAAGGAAAGCCGATTATTATGTTGCATGGCTATTATGTAGACCACAGGGTAATGGTTGGATGTATGGAACCTATATTTAGCGATAAAGATAGATATAAAAGAATATATATTGACTTGCCAGGTATGGGCAAATCAGAGAGTGCAGAATGGATTAATAACTCTGATACTCTACTTGATATTGTAATTGGGTTTATCGAAAAAATCATTCCCAATGAAAATTTTCTACTTGCAAGTCAGTCATATGGGGGATATCTGGCAAGAGGAGTAATCTATAAAATGACAGATAGGGTAGATGGTGCTTTATTAATTTGTCCAGTTATAATAGCAGATTATAACAAACGAAATGTTCCTGAACATATTATTTTAGTAAAGGATAATAATTTATTATCTAAACTGACACCAGAGGATGCTGAAGATTTTAATTCTGGGGCAGTAGTTCAAAGTGAAAAAATCTATGAAAGATATCAAAATGAAATAATGGCAGGTGTAAAAATTGCAGATGGTAAGTTCTTACAAAACGTTCAACGAAATGGTTACGCTTTTTCCTTAGATGTAGATAAGTTAAATAATAAATTTGATAAACCTGTTCTTATATTGTTAGGGAGACAAGACAATTGTGTTGGTTATGAGGATGCTTGGAATATCTTATCAAACTTTCCTAGAGCAACTTTTGCTGTGATGGATAGATCAGGACATAGTTTGCAGATAGAACATGAAGAACTATTTAATTCATTAATTAATGAATGGCTTGTTAGGGTAATGAGTCATAATATTCGTATAAAATGAACTAATAACATATTATACAGTAAAAAGCGTATAAAATGAAAGTGGGATAGGTTTAGTGAGGGTTTGGTACTTATAATGCACTCTCTCACTAAAGATAAACTATGAAAGAAGTTGATGAATTAAAGTCTGCGTTATTACAAGTGAAAAATATTGTGAAGATCTATGGGGATAATACCGTTCTTAAGGGAGTTAGTTTTACTGTGGAAAATGGGGAAATCTTTGCTCTTCTCGGGGTGAATGGAGCTGGTAAGACAACTATATTATCTTGTATAGAAGGTATTCTAAAATATGATTCGGGAGAAATTTCTATTATGGGACACTTTCCTAGTAGTAGAGAAGTTAGAAAGAATATAGGGGTGCAATTAGAGTCTACATCATTAAATAATAATATAACTGTATTAGAAGCCTTAAAGCTTTTTTAAAAATGGAACAAGGTTAAGGTGAATTTGGAATTACTAAATACATTTGGACTTATTAGTATAAAAAATAAGCAGTATGAGCAATTATCAACAGGGCAAAAACGAAGATTACATTTAGCGTTAGCTCTAGTAAATGACCCTAAGGTGATTTTCTTAGATGAGCCAACAGCAGGATTAGATGTTGAGGGTAGAATAGCCCTGCATCAAGCTATTAGAGATTTAAAGAAACAAGGTAAGACCATTATTCTGGCTAGTCATGATATGGCAGAAGTAGAAGCTTTATGTGATAGAATAGCTATTTTAAAGGGTGGGACAATTGTATTTACAGGTACTACTGAAGAAATAACATCAATTTATAATAATGTGGTCAACATTTATGTTAAAACATTAAAGCCAATTAGTAATAGTTCTTTTAAATATATAAAATTAATAAATGAAGAAAGTGATTATAGTATTTATTCCACATCTAATGTACAAGAAGGGTTATTTTAACTTTTGGAAAATATTAAAGGTAATGATAATAATATTATTGATATTAAAATAGAACGTCCAACCTTAGAGGATAAATTTATGGAAATATCACAGGAGGTAAAATGTTAATGGAAGCATTTATGTATAATGTGGGGTTACAATGGAAATTAGATTTTAGAAATAAGGGAATTTTACTTGTATATTATATAATACCATTAGTATTTTTTCTATTTATGGGAGGGGTATTTTCTTCAATTAATCCGGAGTCAAAAAATACATTAATTCAGTCAATGAGCATATTTACAGTTACTATGGCAGCAGTGATGGGATCACCAACGCCACTAATAAACCTTTATAGAAGTGAGACAAAGAAGGTATATAAAGTTGGAAACATTCCATTATGGGTAGCAGCAGTAAGTAACTTTATATCAGCATTTATCCATATATCTATAAGTTTCATAATAATATTTGCAATTGCTCCAATTATATTTAAAGCTAAGATTTCAGATAATGTGCTAGTATATTTTATCTTACTAGTCCTTTGTATAATTACTTCATTATTAATTGGAACAATTTTAGGGTTATTAATTAAAAATACATCAAAGTTAACAATGATTTCACAACTTGTATTTCTGCCATCAATAATGTTATCAGGAATTATGTTTGATTCGGCACTTTTACCAAAGGTTTTCCAAAAAGTTAGTGAAATATTACCTGCTACACAATCAATGAAACTAATGACTAGTAGCTATATTGATTTTAAATTAATGTTACCTATTATTTTAATAACCATTGCACTTATTATAGTAACCGGGATACTGTTAAGAAAGATTTCTGTAGAATAATATATATTTTGTGGAGGAGGAAAGAATTTGATATGTTAAAGTTTGAGTTATTAGAAGAGAAGGATATAGAAATATTAACACCAATTATGGAGAAATCTTTTGATGAAGATGCAAGAATACATCTTAATGAGCCAAAAGGTGGACCACCAGGGTATGATAATGGTGATTTTCTGCGAGAATATGGATTAAGTAAAGAGGCTACTTCATACAAAATATCATTAGAGGGAACGGCAATAGGTTGTGTAATATTATGGATAAATAACGAAACTAAAATTAATTTCTTAGGTAATATTTTTATTGATGTAAGTCTTCAAAATAAGGGGCTTGGAAAAAGAGTTTGGAGATTTATAGAAGAAGAATATCCAAATACAATTAAATGGTGTACAGATACTCCAGGTTTCTCAAAAAGGAACCATAATTTTTATGTGAATAAGTGTGGATTTCATATTGTAAGAATTGAAAATCCTATGGATAAATATGAATGTAGTTATATTATGGAGAAGGAAATTAATCTGAAATATTAAAAAAATATGGTTAATAAATAGTTTAAGGTACACGGTATATAGGAGTGATTATAATGAAAAATAAAGGATATCTAATATTTGGAGTTTCGTTAAGCATAGTATCCTTAATATTAGTATTTATAGGAGCTATATTAAATATAGTAGTATGTATTATAAGCTTGATTTGTCTTTTTATTGGGATATTAATAGTTATGCATTGGAGTACTAGTGGTTATATGTGGGTCTGTGACAAGTGTGGAGAAAAATTTAGAATAACACTAAAAGAAAATATTATAGGGGTTAATTCTGGAGTGAATTATAAAAATTTATATTGTCCTAAATGTAATAAGAAAACCATGTGTAAGGGGATAGTATATAAGAATTAATAAAAAATACTAGGATAGATAGTATGTTGATTTAAAAAAATTATCTGAATGATATTAATTATAATGTAGAATAGGCGGAGAGTAGAGATGTATAATTGGTTTACTATTGAAAAAATTGATGATATGACATTTGCCATAAGTGAATATGGACATTGGGAAAAAGTACACTCCTATCTTTTAATTGGAACTAAATATGCACTTTTAATAGACACTGGGTTAGGTATAGGAAATATAAAAAATGAAGTTGATAAATTAACTAGTCTACCAGTTAAAGTCATTACTACTCATTGTCACTGGGATCATATAGGCGGGCATAAATATTTTAAAGATATTTATATACATGAGGATGATGCAGAATGGCTTAAAAGAGGGCTGCCAATACCAATTGAAGTAATAAGAAATAGCATAGTTAAGGAGCCGTTTAGTAAAGAAACACCTAAAAAGTTTGATATAAAAAAATATACCGTTTATAAAGATGAATCAACGAAAATATTGAAGGATAATTATATTATAGATATTGGTTCAAGAAAAGTAAGAGTATTACATACACCAGGACATTCACCAGGGCATATTTGTCTCTTTGAGGAAGAAAAAGGTTACTTATATACTGGGGATTTAATATATCTAGGAACACTTTATATATTTTATCCAAGTACGAATCCTATAGAATTTAAAAAATCTATTGAGAAAATATGTTGCTTGAATAATATAACAAAAATTTTACCAGGTCATAATGAGTTAGACTTAAAGTTAGATATTATAAGGCAAATTCAAAATTCGTTTATATTAATAGAAAAAAATAATTTATTAGAACATGGCAGTGGAACTTTTGATTTTGGAGATTTCAAAATACAACTATAGATGATATAGCTATATAATAGTTTGTTAAATGAGTAAAATAGAGTATCGATTGATAATATATATAGTTGAAGATTTAGTTATAATGTACATGAAATAATGGTTGGGGGAATAAACTTATGAATATATCTTTAGTAAAAGCAAAGTTAAAGGACTCAGAAGTTATCCATAAGATGCAAATTGAATCATTTAGTACATTATTGAATAAATATGAGGATTTTGAGACTAACCCTGGAAATGAACCATTAGAAAAAATAATTAATAGAATAAAACAGCCTTTTACAGATTACTATATTGTTAATTGCGATAATATATCTATTGGGTGTATTAGAATAGTTAAAATGGATAATAAGCACTATCGTATCAGTCCTATTTTTATATTGCCAGAATATCAAGGAAGAGGAGTTGCTCAAAAGGTTTTTAATATGGTTGAAGAGATATATTATTATACAAAAATATGGGGATTAGATACAATATTACAGGAAGAGGGAAATTGTTATTTGTATGAGAAGGTAGGTTATAAAAAAACTGGAGAAACTAAAGTTATAAATGATAAACTTACATTAGTATTTTATGAAAAGGACATTCTTATATGAAAAAATCAAAGATATTGGTCTATGATTGTATTATTTTAGTTGCTTATGGGGTAACAATTGAATATGTTATACAAAAAACAAGGGCTAATAAAGATAAAAAACGACAAAAGGATGGATAAAATGAGAACTAGACCTATATTAAGCAGTGAGTTAGATGGCGAGACATTTAAATCATATTATTATTTAAAAGAAGAGTTGCTGTTGTTTTGTAAACAAGTAGGACTGCAATCAACTGGAGGGAAAGAGTCATTAACAGAACGAATTTATTGCTTTTTGGATACTGGTAAAAAATTAAGGGTTACAAATAATAAGAAAGTAACAGTTGATATTGGTAAAATCACATTGGAGAGTGTTATTGAAGAAAATTTTGTGTGTTCAGAGAAACATAGAGCTTTCTTTAAAGAGGTTATTGGAAGTGGATTTTCATTTAATGTGATATTTCAAAAATGGTTAAAATCTAATACAGGAAAAACATATTCAAGAGCTGTGGATGCCTACTATAATATACAAGAGAAAAAGAAAGTAGCGGCAACAAAAATTGACAGTCAATTTGAATATAACACTTATATTAGAGATTTTTTTAATGATAATAAAGGAAAGTTATTAGCAGATGCTATTAAATGTTGGAAATATAAAAAAGGGTTACAAGGGCATAATAGATATGAGAGAAAAGATTTATTAGTATTGGATTTAGACATTATAAAATAAATAATCAAGGATAATAGGCTGCTATTTATTTTATGATGCCTTAGGTTAGTGATATAGAAATAAATAGATATATAGGAGGATTTCTAATGATAGTTTTTGCACATAGAGGGGCAAGTTCAGATTATCCTGAAAACACAATTTTAGCTTTTGAAAAAGCAATAGAAATAGGGGCTACTGGTTTAGAACTAGATGTTCACAAAAGTCGCGATAATAAATTAGTTATAATTCATGATGAGGACATTGAACGTACTTTTAAGGGAAAAGGACAAGTTTGTGATTTTACATTAAAAGAGCTTAGAAAATTTAAAAATAGAAAAGTTATGTTTAGTGAAAATAATAAATGTGAAATTCCAACATTAGAAGAGGTGCTTGACTTAATTAAGAATGAAGTAGAAATAGTACTTAATATAGAGTTGAAAACAGATGTTATTAGCTATAGTGAAATTGAAAATGATGTAATAAAATTAGTAGAAAAATATAATATGGAGAATAGGATTATATTATCTAGTTTTAATCATGAATCAATTAGAAAGTGTAAACAAATAAATCATAATATAAAAACTGGAATGTTATATTATGAGGTTTGTGATGCAATAAAAATGGCGAAAAAAATTAATGCAGACGCAATTCATCCAAATGCACAATTAGTTACAAAAGAACTTATTGAGGAATGTCATAAAAACAACATAAAAGTTAACTCATATACTGTTAATTCACCTATTGCTATGAGAAAGTTTGTGGAGTGGAACATAGATGGCATGTTTACAGATTCTCCAGAACTTTTACTAGAAGTTGTAGAATAAATCTAAATAAACAAATAAAGCACTAGTAGAACTTAATTATACCTAAGTATTAGGGTGGTTATTTTATACTAGTGCTTTTATTAGTTCTCTAATGTTTTTTTTGAGTTCCCTAAGTTCTTGAATCAAATTTATTAGAACATTTTTTACATGTTACTACAATCTTTCCTCTTTTCCTTGGTAATCTTAGTTTCTGCTTACAGCTTGGACATTTGATTATTTTATATTTCCTCTTTTGAGCCATAGAAAGTTTAATTTGATTAATAGCTACTGATAAACTATTTAAATCTAGGTTTGGTACAGAACTAGGTAATTTTTTTCCAAATTTACCTAAAAGTTTATTTGCATAGCTAGTAAATTTATTAAGTTCCATTTTTCTTCTATAAATATCTTTAGAAAAAGCTCTATAAATAGCGAAAAATAAAAGTGCTAATCCTAGATATTTAGTAAAATCCCAAATGCTAAATATACTACTTAGCAATATTAGGAAAACTGAAAACATATCAAAACCATATGTGTTTTTAAAGAAATTCATATTATCACTCCTCATCTATTCATCTTTGTGTTTAATAATATTATAACGGACAATTAAGAAAGTGTATAGAAGATAAATATTAATTGTTTATGTCAACTTTTTTGTAAATAAGCATAGGATAAATAAAGAAATAAAAGTAGGTGATAAAATATTGGGTATAAAAGAAATGATGATAAAAAGATTTTTAAGATTCAAAATAATTAGAGATCTCCCAGGTCAATTAGTAATAAGGTTTGACAATAATACAAACATACAAAGTGAGGGTGAACAGTATGAAAGTCTATTAGTTAAAGGGGTAAAACTATTAGATGGAATAAATGATTTGCAGTTTGACTATAGTAGAAATCTCATTGGCATAAGCTATGATATAAAAAAATTACAAACAAAAAAGGTATTAGCTTGGATACAAATTATAATGGATACGCTAGTAGACAATTTTAGTTTTATAAAAGATAATTGGGAAAGAAATTCAAACGTAGTTGTGAATAAAATTGAAAGTCAATTAAAAACTAAGAAACAAAACCTGTATAAATAGATTGACAGATATATGAAATTAAGATATTATAAAATAAATACATTGAAGAAGGAAAGTAATTATTGTTTAAGATTACAGAGAAGAAGATTAGCTGAGAGCTTCTATCAAGAATATTAATGAAGTGCCCTTTGGAGTAGGATGTTCGAAATTTTTAGTAGAGCATTTGCGGATCGCCGCTTACAGCGAAATGGTATGTTTGTACCAATATTCAATGGGATAATTTTATCCCGCATAGAGTGGAATAACGAAGTTTAGCTTTGTCTCTTTTAATAGAGGCAGAGCTTTTTTTATTTACACAAATTTCAAAAGAGGAGTGAGAGCATGGATTGGAGTTTTATTATTAAAAATGTACCTATATATATTGAGGCAACTATTTTAACGCTAACATTAGCAGCCCTTGGAATAATATTGTCAATAGTTATTGGGGTAATATGCAGTAATATAATTTATTTTAAAGTTAGGGTTTTGGGAGTGTTAGCAAAGGGATATATAGAAGTTTCAAGAAATACGCCATTATTAATTCAATTATTCTTTTTATATTATGGGTTAACTAAGCTTGGAGTGAAAATTACAGGATTTACCTGTGGAGTTATAGGACTATCATTTTTAGGCGGAAGTTATATGGCAGAAAGTTTTAGGGGAGGGCTTGAGGCAGTACCTAAATCACAAATAGAATCAGGGATAAGTTTAGGATTATCAAAGTTTCAAGTTTTTAGATATATAATAATTCCACAAGCTTTTTCAATAGCAATACCTTCAATAGGAGCAAATTGTTTATTTTTGTTAAAAGAAACTTCCATAGTTGGTGCTATAGCAATAGCAGATTTAATGTTTGTAGCTAAGGATTTAATAGGAATGTATTATAAAACAAAAGAAGCTCTATTTATGCTAGTTATTGCATATTTAATAATTTTATTGCCAATGTCTATATTAATAACTTGGATAGAGAGGAGGTCAAGAAATGCTGAATACGGATTATAGAGTTATATTTGAAGGAAATAATTTAATGAGATTACTTGAAGGGTTATTTGTAACAGCGAGAATAGCTTTTATATCAGTAATAATTGCTTGTATTTTAGGCTTAGTATTTGGAGTAGTAATGACATCAAAATCTAAAGTAGTTAAGATTATTTCAAAAATATACCTAGAAACAATTAGAATAATACCAATTTTAGTTTGGTTATTTATAGTTTACTTTGGAGTTGCTAGTGCTTTTAATCTTAATTTAAATGGCGAGGTAGTTTCTATAGTAGTATTCTCTCTATGGGGAATAGCTGAAATGGGAGATATAGTTAGAGGTGCAATAACATCAATACCAAAACACCAAGAAGAAGCAGCTCTTGCACTTGGATTAAATAAAATTAATATTTATATATATGTGTTAATACCACAAGCGGTTAGACGGATTATTCCAGGGGGCATTAATTTAGCTACTAGAATGATAAAGACAACTTCATTAGTAGTATTAATTGGAGTTGTAGAAGTAGTTAAAGTTGGTCAACAAATAATAGAGGTTTCATTATTAAAAGCACCAACAGCATCATTTTGGGTATATGGATTTATATTTATACTTTACTTTATAATATGTTATCCACTTTCGGCTTTATCTAGAAAACTAGAGCAAAAGTGGGTAGGGTAATTAGCAAAATTGGGAGGAATAGTTATGGAAAACGAGATTTTATTAAAAATAGATAATTTGAAAAAAAATTACGATAATATTACAGCTTTAGAAGATATTAATTTAGAAGTTCATAAAGGAGAGGTTTTAGTAATACTTGGACCTTCAGGTTGTGGTAAAAGTACCTTTTTAAGATGCTTAAATGGTTTAGAAGAAATAAAGGAAGGAACTATAACTTTTGGAAACAAAGGAATAATAGGAAAAGATGTTAAATGGGAAGAGGTTAGAGGGGAAATAGGAATGGTATTTCAAAGCTATGAATTATTTCCACATATGAATGTTATAGATAATATTTTACTTGGGCCTATGAAAGCTCAAAAGAGAGATAAAAAAGAAGTAGAAAAGCAAGGCGAGGAGCTATTAAAAAGAATAGGACTAGAAGATAGAAAAAAATCTTTTCCAAGACAATTATCTGGAGGACAAAAACAAAGAATAGCTATAGTACGAGCCTTGTGTATGAACCCTAAGGTAATGTTGTTTGATGAAATTACAGCAGCCTTAGATCCGGAAATGGTAAGAGAAGTATTAGATGTAATGCTTGAACTTGCAAAGAATGGTATGACTATGATTATAGTTACTCATGAAATGCAATTTGCTAAAGAAGTAGCAGATAGAATTGTATTTATGGATAAAGGGAAAATATGCGAAATATCAAATCCAAATGAGTTTTTTGAAAATCCAAAATCAGAAAGAGCAAAACAATTTCTAAATATATTTAAATATAAGGTATAAAATAAGTAAATACAATCCGTCTAGAATATGCTAGACGAGATATTATAAGGGGGAAAATAAAATGAAATTAATTAAAAAAGTATCATCATTATTAGTAATATTAACAGTTGGAGTTGGGGTTTTTGTAGGATGTGGAAATAAAAGTTCTGAAAAAAGTGCAATAGATATTATTAAAGAACGTGGAACAATTAAAGTTGGAGTATTTAGTGATAAGCCACCTTTTGGATACGTAGATGCTAATGGGGAAAATCAAGGTTATGATGTGTTTATAGCTAAAAAATTAGCGAAAGATTTACTTGGAGATGAATCAAAGGTAGAATTTGTGCTTGTAGAAGCTGCGAGTAGAGTAGAGTTTTTGCAATCAAATAAGGTTGATTTAATATTAGCAAACTTCACAGTGACTCCAGAAAGACGTGAAGTAGTAGATTTTGCAAATCCTTATATGAAGGTTGCATTAGGAATTGTATCACAAGATGGAACAAAAGTAACTTCAATAGACCAATTGAAGGGGCAAAAAGTTATAGTTAATAAGGGAACAACAGCTGATGCATACTTTACAAAAAACTATCCAGATATAGAATTAGTAAAGTTTGACCATAACACAGAAGCTTTTGAAGCATTAAAAGATAATAGGGGAGCTGCGCTAGCTCATGATAATACATTATTGTTTGCATGGGCAAGAGAAAATGCAGGATATACAGTTGGAATATCATCATTAGGAGAGGAAGATACAATAGCGCCAGCTGTTAAAAAAGGAAATGAAGAATTATTACAATGGGTAAATGCAGAAATAAAATCATTAGGGCAAAATGGTACTATAAGAGAAGCTTATAATGAAACCTTATTACCAGCCTATGGAGATACAGTGAAAATAGAAGATGTAATAATAGAGTAATTATAGTAGAGAAGTTTTATTAATAATTAATATGGAATATTTTTAATAATTAATAAATTAGTATATAATGATAGTAGAAAAGTTTCAAATGATTAAGGGAAATTTAAATAAATAGAAAGTTAGTATATTTATTTGAATTTCCCTAAACTAAAGAAATAACTATGGAATGGAGATTTTAATTATGGAAAGACAAGATGTTAAAATTAAAAATATTACTACTATTGCAGATACACCTTATTTAAAGATGTATAATGCAGAATATACTAATAAGTTTGGGGCTACTAAGAATTGGTCTATTGCATCTAGAAAGCCTTTAGAAACTATTGAAAATATATTTTTTAATGGTGAAGAAGGTAAAATAGATGCTGTTATAATAGTAGCAACTCATATAGATGAAAATAAATTAGTGGTGATAAAGCAATTTAGGGTTCCTCTAAATGATTATGTTTACGAAATTCCAGCAGGGCTTATAGATGCTGGTGAAGAGTTTGAAACAACTGTAAGACGTGAATTAAAAGAGGAAACAGGTCTTGATTTAGTCAAAATTGATTATGAAAAAACTAAATCAAAGTTATATATATCAACAGGAATGACAGATGAATCAGTAGCATTAGTTTATTGCGATTGTAATGGAGAAATATCTGATGATGACTTAGAAGATGATGAGGATATTGAAGTTAAGTTAGTTTCTAAGGAAGAGGCTAAAGAAATAATAGCATCAAGTGAAAAAATAGATATTAAAGCATTGCTTGTAATACAAAATTTTCTTGCTATATAGTTTTTAAAAAACCTTCAACTTGGAGGTTTTTTTTCTTAAAATAAAATTAATGAACTTTGAAAAAGAAAGTCTTAGAAATTTTAGAAGAGATATGAATATTTAATATAAGTTGTGGAAAGATATTAAATATAAAAAAATAATTATATGAATGATAGCTATTTACAAATAATGATTATTATTTTATAATAAAATTACAAACTAACTAATGATTGGAGATAAAATAATGAGTAATGATAAAGTAGTATGTATTTGCAAAAATATAACAGAAGGAATTATAATTGAATCGATAAAAAGTGGTGCTAAATCTTTAGACCAAGTTAAAGAAAAGACAGGGGCAGCTACTGGTGGATGTAAAGGTGCAAGATGTGGAAAGAGAATAATTGAATTAATACAAGAAAATAAATAATTTAAAAAGCTCTTATAAGTAAAATGTAAAAAACTAGTAGAATCATCCTTTACTAGTTTTTTTTGTATATATATTTATATTTTTAAAAAGAAATATTAAAAAATAACAAGCTAATTTGATGGTCTATTTTAAACTATAGTTACTCAATTAAAAGCATTATTTTACTTTATGAAAAAAATATATTATATTATAGATATCAATAAGAGAGCTTCAAAAAATAACTAGTTATTTTCTTTTAGCTCTATAAAAATTAATAGTACATAAGAATAGGAGCATTTTAATGAGAAAATTTAAAAAAGTATATATAGAAATAACAAATATATGTAACTTGAATTGTAATTTTTGTCCTAAGACAGGAAGAAAGTTAGAATTTATGGAGGAAGAAGCATTTAAACATGTTTTAAAAAGTGTAAAACCATATACAGATCATATATATTTTCACTTAATGGGAGAACCTTTATTAAATCCAAAGTTAGGAAGGTTTTTAGAAATAAGTAATGAATATGGGTTAAAGGTTAATATAACAACTAATGGAACTTTAATAAAAAATGCGAGGGAGGTATTACTATCGTCACCTGCATTAAGGCAGGTAAATATGTCACTTCATAGCTTTGAAGCTAATGAAGATGATGTTGATTTTGATGAATACATAGATAATATTATTGAATTTGTAAAAGAAGCAAGAGATAATACTAATATAATTACATCTATGAGACTATGGAATTTAGATACAAGACATAAGGCTAGTAATTCATTAAATAAAAATATATTTAAAATACTAGAAGAAAAATTTGAACTTAATTATGATTTAAAAGAGACTTTTACAGAAAAGAATAGCACAAAACTATTTAAAGACGTATATTTAAGTATGGCAGAAAAATTTGAATGGCCAAACATAAATATTGCCCCTTCAAATGAAAGAATGTTTTGTTATGGGCTAAGAGACCAATTTGGAATATTAGTTGATGGAACAGTTGTACCTTGTTGCTTAGATAGTGAAGGAAATATGAATCTTGGGAATATATTTGAAACAGAATTAGAAGAAATATTAGAATCTAAAAGAGCTAGTGATATATATGATGGTTTCTCAAGAAGAACAGCAGTAGAAGATCTATGCAAAACTTGTGGATATGTAAATAAGAAAAGATAAGGCATTTTCAAAAAAATAATAAGCCAATATGTAGAACCCATTGACTTGTTATTTTTGCAAATGACTAAAAAGGAGTTATAAATGCAGTTATTCGTATCAGATTTAGATGGAACATTATTAAATACAGATAGAGAAATATCAGTATACTCTAAAAATGAATTAAACAAGTTAATAGACAGAGGTGTTAATTTTACAATAGCAACAGCAAGAACACCTGCAACAGTAGTCGATATATTAGAAGGACTTAATCTTAAGCTTCCGATTACCCTTATGAATGGAGTTTTGATTTATAATGTAAATGATAGAAAGTACATAGACATTAAAGAAATAGAAAAACCTTTAGTCGAAGATATAATTAATATATTTGAAGAGTTTAATAAACAAGTGTTTATTTATGCAATAAAAAACAATCATTTATTTGTATATCACAAAGAACTTATTAATAAATATGAACAAAAATACTTTGATGAGAGGTGCCATAAATCATTAAAAACTTTTGTGAAAGTTGATAACTATAAAGACGCGTTAAAAGATTCTAAAGTAATTAATTTTGTAATTTTAGATGATTTTAATAGAGTTAACAAAATTCATGACAAAGTAAGTAATATAAAAGGACTAATTGCAGAATATCACAAAGATATATACGGGGAAGGTCATTATTTTTATGAAGTATATAGCGATAAAGCATCTAAAGCAAATGGTGTTAAATACTTGCAAAGATATGTAGATAGCAAAGAAATTATATCATTTGGAGACAATTTAAATGATATTCCTATGTTTGAGATTTCAACAGAATGTTATGCTATGGGAAATGCAGTAGAGAAATTAAAGGGAATTGCAACAGCTACTATAGGTGATAATAATAGCGATTCAGTTGCAATATTTATAAAAGATAGAATTTTAAAAAAATAGAAAATAAAAAGATAGGTAGATAACTATATATTAGATGGAGGAAAAAATGAAATATATTTATAATTTAGCTTTCAAAATGGCAGTATCAGCTACGATAGCATTAATAATAGCTGAATTGTTAAATTTAGATTATGCAACAGTAGCAGCAGTGATTGCAATTTTGAGCATTCAAGATACTAGAAAAAAAGCCTTGGTTATTGGTAAAAATAGAGTTTTAGCATGTTTAATAGGACTAGCACTATCAATAATTATATACAACTTTATAGGTCATAATTCAATAGGGTTTGGAGTATTTTTAATAATATTTATACCATTAACTTCAAAATTAAAAGTAGAAGAGGGTATGATAGCTACTGTAGTATTATCAACTCATCTTTTAGTAGCGAGTAATATTACTTTAATTATGTTGAAAAACGAACTGCTTTTAATGTTTATTGGGATAGGTATAGCATCAATAGCTAATTTATTTATGCCATCTCTTGAAGATAGTTTTAAAGATGATAGAGAGCAAATTGAAAATAGTTTTAGGATTATAATTTCAAGAATGAGTAAATCTTTAATTACTCATTCAGTAGATATTTACGAACAAAAACTAATGGATGAAATAGAAGAAAATCTTAAAGAAAGTAAAAATAGAGCTTATAAAATTGTTAACAACAATTTCTTTAATAGAAGTTCATATTATATAGATTATATAAATATGAGAATAAATCAATTTGATATAATTAAAAAAATGAGAATTCATTTTGAAAAATTTTATATGTCATTTGAACAAACAAAATTAATAGCTGAGTTTACAAATAATGTAGCAGAGAATATAACAGAAGATAATGACTGTAAGGAACTTATGAAAAACGTTTTACTACTAAGAGAAGAATTTAAGGGAATGGAACTTCCTAAATCTAGAGATGAATTTGAAAATAGAGCGCAATTGTTACAATTCTTAAATGATATTGAAGAGTTCCTAAACCTGAAAAGAAACTTTGCAATAACTTATATAGACAATAAAAATAAGACTTTAGAATAGTGATTTTTACTACTCTAAAGCCTTTTTATTATATTTAAGTATAATGCGGGTCAACAGCTGAATCCTTAGAAGCTAAGGATTTAAACCAATCACCTATGCCACTTAAGAAATCACCAATACCATCTAGTGCTTTTTGAAAAAAACCACTGTCAGATAGCTGGGTACCTGCTTTATCAAGTGCAGTAGATAGTTGATCAGTAAGATTGTTAAGAGTATCTTTTACTTTACTATAATCTATATTAAGATCTTTTATATCTACCATTAAATTTGTAACATTCTCTTTTTGAGTATCAGATAAAGGGATTTTATAATCTTTAGTAACATCCTGTACTATAGAAGAAACTTCTTCTTCGGTTTTAGGAGCCTTTTTAATTACTGCTGTTTTAACATCGTTAATTACTGCAGCAGCTTCATCAAAACCTATTTCATCAGCTAAAGTAGATGTAGTTTCAATTTCTTTTTGAGCTGTTTTCTTATTTTTTAAAGATAATTCTTTTCCTTGAATAGCTTCAAAGCCTTTTAATATACCTGACAGGGCAGAAGTACCAGTTACTGGAAAAGGAGAGCTAGCTTTAACTTCAGCATTAGTAACACCAGAGGTCAAAAGAGCGTTTGAAAGCATTAAACCTGTTACTTCAGTTAGGTTTTTAGCATCAACTACAATTCCATTATCATTTTTTAATTTTACATAAGAAGAAGAATAGCAACCTCCTTGATAATTAGATTTATCATTAGGATCTAATCCAAGTTGTTTTATAATATCTTCGTTAGTTATTCTATCTATGCTTACGTTATCAGAAGAAACACCAAATCCCTTTAACATTTCTTGCTCTTGAGCATCTGTTAAGTCAGTTCCAAAAGTTACTCTTTCTTTATTTTCAGCTTGTACATTTAAGGTAAAACCAGAAAAAATAAAAATAAAAAGAGTAAGTGTTGATATAATTCGCTTTTTCATATAAAAATTCTCCTTTTAAAAGTTAGGCATTTTTTGAAGATGCCTTATAATTATATTGTACTTTAATATTATTAATTAAACTACTCAAATATTATAGTTTTAAGAATAAATTAAGAAATTCTTATAATGGTGAAATAAAATATAATTTAGTTATAATTATTGTTATTAAATGGTAAAATATAAAGAGAATAATTAAGAGGAGTGGTTTATTATTAATAATTATGATGAGAAGCTTCAAGAGAATAAAAATAAAATAATGGAAAATATAGAATACGGCAGAAGTGTTGGAATTAATAAAATATCAGCAATTTTTGCTATAGAAGATGAAGACAAAGAAGCTTTAGAGAAAGAATTAATAAATTGGTTAATATTAGAAGGCTACAAAGTTTCATTGATTCAAGATGAAATGAAGATATTAGTTATAGAATTAACATGATGTAGACTTTGAAATTTTTTTACAGAAACAGTAAATTTTTGAAGTGATTAGTTATACTACGATAGGTAGTAATAGGATACAGTGTAAGTTTATAATGGATATGTGTAAATGTACTACGGATTAAGGTGGATAAAGTAGAGAATAATAAGGTTATAAAGGAACATCAAAAAACAATATAAAAAGTAGGTGAAGATTAATGGAGAAAAAATATGTAAAGAAAAGTAAAGAAAAATTAAAAGAAGAACTTTTAAAAATTGAATATAAGGTAACACAAGAAAGTTTTACAGAACCACCTTTTGATAATAAATATTGGAATTCTTTCGAAGAAGGATTATATGTAGATATTACTACAGGGGAACCTTTATTTATCTCCACTGATAAATTCGAATCTGGCTGTGGATGGCCTTCGTTTTCAAAACCAATTGAAAAAACAGCGGTTAAAGAAAAGAGAGATACAAGCTTTGGAATCCATAGAACAGAGGTAAGAGGTAGAAACTCTGAAAGTCATTTAGGACATGTGTTTTGTGATGGACCAGAAGAATTAGGAGGTTTAAGATATTGTATAAATTCTGCAGCATTAAGATTTATACATTTTGAAAATTTAGAAGAAGAAGGATATGAAAAATACTTAGAATTATTTGGGGTTTTGGACGTTTGAAGAAGAGGTTATGCTTTTAGCATAACCTTTTTATTTATATGTTTGAAAAATAACAAATCAAGGTGAAATCTATATTTTTAAAGACCACTTACATATAATTTAGAAAATCTGAATATTCAACTTGAATAATATCATGTTTATTTGTATTTTGTAAATTAGGAACATGATTAGGATTTTCTGATTTTTCTATAGGAATAGTTAAAATAAATGATGTTCCTTCATTTATTTTGCTTTCTACTTTAATTGTACCATTATGCATTTCAATCATAGATTTACAAAGTGCAAGACCTATACCACTACCTTCGCTTTTGTTATAGGTAGGTCCATCTACTTGTCTAAATCTCTTGAAAATAATATCAAATTGGTCTTCTGCAATTCCAATACCTGTATCAGTAATAATAACAGTAACACAAGTTATATTATCTAAAACAGTAACTGTAATTGTTCCACTTGGAGGTGTGAATTTTAAAGCATTAGATAATAGGTTAAGAATTATACGTTCTATTTTATCACTATCAACAGGTAAAATTATTTCTTCCACATTTGTATCGAAAATTAAATTTATTTCTTTTTTTTCAGCATAGGCAACTGAACTTAATGTTACTTCTTCAATAACCTCAACAATATTAATTGAAGTTTTATTTATTGAAAAATAGCCAGAATCTATTTTTGTGATATCAATTATATTATTAACAAGTCGCAGAAGTCTAAAACTATTACCTTTTAAATATTTAGTTTTTTCTTTTGCTCTATCGCTGTTGTATATTATTTCTCCATTCTCAGAATAAACATCAAATAATTGTATAGTACTTATTATTATATTAAGGGGAGTTCTTAGTTCGTGAGATACATTTGCAATAAAATTAGTTTTAATAAAATCTAGTTTTTGTCGTTCTTTAAGAGCTTTTCTTTTAAAACAATTTATAACTATACAAATAATTAATAGAAAGAGTGTAATAATAGCTACAAAAGATAAAATTCGAATTTTTCTTTTGCTATAGTTAGACTCTGTATTACCTGCATTATAGTAAACTGTTTTATAAAATTTGTTAGGGAACTTATATAAAGATTGGAGTTCTTCGTTGATAAAGAGTATAGGCCCTTTATGAACTGGATTAATGCCTAAAGTACTTATTGATAAAGAACCCTTTAATATGCTAGATGCATAATCTCCAAGTTTAGTGCCAATAGAAAAACCATCATACATACAAGCTCCAATATTAAATCTAGTGCCAAAGGTTTTAAAGCCTCCGTAAGTTGGATTAGATGTTTTAGAAAAAATTTTTTCAAGGGAACCATAAGGTGTACTATATCTACCTAAATCGTTTTCTGAATACTTTAACCTTATAGGCGAATAAACTATATTAAGAGAGTGTTCCTTTGTTAAAGGCGGAATTGAATCATAAGATTGACCTGCATCTACAACATTATAATATAAAGTGTTATTTGGATCAGATAATTTTTTGTTTATATATTCTTCTATTTTATCAAAAAAATAAGTATCTCTTATAGCTTTACTTATTAAAAAGTTTATTTGAGTAGTATCCTTATGTTGAATAAGTATAGTGTCTAAAAATTCTTCTAAGTTATAAGGTGCAAAAATACCGCCCATATTAGGGCCTATAGGAATAGGATTATCTCCTTCATATCCAAATAAAATTGGGGTAGAGCCAAAGAGCTCAACACCATATTTTTCAAAGAAAGAAGTGGAGTTAGCATCTAGGCAAACGACTAATTTTATATTGTTTTTACTATCTCTAATTAAAGATTTAATATTTGCTATGATTTCATCATCAGATAAACCTAGTGTACTATTTTTGAAAATTTTATAGTTAGGTAAATTATCTTCAATAGATAAACTAAGACCTTCAAATAAAGAACTATGAAAATCAGTCTTATTACATGAATTCATAACAAGAATATTATTGGATGGAATTGCATCAGATACATATTTATTATTATATAAATTAGTATTAGCAAATGATGATATATTAAATAAAAAAGTAATTAAAATTGATAAACAAAATATTAGTAAAAGCTTCTTTATATTAATCATAATTCCTCCGAATGAAATAGTATATAGATATGATATAATTTAAACAACCAAATGTCAATAAATAGATAAAAAACCCTAAATTTGAAATAATATAGAATGAAAATATTCTTAAATTAAAAATGTTTAATCTGCTTGATAAAAAATATCCCAAAAAAAAACAAAGAACAAAATTTAATATAGTTTAATCCTTTTAAGTGGTGTAAAATAATATTAATATAATTTAGTCATTTTAAAAAATAAGAAATCAGGTTTAGATATATATTTTTAAAAATGTCTTAAGGTTAGGGAGTGAGGAAAGTGGTTAATATAATGACAGGTAAATATTGATAATTATGATAAATGGAGCTTTTGGAGTAGGCAAAACCTCTGTTGGCAAAAAGTTAATTGATAAAATACCAAATAGTATGATTTATGATCCTGAAGAAGTTGGTTTTATGCTAAAAAATATTATTATAGATAATGTAAAAAAAGACAAAGAATTAACTGATGACTTTCAAGATTTAGAAATATGGAGGAAATTAGTTGTTGAGATAGGTGGAGAATTAATACTTAAATATAAGAAGAACTTAATAGTTCCAATGACAATAAGGAAAAAAGAATATTTTAATTATATATATAATGGATTTAAAGCCTTAGATGGTCAAGTGTACCATTATTGCTTAACAGCATCGTTAGATGAAGTGTACAAAAGACTTTTAAATCGAGGAGATAATATAGGCTCATGGCCATATAAACAAGGTGAAAGTTGTGTTGAATTATTTAAAGAAAGTTTTTTCAAACATCATATTAATACAGAAGATAAGAGCACTGATGAAGTAGTAGAAATAATATTACAGAAAACATCACAGTTTACAGATAAATATTTTTTAGATGAGTTTTTAGGAGAAAGAACGTATACAATAAAAGCTGATAATTTAGATTTAACAGCACTAAATTCAGCTCATCAAAGAATAAAGAATATAGTGAGGAAAAAACCTTGTTGTGAAGTCATAATAAAAATTAATCCTTTAATTATTCAACAACAATTAGATATAGGAGATTTAAATAAATATTTACAATATACAAAATATATACAAAGTGATCACGTTGAAGTTAATAAATTAATAAAGAAAATAATAAAAGATGAAAAGCAGGAAAATATCATTGTTAAGAAAGCATTGAACTTTACAAGAAATATAAAAAATAATGAAGACTTGCTTAAAAGAATCCATAATGGAGAAACTTTTGGAGAAAGTGTAACAGAAACAATAAGAAATGGAACGGGAACCTGCTTTGAATGTACAAATGTTTTTATTGCTATAATGAGAAATATTGGTATTCCGTGCAAGTTTATTCTAGGTAAAATATCAGCGGAAAACTATCATTCATGGGCAGAAGTATTTATTGAGGAGCAAGGGTGGATTCCTGTTGAAACTCAAAACTATACGAATGATGATATAGAAAATTGGTATTTTGGAATAACGAATAAACATGTTAAAATATTTGAAGGATTAGATTATGATGATATAAATATTAGAATAAATGATATGCAAATAGAAATCAAATCAATAGGGCAGATTTAATTTTAAAGGAATTTTTAAAAAGCATAGTCCATTATCAAAGTAATACTTGTAGACTGAACATATGAAAAAAGTGTTTAGTCTATGAGTTTTTTTATGTTCTTTTTTTTAGAAAATTGAAATAATAATAGTGTAAGAAGTTATTATTTTCTAAAAGTGCTATACTAAATATAGAACTTTCAAGGTATTGTAGAGAAAATGGATTATGAGCTGAAGAAGTCAATAAGATTAAAATCAATAAAATTGAGTAATCACAAGCTTTAAAGAGTTACTGTGAGAGCTAAATGTGTTATGGGGGAGAAAATAATATGAAAGTAGTAATTATGACGGATTCTTGTTGTGATTTAGCAATAAGTTTTGTAAGAGAAAATAAGATTGAGGTAATGCCTTTAATAGTTAACATAAAAGGAGAAGATATTCCTGATGATTTAGGCGAAACATTAGAGAATAAGGAGTTCTATAATGCACTAAGGGGAGGAGATCTAACATCTACAGCTTGTGCAAATACTTTTGAATATATTAAAAGTTTTAAAAAACATGTAGAAAAAGGTGAAGCAGTTATTTATATAGGTTTTTCATCTGGATTAAGTGGATGTATAAATAGTGCTAGTATTGCAAGAGAGACAGTTCTAGAAGAATATAAAGATGCGGATATTACCGTAATAGATTCTAAAAGCGCATCATTAGGTCTTGGATTAATTGTACATTATGGATGCAATTTATTAAATAGAGGATATACAAAAGAAAAAATAGTAGAATGGATTGAAGAAAATAAACTTAAAGTTAATCATTGGTTTACAGTTGATGATTTAAATCATTTAAAGAGGGGTGGAAGAGTTTCTCAAACAGCAGCAACAGTTGGAACTGTTTTGCACATAAAGCCTATAATGAATGTAAATAATGATGGAAAGCTTATTCCTATTTCAAAAGTTAAAGGGAGAAAAAAATCGATTAGAACTTTAGCTGAGATAGTTAAAGAAAGAATTATAGAGTCAGAAAAGCAAGTAATATTTATAAGTCATGGAGATTGTATTGAAGAGGCTGAACATTTAAAGAACTTATTATTAGAAGAAAATAAAGTTAAAGATATTATTATTAATCCTGTAGGACCTGTTATAGGTTCACATTCAGGACCTGGAACTTTAGCTGTGTTCTTTATTGGAGAAGAAAGATAATTATTTTTTTGAAGATGCCTTGAGAGATAAAAAAGTTATTATAAGAGAAATCTTATAATAACTTTTTTTATTTATACTGATTAAAAAGGCTATGAAAGGGAAGAATATGGATAAGGAGTGATGGAAATGAATAGTATAGAAAATAATAACAACAATAATAATGAAAAAAAACCAGTAGATAAAAATAGAATGGCAAAAGTGTTATCAGCTATAGCTTTTTTAGCAATACTTTTTTGTGGAACTTATTTTATCACTGATTATTTTAATAGTCCAAGTAAAACAAGTGCTGAAGATGATGAAAGTGGAAAGGTTGTTCTTAATCAAACACCCCAAGCTTTAAAAGATGATACAATAGTTATATTAAAAACTAAAGATAATATTGATAGTGAAAAAAAAATATCTGAATTAAAAGTTGAATTAGGATTAACTGGTGAAGTTACAAAGGAATCTTTAGCGAAAGCTTTAAAAAGTAAAGGATATAGCGGTGGTGAAATAAACGAAGATAAACTAGTTTTTAATAGACAAAGTGAACATGTTTTAATTCCAAATAAATTTTATTTAGGTGAAAAGGATGGGATGCTAGCTATATTTAAAACAGATGAGAATGGTAAGCCAAATGATATTTATGTGGGTGAAGCTCCTATAAATATTCTTCCAGAAGTAAATCAGCAATCATTAAGAAATTTTGAAAAATATTATGATACTGAAGAAGAAGCACATATGAGGTTAACCGCATATACATCATAGAAAAGGGTTTGAATTCAGTATAAATGAAGATGTACAAATTCAATATAATAAAGAAACAGAGGAATCTAATGTTAAAAGTAGAATTCTCTGTTTTTTTCATATTTAAGGTAAATATGACTAAAGTATAAATATTTTAAGTTAGTAATATTAATTTTTACCAAGTTACATTTGGAGTAAACTAAAAGAAAAAAGGGAATAAATAAAATGTAAAAAGATTTCATTTATTGAGGAGGAATTATTATGAGCCTAAGTCCATATAATGAATTTATTTTAGTTATGCCAAGTGGAGCCGCAAAAGGGTTTAATGATTTAGATTTAGCGAAAGCATGTATAAATCTGTATTATGAAAATAAAATTAAAGAGTATTCTAAGGAAGAAGAATATAATGATTCACAAGAAATGGTTGGTGAAACTAGGTTAAACATTTGTCAACACTTAGGAGTGGAGGAAGGCGAATGTATAGTTTATTATTTAGAAGATTTTTTAGAGAAGTTAAGAGAAGAATTGGTTTTTGATGAAGAAAAAGAAGAAGTTATATCTAAACTATTAAAAGAAAAAATAGATTTTAATATATATAATTTAGGATTAGATGTAATTTTACATGATGTGAAAACTGTTGATATGATAGAACCTTTTGGAGAAATGTAAAAGTGAAATTATGATTAATGGATTTGAAAGAAAATAACAAGACAGCTTGACTTGTTATTTTTTTCTTTTTCTTTAAATCACTAATTTTGTAATGGTTGAATTATTTGGGGTATAATGATAAAATATAGTGTAGATTTACTTTGAACAGTGGAGGAAAAATAGTATGTATGAATATATAAAAGGAAAGTATATAGGTATAAATAAAGATTATGTAATTGTTGAAAATAATGGATTTGGATATAAAATTTTTACTTCAGGAGCAACAATGTCCTCCATGCCTAAAATTGGAGAAAATGTTTTGTTATATCTTGAACAAATAGTAAGAGAAGATTTTATAGGTCTTTATGGGTTTGATTCAAAAGAGGAACTTCAGATGTTTAAAATGCTTATAGGAATTAATGGGGTTGGAGCTAAAGCAACTTTATCATTATTATCAATAAGTAGAATAAATAATTTAAAATATTCAATACTGATGGGTGATGAAAAACATCTTTGCAGAGCTCCGGGAATAGGAAAGAAAACAGCTGGTAGAATTATTTTAGAGCTTAAAGATAAATTAAAACCAGATGAATTAGTTGAAGGCGTAGAAGGCTTTGAGAATATAGATGCAAGTTATGCAAGTGTTATAAGCGAAGTTTTAGGAGCATTACTTGCACTTGGATATTCAGAAAAAGAAGCAGAAAATGCTTTAAAGAAGGTTGATAAGACTGAAACATTGGAGAGTATGATTAAAAGTTGTCTTAAAGTTTTAATGGGATAGGGGTGAGTTATGGAACGAATTATAACCCAATCAGAAATACTAGATGATGTAAATAATGAATTAAGTTTAAGACCTCAGAGATTAAGTGAATATATAGGACAAGATAAAGTTAAAGAAAGACTGAATATATTTATACAAGCTGCAAAAACAAGGGGAGAAGCTTTAGATCATGCCCTTTTATATGGACCACCAGGCCTTGGAAAAACAACTCTTGCAAATATTATCGCAAAAGAAATGGGTGGAGAACTTAAAATAACCTCGGGGCCTGCAATCGAAAGAGCAGGAGATTTAGCAGCTATACTTACAACATTAAAAGATAATGATGTTTTATTTATAGATGAAATTCATAGGTTAAACAGAAGTATTGAAGAAATACTATATCCTGCAATGGAAGATTATGTGCTAGATATAGTTATTGGTAAAGGTGCAGCAGCTAAATCTATTAGATTAGACCTATCAAAGTTTACTTTGATAGGGGCAACTACTAGAATTGGAATGTTAACAGCACCTTTAAGAGATAGATTTGGCGTTTTATGTGATATGCAATACTATACAGATGATCAATTAAAAGAAATAATTATTAGATCTTCATTTGTTCTAGGATGTGATATTACAGAAGAAGGTGCTATTGAAATAGCAAGAAGATCAAGAGGAACTCCAAGAATTGCAAATAGACTTCTAAAAAGAGTTAGAGATTATGCTCAAGTTTATTCAGAGTCATTAATTAGCTTTAAAGAAGCGAAAGCAGCTTTAGAAATGCTAGAAGTTGATGCAGAGGGATTTGATAGAGTTGATAATAAAATTTTAGAATCTATTATAGATAATTTTAATGGAGGTCCTGTTGGGATAGAAACATTATCTTATTTTATAGGCGAGGAACTGGGAACTCTAGAGGATGTTTATGAGCCGTATCTTCTTCAAAAAGGTTTTATAATAAGAACATCAAGAGGGAGAGTGGCAACAGATAAGGCTTATGAGCATTTAGGAAAGATAAAAAGTAAAAAAATAGAAACACAAGAAAACTTTTTTGAAAGTTAGGAGAGAGTAAATATGAAAGTAAGTGATTTTGATTTTGAGCTACCTCAAGAATTAATAGCTCAACATCCATTAGAAAAAAGAGATTCTTCAAGATTAATGGTTTTAGATAAAAAGACTGGAGAGTTAAATCATAAAAATTTCCATGATATTTTAGAATATTTAGGTTGTGGAGATACTCTAGTATTAAATAATACTAGAGTAATGCCAGCAAGATTAATAGGCGAAAAGGAAGAAACAGGTTCCAAAATAGAATTTCTTCTTCTGAAAAGAATAGAAGGAGATAAATGGGAATGTCTTGCAAAGCCAGGTAAGAGAGCTAAAATAGGGCAAAGGTTCATATTTGGAGATGGTAAGCTTAAATGCGTGGTTGTAGATATAGTTGAAGAAGGAAATAGAATAATAGAATTTTCTTATGAGGGTATATTTGAACAAGTTTTAGATGAACTTGGCGAAATGCCACTTCCTCCATATATAACAGAGAGGCTAGAGGATAGAGAAAGATATCAAACTGTTTATTCTAAAGAAGAAGGATCAGCTGCTGCGCCAACAGCTGGGTTACACTTTACCCAGGAACTATTAAAAAAAATTAAAGCTAAAGGTGTTAATATAGCTTATTTAACACTGCATGTAGGTCTTGGAACTTTTAGACCAGTAAAGGTTGAAAGTACAGATGATCATGTAATGCATTCAGAATTTTATTCCTTAACAAAAGAAGATGCTGATTTAATTAATGATACAAAAAGAAAAGGAAATAGAGTTATTTCTGTTGGGACAACTTCTACAAGAACATTAGAAACTATTGGTGACGAAAATGGATTTGTAAAAGAAGATAGTGGATGGACTAATATATTTATATATCCAGGTTATAAATTTAAAGTAATAGATGCACTAATTACAAATTTCCATTTGCCAGAATCAACATTAATAATGTTAGTTTCTGCATTGTCAACTAAGGAAAATGTTATGAATGCATATAATGAAGCAGTAAAGGAAAAATATAGATTCTTCTCTTTTGGAGATTCAATGTTTATACAATAGTTAATCATCTGAAAAAATAATAGACCAATTTTCTAGTCTATTATTTTTTCAAGTGCTAAAATACAAAAGGAAGTGAAGTTTTTGAGTAAAAAGAGATATACATTATTAAAAAAAGAAGGAAAAGCAAGAAGAGGTAGATTTGAAACACCTCATGGAACTATAGAAACACCAGTATTTATGAATGTTGGTACACTGGCAGTTATAAAAGGTGCGGTATCATCAATGGATTTAAAGGAAATAGGATGCCAAGTTGAACTTTCAAATACTTATCATCTTCATTTAAGACCATCAGATGACGTTGTTTATAAGCTAGGTGGATTACATAAATTTATGAATTGGGATAGACCAATATTAACAGATTCAGGTGGATTCCAAGTTTTCTCACTTGCAGGAATGAGAAAGATAAAAGAAGAAGGTGTTTATTTCTCATCTCATATAGATGGTAGGAAAATATTTATGGGACCAGAAGAAAGTATGCAAATACAAAGTAATTTAGCATCAAGTATAGCTATGGCTTTTGATGAGTGTATTCCAAATCCATCAACTAGAGATTATGTAGAAAAATCAGTAGAAAGAACTACAAGATGGCTTGAAAGATGTAAAGTGGAAATAGATAGATTAAACGAACTTCCACAAACTATAAATAAAGAACAAATGCTATTTGGGATCAACCAAGGTGGATGTTATGATGATATAAGGATAGAACATGCTAAAACTATTACTAAAATGGATTTAGATGGGTATGCAATTGGAGGCCTTGCAGTTGGTGAAACACACGAAGAAATGTACAAAGTAATTGATGCTGTTGTACCGCATCTTCCAGAAGATAAACCAATATATTTAATGGGTGTTGGTCTTCCAAGTAATATTTTAGAAGCTGTTGAAAGAGGTGTAGATTTCTTTGACTGTGTATTACCTGCAAGAAACGGAAGGCATGGGCAGGTATTCACTAAGAATGGAAAAATAAACTTAAGGAACGCTAAATTTCAATTAGATGCAACTCCTATAGATGAAGGTTGTGAATGTCCTGCATGTAAGAACTATACAAGAGCTTACATAAGACATATGTTTGTAGCAAAAGAAATGCTTGCAATGAGACTATGTGTTCTGCATAACTTATATTTCTATAACAAATTAATGGAAGATATAAGAGCGGCTTTAGATAATGGTTGCTTTAAGCAATTTAAGGCGCAAAAATTAAAAGAATGGGATGGTAGAGCTTAAGGAATTTGAAAGTAAGTTCTATTGTTTAAAATAATTGACAATACTATGTAAGTAATATAACATTAATTAAGCATTGTAAAATAAGGAATTTGAAAAAATTAGTCAAAGATTCTTAAGGATCTTTGGACTAAACAAGGAAGGGAAGGGTTCATATATGGATTTAAAGTTAATAACAACCTTTGTACCAATTGTATTAATGTTCGGGCTTATGTATTTATTACTTATACTACCTGAAAAAAAGAGAACAAAAAAATATAATGAAATGATGTCATCATTAAAAGTTAATGATGAAGTTTTAACAAGAGGCGGAATAATGGGTAGAATAGTAACTTGTGAAGAGACTTATTTTGTTATAGAAACAAGTACAGCAAGAACAAAATTAAAGATTTCAAAGAATGGAATAGCAAGTAAAATAAATAAAGATGTAGAATAAGAATAATACCTCTAGATACCTCATAAAATGAAGTGTCGGGGGTGTTTTTTTATGGAAATAAAAGATTTTTCAAAAAATATTATTAAAGGAGTGCTATATGCACTTGTTATATCAATTGTATTTAATTTAATATTTTCTATTGTTATGACTAAAGTTGATTTTAGTGAAACTGTATTAAATGTAATTTACGTTGTAATATCATGTGTAGCTTTAGTTATCGGAGCAATTGTTGCAGCAAAATCTCAAGGTAGTAAAGGGTGGATGATTGGGCTCACAGTTGGAACTATTTATTACATAGCTTTATACCTAATATATATTCTTTTTGGTGGGGAGGCTCATCTTGGTATGTATGAATTCTATAGATTTCTAATGTCTATAGGGGTTGGAACTTTAGCTGGTATGCTTGGTATTAATTTATAATTTAGACATCTTAAAAAAATAAGAAGTTAAGAACTTGAAAATTAAGTTCTTAACTTCTTATTTTTTAGGCCTTTTTTTAGAAATATGTGTATAGGTTGCGATAATACTACAATAAAATTTTAAATTTTTACAATGAGTATTGAAATTAGTTAACATAAGTAATATAATTTATAGTGAAAACGTAACAGAGGGGGAAGACAATGAAAGCACAAAGCAAACATAAACATAAACGTAAAAGCGCAATAATATTTATACTATGTGTCGTTGCTATATTTTCATTAGCATTTATAGGCTTCAAGGGGTTTAAAATAGCAGGATATGAGTTCAAATCATTTGATAAGGTAATAACAAAGGGCTTGGATCTTCAAGGTGGAGTTTCTGTACTTATGGAAATTAAAGATGAAGATGTGAAAAAAGAAGATTTAGAAAAGACAAGACAATTGTTAGCGCTTAGAGTTAACAAGCTTGGAGTATCAGAAACAACTGTTACAACAGAAGGTCAAAAAAGAATAAGAGTAGATATTCCAGGAGCTTTCGATTCAAGTGATATAGTTAAGAATTTAACTAAATCCGGAAAATTAGAATTTAAAGATTCAGAAGGTAGTGTTGTTTTAGAAGGTAAAGATGTATCAAAAGCAACAGCTATATTAGATAATCAAACAAATAAACCTGTTATATCTTTAGAATTAAATGATGACGGAAAAGGAAAATTTGCAGAAGCAACAGGAAATAATATAGGAAAGAAAATTACAATATTTATGGATGAAGACGAAATATCAAGTCCAGTAGTTGAAACAAAAATTGCAGATGGAAAAGCGATTATATCAGGAAGTGAAAATCTTAAAGAGGCTCAAAATACAGCAAGCCTTATTAATTCAGGAGCACTTCCAGTTGCCCTAGAATCTGTATCAGTTAAAAATGTAGGAGCTCAGCTTGGTGCAGAAGCATTACCAAATGCATTGAAAGCAGGTGCTGTAGGTATAGCACTAATCTTCATGTTTATGATAGCGTATTACAGAGTACCAGGATTAATAGCAAGTATTGCATTAGTAGCATATGTTACTTTAGTATTATTAATATTTGTAGAAGTAGGGGCAACACTAACATTACCAGGTATTGCAGGGTTCTTGTTAACCATTGGTATGGCAGTAGATGCGAATGTATTAATATTTGAAAGAACCAAAGAAGAATTATCTAAAGGTATATCAATAAAAAGTGCAATTAAAAAAGGTTTTGAAAATGCAGCATCATCAATTATAGATTCAAATGTAACTACAATAATAGCAGCACTTGTTTTATATTTTGTAGGAACAGGAGCAGTTAAAGGTTTCGCAGCAACTTTAATGATAGGTGTATTTGTAAGTATGTTTACAGCGTTAGTAATTACAAAAAAACTAATTAACTTATCAGTTGAAATGGGATTCTTAAAAAACATTTCTCAATTTAGAGTTAAAGGGGGATCTAAAGATGCTTAGAATAATAGAAAAGACTAAAATATGGTTTGCATTCTCCCTTATAATTATAGTAATAGGACTAGGATTTATTTTTACTAGAGGTCTTAACTTTGGAATAGACTTTAAGGGCGGTACACAAGTTGTAGTGGAAATGGGAAAAGACTTTGATAAAGAAGAAGCTGATGTAATAGTTAAACAATATGCATCAGATGCATCAACTAATAAAATAGACAAAACTCAATATGAAATAAAATCTAAAGATTTACCAACAGAAAAGGTTTCAGAATTATTCTCAGAATTAAAAAAGACTTATAATTTAGAAGAAACTGCACCAGTTTCAGAGGACTCAATTGGGGCATCGGTTGGTAAAGAATTAGCTAAGAATTCATTAGTTGCACTAGGAATAGCATGTATAGCTATGCTAATATATATTCAAATTAGATTTGAAATGAATTATGGTATTGCTGCACTTGTAGCATTAGTACATGATGTGTTAATTACATTAAGCGTATTTGCCATATTTTATATTCCAGTTAATACACCATTTATAGCAGCTATATTAACTATAATTGGTTATTCAATAAACGATACTATAGTTATTTTTGATAGAATGAGAGAAAATTCTAAAAATATGAGAAGATCTACGCCAGAAGTAATTGCTAACGTAAGTTTAACTCAAACAATGGGCCGATCAATTAATACTACATTAACAACATTATTTTCTATAGTAGCTGTTAATATATTTGTGCCTACAGTAAGAGAATTCTCATTCCCATTAGTTATAGGTATTGCCTTTGGAGCATATTCTTCAATATTTATTGCATCACCAGTATGGGTTATTTTAAAGAAAAAAGTAAAAAAGAAAAATGTGGTTGAAACAGCTTAATGTAGATAAGGGAGCTAAAAGTTGTGAAGTTCCCCTAATTAAAAGAAGATATTTTAAGCTTGGAAGCTCGCTATAATGTTAAACCTCCATAATAATTTGGAGGTTTACTATTTTTCTAAAGAAAACATTTGAAAGATGTAACTTTATACATTATAATATACCTGTTTTCTTATTTTATGGAGGAGTTTATCATGCGCAAGTTTTGGGAGAGTATTTATAGTCCAAATTATATAACCGGATATAATCCCTTTATACTTAAGGGGATGAACAAAGCAATTGAACGTATGGTAAAAGCAATAAATAACAGAGAAAAAATAGTTATTTATGGTGTGCCTGACGTAGATGGAATATGTGCAATATCGTCATTAATTTTAGTTTTAAGGTATTTAAATGCAGATATAGAATACATAATTCATGATAATAGCCAAAAAAACTCTGGAATAACGTCTAAAGATATAATTAATAATGTTGATTTTTTAGGGGGCCAGCTTTTAATTACCCTAGGAATAGGCCTTAGTTCCATAGAAGAGGAGTCTCTTTGCAACGAACTTGGTATAGAATTAATGGTTTTGGATAATAAAAATATTAAAGAAAATCATAATTACATATATATAAATCCAAATCAAAAGGGTTGCCAATACAGATATAAAAATTTATCAGTAAGTGGTTTAACTTTTAAACTAATGCAAGCAATTGCAATATACTATAATATTAAAAGTATTAACAAATACTTGGATTTAATATTAATAGGAGCACAGTGGGCAGAGGTTCCTTTAAAAGGTGAAAATGGAGTTATATTAAAAGAAGGCAGAAAGTTTTTAATAAATACAAATAATTATGGTTTAAGAGCAATAATGGAATATTACTCTATAATAGAAATGGATAATGAATGTATACTAAAGATAATTGAGGTTATTACACCTATAATTAATGCAGTCAGAATGATGGATAATGCTCGTATTATTATTGAATTATTAACTACTGATAAAAAAGAAAGAGCAGAGCAAATAACGAAATATTTAAACCAATCAAAGATAACTATATAATTTAATTATATAGTTTCTAATTTCTAATAGATGGAGGAATTAATATGGATTTAAAAGATAAGATAAGAATAATTGATGGGTTTCCAAAACCAGGAATAAGCTTTAAAGATATTAGTACTGTAATTGCTGATGGAGAGGCTTTAAGATATTCTATAGATGAAATAGTTAAACACTTACAGGACAAAAAAATTGATTTAATAGTTGGACCAGAAGCGAGAGGGTTTATTTATGGAGTGCCAGTTGCTTATGCAATGGGAATTGGATTTGTTCCAGTAAGAAAGCCAGGTAAGTTACCAGGTGAAACAGTTTCAGTAAAATATGAACTTGAGTACGGCAGCGATGAATTACAAATACACAAAGATGCAATTAAAAAAGGTCAAAGAGTTGCTATTGTAGATGATTTGTTAGCAACTGGTGGAACAATAGAAGCTGTGGCGAGACTTGTTGAAATGGTTGGAGGAGAAGTTGTTACATTAGATTTCGCAATAGAATTAACAGAGTTAAATGGAAGAGGAAAGCTTGGAAGTTATGAAATAATGTCATTAGTACAATATGATATCTAATATTAGACATTTTTTAATAAAAAATCCTAAGAATCTTTCAGTTGTTATTTTTTAAGGATGACTTATTGAAAATACTAACTAAATAGGATATAATTAAGGAAAATGGCTGGTTTTTTAACCAGCCTTTGATTTTAGAATTTTAATGTATCCAAAGGAGAGTAGTCCATAATGATAGAGAACCTGCTTGAAAAAATAAAAGAAAATTGTAACAATGTTGATATTAGTGTTGTTAAGAGTGCCTGTGACCTGGCAACGGAAGCTCATAATGAGCAAAGGCGTGAATCAGGAGAACCTTATGTTATACATCCAATAGATGTTGCCACCATACTCGCAGAAATGGGTATGGATACTAGTACGATAGTAGCAGGGTTACTACATGATGTTATTGAGGACACTCACTATACTTATGAAGACATAAGTGAAATGTTTAATGAAGAAGTAGCTAATCTAGTTCAAGGTGTTACAAAGCTTGGAGAGATAGAATATAAGACAAAAGAAGAACAACAAGCGGATAATGTGAGGAAAATGCTTCTTGCTATGGCTAAAGATATAAGAGTTATTATTATTAAGCTAGCAGATAGATTACATAATATGAGAACACTTAAATTTATGACCGAAGAAAAGCAAAAGCAAAAGGCGAAGGAAACATTAGATATTTATGCGCCGCTGGCACATAGACTTGGGATGTCTAGAATTAAATGGGAACTTGAAGATCTTTCTTTTAGATATTTACATGAAGAAGAATATTATGATTTAGTAAAACAAATAGCAGAAAAAAGAGTAGAAAGAGAAAGTTACATAGAAGATATTACAAAAGATTTATACAATAGATTAGAAGATTCAGGAGTAGATTCGGACATAGAAGGAAGACCAAAGCATTTTTATAGTATTTACAAAAAGATGGTTAGTAAAAATAAGAGCATAGAACAAATATTTGATTTAACTGCAATAAGAATTTTAGTTAATTCAGTAAAGGATTGTTATGGTGTGTTAGGTATTGTACATACAATTTACAAACCTATTCCTGGACGATTTAAAGATTATATTGCTATGCCAAAACAAAATATGTACCAATCATTGCACACTACTGTTATAGGGCCACAAGGAAAAACTTTTGAAATACAAATAAGAACCTTTGAAATGCATAAAACAGCTGAGTATGGTATTGCAGCCCATTGGAAGTATAAAGAAGGGGATACTCATGAGGATAAAGATAAAGATAAGGGCTTTGGAAATAAACTCGTTTGGCTTAGAGATATGCTTGAATGGCAAAAAGAAACCTCAGATGCAGAGGAGTTTATAGAAGGATTTAAAATAGATTTATTCACAGATGAGATTTTCTTATTTACTCCTAAAGGGGTTGTCTTAAATCTGCCAAATGGAGGAACTCCAATTGACTTTGCATATATAATACATACTGATGTAGGAAATAGATGTGTTGGAGCAAAGGTTAATGGGAAAATAGTTCCCTTAGACTATAAACTTAAAACTGGTGAAATAGTTGAAATTTTAACAGCGAAAACAGCAAAAGGTCCTAATATGGATTGGTTAAATATTGCGAAGAGTAATCAAGCTAAAAGTAAAATTAGACAATGGTTTAAAAAGCTTAAAAAGGAAGAAAATCTTTGCAAGGGTAAAGAAATTTTTGAAAAAGAGCTTAAAAAGCAAGGTGTAATTTATTCGGAAATTTCAAAAGGCGAAGTTTATGAGAGAATAATAAAAAGAAATAACATTCATAGTATGGATGATTTATATTCAACAATAGGAGTTGGATTATTATCTGCATCAACTTATATTTCAAAATTGAAAGAAGATAATATAGTTGAAAAAGAAAAGCCAACGCAAGAAGAAGTAATTAAAACTATTGATGAACATATATCAAAAAATGAAAAAGATACTAAAACTAACAATTATGGTATTACAGTTAAAGGACTAAATAACCTTATGGTTAGATTTGCAAGGTGTTGCAATCCAGTACCAGGTGATAATATAGAAGGTTATATTACAAAAGGTCGAGGAATATCTGTTCATAGAAAAGATTGTAGTAACCTTAAAGCCTTAATTGAATATGATAAGGAAAAAGTTGTAGATGTATCTTGGGGAACACAACAAGGCGCAGGGTATGTAGCTGAAATACAAGTTGAAGCAGAAGATAGAATGGGAATATTATCTGATATTATGATGATAATAACAGAGACAAAGCTACATTTAAATGCTTTAAATGCAAAATCATCAAAGGGAAATATTGCAGTTGTAAATATAAAGATTAAAATAAATACTGTAGAGCAACTTAAAGAAATTATTAAAAAAATAAGAAGATTAAATGGTGTCATAGATGTTTATAGAATGAACAATTAGATATTGAAAGTAAGAAGACTTTTAATTTTAGGAGGATATTATGATTATAAAGGTAATACCAGCAGGCCCACTACAGACTAATTGTTATATAGTAATGGATGAAAAAGTAAAAGAAGCTATAGTTTTAGATCCAGGTCAAGATCCAGATTTGATAATTAGAGAAATAGAGTCTCTTAATTGTAAAGTTTCAGCTATTTTATTAACTCATGCTCATGCAGATCATGATGATGGCGTTGTTGATGTTAAAAATAAATATAATGTGCCAGTTTATATGAATAGAGAAGAAGAAAAATATATGGATTTAGATAATTCTGTATATGGCAAATTACCTAAAATATATGATTTTATAGAAGATGGAGATATATTAAAGGTTGGAGACCTGGATATTAAGTGTATCCATACTCCAGGTCACACTAAAGGTGGGATGTGCTTCTTAATAGAAGACAAAGTCTTTACAGGTGATACTTTATTCCAAGGTTCTATTGGAAGAACAGATTTTATAGGTGGAGATTTTGACGAAATAATAAAAAGTATAAATGAAAAGCTTCTTATTCTTGAAAATAATGTAGAAGTTTATCCAGGTCATGGACCAAAATCTACAATAATATTTGAAAGAACGAGAAATCCTTTCCTAGCATAAGGAGAAAAAATGGAAATTAAAATTACTTTAAATGATTTAAAATATAGATATGATGTATATCAAATGTTTAATATTTATTATCCACTTCATGAATTGAAATTTTTAGAGGATGGAGAATACTTTGTAAATATAAATAAAGAAACAATAGATTTTAGATATAAAGATTTATATAGTGAAGTTAAAATTAGTGAAAACTTAAAAGAAGATATAAAAAAGTTGATTTTTTTAAGCTTAAGAAATATTACAGGGGATCAATACCCATGGGGAATACTTGTGGGGATAAGACCTTCTAAAATTGCACTTAAGTACTTAGAAGAGGGCAAAACAGAAGAAGAAATAGTAGATTTATTTAATAATAAACATTTAGCTTCAGAAGAAAAGGCAAAACTTTGCATTGAAGTTGCTAAAGCTGAAGAGCATTTTGTAAATAGAGATGAAAAGAGTATTGCAATTTATATTGGAATGGCATTTTGTCCAACAAGATGTTTTTATTGTTCATTTGCAGCTAACCCAATAGGGGGAAATAAAAAGCTAGTTAATCCATACTTAGAAGCTTTAATTTATGAAATTAAAGAAATTAAAAAATATGTATACGAGAGAAATCTTAAAATTGAAAGTGTTTATTTTGGAGGGGGAACTCCAACTGCTGTGAACAATGAAGAGTTCGAAAATCTTATGAATGAAATTTTTAATGCTTTTGTTAAGGATAGAAATCTTTTAGAATTTACAGTAGAATGTGGTAGACCAGATAGTATAAGTAGAGAAAAGCTTCTTTCTATGAAAAAGTATAACACTACGAGAATAAGCATTAACCCTCAAACAATGAAAGATGAAACATTATCTATGATAGGAAGAGGACATAATTCGCAAGATGTTATAGATAAGTTTAATTTAGCTAGGGAACTTGGATTTAATGATATTAATATGGACATGATTATAGGATTACCAGGAGAAGGGTTAGAAGATGCGAAAAATACTGCAAGAGAACTTTTAAAACTAAAACCAGATAACCTAACAGTTCATGGATTATCATTAAAGAGAGCGTCTATACTTTATGAAAACTTTATACTTAAAAAAGGACTTCAAATAAAACCACAAACAGAATTATCAGAAATGTATGAAGAAAGTAGAGACCTTGCTGAAAAATTAGGATTAAGCCCATATTATATGTATAGACAAAAAAATATGGTTGGAAATATGGAGAACTTAGGTTATTCTAAAAAGGGAAAAGAATGTGTTTATAATATTCAAATGATTGAAGATAAACAAACTATAATAGCTCTTGGTGCAGATGCTGTATCAAAGGTTGTCTTTCTAGATGAAAATAGAATAGAGAGATTCTCTAACATTAAAGATGTTAAGGGTTATACAAGTAGAATAAAAGAAATGGTAGAGGGGAAAAGGAAACTTTTGGATACTCTTTATCTTAAATAGGAGGAAATAAAAGATGGAAATGCAAGCACCTAAGGGGACTAAAGATATGCTTCCAGAAGATGCTTATAAATGGCAGTATGTGGAGAGTATATTAAGAGATGTAGCTAAAAACTATGGAATAAGAGAAGTTAGAACTCCAATGTTTGAAAATACAGAATTATTTTCAAGAGGTGTTGGGGAAACTAGTGATATAGTAACAAAGGAAATGTATACTTTTAATGATAAGGGTAATAGAAGTATTACACTTAAGCCTGAAGTAACAGCTCCAGTTGTTAGAGCTTTTGTAGAAAATAGATTGTTTAATGAAGCTCAACCAACTAAGTTATATTATATAAGTCCATGTTTTAGATATGAAAAGGCGCAAAGAGGTAGATTCAGACAGTTCCACCAATTTGGTGTAGAAGTATTCGGTTCAAAAGAACCTTCAATGGATGTTGAAGTAATATCTGTTGCAATGACTTCACTTAAAAAAATGGGGTTAAAGAGCTTAAGTTTAAATATAAATAACTTAGGTTGTGCAAACTGTAGACCAAATTTTAATGAAGCATTAAAGAAATATTTAGAAGATAATAAAGAATGTCTTTGTGGTTTATGCCAAACAAGACTTGAAAAAAATCCAATGAGAATTTTAGATTGTAAGGAAAAGAAATGTGGAGAAATTACAAAAAATGCTCCAATTATCTTAGATTATATGTGCGAAGAGTGTGATACTCATTTTACAGAAGTTAAAAAGTACTTAGAAGTTTTAGAAATTCCATACAAGGTAGATCCAAGTATAGTTAGAGGATTAGATTATTATACAAAAACTACATTTGAAATATTAAGTTCTGAATTCACAGTCTGTGGTGGAGGTAGATATGATAAACTTATTGAAGAAATAGGTGGACCTGATATGCCAGCTGTAGGATTTGGACTTGGACTTGAAAGATTATTATTAACTCTAGAAAAAGAAGGAATAGAAATTCCAAAGGAAAATATTTTTGACCTTTATATAGGGGCAAGAGGTGACAATGCTGAAATGGAAGGATTTAAACTTGCAAATAAGCTAAGAGCAGCTGGAATTAAATGTGAAACAAATCATATGGGAAGAGCTGTAAAGGCACAAATGAAGTATGCTAATAAAATAGGAGCAGCTTTTACAACAATACTTGGTGATGATGAACTTCAAAATAAAACTATAAGATTAAAGAGAATGTCTGATGGTGAACAATTTGAAGTAAGTTTAGAAAATATAGAAGAAATAGCAAATGTGCTAAAATAGTTAGGAGGAAATTACAATGGGAGAAGCTTTAGGTGGCTTAAGAAGAACCATGATGTGTGGTAAGCCAAGGGAAACTAATGTAGGAGAAAAAATTACATTAATGGGATGGGTTCAAAGAAATAGAAGACTTGGGGGTCTTAATTTTATAGATCTTAGAGATATAACAGGGATAATGCAAGTTGTTTTTGGTGAAGAAATTAATAAAGAGGCCTTTGTAAAAGCACAAGCAGTTAGACCAGAATATTGTATAGCTGTTACTGGAGAAGTTGTAAAAAGACAAGATCCAAATACTAATATGGAAACTGGACTTGTTGAGATTAAATGTGAAAGTATAAAAATACTTTCCGAATCAGAAACTCCACCAATATATATTAAGGAAAATTTAGATGCAGCTGAGAGTATAAGATTAAAGTATAGATACTTAGATCTTAGAAGACCAGATATGCAAAATATATTTATGATAAGAAGCAAAACTTCAAAGGCTGTACGTGATTACTTGGATTTAAATGGATTCTTAGAACTTGAAACTCCAATGTTAACTAAAAGTACTCCAGAAGGAGCTAGAGATTATTTAGTGCCTTCAAGAAACTATCCAGGAATGTTTTATGCACTTCCACAATCACCACAAATATTTAAACAATTATTAATGGTATCAGGTTTTGATAAGTATTACCAAATTGTTAAATGTTTTAGAGATGAAGATTTAAGAGCAAATAGACAACCAGAGTTTACTCAAATAGATTTAGAAATGAGTTTTGTAGAAGCTGATGATATTATGGCAGTAAATGAAGGCTTAGTTGCTCATGTATTTAAAGAAGTAATAAATCATGAAATTAAACTTCCTATAAGAAGAATGACATTTAAAGATGCTATAGAAAAATACGGTAGTGACAAGCCAGATTTAAGATTTGGAATGGAAATAACTAATCTTTCAGAAGAAGCTAAAGCTATTGATTTCAAAGTATTTAGTGATGCACTTTCAAATGGAGGGTCTGTAAGAGCTTTATGCTTAAAAGGCGGCGCTTCAATGGGAAGAAAAGATATAGATAGATTAGGTGAATTTGTTAAGACTTATAAAGCTAAAGGGTTAGCTTATATAATACTTAAAGACGATGAGATAAAATCACCAATAGCTAAGTTCTTAAAAGAAGAAGAAATGAATGCAATTATAGCTAAAATGGGAGCAGAAAAAGGGGATATTATCCTAATAGTTGCTGATAAAGATTCAGTAGTATTCCAAAGCTTAGGTGCATTAAGATTAGAATTATCTAAGAAATTTGAATTAGTTAAGGATAAATCAGAATTTAACTTCTGTTGGATTACAGAATTTGCACAATTTGAATATAATGAAGAAGAAGGAAGATACCATGCAGCTCACCATCCATTCACAATGCCAATGGATGAAGATATGCACCTTCTTGAAAGCGATCCAGGTAGTGTTAGATCAAAAGCTTATGATCTTGTGTTAAATGGAGAAGAATTAGGTGGTGGATCTGTTAGAATTCATGAAGCTGATGTTCAAGAAAGAATGTTTAGAGCTTTAGGATTCACTACAGAAGAAGCTTATGAAAGATTTGGTTTCTTGCTTGAAGCATTTAAATTTGGGCCACCTCCACATGGTGGATTAGCATTTGGTTTAGATAGAATGGTAATGTTCTTAGCTGGAACAGAAAATATTAAAGATGTTATAGCATTCCCTAAAAACCAAAATGCGTACTGTAACTTAAGTCAAGCACCGAATGTTGCAGATGCAAAACAAATAGAAGAACTTGGATTAATGATAAATACTACAAAAGAAGTATAAGATATATTAATTTGATAGTCTGTTATTTTATTTCAAGAGTCTAAATAGAACCCTCAAATTTTCTTATGAAATATCCTCTTAGAAGGGATACTTTACAAGAAAATGTAGAGGGTTCTTTTTTAGGCATTGTAAAATAAATAATAGACCAAGGATACTGGTCTATTATTTATTTTATTATGTGTTAGTGACTTATATCTCTAAATCAAGTGCTTTCCATTTACTATGTAATTGAGCTAGTAGTTTAGATGGGTCGTTCATTATAAGTTCTTCTGGCATTTCTATTTCTCTTAGCATTTTTATAGCATTATCAAAAACACCAATAGTAGTACAAAAATGGGAATCAGAACTTAAAATTATTTTAACTCCATATTTTTTACATAATAGTGCGATATTTTTACATATAATATCACTACCTTTTCTCGAGTTACCAAGTAAAGAACTATTATTTATTTCAATCATAACATCTTTATCTTTAGCCTTTTTCAGAATTTTGTCAAAGTCTAATTCATAAGATGGATTTCCAATATGTCCTAAAATTTGAATGCTGCTATATCTGTCTAAAACATTTAGAACAGCATTTGTGTTTTCTTCTTTAGTTTTAGGTTTAAAGCATACCTCATGTAGAGATGCTATAAGGTAATCTAAAGATGGATGATCACCTATATCTAAGTCACCTTCAACTGAGAGTATATTAGATTCGCAACCTCTTAGTATAATAACATTATTTATAACTCTAGGTAATACTCTTAAGTTATGAAAGTACCAAGTATGTGGGGCTCCAGGCATAGTAGGTCCATGATCTGATACTCCAAGTATTTTCATACCTTTTTCAGAGCATTGTTTAACATTTTCAATTAAAGTGCTATATGCATGACCACTGACTATGGTATGTGTATGCAAGTCTGATAAATAATTCATTTTAACATCTCCTTCGTATATATTATTTGTACTGTATATAAATATAGCATAACTTAAAATATATAACAAAAGGATAAATAAGATTGTGTAAGGTAGCTTCAACAAAATAACAGCTTAAAGTACCATATATATTGATTAGTCTATTTTTTTGAAGATGACTAAAATTATGATATAATAGAATTTGAATAGGTAAAGACTATAAAATAATTGAATAAATATAATCTTATAGTATAAGAACATATGTTTAAGTCTATAATTTAAATATGATAAAGTAAGAAGAAATTTTATTTAGTAGAACAATTAGGGGTGGAAAATTTGATTGATAAAGGATTAGAAATTTTAGAAAAATATTACGGATATAAAAGTTTTAGAAAAGGTCAAGATGAAATAATAGAAAATATATTAAAAGGAAAAGATGTTTTGGCAATTATGCCAACTGGTGGAGGTAAATCAGTTTGTTATCAAGTTCCAGCGATGCTTTTAGAAGGGGTTACATTAGTAGTTTCTCCTTTAATATCGCTTATGAAGGACCAAGTTGATGCTATAAAAGCAATGGGGATTAATGGTACCTATATTAATAGCTCTTTAAGTACTGTTGAGTTTAATAGCGTTTTAGATGGAGTTAAACAAAATAAATATAAAATTATTTATATTGCTCCAGAAAGATTAGATTCTAATGAATTTATTAATGCGGTAACACAAGGAAATATAAGTCAAATTGCAATAGATGAAGCCCATTGTGTATCTCAATGGGGACATGATTTTAGGTCAAGTTACAGAAGAATTGCAGGGTTTATAAATAAATTAGAAGTAAGACCAATAGTAACTGCATTTACAGCAACAGCAACAGAAGAAGTTAAAGTTGATATAGTAAAACAATTAGCACTTCAAAATCCACAAGTGTTTTTGACAGGATTTGATAGAGAAAATCTTTCAATTAATATAAATAAAACAGGAAATAAAAGAAATTATCTTGTAAAGTATGTAGAAGATAATAAAGAACAATCGGGTATAATATATGCATCTACAAGAAAAGAAGTAGACTCTGTTTATGAAATTTTAAAAGAGAGGGGCAATGCTGTAGGAAAATATCATGCAGGGCTATCCGATGAAATTAGAAGAAGAAATCAAGAGGATTTCACACATGATAGATTAAATATTATGGTTGCAACAAATGCCTTTGGTATGGGAATAGATAAATCCAATATAAGATATGTAATTCACTATAATATGCCACAAAACATAGAAGGATACTATCAAGAAATAGGTAGAGCAGGTAGAGATGGAGAAAAAAGTGAGTGTATTTTGCTTTTCGCTCCAGGGGATATCCATACACATAAATACTTAATTGAAATTGGTACAGAAAATGAAGATAGAAAAAATAATCAATATAGAAAGCTTCAACAAATAGTAGATTTAGTTTATAGTAATGGATGTTATAGAAACTATATTCTTAGCTATTTTGGAGATGTTCGTGAAAAACCATGTAATAATTGTAGTAATTGTTTAAATGAAGGTGAATTAATAGATAAAACAGTAGATGCTCAAAAAGTACTTGCTTGCATTTATAGAATGAAAAGAAGTTTTGGAGCAACAATGGTAATTGATGTTTTAAGAGGTTCTAAAAATAAAAAAGTAACTCAATTTAAATTTGATGAATTATCAACTCATGGGATTATGAAGGATTATTCAAATGAAAGCCTTAAAGAATTTATAAATACGTTAATTTCTCATGGATATGTTGATTCTTTAGAAGGAACATATCCAATATTAAAATTAAATAATAAATCTATGAAAGTGTTAAAAAGCGAAGAAAGTGTACAATTTAAAGAATTTAAAATTGAAAGAACAATTAGTGATGTTAATGGATTATTTGATATACTAAGAGAATTAAGACTAGAAATTTCAAAAGAAAGTGGAATACCTCCATATATGATATTTGGAGATGGAACTATTCGTGAAATGAGTATTAAATTCCCAATATCTAAATCTGAAATGCTAGATATATCAGGAGTTGGAGAAAACAAATATGAAAAATATGGAGATAGATTTAGTGAAGTTATTAGTAGCTATGTAGAAGATAATAAAATAAAGGTTGAAAGAACTTTCGTAGAAGAAGAAAAAGAAGTTGTTAATATTCCTTTTGAAGTTTCTACTGATGATGAATTGTTATGTAGATTAATGGAAGTAAGAAAAGAATGTGCAAAAAAAGAAAAAACGCTACCTCAATTAATAATATCTAAAAATACATTAAAAGAAATAAGTGGAAGATATCCATTAACTCTAGACAACTTAAAGGATATTGGCGGAGTTGGAAAGAAGAAAATAGATTCTTATGGTAAAAGTCTAATTTCAGAAGTCCAAGGTTATGTAGTAGAAAAAAATATAGATACAAAATGGATAGAGAAAAAGAGAAGAAAATTAATAATAGATGGTGAAAATAGAACAAATCAAGAAATAGCTATAGATATGATAAAATCTGGAAATGATTTAGATAATATAGTTGAAGAAATAGAACTTTCTCTTTCAACTATACTTGGCTATGTTACAGATTATATAAAGGAAAGTGGAGATGTAAAATTTAATTTGAATTTAGATGAACTATATAACGAAAGTGATTTTGAAGTGATTTTAAAAGCTTGTGAAAAACATGGATATGATAAAGTAAGCATAATAAAAAAAGAAGTTCCAGATGGGATAAAGTATGAAGCTATAAGAGCAGTAATACTTAAGGAATACTTTAAAGTTTCATAAAAAAAATTAAAGCATTAAAAAAAATATATTTTAAGAATGCTAAATTAATCAGTATGTAGAATAAATATTTTTTAAAATGATATGTAATAAAACTCAGTTAATTGCACAACATATATAGATAATACTTTATGAGGTGAAGATAATGGGATATATTAATTTTAAAGAAGAGAGATCAGCAGCATACGAAGAACTAAAAAAAAGAAAAGAAAATAATGAAAATATCTTTAGAGAAATGGCAAAGGATAGAAACTTAGATAAAAATTTTAAACCAGATAATAAGTTTAGTTATAAGACTTTTAATAAAGAATTTTTTGGAGATAAAAAAGATAAAAGTGAAGATGAATTTCAGTTAATTGAGAACATAGATATATTATGTGGAAAATTTTTAGAATGTAATTTTAGTAATATTAGATTTAAAGATTGTAAATTTATTGGATGTTATTTTGAAAAATGTAACTTCAAGGGTGGTGGAGTCACGTTTGATAATTGTATTTTTGTAAAATCAGATACAAATAAAGTTCCATCTTTAAACATAGATGATAATTTTTCTTGTTCATTTAATAAGTGTAATATATATAGTAAATTTATAGGATGCAATTTAATATATAGTATTTTCGAAGAGTGTACCCTTACTAATACTAATTTTGAAGATAGTGATTTAAGTAATGCAATATTTATAAAAAATCAGTGGAAAAAAATAGCGATTAAAGATTCTAATTTAAAAGGAATAAAGGTAGTGAAAACATATATCGAAGACTTAGATTTTAGAGATATATTAAAAAGTAAATTAGATGAAAAAAGCTTCTTTGATAAAATAGAGGTGAGAAAAAAAACAAGAGATGAGTACGAAGGTTTATATATGGTTTATGAAACTTTAGCAGATAAGTTTAAAGAAAATACTTTGAGTAATAACTTTGGAGAATATTACTATCTTTGTAATATTGAAAAGAGAAAAACTTTAAGACCACTGCCTAAAGCACAATCAATAGTATCCTGGGCAACTTGTGGTTATGGAGAGCGTCCTGAATTTACATTTATATCAGGAATAATTATTATTTTAATATTTTCAATAATATATTTATTTTCAGGAATTATTGTAGAGGAAGAGGTTATTCAGTACACATTTAGAGAAATTCCAAGTATTACATTAAGACATTTAAATGAAGCTATGAATTTAAGTTTTGGAATTTTTGGAGGAGTTGGATGGAACAGTTCAGAATTAACAGGGCTTAGTTACATAATAGAGAATGTACAGATTATAATTAGTGTTATATTAATAGGGTTAGGAATAGGTACATTAACTAGAAAAATAGTTAGATAAGATATAAATTTTGTATAATAAGTACGTTAATGGGAGAGGTAAAAATGAATGATGATAATGAAAAATTAAGAAAAGACATTCTTAATAGGCTTAATAGAATAGAAGGTCAAGTTAAGGGTATTCACGGGATGATAGAGAAAAATGTCTGTAGTGGAGATGTATTAGTGCAAATTTCAGCAATTAGATCTGCTATAAATAAAGTTGGTGGACTTGTAATAGAAAACTATGCTAATAATTGTTTAGGTATAGAAGAAGATACTCAGCAACAAGAAAATTTAAAAAAATTAATAAAGACAATAAATACTTTTGTTAAGTAGTATAAAAGATAGTAACAAATCGAAATAAACTATAATTGTTATTTCATTGCTCTAATATGAAAACCTTAAGGTAGACTTTACCTTAAGGTTTTCATTTTAAGATACTATAAATTTTGTCCTAAATTTTTAATTTCTATTTTTCTTTTATGAGACATTATCAGTTTAGTTATAGTTGAAACAAAAATTATACCAAGTGCTAAAACACCTGCACTTGAAATAGTATTTAGGCCAAGTGCTAATGATTTATTTATATCTCCAGTAACTGCTTCAAACATTGTGTAGTACATTCCGCCCCCAGGAACTAATGGAATTAAAGCGCAAACTACAAGTGTTGTTACAGGAGTTTTTAAAATTCTTGCAAATATTTCAGAATATGTACTAAATATTACTGAAGATAAGAAGAGCGATGATATTTCTGTTAAGCCAAGATTTAGACAAAGTGAATATACAAACCAACTCAGGGCGCCACCAAAAGCAGCAAAAAACAATTTTTTTCCTTTTATATTAAATATAATTCCAAATCCGAAGGTTGCAATGAAAGCTATAATAGTTTCTAAAATCATAATATAGAACCTCCAAATATACTAATCCAAAAGCTTATTACAGAACCAGTACCTACAGCAATTGATATTGCAACTAGGAAAGCTTCTGTTGCACGAGTAATACCAGCTAATAGATCACCGGCAATAGTATCACGGATCGCATTAGTAATTGATAAACCGGGAACAAGCATCATTATTGAGCCTATGATAGTTTTATCTAAATTATCAGCTATACCATATTTTACAAAAATAATTGCAAATGCAGCTGCAACAGCACCACAAATACTATTTATGAAAAATTGGTTGATTTCAAGAGCCTCGCCTTTTATATTAACAAGTTTTACTAGTAAACCAATTAAAAATGCGGAAAATAAATCCATGAATGTTCCTCCGAATAAAACAGAAAAGCATCCAGCACCTAGAGCAGAAAAAATTATGGTAATAGGCATTGAGTATCTTTCTCCATTTTCAATAAGTTGTAACTCACTTTTCAACTCAGATACAGTAAGATTTCTTGAAAGTATATTTCTAGATAAGTCATTAACTTTATCTATTTTATCTAAATCTACAGTTCTTGTAGATACTCTTCTTATTAATGAATAAGTTTTTCCTTTATTGCAAATAGAAACCATTACTCCTGTTGGAGTTACAAAGCTTTCAGCTTCATCAACACCATATAATTTACATATTCTGCAGATTGTTTCTTCAGATCTATAAGTTTCACCGCCACTTTCAAGAAGTAGTTTACCGGCAAATGTGGCTACGTGAAGTAATTCATTCATATTCATATAGTTCGCTCCCAAAATAAAATTATTTTAATATTATATCATAAACATTAATATTAAAATATACACAAAGTATCCTTGCAGCAAATATAAATAAGTACTAGGGTAGTCCACTTTTACATATAATAATATGCTTTAAATAATACGTATCTTAATATTTTAAATATAAAAAATATTCGGAATAGCTTAAAATAGAGTAAATAGGAGAAAATAGGAAGAAAAACTAGCATGTGGAGTATTATTATGTTAAATAACTGTTGATTATTATAAGAATTAAACATATAATCTTATAAAAAGCAAATTGGGGTGAATGATATGAATTTTGATAAAATATCAAGAGAAGACGAAGAAATTTATGGATTAATGAAAAGTGAATTAAAGAGACAAAAAAATGGAATAGAACTAATAGCATCAGAAAATTTTGCATCAGAAGCAGTTATGGAAGCTATGGGTTCATATCTTACAAATAAGTATGCAGAAGGATATCCAAATAAAAGATATTATGGTGGGTGTCACGTTGTAGATAAAATTGAGGATATTGCAAGAAATAGAGTTTGTGAAATATTTGGGGCAGAGCATGCAAATGTTCAACCACACTCAGGATCACAAGCAAATATGGCAGTTTACTTTACAATATTAGAACCAGGAGATACTGTTCTTGGAATGGATTTAAGTCATGGAGGACATTTAACTCATGGGTCACCAGTTAACTTCTCAGGAAAATTATTTAACTTCGTTTCTTACGGGGTAGACATAGAAACAGAAGTAATTGATTATGAGGTAGTAAGAAAATTAGCTCTTGAACATAAGCCAAAACTAATTGTAGCTGGAGCTAGTGCTTATTCAAGAATTATTGATTTTAAAAAGTTTAGAGAGATTTGTGATGAAGTAGGGGCATTCTTTATGGTTGATATGGCTCATATTGCAGGGCTAGTAGCAGCAGGAGTTCACCCATCACCAGTACCTTATGCTGATTTCGTTACATCAACAACACATAAAACTTTAAGGGGCCCAAGAGGGGGATTAATACTTTGCAAAGAAAAATATGCAAAGGCATTAGATAAAAACATATTCCCAGGAATACAGGGTGGTCCATTAATGCATGTTATTGCAGCTAAGGCTGTATGTTTTAAAGAAGCTTTACAACCAAACTACAAAACTTATATGGAAAATGTAGTTGTAAACTGTAAAGTCTTGGGAGAAGAACTTATAAGTCATGGTTTCAAAATAGTTTCAGGTGGAACAGATAATCACTTAATATTAGTAGATTTAACATCTAAAGATATAACAGGTAAGGATGCGGAAATTCTTTTAGATACTATTGGTATTACAGTTAATAAAAATACAATACCAAATGAAACTAGAAGTCCATTTATAACTTCTGGTATAAGAATTGGTACAGCGGCAATAACAACAAGAGGATTTAAACTTGAAGATATGAAAGAAATAGCAGTTATTATAAATGAGGCTATTTCAAATAAAGGACAAGATTTAGAACCGCTTAAAGCTAGAGTAATAACTTTATGTGATAAATATCCTTTATATTAAGAATTTTTAAAATAAGCAGATAGAAATAATATATTTCTATCTGCTTATTTTATTTTTATACTTTTTTAAATTAGAGATATATAAAGTTCAATAATTTAAGAATCTAAAAATAAATTATTTTAAGGAAAGTATTGACAAAATATGTGTATAAGTATTAATATGTGTATATAGATAATATATACACATATTTTAGTTTGCTAGGTTAATAATAAGATGAAAAGAGAGGCGATTTTTTGAATATAGTAATTAGTAATTCATCCCCAATTCCTTTATATGAGCAAATTCAATCTCAGATAAAGAATCATATTCTAAATAGTGTATTAAAGGCAGGGGATATGCTTCCATCTATTAGAATGCTTGCAAAAGAATTAAAAGTAAGCATTATTACAACAAAAAGGGCTTATGAAGAATTAGAAAAAGAGGGATTTCTTAAAACATCTGCTGGAAAAGGTACATTTGTATCAACGGCAAATACCCAAAGACTTAGGGAAGTAGCTTTATATGAAATTGAAAGTAAATTAGAAGGGGTTATAAAATCAGCTAAGATAATAGGATTGTCATTAGAAGAAGCTATGGAAATATTTAAAAGTTTATATGAGGATGAGGAGGTATAAGTAATGAATGCAATTGAAATTAGTAACTTAAAGAAAAATTTCGAAGGTTTCAAATTAGATATATCAAAATTCAATGTTAAAAAAGGTTATATAACTGGATTCATAGGACCTAATGGAGCCGGGAAAACAACAACTATAAAATTAATAATGAATATGCTTTTTAAGGATGAAGGAACTATTAAAATATTAGGGGAAGAAGTAGACAGTGACAATATTAATATAAAAGAAAAGATAGGATATGTTGGAGAGACTTCAGGATATTTAGCAGAGTCTAAATTAAAGCATATTAAAAGAATGTTTTGTAGATTTTATAAAGAATGGGATGAGAATATATACAAAAAGTATATTAAAAAATTCTTGCTAGATGAAAATAAAATATATAAAGAATTATCATCAGGAGAAAAAAGACAATTTGATCTTGTAATAGCATTAAGTCATCATCCAAAGTTAATTATAATGGATGAGCCAACAGCAAACTTGGATCCGTTAGTAAGAAATGAGTTTTTAGAAATATTACAAGAACATATGGAAAATGAAAATGTAACGGTATTTTATTCGACGCATATAACTTCTGATTTAGACAAAGCAGCAGATTATATTGCATTAATATTTAAAGGTAAAATCATTTTATATGATGAAAAAGATGCTTTAATAGAAAAACATTCAATAGTTAGAGGAAAAAGAAGTTTGTTAACAAAAGAAACAAAGACATGTCTTGTTTCTTATAAGGAAAATTTATGTGGATTTGAAGGGTTAACAAATAATAAAGAAGAAGCGTATCAAGTATTTGGAGAAGAGGTTATTTATGACAAAGTTAATTTAGAAGATATATTAATGTACTATACAAGGGGTGGGGATAATGAATAATATAGTGAATTTAACAAAGGGTTATATAGAAACAATTATTACAATAAAAAAACAATTTATTTTCATTGGGATTGCTGCAGTAATATTTGGTGTTATAGGCGAACAATTTATAGTATATTCACCAGCAGTAGCGGTTATTTTACTTGTAAATCAAGTTTTAGCTTATGAGGATATAAGTAAAATTGATTTTTTAGTAGCGGTATTACCAGTAAGAAAAAAAGAATATGTAATATCTAGGTATATAGGGGCATTAATAGCACTTGTTATATCTATTATACCAATGACAATATCTTATTTGCTAGCAAATTTAGTTAATCAATCAGGGATAACATTATCATATGTTTATTTCTTAATAATTACAATTACATCATCTACAGTAATGATATCAGCAGTTATACCAATTAATTTGAAATATGGTCAAAAAGGTAGGTTAATAACAACGCTAGCTAAATTACTACCATTAGTATTAGCTATGTCTATGGTTGAAGTTTTAAGTTCATCTAACACTTTCATTACAATTATAAGAAATCCTACAACTTTAATCTTAGGCGTATTAGTATTAGATATTATATTAATATGTATATCGTATTTTATAGCAGCAAAATTATATGAAAATAAGGAAGTTAAAAAATAATGTGTATTCATAATTCATAGTAAAACTTTCATTTTAGATATTAATATTTTAGTCCAACTTGAATAGAATAATAATAAGTAAGATATTGGAGTTCTAAATGTCACATAGAAATTCAGAAAAAGATAAGTATATGACCAGAAATAAAGGAGAGCCAATTACTTTCAATGGATAAGTACACTTTCAGAGATCTAAGGGTGTAGATAGAATAAAATAGATCTAAGATTTTAAATATCTAGTAAATAATTAAAAGTTATTTACTAGATATTTTTTTATAAACAAAAGCTAGGTAAGTCAATAATAATTATTATATAATTTCTATTCATTCAATGGTATAAATGTTATAATAAAGGAAATAACTAAAGGTAAAAAGGAGATGGAGATATGAAATTAATATCATGGAATGTTAATGGAATAAGAGCTTGTGTTAAAAAAGACTTCTTAAATTATTTTAATGAAGTAGATGCAGATATATTCTGTATTCAAGAAAGTAAATTGCAAGAAGGACAAATAGATTTAGAATTAGAAGGATATCATCAATATTGGAATTATGCAGAAAAAAAGGGGTACTCAGGTACTGCAATATTTACTAAAAAGAAACCTTTAAGTCATAGCTATGGGCTTGGAATACAAGAACATGACACTGAAGGAAGAGTTATTACTTTAGAGTTTGAAGATTTTTATATGGTAACTGTATATACTCCAAATTCAAAGGCAGAGCTTTTAAGATTAGATTATAGAATGGTTTGGGAAGACGCTTTTAGAGATCATTTAAAGAATCTTGAAAAAAGTAAACCAGTAGTAGTGTGTGGTGATTTAAATGTTGCCCATAAAGAAATAGATCTTAAAAATCCAAAGCCTAATAGAAGAAATGCAGGGTTTACAGATGAAGAAAGAAATAAATTTACAGAACTTTTAAAATCAGGGTTTGTAGATACTTTTAGATTTATTTATCCAGAGGCGGAAGGAAGATATTCTTGGTGGTCATACAGATTTAATGCAAGAGTAAAAAATGCAGGATGGAGAATTGATTATTTTTGTGTTTCACAGATATTAAAAGACAAAATCCAGGATGCAGATGTACATAGTGAAACTTTAGGATCAGACCATTGTCCAGTAGAATTAATATTGAATATATAAGGTATCTAAAAGAAATAAGCGTATAAGATAGTTAATAAATAATAATTAGCTAATTAGTAATTAATGAGTTATAATAAGGAGTCCGTATAGGGCTTTCTTAAATTAGAAATATAAAAATGTAGACTAAGACATCTGAAAAAATGTCTAAATAATAAATTATTATTTAGGTGCTTTCAAAAAAAAGACCAATTCGATAGTATATTTTTTTGAAAGTGCCTAGTATAAACAAGTGAAGGTGGATAAAAAAATGAGAAACTTAAAAATAGAAATTGAATATGATGGATCAAGATATAAAGGATGGCAAACGCAAAAAGGAAATATTGCAACAATCCAAGAAAAATTAGAAAGTGTAATAGCTAAAATGACTAAAGAGGAAATTCAAGTAATAGGTTGTGGAAGAACGGATACAGGAGTTCATGCAGAAAATTACATAGCAAACTTTACAACAAATTGTGAAAAAACTGTAGAAGAAATGTTAGATTATCTATGTGAATACTTACCAGAAGATATAGTGGTTAAAGCTATGAAAGATACAAGTGAAAGATTTCATGCTAGATATAACGTAATTTCAAAAACTTATGTTTATAGAATTAATAATAATAAATATAGAAATGTATTTAATAAGAAATATACTTGTCATATTCCAGAAAAGCTAGATATTGAGCAAATGCAAAAAGCTGCTGCTATTTTAGTTGGAACACATGATTTCATGAGTTTTACAACATTAAAAAATAAGAGTAAGGCAACTGTTAGAACTATTAACTATATAAACATTAGAGAAAATGATGGAAACATAGAAATGGAGTTTAACGGAAACGGGTTCTTAAAGAATATGGTTAGAATAATTACAGGAACACTTATAGAAATAGGCCTTGGGACTAAAAAGTTTGAAGATATGAAAAAAATACTTGAAGCTAAGCAAAGATCAGAAGCGGGCCCAACAGCTCATGCTCATGGATTAGCTTTGAAAAATGTACAATACTAAAAATAGCTTGATAAAAATTGGTTTATATTACTTATTATTATATAATAAGTAATATTTTTTTACTATTAGGACATAATATTTTTAGAATGTTCTTATTGATGTTAGATATAAATGAAACAAGTATATTTTTAGGTCGTCTAAAAACAAATTATTATTCAAAGGAAAAGATGATAATGATATATAGAAAATGTATTGGAAGATACAAAGGAGGAATAAGTAATGAAAAAAATTTTAGGAGAATTTAAACAATTTGCACTAAAGGGAAATGTACTAGATTTAGCAGTAGGTGTTATTATAGGTGCTGCATTTCAAGGAATAGTTAAATCTTTGGTTGATGATATAATTTCACCAATTATAGGGTTATTTGCAAAAAAAGATTTTAGCGATTTAGTATTAACAGTATTTGATGTTAATATTCGTTATGGTGCATTTATTACAGCAGTAATTAATTTCTTAATTATGGTATTTTTAATTTTCTTACTAGTTAAGGCTATGAATAAATTAAGCAATATTGGTAAGAAACAAGCAAATAAAACAGAGAAAGAAGTAACTACAAAGGATTGCCAGTTTTGTTGCACTAAAATTTCAATTAAGGCAGTCCGCTGTCCTAACTGTACATCAATTTTGGAAAAAGAAAAAATTAACTAAATTTTAATTATATTACATTAATAAAAACCTTGATAGTATATAATATGACTGTTGGGGTTTTTAGTTTATAGAATAATAAATAATCCTTAGGGCAACTTATTAATAAGGTGTAATTAGGGACGTAAAAATAAATAACAAGTCAACTATGCCATGGATATTTTTTTGAAATGGCAAAGAGCGGTAGCGATTTGCTAGTGAAGTATCAGAGGTATCTGCCGATAAAGTATGATGAAAAATAGATTATAATACTGACGCACTATTTATTTAAATGTCCTTTAGCTAATCTAAGGAGGAAAATATGAAAAAAATAATAAGTACAATGCTATTATCAATATTAATAGTTACAAATCTAATTACTGTAGTTCCAAATGCATTAATGGTAAAAAATGATATAGTGGATAACAAAGATTTTACTATTTGTATTGATCCAGGTCATCAAGAAAAAGGTGATAGTAAAACAGAACCGATAGCTCCAGGATCAGGTCAAAGAAAAGCAAGAGTATCATCTGGAACAGCAGGAGTTGCAACTAAAAAAGCTGAGTATATAGTTAATTTAGAAGCATCTATAATTTTAAAAGAAATTTTAGAAAACAAAGGTTATAAAGTAGTCATGACAAGAGATTGTCATGATGTAAGGATAAGTAATGCAGAGAGAGCAGAAGTTGCAAATAAGTGCACTTCTGATTTAGCGATAAGAATACATTGTGATAGCTTAAATGATAGCGGAAAAACTGGTACAACAATTTTAGTGCCATCTAAAAATGGAAAAGATACTAAATGTATTTTTGAAGATAGTAATAAGTATGGAAAAATATTAGAAAAAACTTTGAAAACTTCTGGAATAAAGGTTAATGGAGTTTTTGAAAGACCAGATATAACAGGCTTTAACTGGTCACAAGTGCCAGTTGTAATATTTGAAATGGGATTTATGAGTAATTGGAATGAAGATAAAATGTTATCTGATCCAGTTTATCAAAAGAAACTTATGGAAGCTGTTGCAAAATCAATAGATGAATATAAAAATGAAGCTGTATGTGAGTGATTTAATATTATACCAATATATTACAGCTAGGGAACTTCGGAAAATAACTAGTCAGATTTACTAAGGAACTTTCAGAAATGATAGTTCTTTTTTTGTAGGAAACAATTTAGTAATAACTTCACTATAATTGGTATAATATTAAATTTATTTATAAAAACAGATTTAGAAGATGTTAATATAGTAGCAATAAAAAGTGATATGGAACAAATTTTAATTAATTTAATAGATAATGCAATTAAATATACAAAAGAAGATGTTATAGAAATTAATTTAAGCAAAGTAAAAGATAGAATTATATTTATGTAATGAAATTGAAAAAAATGATTTTATATTAACTTATGAGATTTTACAAGCGGAGATAGTTTTTGATCTAATTATTATAATTTAATATAAAACTTCAAATTGTAATAATTACACTATTTAAATTAAATAATACATTATGACAAAGACGATTCTTTATAAGTGTCTTAATGGATTTAATTATGAATATAAAAGAGAGGATTATGAATGAAAGGTAAGTTATAAAAATATTTTTTATAACAACGATGTTATTTGTATTTTTAACTGGATGTAGTAGTAAATAGCTAACATAAGTAAAGAAAGAAGAAATAAATAAAATTGAAGTAAAGAAGAAAGAAGTAAAGAGACTACGATAAATATCGCAGTCCCTTTACTTATATATTTAATAATGTGTATGAACTAAATGGAAGGTTATATTTTCATTACTCCAACCTAAATCATAAGGAACAAGCAACCTATCTGTGTTATGACAAGTTACTAAAGGATAACCTTTAGAATCTAATCCAGTTACAGTTGAAATATGAATAATACGACCTTTTCTTTCATAAGCTACAAAATCTCCAGGACGCATATTATAGGCTGCTTTATAAACTTGTTGGTAGCTACCTTTTGCTATACAAGATCCTCTGCCACTTCCTACCATGTAACTTTTAAATCCTTGTGCATTAAGCCAAGCTTTTGTTCCGTTTTTTCCTGCATAATTCCAAGTTCCATTTTTCTTAAAGCCACCACCTTCGTGAAGTATTTGGGAAGCAAAGTTTGCACAGTCTCCTCCATCTGGGTTATGGTTTTTATATTTTGAAGAATTATATTTAAACATAAACTCTTCATTTTTAGAAGCACCACAATATGTATTAGCATAATCAATAGCTTTTTGCACTTTTTCACTAGGCGTATACTCGGGAGCTTCTTTAGCCAAAATATATTTTTTCACTTCTTCTGTTTTAATATTATTTAAATTAAGAGAATCCGCAAAGGGGTCAGTGTACCATTCTTTTGTAATAATATATCTATCTTCAGTTTTTTTTAGATTTAGATAATGATTAGTTCCAAGCCTAAAAGTATTTATTACTTCTGGTGAATCAGTATAATAATAGTTGAATTCAGTAATTACATCACAAATTACTCCGAATAATCCTGGTTCTTTTTCTTTAACTTTTCGTACCTTTACAATAGAATCTAAATCTTTAAATACAACAGCCTGTTTACCAGACCAGTTAATAAGATATTGGGCTTTTTTAACTTCACTTTCATAAGCATATCGGCTTACTTTAACATTTAAATCATAAAAATCTTTTAATTCTTCACAATCTCCAGAAACAACTGAAACATTCCTTTTAATAAATAAATCCTTAATTAAACAGTCGAACTCAGATTTGAGGGCATCGCTTGTAGGTGAAGTATCATTTAAGGTTGAAGCTGCTTCCTCTGGTAATGCACAGGGTTCATCAGCAAAAGCTAAAGTGTTTCCAAGTGGGTCTAAAATTAAAATGATTATCATAAAAACTATGAATTTCTTTATGTTATTCTTCACATTCAAATCTCCTTTATGGTAGCTTTTTAAAAATACTAAATAAAGATTACATCTTTAATAATTTTGGCTAGTTCATCAACATTCTTTTTAGATAAGTTTAGTTTGTACAAAATACTATTATTTTATATATATTTATTTTTTTATTTTGTAATGAAAATATCAGTTATTTAATAATTAGCACATAGCTATGCTAATTCATATTATAAATTGGATAATAATAATTAATGGAGCGTAATATGTCTATAAAAAAATTAGAATATTTATATAATAATTCAAAAGAAATTAAATTTGATAATAAAGATAAAATAGTATTTATTTCAGATGTTCATAGAGGTGACGGAACATTTTTTGATGCATTACTCTCAAATAGAAATATTTATAAAACAGCTTTAGGATATTATTTTAGGCAAGGATTTACTTATGTTGAAGTTGGAGATGGCGATGAACTTTGGAAAAATAAGAATTTTAAAGATATTGCATATGCCTATGAAAATGTCTTTAAAATATTAAATAAATTTAAAGACAAAAATAGACTTTATATAATATATGGAAATCATGATATAATAAAGAAAAGAGAAAGTTTTTATAGCAGTCAATATAGGTCTTTAAGAAAATGTGGATCAGCTTATGGGGAAAATTTTTTGAAATTTATTAAAGATATAGAATTTTATGAAGCATTAACATTTAAATATGAAGAAGTTTCAGAAAAATTTCTAGTTACCCATGGTAATCAAGGAGATTTTATGAACTCTACTGGATGGATGGTTAATAGATTTTTAGTTAGATATGTGTGGAAGTTTTTAAATGGCATAGCGGGATTTAAAGATCCCACAAGCCTTGCAAAGAGTAACACTAAAGGTAATAAAATTGATAGACAGCTTAAGGGATGGGCAAAAAGTAACAGCAAAATGTTATTGTGTGGACACACTCATAATAGTAGGTTCCCAAAGAAAAATGAGCCACCATATTTTAATGATGGATGTTGTGTGTTGCCAGATTCTATGACATCTATAGAAATAGAAAATGGAGAAATTAGTTTAATAAAGTGGAGTGTAGAAGCACAAGATACAGGAATTCTTTGGGTTAGAAGAAAAGTTATTGGTGGACCTGAAAAAATTGATGATTATCTTTTATGGGTAAGAAATGAAAGATATAGAATGGAAGATGAAGTTAGAAATAAAATGCAAAATAAAACAAAGGAAGGAAGATAATTATGAACTCAATAGATTTACATTGTGATACAGCTCTTAGATTATTTCATGAGAATTTTAAATTAGAAAAAAGTATTTGTAAGGTAGATATAGAGAAATTAAAAAAATCAAAAGCATTAGCGCAGGTTTTTGCAACATTTATAGAATTAGATTGTGTAGATAATCCTTATAGTGAATTCAAAAGAATTTTTAGTAATCTTATTGCTGAAATAGAAGTTAACTCAAAGGATATAGTTATAGTTAGAAATTTAGACCAATTAGATAAAGCTAATGATAATGGGAAAATAGGAGCTTTTTTATCAATTGAAGAAGGTGAAGTTCTTGAAGGGAAAATTGAGAGAGTTAAGGAAATGTATGACCTTGGAATAAGGTTTATAACTTTAACATGGAATTTCCCAAATAGCATAGGATATCCTAATAGTAACTTTGAGCATAAAGATAAAGGACTAACAAAAAGAGGAAAAGAAATAGTAACCGAAATGGAGCATTTTGGAATTATACCAGATTGTTCTCATTTATCAGATGCAGGTTTTTATGATTTAATAGATATTTGCAAAAAGCCATTTATAGCAACTCATTCAAATGCAAGAGTTATAACAAATCATTCAAGAAATTTAACTGATGATATGATAGTAAAGCTTGCAAATAAAGGTGGAGTTATGGGATTAAACTTTTGCGGGGCATTTCTTGGGGAAAAAGAAATTCCTACAATTGAAGATATGATTTTACATCTTAAACATACAAAAAATATTGGTGGAATAGATGTTTTAGCTTTAGGAACAGATTTTGATGGAATAGAAAATGAAGTTGAAATTGATAATATAGGAGAAATAGGAAAGCTTTCTTATGCTTTAAATAAAAATGGATTTAATGATGATGAAATAGAAAAAATATTTTTTGGCAATGTAAAAAGAGTAATGAAAGAATGTTTAAAATAACATTAATTGATAATAATTTTGAAATAGTAAAGATAGTGAGGTAAATGAAAAAATGGGAAGCTTAAGAGGAAAAGTAGCATTAGTAACAGGCGCATCAAGAGGAATAGGTAAAGCAATTGCATTAGAATTAAGCAGGGATGGCGCTTCTGTAATAATAAATTATTCAAAGGATGATAATGGAGCAGAATTAACATTAGTAGAAATAATTGCAAATGGTGGCTCTGCAAAATTATTGAAGGGTGATATATCTTCGTTTGAAAAGTCAAAAATAATAATTGATGAAGCAATAAAAATGTTTGGTAAAATAGACATTTTAGTTAATAATGCAGGAATATCACAAATAGGATTATTTATGGATTCATCAGAAGAGGATATAGATGCTATTATAGGAACTAATCTTTTAGGTGCAATGTATTTAAGTAAACATGTGCTTCCTCATATGATTAGTAAAGGGTGTGGAAATATAGTTAATATATCTTCAATGTGGGGGGAAGTTGGAGCTTCATGTGAAGTTTTATACTCTGCAAGTAAAGGTGGCTTAAACTTGTTTACAAAGGCGCTTGCAAAGGAAGTAGCACTATCTGGAGTTAGGGTAAATGCAATAGCACCAGGAGTTATAGAAACTGAAATGAATAGTTTTTTAGGCGAAGAAGAAAGGAAAGCTTTAGAAGAGGAAATACCAATGGGTAGATTTGGTGATGCAAAAGAAATAGGAAAAGCAGTATCATTTTTATGTGATGATAATTGTAAATACTTAACAGGACAAATTATAAGAATAGATGGTGGAATGATTTAAGACATGTTTATATGTTGAATTTTTGAATATTACAAGGAGGATTAAAAATGTATAAGGCGATTATTTTTGATTTAGATGGTACATTATTAGACACATTAGAGGATCTTGCAAATGCTTGTAATTATGCTCTTAAAGAGTGTGGACTTGGCACTTATGAAGTTAATAAATACAAGAAATTTGTTGGAGATGGAAGATATAAATTAATAGAGAGAATAATTCCAAAAGAGGATTATACGGAGGACCTATTTAATAAGGTATTAAAATTATATGATGATTATTACTTAGAACATATGGTTGATGAAACAAAACCTTATGAAGGTATTTGTGAACTTTTAGATGAATTAAGAGGATTAGGAATTAAACTGGCAGTAGTTTCAAATAAGCCACATGAGTTTACAACAGAAATGGTTAACAATTATTTTAATAATAAAATAGATATCGTCTTTGGGCAAAGAAAAAATTATCAAGTTAAACCAAATCCAGAAACTATTTTTGAAGTAATGAATGAGTTTGAATTAGAAAAAGAAGAGTGCGTTTATGTAGGGGACTCAAATGTAGATATGCAAACAGCTAAGAATGCCGAAGTTAAATCTATAGGAGTATCATGGGGGTTTAGAGGCAGAAAAGAGTTAGAAGAATCAGGCGCAAATATTGTTGTTGATACGGTAGAAGAACTAAGAAGTGTACTTATGAATTAATAAGTTTACAAATATAAAAAGAATAAAAAACAGATGATCTAGTGCTGGGTATTAGAAGTTTGAAAGAAAATAAAACAGAATTTGACTAGTTATTTTTTTGAAGTCACATTAATTGTGCCTATAATAGGAAATAAGAGGGAAATTATATGTTGACATCAATTTTAAAATGGGTATATAATAATTATTATTAGCACTCTTAATGGTAGAGTGACAAAAAAGAAAATAGTTTTTAATGGGAAAGGAGACGGTTAATTTGGAAACAAAACAATTTAAAGCAGAATCTAGAAGACTTCTAGACCTTATGATTAACTCAATTTATACACACAGGGAAATTTTTATGAGGGAGATTATTTCTAATGCTAGTGATGCAATTGATAAAAGTTATTATAAAGCATTAGTAGATGATTCTTTAACATTTGAAAAAGATAATTATTTTATAAAAATAACAATGGATAAAGAAAATAGAACATTAAAGATTTCAGATACTGGAATAGGAATGACTAAGGAAGAACTTGATGATAATCTTGGAGTTATAGCAAAAAGCGGGTCATTACAATTTAAAAAAGATAATGAGGCTAAAGATGGTCATGACATAATAGGTCAATTTGGTATTGGGTTCTATTCATCATTTCTAGTAGCTGATGAAGTTACTGTAATAAGTAAATCATCTGATAGTAATGAAGCTTACATGTGGGAATCTAAAGGGGTAGAAGGTTATACAATAAATCCTTGCGAAAAAGATTCTATTGGTACAGAAATAATACTTAAGTTAAAAGAAAATACAGAAGATGAAAATTATGATGAATATTTAGATGAGTACAAACTAAAAGCACTTATAAAAAAATATTCTGATTTTATTAGATATCCAATTAAAATGGATATAACTAAGAGCGAATTAAAAGAAGGAACAGAAAATGAATATGATGAGCATATAGAAGAGCAAGTTGTTAATAGCATGGTTCCTATATGGAGAAAAAATAAAAGAGAACTTACTAAAGAGGATTATGAAAATTTCTATAATGAAAAACATTATGGTTTTGATAAGCCTTTAAGTCATGTTCATATAAGTGTTGATGGAGCAGTAAGTTATAATGCAGTTTTATACATTCCAGAAAAAACGCCATACGACTTTTATACTAAGGAATATGAAAAAGGTTTAGAACTATATTCAAGTGGCGTTATGATAATGGATAAGTGTTCTGATTTATTGCCAGACTATTTTGGATTTGTTAGAGGTGTTGTAGATTCAGAAGATTTATCATTAAATATATCAAGAGAAATACTGCAACATGATAGACAGTTAAAGCTTATTGCTAAGAATGTAAAAACAAAGATAAAGAATGAATTAGAAAATATGTTAAAGAATGATAGAGAGAACTATGAAAAATTCTATGAGTCTTTTGGAAGAACATTAAAATATGGTGTGTACAATGAATATGGCGCTAATAAAGATATTCTAAAAGACTTATTAATGTTCCATTCTTCAAAAGAAGGAAAAATGATAACTTTAGCTGAATATATAGAAAGAATGCCAGAAGATCAAAAGTATATTTATTATGCAGCTGGTGAATCAGTTGAAAGAATTAAAAAGATGCCACAAACAGAGAGTGTCTTAGATAAAGGATACGAAATACTTTACTTTACTGATGATATAGATGAATTTGCAATAAGAATTCTAATGAATTATAAAGAAAAAGAATTTAAATCTGTATCAAGTAGTGACTTAGGTATAGAAGCAAATGAAAATGAAAATACATCTGAAGCTGATAATAAGGAAAATGAAGAATTGTTTAAAGCTATGAAAGATATATTAAGTAATAAAGTGAAAAATGTAAAAGCATCAAAGCGATTAAAAAATCATGCTGTATGTTTATCAAATGAAGGTGAACTTTCAATTGAAATGGAAAAGATTCTAAAAGCTATGCCAAATAACGAAGCTGCAAAGGCGGATAAGGTTTTAGAAATAAACGTAAATCATGAAGTGTTTAAATCGCTAAAAGCTGCTTATGAAAATGATAAAGATAAGCTAAATATTTTTACAGATTTATTATATAATCAAGCATTACTTATAGAAGGATTAACTATAGAAGATCCAATGGAGTTTGCAAATAATATGTGTAAATTAATGATGTAATTAAAATAGAATTATAAAATATATAATATAGAAAACGGTGATAAGGATTAAACTTTATCATCGTTTTTTATTTTTATTAATTTATAGAACGGGAATAGTACATACATTTAATAACATAATTACCTTAATATATTACAATGTTTAATTTAATAGGGTATAATAAAATAACGAAGTAGGGAACTGTAGTTAGAAAGTAAAAATAATATATAAAAAAAATAATAGAGTATAATTGTAGATTAAGACGAAATAATGATTGTTTATATATAACGGGAGGAGTAGAGATGCTAAGGATAATACAGATTTCAAGCGACATTGCAGATATTGTTCACAATATACAGAAAAAATCATTTAAACCATTGCTTGATAAATATCAGGACTATGATGTGAATCCTGCGATGTAAAGCGTTGAGGTAATTAAAGCGAAGATTGATAGAGCCAATACCACAGCATATATTTTTCAACTAAATGACATTAATGTTGGCTGGGTTAGAGTAATGGAATTTGGGGAAATGACATATAAAATTTCGGCTTTATCTGTTATTCCAGAATACCAAAATAGAGGAATTGCAAAAGAAGCATTAAAACAAATAGAAAATTATTATCCAAATGCAAGCAAATGGATTTTGGATACAATATTTCAGGAAAAGGGCAACTGTCACCTATATGAAAAATTGGGTTATGTAAAAGTCGGTGAGCTAAGACTTATAAATGAAAGAATGACACTTGTTAATTATGTAAAGATATGCAAATAATTATTTTTTGTAAATATTTTAGGAAAAGGACCCCTAGGGAGTAAGATAGTTGTCGTAGGAAATAAAAAATTAAGAGAGAATTTAGAAAAATTAAAAAGTAGGTGTTGATGGAAGACTCTTTTTTGATAAAGGGAGTGAAGAAAGAAGAACACGCTACTTACATATAGAAGTATATGGTTCAAACATATGGAAAAACCATATTTATTTTAGAAATTATCTTAAAAAATATAATGAATATATAGATGAATACTCAAAGTTAAAAAATGAATTAGCAATAAAATACGAAAATGATAGAGCTAAATACACAAATGGAAAGAATAAATTTATTACTATGATATTAGAAAAAGCAAAAGAAGAATTTGATAATAATTAAAATCTACTTATTAAACACTAAAAAGAGTATAAAATGAAAGGGGTATAAAAGATGCCAACTAAATTGATTATAATAGAGGGTTTACCAGGGGCGGGAAAATCAACAACAGCTGAAAAAGTATATGATATTTTTAAAGATAGGGAGAAAATTTATGAAATTTATAGAATGTAAATCAGAAAAAATAGTCAAAGGGATATTTCTAGGTGGATTAGTTTATTTAATTGGGTATATATTAATATTTTCAGGACAAAGTTCCACTTCATCATCACTTGTTGGGCATTATATAGCAGCTGCTTTATTGCTTATTGGAACACTTTTTAGACCAATAGCAGACTCAATATTATATATAATTAGTTGTTTTAATTGCTTAGCAGTTAAATCGGTTTTTAATGCGATAGTTTCACTATCTAAAATATCTAATAAATTCTTATCAATTTCTAGCGTAGTTTTTTGTAAAAAAGTAATTAACGGTAAAAATCTAATAATATAGTGTTTAAAGACAATGTAAAATAATATGGTGCAATTTTTATAGAGGTTGAGTGGAAATCATATCGACACAAATGTAATTTAACACGAAGTAAGGAATATTAGTTAAGGTGGTGAATAAGTAAATGATTTCTTCATATACAGATTATGGTAGTCTGCTTAAAAGGATAAATCAGTTATATAAAGTTGATGTTGTTAAGGTCAAGCTGCATAGGGATATGATCGGGCGTGTATATTTATTTCAAAGCAATAATAAAAAGTATGTACTAAAATTATATCGTAGCTCAAAGTGCGGTGACGCTTTTCAGACAATTGATATCCTGCAATACTTAAGAGAAAATGGTTATCCGGCAATCTCAATCGTGCCTACAAAAAATGATAAAATGAGTGTTTATCTAGATACTCCGGAAGGTCGTTGTGTCGGAATATTATTTGATTTTGTTGAAGGTAAAGAGCCTGATAGAAAAATTGAAATCGAGAATATTGGCTTGCAAATTGGCTGGCTTCATAGGTTGATGGGAAAATATCCGTATAAACTTATTATTAGAACTAAAAGTGATTATATTGACGATTATATCTCCATTATGAGAGAAGTGAACTATATTCCGGAGCGCATTATAGAACTTGAAAAATATGGGGATGAATTATGGAACCGCATAGGGATGCTGCCTAGAGGGTTTTGCCATGGTGATTTACATGTTGGGAATATGTTGCAAACAGAAGCTAGTGAATATGTTTTGCTTGATTTTGATGATGCATCAGGAGATTTCCCCATTATGGATGTAGCCTATTTAAGTGATGACACAAATTTTAATAACTTTAGCGAGGAATCATATGATAAAACAACTCGTTTATTTGACCGGTTTTATAAGGGGTATATTAAAGAACAGACAATAAGTGCTGTTGAAATCAATTCTATCTATGACTTTGTTGCAATTAGACACTATCAAATAATTGCTAGGATTGTACGTTGCCAAGGATTTCAAAGTATCGACCAAAAGGATATGGATAAGCAATATGAATGGTTATTGCATTGGAAAAATCTTTGCGAAATGAAAAGACATTATTAAGATGATAAACATATTTATCAGTTAATGTAATGGATAATATTCTTGTTCACTTAACATATATTTCCTTGTCTTTAAGTACAATTGTAAGTTCCTTTATATTGTATTTTTAAACTCAGCAAGAAAATTAATTGATAAAGACCATAAAAAGAACTCTAAGTAAATATAATATAAATTAGACGCCAGTCGTTGGATGTTAGCCTTGATGTGGTAAAAAAAAATGAAATAATATGTTATTTAATTTGTATGGGGCGTAATAAACATTGCTTTGGTAGAATTATATACATTAATACTTTTAATAAAAGCTTTAAAAATAATTACTAATATAAACAAATGGACTATATTATTATTAAGAGAAACAACATCAGTAATTCTTATTATGAATTACTGATATTGTGTTTAATTAGCAGATTATATTTCATGGTTTGTATCTTTATAAATATACCGTAAATAAATTTTTATTATTAATTTTAATTACTTCATCTTTATATTCTTTATCGGCATTAAAGTTAAATATTAATAGATACCCCTCATCTACACTGTGAATATCTAAATAATCATAAAGTTGCTGAATTCCTTTTTTGTGATAGCTTTCTCCACGCCATATCTTTAGTTCTATAATATATTTGAAGTTATTATAGGTAACAACTATATCTAAGCGTTTTTCTTCAGAAATTTGAACTTCTTTAAAATCAAAAACCACACCATTAATTATATGTTTCAAGAATGCTAAAAATAATGTTCTTCCATTGTGTTCTAAGAATTTCAAATCTTTAGTAGAGTATTGTTCCTTCATAAATTGTTGAAACTTCAAAAGAACTTTATTCATATCTAATCCACCATTTAATAGCAGAAAGTTATTTCTGAAATTATAATTAATAATATTAGAAGTAGTATTTTCAAGTTTAGATGACAAATAATCATATATTATTTGTTCGTAAACTCTATTGCTCATTTTTATAATAGTATTCTCTTCTTTAAAGATTCCGTATAAATAACCTAGTGCAATTAAGGGATTATTTATATTAAATATTTTCATTTCTCCATTAAAAATAATATCAAAAATATAATCTGCATTTAACCATGTAATGTTTTTTAGGTACACATACACCAGTAGTGTTGAAATACTTTTCCATAGGTTTCTCATTTTAACTAGATGACTTTAAAATTTTTCTGATAATTTTATTATATCTAACTAAATTATTTAAAACAACTTTAAAACCAATATTAGAATAAACTATTTTAATGAAATAGTTATTAATATTTCTAGAGAATAACTTAAAATATTATAATGATTGCACCTATTTTAATTTTATAGTGAAAATATTTGACAATCAAAGCATGTTTTGTATAATTATATATAATAAACAAAGGATTTAGGAGGAATTATGATAAAGAAAAATAAAATAAAAATAGCTATAATATCATTAATAATACTATTCGTAGGTATAACATATATTGTTGGGAAGATGGTTTATGATGGGTCTATAGGATCTAAACCAGAAGTTTCAGTGCAAGCAATGGCAGAATATTATGAATCTAACGAGGACAAGCTCCTAGAAAAACTGGCTAATTATAAACAGGAAAAGAAACTTATTAAAAGTGAAAAAAACGGATATGATATTGAAGTTTTAAATATAAAATCAAATAAAGAAACAAATAATTCGATGATAGTTGTTCATGGAATTGAGAGAAATTATCATGATGTATTAAATACAGCATTTAACTACTTAGAAAATGGTTATAATGTAGTAGTATATAATCAAAGACAAACTGGAAATACTGGTGGAGACAATTACACTTTTGGATTATATGAAAGATTTGATTTAGATTCAGTTGTGGATTATACAGCAGAAAGTTATAAAGATGGACTTCTTGGGGTTCATGGATTTTCAATGGGGGCGGCAACTGCAACTATGCATACAGAATTAAATGAAGAAAAGAAAAATGTTGATTTTTACATATTAGATGCACCATATCATACAATGAAAAGTGGAATAGAAATGGGTATAAAAAGAAAAGATATACCTTTACTACCTGTTGAGTATGCAACTTTTGCAGGGAGTGTTTATGCAAAGATAAAGTGTGGGTTTTCATATAATGATGTTAAACCATTTGAATCAGTAAAAAACATAACAACTCCAATAATGTTAATACATGGAAGTGAAGATGATTACACATCAGTAGCTGGAAGCAAAATTATATATGATACAATACCTCATAATAAAAAGGAGTTATGGATTATAGATGGATTAAAGCATTGTGAGGCTGATGATATAATTGAAGAGGAGTATTTTGAAAGAATATATAAATTTATAAGGGGAAAAATTAAGAACTAAAGCATATTAAATAAATATAATTTCTTAATAAACCTATTATGAATAAAAAAGCCTATATAATTGTGAAATCTCATATTAATGTTATAATAAAGAGACAGTATAAATTTTAAAATAATTAAATTAGAATACTAAATAACAAGTTATAGAGTGTTTTAGAAAGAAAGGATATAAAAATATGGGAAAAATTTTAGTTTTTGCAGAGAAACCAAGTGTAGGGAGAGAACTTGCTAAGGTTTTAAATTGTAATCAAAACAAGGGAAGTTATATAGAAGGAAGTAAATATGTAGTAACATGGGCACTTGGGCACTTAGTTGGGCTTCAAGACCCTGAAGACTATGATGTAAAATATAAAAAGTGGAGCATGGAAACTCTTCCAATGATTCCAAAGCCAATGAAACTTACAGTACTTAAAAAAACATCTAAACAATTTTATGAAGTTAAGAAATTAATGCTAAGATCTGACATAGACGAAATAATAATTGCAACTGATGCAGGGCGTGAAGGTGAACTTGTAGCTAGATGGACAATAGAAAAAGCTGGAGTTCGTAAACCAATAAAAAGATTATGGATATCATCACAAACTAATAAGGCTATTTTAGATGGGTTTAAAAACCTAAGACCTGGTAGTGAATATGTTAATCTTTATAAAGCGGCTGTATGTAGAGCAGAAGCCGATTGGGTTGTTGGGCTTAATGTAACAAGAGCATTAACTTGTAAATATAACGCACAATTATCAGCAGGTAGAGTTCAATCTCCAACACTTGCGATGATAGTTCAAAGAGAAGAAGACATTAAAAGCTTTAAACCTAAAAATTATTATACAATTACAGCTAAAAACAATAATGTTTCACTTCAATGGGTAAATAATAATAACACTCAAAGTATTTTTGAAGAAAGCACAGCTAATAATATTTTAACTAAGGTTAAAGGAAGAGATGCAAAAGTAGTTAGTGTTACAGAAAGTCTTAAGAAAAAATTATCACCAGCTCTTTATGATTTAACAGAACTTCAAAGAGATGGTAATAAAATTTGGGGATATTCTGCAAAACAAACTCTTTCAATTATGCAAAGACTTTATGAAAACCATAAGGTACTTACATACCCAAGAACAGATTCAAGATATATTACAACTGATGTAGTAGCTACATTGCCAGATAGGTTAAAAGCAATATCAATAGGGGCTTATAGAGCTGCTGCAACTCAAATATTAAATGGTAGAATTGTAGCAAATAAAAGTTTTGTGGATAATAGTAGAGTATCAGATCATCACGCTATAATTCCAACAGAAGAAAGACCAAATTTAACTAACCTTAGCACTGAAGAAAAGCATATTTATGACTTAGTAATTAAAAGATTCTTAAGCGTAATGATGCCTCCTTTTGAATATTTACAAACAAACATAGAAACTGAGATAAATGGTGAAAAGTTTGTAGCTAAAGGAAAAGTTATAAAGTCTAAGGGTTGGAAAGCAGCTTATGATAGAGAAGATATGGAAGATGGTCCTAGTGAAGACGGGTTAAAGGATCAAGTCCTTCCATTATTAAAGAAGGGTGATACGCTGGAAATTAATTCAGTAGATTCAAATAAACTTCAAACAAAAGCACCAGCTAGATTTAATGAAGGAACTCTTTTATCTGCAATGGAAAACCCTCAAAAGTTTATATCTGTAGATAAAGATTCAGCAAGAACTCTTGGAGCAACAGGTGGGCTTGGAACAGTTGCAACTAGAGCAGACATAATTGAAAAACTATTTAACTCATTCTCATTAGAAAAGAAGGGTAAAGAAATAGTTCCAACAGCAAAGGCAAAACAACTTATGGAACTTGTTCCAAGTGAACTTAAATCACCATTACTAACTGCAAAGTGGGAAGGTGACTTAGAAGATATAAGTAAAGGACGCAAGGATGCAGAAAAGTTCTTAGTAGATATGAGAAACTATGCAACTGCATTAGTACAGAATGTTAAAGTTAATGGAAACAAGTTTGTTCATGAGAATATTACAGGTAAGAAATGTCCTAGTTGTGGAAAATATATGTTAGAAGTTAAAAATAAAATTGGTGTAATGAATGTATGCCAAGATAGAGAATGTGGACATAGAGAAGGGGTAAGCAGAACTACAAATGCTAGATGCCCAGAATGTAAAAAGAAGTTAGAACTTAGAGGGCATGGAGACGGTCAAATATATGTTTGTCCAGGAACTAGCTGTAACTTTAGAGAAAAAGCAGTTCAATTTAACAAAAGATTTAGTAATACGGGTAAAGTTGATAAGAGAGAAGTAAGTAACTACATGAATAAGATGAAAAAGGAAGCTGAAGAGGGGCTAGATAACCCATTTGCAGCATTACTTGGGAATATGAAATTTGATAATAAATAAAGAAAGTGAGATATAAATTATGGATGGAACAAATAGATCAAATATAAAAATTGGCGGGAAAGTTTTAGTTGTACAAAAGCAAGATCAACGTAGTGGGAAATTAACAGAGGGACTAGTTAAAAGAATACTTACAAATTCAGCAAACCATCATCATGGCTGCAAAGTTATGCTTGAAGATGGAATTGTAGGAAGAGTGCAAAAGATATTATAAAATATTATAAAATAAAATGTTGGTATAATTTATCAACATTTTATTTTTTTTTAGCTTTATAACGTAATAATGTTTTTCTATAAGGTAGAAAATAATAAAAAAATATAATTAATTTTCAAAAAAATAGAAATAATTTACAAATAATGAGTATAATATATGTATAGGGTTCTTTTAAAATGTACATGATACTTTTTACTGTTATTTTTTTCAGTTCCCTAATAAAATATATCATGAGATACGGAGGAATAAAATGGTGAATATAAACAATACTAAGATTGTTATATGTAGTAAATGTGGAACTGAGAATGTTGTAGATGATAATAATAAATTTATATTATGTACACAATGTAAATCTATAAAAAAAATAAAAGATAGCAAAATTGAATGTTATTAGTGCTAGGATAAGAAGCTCTCTTAACATGAAAAATAAAAAAAAGTAGTCGATTAAATAAAATCCACTGCTTTTTTTATTATTTATTCACAATCACTAGAGTCACCTTTACTTAGAGTAAAACTAAAATCTACACCTGAATTTGTATTTTTAATAGTATAAGCACTTTTATGTAGATTTAGAATTCTTTCAACAATTGATAGTCCAAGCCCTGTGCTATTATCGGTTCTTTTTCTCGATTTATCAATTCTATAGAATTTAGAATAAATATTTTCAAGTTCGTCATTAGGAATTGATGCCCCTGTATTCTCAATAGAAATTAGAAAATCAGAATTTTTATCAATTACAGATATAATAACTGTTTCTCCACTTGGAGTATATTTTAAAGTGTTTGTAAAAAGATTAGTTAACACCTGATCAAGTTGAAAAATATCACCGTTCACATAAGCATATGGAATAGTATAATTAAAAACTACTTTAATTTCTTTTTCTTTAAAATTAAGAGTGTGTTTATTTATAATTTTATTAATAAGTCTTAATATATTAAAGTTTTCAATATTAAGTTCAATAGTTCCTGATTCTAATTTAGAAAGCTCTAGCATATCTGAAACAAGTTTACTCATTTTATGAGATTCATCAATAATTGTTTCTATATATAAATCTAAATCTTTTCCAGAAACAATACCATCTTTTATTCCTTCCGCATAGCCCTCTATAATTCCAATTGGAGTTTTTAATTCATGGGATACCCCAGCAACAAAATCTTTTCTAAGGTTCTCAAGTTTTCTTTCTTTATCAATATCATCCTCAAGCTTTTTGTTTTTATTTTTTAAATCTGTAAGGGCATCTTTAAGATTAGAGGATAAAAAGTTTAATGTTTTACCAAGATATCCTATTTCATCTTCAGAATTAACTTCACACTTAGCACTAAAATCCATAGAAGACATTTTTATTGCTACCTTGTTAATTTTAAGAAGAGGCTTCGAAATAAGATTAGCATATAGATAGGCTAAAAAAATTCCTAGAAGTAGAAATCCAAAAATTAAATATTTATAAAAATCTCTAATTACAAGAGCCGCTTCTTCTATTGGTTGAGTAGGGGATACTGAAATAATTAATGAATCATTATCCTGGGATAATGACATAGGAGCTATTACTCCTATTTTTTTATTGTCACTACCAGCATTTTTAAATACTGTAGTTTTTGTTTTGTTAGAAGATAATACCTCATTAATTAAAGCCTTATTGGATAAAAGTTCGCTACAGAAAGCTGTAAGTGTTTTAGCATCTTCATTTTGATTATCTCCACCAGCTATATAAATACCGTTTGTAGAGAAAATAGCTATTTTTGAGTTATTTCTATGTTCGTAGTCAGTTAAGGCTTTACTTAAGCTAATATTATCAGATATTTGATATGCATAAAGGGTTCTGAAATTATTCACTTCATGAACTAGTTGATTAGTCTTCTTTGAGAAATAAAACCTTTCAAAGAATAATAATTGAAATAATATTGATGATACAATAAGAGTAAGAATTAGTCCGAAAGTAATTGTGAATATTTTTTTAGAAATACTTTTACTCATTATTGCCCTCGAATCTATAACCACTACCACGAACTGTAATAATATAAGAAGATTTTTCCTTAAGTTTTTCTCTTAATCTCTTTATATTAGTATCAACTGTTCTAATATCTCCATAATAATCGATTCCCCATACTTTATCTAAAATGATATCACGTGATAAAGCTATACCTTTATTATCAGAAAGGTAGGTTAATAGCTCGAATTCTTTAGGGGATAGGTTAATTATTTCATTGTTTATTTTCACCTCATGAGATAGTTTATTTATAGTTAAACCGTTAAAGTCATTTGTAATTGAAACTTTATCTTCAGAAGTTCTCTTAAGCAGTGCTTTAACTTTAGCAATAAGTACTTTGGGTGAGAAGGGTTTAGTGATATAGTCATCTGCACCAACTTCATAGCCAAAAAGTTTGTCGTCTTCCTCACTTTTGGCAGTTAATAAAATAATTGGCACATTAGAAACCTCTCTTATTGTTTGTAAAACTGTAATTCCATCAACTTTAGGCATCATTATATCAAGAAGTATTAAATCTACCTCATTTTCTTGAAAGGCCTTAAGACCTAAATCTCCATCCTCGGCTTCTATTATGTTAAATCCTTCTTTAGCAAAATAATCTCTAAGAAGAAATCTAATTCTAAGTTCATCTTCAATAATTAAAATATTTTTACTCATTATAGCCTCCGTTAATAATATGTATTTGAAATGTTACTTAAGCTTAGTATATTATAATATAATGTCAAATTGAAGACAAATATATTATTATACTTTATTTTAGTTAAATATATATGGTTTTTAGTATATAATGATAGTATAATAATAAGTCTAAAGAAAAATTAAAGGAATGGGTGTATATACATGTTAAAGTTAAATTTTGATGTCAAAAGACATTTTTTAGATAATGGATTGGAAGTATTAACTATAAAAAAGGATACTCAAATAGCGTCAGTAAATGTTGGTATTAGTGTAGGATCTTTATATGAAAATAAAGAAGAAAAAGGGATAGCACATTTTATTGAACATATGTTATTTAAAGGAACAAAAAAGAGAAGTTATGAAAAAATTAATGATGATTTAGAACTTTTAGGGGGAGAGTACAATGCATATACTGATTATGCAGCCACTGTTTACACTATTAGCTGTTTAACAGAAGAAATTAAAAATGGAGTAGAAATTTTAAGCGATATGATAATAAACTCTGCCTTTATAGAAGATGAAGTAGAAAAAGAAAGAGGAGTTATTTTAGCTGAAATTAGGACGAGTAAGGATGATATTGAGGATTTAAGTTTTAAGAGAATTAATGAAGAAGCTTTTGAAAATAGTCCATTAAGATATGATGTTGCAGGTCTTGAAGGAAATGTAAAGACTTATAGTAAAAGTGATTTGGAAAAATTTTATAGTAAATATTATGTTCCAAATAACGCAGTAATAACAATAGTGTCATCTTTTGACCATGAAGAATCTTTACAAACAGTTTTAAAGTGGTTTAGCCCTTGGAAAAAAGGAGAAGATATTAAAAGAGATATTATAGAAGAAAAGAATATAGAGAAAATAGTAACAACAGAAAAAGCCAATATAGAGCAAAGTACAATAGTGTATCTATATACTTTCTATGACTTAGATAAAAAATATGAATTGCCTCTTAGGATATTAAATCATAGACTTGGAGAAAGTGCTAATTCGCTATTGTTTAGAGAAGTTAGAGAAAATAAGGGGTTAGCCTATGATATTTATACAAACTTAGATATGACTAAAAATGTTAAAACTTTATATATTTATACAGCAGTTGGAGAAGATGATGTGGATGGCGCATTACAAGCTATAGATGCAACTTTAGAAGGGATAAAAAATAGAAGTATACCTATTGGAGATAGAGATTTAACATTAATGAAAAAGGTTCATAAAACAGCAGTAATTTCTACTTTAGAAGATCCATCAGAATTATGTAACTATATACTTCACCAATCTTTAGAGGGAGAAGATATACATGAATTTGTAAAAGATATGGAGAGATTAAATAATTTAGATACTAATAAAATTTATGAAGTTTCCAAAGAGGTTTTAAAAAATCCTACAATTCATATATTAAAATCATCTTAAGGTGGCAATAATTATGGGTATAATAACAAAAATAGAAGCTCAAAAGAGAAATAAAGAAAGAGTTAATATTTATATTGATGAGGAATATGCATTTTCTTTAAGTGCAGAGATTGTTTATAAACAAGGTTTAGTAGCTAAAATGCAGGTAGATAGTGAAGCTTTAGGTAATCTCGCTGAAGAAGAAGGCTTTTTAAAATGTAAGGGTTCAGCCCTTAGAATAATTGAGAGAACTTATAAAACTGAAAAAGAAATAAGAGATAAACTACTTTTAAAAGAATTTGATATTGATTCAATTGAGAGAACGATAGAGTTTTTAAAAGAATATAATTTACTAAACGATGAAGACTATGTAAGAATGTATGTTAAAGATAAAATGAAAAATCAAGGGCAAAATAAAATAAAATATGCTCTTATACAAAAAGGTATTAGTGAAGAATTAATTAAAAAAGAAGTTTCTAAATTAAATGAGGATTCACAAAAAGAAATAGCTTATGACCTTGCAGTTAAAAAATATAATTTATTAACTAAAAGAGAAGATGATAAATATAAATTATCACAAAAAATCTATAGGTTTTTAACAGCTAAGGGATATGATTATGCTATTGTGGGAGAGGTTGTTAAAAAGGTTGTTAATTCAAAGGAACTATACTAAAATAAGAAATCTTCAAAAAAATATATACAAATAGTGTTTTTTAAAATATCAAATATATTTTAAAATGACTAAAGGAGAAGCTAATGAAGGGTAATTTATCATATGTTTTATGTTTTGCACTATTATTTATTGCAATTAGAGGAAGCGTAAAAGAATCATTAGAAGGGCGTAACTCAAAATATGCCTTAGATAGGTTAGTATATTATTTTGCGGTTTTTATAACATTTTTAATTATGATGTTGAGTCTAGATAAACTATATATTGGTATATTAAAAATTAGTAGTAATTATTTAAATATAGTAAATATAAATAGTAATATAGTAAAAATAGTGGGACTTACATTAGTGTTTTTATTAGGTCAATTTATAATTTACAAAATATTACTTGTGTTATCTAGTCCATTGATTAAAGCGTATTCTCTTTTCTTATCTAAAGGAAAAGGTAGAATAATAATATTCTCTACTATTTTTGGGTTTATTAAGGGCTTAATTATTATATTAATTTTATTTATTGGAGTTAGTGCTTTTAATAATACTGTTGGTATTAATAATAATATAAATATTTTTACAAATATAAAGGGATATAATACAGTTCAACAACTAATGGCAACTAATAGACCTGTAATTTCTAATGAAGAATATAAAGAGTATTCACAGTCAGGTGCAAATATAATAATCTATTATAACGGAGTTACTTTGGAAGATGGGATAAAATCAACAGATAAAATTGATAAAAAAGCAGTTGATTTAGTTAAAAATATTAAAACAGATAGGGAAATAGCTAAAAGACTATATGCTTGGATTGGATCAAATGTAGAATATGATTTTGATAAAGCAAATAGAGCTTTAAGCAATGATAATTTAAGTAATAGCGGAGCTATAGAAGCCTTTAACACAAAGAGGGGGATATGTTTCGATTACGCTTGTCTTTACGTTGCTATGGCTAGGAAAGCAGGACTAAAGGTGAGAATAATTACAGGCCAAGGGTTTGATGGTAAAAATTATGGACCTCATGCGTGGAATGAAGTTTATATTGAAGAGGAAGGTAAATGGATTAATGTAGATCCTACTTTCTATTTTGCGGGAGATTATTTTGATAATAAAGATTTTGATAAAGACCATATAAAAGAAAGTGTAGCTGGAGAATGGTAAGATAAATAGTAAAAACGTCATAACCTAGGTTATGACGTTTTTTTATTTTTAGACATAATTAAATTAATTGCTTTTTCACAATCTACATCCTTGGAATCTAATGACCAAGCCATGTTAAAGTAAATTAAGGCTTTATTAGTATCTTCTTTCATAGCATAGCAATAAGCTAGGTTAAAGAAGTATTTACTTTCTTTTTGAATAGACAGAGCATTTTTTATCATTGCAATAGCATTATCAAAATCTTTAAGTTTTATAAAGCATACACCAGAATTATAGCAAGAACAGGCCTCATTTTCACCAGTAGCTATTGCTTTTTTATAATGTGTAAGAGCTTTAGAATATTCTTTTGTGTTATAAAAATTATTGCCTTCATTAAAGTTACTCATTTATACCTCCAAATGTTTAGAAAATTTATAAAATACATTTAGATTATAGACAGTAGTGTTATTTTATATTCAATTATATATATTTAATTTTAAATTAGAATAGTACAAAGTTTCATTAATAACTTAATAAAAATGTGAAAAACTAATAAAAATAAAAGAATTCGACATAATTATTAAATTTAGCTTTATTTTTTTGCATTCCTCTACTATAATATATTTAGGTTTTTTCTTTAGGTATTTAAAATAAATTTACTAGAAGAGTGGGTTGATATTTATTTTAAGCATCTTAAAAAAAATAACTAGTTAATATATATGATGCTTTGACTCGTTATTTTTTAGGTGCCTTAAGAATACTTAGTAAAGAAAAATAAAAATCGGGAGAGATAGTATGATTAATAACAGTCCGTACATATTAGTATTAGGAGTTTCTATAGTAGACATAATAGGATTTAGTAAAAAAAATTATAGCTCAAAAGATTCTATTCCTGGAAATATTAAAATCTCTTTAGGTGGGGTTTGTAGAAATATATCTGAAAACTTAGCTAGAGTTAATGTTAGAACAGAGTTTATATCTATTTTAGGAGATGACGATCAAGGAAGAAATATTATATCCAATTCAAAAACTATTGGATATAATATGGAACATTCGCTTATTTTAAAAAATGAGGTTACTCCAACCTACATGGCAATTTTAAATGAACATGGAGAAATGGAGTCTGCAATAGTTGATATGGAAAGTTTAGATAAAATGGATAAATCATTTATAGACTCTAAAGCAGATATTATCTCAAATTCAGAATATACTATTTTAGATTCTGATAATCCAGAAATAATGGAATATTTATTAACTAATTTTAGAGATAAGACTAATTTTATATTAGATCCAGTATCTGCAACTAAAGCAGGGAAAATAAAGCACTTAGTCAAATATTTTCATACAATTAAACCTAATAGAATAGAAACGGAAGTATTATGCGGGTTTGAAATTAATAGTACAGATGATATTAGAAGAGCAGGAGAATACTTTTTATCTCTTGGAGTCAAAAATGTATTTATAAGTTTAGATGAAGACGGGATTTACTTTACTAATGGAACTGAAGAAGGGAAAATTGCATGTGGTAAAGTGGAGGTTAAAAATGTTACTGGAGCTGGAGATTCATTTGTAGGAGGCATAGGCTATGGATATATGAAAAACTATTCTTTAAGAGATACAGTTAAATATGCTATAGCAATGTCGGTAATTACAATATCCCACGCCGAAACGATAAATCCAAATATGAGTGAAGAGTATGTAAATGGATTTATGAAAAAAATGAATTGGATAGAAGAATTTTAAATAGTAACAAAAAGGGGACATTGCTTAAAATAATTTTAAGCAATGTCCCCTTTTTATCACAAAGAAGCTTCGAAAGCTGTGGCTTCTTGGTGATCACATATTGATATTTAAAGCACTTTCAAAAAAATCCATTAATAAACTATTATGTTTTAAATTTAATAAAATAAAAAAGATGATATTTGTACAACATAATACCGAGGTGATAATAATGGGTAATAAAATGATAAAAACAAAAAAACAACATAAAAATGTAAGTCATAATCCACAAGTAGAAAGTGTAAAAGCTTGCTTTGGAGAACCAAAAGCTAAAACCTACGATCCTACAGATTTTAAAATCTAAATTGTGAGGTGTTAAATATGGATAATAATAAAGGTAGATTAAAAGAAAGACCAAAATCAAATGCAGAAATGAGAAAAATAAAGCCTAATGATAATTCAGACCTTGGAATAATTGATGGAGAAAAAATAGGGTCACATGCACAGGGGAAAAATCCAGATAAAACCTATGAATGGCTTAACAAGTAATTTTAAATATAGCAGAGAAAATTTATTGTTTCTATTTAAAAAAAATAAAACGTTGATGAAAATCGACGTTTTTTATTATTATAATATTTAAGAAAAATATTATAATTTATATATGCATTATTTCTAAAAAAAAATAACAGGAATATTGACAAATTAAGTTATATAGAATAAAATATTATTACAAAACTATATATTTATAAAGCAGTGATAAAGAGGAGTAAGGAATATAGAGTATTTAGAGAGGAAGGTTTTAGCTGTAAGCCTTCTATACAAAGTATCCTGAAGGTAGCTTTTGAGTTTCTTTACTGAAATTAAGTAAGTAAAGACGGCTTTCTTAGTCGTTATTATATAAGAGCCCATTAAAAGTAAAATTCATTTTATATTTTAGTAGAGTAATTAACTATTAAATTTGAAATCTTTTATTTAAGGGAAAAAAGGTGGTACCGCGGTCTTCGTCCTTTTGTGATGAAGGCTATTTTTATGTCTTAATTTAAGTCATACTCAAAAAATATGACTAACTTGCGCAAGTTATTTTAAGTTTATAAAAAATAAATTAATACATAATTTCAATTTGAAACTATATATTAAAAATACTGGTACCCAAAAAGACTAAATTCTATTAAAAAAGGTAATAATCTAATTATTATTAGAAGATATAGGTTAGAGAATACAAAGTAAAATTTAAAATGAAATTAATAATGGACCTTCAACCGTATTAATAAACTTAAATTTATAAGTTGATTATATGAAAATATAATAGTATTCAATAATTTTAATCAATAATATAAATATGATTAATGACTTGTTTAGTAGTTTAAGGGCTCTTAAAGAATCTGATTAGTTATTTTTAAAAAACGCCCTAATTTAAAGGCAATTACTATAAATAATTACATAAAGACACTGTTTTAAATCTAGATAAAGGAGGGATATATATATGTCAGAAAAGAAAAATATATCTACAACTTATGATCCTAAGGAATTCGAAGAAAGAATCTATAAAAATTGGGAAGAAAAAAAATATTTCTCGCCGGAAATAGATAAAAGTAAGAAGCCTTATTCTATAGTTATGCCACCACCAAACATAACAGGTAAGCTTCACTTGGGTCATGCACTTGATAATACTCTTCAAGATATGCTTATACGTTTCAAAAGAATGCAAGGATACTGCACTCTATGGCTACCAGGTCAAGATCATGCAAGTATTGCTACTGAAGTTAAAGTGGAAAACGAACTTCTAAAAGAAGGTTTAGTTAAAAAAGAAATGGGTAGAGAAGCATTCCTTGAAAAAGTATGGGAATGGTCTGATGAGTATAGATCAACAATAAGGCAACAACTTAAAAAAATGGGATGTTCTGCTGATTTTACAAGAGAAGCTTTTACAATGGATGAAAATCTTGATAAGGCAGTTAGACAAGTGTTTGTTAAGCTTCACAATGAAGGCTTAATTTATCAAGGAAATAGAATAACTAATTGGTGTCCAAAGTGCCAAACAGTACTTTCAGATGCTGAAATAGAATATGAGGAACAAGATGGTCATTTTTGGCACATTAACTATCCATTAAGCGATGGATCAGGTTTCTTAGAAATAGCTACAACTAGACCAGAAACAATGCTGGGGGATAGCGGAATTGCTGTTAACCCAAATGATGAAAGATATAAGCATTTAATTGGTAAAACTGCTATATTGCCACTAGTTAACAGAGAAATCCCTATAGTTGGGGACAATTATGTTGATATAGAATTTGGAACTGGAGCAGTTAAAATGACCCCAGCTCATGATCCTAATGATTATGAAGTTGGCAAGAGACATAACTTAAGAGAAATTAAGGTTATGGATGAGAAAGGTGCTATAAACGAACAAGGTGGCAAATATCAAGGGTTAGATAGATATGAAGCTAGAGCTCAAATTGTTAAAGATTTAGAGGAGCTAGGATTGCTTGTTAATATTAAACCTCATACTCATAATGTAAGTACTCATGATAGATGTGGTACTTGTATTGAACCAATGATTTCAAAGCAGTGGTATGTTAAGATGGAATCTCTTGCAAAACCAGCTATAGAAGTTGTTAAAGATAAAAAAACTAAGTTTGTTCCTGAAAGATTTGAAAAAACATATTTTAATTGGATGGAAAATATTCAAGACTGGTGTATTTCAAGACAATTATGGTGGGGCCATAGAATACCTGTATGGTATTGCCTAGATTGCGGTGAAATAATAGTGGCTACTGAAGCTCCATGCAAGTGTACGAAATGTTCTTCGAAAAATCTTAAGCAAGAGGATGATGTATTAGATACGTGGTTCTCATCAGCATTGTGGCCTTTCTCAACTTTAGGCTGGCCAGATGCTACAGAAGATTTATCATACTTCTACCCAACTAATGTTTTAGTTACTGGATATGATATTATATTCTTCTGGGTTGCTAGAATGATATTCTCAGGACTTCACAATATGGGAGAAACTCCATTTGATACTGTATTAATGCATGGTTTAATAAGAGCTGCAGATGGTAAAAAAATGAGTAAATCTCTTGGTAATGGAGTAGATCCACTAGAAGTTATTGAAGCTTATGGTGCAGATGCTTTAAGATTTATGTTAGTTACAGGAAATTCACCTGGAAATGATATAAGATATTTACCAGAAAGAGTTGAAGCTTCAAGAAACTTTGCAAATAAAATCTGGAATGCATCAAGATTTGTTATGATGAACTTAGATAAAGAAGTTATGGCAAAATACAAAGATGTTACAGATTATAGTTTAGCAGATAAGTGGATTTTATCTCATGTAAATACATTAGTTAAAGAAGTTACAGAAAATCTAGATAAGTATGAACTTGGAATTGCTATGCAAAAAGTTTATGACTTTATGTGGACTGAATTCTGTGATTGGTATATAGAACTTGTTAAGCCAATATTATATGGAGATGATGAAAAGCAAAAGGGAATAGTTTATAATGTATTAAACACAGTATTAATTACAGGATTAAAATTATTACACCCAGCAATGCCTTTTATCACCGAAGAAATATATACTACTTTAACAGATGGTGAAACAATAACAATTTCTGCGTGGCCAGAATATAACGAAGATATGAAGGCCGAAAAAGCAGAAAAAGATATGGAATACATTATCGAAGCAATAAAGGGATTAAGAAACGTAAGAGCTGAAATGAACGTTCCTCCTTCAAGAAAGGCTAAAGTGATAGCTTTTGTAAATGAAGAGGCTAAGGATGCCTTTAAGGCGGGTAGTAGCTATATAGAAAAGTTAGGATCAGCATCTGAAGTTTTATTAATTATAGATAAATCTTTAGTTCCTGAAAATTCAGTATCACTAGCTATTAAGGGTGGAGAATTATTTATGCCACTTTTTGATTTAGTTGATAAGGAAAAGGAAATGGATAGACTAGACAAAGAAAAGAAAAAGCTAGAAGGTGAGATTGAAAGAATTAATAAAAAACTTTCAAATCAAGGATTTTTAGCAAAAGCTCCAGCGTCAGTAGTTGCAGGAGAAGAAGAAAAGAGAACTAAGTATCAAGAAATGCTTGATGCGACACTTGAAAGAATAAACTCTTTAAAGTAAATCATTAGATTTAGGTGGAACCTGTGAATGCTATACAACAACATTTACTAAAATAACTTAAAACTAGAGAAAATTTCGAAATAAGCTGAATGCTATACAACAAATATTATTTATGTTTATACGAAATACTATTAAATGAAAATCTATCATTTAAAGCATATAAAAAAGCAATCCATTCATACAGGTAATTGTTTTTAGAATGTGTTTGATATAAAATTAAGTGTCAGATAAAAGGCAGCTAAGGCCCTAAATACTTATTTATATAAGTATTTAGGGCCTTAGTTGTTTTTAGCATGTTAAAAAACAATGTAAAGTGGAAGTACACATTGGATTATTTTTTTGTGAAATGACTTATTTACATAATAATATATATAGGGTATAATTTACAGTAATAAAAATCTATAGATTATATATAGGATCTTAAAAAAATAACTAGTAAGAATTTTTGATTTATTATTTTATTTCAGCTTATATATATTGAAAAAGGGGGAGAAAAAATGTATAAAGGAAAGCTAGTAGAACTTAGGGCATATAAAGAAGAGGATATAGAAATTGCTACTAATTTTATAAATGATGAAGAAATTAAAAAATTCTTGTGTCTAGGGGTACCTTTTCCAATGACTAAATGGGAAGAGGAAGCATGGGTGAAAAGTAGAAAAGCAGGAGCGGATTTTACTTATGATTTTGCTGTTTGTGATTTAAAAGATGGAAAATATATTGGTGGGTGTAGCATTAATGAAGCAAACATTAAAAATAAAAATTGTACTATAGGAATTATGATTGGTGATAAGGATTATTGGAGTAAGGGGTATGGTACAGATGCGTTAAATATACTTATAAAGTTTATATTTGAGGAGTTAAACATGGAAAAAGTGAAACTATCTGTATTTGGATTTAATGAAAGAGCAAAAGCATGTTATAAAAAAATTGGATTTAAAGAAGAAGGAACATTTAAAAAAGAAATATTTAGAAATGGAAAATATCATGATGAAATAAGGATGGCCATATTTAGAGAAGAATGGCAGGATAAAAACATATAAATTTTATTGAAATCTAAAAAAAGAGTTGTTGTTAATTTTTAATAACAACTCTTTCCTTCGGAGTGCTAATACATTTCAATTATGGTATTAGCTATAATGCTTTCTGAATTAATTTTAAGAACTTCTTCTGCAAGTTTTAATATATCATAAACCTTCATAAAATTATTTGGTAATGTTCCAAACACAAGAAGCCATTCTTTGTATTTAATATCTGAGCTTAGATTAGTGGCTGTAAAGCTATGAGTAAAGGCTAACTCTTCATAACATAAAGGAGTTAGTATAATAAAAATATAATAAGATATTAAATAGTGACAATAGGCCAATTCATCAGTTTTATTTTCTTTTTCTAATTTATAAGATTTATTTATAAGCCAAAAATACAAATTGCTTTGAGTATAATAATCTTCCGATTTTAAAGCTATTAGTTTTTCTTCATCGATACAAAACAAACTAACAGTGTTAAGCTGTAAATCAAGTATGGTATTTAAATTGTTCATTCAATTTCTCCTAGTAATATAATTTGTTATCTTCTTTCAACTCTTTAATTATAAATGAAAAAATAAAAAAAATAAATACATATATAATAATAGAAATTTATTATGACTTTTATTATTTTGCAATTTATATTATTATAGTAAGTAAATTAGAAATATAGAAAGTTTGAAAAAATAACTAAATTTAGTAGAAAGATTTAATGAGGTAAAAGTAATGAAATATGAAGATGCAATGAAATATATAACAGAGGTAGGTAACTTTGGTTCAAACTATGGACTTAAAAGAACTTTTAGATTATTAGAGTTATTAGGTAATCCTCAAAATAAGATTAAACTAATACATATTGCAGGAACTAATGGTAAGGGATCAACAACTGCCATGATTAGCAAAATACTAATGGGAAATGGATATAAAGTTGGAATGTACACGTCACCATTTCTTGAAGAGTTTGAAGAAAGAATACAAATAAATAGAGTTAATATTCCAAAAGAAAAGTTAGCTAATTTAATGGATGAGTTAAAAATAGCTGTAGATAAAGTTATTGAAGAAGGATATAATCATCCAACAGAATTTGAAATAATAACTTGTCTGATGTTTTTATATTTTTATAAAGAAAATATTGATTTTGGAGTAATAGAAGTCGGACTTGGTGGAAGATTAGATTCAACTAATGTAATAACACCAATAATATCAATTATTACATCTATAAGCTATGATCATACAAATATTTTAGGAAATACTTTAACTAAAATTTCTAGAGAAAAATCTGGAATAATTAAAGAATGTGTACCGGTTGTAATATTTCCACAAGAAGAAGAAGTGTTAAAAGTTATAAAAAGTAAATGTAAGGAATTAAATGCTCCTTTGCATATAATAAATGAAATAGATAGTGAATTAATAGAAATATTACAAGAAGAAAAACCTTATCAAAAGGTAAAGATTAAAGGAATAAAGGCTGAATATAATATAAAATTACCATTACTTGGAGAACATCAAATATTAAATTTATCATTAGCCATAAAAGCAATAGAACTTTTAGAAAGAAATAAAAAGGTAAAAATTTCCAAGGAAATATTGGAAAAAAGTTTAGAAGATGTGTGTTGGAATGGGCGTTTAGAAGTTATGAAAAAATCTCCATTAGTTGTTCTAGATGGAGCTCATAATATTCAAGGGATAACAACACTTAAACAAAATATAGAAAAATACTTTAAATATAAAAATATATATTTAATATTAGGCATTTTAGCTGATAAAGATGTAGAGGAAATGATCAAAGTTATAACACCTATGGCAAAGGAAGTTTATGCTGTAACTCCAAATTCCATAAGAGCAGAACTTGCAGAAGATTTAAAAAATGAGGTTTTAAAATATAATGAGAATTGTATTGCCTTTGAAAAATATGAATATGCTTTAAATAAAGCGTTAGAAATAGCAAAAGAAGATGATATTATTGTTGCGTGTGGATCTCTTTATATGGTAGGTGGAATGAGAACAATAATAAAAAAATTATAAAAAGGAATCTCAGCTTTAAATAAGCTGAGATTTCTTTTTATATATTTTAATTATAACTATGATTGAATTCTTCTAAGGCTTTTGCTAGTTGATCAGGGCAGGAAGTGTCTTTATATCCACATTTTATTCCTTTTAATTTATTAATAGCTTGGTCTATTTCCATGCCTGTTACAAGGCTGCCTATTCCAAGCGCGTTACCGGCACATCCTCCAATGAATTCTACAGATTTAATTTTGTTAGCTTCTACATCCAAGCGTATTTCAGTTGAACAAACTCCTTTAGTTTTAAATATAAACAAATTTATATTCCTCCTTGTATAATGAACATTCAAATGTTATGTCCCTAATTTAGTTATTTTTTCAAGTGACTTAAATAAACTAGATAAAAATATTATATAGTTAAAATGAAAATATTTAAAGGCTGATTAAGGATCTTTAAAAAAATAATTATTTATTCCCTTATTAGAAAAAATCAAAATGAATAGTAAGTCACATTTTATCGATATTTGAATATATTAAAGAATATATAGGTTTTATCCTACGGAGGTGCAAAAATGAAATCTTTATTTGTTTGTAATACAGGATCAGATTCCATTTCTAAAATTAATATTAAAGATTTTTCTGTAGAAAATTTGGTGCTGAAAATAGGTGAAAAGCCAATAGGCCCGCAAGGGATATGTTTAAATGAGAATCTAATGTACACAGCTAATAATTATAATAATAGTATATCTATAATAGAAAAAGAAACATTAATTGAAATAGATAACTTTTATATTGGACCATATCCTAATGACTTAGTATATTATCATAATAGATTATATATAGCTTGTGGAGACGCTAATGCAATTATTGTCTATGATTTAATTGAGAAAAAAATAGTATTTAAATTGCCAACTGGATTATGGCCGCATAATATAGAATTAGCAAAAAGTAAGGGATTGATATTGGTATCTAATCTTCAAGGCAATAATGTAAGTATAATAGATGCTAATATTAATAAAGAAATTGCTAATATAAAAACTTTAGAATATCCAACACAAATAAGAATTTCAAAAGATGAGAATAAGTTTTACGTTTGTGAAAGCTATATTGGAGATATTAAATGTGGATATATAGAAGTATTTTCATTAGAAGATTTTAAATCTTTAAAAAGAATAAAGGTTGGAAAATCACCTATGGATATATGGGATGATGGTAAGCTTTTATATATTTCTAATTTTAATGATGGAAGCATAAGCGTTGTAGATGTTAGTTTAGGTATGGAAATTGATAATATAATTGTAGGTGGAATGCCAAAAGGGATTTTGAAATATGGAAACAATTTACTTATAGGAGACTATTTAAGAAGTAAAGTAATAGTTTTAAATTTAGATAACAAATTAACAAAAGCCATAGCGGTAGGTGTTGAACCTAATGCTATGGCACTATGTTAAATTTCATCGTTAAACAATGAATTTATGATTTTAGTATAAAGGTCTGTAGGGTTCTCTTTCCACCTGCTGCATAAAGAAGCTGCTTGCTTTTTAGAGGGAACCGATACTTTAATCTCCATAAGAAGATTTTCATCTTCTAGAGCTTTAAGATCAACTATGAAGGTGTCATCCTTAACTATAGTGTAATCACTGTGAATAGTAAGTTCTCTTTTTATTGAATCAATAGTTGAAAGAAGGTAGTCATCGATTACTTTCTTTTTTATTGATGAAATTCTTCCATTAAAGAAAGAGAGAACACTATCACCTTTTTCGGTTAGTGTTAAAAGGTTTTTCTCATTCATTACTTGGTATTTCAAAAAGTCAGATAAAACAAGTTCACTAACATATTGTTGAAGTGTAAAGTAATTTATGAAATTATTCTCTAATATTATTTCAGTTAGTTGAGTATTAGAGATTGGATGTTTTAATGCTTTAATAACATATAAAACAAGTAACTTATTTTCTGCAAGCTCAATTGAGTTTTCGTACATAATAAACCTCCATATTCGAAAGTATCTATTTAATTATATCATAAAATTTACAAAGTGGAATATTATAGTCATTAATATTATATAAAAAGAATATTAATGATTATAATCAATGTAAAAAAGGTTGAATATATGAAAAGAAAAAATAAAATATTTATATCATTAGCATTAATATGCGGAGTTATGATTTCTTCGTTAATGATGAAGAATAGCAGCACTGAAGTATTTCTAAATATCACTGAGGAGCAACCTATATTTAGAGTTGAGAGGGAAGATAAATCGATTTCTTTAACAATTGACATAAATTGGGCGGAAACCGATTATCTTTACAGCATATTAGAAGTATTAGATAAATATAATGTAAAAGGTACATTTTTTATTATGGGAGGATGGGTAAATTATACACCTGAAAATAAGGAAAAATTATTAAAAATATACAAGGAGGGACATGAGATAGCAAGTCATAGTTATATACATCCTATTTTCACTAAAATAGGAAAGGATAGAATTAAAGAAGAACTAGATAAGACAGATAAAATTATAGAAGAAACAATAGGAATAAAACCAAAGTTGTTTAGATTTCCAAGTGGAGAGTACAATGAACAGTCATTTAATACAGTTACAACACTGGGGTATAAGTGTATTCAGTGGGATGCAGACTCTGTTGATTGGAAACAATTAGGAAGCGAAGTGGAGTATCAAAGAGTAATGAAGAAAGTTAAACCAGGATCAATTTTACTTTTTCATAATAATGCAAAGTATACACCTGATAATCTTGATAGAATAATTAATAAGCTTCAAGCAGATGGTTATAACTTTATACCTGTAGGAGATTTGATATACAATGAAAATTATTACATTGATGAGACGGGTGAGCAAAGAAAAAAATAAATATTAGAAATATATTGAAAAAGGAACTTATAATGTATTATAATGGAAATATATAATTGTAAGATTATAAACAGATATAAAAATAAAATTAATTACTAAGGGAGAGGGGATTATGATGGACAATTTGATGTTAAATAATAAAATCTATTTAGAGGGAACTGTAATATCAGGCTTAGATTTTAGTCATGAAATGTATGGGGAAGGGTTTTATACATTTTCAATTGAGGTTACAAGATTAAGTGATTCAGTAGATGTTTTAAACATAACTGTATCAGAAAGATTAATTGCTAATTTAGATTTAAATATTGGCAACGATATCATAGTAGAAGGACAATTAAGATCTTATAATAAATTTGTAGATGGATCAAACAAGCTAATATTAACTGTATTTGCGAGAAACATTGAACCTTGTATAGAAAGAAGTAAAAATCCGAATGAAATATTCTTAGATGGATATATATGTAAAGAACCTGTATATAGGACAACTCCATTTGGTAGAGAAATAGCAGATGTTTTATTAGCGGTTAATAGGGCGTACAATAAATCAGATTATATACCAACTATTGCTTGGGGAAGAAATTCAAGATTTTGTCAAAATCTTGAAGTTGGTGATAATATTAGAGTATGGGGAAGACTACAAAGTAGAGAATACCAAAAAAAAGTTACAGAAGAAGATGTTATAAAGAAGATTGCTTATGAAGTATCTATTTCTAAAATGGAGAAAGTGGGCAAGGAAGATGAAGTTGATATTATTATGCCTGAAGAAGGCGCAGTTTAATAAATAAATGAATATAGATAAGAAGGGATGAAGAAATTCATCCCTTCTTTTTAAGTTGCTTTTTAATAAGGAATATTCAAAAGAATAACAGACGAAGCTCGTAATCTAGTATAAAATATATATAACATCGTGACTTGTTAATTTAAAAAATGCTTAATTTTAAAAAAATAATGGTTTATGAATAAAATTAAATAAAGATACAAATAAATAGTATATATAAACGATAGTAACAAGAAAAATGTAATAATTATATGTAGAATTTTAATAAATAATGAAGTAAAATACGGACAAATAATATATATGTCCGTATAGTGTGGATTTATAAAAGAAATTATAAAAATTAATTTGTTAAATTTACAATAATAAGAAAAATGAATTAAACATGTTAATAGCTTTCATAAACCTAGATAAATAGTCAATGTAAACGTTTCTAATAGATTTAGATGAAATTATCATATTGAAAAATAATAGGGGTTAATATTGATGCTTTAATAATATAACAAATATAAAATTACTAAAGTGCATTGACAAAAATTTAAAATATAATATAATTATTAATATCTATATTTGCAGAAAATGTAGAATCATGAATGGGGGTTAAAACAAATGGTGAAGTATATAGGTAAAAGGATTTTTACAAGTATTTTAACAATCTGGGTAGTTGTTACCTTAACATTTTTTTTGATGCGTGCTATGCCAGGTGGTCCTTTCACTGGAGAAAAGATGACACCAGAAATTAAAGCGAATCTTGAAGAAAAATATGGATTAGATAAATCTTTGGGACAACAATATGGAATGTATATGAAAAATTTATTAAAGGGAGACCTTGGTGTTTCAATGATTTTTAAAGGTAGAGAAGTAGTTGATACTATAAAAACATCATTACCAGCATCGGCTAAGGTTGGTGGAGCTGCAATTATGTTTTCAGTAGTTCTTGGAGTGTTACTTGGTATAATATCAGCACTTAAGATCGGAAAATGGCAAGATAAATTGTGTATGCTTATTGCAACACTAGGAGTAACAATACCAAGCTTCGTTATAGGAGCAACATTAATTTATATATTTACAGTTGAATTAAGATTGTTACCAGCAACTGGATTATCCAGCTGGAAAAATTATATAATGCCGGTTATTGCGCTGTCAGGAAGCTCATTAGCATTCATAACAAGATTAACTAGAAGTAGAATGTTAGATGTTTTAAAGGCTGATTATATTAGAACAGCCAAGGCTAAGGGATTGAGCAAAAAAACAGTTGTATTTAAACATGCATTAAGAAATTCATTAATACCAATAGTTACATATTTAGGACCGCTAATAGCGGGTGTATTAACAGGAAGCTTTATAGTCGAGAAGGTATTTGGAATACCTGGACTTGGTAATGAATTTGTTTCGTCAGTAACAAATAGAGATTATTCAACAGTATTAGGTTTAGTTGTATTTTATTGTACATTTATTATTATATGTAATTTAGTAGTTGATATTTTATATGTAGTAATAGATCCAAGAATAAAACTAGAAAATACAGAAGGTTAAAGGGGGTATGGATATGAAAGAAGCAATGGATTTTGACAAGAGTTTATTTACTCCTCTAACAGCTGAAGAAAAGAAAGTTCCTGCAATAGTAAGACCAAGTGTTGGATATTGGAGTGATGCTTGGAGGAGATTGAAAAGTAATAAGGTTGCATTAATATCATTAATAGTACTTATTATTATTATAATATTAGCACTAGTAGTTCCAGATTTGTGGAGAGTTAAAGGATTAGGTATGTTTAAATTTGATCAAACAGATTTATCCATAGTAAATCAAAAACCTAGTGGAGCGCATATGTTTGGAACAGATGCATTAGGTAGAGATTTACTTGTTAGAGTTATGTATGGTGCAAGATACTCATTAATTATAGGGTTTGCAGCAGCGATTATAAATTTAGTTATTGGAGTAGTTTATGGTGGTATAGCAGGTTTCTTTGGTGGAAAAGTTGATAACATCATGATGAGAATAATTGATATTCTATATTCAATACCAACTATAATATATGTAGTAATCATAATGGCTATGTTATATGATCCGGATAAAGCTACCGGAGGGCTTGGTCCAATTATAATGGCACTTGCCATTTCATATTGGATTGGTATGGCTAGAATAGTAAGAGGAGAAGTTCTTCAGTTAAAAGAGCAAGAATTTGTATTAGCTGCAAGATCGCTTGGAGCATCAAAACTTAGAATATTATTTAAGCATTTAATTCCAAATTGCTTAGGATCAATAATAGTAACTATGACTCTTTTAATACCTCAAGCTATTTTTACAGAGGCTTTCTTAAGTTTCATAGGTCTTGGGTTAAACCCGCCACTTGCATCACTTGGAACATTGGCTAATGAAGCTATGCAATCAATTTATGTATATCCATATCAATTATTATTCCCATCCGCAGTAATATGTATTATTATTTTAGGATTTAACTTATTGGGTGATGGATTAACAGAAGCACTTGACCCTAAAAATAAGAGGTAGGAGGAGCAGAAATGAGTAGATTATTAGAAGTAAAAGATCTGAGGACCTCCTTTACAACACATATTGGAGAGGTACACGCAGTAAGAGGAGTCTCTTTTAATTTAGATAGAGGAGAGGCTATAGGAATAGTTGGAGAATCAGGTTGTGGAAAATCAGTAACAATGATGTCAATTATGAGATTATTATCAGATAACGGTAAAATTGCAGGTGGAGAAATAATTTTCGATGGAAAAGATATTTCTAAAGCTGATGAAAATGTTATGGAAGGAATTAGAGGAAATGATATTGGAATGATATTCCAAGATCCTATGACTTCTTTAAACCCTGTATTTACAGTTGGGGATCAATTAATTGAGCCACTTATTAAACATAGAAAGTTAAGTAGAAAAGAAGCTAGGGAAGTTGCTTGTAAAATGCTAGAACTAGTTGGGATGCCAAGTGCTGAAAAAAGAATGAAGCAATATCCCCACGAATTCTCAGGTGGTATGAGACAAAGAGTTATGATAGCTATGAGCTTGGTTTGTGAACCAAAACTTATTATAGCAGATGAACCAACAACAGCACTTGATGTAACAATTCAAGCACAAATATTAGATTTAATGAAGGATTTAAAAGATAAATTAAATACTTCTATAATATTAATAACTCATGATTTAGGAGTTGTTGCAGATCTTTGTACAAAAATAAATGTTATGTATGGTGGAATAGTTGTAGAAGCTGGTAGTGATGAAGATATTTTTTATAGAGGACGTCATCCTTATACATGGGGATTATTAAATAGTATACCTAACCCAAAGAGTGATGTTAAGGAAAAACTTAAACCCATAGAAGGGCAACCACCAGATTTGTTAAATCCACCAGTTGGATGTCCATTTACGGCTAGATGTGATTACTCAATGAAAATATGCTTAGAAAAGCAACCTCCACTGTTTGTTGTTGGAGAGGGGCATAAAGTTGCGTGCTGGCTATGTCATGAGAATGCACCAAAAGTTGAATCGCCAATAGGGAGGGAATAATAGTGAAAAAGAAAAATGATGTAATTATTGAAGTTAATAATTTGAGTAAATACTTCCCTGTGAATAAAGGTATATTTTCAAAGAAAAGTTATGTAAAGGCTGTAGATAATGTTTCTTTTACTATTAAAAGAGGAGAAACTTTAGGTTTAGTTGGTGAATCTGGTTGTGGTAAAACTACAACGGGAAGAACTGTATTAAAGCTATATAATTCTACTGCTGGACAAATAATTTTTAATGGAGAAGATATAACTAATTTTAGTGAAAAACAAATGGTGCCACTCCGAAAAAATATGCAAATGATATTTCAGGATCCATATGCATCACTAAATCCAAGAATGACAGTTGGAGATATTATTGGTGAAGCTATAGATATTCATAAAATATTACAAGGCGAAGAGAGAAATAAAAGAATAAGATATCTATTAGATAAAGTTGGATTAAATGGAGATCATATAAATAGATATGCTCATGAATTCTCAGGAGGGCAAAGACAAAGAATAGGAATAGCAAGAGCATTAGCTGTTGAACCAGACTTTATAGTTTGTGATGAACCTATTTCGGCATTAGATGTGTCAATCCAAGCTCAAGTTATTAATATGCTTGAAGAAATTCAAGAAGAATTTGGATTAACTTATTTATTTATAGCTCATGATTTATCAATGGTAAAACATATATCAACTCATATAGGTGTTATGTATCTTGGAAGAATGGTTGAAAAGGGCCCAAGTAATGATGTTTATTCAAAGCCAAAGCATCCTTATACACAAGCACTTTTATCAGCAGTACCAGTGCCGGATCCTAGAGCGTCAAAATCAAGTAAGAGAATAATCCTAGAAGGCGATATTCCATCACCTATAGATCCACCACCGGGGTGTAGATTTAAAGGGAGATGTCAATATGTTAAGCCGATATGTGATATGGTTGACCCTGAGTTAAAAGAAGTAGAACCAGGGCATTTTGTAGCATGTCATCTATTTGAATAATACAGTTAAAGATGTTTAAAATAGCAATAAGTAAAAAGTTAGTAATTTGCATGTGCAATTATTATAGAAATATTTAAAAGGGAGGCTATAAATATGAAATCAAGTAAAATGAAAAAACTATGTGCTTTAGCACTAAGTCTTGTACTTGGAACATCAGTTCTTGCCGGATGTGGCGGAAAAGATAGTTCAGCGAGTAAACAACAAGTTATCTATAACTTAGGGGCAGATCCTAAAACTTTAGATCCACAATTAAACACTGCAAGTGATGCAGGAAATATAATATTAAATGCATTTGACGGTCTTACAAGAATGGATAAGGATTCAAAAGCAGCACCTGGGGTAGCTGAAACTTGGGATGTATCTCCAGATGGATTAAAATATACATTCCATTTAAGAAAAAATTCTAAATGGTCAGATGGAAAAGATGTTACTGCAAATGATTTTAAATATGCATGGCTTAGGGCGTTAGATTCAAAGACAGCAGCAGATTATGCTTACCAACTGTACTATATTAAAGGTGGAGAAGAGTATAATACTAATAAAGGAACAGCAGAACAAGTAGGAATTAAGGTTGTTGATGACTATACTTTAGAAGTTGAACTTGTTGCTCCGACTTCATACTTTACTCAACTTACTGCATTTGCAACATATATGCCAGTAAGAAAAGATATAATTGAAGCTAATGGAGATGCTTGGGCAACTAAGCCAGAAAGTTATATTTCAAATGGACCTTTCAAAATGACAGATTTTAGAATGAAAGATGCTATAGTTTTAGTAAAGAATGAAAATTACTGGGATGCAGCTAACGTTAAGTTAGATAAAATTGATATAAGAATGGTTACAGAAAATACTACTTCTTATGCTGAGTTTAAAGCAGGAACATTTGATATGATTAATGAAGTTCCACCTGCAGAAGTAGAAAATGCTTTAAAGGATAAAGATGCTGCAGTATTTAAAGAGTTTGGTACTTACTTTATGTGTCTAAACGTTGGAAACAACAGTGATGCATTAAATCCAGAAGCTGTAAAAGCTTTAGGAAATAAGAAGTTTAGGCAAGCACTTTCAGTGGCAATTGATAGAACAGCTTTAGTTGAGAATGTAACTAAAGGACAACAAGTCCCAGCAGTAGGATTTACACCTCCAGGAGCGCCAACTCCAGATGGTAAAGATTTTGCTGAAAGTAAAAAATATATTGAACCAACTGGAAATATAGAAGAAGCTAAGAAATTATTAGCAGAAGCTGGATATCCAAATGGTCAAGGTTTACCAAAATTCAACTTGTCAATAAATTCAGAGGGTGTGCATAGTGCAGTTGCTCAATACTTACAATCAGTGTGGAAAGAAATTGGTGTTGAAACTGAAATTTCTTCACAAGAGTTTAAAGTATATCAACAAGTAAGAAAAGATGGTAAATATATGATAGGAAGACATGGTTGGAGTGGAGATTATGTAGATCCAATCACATTCTTAGATATGTGGATAACTAATGGCGGAAATAATGAAGCTGGTTATAGTAATGCTAAATACGATGCTTTAATTGAAGAAGCTAAGACTACTCCAGATGAAGCTAAGAAATATGAAGCTTTAAGAAATGCCGAAGATATATTAATGGATGAAATGCCAGTTATTCCATTATACTATTACACTAAGGTAAGAGCTATTAAAGAAGATATTAAAGATTTACTTATTTCACCACTAGGAAAAGTTGACTTTAAGAATGCTTACAGAGGATAGTATTTATATTTTAAAAAAGGCTGTTGTTAAAATGATTTTAACAACAGCCTTTTTCTATTTAATAATATAAAAGAATTTTAAAAAACAGACCAATATACATGATATATTGGTCTGTTTTTATATGTACTGGATAAATTATTCTAAATTTCATATGGAGTGTAATCCCATATAAAATTTATAATCAGTTTATATGTGCGCTTTGAAATCCTTCTTTTTTAATAGAATGTTTTTTAGCATTCTTATTTTGGTTTTGATTTTCTTGTGTTATTGGAGTTTGATAATTACATTTTCTCATTCTAGCTTCTTTATTATCTGGTTGACTATCTTTTGCCATAATAAATCCTCCTAAAAATTAAATTAGTTTAATAAATTTTTTTATATTAAACTTATACTTATAGTATCTCTAAAATTTCTTTTAATATAGGTAGTAATTAATGGGCAAGAAAAAAAGCGCCAAGGCGCTTTTATTTATAAATCTATTATATTATCCATTGTATAAAGTCCAGGTTCTGAAATAGTGCCCATATAATCACAGGCCTTTAATGCACCTACTGCAAAAACCTCTCTAGAAATAGCTTTATGAGTAAGTTCAATAACTTCTCCGGTACCAGCAAATATTATTTCGTGGTCACCAACTATAGAACCTCCTCTAACTGCGTGAATACCAATTTCAGTTTTCTCTCTTTTCTTTTGACCATCTCTCCCGTGAACAAAGTTAGTTTCTACCGGTAGAGAGTTTTTAATTGTATCTGCAAGAAATAGAGCAGTACCACTTGGGGAATCAACTTTTTGATTATGATGTTTTTCTACTATTTCTATATCATAATTACCATAAAGAAGAGGCGTTATTTTTTTTAGTAAAGAATTAATCAAATTTATTCCAAGAGACATATTAGCGGATCTAAATATAGGAAGATATTTGCTTTTTTCATCAATTAGCTTTAAATTTTCTTCTGTATAACCAGTAGAACATAGAACTATTGGTTTTTTAGTTTTTTCTGTTAATATTAATAAATCATTTAACGCCTCAGATCTAGAAAAATCTAACAACACATCATATTCTAATGTTAAATCATCACAAGTTTTAAATATGGGATATGAACATTCTATAGGATATTTATCAATTCCGCCTATTATTTCAAGGCTTGGAAATTGAGAAGAAACTTCTGTTATTACTTTACCCATTTTTCCAGAGCAACCATTTAAAATAACTTTTATCATATAAATAAGCCTCCTATTAAATTAATTTATAAGTCTTTAGTACCTTTATTAGTTTAGCAAGATTAACATCTTCCATTTCACATAAAGGAAGTCTTAAAGGACCAACATCTTTTCCCATTAAATTAAGAGCTACCTTAACTGGAATAGGATTAACTTCTATAAATAGTGTATTTATAGCCTCAAGCGCTTCTAATTGAATATTTAATGCTTCTTTAACATTACCATCTAAATAATTTTTACATAGCTTATGAATAGCTTTTGGCATGATATTAGCCACTACGGAAATAACACCTATTCCTCCAATGGACATTATAGGAACTATTAGATCATCATCTCCAGAATAAATATCTATTTTATCACCACATAGTGCTTTCATTTTAATTGCTTGACTAATATTTCCACTAGCTTCTTTTATAGCAACAATATTATTAAGATTTGATAATTCTTTAAGTTGTATAGGTGTAATATTCATTCCAGTTCTACCTGGAGCATTATAAAGAATTATAGGTGTCTTAACTTCATCATTAATAGCTTTGAAATGTTTAATTAAGCCTAAGTTAGAAGTTTTATTATAGTAAGGTGTAATTACAAGTAAAGCATCAACACCTACACTTTGCGCATATTTACTCATTTCAATAGAATGCTGGGTATTATTGCTTCCTGTACCTGCAATAACGGGTATTCGTTTATTTACTGTATCTACTGTGAATTTTATAGTTATTCTTTTTTCTTCCTCAGTCATAGTTGTAGCTTCACCAGTTGTACCACATACTACGATAGCATCAGTACCTTCTGATATATGCCATTCAATTAATTCTTTAAGTTTAGGATAATTTACTCCTTTATCTGTAAAGGGAGTAATAATAGCTACGCCAGAACCTTTAAAAATTGACATTTTAAATCCTCCTTATATTTTAGTTATATTAATTAGACTTAATTAATAATTCAGCAATTTGAACTGCATTTAAAGCAGCACCTTTTCTTATGTTATCAGCTACCACCCAAATATTTAAACCACTATCTACACTGAAGTCACGTCTAATTCTTCCAACATAAACATCATCTTTCCCTGCCATTTCAAGTGGTGTTGGATATTTTAGTTCTTTAGGATCGTCATACACAGTTAAGCCTTTTGCTTTTGAAAAATAATTAACTACGTCTTTTAAGTCAAAATTCTTTTCTAATTCTATATTTATGCTTTCACTATGGCTATTTAAAACTGGAACTCTTACTGTTGTTGCAGTTATTTTTAAATTTTCATTGTGAAGTATTTTTTTTGTTTCTTCAATCATTTTTATTTCTTCCTTTGTATATCCATTTTCAAGAAAAACATCAATTTGAGGAATGCAGTTACCAACAATTGGATAAGGGAAAATTTTAGGGGCAACACCCTGTATTCCATTTTCTAAATCTGATATTGCGGCAACACCAGCACCAGATACCGCTTGATATGTTGAATATACAATTCTTTTAATACCAAAGTTATCTAGTAGTACTTTTAAAGGTACCATAGCTTGTATAGTTGAACAGTTTGGATTAGCAATAATTCCTTTATGCCATTTTAAATCTTCTGGATTAACTTCAGGAACAACTAAAGGAACTTCCTTGTTCATTCTCCAAGCACTAGAATTATCTATTACAGTTGCTCCCAATGAAGCAAACTTTGGAGCATATTCTAAACTAACATCACCACCTGCTGAAAATAGTGCAAAATCTATTTTTTTATTATTAATGTTTTCAGGGCAAGTTTCTTCAACTATTACCTCTTTGTCTTTAAAATATAGCTTAAGGCCAGCGGACCTTTTAGATGCAAAAAGATATAAATTCTTAATAGGAAAATCTCTTTCAGCTAATATTTCTAAAAACTTTCTACCTACATTTCCTGTAGCCCCAACAATTGCAACGTTAAACATTGTAAATCCCCCTTAATATTTAATTTTATCTAAATACCAATATAGCAAATAATCAATATAATTACTAGAGTGAAAATTTAGAAAAATTTCAATAGTCTAATAATAGTATATACCAAAAATAAATAATAGTTATATGAGCAAGTAAATTATTTTTGTATAATATATAAATTTTTGGAGAAAATATAATTATTACTTTTTGATAGGGGGTATTTAAAAAAAATGAGCAAAACACCATTAAAAAAAATAATAAAATCTAAAATAAAATCTAATAAGGAATTATCTCAAATTGAAATGTCTAGGGAAAAACTTAAATATGAAATAGCAGATGAATTAGGTTTAAGTGATAAAGTAGATAAAGAAGGATGGGGTGGATTAACATCCGAAGAAACAGGAAGAATTGGAGGAATAATGACAAGAAGAAAAAAAGAACTTAAGATTCCAACAAATGAAGAGATATTAGGCAGGAAATAAGCCATTGACTAAAGTGAAATTTACCTTTAAACTAGTTTTTAGAATTGTATATAATAGAAATGAATTTTGAAATTAAATTAGGGATTTGAAAGAAAATAATAAGTTGAATATTCTGAGGGTATTTTGTGTTATGCGAAGACTCACAACCTGCACATAGTGAGTCTGTGCAAGGGTTGTGGTGATGAAGCATAATGAAAAAGAGACTGGAATATGATTAGTTGTTTTTTGAAGGTCCCTTATATGAAAAAGATTTTTATGGGGGAGACATATGGCGTACGGTGAATTTGCTAAAATTTATGACGAGCTTATAAATGAGGATATTAATTACGATAGTATGATTAATAAAATTCTTAAAGTTTGCACTGAAAACAACATTGAGTTTAATAATTATTTAGATATAGCTTGTGGTACGGGTAACGTTACAGTTAGACTTGCAAAGTCTTTTAAAGAGATATATGCAGTTGATTTATCAGAAGATATGTTAAGAGAAGCTTATGAAAAATTTAAAAAAGGTAAAATTAAAGGAAAAATAATATGCCAAAATATGGCTAAGTTAAATCTTAATAAAAAGTTTGATCTTATTACATCTGTATTAGATTCAACAAATTATATAATAGAAAAAGAAGATTTAATTAGTTATTTAGAAGGTGTAAAAGAGCATTTAAATGATAATGGATTATTTATTTTTGATATTAATTCTTATTATAAATTATCAGAAATTCTAGGGAACAACATTTATACTTATAATGAAGAAGAAGTGTTTTATACTTGGGAAAATATCTTTGAAGAAGATCTTTTAACTATGTCATTAACTTTCTTTGTTAAAAAAGGAGAGTTATACGAAAGATTTGAAGAGGAACATTTAGAAAGAGCTTATACTGAATATTTTATAGAAGAATCGCTTCAAAAATGCGGTCTTAAGGTACTATCTAAATATAATGGATATACTGAAGAAAAAGTTCAAGATAAAAGTGAAAGAATTATGTACATAGTAAAAAAAGATATTTAATTATTAAAAAATAACGAAAAAAGACTAGAATATTTACTAGTTATTTTTTGAAGATTCCTTAAATAATTAATATGTTTAAAATGATGGAGGAAATTATGAAAGATAAAATTATAATAGCAACAGCTAAAGATGGAATGGTTAGAATTATTGCAGGTGTTACAACAAACCTAGTTAATGAGGGAAATAAAATACATAATTGCTCACCAGTTGCAGCAGTAGCTTTTGGAAGAATGCTAACAGCGGGAGCTTTAATTGGAAACACATTAAAATCAGAAAAAGAAGTAATGACTTTAAAAATAAATGGTGATGGTGAGGCTAAAGGTGTAACAGTAACTGCCTATGAAGGTGGGAAAGTTAAAGGGTTTATTGGAAATGCAGAGGTTGACTTACCTTTAAAAGAAGATGGGAAACTTGATGTTGGTGGGTATATTGGTAAAAAAGGAGAATTTATAGTTATTAAAGATTTAGGATTGAAAAATCCTTATGTTGGACATGTCCCTCTAATAACAGGGGAAATAGCAGAGGATTTAGCTTATTACTTCACTGTGTCAGAGCAAACACCATCAGCAGTATCACTTGGAGTGTTAGTAGATAAAGATAATTCAATTAAAGCAGCTGGCGGATTTATTATTCAAATGTTACCAGATGCTGATGAGTTATTAGCAGATATGATAACTTATAGATTAGAAGAAGTTCCAGCAATAACAACAATGTTATCAGAAGGTAAAACAATTGAAGAAATAATTGAATTTATTTTTGAAGGAATGGATTTGAAAATATTAGAAGAAACAGTGCCAAGTTATACGTGTAATTGTTCAAGGGAAAAAGTAGAAAAGGCTTTAATATCAATTGGTAAAAAAGATTTAACTGAAATATATGAAGAAGGAAAAGTAGAAGAATTAAAATGTCATTTCTGTAATACTGCATATAAATTTACTAAAGATGATATTGGAAATCTATTAAAATAGATAATTATATATTTTTAAGAAAAAAGAAAGAAATCCATTCAAATATGGATTTCTTTCTTTTTTATTTTATAAATTATTTAATATAGTAGATATTTTTTTAAGGTTCATTAATTGATAATATTAGGGAGATTAAAGTTGGAGGCGCCACCCAGATTTGAACTGGGGATGAGGGTGTTGCAGACCCATGCCTTTCCACTTGGCCATAGCGCCATATTTTGATTTATTTTCTTTACTAATCTCTAATATCTTATGGTAATAAGTTAAAAATGATACTTAATAAAATTATTTTTTTTTGGAATACTAAACTTAGGCATATTAGCTTGTTATTTTAAAAAATGCCTTGAATAAAAAAATAGGAGCGATATTTATGAAAGAGACAAATATCTTTAAAGAAATAGAAAAAAACTTACAGCAGTTAGAGAAGCCTTCTGAATTTTTAAATAAATTAAAGGATTCACAAGAGTTTAAAGAAAGTAGTTTTAAAGTATTAGGGGATTTAGTTAATACGCCTCAGGAACTTAAATATCACCCGGAGGGTAATGTATGGAATCATTTATGTATGGTTGTTGATGCAGCTAGTGTTGCGAAGTTTTTATCATATAATAAAAGAGAATTTATATGGGCAGCTTTATTACACGATTTAGGTAAGCTTACTACAACTATAAAGAGAAATGGCCGATGGACTTCGTATAATCATGATACTGAAGGTTATAACATGGTTAAAAGTTTATTAATTAAAGAAACTGGAGATGAGAAATTTGCTGAAAAAGTAGCTGAACTTGTTAAATTTCATATGCATCACATATACATACTTAAAAATCTTCCCTTTGGAAATATAAAAGAGCTACTAGAAACAAATAATATTAATGATATATTATTACTTTTTGCTTGTGATAAGCTTGGGCGTGGAGGTCAAACTAGTGAAGATAAAAAAATAATGTTTGAAGAAGTTTTAAGGATACTTGATATATTAGAAAAAAAGAGTGGGATTAAGTATAATGATGCTAGAGAAAATATTATTAGATTTAAAGAGAAAATAGTAAATGAGTAAGACTTACAAAATGATGAACTAATTTTACTTCATCATTTTTTATTTGGGAAGTATTAATATATATTTCGAAAAATAACTAGAATTTTAAATTAATTATATTATTATCAACATTTAACTAGGAGTAACGTATTATATAAAATAACTATAGGGGTAATATAATATTTTACTATAGCTTTAAAAATAAGCGCTCAAGAGTATGTACTATTTATAAAACGAGCTGTTTATTGAAATTTTATTCGCTTATATATAAATAAATTATTGAAATTTTCAACCATATTTTTATGAATTACTACTTCTTTTTTACATTTGTCTAAAAGGGCTAACCCTATGTCCACATAGCCAATAATGGCAGAATGTAAGCTAGTACATTTAAGTATGAAAATACAGGCGAAACCTTGGGGTTATAAGGCTTTTATTTCTTTTTGAGTGGCAGAATAATCTATAAAACAAAACATCGTAAAAACTCCTTTGACAATATTTTATAATTATAAAATTAATACTGAAAAAAAGAAAAAACAATACTTTTGTCGATTGTTTTAAAATAATTTTTGAATATAGTAAAAAAATTAATACATACTATTATTAAGAAGGGAGTGAAATCTATGCTCGTACTAAAGCTTGTATATAATGAGGACTTAGATTTTATTAGAGAGATTCAAGAGTTAAAGACTATGCTTAAAAAAAAGAATATAATAATAGGAGTAGTAGAAAGTATAGAAACAAATATTCATATGATTAAAATTATTTGTGATGATGAATGTTATAATGAAAAAGTTAAAAAAATTATTGATTTATATGTTAGCAATATTTTATATAAGATAGTAATTGATAAATATAAAGAAAAAGAAATGTTTGATTTTTTAATAGATACTTATTTTTTCTTAAAGCAAGATGAAATTATAGAAGTAGAAGAAGAGATAATGAAAGTATTGTATTGTGAAGAAGATTTAAAAAATGAAAACCTTGTATATTATATGAATAAGATGAATACAGTAATAAGAAAAATACAAGATTGTCTACAAGAAAATACTGAAATTAATATTAATGGGTTCATAACATTTAGAATGAAAGACCTAAGAGAAGATATAGAGGAAATAATTGATAAAGTAGTAGAAAATTATATGGTTGAAAAAGAATATAAAGAATTTGTAAAGCTATTAAAATACTTTGTTGATATTCAAGAAAGTAAAATAGAAGAAATAGATATATGTATTGGTGAAAATGGGAATTATTCAATTAGAGATGACAATGGGAATGATATATTTAATGAATTTATGAAAGAATTAGCAGAGTGTAGAGTAGATACGGATGCTAATATAGAAGATGTAATAATAAGTGGATTAATAACTAATGTACCAAAGAAGGTTGTTATTCACGGAAAAGAAAATTGTGGGAATAAAGAGTTTTTAGAAACTATATCTAGTGTCTTTGGTGAAAGAGTATCATATTGCCAGGGGTGTAGCATTTGCACCCTACCTAAAATAAAATTTTAAAATTATATTGACAATATACTTTGACGATGATAAAATAAATTTTGTTAAGAGGAAACGAGCCGTTTCTCACCTTACGGCATAAAGCTTAGTAAGGTATTTATTTTAGAACGATTATTGGCGTATGTGGCCAATTAAGTATAGAATAAAAAGGACGGCGTAAATACGCCGTCCTTTTTATTCTATTTATGTTTTTTATTTGGTACACTTTGCGGAGGTGAAAAATATTAGTAAAAAATTTATTTGTAACGAAGACATAAGAGAGAGAGAAATTAGAGTTATAGG
>NZ_FNJM01000020.1 GCF_900104115.1 Clostridium gasigenes
GGACATATGAAAGATGAAATTCACCTTGGAAAATGCAACACATTTAATCTACTGAAACAAGAAACAGATAATTATATTGATTATTATAATAACAATAGATATCAATGGAATTTGGCCAAGCTATCACCAAATAAATACTACGAATATCTAGAAACCGGTGAATATCCGATTAAAATCTAGCTAAAGTAATTTTATATATTAATATAATTTAAAGCACTGGTAAATACCTACAAACGGTATAATACCAGTGCTTTCTTGTCATACATCTTCCATAAAAAATATTCCAATTCATTTTTTAGGCGTTTTTTTCTAACTGTCCTTGACATAGGGACCACTTTAATAGAAACTTTATTGCAGTTTTTTGTTTATAAAAATAAGTTTAAGGAAATAATTAAGAGAAAGTTATTTTATACAGTGAGGTGAAATAATGACTACACCTAAGAGGTCGTGGTATGAAGGTGCATCATATAAATAAAATTATTAAAACCATTAAAATATGGAAAAGATCCGTTTAATTTTGAAACACCTTTCTTTTGAGTATGGTAAAATATACTAAAGGAAGTGTTGGATATGTGTAATAATAGGGAAAATATAAATATATTAGTAGTTGAAGATGATTCTGATATAAACAACTTGCTTTGTAAAATCCTAACAAAGGAAGGCTATAATGTTAGACAAGCTTATTCGGGCTCAGAAGGTAAAATGTGTCTTGAACATTATGATTTTCATCTTGTTTTACTTGACTTAATGCTGCCAGGTGTAACTGGAGAAGAACTTATAGAAAAGATAAGGGCTTTTAAAACTATGCCAATAATAGTAATATCAGCAAAGGCAATGCAAAATACAAAGATAGAAGTTTTAAGGTTAGGTGCAGATGATTTTATAGCCAAGCCTTTTGATCCACAAGAGGTTTTAGCTAGGATTGAGGCACAATTAAGAAGATATATGGTGTTTTCAAAGAATATTAATAAAAATAAGATATTAAAATATAAGAACTTAGTTTTTGACAAAGAGCTTTTACAAGCAACAGTTAAAGGGATCACTTTAAATCTTACAGCTATTGAATTATCCATATTAGAAGTATTTATAAGTTATCCGAGCAAAGTATTTACAAAGGCTAATTTATTTAAAGTCGTGTGGAAGACTGAATTTTTAGGTGATGATAATACAGTTAATGTACATGTAAGTAATTTACGTTCTAAGGTAGCTAAGTTAGATAAAGAGAATGAATATATTCATACTGTATGGGGGATTGGATATAAGCTAAGTGGTGACTAATCTTAAGGAATTCTTAAGGGATTTCTTATAGTATCTTACATATTTTCATTTAATATATGAGTGTAGAGAAAATTCAGGGGAGGGGTATTTAAGTGGAGAGCATAGTATTAAAAACTAAAGGGTTAACTAAAAAATATGGGAAAAATACTGTTGTAAATAGTGTGAATTTACAAATCAAAAAGGGCAGTATATATGGACTTGTAGGTAAAAATGGAGCAGGTAAAACAACTATACTTAGAATGATAGGTGGGTTAACAGTACCTTCAGGCGGAGATATGGAGCTTTTTGGTGAAAGTTCTAAGGAGGGGTTGAATAAGTCAAGATCTAGAATAGGGTGCATTATAGAAACACCAAGTTTTTATCCATATTTATCAGCAAGGAAAAATTTAGAATATTACAGAATACAAAGAGGCATAGTTGAAAAGGATTGTGTGGAACAAGTATTAAAGATAGTTGCTCTTGAAAAAGTTGGAACTAAGAAATTCAAAAACTTTTCACTGGGTATGAAACAAAGGCTTGGCTTAGCACTTGCTATAATGATGAGCCCAGATTTATTAATTTTAGATGAGCCTATAAATGGTCTTGATCCTTCAGGAATAATAGAATTAAGAGAAATACTTTTAAGACTTAATAGAGAAAAAAATACTACAATAGTTATTTCAAGTCATATATTAAGTGAGCTAGAGCATATAGCAACAGAATATGGATTTATAAATAATGGTGAATTTTTAGAACAAGTATCTGCAAAGGAGTTAAATGAAAAATGCAAGCATTATTTATCTGTAAAAGTAAATGATACAAAAAAAGCAGTTGTTGCTCTTGAAAAAAATTTAGATGTTAAAGAATATGAAGTTTTAAATGATAATGAAATTACAATTTATGATAAGGTAGATGTACCAGAAAAAGTAGCGGAAATTTTAATAAAGAATGATATTCTCCTATATTCACTAAATCAAAATAACATAACTTTAGAGGATTATTTTATGAAGTTAATAGGAGGAGAGAAGAATGATTAATTATATAAAAGCAGAACTTTATAGAAACTTTAATAGAAAATACTTATGGATAGCTACAGTAATTATTAGCATATTAGCTATACTTGGTAATGTAGCGCTTTTAAAAGTGAAAACTGATATGGATATTGAAACTTCAAATAAAGCATTAGCTATGTTATTCAATATGGTTCTTACAATGCCAATATTTATAGTTGTTTTTTTTGTAGATTGTGTTACAGCAGAAGAAAATAAATTTGATACTGTTAAAAACGTTATAACTTTTGGATTATCTAGGACAAAATTAGTTTTAGGAAAGATAATAACAAGTACTTTAATAGCTATTATAGTAGCTATTGTTGCAATATCCGTATTTATTATTTCTTACGCAACTTTAATAGGTTTAAATGATGAAATGTTAGTAAAGTTTTATGACTTATTAAGAAATATATTGGTAGTAATGCCATTATGGATTGCTTCTATATGTATGGCGACTAGTATTTCTATTGTAGTTAAAAATAGCAATGTTTTTATTATGATATATCTAGGAATAATTTCATTAGATGGATTAGTGGTTAAAATATTAGCGACATTTGTTTGGAGCAAGCTTAGTATTTTAAATGATATTCTTATCGGTTATAAAATAGAAGAGATTATAATTGGTCAAGCTGAGCCATTAAGTGCAATTGTCTTAGGTGTTATATATATTGTGTTGTTTACAACATTATCTGTAGTTTTTATTAATAAAAAAGAAATTAATTAAGGAATAGTAAAATAAATAAAAAGACAAGAATTCTAACTTGGTATTTATTTGGAGATTACTAAACAATGGAGGGGAATATTTATGCAAGGAATTATTATTATTTTGTTACTAGTTATTATAGGTATATTTATTGCCCTTTATATTTTTTATACTAGTGAACTTAAAAATATAAATACTCAGTTAAAAAAAATAAACGAAACAAAAACTAACTCGAAAATATTATTAACAAGTTCAAATAAGGAGCTTAGAAAGCTTATAATAGAAGTAAATAAAAATATAGAAGAAAACCAAAAGAGCGAAGCTATTTATAAAAGGCTAGATTTAGGAATAAGGCAGTCTATAGCTAATATTTCTCATGATTTAAGAACTCCGTTAACATCTGTAATGGGGTATATTCATTTAATAGAAGATGAAAACTTAGAAAAAGAGGAACGTAGTGAATATTTAGATGTGATAAAAAATAGAACTAGAGATTTAGAAGAACTTATAACTAGCTTTTATGATTTATCTAGGTTAGAAGGTAAGGAATATAAGTTTGAAATGACTTTTATAAATATAAATAATATAATGTGCGAGGTTTTAGGTAGTTTTTATAAGGATTTATTAAAGTCTAATATAAAATCAATAGTAGAGGTAGAAGAAACTCCTTATTTTATAATAGGTGATAATATAGCTATTAAAAGAGTTATATCAAACTTAGTACAAAATATTATTAAATATGGAGAAGGCGATGTAATTTTTTCATTAAAGAGAAATGGAGATTATATAGTAACTATTTTTGAAAATAAAGCAGAAAAAATTACAAAGGAAGATGTAGAAAAACTATTTGAAAGATTTTTCACAGCTGATAGATCTAGAACAGGAAAAAGTACAGGACTGGGGCTTGCTATAACAAAAGAGTTAGTTAATCAGATGGGGCACGAAATAAAGGCTGAGCTAATAGGTGATAGGCTTAGAACAACAATAACTTGGAAAATGCAAAAATATTGAACTTGAATTAGAGAAAGCTACGATGAAATTTTATTTTTCAAAGTAGCTTTTTCTTTATTATATAGTTTTATTGTTGGCAATTATGCTTATTACTGGGTCTATTATATAATAAGATGAAGATGCTTTTAGTGAATCAATTATCTCGTAGTATAGCTTTATACTATGAAATTTTTCAATTAGAAAACTTTGTTCGAAGACTGAAAAAGTATATTATATATTTAGATGAATTTTAAATATATAACAAAAAAATATATTAAGGGAACTTTTTAGCATAGATATTTATCATAATAGTGTAGGGGGGTGAAAGGATGAGTATTGGTACTAAAGTTTTAAACTTTTATAGCTATAATAAATGCAAAATAGAAGAAGATACAATTAAGAAAATAGATAAGACCGAATTTATTAAGCTCATTGAAGAGAATAAATTACCATTATATAGACTTGCAAAGAGTATAGTTAAAAATGAACATGATGTACAAGATGTGGTTAATGAAGCTATAGTAAAAGCTTATGAGAATTTGGAGAGGCTTAAAAGTAGAGAAAGTTTCAAATCATGGCTTATGAGAATTCTTGTTAATGAATGTTATACACTATTAAATAGAAAAAAGAAAATTAAACTTGAAGAAAATATGGCTGTTTATAATATATGTTATAAAGAAAGTGATTCATATGAACTTATGTGTGAGATTGAAAAATTAAAATTAGAATTTCGAACTGTTTTGATACTTTTTTATTATGAAGATATGAGTATAAAGTCCATAAGTGAAGTATTAAGCATTTCTCAGGGGACAGTGAAATCTAGATTAAGTAGGGCTAAAGCTAAACTTAAGACTATATTAGAAGAAAGTGAGGGTGGAATATAAATGGATGATTTTGATAAGTTAGTTAAATCTAAAATAAAAAATGAAAAATGGAAAACATCAATAGCTTTTGATAATACAATAAAGACTTCATTAGATGGGTTAGAAAATAGAAAAATAAAAAGGATTACGCCCCGTAAGATAATAGCTATAGTAGCTATGATTACTGTTGTTAATGTTACAACAGTTTTTGCAATGACACCCCAGGGAAAAGAGATGATAAAAGGGGTTGTTGAGTTTTTTAATGGACAATATGGGCAAGAATATATATCAAATAAGGATAATTTCGATAAATTTAATAAAGAAAAAGGTATTACAGTAGAAGATAAGGGTATAAAGGTAACACTTGATAATGTTGCAGTTGATGATAATTTCTTAAATACTTTTTATACAATAGAAAGTACAGAACCTATAAAAAAAGTTGAAGAAGATACTGGTTGGACAGCTTTATTTACATCACCGTTTTTAAGATTAACTATAAATGGTGATGAGAAGTATATGGGAAATAATAACGATAACGATGCATATTTTCAGTCTGACAAAGTATTAAAAATAATGCAAAGAGAGAATATTTCTCAAGTTAATCTTAATGATACTTTTGATTTGAGAATAACTTGTGATGAAATATTTGGTGAGAAGGGCAACTGGACGATAGATACTAAGGTAAGTAAGAAAGATGCTAAAGTAGAAACTATTTCAGTTAATCCTAATAAGAAAGCAACTATTAACCTAAGTGATTTTAAGCATGATATAAATATCGAAAAGGTTACATTATCACCTTTTGGAAATCAAATAGTTATATCAGAAGAAACTTCTGAAGATAGATTTTTTCACAGCTTTGCATTATATGATGATAAGGGAAATTCACTAGATGTAATTAATACTGATTTACAGGGAAGCTCTTCTGGGAAGGTTACAAATTCTTATGAATTTATAAAGGCAAATAAAGATATGCAGTATGTTACATTAGTACCTATAGAGTGGGAAGATAAACAGCAAGAAAAAGATAAACTTAAAAGTGATTTAAATAGTTTTCCAGTGATTTTAAATGTAAGTGAAAATGGAAAATTAATAATTCAAGATATACAATTGGAAAATAATGAATTAAAGGTAGCCTATAAAAAGGAAGGCGTAGTAGTTAGTGACGCAATGTTTTCTTTTTATGATGAAGATGGAAAGGATATTGATTTTGGTCAAGGATATGCAAATAGTAAAGTTGATAGACAAAATGGTATATATACTGAAACACTTAAATTTACAAATGAGAACATAGATATTTCTAAGATTAAGAAAATAGGTGTCTATGATCAAGATGATTATAAACTACTTAAAAATCAAGCAATAAAAATTGATTTAAAATAAGTGTAAAATGTATATTGGAAATGTTAAAATGGATATTAAAGAACTTAATAAATGCAGAATAGCCTATTATTTGAAATAAGAGGCTATTTTTTATGGGGAAAATTAGTTTATATTAGGAATCTATACATTTTATAATTACTAGGGAACATTTAGGGGGATACAGATATCTAATAGAGAAGAAAGGGGGAGGGCAATTGGAGTTAATACAATTTTCAAGTAAAAGTATATTTAAAAAGAAGAGTAATATTAAGTTAGCTAAAGCCGGTGATAATCAAGCATTTGAGGTTTTAATTAATGAGCAGTTAACAGCTTTATATAGAGTTGGAAGAGGTATTTTAAAAAGTGAAGAAGACATAGAAGATGCAATTCAAAACACTATATTAACAGCTTTTGATAAGTTGAAATACTTAAGAGAAGATAAGTATTTTAAAACTTGGCTAATAAGAATATTAATAAACGAATGTAATAAGATTTATAATTATAACAAACGAGATGTTATAGAAATTGGAGAGGAATCTTACACCGTAGATAAATCAGAAAATATGGATTTGTATGATGCAATAAGTAAGCTTTCTGATGAATTTAAAGTTGCTACAATATTATATTATTTTGAGGATTTAACATATAAAGAAATATCTAAAGTACTAGAAGTTGCAGAAGGGACTGTTAAATCAAGGTTATTTAGAAGTAGAGAAAAATTATATGGAATTCTTAAGGATAAAAGTTAGAGGGGGGATATTATGAATAAAGATTTTGATAAAGAGCTTAAAGAAATGGCTAGTAAATCTAAAGTGAGAGAAAGTGACAAATTAAAGGAAAGTGTTTCCAAGACTTGTAAAAACTTAAAAAGAAAGAAGAAGCCAGTTAGAAAATGGATTGCAACAGTAGCAGCATCCATAGCTTGTGTATTAGCACTAGGAATATGTTTTCCTACCTATGCCGAAAATATTCCGGTGATAAAACAAGCAATAAACTTTTTAAATGGTAGATTTGAATTAGATGGATACGAGAGTAATTCAACTGAAGTTATATATTCTGTGAAGGCTGGAGAATATACAGTAAACATAGAAGATGTATATTATGATGGAATAGAAATTTCGGTATTTTATAATATTACTGGAGAAAATCCGTTAGATAAATCAAGTAAATATTGGTTAGATGCAGATATAGAATTTGATGAATCTATATTAGTAGGAGTTGAGTTAGGTGGTGGGTCAGGCGATGGAGCTCTTATCAATGATAATACTTATGCAGGTATGGCTACATTTTATTTGGATCCTTATAATGGCGGTGTGATACCAGAAGTGTTTGATGCGATGCTTTATATAAATAATATCAAGAGAATCAATGTAAATAAAGATTCAAATCCGACAAGCGTAGTAGTTGAGTCTGAACCTATGGTATTAGCTTTAGATAGTAGTAATATTATAATTAATGAATATGCTATAAATAAAGAAATAGCATTTGAAGATGTTAAAATTAATATAAATAGTGCCAAAAAGTCTCCAACTGGGTTATTTCTTAATAGACCAGGAATAACAACAATGCCAGTAAATCATAATTTAGATTATATTTTATGGGATAGTAAAAAAGGAGAATTAGAATCCATAGCTAATCACTTTGAAGAAGATGGAACTTTGACAATGCAATATAGATTGCCAAGTGAAGATGGAGATGTATCTATTATTCCATATGTGAATTCTGCTTATGAAGGCTTTGACATTGCGTCATATAGAACTGAAAATCATTTGCTTGAAAATGGTAAAAAATATGATTTTGGAGATTATGGAACTACAGAAATAAGAGATATAGTTCATGAGGGTAATGAAACATTAATGAAAGTTAGAACAACAGGATATCAATCAAGAGCGTACTTTCATTTAATTAGTGATAAAGAATATAGCTACTTTAAACCTGCATATGAGAAAGATAAAAAAGTATTAGGAATTTTAGATATGGAAGTAACGTATGTATTTGATAAGCTAGATCCTAATGAAAGCTATTATATAAGAGTTCCTGTGGATGATGAAAAAACAGATTTTAAAGTTTTAACAGATGACATAATAAAGTTAGAACTTAATTAAGACTATTTAGGCATATCCAAATAAATAACAGACCAGTGTTCTTGCGTCTCTCGAACTATACTGCGTCAGTAATATAAATTCCGTATCAGAACAAGCTGACGACTCAAAAGGCCCCCTGGGTACGCCAAGCAAGGGTGTAACAGATAATGAAAGAGTAGCTTTTATTATTACTATATAGCAGGTGGAAATCCGCACGTACGGTTCTATGAAGGGCTAGGCAAGTAATTGCCTAGCCTATTTACCGAGAAAGTGATTGCCAGGGCAAGCACTTTCTAACATTAAACTTTAGTGCATTACCAATGCTTATTGTTTTTGGTCTTGGAGTGTTAACAGGAATTGACTGCACAATAAGAATTATTAAATATTTCTTAGAAAAGAATAGATCAGAAATAATATATCTAATATTTGGACTTATGATTGGCTCAGTATATGCAATAGTAAGGGGACCAACAAGTTTAGAGGCATCATTAAAACCAATGAGTTTATGCAGTTTTAGTGTAATGTACTTTATAGCTGGTGGAGTTTTTATATTTTCACTAGAGAAAATAAAGACAATATTAGAAAAGAAGGAAAGTTAGATTAAAAAATTTTAATGTAATTATAATGATATATATATGAAAAAGAAGAGGTATGGATATATAATAAGGTTAACAAATAAATGGAGTGATTTAAATAATATTGTTTATAGGAGAGACGTAAGGATGAATTTTTTAAAGAACTTTTTAAAAGGGGTAGCAATTAGTATATCTCAAATTGTTCCTGGAGTTAGTGGTGGAACTATTGCTATAATTCTTGGAATATATGATAAGCTGCTTCACGCAGTTAATAATATTTTAAAAGATTTTAAAAATCAATATAAGATATTGATGGAAGTTGGTATAGGTGTAGTAGTAGGTATAGTTTTATTTAGTAACATAGTTAAGAATTTATTTGATAAATATCCTATACAAATTGGATATTTATTTATAGGTGTTATTTTAGGTGGAGCACCTTTGATGTTTAGAAAAGCAACAGTAAAAGGGTTTAATAAAAGTAGTGTTTTATATTTAATAGTAGGTGTAATAATTGTATTACTAATGGGAAAACCAAGTAATGATGCATCAGATATTATAACATCATTAAGTATAGTTAATTTTATATGGCTATTTGTTGGTGGAGTTGTAGTTGCAGTAGCATTAATTTTACCAGGAATAAGTGGTTCTTTTATGTTACTTATTTTAGGATTATACAACACAGTTATGACAGCAGTTGTAGATCGTAATATTATAATTTTAATACCATTGTTATTTGGAGCACTAGTTGGTACTTTAGCTACAGCAAGAATAATTGAAATGCTATTGCAAAAGTTTCCAGAGCAAAGTTATATCTTAATATTTGGATTTATATTAGGGTCAGTTATTTCTGTTTTTCCAGGATACCATGGATTTAGTAGTGTAGTAGGTATAATACTTGGAATTATAGGATTTACATTTACATACTATATAAGTAAAAATGAATAGTTGATTTTTAAAATTACGTAAAATATAGAAACCTCACAAGTATAGGTTTATACTTGTGAGGTTTTTTTTCTGATTTATGTTAAGATATCCAACTTCCTAAAGAATATAAGAAGTTCGGTCATTTATTCTGAAAAACATAAAAAACCACTTATTCTAATGTAAAATTGGTTTGAAGAACAAACTCAACATAAGTAAGGTGGTTTATATTAAAAAATGCAATCTAACTGTCCGTAAGTCAGGTGAAATAGCAATATATGAGAATAAGTAAGCAATTATTGGGGAGTATTTAATAAAGTTTTACTATAGAATAGTACTTGTAGATACTTAAAAAACTAAATTAATTATTAAAAACGAGGGGAGTGAGAAGGCATTGTTTTAAAACAATAATATTATTGGAGTTTTAAAATAAGCTTAATTTATGGAAAGAAAAGTTAGCGTTGGGATTATAGGTTGTGGTGGAATCGCAGGGGGAAAACATCTGCCTTCATTAGCTAAGGTTAAGGAAGTTGAAATAGTAGCTTTTTGTGACCTCGAAATTGAAAAAGCTGAAAAATCAGCTAAAGAATATGGAATAGAAAATGCAAAGGTCTATATAAATTATAAAGAATTGTTAGCAGATAAAACAATTGAAGTAATTCATGTATGTACACCAAATAGATCACATAGTATCATATCAATAGATGCACTTGAAGCTGGAAAACATGTTATGTGCGAAAAGCCAATGGCAAAGACTTCAGAAGAAGGTAGACAAATGATTGAAGCGGCTAAGCGCACGGGGAAGAAACTTACTATTGGATATCAAAATCGTTTTAGAGTAGATTCATTATATCTTCATAAAGCATGCGAAAATGGAGACCTTGGAGAAATATATTTTGCTAAAGGACACGCTATAAGAAGAAGAGCTGTTCCAACTTGGGGTGTGTTTTTAAATGAATTTGAGCAAGGTGGCGGACCGTTAATAGATATTGGAACTCATGCATTAGATTTAACATTATGGATGATGAATAATCATAAGCCAAAGTATGTTGTAGGTAATGTTTATCATAAGCTTGGACAAAAAGAGAGTGCAGCAAATGCATGGGGAGCATGGGATTCTAAGAAATTCACTGTAGAAGATTCAGCTTTTGGCTTTATTACAATGGAAAATGGAGCTACAGTAACTCTTGAATCTAGCTGGGCATTAAATTCTCTTGATGTTGATGAAGCTAAAACAACTCTTTGTGGAACTGAAGGCGGAGCAGATATGAAAGGTGGATTAACTTTAAATGGAGAGAAGTATGGTAGATTATACGAATCAAAAATTAATATAGAAGCTGGTGGAGTTGATTTTTATGAAGGTGAATCATCTAATCCAGGGGAAGCTGAAGCGAAATCATGGATAAATTGTGTAATAAATGATACAGAGCCAGTAGTTAAACCAGAAGAAGCGTTAGTTGTGACTGAAATATTAGAAGCAATTTATGAGTCATCTAGAATAGGGAAACCAGTGTTTTTAAAGGAATCTAAGTAAAGTCAATAAATAATAAAGTATAAAGTAAATTATAAAGTAAATTATAAAGTAAATTATTAAAGTAAGTCATTATAAATAATAAAGTGAAAAAATAATTGGAGTTTTAATTATATTAGAAGTGGAGGAAATTAATATGTATTTAGGGTATTTAACAGGTTGTCTTGGGGCTATGCCATTAAAGGAAAAGGCTGAAATAGCAAGGGATTATGGGTTTAAAGCATTAGAAATTGCTTGTTGGCCAAGAAATAATGCAAGAGATTATTCAGGAAGTGATATAGATGTAGCTAATCTTACACAAGGGGAAGCTAATGAAATAAAAGCATATTTTAATGAATATGGGTTAAAGATTACATCACTAGCTTATTATGATAATAATTTAGATTGTGATTTAGAAAGAAGAACATATGTAAATAATCATTTTAAAAAATGTGTTGATGCAGCAGTAATGTTAGAAGTGCCAGCAGTTGGAACTTTTGTTGGAAGAAATGTAAATAAAAATATTGAAGAAAATTTTGTTGAGTTTGAAGAAGTATTTACAGAATTAGTTGGGTATGCAGAAGAAAAAGGAATAAAGGTAGTTATTGAAAATTGTGATATGAATGGATGGCATAGGAAAGGTGAGCCAGGAACTATTACTTTTACACCAGAATTATGGAGAGAAATGTTTAGAAGAGTTCCAAATAAAAACTTTGGGCTTAACTATGATCCATCACATTTACATCATCTGCTAATTGATTATATAGCTCCAATTAATGAATTTAAGGATAGAATATTCCATACTCATGCTAAAGATACAGAAATATTTGAGGATAAATTAAAGATGTATGGAAAGTGGGATAAACAATTAAGCACTACAGAAGGTTCAGGGTATTGGAGATATAGAATGCCAGGTCTTGGGGATATAAACTGGAGGGGATTCATAGAAAAGCTTAAAGAAGTTGGATATGAGGGTGTTCTTAGTATAGAGCATGAGGATCCAGTTTATGAAGGGACTGATGAGAAGGTAAAAGAAGGATTAAAGCTTGGTATTGAATATTTAGGTAAATTAATATAATAGATATTAATAAATATAAAATAAACTATAAGGCAGATATTAGTATATATGCCTTATAGTAAAATGAGGTGTAAAAGATGAAAAAAATTGAAGTGGCAATTATAGGATGCGGGAATATATTTGCAATGCATGGTCAATCTATAAAAGAAATTGCAAATGCTGAAATAGTAGCTGTTTGTGATATAAATGAAGAAAGGGCTAAGGAAAAAGCGATTCAATATAACTGCAATTATTATGTTGATTATAAAGAGATGCTTGAAAAAGAAAAAATAGATGTAATTCATATTTGTTTACCACATTATCTTCATGCAGAAGTTGCAATATATGCTTCGAATTTAGGAAAACATGTTTTAACAGAAAAACCTATGTCTATTTCTATTGAAGACGGTGAAAATATGGTTAAAGCAGCTAAAGATAACAATGTTACATTAGGTGTTATATTCCAAAATAGATATAATGCAGGATCAGTTCTTATAAAAGAAACTCTAAAGTCAGGATTACTTGGCATAATTAAGGCAGGAAAACTTGAGGTAACATGGGACCGTTCAGATGAGTATTATACTAAAAGTGATTGGAAGGGTACATGGGATAAAGAAGGTGGCGGAGTAATTATAGACCAAGCTATTCATACTATGGATTTAATGAGATGGTTTGTTGATGATGAAATAGAGTATATTAATGCTAATATAAGTAATAGAACTCATGAAGTAATTGAAGTTGAAGATAGTGCAGAGGGTGTTATAAAATATAAAAATGGAGCAATTACAGCTTTCCATGCAATAAATTATTATACTTATGATGCTCCGGTTAAAATTGAAATTCATTGTGAAAATGGGTTAATAAATATGATAGGAGATAGAGCACACATTAAATTTAATGATGGAAAAGAGCTGATTGCAGATAATGATCCAAATGAAACTTTTGACTATGGTAATGGGGTAAAAGGATATTGGGGGACTAGCCATAAAAAGCAAATAAATAACTTTTATAATGCTCTTGAAAAAGGGATACAACCTCATATAAATGGAGAGGAAGCATTGAAAACTCAAAAAATGATATGTAGCATATATGATTCAGGTAAAAAAGGTGTAGTTATTAAGTTTTAATTAAATATAGGATTGTATTTAATCCATAAGTTATATCAAAATAGATATAGTGGTAATTTTGATTATCACTATATCTATTTTATTATGTTAATAATTTTGTTATAATTGGTAATAGTGTTAAATTAATGCTCAGGAATACTTATAATTGGAGGGAATTATGAACGGATATCATGAAAAAACAGTTCTAGAACAGGATTTTCCTTTTAGATTATTCTTTAACGATGGTTATGTAATTACACCACATCATTGGCATGAGGATATTGAAATTATATATTTAATTGAGGGTGATGTTAAAGCTGGTGTAAATAACGAGTTATATAATTTGAAGAAAGACGATATTCTTATTATTCCACCAGGAGGAGTCCACTACTTTTTAAAAGAAATGGACTATAGTGAAAGAGCGGTTATACAATTTAGAATGTCTATATATGATACGTTTCTAACCGGGAATAAGGATAGGGTAGCTATAAAGCCAATGTTCAATAAATGCAGATTTTTATCTGAAGGTGATGAATTTTATGAATTAATGAGAAATGAAATAAAGAGTATTATTAAAGAATATGAGCAGAAAGATAATGGGTATAAGATATTTCTAAAGGCGAGATTATATGATTTAGCAGGTATTTTAATGAGATATATGCCAAAAGATTGTGAAGACATAAATTACGATAAACAAAAAGAACGACTTGGTAAGCTTGATAATGTTATGCGATATGTAGAAAAAAATTATAGTGATAAGATAGTGTTAGATGAAATCGCTAATGTAGCTGGATTTAGTAAATTTCACTTTGCAAGATTCTTTAAAGAAAATACAGGAATGACATTTATTGATTATTTGAATAGCTTTAGAATATCTATGGCAGAATGGACGCTTATAAATGAGGACTGCTCTATTACAGAGGTATCATTTAAAACAGGATTCAATAGTATAAAGACATTTAATAGAGTATTTAAACAGTTAAAAGGATGTACCCCTATGGAGTACAGAAAAATAGTTGATAAAATATAATGCATAGTAAAATTGTTTTAGATACCTAACTTGATGTTTGAGACGTGTAATTTGTTCATCAGGCGTCAAAGGGTTTGTAGCTAAACGTCCAGAAATTTCCTTCCTTAAATCACTAAAACCTTCTTGTCGTTTTCCCATACTCAAAAATCGGCGAGATAAATTATCAACTCGCTGTTTGCCTAAAGCCTTAACATCAAATCCTGCATTCCGTAGTATTTCTAATGGCATTTTCCCGGTATTATATTCAGAAACATAATACTTCTTAAATTCATCTGTATAAGTAATAGATTTATTACTAGCTTTATTAACAAATGGATTTAGTGATAAATCTTTCAATTGTTCATCTGTAAAATAGTTTCTTCCCATACCTACAATCCTCCTTTGAAATATTTTACAATAAAAAAAGACGCTATAAAATAGAGACAGTTAAATAAATGTTTAGCACTTTTTTTCTAACTGTCCATTCTATAGGTACCATTTTAAAACTTTATTGCAGTTTCTTTTTTGTTGAAAATTAATTTGGTAGCAAGTTCCTATCAGATAATCTAACGACTCAAAAATATACCTAGGTGGTAAGATAGTTGTAGTAGGAGATAAAACGTGTTATTCTCAAATTAGATAAAAGTAAGTTCTTTGATTTATATACATTAGATATTGCCCATTAATTGTTTGTTTATACTTATAAAATAGTTTGGTATAATAAAGAATAATATAGAAAAACAAATAATGGAGACGATAAAATATGGATTATTATAATATATTAGGTGTGAAAGAAAATGCATCAAAGGAACAAATAAAATCAGCCTATGAAAATAAGGTTAAAAAAATTAAAGAGGAAGTACCAAATGAGAAAAGATCTAAATTATTTATAAAGGCATTTGATGAAGCTTATGAAGCTTTAATGAAATTAGAAGCAAGTGGACAAGTAAAGCAAAGTCCAATAAGTACTATAGAAGTAGATGAAAATAGAACAGTGATTATTAAACCACAAGAAATACAACAAGAAAAACAAAAACAAAGAAGTGTTAGTAGTGGAAGTGTGAACTCAGAAACTAAAAAAAAATCTACAAGAAAAAGTAGTAATACTAGTAGCCAGAAGAAATCAAATAGTAAAAAAGACTATTCAGAAGATGAAGATAAAGAAAAGAAGAACAAAGAAAGAAGAAATGAAAAAAAAAATAAACAAAGAGTAGCTAGAGAAAGTGAAAATAGTACAGCTAGTACAATAATGAAGATACTTATATTGCCATTAAAGATATTAGCATTACCTATAATAGCTATATTATCAGTAATAATATTATTATGTAAAATGATAAATATAGTTTCATGGATAGCATCTAAAGTTATTATAGTTGGAGCTATAGGGATAGGCGCTATACATTTATATCAAATAAATCTTGGACAAGTAATGGATGAAAAATTATTATTCGCTGTAGTTGTAGCAGTAATAGTGTCATTCTTCTTACCTAGTATTTTAAGAGTTGTACCAAAAGTATTAGAAAGCTTAAATGATGTATTAAAGGATTTAGTTTTTTAATATTCAATAGAGGTTAGTAATATATTATCAAAGCTTGATATGTTTCCTAATGGGTTTAAATATGAACCTTTTGATGAACAAATAGAAGTTATATGCCTAAGTGAACTGTAATAGAGATAAACTTTATTGCAGTTTTTTATTTTAGTTAAAGTAGTTATAAAAGAAGCTTTAAGTGGTGATTGATGCTGTTGTTTAATATATTTAAATTATACTATCAAAAAAGTAATAAACATTATCTTTCATATAGACATGATGTAAAGACAATCTATACAAGATTAATTGATGGTAGCTATACAAAGGGAAACATAACATCCGCAGTATAGTTTTAAAATTATTTTAAAACATATATCTAGAGGGGGTAAAAGTATTGTTTTTAATATTGACATCACCACTACTAAGTGATACTGTATAGTGGTAGTAAGTAATACGGAATACCTGTATTACTAGATAATGAAGAGGTGATTCAATTGGATAATATTACAGAAATGCTAAAAGGTGTACTGGAAGGCTGTGTTCTTGAAATTATCAGCCATGAAGAAATATATGGTTACGAGATTACTAGGAGGCTTAATGCGCTAGGGTTCTCGGATGTCGTAGATGGGACAGTTTATACCATTTTGGTGAGACTTGAGAAAAACAAGCTTGTGGAAACTACGAAAAAGCCATCAGATATGGGACCACCACGAAAGTTTTTCGCGCTCAATGATGCTGGACATGAAGCATTAAGTAAGTTCTGGGAAAAATGGGGGTTTGTTGCGGCAAAAATCAACCAATTAAAGGAGGAGAGAAACTATGTTTGATTATATTATAAAATTGGTAATAGGCGATGTGGAAGAGAAGCGAGAATATAAACAAATGATGAAGAGGGTTGATTCCCTACCGAAAGAGTATAAGTTTGCATTTGGTAAAATCCAACATTATATGTATAGCATTGGACCCCTTAATGGTGACATGATAATATTTACTGACTTAGTGGATTTATTTGAATCAAGCGCGGCAGAGGGCAGACAGGTTCTTGAGGTTATAGGCAGTGATGTGGGCAAGTTTTGTGATGAGTTTATGCAAGCGTCAATTACAAATACTGAAACGCTACGAGAAAAACTAAATAAAGAGGTTGCAGAAAAATTTAACAAAGAGGGGAGATAACAATGCTTAAGCTTATTAAAAAAATGATTAGGGACAAAAAAGAGTATAGGGAGCAAATGGCAAGGGTAGAAGCGCTGCCAGAAGACTATAGGTTCGTATTTAGTAAAATTCATGAATACATGTGGAGTTTAGCGGGCGGAGACGGCTCTGATATGTTGAAAGCTCAGCAAGAATTAATAGAGTTTTTTGAAGATAGCGCAGCCAATGGCAAGCATGTTCTGGAAGTGACTGGCGAAGATGTTGTTGGCTTTTGTGATGAGTTTTTAAGCGACACGAAGAAATGGACAGATAACTTTCGTGAAAAATTAAACCGTGACATGATTAATAAATTAGGAAAAAAAATCATCCATATTAGAGCCAGTAACTGAATGCATATGTTATGAATTTGCTAGGGAAATGGGAATAGAGTGTACAGAATATACTTTAGTCTAATAATTCTACTAGATTAATAAAAATAGATAGATTTGACTAAGATAAATATAATATGGAGGGATAAAAATTTTGAAAAGATGTATCATGATTTTTCCGAAGGTTGAAAATATAAAGAAGATTGATGTATATGATAATCCTGGAGAAAACTCAAATGCTTCTACAATGAGTTTATAGGCTCTTAAATTATGAACATTTTAGGGGGAACTAATAGTTTCCTTAAAATGTTCATAATTTTTTTTATATTTTTAGCTATTCATTCAAGTTTACCAATGAATTATTTTTTAAACCATTCACTAGCTGTTGGCTGAATGAAATGAGCTTCGAATTCTATAACACGATAGTCTTGTGTACCAGAAATTTTAAGTGGGTCAGCAGACAGATAAGCTTCAACTTCTTCAATTGAGTTACCTTTCATAATAGATAGGCCACCACTAAAATCTCCTTTAAGTCCTGAAACTAGTATTAAACCTGCATTTGCTGCTTTTTGAGAATAAGCTATATGCTCATTCATAGTAGTTTCATCTATTGAATCTGAATTTTTTAATGTACCTTCAATAACAAAATATTTCATTTTTATTATCCTCCTTTATATGTAATATATTTTAATATATTATATCATATTATGTTGGCATTTTATGAGAAATATAGAAGCATGTCAAAAAGAAACTTTTATTAGATTGAGTTATATATGAAAGGAACATTAATGAATTTGAAATATTTTTTATTTGTAAGATGATTTATGAAAATATGATTATTTTATATGAGAAAGAATGTTTTTTTGATTGGTCATATTGAGGTCACATAACTGATGTATATTTATAAGGAACAAAAGAAAATACATAAGTAAGGAGAAAAAAGTATGTTTTTAGCAATGAAAGATTTAAAGTACAATAAATCAAAATATTCTTTAGTGGTATCTATGTTGATATTATTAACCTTTATGGTTTTATTTTTATCAGGACTAGCAAATGGATTATCTTTAGCAACTAGTGCATCTATTAAAAATGCAGAAGCAAATCATTATATAATAAGTGATGATGCTGATTCAATTATTACTAGATCAACATTAACAGAAAAGCAATTTAAAGAAGTTAATGATATGACAAGTAGTGAGGTAACACCAATCAATTTAATGAGAATGAATATGTACAAGAAAGATTCTCAAAAAAAGTTAGATGTTACTTATTTAGCCGTAGATAAAGAGAGTTTCATGATGCCATCAATAATTGATGGAAGTGAAATATCAGATGAGGAAAATACCATCCTATTAAATAATTCTTTCTTAGAGGAAGAAATATCTATAGGAGATACTATAATAGACTCAGGCTCTGGTATTGAAATGAAAGTTACAGGATTTGTGAAAGATGAAATGTTTGGACATTCTTCCGTAGGTATTATGTCTTTAAACACATTTAAAAATATAAGAACACAAATTAATAAAAATTATGAAATAGTTTATAATGCCATTGCTATTAAGGGAGAGGATATAGCAAATATTGAGATAGCAAATACACAAGTTCTATCAAAAGATACTATTATAAAAAATATACCAGGATATGCAGAGGAACAGATGTCTATTAATATGATTTTATGGGTGCTTTTAGTAGTTTCTGCAGTTATTTTAGGAGTATTCTTCTATATTATTACAACTCAAAAATTAACGGAATTTGGTGTAATGAAGGCATTAGGAATGGAGATGAAAACACTAGCTGCAATGATTATTAGCCAAGTGCTTATATTAGCAGGTGGAAGTATGTTGCTTGGCAATATTTTAACATTTACTATGTCAACTTTCTTACCAAGTAGTATGCCATTTTCGCTACAGGTAGAATCAGCAGTGATAATTTCAATAGCCTTTTTAATAATTTCTATATTAGTTAGTTTGGTTTCTTTAAGAACTGTTGGAAGGGTAGATCCATTAATGACAATTGGAGGACATGAATAATGACAAAATATGCATTACAATTAAATAATGTTTCAAAAGTATATCAAGATGGAGAAAATGAAAATACTGTATTAGATAATATATCATTAAAAGTAAAACCAGGAGAATTTGTAGCTATTGTTGGGCCATCTGGTTCAGGTAAAAGTACAATGTTATCTATTGCAGGTGCATTACTTTCAAATACAAAAGGTGAAGTAATAATTGGAGATACATTGCTTGATAACAATAAGAAAAACTGGAACCTTGTGAGAAGAGAAAAAATTGGATTTATTTTTCAATCTCATCAACTAATACCTTATTTAAATGTAGGGGATCAGTTAAATCTAATAGCTAAAATTTCTAAAAAGAAAAATAAAAAGGAATTTGAAGTATATGCAGATGAGCTATTAGAAGATTTAGGATTATTAGATAGTAAAAATAAATATCCGAATAAATTATCAGGTGGAGAAAAACAACGTGTTGCAATTGCAAGAGCCTTTATGAATCAGCCAGATGTTATTTTAGCAGACGAGCCAACAGCAAGTTTAGATGGAGCTCGAGGTAGACAAGTGGTGGAGATGATTAGAAAAGAGGTTAAGAAGCGAAATAAGGCTGCAATCATGGTAACTCATGATGAAAGAATATTAGATTTGGTAGATATTATTTATAGAATAGAGAATGGTAAAATTCAGGTGTGTAAATAATAACACATATCAAAGGTATTTTAAGGAAGATTTATAGAAAACAATTTTAATTAAAGATAAAAAACTATTATAAATAAGTGAAAATCAGGTTGTTGCACAGCTAGAGTTAATTGTGTAACAGCCCTTTTTATTATTACCTAGAAATTTAAAGAAATACTATAGCAAGTACAATAGAATTAGTGAAAAGAAAGTTGAAGTAGTATATAATTATAAAAAATGTAGTTATGAAGAAGAAAAGAATTATTAATTATACAATAAAGATTTATAAATAGAAAAGGAGTAGCTAAATGGTATCAATACTAGTGGTAGAAGATAATAAAAATCTAAGAATATTAATGTCTGATAGATTAGAAATGGAAGGATATAAGATTTTTCAATCTGAAAATGGAGAAAAGGCACTTGAAGTATTAGAAAGTAATAAAATAGATTTATTGATAACCGATATTATGATGCCAACTATGGATGGCTATGAGTTAATAGATATATTAAGAAAATCAGGATATAATGTGCCTGTATTAATGGTAACAGCAAAGGATAGCTTTGAAGATAAAGAGATGGGATTTAGATTAGGTACAGATGATTATATGGTAAAGCCAATTAACATAAATGAAATGATATTAAGAGTTTCAGCTCTATTAAGACGTGCCCAAATAATAAATGAAAATATATTGAAAATTGGAGATATAATATTGAATTCTGACACATTAACAGTAGATACAGGAGAAGAGGTTTATGAACTTCCTAAAAAAGAATTCTATTTATTATATAAGCTATTAAGTTATCCTAAAAAGATATTTACTCGTCAACAATTATTAGATGATATTTGGGGAATGGACACAGAAGTGGATGAAAGAACCGTAGATTCACATATTAAAAAGCTTCGCAGAAAATTTAGTGAGAGAGAAGAATTTAAAATAGTAACTATTAGGGGATTAGGATATAAAGTGGAGAGGTATGTATGATAAATAAGTTTAAAAAATCTATAAGAGCTAAGTTTACATTGACTTTTATTGGAATTCTTTCTTTTTCTTGTATTGCGTCATTTGGATTAATGTATTTATTTCAAAGTGATTTTATGAAGTCTATTATATCAGATATTAGTTCGAATTATACAAATGAACAAGTTAATCAAATACATCAAAGGTCAATATTGATTATGAGTACCTTGATTATATGTGTATTTATTGGATCTATATTAATGTTTTTTGCAACAAAGACTATATCAAAACCTATAAAATATATAAGTAATATAACAAAGGAAGTATCAAAGGGTAATTTTGATATATCCATAGATTATGAAAGCACGGATGAAATAGGAACATTAGCTAAAAATTTCAATCTAATGATAGTTGAATTGAAAAATATAGAGTATCTACGTAAGGATTTTATAAGTAATGTATCCCATGAATTTAAGACTCCAATCTCATCTATTCAGGGCTTTGTAGAAATGATAAAAAACAAAGATTTACCAGAAGAGAAAAGAGATGCATATATAGATATAATCATTGAAGAAACAGAGCGGTTAAGCAATTTGTCCTCTAACATGCTTAGAATATCTAGATTAGATAATCAAAGTATTCCAAACAAAATAACAGAATTCTCTTTAGATGAGAAAATTAGAAAAGTTATATTATTATTAGAAGATAGATGGGATAAAAAGAATTTAGAGTTAGATATAAATTTAGAAAGTGTAATGTTTAAAGGTGATGAAGATTTAATAGAGCAGGTATGGATAAATCTAATAGAAAATGCAATTAAATTTTCTGAAGATGGAGGGAAAATATCTGTAGAATTAAAAAATTTGGAAGAGGATGTAGTTGTAAAAGTTTCAGACACTGGTATAGGAATATCTGAAGAAAGTAAAGAAAGAGTATTTGAAAGATTTTATCAAGGAGAAACATCCCACTCTAAGGTGGGTAATGGTTTGGGGTTAGCAATTGTAAAGAGAATAATAGAGATATGCAGGGGAGAAATTGAGATAGAAAGTTGTGTAGGGAAGGGGACTATATTTATTATTAGGTTGCCTAAATATTTTGATGGCGAGTGATTTTTTAGCAGATAGTGAGTAATCATTATCTGCTTTTTTGATATGAAGTATTGAATTTATATATTTTACAGAAATGTAAGCTAAGTGAAAGCTGAAACTCCCAAGCCTAAAGGCAAGGGGTTCTTTCTAGCTTGCGATTTACCAGTTGGAACCCCTATTTTTTCTAAGTTTAAGAGTTTTTATAAATATAAGAGAACATTTATATGTTAGTAGAATAGGATGTAATATATGAAAAATATAAGGATTATCGAGGAGGAAAACAATGAATATAGATAAATATTTAGAAGAACTTGATCGTAAATATGAATGCGAAACAAAAGAGTGTAAAGAAGAAAAACAAGAACACCATAAATGCAAACCTAAACCAGTATGCCCTCCAGGACCAAGAGGACCAAGAGGAGAACAAGGATGCCCAGGACCAAGAGGCGAACAAGGATGTCCGGGACCAAGAGGACCACAAGGTCCAAAGGGAGAAAAAGGAGATAGAGGCCCAGCAGGACCAGTAGGACCAGCAGGACCAGCAGGACCAGCAGGACCAGCAGGACCAGCAGGACCAGCAGGACCAGCAGGACCAGTAGGACCACAGGGACCACAAGGGTTAGTAGGTCCAGCAGGCCAACAAGGACCACAAGGACCAATAGGGTTACAAGGTCCACTAGGAGAACAAGGGCCGGCAGGAGCAATAGGACCAACAGGACAACAAGGAGAACAAGGAGAACAAGGACCGCAAGGAGCACAAGGTATAGCGGGACCAACAGGTGCACAAGGATTACCAGGAGCACAAGGACTAGTAGGTCCACAAGGCCCACAAGGAATAGCAGGAGCACAAGGGCCAATAGGACCACAAGGGCCTATAGGACCACAAGGACCAATAGGACCACAAGGACCGACAGGAGAAACAGGAGCAGCAGGCCCAGGAGCTATGATAGCTTTTGCATCAGGTAGTGCTGTAACTTTATCTACCTTGGCAGGAGGAACAGTTGGTTCAGTAGCTTTACTAGGTTTTGGAAATTCATTTTCAGGAAGTGTACTTTCAGGAGGAACAATAAACTTATCACCAGCCACAGCGTTAGCTTATAATATGGCGTTCCCAGTTTCAAGAAATAGTACGATAACATCAATAGCTGCATATTTTAGTAATACTTCAGCTTTAACATTAGCAACTCCTGTAGCTATTACTGCAACACTATACAGTGCTTCTTCAGTAACTAGCAATATATTTAGCCCTATTTCAGGAGCTACTATAGCTCTATCTCCAGTTGTATCTGGAAATGTTTTAGCAGGAACAGTATATCATGGAATAGCATCACTTAATGTAAGTGTATCAGCTGAAACACGTTTATTATTAGTATTCTCTATTAGAGGAACAATAGCAACTACAATTACAGGTTTTGCTAGTTCAAGTATAACAATAAATTAACAAAACAATTATTACTTTTGAGTCGGACAAGCTGACGACTCAAAAGTACCCTCAGGGGCCAATGTCATCAACTTAGTAGAATTTAAGGTTAGTATAATTAAATTTAGACTAATATTAAATTCTATTTTTTTGAATAAATGGATGGCTAAAATCTAAGATTTATTCTGTGTTTACTAGCTCCAGAATCTGACCTACGGACAGTTAGTAACCATATAATTGGAAATAAGTATTTTAATAAATTTACTATTCTGAAAAACAAAAAAACCACCTATTCTAATGTGAAATTGGTTTGAAGAACAAACTCAACATAAGAAAGGTGGTTTATATTATCAACAATCAAGAATATATTATTTCAAAATTGAAAAAAACACTAGAGAAGATGGTGATTTTATCATCACCACGTCCAAAAAAATTATATGAGTTTTATATTTATAAATTCCTTAAAACCTATAAAAATAACTCGAGCAATATTTATATAAAGAAGACGGAAACAAAGATTTTAAGAATGTAAAACAAGGACTTAAATCCTACATAAAATTATAACTCCATAGGGGTACGGAGTTACATTACTTGCAGATATAGGTTTTAAAAGTATGGATTTATTTAGATTTATAGATGAGGATATTAATATCAACTATATTAGAGTAAAAGCTTACACCATCTTCTATTTTAGCTCCTTTATTATTTTTTAATAATTGTTGACAATAATAAAAAAAGATAATATTGTTAAAAGAACTTATACACGAACAGTTCTTAAAAACGTTCAATATAAAGGAGTTGTTTATTATGAATAAAAATTCAGCAGATTATGCAGATGAAATAATAGATCTTTATAGTTTACTTTGGGATGATTTTCATAAGATTTCATTTGCACAATTTAAAAAATATAAGTTTACAGCACCTCAAGCCATGGCAGTACGTCAACTTAAACGTACCAGTTATATAACTTTAAAGGAATTAAGTGAGGACTTAAGTTTATCAAAAAGTACTGTGTCAGGAATTGTTGACCGTCTTGAAAAACAATGTGTAGTAGTGAGAGAAATACCTGAGGATAATCGTCGCACAGTTAGACTATCACTTTCACCTGAATTTATTAAAGATACGGATAGTACTTATATTAAAAAAAATTGTATTTTAGATACTATTAAAAATACAGACATTAAAGATATAGAAAAAATGATTTATGGATTAGAAAAATTCCATACTATGCTAAGTGCTAATAGTAAGGCTGATAAAACTAATGGAGATGAAGAACATTATTAAATTATCTTGAAGAAGTTAGTATATTATTAAAATAAAATACGAAGGAGAAATAGATATGACAGAATTTTGGGAAGCAACTTTTATAGAAAATCAAATTATGTGGGGATTTGAACCCTCAGACTCAGCAATGCTTACAAAGGATTTTTTTATTGAAAAGGAAGCTCGGGATATATTGATACCTGGTATTGGATATGGTAGAAACGCAAAGATTTTTATTGACAACGGAATAAATGTAACAGGGATTGAGATTTCAAAAACAGCCATTGATTTGGCAAGGCAGAATGGAATTGATATTAATATTTTTAATGGTTCAGTAGCTGATATGCCTTTTGATAACAAACTTTATGACGGTATATTTAGTTATGCACTTATTCACTTATTAAGTAATAGTGAGAGAAAGAAGTTTATTAAAGATTGCTATAATCAGTTAAAGCCAAACGGATATATGATTTTTACTACTATTTCAAAAGAAGCCCCAATGTTTGGAAAGGGCAAACAACTTGGCAAAGACTATTTCGAGATAATGGAAGGTGTAAAAATGTTCTTTTATGACTCAGACTCGGTAAAAGAAGAATTTGGAAAATATGGACTCGTAGAAGTTTCAGAAGTTGTTGAGCCACATAAAAATATGCCAAATAAACCTCCATTTAAATTTATAATGGTAAAATGTCAAAAAGAACTATAGCATTGTTCAAAAGAAATGGAACATATGAAAAATAATAAGAATTGTTCAATGAAGAAATGGCAAAGGGAAATTTAGAAAAGGTAATTGAAGTTAATGATACTGGAGACATTATTAATAAGACTTTATTGAAAATATAAATTTTATAGTATATAATGTTAAGTATAGTTAAAGTCGTGAAAATTTAAGATTTTAAATAGTTTTCTAGGGTTCCGCAATTTATTTGATAGTTATGTTTTTAGATAATTTATTCTAATGTTAATATGGAGTAATATATTTAATTAAAGCAAATAGCTTATTAAGATAATTGGACTGGTCCGAGAGAAAACCCACAATATTTTTGTGGCCACGGAGGGATAAAAGCCCGGGAGGATGTGTTAATCATATCTTCTCGGGCTTTTTCTATGTTAAAAAAGTAAGTCGAGGAGGAATTTTAAATGAAAGATAAAAAAATAGGAAATTTAATTATTAAAAATGTATTACCAAGTGTTGGCGGAATGATGATGGTTTCTCTATATATTCTTTTTGATACTATTATAGTAGGACAAGGGATTGGTAAAGAGGGATTAGCCGCACTTAATATTGGGTTACCTATTTATAATTTAATATTTGGGACCGGAATACTTTTAGGTACGGGTTCAGGTGCCTATATGTCAATGAGTAGAGGAAGAAATAATATAGAAGAGGGTGAAAAATCTGTTCTGCATTCATTAGTGATTGGAGTAACTATTGGTATTATATATACTATAATAGGTCTTTTATTTTTAGAAAACATAGCAATGTTTTTGGGTGCAAATGATAATAATATAATGTTAGTTAAGGAGTATTTAGGAAGTATAATTATATTTATTCCTAGCTTTTTAATGGTATATAATATTTCAATTTTAGTAAAACATGAAAATAGAGCAAAGTTAAGTATGATAGCAATGGGAGCTGGTGGAACAACAAATGTTATTTTAGATTATATATTTGTATTTCCATTAGGGATGGGAATGAAAGGTGCAGGTATAGCAACTGGAATATCATCAGTTGTATCATTATTAATTTTATTAACACATTTTAAGAATAGAGAAATTAAAGTAGATTTTAAAAAGTTTAGGTTTGATAAAATTATTTTTAAAGCAATAGTTGTAATTGGAGTTGGGAGTTTTATTATAGAAATGTCATCAGGAGTAGCAATTTTTTTATTTAATAGAAAGTTGTTAGAGACAATAGGTGAAATTGGAGTATCTTCATATAGTATAATTTCTAATATTTCATTAATGATGGTAGCGATATTTACAGGGATATGTCAAGGAATATTGCCTAGTATAAGCCATGACTATGGATCAGGAAAGCATGAAGACATTAAGAATATAGTTAAGGTTGGAAGAATACTGGCAGTAGGAATAGGGCTATTATTTATAACAGTAGGATATTTGTTCCCAGATAAAATTTCTGCTATATTCACTAAAGATTGGAGTGACATATTAGATGTAACTAAAGAAGGAATTAGTTTATACTTTTTAGCTTTTCCTATTATGGGACTAAACTTAATACAAATAAGTTACTTGCAAGGAACAGGAAGAGGAAAAAGGGCAACTTGGTTATCTTTATGTAGAGGGTTAATATTTATATTAATATTCATAAATATATTGCCAATGATATTAGGGGTGAAAGGTATCTGGTTAAGTATAGTAGCATCAGAAATAACAGTATTTTGCATATTCTTATTACTGATTAAGGATAAGAAACAGTTAATTTAAATAAAAAATAAAAAAGTAGAGCTGGTATCCAGCGAAGGACTGACCAGGATCTATACAATAATTAGCACATGTAGCCTCACTCACCTAGTCTACTTACTGAAGCAGTGGGTTGCTAGGGTAAGTTGATTTCTAATGGTACGCAACATTCTTATGTTGAGGAATAACAGTAAGAAAAGTGTGAAGTAAGAGGTATGTTCCATTCACCAAAAATAAATTTGATTAATATAGTGAATAGTTACTAAAATTACAAAAATATGATAAAATAGAAAATGATAAAATAATGAATAAATACTGTAATTTATTCGAAGTCAATACTTAAAAAGGAGTGATGTTTTATGATTAAGATATATAGAGGATTTATAATAAATAGTGTATTAACGCAGGAGGTATGTATTAATTAATAGATATTAAATACTAAATACCTCCTGGCATAGTAAGTTTTAATTTAGAACCACAATGTAGGAGGAGAAAAAATGAATAAAATTAATTTGTATAATATTGGATTAACAGAAAGATTTAAACAAGAGTCAACTATGTATGAAGAGAGCTTATATTTAGCAAGAGTATCTGTTCAACATAAAGACCTGTATAAAGTAATTACCGAATATGGAGAATTATGGGCGGAGGTTTCAGGTAAGTTTAAATTTAAAGCCTTTGGAACAGAAAGCTTTCCGGCAGTAGGCGATTGGGTTATGGTTGATAGGATAAGTGATGATAGTGGTAATGCAATTCTTCATCATGTTTTAAGACGAAAAAGCAGCTTTGAGAGAACGGTTGCAGGAAATAGAAGCGATATACAAATAGTTGCTACTAATATTGATATAGTGTTTATCTGTATGGCACTGAATGATGACTTTAACATTCGTAGATTAGAAAGATATTTATCTATTGCCTGGGATAGCATGGCTACCCCAGTAATAGTATTAACAAAATCAGACCTTTGCGATGATGTTCAGGAAAAATTATTAGAGGTTGAAAAAGTAGCTATAGGGGTAGATGTTTCAGTAACAAGTAGTATTAATGAGGACGGATATGATTCAATAAAATCATATATAATGGAAAATAAGACAGTAGCATTTATTGGTTCATCAGGTATTGGGAAATCTACAATAGTTAATGGATTGATGAATGAAGAAGTTTTGGCTACTGGTGGGTTAAGAAATGATGGTAAGGGTAGACATACTACTACTTATAGACAACTTGTGATTTTACCTAATGGAGGAGTAGTTATTGATACTCCAGGAATGAGGGAGTTACAAATTTCTAGTGCGGATTTTAATAAGACTTTTTCGGATATTGAAAACCTAGCTTTAAAATGTAAATTTTCTGATTGTAATCATGAAAGTGAACCAAGATGCGCTGTTAGAGCAGCAATAGAGAATGGTGATATTGATGAGCAACGCTTGGAAAACTACAGAAAACTTCAAAAAGAGCTAAAATATCAAGAATTAAAATCAAGTAAACTAGGAAAGAAAAAGATATATTAGGAAAAATTTATATAGTAGCTAATAATGTTGTATTATATGCTTAAATAGGAATATAAAAAATAACTTAATAAAAGACAAGGAGCGATAGTGTGGAAATTTTAGAAACTGAAAGACTGATAATAAGAAGATTTTCTGCTGAAGATTGGAAGGATTTATATGAATACCTTTCTCAAAAATCGGTTGTTAAATATGAACCATATGATGTTTATAATGAAGATGCAAGTAAGGAAGAAGCTATTTACCGTTCACAGAATGATGCCTTTTGGGCTGTATGCTTAAAAGAAAATAATAAGTTAATTGGCAATGTTTATTTTCAGCAACAGGGATCTAAAGAATTTTTAACATGGGAAATCGGTTATGTGTTTAATCCTGCATATTATGGAAAAGGATATGCCACAGAGGCGTGTAAAAGAGTTTTGAAGTATGGCTTTGAACAATTAGGAGCTCATAGAATCATTGGTAAGTGTAACCCAGAAAATACGCCATCATCGAGGTTGTTGGAACGACTTTTAATGATAAGAGAGGGACATTTTAGAAAACCAGCTTATTCCAAAAAAACAATTGATGGGAAGGCAATATGGCATGATGCCTACCAATATTCCATATTGGAGGAAGATTGGTTTAATTCTACTAAATAATATATAGAAGTTTGATAGACTTATTTATTATTTAGTAACTTATAAAGGTACAAGTAGTGCTTGAAAATATTGAAGACTTTAACTTTAGAGAATGTTCTATATTAAAATACCCCTAGGTGTTGATTCATATTTTGAATCAATACCTAGGGGCTTTTAAAATATAGTTATTAAAATTTACTTTTTGATTTATATATTGTTAGTATAAATTCCTCACCTAACTCTTGAAGTTTTGGCTCTATGTTGGATATTGACATCATATTTTTAATTATCATTGGAATTCCTCTCCCAATCTGATCTATAAACCTCATATTCTCCATATATTTAACAAGAAATGGATTTCTAGCAAAGGACACACCAACTTTCATCTTTTCTGTAGTTACAGTGTTTGGTAATCTTCCTGGACTTCTAAATTCTATTCTATCATTAAACATGAAAATTCTAATTTTAGATCAATAAATACTATAATTTCTATGAACTAATGTATTTACTAGAGCCTCTCTTAAAACTATTAGAGGATAATCCTCTTTTTCAGTTCTATTAAGATCTTTTATAGTTGATGGGGTTAATATATTATTTTTTATAATAGTAAGTGTACTTTCAGCTATTTCTTGAATTCTTCCTTCAATTACTTTTTTATCGATTAACTCATCTGAAATGTCATTTCCATTAAAATGAGCAAAACTAATGCCATTTTGAGGTAAGCTATTACTCGGCATCTTACCAAATATCAATAGGCCACCTACAGAACAGACTTTTTCACCAGAAGAGATAGCACCCGAAAAGGTATTTGTGAAGTGATAATAGGTACACCAAAGGCGGGCAGGGTCAAAACAGAAATGGGAAAACTGGTGTATTTAAGTTGAATTGGATACCTGAAATTCAAAGATTCGTAGATATAAAGAAGGAGGACAAGTACAGTTCTTTGAGTAATTATGGTATTTAGGGGTGTTAATAATATAACAAAGTATTGTTTATGACCATAATTAATTTTTAATTTATATAATATTTTTAAATTTTAATATTGATGCTATTATCTAGTTGAGGCAAACGATTACAAAAAATAATATATAAATGGAGGATGAATCATTATGAATTATTATGAAGAAAGCTTAAAATTACATGAACAAAAGGTAGGTAAAATAGAGGTAGTGTCAAAGGTAGCAATTATAACAAAAGATGATTTAAGTTTAGCATATACTCCAGGCGTTGCTGAACCATGTAGGAAAATTTATGAGGATGAGGAAAACGTGTACAAATACACTTCGAAAGGAAATTTAGTAGCTGTAGTTACAGATGGAACAGCAGTTTTAGGGTTAGGAGACATAGGTCCTAAGGCTGGGTTACCTGTTATGGAAGGTAAGGCAATATTGTTTAAAGAATTTGCAAATGTAGATGCATTTCCAATATGCTTAGATACAAAAAATGTTGATGAAATAGTTAGAACTGTAAAACTTATATCTCCGGGCTTCGGAGGAATTAATTTAGAAGATATTAGTGCTCCAAGATGCTTTGAAGTAGAAGCTAGACTTAAAAAAGAACTTGATATACCAGTATTTCATGATGACCAACATGGAACAGCTATAGTAGTGCTTGCAGGGATGATTAACGCATTAAAAGTGGTTGGAAAGAAAATTGAAGATATAAAAGTAGTTGTAAATGGAGCTGGATCTGCAGGAACTGCTATTTCAAATCTATTACTTTTATCAGGTGTCAAGAATTTAATTGCTTGTGATAAGGTTGGGATTCTATATAGAGGTATGGAAAAAATTGACGATGCTAAAACAGATTTAGCAGAAAGAACAAATCCAGATAACATTAAGGGATCTTTAGCTGATGCTTTAGTAGGTGCAGATGTATTTGTAGGGGTTTCTGCTCCAGGAGTAGTAAATCAAGACATGGTGAGGTCAATGAATAAGGATTCTATACTATTTGCAATGGCAAATCCAACACCTGAAATAATGCCTGATGAAGCAAAAGCAGCAGGTGCAAGAATAATAGGTACAGGACGTTCAGATTACCCAAATCAAGTTAACAATGTACTTGCATTCCCAGGAATATTCAGAGGAGCATTAGATGTTAGAGCTAGGGAAATTAATGAAGAAATGAAAATTGCAGCAGCGTATGCAATAGCTAACTATATTAAAGAAGATGAGTTAAATGAAAATTATATTATCCCTAGTGCTTTAGATAAAAAGGTATCAAAAACAGTTTCAGATGCAATAGCAAAAGCGGCTAGAGAATCAGGCGTAGCAAGAATATAGATTAAATAATATATACAAGGAGGTATATAATAATGCAAATTCCAATTAAGAGAACACTTGATAAAATTCCAGGCGGTATGATGGTTGTCCCACTTTTTTTAGGGGTATTAGTTAATACATTTTGCCCACAATTTCTAAAAATTGGTGGTTTTACAACCGCATTATTCAGCTCAACTGCATCAACAACAATATTGGCTTGTTTTATGTTTTTAATTGGTTCACAAATTAATTTCACATTAGCACCAAAGGCATTAAAAAAAGGTGCACTATTAATAACAGGAAAATTTATAGTAGGTGCTGGAATTGGTATATTTGTAGGAAAAGTTTTTGGGCCTACTGGAGTATTAGGTTTATCACCATTAGCGATCCTTGCAGCATTAACAAATTGTAATGGTGGGTTATATGCATCTCTTGCTTCACAGTATGGCGATGAAACTGATGTAGGTGCTTATGCGTTATTGTCTTTAAAAGATGGTCCATTTTTTACATTAGTTGCATTAGGTGCATCAGGACTTGCTCAAGTTCCTATTATGTCACTTGTAGCAGTATTAATTCCAATAGGAATAGGAATGATTTTAGGAAATATTGATCCTGATATGAGAAAATTCCTTGGAAGCAGTAAATTATTATTAATTCCATTCTTTTCATTTCCATTAGGTGCAGGAATGAATCTTGGAACTATTGTAAAGGCAGGAGGTCCTGGTATATTATTAGGAATAATAGCTGCCTTTACTGGAATAGGAGCTTATATACTTCTGAAATTATTTAAAGAAGAGCCTATAATTGGTTTAGCAACAGGGTCAACTGCAGGGAATGCTGTAGCGACACCAGCTGTTGTTGCAGCTGCAGATCCAACATTAGCCGCTATAGCAACAATAGCTACTGCACAAGTTGCAGCGGCATGTGTAGTATCTGCTATTGTTTGTCCATTTATTGTTTCTTATGCATTTAAATTGCTTAGAAAAAATAAAATGAAAAAATTAGATGAGGAAGCAGCTCGGGATAAAAAAATAATTATTTCATAAATAAGCGGTAAATAAGATATTTAGATAGCTGTTAAATTAAACACGGAAAAATGGAAGACAATAATGAAAGAAGTGATATATAATAGGATTGAAGTATCTATTCCTATATTAATCCTTCTATCTGCATGCATGGTCTTTTATGGTTCCGTGTTTTTAAAGGTTTTTAATTATAAAAATTAAATTGGGATATATTAAGGTTAAGGTGATAAATATGAAAAAAGCAATGAAGTTGCAAACAAAGCTTACATTATTGATTATCACAGTAGTGTTTGTTTCTATATCTATAATAATTTTTTTTGTCGCCTCATGGATGACTGGAAATATTGAAAGCAAGGCTAGAACTAATATTATGAATGTAGCTGCTATGGTAGCCCATTCTAGAGAAATAGTAGATGAGCTGGAGGCTAAGGATCCAAGCGGTCGGATTGGACCTTATGTTAATATGCAGCTTAAGAATTTAGAACAGGTTGAATATATAATTGTAGCGGACATGGAGGGCATTAGATATTCTCATCCAAACCCTGAAATGATAGGGAAAAATTTTGAGGGAGGAGATGAGTATAGAGTAGCTCAAAGAGGAGAAACCTATATTTCAGAGGCTACGGGGACTCTTGGAAAATCCTTGAGAGCTTTTACTCCAATATATGACGCAGAAAATAAGAGAGAGATAGGGTTTGTTTCTGTAGGTACACTTACCCACAGTGTTGAAACCGCCAAGCATACAGCCATTTTATATATAATTTTAATTGCGCTTGGTGGATTGACGGCAGGTATAATAGGGGCATTTTTATTAGCAAATAACATAAAGAACACTTTGCTAGGACTTGAGCCTGAGGAAATAACAAAGCTTTATAATGAAAAGATGGGAATTCTTGATGCTATTCATGAAGGGTTAGTAGCTGTTGATAATAGCGGTAGAATTACTCTTATAAATGATTCGGCCTTAAATATATTACACTTTGAAAATAATGTTAATAAAGAGCATATTATAGGGCAGAACATAGAAGAGGTTATTCCTAATACCCGTATGATTAATGTATTAGAAACAGGGGAATCTGAATTTGAAAAAGAGCAGAGGATAAATAATACTATAATAATGACTAATAGAATTCCTATAATGAATAGAGGGAAGGTTGTAGGAGCCATTTCTAGCTTTAGAGATAAAACAGAGGTGACCAGAATGGCAGAAGAGCTTACAGGTATAAAAAAAATGGCATGGTCATTAAGGGCACAGAATCATGAATTTATGAATAAGCTTCATACTATTGCAGGACTTATTCAGCTTGAAGAATATAAAGAAGCTCTTCAATTTATATCAGATGTGGCTAAGATAAGAAATAACATAAGCCGTATATTAACTGAAAATATAAAAGATATTTCTTTATCAGCAATATTGCTTTCAAAGTATAATAAGGCTGAGGAATGTAGAGTTAAATTAAAAATAGATGAAGATTCAAAATTAATAAAGTTACCTGAGTACATAACTTCAGAGGAAATAGGATCATTAGTAGGAAATTTGATAGAAAATTCTTTAGATGAAGTTAAAAATGATGGTACTGGAGAAATATACATAAAAATAATTGAAAAAGAAGAAATGCTGTATATAAAAGTTAAAGATAATGGACCTGGAATTCCAAAGGAGTATTGGGATAAAATTTATAATCAAGGATTTTCAACAAAAGATGGGCAACGAGGTCATGGGATGTATATTGTAAAGAAAATAATAGATGAGGCTAAGGGAACAATAGAATTTAAGGTGGATAAAGGTGTTCTTTGGAATATAACTATACCTATGATAAGGGGTGAAAAATTTGATTGAAGTAATGATTATTGAGGATGATCCTATGGTAAGAGAAATAAATTCTAAGTTTTTAAAAAAAGTTGATGGGTTCAATTTGTATAAATCCGTTTCTAATCTTACTGATGCTAAAGAATTTTTATTAATAAAAAAACCTGATTTAATTTTACTGGATGTTTTTCTACCTAAGGAAAATGGTATTGATTTTTTAAAGTGGCTTAGAAGTGAAGAAATTGAAGTAGATGTAATTTTAATTACTGCAGATAAAACAATAGAAAGAGTACAAGAGGCTTTTAGATATGGAGCGCTGGATTATCTTATAAAACCATTTAGTTTTGAAAGATTAAAAGAAGCACTTCACCAATTTAAAGAGAGGCACTATAAATTTAAAAAAAGTAAGGTTATAGAACAAGATGAATTGGATAGATTAATTATAAATACAAACAGTTCACAGGATGAAGAAAGTTATACAAAAGGACTAAATAAATATACTTATAAGTCAATATGGGATGAAGTAGAAAAAAGTGATTATAAATATTTTACTGCAGAAGATCTGTCAGAAAAACTAGGAATAGCAAGAGTAACAGTTAGAAGATATTTAGAATACATGGATAAGGATAAAAAAATAGAAAAGTTAATAGAATACGGCAAAGTAGGTAGACCCCAGTATAAGTATAGAAAAAATTAAATTGATTAGGTAAATTATTAGAAAATTAGGAGGCATTTATGGGGAAGTGTAATAACAAGATATCCATTTCATCCACATAAAATACTTCATATGTAAGGAAAAATTTTACAGGCATTATTGAAAATAAAATAATTTTAAGACTTGAACTGTAATAGAGATAAAAACTTTATTGCAGTTTTTTTATTTGAAATTTTATTAATATAAATCAAAAAAAACTTTTTTACTTTGATTTTTTGCTGTTTTTATATTGCGAGGACTTAAATAGCTGATTCCGATTGGATAAGAAGGTTAGTAAGAATGCACATTAAAATCTAAGTGATATTATAAAAAGTACAGATTTATTTTATTTAGGAGTTATATGAAAAAATTTATGTATAACGTATTAGATTTTAGAAAATAATAAAAGTAATATTTAAATACATTTATGTAGATAATTCTAGAAAAGCTAAGTTAAAACAATAACAATAAGCAAAAAACGACAATTTTAGCTTTTAATAGAATGGTTTTTGCGAAAAAAACATGATATTATAAATGATATTATAATGATATTATAATTATATAAATAAAAAGGAGTGATATGAATGAGGATAGCAATAGCTGGAGCAGGAGCTATGGGAAGCAGATTCGGACTTATGTTACATAAAGCAGGTAATGAGGTTATACTACTTGATAAGTGGGCTGATCATGTTAATGCAATTAATAAATCAGGATTAAGAGTAAATTATAATGGTGAAGATGTGGTTGAAAAAATACCAGCATTTTTCCCAAGTGAAATGGAAGGGTATAAAGGAGTTATTGATACTGTAATATTATTTACAAAAGCTATGCAATTAGATGATATGTTACAATCAATTAAACCAATATTATCAAAAGACACTAAAGTATTATGTTTATTAAATGGATTAGGTCATGAAGATACTGTTGAAAAGTACGTTGATAAAGAAAATATATTACTTGGAAACACTATGTGGACAGCTGGATTAATAGGACCTGGCGAAGTAAAGCTTTTTGGAAATGGAGAAGTTGAACTTCAAAATGTATATCCAGGTGGAAAAGAAGCTGCATTAGAAGTTGTAAAGGTACTTAATGAGGCTGGATTAAATGGAATATATAGTGAAAATGTAATGTATTCTATATGGAGAAAAGCTTGTGTAAATGGTACTTTAAATGGAACATGCACTATTTTGGATGCAAATATTGCTAGTTTTGGAGCAACAAGTGTAACTGATAAAATTATTAGAACAATTATTAATGAGTTTGCTGCGGTAGCTGCAAAAGAAGGTATTAATCTTGATAGTGAAGAAATTGTAAATCATGTTAAATCTACATTTAATCCAAATGGAGTAGGTAAACACCATCCATCGATGCACCAAGATTTAATAAAAAACAATAGATTAACAGAAATAGATTATATTAACGGGGCTGTATGTAAAAAGGGTGCAAAATATAATATTCAAACACCTTATTGTCAGCTTTTAACTGAATTAGTTCATGCAAAAGAAGAGATTTTAATAGCACAATAATAAAGGAGAAATTTGAAGATGTCGAATAATAATAAAATTACCATTAAAGATTTTATTAACAAAGTCCTAGCCGGAACAGCGTTGGGAATAATTGTAGGTCTTATTCCAAATGCTGTTTTAGCATCCATTTTAAAGTTATTTGAACAAACAGATATTGTAGTAATGTTAACTCGTACTGTTTATATGTTTCAATTAGCTACTCCATTATTAATTGGAGCGCTTATTGCATTACAGTTTGGATTTAATCCAATGAAAATGGCTGTTGTTGCAGGATCTGCTTTTGTAGGTTCTGGCGTTACTACCTTTAATCCACAAATGCAAAATATGGTAAATAATGCAATGGGAGCGTATGTTAGTGCTGGAACAGGTGATATAATAAATACTATGCTTACTGCATCAGTAGCAGTTATTTTAGTATTATTAATTGGAGAGAAGTTTGGATCAGTAAGTATAATACTTTCACCTATAGTTATCGGTGGTGGTTCAGGATTAATAGGGCTACTTATGCTTCCTCATGTAAAAGGTCTAACAGCTATGATTGGTACTGGAATTAATTCATTTACCAATTTGCAACCTGTAGTAATGAGTATTTTGATAGCTTGTTCATTTGCTGTATTAATTATTTCACCAATATCAACAGTTGCTATTGGTATGGCTATTCAATTAAATGGTATATCAGCAGGTTCTGCTGCTGTAGGAGTTGCTGCAACAACTATAGTATTAGTTGTTCACTCTTGGAAAGTAAACAAGTCAGGTGTTACAATGGCAGTGGGATTAGGTGCAATGAAGATGATGATGCCAAACTTATTCCGTCATCCAATTATCTTAGTACCTATTTTATTTACTTCTGCAATATCTGCTATACCAGTTGCCATGTTTAATGTTATGGGAACACCTTCTTCAGCCGGTTTCGGATTGGTTGGGTTAGTTGGACCATTAGCATCTATTGATGCAGGATTAAATGTATTTACTGCAGTATGTATATGGTTTATTATTCCTACAGTAGTAGCAATAATATCATTAATATTATTTGAAAAAGTATTAAAGTTATATAAAAAAGAAGAAGTTTTTATATATCTTGGATAAAATAGAGAATTAAAAAATAGAGTTTCTAGAATTAGAACCTAAGGGCAATAGTTTTCTACAAATTAGCAACGTCTGCAAGCCTCTTTTGGCATGCGGTCACAAGCCTTTAGGGCAATAACCTATGGTAGAGGAGTATATTTCTAGGTGAAAATATTATTGAAAATAAAATAATTTTAAGAATTGAACTGTAATAGAGGTATAAACTGGTACCTATAGAATGGACAGTTAGAAAAAAAGTGCTAAACATTTATTTAACTGACTCTATTTTATAGGGTCTTTTTTTATTGTAAAATATTTTAAAGGAGGATTGTAGTTATGGGAAGAATCTATTTTACAGATGAACAATTGAAAGATTTATCAGTAAATCCATTTGTAAAAAAAGCTAGTAATAAAGCTATTACTTATACAGATGAATTTAAGGAGTATTATGTTTCTGAATATAATACCGGGAAAATGCCATTAGAAATACTACGGAATGCAGGATTTGATGTTAAGGCTTTAGGAAAACAGAGAGTTGATAATTTATCG
>NZ_FNJM01000006.1:0-8457 GCF_900104115.1 Clostridium gasigenes
ATCTGGTGATGATGGCGTAGAGGAAACACTCCTTTCCATTCCGAACAGGAAAGTTAAGCTCTACAGCGCTAATGGTACTGCACGGGCAGCTGTGTGGGAGAGTAGGACGTCGCCAGGTTAATATTAATGGATCTTTAGCTCAGTTGGTTAGAGCAACCGGCTCATAACCGGTCGGTCTGGGGTTCGAGTCCCTGAAGGTCCACCATATGGGGGTATAGCTCAGTTGGGAGAGCACCTGCCTTGCACGCAGGGGGTCGCAGGTTCGACTCCTGTTACCTCCACCATAATAAAAAAAGCTACGAATTATTTCGTAGCTTTTTTGTTATATAAAATATAAGTATAACAATAATTGATAATGAAAATATATAGTGTTATTATTTAAATAGAATATAATGAAAAGGTGAAGAAAAATGAAATTTTATCGTATTAAACAGTTTATATGGGGAATAGAATCCTCTTTTAAAAAGATAGACTATAGTTATATAGAAACTTATTTAAATAACAATGAAATTATGATGTTTAATAAGCTTAAAAAGAGTGATAAACATCATTGCATAAGAGTCTGTAAAGATTCAGTAATGCTATTAAAAAATAATAATATTAAAATGGATGAATACAGAGTAGGAAAAATAGCTCTTTTACATGATATAGGAAAAAGTAAATATCATATAAATTTAATAGAGAAGTCCTTAATAGTATTATTAGATAAGTTTACTAAAGGGAATTTAAAGAAGTATGATAATATAAAACAAATAAATATCTACTATAATCATCCTAAAATAGGATATGAGATGCTTAAAACACGTAATTATGATAAAGAATTGTTAGAGGTAGTTAGATATCATCATAATAAGAAGAAATTCAAAAAAAATAAAATAATAGATATAATCAGTATTTGTGATAATAAAAATTAAATATTATTAGGTAGGTGAATTAAAATATGAAGTCTATAGATAGAAGAGAATCAATTGTAAAATTGTTGAGGAAGAATAATAAGGCTATAAAAGGAATAGATTTAGCTAATAGATTTGGAGTTACTAGGCAAATAATAGTTAAGGATATAGCTATATTAAGGGCAAAAGGAAGTAATATAATAGCAACACCAGAAGGATATATATATAACATTGATATAAATAGGGTGAAATCTATTATAGCTGTAAATCATAGTATAGATAATATGATAGAAGAGCTACAAGTAGTTGTTAAGTATGGTGGTATAATAGAAAACGTTATTGTTGAACATCCTTTGTATGGTGAAATAATAGGTAATATGATGATAAAAAATTTAAATGACCTAAATAAATTTGAAGAATCATTTAAGAAGATAGATGCTAAGCCTTTATCTGAATTAACTAATGGCATTCACTTACATACTATTTCAGCGGATACTGAAGAAGATATTGAGGCTATAAAGAAAGAATTAGAAGAAAAGGGATTTGCTTTATAATTTATTAGTAAACTAATAATAAAGATACTTAATTAATATAGGAGGGAGTATGGTTTATGGATTATGATGTTTTAATATTAGGTGGCGGTATAATTGGCTGTGCTGTAGCTTATGAATTATCTAAATATAATTTTAATATAGCGCTTATAGAGAAGGACTATGATATAGCAGATGATATATCATTTGTAAATACGTCTATTGTTTATGATGGATCAGAGACATCAGACAATATAATGGCTGGTCTTGAGTATATAGGCAACTCATTATTAGAAGAGACCTGCCAAAAATTCAAATTACCATTTAAGAAAATTGGTGCATTAAGGGTTGTAAATGATGATAATGGTGTAAAAAAACTTGAGGAAATGTATAATAGAGCTAAAGATAGAGGAATAGATGGTGTCTATTTAGTTGATGATAAAGATATATATGATATTGAACCAAATATAAACAATAATGTTAAGAAGGGTTTATATTCTGAAAATGTAGCTATTATAGCACCATATGATTTAGCTATTGCATATGCAGAGGTAGCTTCTGATAATGGAGTTAATTTTAGGCTAGAAGAAGAGGTTATAAGTATTCAAAATATAGCTAAAGGATTCATAGTGAATACAAGTAAAAATAAATTTAGATGTAAAGTTGTTATAAATACTACACCAAATGAAATATATATTAAGGAAAATGGAATAGTTGAAGAAAAGGAAACTTATGAAAATGAAGATGAATTTAAAAATATGAGTTATTTACTTGTAGATAATAATTATAATAATAAATTAAGTAAAATAGTTATAGAAACTTTTGATAAAAATACTTTTGTTTTAAGCTCTCCAACAATTACAGATGGATCTTTAATTGGTATAAAAAGTGTAAATAAAACAAGTTTAGATGATAATTTAGATTATGCTAATAACTTATTAAATGATTTAAAGAAAAGTAACATAAATAATTTATTTAGAGAAAGCTATGATAAGGATTCTATGCTAATTGATGATAGTGAAATAGATAAGGGATATATAAGAGTAACAGGAACTCATTATGGAAAAATAACAATTGCGCCTGCAATAGCTAAAATGTTATGCGATACCTTATCTAGTAATTTAAATTGTACATTAAAAAAGAATTTTATCGATAAAAGAAGAGAATTTTATAGGTTTAGAGAAATGAATAAGAAAGAAATCAATGAAATAATAGATCTTGATAATAGGTATGGAAAGATTATTTGTTCTTGCAATACTGTTTCCGAGGGAGAAATAGTTGATTGCATAAGAAGACCTTTAGGTGCGAGAACTGTAGAAGGTGTAAAGAGAAGAACAGCAGCTGGATTTGGGAGCTGTCAAGGATCTTATTGTAATGAAAAGATAATAAACATACTAGCTAGAGAATTAGATAAAAAGCCGACTGACATAGTAGATGATTCTAAGAATTCTAAGGTAATATCAGGGAGAATAAAAGAATTTAAAGATGTTTAATTTATATGCAATTTATAAAAAAGCTAAGTATAGCTAATAGATGTTGAGGAGGGGTATTTTTGAAAGAGAAGGATATATTCACTTCTGTTGTTAGAATAAAAGGGAGTAGTGAATATAAAGTGATTCCAGTTAAGAGTAGCAAAGAAGTGGATAAAAAATTATGGGTTGAATTATCTAAAGTTTTAAGTAGGATATATCCAAGTGTCCCAATTGAAGTAGGAAATATAATTTGTAAAAACATCTTAAATACAGGAATAGATATAATATGTACAAGAGACATACATAAAGAATAAAAATATAGCAAATAATATAAGAATAGAATAAGATAGTATCATTATCAGTGAATTATATTAATAAATTATGGTTAGAAATAGAGTATAATATTGAGTAGATATTAAAAAAACATGACTAAGTTAATGTATTATAAAAAAAATGTAGTAAAATATTGACAAGGTACCTATGATTGTAATATATTAAGATTAGTAAAAATTAATATTAAACCTTTGATGAGAATAGTAATAGTATTTTTGTTTTGCAGAGAGTTGATGTTTAGTGAGAATCAATAGCAAAATAGTATGAATCCACCTCTGAGGGACTGCGATGAGCAGTACGGTTTCAACCGTTATATTTTATCGAGTGAATAGTATTTTAATACTATTAATTAGGGTGGCAACGCGGAGTCTTTCGTCCCTTGTATAGGGAAGATAGGCTCTTTTTTCGTTGGCAAAAATAAGTATTATTATAAGAAAGGAGATTTTAAAATGTTAGATTTAAAGAGAATTAGAACAAATCCAGAAGAAATAAAGAAGGCTTTATTAAATAGAGGAGAGGATTTCAAAGAGTCAACTATAGATGAAGTTATAGCTTTAGATGAGGAAAGAAGAAGTATATTAGTAGAAGTTGAAGTTTTAAAAAATAAAAGAAATAAAGTTTCATCTGAAATCCCGAATCTTAAAAAGGCTGGAGAAGATGTTACTTTAATAATGACTGAAATGAGAAATCTTGGAGATAAAATAAAAGAAGATGATTTAAAAGTATCAGAAATTAATGAGAAGATTGAATATATAATGTTAAGAATTCCAAATATCCCAAATCCATTCGTGCCAGAAGGTGATACTGATGAAGATAATATAGAAATAAAGAAATGGGGAGAACCTAAAAGTTTTAAGTTTGAAATAAAACCTCACTGGGATTTAGGAATAGATTTAAATATTCTTGATTTTGAAAGAGCTAGTAAAATTAGTGGATCAAGATTTACAATTTACAAAGGTAAGGGAGCAAGATTAGAAAGATCTTTAATTAATTATTTCTTAGATACCCATACTTGTGAAAATGGATATGAGGAAATATTACCTCCATACATGGTTAACAGAGAAAGTATGGTAGGTACAGGTCAATTACCTAAATTTGAAGATGATGCATTTAAGGTTGAGAATAATGGATATTTCTTAATACCAACAGCAGAAGTTCCTGTAACTAATATGTATAGAAATGAAACTTTAAAAGGTAGTGATCTTCCAATTAAACATGTAGCTTATTCAGCTTGTTTCAGAGCAGAAGTAGGATCAGCAGGTAGAGATACAAGAGGGTTAATAAGACAACATCAATTTAATAAGGTTGAGTTAGTTAAATTCTCTAAACCAGAAGATTCATACAAAGAATTAGATAAGTTAGTAGAAGATGCTGAATCAATATTACAAGGATTAGGATTACCTTATAGAATCGTTAGAATATGTAAAGGTGATTTAGGGTTTACAGCAGCATTAAAATACGATATAGAAGTATGGATGCCAAGCTACAATAGATATGTTGAAATATCAAGTTGCTCAAATTTTGAAGATTTCCAATCAAGAAGAGCAAATATTAAATATAGAGAAAATCCAAATGACAAACCTCAATTTATTCATACTCTAAATGGCTCAGGCCTTGCAGTTGGTAGAACAGTTGCTGCTATTTTAGAGAATTATCAAAAAGAAGATGGAACTGTAGAAATTCCAGAAGCTTTAAGAGGATATATGAATGCTACTGAAATAAAATAAATAATTTAAACAGGTAATTTAATATCATAACAGATGATATTAAATTACCTGTTTTATTTATTTGAAGATTTATTAAAAATATAATAAGTGAATAGTTGATATGTTATGATAAAATAGCAAAAAAATTTAGTTTTCAAAGACAAAAAAGTAACATAAATATAATATTGAATTATATTTTAATATATGATAAATTATATTTGGGTGGTATTAGAGATTAACCACACCATTTTTATATTTGAATTAATTTAATTTGACAGCTCATATCTTCAGGAATGGGACTAAAAAGTATCACACTCTAATAATGGAGGTGATAAGTATAAAAATAGGTTTTATAGGTGCAGGTAAAGTAGGATTTTCTTTAGGAAAATATCTAAAGGTAAATAATATTACTGTAACTGGGTACTATAGTAGGAATGAAGACTCTTCAAAAAAAGCTTCAATTTTTACATGTACAAAACAATTTGATAATTTAAGTGAAATAATAAATGAAAGTGATACTATTTTTATTACTACTCCTGATGGTGAAATAAAAAATGTATGGAACGAGATAAAAGAACTGTCTATTAAAAATAAGGTGATTTGCCATTGTAGTGGATCATTATCATCGGAAATATTTTCAAATATAAACCAATATGGTGCCTATGGATACTCTATCCATCCTATGTTTGCTATCTCAGACAAACATAACTCTTATAAATCATTGAATAAAGCCTTTATAACAATAGAAGGTCACTCTAAATATGCAAATGAAATTTCTAGGGTGATAACATTATTAGGAAATGGTGTATTAATTATAGATAAAAATAATAAGCCTTTATATCACGCTGCATCTGTTACCGTAAGTAATTTAGTTTTAGGACTTATTAGTACTGGTGTTAAACAGCTGATACAGTGCGGTTTTAAAGAGGATATGGCTATTAAAGCACTTCAACCTTTAATTTCTTTTAATATAGAAAATATAAAAGAAAAAGGAATAGTAAGTAGTTTAACAGGGCCTATTGAAAGAGGCGATCTAAAGACTATAGAAAGCCATTGTAATGTGTTAAATGAGGATGATGAGATTTTATATAAGCTATTATCTAAAAATGTTCTAGAGATAGCAAAGAGTAAAAATAAGGATAGAGATTATAAAAATATAGAAGAGTATTTAGGGGGACAATAATGAAAAACACAGTGGTAACTTTTAAAGAGGCAAAGGTAAGAAATGAGAAATTAACAATGTTAACAGCTTATGATTATTCAATGGCTAAGATAATAGATGGAGCAGGAATAAATGGAATATTAGTAGGTGATTCTTTAGGAATGGTATGTTTAGGATATGAGGATACATTGTCAGTTACAATGGAGGACATTATACATCATACTAAAGCTGTTTCTAGAGGTGCTAAAAATAGTTTGATTGTAGCTGATATGCCTTTTATGTCATATCAGACATCTATATATGATTCCGTGGTAAATGCAGGAAGGCTTATTAAAGAAGGCCGAGCACAAGTTGTCAAACTAGAGGGTGGAGTTGAAGTTTGTGATAAAATAGAAGCTATAGTTAAAGCATCTATACCTGTTATGGCGCATATAGGATTAACACCACAATCGGTTAATGCATTTGGAGGATTTAAGGTACAAGGTAAAAGTGAAGAGGCAGCAAGAAAGTTAATAGAGGATGCTAAGGCTGTTGAAAAAGCAGGAGCTTTTGCAGTTGTATTAGAGTGTGTACCGGCTAAATTAGCGGATATAATTACTAAAGAGATAAATATACCTACCATTGGAATTGGTGCAGGTGTGAACTGTGATGGGCAAATTTTAGTGTATCAAGATATGCTTGGTATGTTTAATGATTTTACACCTAAATTTGTTAAGAAATATGCAAATGTAGGAGAAATTATGAATATGGCATTTAGAAAGTATATTGATGAAGTAAGAGATGGGGTTTTTCCAGAAGAAGCTCATACCTTTAAAATAAGTGATGAAGTATTAGAAAAATTATATTAGTAGTAAAGGGGTAGCTATGAGAGTTTTAAATAATATTAAAGAAGTTAGAGACCAAGTTAAGAAGTGGAAGTATGAAGGATTTACAGTAGGTTTTGTTCCGACAATGGGATATTTACATGAAGGTCATAAAAGCTTAATTGAGAGAGCTTTTAGTGAAAATGATAAAGTTGTGGTAAGTATATTTGTTAATCCAATGCAGTTTGGACCTAAAGAAGATTTAAGTAGTTATCCTAGGGATCTAGATGCTGATAGTATATTGTGTGGGAATGCAGGCGCTGATATAATATTTCATCCAGAAGACAAAGAAATGTATTTCGAGGATTTTTCTACTTATGTTGATATTAATGGATTAACTGAAGAGTTATGCGGAAAAAGTAGACCTATTCATTTTAGAGGAGTATGTACTGTAGTATCAAAATTATTTAATATAGTACCTGCAAATAGAGCGTATTTTGGAGAAAAAGATGCTCAGCAATTAGCAGTAATAAAAAGAATGGTTAGAGATTTAAATTTTGATATAGAAATAATAGGTTGTCCTATAATTAGAGAAGAGGATGGAGTTGCAAAGAGTTCTAGAAACACCTATTTATCAGAGAGTGAAAGAAAAGCTGCAACAATATTGAGTGGATCATTAGAAAAAGCTAAAGATATATTAAATATGGGTGAAAGAAATTGTGAAGTAATAAGAAAAGTAATAATAGATAATATAGCAAAAGAAAAATTAGCGAAAATAGATTATGTACAGGTTGTAGATGGATTATCTATGAAGGTAGTAGAAAAAGTAAACAAATCTATATTAATAGCTATAGCAGTTAATATAGGAAAGACTAGATTAATAGATAATTTTACATTCGAAGTTTAGTGGGGGTAAAAGATGAGAATAAGTATGCTAAAAGGAAAGATACACAGAGCTACAGTAGTTCAAGCAGAATTGGATTATGTTGGGAGTATAACTATAGATCAAGATTTATTAGAAGCATCAGGTATTTATGAGTATGAAAAGGTGAATATTGTAGATATAGATAATGGAAATAGATTTGAAACATATACAATAGCAGGAGAACGTGGATCTGGTTTAATATGTTTAAATGGAGCAGCAGCTAGATGTGTGCAGGTTGGTGATAAGATAATAATAATGAGTTATTGTGAACTTGAAATCAATGAAGTTAAATATCATAAACCAAAGGTAGTTTTTGTTGATGAAAATAATAAGGTGAGTAGAATAACATCTTATGAAAAGCATGGAGAACTATCAAAATAATAGATTATAATAATGAGATATAGTCGAAATAGAATTATTTATGTTATAAAACTACCTAATTTATAAGGTTTAGCCTTGTATTAGGTAGTTTTTATAAAATTATTTAATATAAATGTTGACAGGAATCATAAAACTTGTTATACTAATAAAGTAGTCGAGGAAGAATGGTCGAGTTGGTTTAAGGCACCGGTCTTGAAAACCGACGTGCGTGAAAGCGTACCGTGGGTTCGAATCCCACTTCTTCCTCCATTT
>NZ_FNJM01000006.1:8467-187704 GCF_900104115.1 Clostridium gasigenes
AGGAAGAATGGTCGAGTTGGTTTAAGGCACCGGTCTTGAAAACCGACGTGCGTGAAAGCGTACCGTGGGTTCGAATCCCACTTCTTCCTCCATTTTTTTATGTCCAGATATATTATGGAGAAGTACTCAAGTGGCTAAAGAGGCGCCCCTGCTAAGGGCGTAGGTTGGGTAACTGGCGCCGGGGTTCAAATCCCCGCTTCTCCGCCAAAAACATTTAACGAAAGTTAGATGTTTTTTTTGTTATAAAATACAAATCAAATTCGTTGTAAACATTTATATACAATGGTATACTAAAAATACATTTGAATAAAGTGAAAAAATAAAATTATTTATCTGGAGGGGACAAAATGGAAAAGAAATATGTTGTTGGTGTAGATTTAGGGGGAACTAAAATTTATACTGCATTAGTTGACTTAGAAGGTAATGTAAAGAATGAAATAGTAATTAAAACTGAAGCGGATCAAGGAGAAGTAGCAGTTTTAAATAAGATTTTAAATACAATAGATACTGTTTTAAATAATGTTGATATAAATGAAGTTGCAGCTATAGGAATAGGTTCACCAGGTCCATTAGACGTAGAAAACGGATTAATAGTGTACACGCCTAATCTACCATTTAAGAACTTTAATATAGTGAAGCCAATAAAGGAAAAATATAATGTACCTACTTATTTAGATAATGATGCAAATGTAGCTACATTAGGAGAATTTATGTTTGGTGCAGGAAAAGGTACTGAAAATATGGTTTTCGTTACTGCTAGTACAGGAATTGGTGGCGGTGCTATAATTAATGGAAAACTATTTAGAGGAAGTACAGGAAATGCTTTAGAAATTGGACATATGACTGTTATGAAGGGTGGTCCAAGATGTGGTTGTGGTAATGATGGCTGTGGTGAAAGCTTAGGCTCAGGAACAGCTATAATGAGAAGAGCCAATGAAGCTGTAAACAGTAATGCTGTAACATCATTAAAAGACTATAGTGAGGTTACTGCAAAAGAAGTGTTTGCAGAAGCTGAAAAGGGAGATAGAGTGGCTAATGAAATATTAACTAATGCTTTATCTTATTTAGGAATTACAGTAGCGAACATTGCTAATACTTTTGATCCTGATATGATAGTAATAGGTGGCGGAGTAGTTAATGGTGGAGACATTGTTTTAGAAACAATAAAACAAGAAGTTGAAAATAGATGCTTGAGAAGTATATCAAGCCATTGCAGAATAGAAAAAGCTATGTTAGATGGAAAAGCAGGAATGCTTGGAGCAGCAGCATTAGCAATATTAGAAACTAAATAAGGGCTCTGAAAAAAAATAATAGGCTAGTAAATTGGTCTATTATTTTTTAGAAAGTGCTTAATAGAATAGAAAAAATAGGTGGCTAATACTTAAATAAGCCACCTATTTTTTTATATATAAATATTATAAACAAATTAGTAATTTATATTGAAAAAGAGTATTATTTAAATATATATATATTTAGCAATAGTTGAAAAATTATAATATATATATATAAATTTAAGAATTAAAGAAGGTGTAGATATGCTTTATGGGAAAAAGGTATATTTGAGAGAGATAGTAAAAGCAGATATTAATATATTATATGATTTATGTACATCTAAAAATGTAATGAGATATAACGGTGGCCAAGGCTTTGTACCTAGTAGACATTATATTATTGAAAGTTTTACACATTTCAATAATCCTAATAAAAAGGCATTAGCAATAATTAATAATGAAATAGAAGTAGTAGGTTATATATACTTTAAGCAGAATAGCCATACTATAGATGTTTATACCATAGGGATAACTATAGGTGAAAAATATTGGGGACAAGCATATGGTGAAGATGCTATAAAAACGGTTATTAAATATTTATTTAATAAAAAAAATGCTCATAAAATCGAATTAGAAGTTGTGAGTCAAAATAGTAATGCTATTAATTGTTATAAGAAATGTGGATTTATACAAGAAGGTGTAAAACGTAGTAAATATTACTTAGAAGGTAAGTATATAGATACAATTATTATGGGATTATTATGGGATTATTAAAAATGGAATTTAAACCTTAAATAAGGGAATGATTTTAATATATAAGAAAAGTAATAAAGAGGAGGTTTAGTATGTCTATAAGGTTTGTTTTTGGAAGAGCAGGAAGTGGTAAAAGCCAATTTTGCTTAAACCAAATTAAGAAAAAGTTAGAAAATGATAAGAATAATAAATTAATATTGCTAGTTCCAGAGCAGTATACTTTTCATACTGAAAAAAAATTATTAGAAGTTGTTGGAGAAAGTGGTTTATTAAGAGCAGAAGTACTTAGCTTTAAGAGAATGGCTAGTAGAGTATTTAATGAATGTGGAGGGCGGACACTTACAAGAATGAATGATTCAGGTAAGAATATGCTTATTTATAAACTTCTTAAGGATAAGGGTGAAGAGTTAGAGTATTTTAATAGAATGGCAAAACAACAGGGATTCACAGGAATAGTATCCAAAACTATAACTGAATTTAAAAAATATAATATTTCCTCGGAAATGCTGGAAATAAAGAATGGTGATATAGAAGATGAGGAATTAAAAAAGAAATTAAAGGATTTAACTTTAATATTTAATGAATTTAATGAGACTCTTCATAAGAAATATATAGATTCAGAGGATGAACTTATTATTTTAGCAGAAAAATTAATAAATTGTTCTATATATGAAAATGCTGAAATATGGATAGATGAATTTACCACATTTACTCCACAACAGTTAGAAGTAATAAAAAGACTTGCTAAAACTAGTAAGACAATTAATATAACTTTATGCTCGGATAATTTAAGTGAAGGTGTACAGGGGGATGAAACTGATATATTTGATGCTATAAAGAACACCGAGAATAAGGTTTTAAGAATGATGCAAGATAATAATATAGGGTATATGGAACCTATAGATTTAAATAAGGGACATTCATATAGATTTAAAGATAGTAAAGAATTGCAGCATATAGAAAGTCATTTTTTCACTTACCCATTTAGAGAGTATAAGGGTGAAAATAAGGATATAAGATTATATAAGGCGAATAATAGCTATGAGGAAGTAGAAAATGTAGCTAAGGACATATTAAGGTTGGTTAGAGATGAGGGTTATAGATATAAAGACATCGCTATAGTGTGCAGAGATGTAGACAGTTATGAAAAAATTACATCAGTAATATTTAATGAATATAATATTCCTTATTTTATAGATAAAAAAAGAGAAGTGTTAAGTAATCCATTAATTATACTTATAATTTCTACTCTGGAAATATTAATAAGTAATTGGTCATATGAAAGTGTGTTTAAGTATCTTAAAAGTGGACTTATAGGAATTAAGACTGAGTATATTGATATTTTGGAAAACCATGTATTAGCGAATGGAATAAAGGGTTATAAATGGACAGGAGAATTATTATATAAGAGTAAAGAGGAAACAACTGAAAAAGATATATTAATAGCTGAAATTATGGAAGAAGTTAGATTGCCTTTAATTGAGTTAAATAAGAAATTAAGTGGTAAGAAGACATTAAAACAATTAGCTACAGGTTTATATGAGTTTTTAGTTAGATTAAAAGTATTTGATACTATGGAAGTTTGGCTTGATGAATTTAATGAAATTGGGCTTCAAGATAAAATAAAAGAATATAACCAAGTTCCAGCTATAGTTATGGAAATATTAGATCAAGCTGTTGATGTAATGGGAGAAGAAATAGTTGATATTAAAACTTTTTCTAAAATATTAGTTTCTGGTTTTGAAGAACAAGAAATAGGAGTTATTCCTATGGCTTTAGATCAGGTTAATATTGGTGATATAGCAAGAATTAAAGGTAGAGATGTTAAGGGATTATATATAGTAGGGGTAAACGATGGTGTATTGCCTTCTGCAAACAAAGAAGAAGGTATAATATCAGATAGAGAAAGAAATCTTCTAAGAGAAATAGGTGTTGAATTAGCTAGTGATACAAAGAGTAGAGCCTTCGAGGAACAGTTTATGGTTTATACCGCATTAACTATACCATCGGTTTATTTAATGGTTAGTTATCCTATGGCAGATTTTGAAGGTAAATCTTTAAGAGCATCTATTGTTATACCAAGACTTAAAAAGATATTACCTAACATGGAAGAAGAAAGTGAAATATATAATAAACAAAGTAAGACTGATAAGTTTAATAAAATTACAGCTCCAATTCCTACTTTTAATGAGCTTATAGGAGCTTTAAGAATGGAATTTGAAAAGGAAGAGGTTGAAGAGTATTGGGCGCAAACATTTAAGTGGTTTGAAAATAATGAAGATTTTAAAGAAAAGTCAAAGAGAATGTTTAAGGGATTAACATATACAAATTTAACAGAAAAGATGCCAAAATCAAAAATAAAGAAATTATATGCAACGGATAATGGAAAGTTAATGTTTGGGGTTTCTAGAATAGAAAAGTATGCACAATGCCCATTTGCATATTATATTCAGTATGGATTAAAAGCTAAAGACAGAAAGCTTTATGAATTTAATGCTCCGGATTTAGGATCGTTCATGCATGAAGTATTAGATTCTTTTACTAATAGAGTAAAAGATGAAAAAATAGATTGGTCTGATTTAAATAAAGAAAGATGCAAAAGTATGGTTGGAGAGTTAATAGAAAAGAAATTATTAGAAGACTCTAATTCTATATTAAATAGTAATAAGAGATATATGTATTTCGCAGATAGATTTAAAAGAACAATAACAAAATCGGTAATGGTTATTGCAGAGCAAATGAAGCGTGGAGAATTTGAAGTATTTAAAAATGAATTTGCTTTTGGAAGCTTTAAAGATGAAGACCCTATAAAAATAGAATTACCATCAAAGGAAACAGTTTATTTAGTAGGAAGAATAGATAGGATAGATACATTAGATATGGATGGAAACACATATCTAAAAATAGTTGATTATAAATCGGGAGCTAAGAAATTTGATTTAAATGAGCTTTATTATGGGTTGCAAATTCAACTGTTGGTATATTTAGATGCTTTAATTAAAAATTCACAGCATCTTTTGAATACGCAAGCAATTCCTGGCGCTATATTATATTTTAGAATTGATGATCCTATAATAAAATCTAAAAAAGAACTAGGAGAAGAAGAAGTTGAAAAGCAAGTTTTAGAAAAATTAAAAATGAATGGATTATTACTTAAGGATGCTAAATTAGTTAGGGCAATGGATAATGATATGGAAACTTATTCTTTAGTTATACCTGCAACTTTAAAAAAGGATGGAGATTTCTCAAGTAATAGTTCTGTTATTACAGAAGAACAATTTGATATATTAAGAAATTATGTTAATGAAAAAATGGTTGAGATATGCGAAGAGATGCTAAGTGGAGAGATAAAAATAGAACCGTGTAAATCACAAAAAACTACTTATTGCACTTATTGTGATTATTCATCAGTATGTCAGTTTGATACAGGAATTAAGGATAATAAATATAAAGTTATATTAAAGAAAGATAACGATACTTTATGGAGTGAAATGAAAGATAAAATTAAGAAGGTAGAGGAGGAATAATAATGGGGGATACTAAATGGACAAATGAGCAACTTCAAGCTATATCAACTAGAGGATGTAATCTATTGGTAGCAGCAGCTGCAGGTTCTGGAAAAACAGCAGTATTAGTTGAAAGAATAATAAGGATAATAAGTAATGAAGAAGCACCAGTTGATATTGATAGACTTTTAGTTGTTACATTTACAAGTGCGGCAGCCTCAGAAATGAGAGAAAGAATTGCAACTGCAATATCTAAGGCTTTAGAGAAATCCCCAAACTCTAAAACACTTCAAAGGCAGCTAACTCTTTTAAGTAGATCAAATATTACTACTATGCACTCATTTTGCTTAGACGTTATAAAAAATAATTTTCATACTATAGATTTGGACCCAAGTTTTAGAATATCTGATGAAACCGAAAATATATTGCTTAAGAGTGAAATAATAAATGAGGTTTTTGAAGATTACTATGAAGAGGATAATGAAGGTTTTAAGAAGCTAGTTGAGTCATATAGTGGTTCGCGTGATGATGAAAAATTAAAAGAAATTGTATTAAATTTATATAGATTTTCTATGAGTGGCCCTTGGCCAGAAAAATGGTTAAGTGATAAGGCTGAGGAGTTTAATATAGATACATTAGCTCAGTTAAATGCTACAGAGTGGATAAAGGTTTTAAAAGAAAGTTTAGAAGTTGAAATTCGTGGATATTTAAGTATGCTTAGAAAAGCCTTAAATATAATAAATGAAACTGATGGATTAGAACCATACTTAGAAGCTTTTAGTAGTGATATTGGATATTTAGAAAGAGTATATGCTTCATTAGATGGTGGGATAGAAGAACTTTTTGAAAGTCTTTCTACAGTAGAGTTCATAAAACTAAAAGTAGTTAGAAAAAACAAAGTTTCAGATGAAAATGCTCAAAGTATTGTAAAGAATATTAGAGATGGTGTGAAGAAAAAAATAGGGAAGCTAATAGAAGATAGTTTTTCTATGACTCCAGAGGAATCTCTTCAAGGTATTAAAAATGCATACCCTTATATGAGAATGCTTGGAGAAGTAACTTTGGAATTTGCAACAAGGTTTGCAGAGAAAAAGAAAGAAAAGAACATATTAGATTTTAATGATTTGGAGCATTTATGTCTGAAAATACTTATAAGTAAAGATGAAGATGGTAACATAAAACCATCAAAAGTAGCAGAAGGATTTAAGGAATACTTTGATGAAGTTTTAGTGGATGAATATCAAGATTCAAACAATGTGCAAGAAACAATTATAGAACTTGTATCTAGAAAAACTTCAGATAACCCTAATTTATTTATGGTTGGAGATGTTAAACAAAGTATATATAGATTTAGACAGGCAAAACCTGAACTGTTTATGCAAAAGTATAATGAGTATCCATTAGAAGAAGGCGGGTTAACAAGGAAGGTTCAATTATATAAAAATTTTAGAAGTAGAGATGAAGTAATTAGTGGAGTTAACTTTATATTTAAAAAAGTTATGTCCAATATAGTTGGGGAGTTAGAATATACGGATGAAGAAGCTCTAAACTTAGGAGCTAGTTATAAAGATGTTGAAGATAATGAAACACTATCAGCAGGTCCAATTGAGCTTCATATATTAGATAAATCGGGATTATATAATGATGATAGTAAGGGTGATCTTGAATCAGAGGGCGATAGCAGTTCAGATGAAGAAGAAAACTTAGATGCAATGACTTTAGAAGCTAGAATTGTTGCTAAAAGAATTAATGAACTTTTTAATCCTAAGGATGGAAAGACATACAAAGTAATAGATAAGGGAACCGGAGAGTATAGGTCTCTAAAATATAAGGATATAGTTATTCTTTTAAGAGCGACTAAAGGTTGGTCAGAAGTTTTCTTAGATGAATTAGGATGTAGAGGGATACCTGTATATGCAGATACAGGAGCTGGATATTTTGAATCAATTGAGATTAGAACAATTATGGCTATTTTGAAGATTATAGACAATCCAATGCAAGATGTACCTGTAATTTCGGTTTTAAGATCACCTATTATGGGATTTTCAGCGGAAGAGTTAGCGGATATTAGACTTTTAAACAAGGAAGACTATTTCTATGAAATTATAAAAAAAATATATATAAATGAATATGAAGTTTCCGAAGAATTGAAGAAAAAATGCGATTATGTTATTGAAAGCTTAAATAAGTGGAGAAAGAAAGCTATTTATACTCCAATAGATGAATTTATTTGGTATTTATATATGGATACTGCTTATTATGGATATGTTGGAGCAATGCCAAACGGAAAGATTAGACAAGCAAATTTAAAAATACTTTTTCAAAGAGCAAAACAATATGAGCAAACAAGCTTTAAAGGTCTATTTAATTTTATAAACTTTATAAATAAGCTAAGAAAATCTTCAGGAGATATGGGTAGTGCTAAAATATTAGGTGAAAATGAAGACGTAGTTAGAATTATGAGTATTCATAAAAGTAAGGGACTTGAATTTCCAGTAGTATTTACTTCTGGTGTTGGAAAACAGTTTAATCTTATGGATTTAAATAATTCAATTTTATATCATGATGAATTAGGGTTTGGACCTGAATATGTAGATTTAGAAAAGAGAAATTCATATAGTACTTTGCCAAAGGAATCTATAAAGAAAAGAATAAGACTTGAAACACTTTCAGAAGAAATGAGAATATTATATGTTGCCTTTACAAGAGCTAAGGAAAAATTAATTATTACTGGAGCAACAAGAAATTTAGAAAAAACTTTAAGTTCATGGACTTCTTCAGCTGCATTAGATGATGAAATAATTTTACCTTCAGAAGTACTAAAAGGAAAAAGCTATTTAGATTGGATTGGTATGGCTTTATGTAAACATAGAGATGGGGATAAGTTAAGAGATTACGTTGGAGCGTCATTAAATCTAGTTACAAATGATTTATCCACATGGGAAGTGTCTTTTTGGACCAAAAGTGATTTAATTGGGGATGAAAAAAACGAATCTGTGGACAATATTGAAGAAAAAAATCTGTTGATAAATAAAAAAATTCAAGTTGTGGATAAAGAAATAGAGAGACGGCTTGGGTATAACTATAAATATTCAGCCAGCGGAAAACTTCCAAGTAATATTTCTGTATCAGATTTAAAGAGAGCTGCTTATGAAGAAGAAGAAAAAGAGTTTCAAATTGTAAAAATATATGGTGACAAGGAAATAATAAAACCAAGATTTATGAGAGAAGAAAAGGGATTATCAGCAGCTGAAAGAGGAACTGTAATTCACTTTGTAATGCAGAAAATTGATTTTAATAAAATAAAGACAGTAGATGAAATAAGAGAACAGTTAGAAGAACTAAAAAATGCTGATTTACTAACTGAAGAAGAAATAAAAGTTGTAAGACCTATAAAAATTCAATTGTTCTTTAAGAGCTCCCTTGGAAAAAGAATGTTATATGCGTATAATAATAACTATATGGTTCAGAGAGAATTACCTTTCTTTACAGAAGTATGTAGTACTGAAGTTGATAAGAGTTTACCAAAAGAAATCTATGAAAATGAAATGGTAAGACTTCAAGGGATAATAGATTGTTTCTTTGAAGAAGATGATGGAATAGTACTTTTAGATTATAAGACTGATTATGTAGAAGAGGGTAATGAAGAGGAAATGAAAGAACGATATAAATTACAAATGAGATATTATAAAGAAGCTATAGAAAAAATTACAGGTAAGAATGTTAAGGAAAGCTATTTATATTTATTTTATTTAGATAAAGAAATTAGTATGAAATAACGTTAAGGGGGATCAATTTTATGGCAAAGAATAATACTAAGAACAAAAGCAAAAATAATAAAAAGAATAAAACTAAAAACAATAAAAAGGTAATAGATAATAAAGTAATAGATAAGAAAAAAATTACTGGATGGAAAGGAAAAGTATCGTTATTTATTTTAATATTAGAGGTTCTAGTTGAAGTTGGAATGCTAGGAATAATATTTGCTAGAGGGTCATTTAACATATCTCAAGGTAGTAAAATAATATGGATTATATATTTAATAATTCAAATAATTTTGGGATTCACTATATTAAGTAAGAAGAAAGATGATAGTAAAGGAACTTTCCATCTTCAAACTGTATTAGTGACAATAACTTATTTATTAGTGGCTTAAAAATAAATAGTAAAAAGGCTAAATCTAGGTTTTAATTAGATTTAGCCTTTTAGCTTAGTTTATTATTTTTTGAATATGTATTAAGTCATCTACAAATAATTAACTAGTTATTTTGGATAGATGATTTAGATAATCCTTAGTTAATTGTAAAAGTGTAGATTTAGTATTTAAACTACTATTATCTAAAACTTTTTCTAATAAAAAATTAAGAAGTTCACCTATTAGTTTACTAGGTTTCAAATTAAGTTCAGACATTAAAAAAGTACCTGTTATATTTAAATCTTTAATAATAAGAGGTTCTTTATTAGCTAAAATAACTTGAGTTCTTTCATTCATAAAATCAACTTTCTTTAAGAATGGAACAGGGTCCCACAATGCATTTATATCGGCTCTTTGAAGATCATAAAGTAAACTTATGTTTTCAGAACCTACTTTATTAATAAGTCTTTTAATTTCACCATCTGTAGGCATATAAGAAACATTAAGCACAAGATGCTCATAGATAATAGAACAAACTCTATTAATAGTAATATTATCAAAAGCTAATTTAGTTAATATTGATTTTGTCATGATAGCACTTTCTATGCTGTGCTTTGGGAAATAACAATGGCCATTTTCTAAGAATGTCATTGTATTAATTTTACCAACATCATGAAATAAAGCTGATAATCGTAAAATTAAATTAGAATATGTGTTATCAATGACTTTAAGGGTGTGTTTAAATACATCTCTATTATGGTTATTACATTTAGGGGTATATTCAACTAGGTTATTAATATCAGGTAATATAATTTCTAGAATTCTTGTAGCCTTAAGAAGTTCTAATCCTTTAGTTGAATTTTGGGATATTAGAATTTTACATAATTCATCTCGTACACGCTCAGAACTTATATTTTCAACTAGTTTATAATTTCTTTTTATAGATTCATAGGTTTCAGATTCTATTATAAAATCCAACTGACAACTAAATCTTATGGCTCGTAGCATTCTAAGAGCATCTTCATTAAATCGTTTATCTGGATTACCAACACACTTTATTATTTTAGATTCAATGTCTTTTAAACCATTAAAGCAATCAATTAAACCATCATAGTGGTTATAAGCTAAAGCGTTAATAGTAAAATCTCTTCTAGATAAATCTTCTACTATATCGCTAACAAATAAAACGGAATCCGGGCGTCTATTGTCTTTATAATCGCCGTCAGTTCTAAAAGTTGTTACTTCATAGGGTTCTTTATTAATAAGTACAGTTACAGTACCGTGTTGTAAGCCTGTAGGAATAGTTTTTTCAAACAGATTAATAGTTTCATCTGGCAGAGCAGAAGTTGTTATATCATAGTCGTTAGGTATAGTTTGTAATATACTATCTCTAACACATCCACCTACCAAGAATGCTCTATGTTCATTTTTATAAAATTTGTCTATTATATTTTTAACGTCTTGCGGAATAAATAGTTCCATAAAAAATCCTCACTTGAAAAATTTAATTACAAATATTTTTAATTTATATATGTAAAACAATAATAACATAAATTAAAAATATATTTTAAAGAAATTAGTAAAAAAATCATGAAAAAATGTAAGAGGAATTTTAAATAATATTTATGAGTTCCGATATAAGTAATACTATTTTTAAAAGACTACTAAATAATAAATATCTAATTAATTATTACTTTTGTTCCATCATCAATATTATCATAAATCCATTTTGAATCTTCTACTTTTAGCCTTACACATCCATGAGATGCGGCTGTACCTAAAGTTTCATCAACAATTTTAGTTTGTTTTTCGTCAAAAGGAACTGAATGGAAGAGATAGTCACCCATAAATCTAACCCAATATTTTCCGCCTTGCTGAAATTCATTTGAGAAAAACCAGGAGTCTCTACCGCTTACTGAAAAAATACCTTTTGGAGTTTCTTCTCCAGGTATACCTGTTGAAGATGAAAATGATTTATCCAATTTCCAATTGTTTAAGGAACCTTCATAAATATAAGTTGTTTGATCAGATAAGCTTAAATAAATGAAATAAGGTGTTTTACTTTCTATGTTCAAGTTATTTACGTTATTAATGTTTATAGTCTGCAATATAGCACTCGAAGCATAAGTAGAAGCATCATTAGGATAAGCTTGAATATGATCCGTATATTCATCTCTAAACATCTCAACAGAATTAATTTTATTTGATATATCTTTATCTTCAGAACTTAAAATAGAGGTATCGTATGAAGATAAAAATGCGATTGCATCAGTATAATATTTATTAGCTATGAGCTCTTCAGCTTCGGCTAATAGATGAGTTTTATAATTTTTTTTGCAATTTAGTATATAATCTTTAGCTTTATTAAAATCACTTGAGGAGCTTTTTGATATCTTATTAAAATAAGATATCGCAGTAGAGTAATCTTTATTTTCAAAAGCTTCTATACCGAGTGTTAAATTATCACTTTCAGTAATAGAAGAATTAGTATCATTATTATCTATATTAGTATTAGTATTATTACTATTAGGTTTTGAGGTTGGATTATACTTATAATTAGAATCTAAAGAAGCAAGTAGGCTATCTAAAGACGAATTTAAAATATCATATTTTTTTATTTCAGATAATATAGAAATTGCATCTGATTCGGGCATATCACCGGAAGCAATAGATTCAATAATCATACCTACAATACCTGTAAAATAAGAGTTTAAATCAGCCTTAAGTTGCTTCTTTTTTAAGATATTTGAATTGTTAGTAGTATCTATTATATTAAGAGCTTTATCAAAATCATATTTATTAAAAGTAGAATAGAATTCGTTCATATTATTGTTATATGTATAGCTTGAGTAAGTATTAACTCCAAACCCAAGTGTTATAAATATTATGCAAAGCAAGAAAAATCTAAATAAAGTAAAATTATTTTTTTGTTTATTATTTATAGTACTATTCATATAGACCTCCTTAAATAAAATGTATATATATAATTATTAACCCAAATTACAAAGTTTAATCTTAAAAAGTTAAATTAATAAAAATTACAAATGTTTATTAATAAATATAGGTATGATAAAATAGAGTGCAATATTAAAAATCAAGGATAAATATTAACATGGAGGTTGTAATGGAAGAAAAATTAAACTTTTTATCAAGATTGAAAATAAGTATATTTAAAGTTAAACAGTATTCATTATTTTTAAAAGAAGGCTTAAATAAATCTATGGTATATATACTTATGTTAAGTATAATAGTAGGCTTTATTTTAGGTGTATCGCAATTTAGTATGTTAACAACACTAGAAAAAAGTACTAAAGTATTATTAGAGCAAGAAGATTTTAAATTTGAAGTGAATGATGGAATATTAGATTTCAAAGACTCGCCTTATAAACAAGAGGAAGGGCCAAGTGTAGTAATTATAGATAGTAATAAAACATTGGCTGATTCAGAAAGCTTTAGAAGTATTACTATTCATAAAGATATGTCATCTGTATTTTTAAAAGATGGAATTGTAGCTAGACTTAATGGGACTGAATACAAAATTAAATATTCAGATACTCCATTATTAGATAATAATATTAATAATGAAGTAGCGATTAATGTTTTAAATAAGGCTAAGCCTATTAAATATGTAACAGTTATATGTATGATTCTAATAACTTATCTAGTAGCATTATTTAATGGATTATTAATATCATTAGCAGGAATAATGTCTAATAAAATGAATGGTTCAAAACTAAAATATAAAGAGATATTTATAATATCTTTATATTCATTAACATTACCAATGATAGTTAAATTAATAATGCCTATTGGAAGTTTAACAATTATAATATCTGGAATATATGTAGTAATGGTTATAAGTAATATAAGCAAAGAAGCATAAATGGGTTTATGAGATTATCTATAGGGGTAACTATAAACAATAAATAGGTATTTTAAAAAAAAATATTATAAAATACCTGTTTATAATTAAAGATTTAAGCTAAATTACAAAAAACATATTGTTTATAAAAATTAAATATGTTAAAATCAAATTATGGAATAATAAGTATTAAAAGGAATTGAAAGGATTTTGCGTTATGATAGAAGAAATTTTTAATAAAGATAATTATAGTGATTATTTAAATATGGGTAAATGCAGTAATGATCATAGATATGCCCAAAAAACATTTAGTTATAGTGAATTAAATAATACAATAGAAACTTTAAAAGAAAAGAATTTATCACAAGAAGAATTTTTACTAAATATAACTCATGATTTAAGAGCTCATCTAAGCATAATTCTAAGTGTTATGCAGTGTATTGATTGTGGAAATGCTAAGGTTGCAGATGAAAAGGCTAGAGAATACCTAAAGATGATAAAAAGAAATAGTTTGAAAATGCTTAAATTAATAAATAATTTGATAGATACAACTAAATTTCAAAATAATTATTATGAATTAAATAAAACTAATATAGATATAGTATCTATGATAGAAGGCACTATAAACTGTATAGATAAATATGCTATACAAAAAAACATACATTTAATATTTGATACAAATAAAGAAGACTGTATAATGGCTGTAGATCCAGAAGTTATAGATAGAATAATAATGAATTTAATTTCTAATGCTATTAAATTTTCATGCAAAGATAAAAATATATATATAAATTTACTTATTAATAGTGAAGAAGTTAAAATATCAGTTAAAGATGAAGGCCCAGGAATATCTGAGGATGATAAAGCGAAGATATTTAATAGGTTTTATCAAGTGACTAAACGAAAAGATAGTGAACAGGCTGGTTCGGGAATAGGATTAGATTTAGTAAATTACTTAACTAAAGCTCATGGTGGGTCGGTTATATTAAATAGTGAATGTGGTGTTGGATCAGAATTTATAGTTACATTACCAATTACCAAGACTAATGAAAAAGAAATAATTAGTCAAAGTCAAAGTAGTAAAATCGAAATGCTAGAGATAGAATTTTCTGATATATATTTATAAAATAACAATAGTTAGTACTGAATAATAACTCAGTACTTGATTTATGTATTTCTTTATGATAATATGAAAATTGTTGAAATATGCGGTGGTAGCTCAGTTGGATAGAGTAGCTGGCTACGAACTAGTTGGTCGGAGGTTCGAATCCTCTCCGCCGCACCATTTAAAGGCCTTACTTATAGTAATGTCTTTTTTTTATTACCTTTTTTAGCATTTATAAATATTAGATACTTTCAAAAAAAATAATAAATTAAGTTAATAAGTTACTATTTTTTGAATTTACTTATTTTTAAGTAAAATATACATTTAAATTAAAAGTCTCGAAAGAGGCTTTTTTTATGTTAATTAATAAAAATATAAAATTATGGGGAAATATAAATATAAATATAAATTTAAGGGAGGGATTTTTATAAAAGTCGATATTTTAATAAATCAATTAGATGAACATAATGAAGGAAACATATTAGCAACTAAAAAGTTTCAGGCAAAAGAAGTTATATTTTTAAGAGCAACTGATGAAGATAAGGATATAAAGGCTATAAAGACTTATTATGAAAATTATATGTCTAATGTAATTTTTAGTGAAATTATAGTAAAAGAGGGTGATATAAAAGAGTTAACAAAACTGATTATAGATAATAAAGATAAAAATGTTTTGGTTAATTTAACTGGAGGTAAAAGAATTAATTCATTAATTCTTTTAGAATTATGTAATGAAAATTATGTTAAATCTATATATGTAGATATTAAGAGTAAGCATTTATATACTATGGATAATAAAATAGAAATATTAAAAGAACAATTTGGAGACTTAGAAATAGTAGATATAATAGAAGCTTCGGGAGGTTCTATTATAGAGGATTCTACAGATTTATGCCAAAAGAAAGATTTAATATATTTAACAAAACAAATATATAGTAATTTACCTTTGTGGCATAAATATAAACAAAAATTATACGATGCAAACATATTCTCTCATGAGTATAAAGATTCTAAAAAAATAGTTGTAAATATGGAAAACTTACAAAATGAAGAAAAAAATCTATTAAATAAAATTATGAAAAAGCTAATTGAAATGGGAGAAATAGATTGTTTGAATATTAACAATAGTAAAATAGAGGTGTTATTTTTAAATAATTATCTTAAAGCTTTCTTATTTAAAAGTGGAACATGGCTAGAGCTTGCAACAAATATTTTAGTTAAAGAAATACAAGAAGTAGATCAAGTTAAAAATGGAGTTATATTCTTATGGAATGATGATATTAAAGGTGTTAGAAATGAAGTTGATGTAGTTGCTGTAAAGGATTCTATACCAATATGTATATCATGCAAAGATAGTGATAAATATAATGAAAATGCTTTAAATGAGTTAAATGTTTATAGTGCTAAAATTGGAGGAAAAAAGGCATATAAGATTTTAGTATCAACTAAAGAACCAATTAAAGTTGCTGTAAAAGAGCGGGCAAAGGAAATGGGGATAAATATAGTTATATTTGATGGCAACGAAGAGGACTTTAAACGCAAAATAAAAGAAATTATTAAATGATTAGTAATACAACAAATACGTATTTTCAAAATTTGAAATTCTTATTAATTTAATTGATTTATAATAAGAATATAGAAATAAAGGATCTCTAAATAAATAACAAACTAAAGATTTTGGGATGCCTAAAAGTTCTTGTTATAAAATTTAATTAATAGGGGGATTTGAGATGGGAAAGAATGGTTTGAAAATAGTTACTATAGGTGGAGGATCAAGTTACACTCCGGAATTAGTTGAAGGGTTAATTAAAAGATATGATGAGCTTCCAGTTAGTGAATACTGGTTAGTTGATATTGAAGATGGAAAAGAAAAATTAGAAATAGTAGGAGCACTTGCAAAAAGAATGGTTGAAAAAGCTGGAGTTCCAATGACTATACATTTAACATTAGATAGAAGAGAAGCTTTAAAGGATGCAGATTTCGTAACAACTCAATTAAGAGTTGGTTTATTACCAGCAAGAGGAAAGGATGAGAGCATTCCATTAAGTCATGGGTTCTTAGGTCAAGAAACTAATGGTGCTGGTGGTTTATTTAAAGCATTAAGAACAGTTCCGGTAATATTAGATATAGCTAAGGATATTCAAGAGTTATGCCCAGAAGCATGGTTAATAAACTTCACTAATCCAGCAGGAATAGTTACAGAAGCATTACTTAGATATAGCGATCATAAAAAAGTAATAGGTGTATGTAATGTTCCAATTGGTTTAGAGTACTCATTTGCTAAACTATTAGGCGTTGAAAATAATAGAGTAACAGTTGATTTCGCTGGTTTAAATCACATGGTTTATGCTGAAAGAATTTATTTAGATAGAAAAGATGTTACGGCAGAGGTTATTGAAAAAATGACATCACCAGATAGCGAAACTCAAACTATGGCAAATATTAAGGGGTTCGAGTGGGATGTTGCATTTATAAAAGCATCAGGATTAATTCCTTGTCCGTACCATAGATATTACTATAAAAAGAGAGATATGTTGGAATCAGAATTAGAGGAATTTAAAAAAGGTGAAACTCGTGCAGAAGTTGTAATGAAACTTGAAAAAAGTTTATTCGAACTTTACAAAGATGTTAACCTAAAAGTTAAGCCAGAAGAACTGTCAAAACGTGGTGGAGCACATTATTCAGATGTAGCTTGTAACGTAATTAACGGTATATATAATGATAAAAACACAATAATAGCTGTGAATACTAAGAACAACGGAAAGTTAAAGCAATTTGATGATAACTCAGCAGTTGAAATAAGTTGTTATATAGGAAAAAATGGACCGGTTCCAGTAGAAACTGTTACAGAACTCCCTATATTTGCACAAGGGTTAACATCTCAAATAAAATCATTCGAAAGGTTAGCTGCAGAAGCTGCTTTCACTGGAAATTATAACACTGCATTATTAGCAATGGTTACAAATCCCCTAGTTTTAGATGATATTAGAGGCCGAGAATTGTTAAATGAAATGTTAGTAGCACATAAAAAGTACCTACCTAAATTTAAAAATGTAATAGATCAAATAGAAAAGGTACAAAGAGCAGAATTTTAATTAAGGCATCTTCAAAATACCCCTACTGTAATTACAGTAGGGGTATTTTTAATTCATATAGAGGCTTCCGTAACGTACATAAATATATTCGATAAGATAAGTAAGAGCATATCTATGAGAATCGATATATACGCTAGGCTCTTCTTTATTAGGTAAATATATTATATAATTACTACGCTTTTTATATTCAATATTTATACCTTCAAGGTTTTTATCTTCAGTAATTATTACTACAGTAGCTTTACTATTTTTAATATTATTCCAAAGTTTCTCGTGATATAAAGTAAATCTTCCTGTTGGAGAAATCAATATAGCTAGAGAGTTCTCTTTTAATGATTCAGCAAGCTTTTCTTGTTCTTGAACATCAATTGCATGAGATATAAGTTTTCCAACCATAACAAGTTTACGTTGAAGTTCTTGAGCCATTAATTGAGAAAATTGAGTTCCAAATATGCTTACATTTGGAGTAGAAAAAATAAGGTCTATAACTAAATCAACTATTTTTAAATCAAGAGAATTTTTTAAATCTAAAATCTCCTTATCTATTTCTGATGACATGTTATTTAAGATATTCTCACGTGAAATATTTAAGTGCATACCTTTAGCTTGCATAGTCCCTACAGAGTAAAGATTTTTGTTAATAAGAGCACTTTTTTTAAATTCTGATAGGCTAGAATAACCAATTTTACGACAAAACCTACTAATAGCAGCAGGGGACGTATAGCAAATATCTGCTAATTTATTTATATTCATATCTGAAATATGATTAATGTTATGAAGCATAGTAGTTGCAATTGTATAGTTAATATCTTCATTTTTGCTACTATTTAAGAATAATAGTAATCTATAAACTAAGTCCCCCAATATAAGGCCCCCTTTAGATAGTTATAAGGCGTTTTTAAGAAATTGGTTATATTATTTCGTCTCGCTAAAGTAATTTTAAAATTGCTTTCCTATGGTTTCACCCATAAAGACTTGAGTTTCAAATCCAAGACCAGATTGATCGAGAATATCTTCATCAATTTCAATGGTATTCTTTTTAAAGAATAATATCGTTGTTGAACCACCGAATTTAAAGTAACCTTTTTCATCACCTTTATTAACTCTTTCATTAGTAGTATAGCTTTGTTTTATAGTACCAACGCAAGTAGCGCCTACTTCTATATGAATAATGTCACTAAAATTATCAGATTTAAACAAGCACCATTCACGTTTGTTTTGACAATATAATTTAGCAACTCTTTCTAGAGCTATTGGATTTACTGAGTAGTAATTTCCTTTTATAAAGTGATTTTCTAAAGGAACTCCAGAATCTACAAAATGGAATCTATGATAATCAGTAGGACAAAGTCTTAAAACTAGACAAACGCCACCTTCATATTCTTTTGCAATTTTATTGTCACCAATTAATTCCGACAGGCTATAAGTAATTCCTTTAACTTGAACTAAGCTATCCGTTGATATATTAGTAAATGCAAAAAGTCGGCCATCTCCAGGGGAAGATAAAATATTTTTATTCATATCTATAGGTCTAGCATTTTTGTGTAAGGTTCTAATAAAGAAATCATTAAATGAGTTAAAATCATCAATGTTTTCATTAGATATATCCATATCAATATTAAAATTCTTAATAAAAGGACCTATTTTTTTCTTGCTTAAAGAAGTATCGCAATAACTTCCATATATCTTTGAAAAAAACTTTTTCTTTATTAAAAGCTCTAACAAACCTTTTCCAATCGGAGAAGAATAAGACCAATTTATATAATTTTCCCCAGCAACATTCTCAATTTCATAATTATTAGTTTTTCTATTATAAATTCTAATCATAATCATACCTCTTTTTTAATTAAGACATACTTAAAAATAATTTTTTAGATGCCTAATGATAACTTTCATAATATATATATTAACATAAATTATATGTAAAATTCTTTTTTAAATGATTTTACTTTGGTTTTTAAATATATAGTTGCTATATTTTCACATTGTTAAAATTATAAATTTAATTTACAATAAAATATGTATCTAAGTTAAGTGAAAATTGATAATTATTATTAAAAGATAATGATTTGAAAAAGGAAGTATGATAAACTTGGATAATTAAAGTTGTAAAAATAAGTGGTTAGAATCACTATAAGATACGTGATATATTTTGGAGGTATTTAATGGAAAATAATATTATGATTATTGATGGTAGAGAAATAGAAATTAATGAGGAAAAAAATATATTAAAATTAGCTAAAGAAAATGGAATAGATATTCCTGCACTATGTTTTTTAGAAGATTGTAATAACATAGGTCAATGTGGAGTATGTGTTGTTGAAATAGAAGGACAAGAAAGACTAGCAAGAGCTTGTTGCATTAAAGCTAAAGCTGGAATGGTAGTAAATACAAAAAGTGTTAGAGTCCAAGAAGAAGTTAAAAGTACTGTTTCATTATTATTGGATAAACATGAATTTAAATGTGGTCCATGTAAAAGAAGAGAAAACTGTGAGTTTTTAAAATTAGTTATAAAAACTAAAGCAAGAGCATCGAAACCATTTATAGTAGAAGATAAATCTAAATATGTAGATGACAGAAGTAAAGCAATAGTTTTAGATAGATCTAAATGCGTAACTTGTGGAAGATGTGTGGCAGCATGTAGAACTAAAACAGGAACTCGCGCTATAACTTTCCAAAAGGTAGATGGAGAAAGAATAGTAGGACCGGAAGCTTTAAAATGTTTTGATGATACAAACTGTTTATTATGTGGCCAATGTGTAGCTGCGTGTCCAGTTGATGCTTTATCAGAAAAATCACATACAGATAGAGTTAAAGAAGCATTAGCAAATCAAGAAAAACATGTAATAGTTGCAATGGCACCATCAGTTAGAGCAGCAATGGGTGAACTATTTAAAATGGGATATGGAGTAGATGTAACTGGTAAATTGTATACAGCATTAAGAAAACTTGGTTTTGATAAAATTTTCGATATAAACTTTGGTGCTGATATGACGATTATGGAAGAAGCTACTGAATTAGTTAAAAGAGTTAAAGAGAATGGACCATTCCCAATGTTTACATCCTGTTGTCCAGCTTGGGTTAGACAGGTAGAAAACTATTATCCGGAGCTATTAGTTAATTTATCAAGTGCAAAATCACCCCAACAAATATTTGGAGCTGCGAGTAAAACATATTACCCAACTATTTCAGATATTGATCCAGCTAGGGTGTATACTGTAACTATAATGCCTTGCACAGCTAAAAAGTATGAAGCAGATAGAGAAGAAATGCAAAACAATGAATTGAGAAATATAGATGCAGTAATAACTACAAGAGAACTAGCTAAAATGATTAAGGATGCAAAAATTGATTTTGCAAACTTAGAAGATAGTGAAGTTGACCTAGCTATGGGTGAATACAGTGGAGCAGGAGCTATATTTGGTGCTACTGGTGGAGTTATGGAAGCCGCACTTAGAAGCGCTAAGGATTTCTTAGAAGGGGAACACTTAGAAAATATAGAGTATGAAGAGGTAAGAGGGTTAAAGGGAATAAAAGAGGCGACAGTAGAAATTGCAGGACATAATTATAATGTTGCAGTTGTTAATGGTGCATCTAACTTATTTGAATTTATTAATAGTGGAATGATAAAAAACAAGCAATATCACTTAGTAGAAGTAATGGCTTGTCCTGGAGGATGTGTAAATGGTGGGGGACAACCTCATGTAAGCGCAGATGAAAGAGAAAAAATAGATATAAGAACTGTAAGAGCGTCTGTTTTATATAATCAAGATAAGAACTTATCAAAGAGAAAAGCTCATGATAATGTAGCTTTGAAGAAAATGTATGAAACATATATGGGAGAACCAGGACTAGGTAAAGCTCATGAATTACTACATATTAAGTACAATAAATAGTTGCAAAGAAGTATAGAGAATAAGAATACTGACTTGTTTTTTTACAATGCCTTATTAAAAGAAATACATTATTCAATAACATAAAATTAGGAGCTAAGAGATGTAGTATGAAATATTTAGCAAATGAATGGAGACTATAATATGATAATTAAACAAACAAACAGAGCGAATAAAGATTTAATAAAGCAAATAAAAAAAGTTCAATCAGTTTGTAAAAAACATGATGAATTAGACGGTGATGTTTTTTTAGATAATAGCATTAATTTTAATTCTGATATGAATAATATATTTGTTTTCTATAAAGATAATAAGCTAGTTAGTTTTATATCGCTATTTGTACCTACGAGCAAAGAAGCAGAAGTATCAGCATACACATTACCTAAATACAGAAAAAAAGGTTGTTTTAAAGAATTACTTAATAAAGTAATCGCTGAAGTGAAAAAATACGAAGTAAAAGATTTATTATTTGTATGTGAACCTCAATCTGTAGATGGAATAGCGGTAGTTAAAAAATTAGAAGCTGAATATGAATTTTCAGAATATCTTTTAGGATACAATTGTGAAAGTGATAACGCAAAAGTAGGATGTATTAGCAGGTTAGAATTAAATAAATGTAAAACAGAAGATTTAGATAAACTTATAGAACTAAATAAAAAGATATTTAATGAGGATTATCAGCAATCTAAAACCATGGTTGTTAAAACTTTTGAATCAGAAACAAGAGAGCAGTATTTAGCCTCATTAAATGCTGAATTAATAGGAGTTGTTTCTACAAATATTGATGATGGTGAATGTAGCATATTTGGACTTGGGATACTTGAAGAATATAGAGGCGTTGGTAATGGAAAAGCTATGGTTAGAGGACTGTTAAAACAATTAGAAGAAGACCATATTGAAGATATAATAATAGAAGTTGATAGTAAAAATGAAATAGCATATAACCTATATTTATCATGTGGATTTGAAGCTGAAATGACATTTGGTTATTATAGAAAAAGTATTTAGAATTGAATTCAGTAGATAAGATCAAACTAAAAAAGGAACCTATTAAAGAAAGGTGTGACATGCACATTCTCTTTAATAGGTTCTTTATTTATAACTTAATAATTAAATTATAAAGATAAGTATTCGTCATAGCTCATAACTTGATCTGCTATGCTACCATCAGCCTTAATATCAATAATTCTATTTGATATTGTTTGAATGAATTGGTAATCGTGAGATGCAAATAGTAAATTACTCTTATAATCTCTAAGACCATTATTTACTGCTGTAATTGATTCAAGGTCTAAATGGTTTGTAGGTTGATCTACTATTAATACATTCGCATTTGAAAGCATCATTCTAGATAACATACATCTAACCTTTTCTCCCCCTGATAATACATTAGCTTCTTTTAAAGCGTCTTCTCCGGAGAATAACATTCTACCTAAGAATCCTCTTATATAACTTTCTGATTTTTCTTCTGAGTATTGTCTAAGCCAATCAACAAGACTTAAGTTACAATTTTCGAAGAATTCATTGTTATCTAATGGGAAGTAAGATTTAACTATAGTTACACCCCATTTAATTTCTCCAGCATCAGGTTCCATTTCTCCTGCCATTATCTTAAATAAAGCTGAAATTGCAATTTCGTTATCTGCAATGAAAGCTATTTTATCATCCTTGTTAACCCTGAAGCTTACGTTATCTAAAACTTTAACACCGTCAATTGTCTTAGTTAAGCCTTCGACTGCTAATATTTCATTACCAACTTCTCTATCAGGTTTAAATCCAACAAATGGATATCTTCTAGTTGATGGTTGAATATCATCTAAAGTAATTTTTTCTAAAAGTTTTTTACGTGAAGTCGCTTGCTTAGATTTTGAAGCATTAGCACTAAATCTTGCAACGAAGTCTTGTAATTCTTTAATTTTTTCTTCTTTTTTCTTGTTTTGATCTTTTGACATAGCAAGTGCTAGTTGGCTTGATTCATACCAAAAGTCATAGTTACCAACGTATAATTTGATTTTTCCAAAGTCAACGTCAGCCATGTGAGTACATACTTCATTTAAGAAATGTCTATCATGGGATACAACTATTACAGTACCTTCAAAGTTACCTAAGAAGTCTTTTAACCAATTAACAGACTTAATGTCTAAATGATTAGTAGGCTCATCTAGTAGTAATATTCCTGGGTTACCAAATAAGGCTTGAGATAAAAGAACCTTAACCTTTTCTCCACCAGTAAGTTCTGAAACTTTTTTAGAATGTAACTCAGTTGCAATTCCAAGCCCTTGAAGTAATGATGAAGCTTCAGATTCAGCTTCCCATCCGTTCATATCAGCAAATTCACCCTCAAGTTCAGATGCCCTTATACCATCTTCATCTGAGAAATCAGCTTTTGCATATAAAGCTTCTTTTTGTTCCATTATTTCAAATAATCTTTTATTTCCCATCATAACTGTTTGCAAAACTTCAAATTCATCATATTCAAAATGATTTTGCTTTAAAACAGACATTCTAACGTTAGGAGCAATTGATACCTCACCAGTATTGGGTTCAATTTGACCTGAAAGAATATTTAAAAATGTTGATTTACCAGCACCGTTAGCACCAATAACTCCATAACAATTTCCTGCTATAAACTTTAAGTTAACATCTTCGAAAAGTTTACGTCCGCCAAATCTTAAACTAACATTTGATACATTTATCACTAAAAAACGACCTCATTTCTAAATTTATTTATTACGTTATTATAACATAAAATTAATATCTTTTCATTGGAAGCGTCGAAAAAACAAGAAAATATAATTGACAATGTATAGAAGCAGTGATAGTATTTGTTAAAAGATAACATTTAGGAGAATTAAAATGAGTAATAAAATTGACTTTCAAGCAATAAAAGTTAATAACGCATATTATCTTAGCTATTATAGATAGGCTTTGTATTTATAAAAATAATTATAGATACGGGCCAAGTAACAAATTTGGTTTGTATCTATGATGGTTAAGAAATTTTGCTATACTCAAATTTTTAGCAATTTACCACATAGATAGTTCTATGAGGTTTTTATATTTTAAGGTCTTTTGATTTTAAACCGCATAGTATAAAACTATGCGGTTTTATTTATTTTAGGAATCTTCAAAAAAAAAGGAGAATGGTAGGATATGAAGAAAAGAGAAAATTTCACAAGTAGGACAGGATTTATTATATCTTGTATAGGAGCAGCAGTAGGACTTGGAAACATATGGATGTTTCCTTATAGGTTAGGGCAAAATGGAGGAGGCGCATTTTTAATACCATACTTCATTTTTGTACTTACGTTAGGATCAGCAGGATTAATAACAGAATTCGCATTTGGTAGATCAGCAGAAGGTGGAGCATTAACTGGAATTAAGAATGGGTTTAAAAATAAAGGATTAAAAGGTGGAGCATTAGTTGGAATTATTCCAGCAGTAGGACTCGCCGGAATATTTATATTTTATAACATAGTAGTAGGATGGATAATTAAATACTTAGCTTTAAGTGTAAGTGGAGATATTAATAAAATAGATATATCAACTTATTTTGATAGTTTTTCAGGTAGCTTTGAAACTATACTTTGGACTATGTTAGCTATAGGACTAGCGGTAATAATTGTATGTATGGGAGTTTCTAAAGGTATAGAAAAAATTAATAAAATTATAATGCCATTACTTTTTGTAATATTTATATTGCTAGCAATTAGATCATTAACATTACCTGGAGCAATGGGGGGAGTTAAATATTTATTAACGCCTCAATGGGAATACTTATTTAAAGTAAACACTTGGGTAATGGCGCTTGGTCAAGCGTTTTTCACAGTATCACTAAATGGATGTGGAATGGTTGTTTACGGTAGTTATATTAAGAAGGATTTAGACATACCAAGAGCAGCTTTTAGCACTGCTACAATCGGAATTGGAGCATCGTTACTTGCAGCATTTGTTATAATGCCAGCGGTATTTGCTTTTGGATTAGATCCATCAGCAGGACCAGAATTATTATTTATAACAATTCCAATTATATTCAAGGCAATACCAGGTGGACAAATACTAATGATATTATTCTTTATAAGTTTATTATGTGCATCAATAAGCTCAACAATAAATATGTTAGAGGGCCCGGTAGAATCATTTATGGCACAAACAAAATTAAGCAGAAAAAAATCTACTATATTAATAGCAGTAGGATCATTTATATTTTCAATACCATTAAGTTTAAATATGAATTTATTTAACGGGGTCGCAGATTTTATTACAATTGTAGTGTCACCAGTAGCAGCATTAATTGTATTTATAGTATTTTACTACATGTATGATAAAAGAAAAGTACTAGAAGAAATAAATATGGGAGCAGAGAAAAATATGGGGGAGAAATTCTACTTATTTGCTAAATATGGATTTGTAGTTATAACAATTTTAGTTATAGTGCTTGGAATAGTTTACGGTGGAATATAAAAAAAATATATTTTTAGATATGATTAAAGGGATGCAAACATTTGTTGCATCCCTTTATAATATTAAAAATTTTTATTTAGGATTTCATAATTACTAGGAGTGGCTAGCATAATTTCATCATCCTTTACTATAAATACATAACCATCGGTTTCTTTAATAGGAAAAATATTGACATTATCACTTGATACTGATAATCTATATCGATAAGGGGAAGCAGAATTAGTAATCAAGTTTAGCGTGATTACAGAAAGTAAATTATAAAAAGTTAAACTAACAAAAGTGAGCAGCGGTAGGAACTAACTGGTTTCGATGAATGCTCAATTATATAAAAGGAGGAAATATGTATAATGAAAACTAAATTGATTTCTGTGTTATGTGCAGGAGTTCTTATAGTATTCGGACTAACTGGATGCACAACTACAAGAGCATCAAAGTCATCTGAAGATGCTTCAAAAACACGCATTATATCTACTAAATTGGGGGATGTAGAAGTTCCTGCAAATCCACAAAGGGTAGTGAGCTCATATGTTGAGGGTGACTTAGTTGCACTTGGGATAGTACCTGTTGCAGGTATAGCCCCGTATGAATTTAAAGGATCTGCTTTTTACGAAGAGGTGAAAGATATTACGTTAATAGAATCACTGGAACCTGAAACAGTAATGGCTCAAAAACCTGATTTGATTGTTGTTATATCTGAAGATGATGTAGAAAAAATGTCAAAGATAGCACCTACAGTATTTGTTCCCTTTACAGAATTATCAATGGAGGAACGTATTACATTTTTGGGGCAGGTTGTAAATAAAGAAGAAGAAGCTAAAAAGCTTATTAAAGATTTTAATTATAAGCTTGCAGATGCTAAGAAAAAACTTGATAAAACTGGTATTTTAAATAAAAAGGTAAGTATTTTTGAGGGTGCTGATGAAAGTGGAAGTATTTATGTTTATGGTGATAAATGGGGCCGTGGAGGTGATTTAATTTATAATAAGTTAGGATTTAAGGCTCCAGATGTTATACAAAATGAAATCATTAATGGTGAACAGTATCGTGATATTTCACTGGAAGTTTTACCTGAATATTCTGGTGATTATATAATCTTTGCAAGTGATATTCCAAATAGCCTTAAAGGAAATAGCGTTTGGGAAAATATACCTGCAGTAAAAGAAAATCATATAATACCAATTGATGAAAAGTTGTTTTATTATATGGATATTTATTCAGCAAATGTTCAACTAGACTATTTTGTGGAAAAATTCTTATCGGTTTCTAAATCTAATTAATATTATGAAGAATTATAAATGTTAAAAAAATTGATTTTACAAAACAGTTGTGCAAAAAAATCTATTTTTTATCTAGGAGGAAAAAAATGAAAAATAAATTAATAAAACCAATTTACTTATTGTGTGTGGGAATAATTCTGGCATTTGGACTAATAGGCTGCACAAACACGGGTACTGCAAAGTCAGATGAGGATGTATCTGTTGAAAACTCGTCGAAAGACGTTTCAGAAAATCGTACAATATCTACCATACTGGGAGATGTAGAAGTTACTGCGAATCCACAAAGGGTTGTTGTACAGTATCTTATGGGAGATGTTATATCCCTTGGCGTTGAACCAGTTGGTATGTCTGAAGTATATGATGGTGCGGCATATCAGGAGATAACTAAAGACATTAAAGATTTAGGACACTTTGCAAGTTGGGATCTTGAAGCGGTTATGCTTTTAAAGCCTGATTTGATTATCACTATAGATAAAGAACAGGTTGAAAAGCTTTCCAAGATTGCACCTACGGTTTATGTTCCATATGGAGATATTTCCACAGAAGAAAGAGTGAAACTGATTGGACAAGTATTAAACAAGGAAAAAGAAGCTAAGGAAGTTATTGAAAATTATTACTCCAATATTGAATCATCAAAAAAGAAATTACAAGAAGATGGATTTAAAGATTTAACAATCTCGGTATTAGAAGGTGATGAAAAAAGTATGGGAGTAAAGGGGAAAAAATTTGGTACAGGAATGGTAGCATACGATGCTCTTTCTCTTAATGCACCAGAAAAAGTTCAAAAAAATATTATTGATAAAGATTCTTTCGCAGAAGAAATTTCCTTTGAAGTTCTCCCTGAGTATTGTGGCGATTTTATTATTCGTAATGTATATGAAGGTGTTGCGGATTTAACTAAAAATGAAATATGGAATTCGCTTCCCGCAATTAAAAATAATCGATTAATTGAAATGGAATTTGGGTTGAGCTATTATACAGATATTTATTCATCAAATGCCCAAGTGGATTATATTACAAATGCTTTGATTGAAGCTAACAGTAATAAGGGACTTTGAAAGGAGATACAATGAAGAGTATAAGTTCTATACAATCAAAAAAAAATGGGAGTCTCAACTTCACCATGTATATGATAGGCGGCGTAGTACTCCTTGTGATCGCAACTTTAGCATCAATTTCATTCGGGGCTGCACAAATGGATTTATCAGTGGCGTGGGGCGCAATTTTTAGCTTTGACTCTAGTCTCACAGAACATCAAATTATACAAACGCTACGATTTCCGCGTACTGTAGCAGATATGATTGTAGGGGCAAGTCTAGCAGTAACAGGTGCAATTATGCAGGGAACTACTCGAAATCCCCTTGCGGACTCTGGGGTGATGGGTATTAGCTCTGGAGCAACTTTTGCAATGGCATTATGTTTTGCTTTTTTACCAGGACATAATTATGGTCAAACTATGCTCTTTGCATGTCTTGGAGCCGCAATAGCAACTGGTTTAACGTATTTAATTTCATCTATGGGCAAAAGAGGTATGACACCCCAGCGACTTGTTTTGGCAGGGATGTCTATATCTATGCTTTTCGCAGCCTTAAGTTCTGCAGTTGCAATTAAGTATAACATCGGACAGGCGTTAACATATTGGACAGCAGGCGGTACAGCTAGTGCAAAATGGGGCGAACTACTTGCAATTAGCCCTTTGTTTTTAATAGGGACTGTGGCGGCAATTATTATCTCGCCTTCAGTCACTGTACTTAGCCTTGGAGATGAAGTTGCGGCAGGGCTTGGGCTTAATACAACGGGAGTCAAATTAGTTTCCACTCTCATTGTATTAGTACTTACTGGACTTTCCGTAGTAGTGGTTGGTCCTGTTGGTTTTGTTGGTCTTATAGTCCCTCATATAGTGCGTTATATGGTAGGTGTAGATTATCGATATATTATTCCTGCATCTGCATTGTATGGAGCTGGTTTTTTGGTTGTAGCGGACTTACTTGGTCGGCTAATTAACCGACCTTATGAAACACCCCTAGGCGTTATCTTTGCTATTGTAGGAGTGCCATACTTTCTTTATCTTTCGAGAAAGCAAAGGAGGGAATTTGAATGAAGAAGCAAAGGTATACCCTTGGGAAAGGAGTGTTTACGCTATCAATTCTTTTTATACTTATAGTGACTGTATCGATTTTTAGTATTAATTTTGGAAAAATGAATCTATCTCCGGAGGCAGTAGTAAATGTGCTTTTAGGTAGAGGTACTGAGGCACAGAACCTTATTGTATTTCAGTTTCGTATGCCTCGCATCGTGCTTTCTATACTTGTAGGTATGGGTATGGGGGTATCTGGATGTATTATGCAGAGCTTGTTAAAAAATGATATGGCGAGCCCTGGTACTCTTGGAATTAGTTCTGGATCTGGATTATTTATGCTAATTTTTGTAGCAGTGTTTTCTGTTAAGGGATATTCATCTAGATTTATGCTGCCTATAATGTCCTTTCTTGGAGGGGTAAGTGCTGCTTTACTGATTTTTATATTATCATATCGGAAGGGTAAAAATATATCTCCAACGGGACTAATTCTGACAGGAGTTGCTATGAGTAGTGGATATGGAGCTCTATCACTACTGTTGACACTTAAGCTTGATAGAACACAGTTCGAGTTTGTTCAGAGGTGGCAAGCTGGAAGCTTGTGGGGTACTGATTGGAAATATATTGCGATATTGCTCCCTTGGATACTGATAATATTTTTATATGTTTTTTATAAATCACGAATGCTAAATATATTGAATTTAGGAAATGAGACTGCTACTGGATTAGGAGTTATGGTGAAAAAGGAGTTTTTAGGATTATCTCTAGCATCAGTGGCGTTGTCTTCTGGTAGCGTGGCACTGGGGGGGGATTTCTTCTTTGTAGGAATGATTAGTCCTCACTTAGGACGTAAACTAGTTGGCCCTGATCATAGGGTACTTATACCTGCTTCTGCACTAATTGGGTCACTAGTTGTACTAGCTGCAGATACAATAACTCGTACGGTAAGTTTAGGTGAGGATATTCCAACGGGTATTATTATCACCGTTTTGAGTACTCCATACTTTCTTTACCTACTGGCTAAAGCGAATTAGGGAGGGGATAGAGATGAACAGTATTGTAACAAATAATTTAGATATATCTTACGATGAAGCATTGATTGTAAAGGCGTTAGATATGAATATTCCTCATGGGAAGATAACATCTATTATAGGTCCTAACGGATGTGGTAAGTCCACGGTGTTAAAGGCTGTGGGGCGAATCTTAAAACCCAAAAACGGCTTAATTTATTTGAATGGAGAAGATATTCACAACTTATCTACAAAAGCTATTGCTCAAGCAATGGCTGTGCTTCCTCAAACACCAACAGCTCCTAGTGGATTAACAGTGGAGGAACTGGTAGCTTATGGACGCTTTCCTCATCAAAAAAGATTTGGAAGGCTTACAGTTGAGGATAATAAAATTGTTAAATGGGCAATTGATATAACAAAGCTTACGAAGCTTGAACATCGAGAAGTAGATACACTTTCGGGGGGGCAGAGGCAGAGAGTATGGATAGCCATGGCTCTTGCACAGCAGACAGATTTGATCCTTCTGGATGAACCAACAACCTACCTTGATCTTTCACATCAATTAGAGGTATTAGAGCTTCTATATTCTTTAAACAAAAATCAAGGTTGTACAATTGTAATGGTTCTGCATGATTTAAATCTTGCGGCGCGTTTTTCCGATTATATGATTGCAATTAGAGATGGTGAAATAATAAAGGAAGGAACTCCAGAAGAGGTTATGACTGTTCCTGTGCTAAAGGAAGTATTCACTATAGATGCGCAAATTATTAATGAACCCATTACGAAAAGACCGGTATGTATTACATATAACTTACTAAAATAAGGGAAGGAGGTTATCTTTTGAATGTTTGTCTAAGAGTTCTGAAAGGTGCGAAAAAATATTGGATTTATATCTTTGTCGGCATGATTTCTGTAATTATATCTACACTACTTCAACTTTATTCTCCTTGGGTAATTCGAGAGCTTACGGCTCTTGCTACCAACGGAGATTCAGAAATTGCGTCTAAATCACTTGGAATGGGACTAACATTGCTTGCAACATACGTTATGATGTGGGTTTGTTCTTTTACTAGAGGGTATTTCACTCACTATGCTGCATATCACTATGTTGCAGATTTGCGTACAGATTTGTATAACAAAATGCAACATCTTTCCATGGAATATTATAATGATAAGCAGACAGGTAATTTAGCTAGTCGCATAATGAACGATGTGGTTAATACTGAACTTTTAATTGCGCATGCTATACCTGATTTGATAGTTAATGCGTTAACTTTTCTAAGCGTTGCTATAATTCTTTTTTTAATTAATGTTAAATTGGCTTTTATCAGTATAATTGCCATTCCATTTTTGATGGCTGCTAATGTTGGATATTCTAAATACGTTCTTCCTCAATGGCGTCTGAATCAAGAGGCACTTGGAGACTTAAGTGGTGCCCTTCATGATAATCTTTCAGGAATGAAAGAGATACAGGTATTCAATCAACAGGATTATGAAACAAAAAAAATTGCGAAGCTTGCACGTCGACAAACTAATGCTTTTCTTAATGCTACAAAAATGGGTGAACTTTTTCATCCTTCTATTGTGTTTCTTAGCTCGATAGGTTCTGTAGCGGTTATTATTTACGGAGGATATCTTAACTCTATAGGGGAGGTTTCTATCGCAGATATAGTAGGATTTATTATGTATCTTACACTGTTTTATCAACCAATTACTAACTTGTCTACAGTTAACGAAAACCTAAACAATGCTATTGCTGGCTGTGAACGGGTATTCGAGGTTATAGATGAGGTTTCTAGTGTACAGGAAAAGTTGAACCCAATAGAATTAAATAATGTAAAAGGCGCAGTGGAATTTTGCAACTTGACATTTCATTATAACCCTGTTTTACCAGTGCTTAGTGGACTCAATCTAAAAATCAAGCCAGGTCAGACGGTGGCGCTGGTAGGTACAACAGGAGTAGGAAAAACTACAATTGCTAGCTTGCTAAACCGTTTTTATGATCCTATAGAAGGTGAAATAAGAGTAGATGGCATCAATATTAGAGACGTATCTCTTAAAAGTCTACGTGAAAATGTAAGCATGGTGCTTCAAGATACTTTTCTATTCAACAGCACAGTATACGATAATATTGCTTACAGCTGTAAAAATGCATCACGTAAAGAGGTAATAGAAGCATCTAAAGCAGCCAATGCCCATGGATTTATAGAAACATTGGAGAATGGTTATGAAACCATTATTGGAGAGCGTGGAGTTCGCCTATCTGGAGGACAGAAACAAAGGATTTCTATTGCACGAGCTTTACTACGAAACGCTCCTATTCTGATTTTGGATGAAGCAACATCTTCGTTGGATAGCAAAACAGAAATGGAAATTCAGAAATCTTTAGAATACTTGTTTAAAGGGCGCACAACACTGGTTATTGCTCATAGACTATCCACAATCTATTCAGCAGATAAGATTGTAGTTCTGGATGGAACCGGTATCGCCGAGCAGGGGACTCATGATGAACTTTTGAAAAAAGGCGGTTCTTATGCTGATTTGTATTCTATGCAAGATTCATAACCATGGATAACTTGAAACTAATTAAAGGGATGCAAACATTTGTTGCATCCCTTTATAGTATTTAAAATTTAAATATTATATTTTAAATATGTTTATTTTATCAGTTAGAGATATAGATACATTATCCATATTTTCAGCTAATAAGGCTAATTCATCACTAGAAGCCATTAGTTCCTCAGAAGCCGCTGCGATTTCCTCAGCAGAAGCTGAAACCTCTTCAGAAACGGCTGAAACTCCATGAAGTTTATCGTTTATTATACTATTAGAGTTATTAGCGTTATCTAAAGAATTTTTAGTTTGTGTCATTAAAGGTGTAATATCATTAATTGAAGAAATTATGTTTTCAAAAGCTTGGAAAGTATTTGTTGTAATTTCTTCTTGGTTAGTTAATAGATCTCTAACACTTTTAGTAGTATCTATAACATCGGTAGTTTCTTTAGAAATAGATTTTATAAGGCTTAATATTTTCACGGAAGAACTTTTAGATTCTTCAGCAAGGTTTCTGACTTCATCAGCAACTACTGCAAAACCTCGGCCTTGTTCTCCAGCTCTTGCAGCTTCTATAGCAGCATTAAGTGCAAGGAGATTTGTTTGTTCAGAAATTGAATTTATAACATCAGTAATACTTCCAATTTGAGAAACTGTACTAGAAAGATCTGAAATCTTTACAACCACTGTGTCAAAGGACTCAGCAAGTGTTGTAATAGAAGTTTTTAATAAATCTATAGAATCTTTACCTAGAATAGCTTTATTTTGAGACTCATTGGCCTTTGTAGTTACGTTTAAAAGATTAGACTCAACAGTTTTAATATCATTATTGAAGTCATCTAAAATTGACATTATATCCATAAGTTCTGAAGCTTGATCAGTAGTACCTTTTGCTACATCTTGAATAGCCGATGCAACCTCACTAGCTGAAGTAGACATTTGAAGAGCACTATTTTTCAAGTTTGAAGAATCTTCAGATACAATTAAGGAAGTATCTTTAACTCCTTTTATTGTGTTTCTTAAGCTTTCTAAAGTTGTATTAACATGTGAAGACATTAGAGCAATTTCATCATTACCTTTAATATCAAGTAAAACTGTGAAATCTCCTTTGGATACATGGTTCATAGCATTTGAAACATTTAATATAGGAGCAGCAATTCCTTTTGATATAATTAATGCAAGTAATAAAACTACTATAGTAACTATGAAAATTATAATAAGCATAGTTTTTGTAATTGAATCACTAGTGGCTGTAAGTTCATCCATAGGTAGTGTAGATATGTATGTCCATCCAAGATTTGGATCAGTTTTATAAGACATCTCTTTAGTAACACCATCATAAGTGTACTTAGTTAATCCGTTAAGGTTTTTAAAAACTTCAGTAGATTCATCTATTTTAAGAAAATTTTGATTTAAAATTTCATCGTTATTAGGATGTGCTATCATAGTTCCATCATCTTGCACTATAAATACAGAACCATTAGTTCCTATTTTCACATCCTTAATATAAGAGTTTGATATGGAAGTTAAATTTATAGTAGATAATAAAGTTCCCTGTAATTCATTATTTTTTATTATAGGAACAGCTATAACACTAATAGGATTACCAGAACCTATACTTTTTTTCACTTTTGAAACTTGGATCTTTTTAGCTTCTTTTAAAGATTTATAATAATCCATCGTGGATAAGTCTTTACCAACTAAACTTTCAAGCGAGTCAATAATAACAGTACCATTTTTATCTAAAACTAAAAGTGTTTCCAAGTCAGAAAAACGTTCAATATCAGACTTAAATCTAGTAGTTATTTTCTCTTTCTCCTCAGGAGAAGAGCCCTTGGCATTAATAGTAGTAAGATATTTGGTAACATCATCTCTTAGCGAAATATCAGTACTTATATTTTTTAAGAGGTCAATGACATCACCTATACTATTACTAGTAGTTGTAGTAATGCTTTCTAATTGTTCAGTAGAATCCTCAAAAGTATTAGTTTTAACCATATAGTTACTTATAACTCCAAATAGTATTAATGGAAGTAATGCAAAAATAGTAAAAAGCGCAATGAATTTAGATTTTAATTTCAATTTTAATTCCTCCCTTTTAAGTTTTAGTATTAAATTTAGATACTAATATTATCGTATAAATAATTAAGCTACTTAATAGAGAAAGTAATATGTATTTTTTTACTATAAGAACAATTTAGAATATTGTAAATTTATGTTATTATTTATATATAAGAAATATGTTGAAATAAAATTAATGCGATTAAGGAGAAATTATGGATTGTTTAAGATGTAATACAGAAATTAAAGTTATCTTTCAATAATGAAATGTTATAATAATATTATGGTAAAATCATTGATTGTTAGAGAGCAATTTAAGAAAATAGGTATAAAAAAACAGAAGGAGTATGAATTATACACCTTCTGTTTTTGATTTATAAATGACTAGAATTATAAGAAATATGTGTAAACACATATAAAGTGACTTAAACTACCTAGTATAATGAATATGTGGAAAATCTCATGGAATCCAAATGCTCCAAATTGAAGTTTCTTTGGTTTTAAACCATATAAAACACCACCAATGGTATAAAGCACACCACCAACTACTAGCCATATTACAGGTGCTGGGCTTAGTGCTAATGATAATGGTTTTATTACGAAAACTGCACTCCAACCCATCGCTATATACAAAGCTGTTTGAAGCCATCTTGGGCAGTCAAACCAACACATCTTAAATATTACACCTGCAATTGCAACACAGACCATTACTGTAAAGAATATATTTCCTGTTCGGTTACCAAGTCCTATTAGACAAAAAGGAGCATAAGAACCTGCAATAAGTATAAAAATCATAGAATGGTCTAATCTTCTAAAACCTTTAATAACTTTATCTGTGGAAATAACAGAGTGATAAGTGGCTGATACAGTATATAAAAGTATCATGCTAACACCAAATATAATAACGGATACTAAGCCTTTTGTAGAAACATCATTTGAAATTCCTTTGATTAACATTACAACAAGAGCAAAAACTGCAAGTATTGCACCAATCCAATGAGTTATACTATTTACTGGTTCTCTAAAAAATTTATTCAAAATTTACACCCCTTACGTCACCATGTAGTTATGGTAACTATGTTTTGTTATACTCATATTATCTGCTAATGAATGCAGATAGTCAAAGTCTATATAAAGCAGTTTTAAGTAAAATATTGATGTTTTTAATAGTTTTACTTGAAATATCTAGCATATACTATTATTATTAATATATAGGCGATAACAAATAGTTATCAAAACTACGTGGAGGCAATTATGTATAAAGAAGAATTAATAGCAAAATTTCAAGAATTAAAATTAGAAGAACAAATAACATTAGAAGATATACCAGAAATAGATTTATATATGGATCAGGTAATACAATTATTTGAAAGTAATTTAGGATCGGCCAAGAGAACAGAAGAAGACAAGGTGTTAACAAAGACAATGATTAATAATTATTCTAAAGCTAAGTTGTTAATGTCTGTAAATAATAAAAAGTATAGTAAAGAGCATCTTATATTAATGAGTATTATATATAACTTAAAGGGCTCACTTTCAATAAATGATATAAAAAGTTCAGTAAGCAAAATAGTTGAGAGTAATGAAAGTGAAGAAAAGTATAAATTAAGAGATGTATATGAATGTTACTTAGCGCAATATAAGGATGATTTAGTTGATGTTGAAATATCATTAAGTGAAAAAGCAGATGCAATTGAAGAAAAAATAAATGAAAAGGATGGGACAACAACAGATTTTGATAGAAACTTTTTACTTTTATGTTCAATGGTAAATATGAGCAATATGTATAGAAGAATTAGTGAAAAGCTTGTGGATGATTACTTTAGTAAATTAGTAGAGAAGCATAAGTAAAGGAAGGTGATTAAGATGAAGAATTCAGAAATATTAAAAAAAGATTTAGATAGAATAGATGGCAAAAGTTATAGATTATATAAGGAATTAGAAGGTCAATATGATTTTGGAAACTATACTCTTAGTATAGATCATGTTCAAGGTGATCCTTTTGCATCTCCATCAAGAGTTAGGGTAATAGTGAATCAAAAGTTTGCAGGTTTTCCAAGTGAACTTTTTAATAATAAACATAAAAACATTGCAGTAGCAGATTACTTAACAAGACAATTTTATTCTAATGTAAACAAATGTGGAGAAAAGGCCTTTGGGTCAGGTAAAAGTGGTTTAATATCTATAAGTAAATGTCCACAAGAAATATTAGAAAGAACTTCTGTTATTATAGATAATAGTAAAATAGAAGCAAGGTTTTATGTTGGGTTCCCAGCAAGGGGAAGAAGTGTTTTATCAAAGGAATTGGAAAAAATATTATACAATGTCATTCCAAGTATAGTAGATAAAACTTTAATACATAAAAATATAAATAAAGAGGAGTTAATAAATAGAGTTAAGCTTGTAGAAGATCAAGAATTTATAAGACGTGAATTAAGTAGTAAGGGTTTAGTTTCATTTGTTGCCAATGGATCTATGTTACCAAGGGAAAGTGGAGTTTCTACAAAAGCATTAAAAGTTGGGAAAGTATTTTTATCACCACAAAATTTAGAAGTAGAATTTAATACACCTAGTAGGGGAATAATTAAAGGGATGGGTATTAAAAAAGGTATAACACTAATAGTTGGTGGTGGATACCATGGTAAATCAACATTGCTTAAAGCTTTAGAACTTGGTGTGTATAATCATATTGAAGGTGATGGAAGAGAATTTGTTATAACAGATGATTCAGCATTAAAAGTAAGAGCAGAAGATAGCAGATGTATAACTAAAACAGATATATCACTATTTATAAGTAATCTTCCAAATGGGAAAGATACTAGAGGATTTTGTACAGAAAATGCAAGTGGAAGTACATCACAGGCTGCAAACATAGTTGAAGGCATAGAAAGTGGAGCTAAGTTATTCCTAATTGATGAAGATACTTCAGCTACTAATTTTATGATGAGAGATGACTTAATGCAAAAATTAGTATCTAAAGAAAAGGAGCCTATTACACCATTTATTGAAATAGTTAAACCAATTTATGAGCAAATGGATATTTCAACTATAATAGTAGTAGGAAGCTCAGGAGATTTCTTTGATATAGCAGATTGTGTAATTCAAATGGATAACTATCAGACAAAAGATGTTACAAAAGAAGCGAAGGAATTAAGTAAAGGACATATTTTAGAAAGAATTAAAAATAGAAAATTAAAAATAGATATTAATTTTAATAGAGTAGTAAAAAGAGGATCTATAGAAGAGGGTCCAAAAGGAATTAAGATTAAAACTATAGGCGTAGATACAATAAGCATTAATAGAGAAGATATTAACTTAAGAGCAGTTGAACAAATAGTGGATATAGAGCAGCTTAATGCAATAGGATCAATGATGAAATGGGCAGAAAAAAATCTTATGGGTAAAGAATTAATACTTAAAGATATTAGCGATAAAATTATAGCTGAAGTTTGCAAAGGTGGATTGATGTCTTTAGATAATGTAAAAGGTGGAACAGGAAGTTTAGCAATGCCAAGAAAGCAAGAACTAATGGCTGCCTATAATAGATATAGAAAATTAAAGATATAATTGGGTTTGTTGAGTAATTATAAGATAATAAATATGAGAGGGGAAGCGAAATGAGTTTAACAAAAATTAAAGTGAGATATGCAGAAACAGATGCTATGGCAATAGTTCATCATGCTAATTATTATATATATTTTGAGGTTGCAAGAGAAGATTTAATTAAGGAGTTTGGAATTTCGTATAGAGAGATTGAAGAAAGTGGGCTTATGATGCCACTTGTAGAAACACAATGCAGATATATGGATGCTGCTAAATATGATGATGACTTAATTGTAGAAGCTTCCATTGATGAAATAACCTCTATAAAAGTTAAAATAAAATATATTGTAAGAAGAGAAGTAGATAATAAAATTTTAGCTAAGGGAAGTACTCTTCAAACATTTGTAGATAGTAAAACCTTTAAGATAATTAGCTTAGAGAAAACAAATATAGATGTATGGAATAAATTTACTGGGAAATAAAATAAAAAAATATATGCATTTAAGTATGTGTTATAACAAATGAGGGAAAAAACAAAATGAAAAATAAAATATTAATTTTAATAAGATTATTTGTAGGATTCGTTTTTTGCGCAAGTTCAACAACAATAATGTTAAATTCGAATTTAGGACTATCACCATGGGATGTTTTTCATCAAGGAGTTTCAAACGTGGTAGGAGTCACTATAGGACAAGCAAGCATAATAGTTAGTATTGTTTTTGTTATTATAGGAATGATGCTTGGGCAAAAATTAGGATTAGGTACAATATTAAATATGATAATAGTTGGAAAACTTATAGATGTAATTATGGCTATGAATATTATACCAGTAGCTACAAATATTATAAGCGGTATTATTATGATGATAATTGGAATGCTAGTTATGGGATTTGGATGTTATTTATATATAGGATGCGGGCTAGGTTGTGGGCCAAGAGATGGTGTTATGATTGGGCTTAGTAAAAAAGTAAAGAAACCAATTAAATATGTTAGAACAAGTATAGAAGTAACAGTTTTAATACTTGGATATATATTAGGTGGAAATGTAGGTGTTGGTACACTAATAAGTGCAATAGCACTTGGTTATAGCATGCAATCAATGTTTAAATTATTTAAATTTGATGCAATAAAAGTTAATCATAAATCATTAATTGAGAGTATTAATTTTTAAAAGATAAAAGGGGGCATAAGTTTTAAAACTTATGCCCCCTTTAATGTTAGGTCGCTGAAAAAAATAATATGCAATTTGCTAGTATATTATTTTTTCAAGAACCTTAGAATAGTAAGTTTGCTATTAAGACTATAACCGGTAATGTTATAAGTGTTCTTTCTAAGAATATTATTAATAGCTGTTTTATGGATATAGGAATTTTTGATCCGAGTAAAACACCACCTACTTCTGACATGTATATTAGCTGAGCAACCGATGTACAGGCTACTATAAATTTAGTCATTTCACTTGTTATTGTGTTAGCAGCTAATACTGATGGTAATAGCATATCTGCAAAGCCTACTACTATTGTTTGGGAAGCTGCTACAGCTTCTGGAACTTGTAATAACATTAGTAGTGGTACAAATGGTAAACCAAGTATTTTAAATATTGGAGTAAACTCTGCAATTACGAGTGCACTTGTTGCAAGAGCCATAACAACAGGGAGAACTCCAAGCCACATATCAATAACATTTGCGAATCCATCTTTAAAGAACTTAGATACACTTACATTAGTGGCAGCTTTATTTAAAGCTTTGTTATATCCCCATGATAATGAGGTGTAACCTTCAGGAATTTCCTCAGAATCTTTATTTGGCTGATTATTATAATAAGTATCAGGTATCTTTGAAAGTGGTGCAATTCTTGGAATAATTATTGCAGCTACAATTCCAGAAAATGTCACTGTTAAATAAAATGGTATAAACATATGAGACAAACCCACTTGGCTTACAACTATTAAACTAAAAGTAATTGATACCGCTGAGAATGTTGTACTAATTATTGATGCTTCTCGTCTTGAGTAGAAGCCTTCCTCATATTGCTTGCTAGTTAACATAATACCTAAAGTTCCATCGCCAAGCCAAGATGTAATACAATCTATAGATGAACGTCCTGGAAGTTTAAATAAAGGTCTCATAATTTTTGTTAAAATAGCCCCGAAGAATTCTAATAATCCAAAGTTAAGTAATAGTGGCAAAAATAATCCTGCAAAGAAGAATATGGAGAAAAGTATATTTAAAAGACTATTTAATACAAATCCTCCAGTAGACTTACTTAATATAAATTCTGGTCCTATACCTGTTAAAACAAAAAGACAGAAAATAGAGCCAGATACTCTAGCTATAAACCATGTTGGTTTAAGGTTGAAAAGAGTATTTAAAAATTCGTTTTTTAGAATAAATTTTGGCTTAAAAATTACAGTGATTATACTGCCTAAGGCAGAGATGCAAATAGCGGAACTTATTATATAAGGTAAGCTCGGACCTAATAAATGTGCTAATTTGCCAGATAGTATAGCTATAGGAATTGTAATGTTTCCCTCAAATTTAATAGGAATCATAAATAATAAAACACCTATTATCGAAGGTATTATAAATTTTAGATTATTTTTAAATGAAGCTTGTATTTTTACAGCTTCTTTATCTTGCGTTTCTACAGAATAGTTCATTATGTGCTCCTTTTATACATTAAAATTAATATTTATACAATAATACTTATTTTAATACAAATAAAATAATAATCAAGAGTATATTTTGTATAATTTATTTTAAATTTAAGATAGAAAATTCAAATAATTTCTTAAGTAGCTATTTTAAAGGGATTTCTATAAAAATTCAAATAAATATAATTAAAAATTTAATTATAAAATTAGATTAAAAGGACAGACTAAGGATAAGCTATACAAAGGAGGTGGGCTATTATGGATAAAAAGAAGGTTATTCAATATTTATTAATTGCAAATTTAGCAGTTATATTAATAATGCTTATAGGTAAGTTTGAAATTGTTTTGAGTTTTATAGATGTTATATTTAGTATTGTTGTTGTACCAATTGTATTTGGAGTGTTTTTATTTTATATATTAAAACCGTTAAACACTTTATTTAGAAAGAAAAAGATGAAAAAAGGAAAAGCTGCAATGCTAACTATGATTATTTTTTTCTTTATAATGACTGGAGTTGTAAAATACTTTGGTGATTACTTTATACAACAATTTATAATACTTAAGGATTTATTTTTAAGAATAGCTAAGGAAAGAGGAATAGTAGAGCAAATAAATAAAATGTTTAATTCGGATTTTAATAATGTAGATTATTATGGAAGGTTTGTAGGACACTTAGAAAAATATATAGGATTAATAATTGTAAGTGGAAGACAAATATTTAATAAAGGAATGCAGATGTTTTCTGATATATTATTAGTAATATTAATATTATTTTATCTTCTTAAGGATGGAGATAAGGTTGAAGATCTTATTTTAAAATACACACCAAATAAATACAAAAATACAATGGATAAAACCTTAGGTCAAAGCAATAATGTTTTATCCTCATATATATTAGGTCAAGCAACTGTAGCTGTATCCCTAGCAATCATGGTTTACATTGGGTATAGGGTAATAGGAATGACTAGTCCTATATTTTTAGCATCTATTACCTTTATATTAGCTTTTATACCTTTTATAGGTTTTTTAATATCTATGATAATACCATTTGCTTTAGCTATAAGTATGGGAATGCCAATGGTTATTAAATTATCAGTATTATTTTTAGTAGCACAAACATTAAAAGGAAGACTTGTAGTTCCATTAATAATGGGGAGAGCTATGAAAATACATCCTATAACAGATATATTCTTAGTTGTTGGAGCTGCAACTTTAATAGGCCCAATAGGAGCATTTGTAGTTGTTCCAATATATGCTTTAATTAAAGTTTTTTATAGAAACTTTAAACCTTATATACTGAAAGCAATCCCTAAAAAAACTAGTTAGGAATTGAGAAAAAATAATAGTTAAAAAACTAAAAGAAAACAACAAGTCAAATATACTAATATATTGGCTTGTTATTTTTTTCATGATACATTATGTTATAATTAAAATATGGAGAAAATTATAAAGTAGTAGTAAGAAGGTAGGCGTTAAGCTATGAAAAAAAGATTTAATAGCACAGGAGTTTGTGTTTCTAGAAAACATTATATGGTAGATATAATTAATAAACTTGAAGAAATAAAGGAACTTATAGATAATGAGTTTTATTTTACTATAAACAAGCCAAGACAATATGGAAAAACAACAACTTTAAATGAAATTAAAAAAATGCTAAATAAAGATTATCTAGTTATTAGTATTAGTTTTGAAGGTATTGGAGATAAAGTATTCGAATATGAAGACTTATTTTCAAATACTTTTATTGAATTGTTAAGTGAAAATATGGCATTGTTATATGAAGATGAAAGCAAAAGGCTTAGATCATTAGCTATTAATATTAATAATATTAATGACCTATCTAGAGTTATAACTAAATTTGTTAAGGAATCTTCGAAAGAGGTTATATTATTTATAGACGAAGTAGATAAAAGTTCTAACAACCAATTGTTTCTAAGCTTTATAGGAATGCTTAGAAATAAATATTTAGCTAGAGAAGTAGAAGAAGATTTTACATTTAAATCTGTTATATTAGCAGGGTTACATGATGTGAAAAGCTTAAAATTAAAGTTGAGAAAAGAGGAAGAAGCAAAATATAATTCACCTTGGAATATAGCTGTGAACTTTAATGTTGATATGAGTTTTTCTCCAAAAGAGATAGAAACTATGTTGAAAAGTTATAGCGAAGAAAATAATATAACTATGGATATTAAAATTATTAGCGAAGAATTATATTTTTTTACAGACGGATACCCTTATTTAGTGAGTAGGCTTTGTCAGATTATAGATGAAAAAATATACAAAGATACTAAAAGAACGTGGACTAAAAATGATGTAAAGAAAGCTGTTAAGATAATTCTAGAAGAAAGAAACACTTTATTTGACACGTTAATTAAGAATTTAGAAAACGATAATGAATTATATAATTATATAGAGGATATTACTGTACGTGGAATTGAAAGAAGTTTTAGTAATTATAATCCTATTATTGATATCGGGACAACATATGGATATTTTAAAAATGAAAATGGAAAAGTTTCCATAGCTAATAAAATATTTGCAGAAACAATATACAATTATATGGCATCAAAGCTAGAAAATGTTTATAGTAAAATGGATGGGTATAATTTGAAAAGCGAATTTATAGAGCTAAATGGAGGCTTGAATATAGAAAAAGTTCTTTATAAATTTCAGCAGTTTATGAAGGAACAGTATTCAGAAAAAGATAAAGATTTCATAGAACACCATGGAAGATTATTATTTTTAGCATTTATAAAACCTATAATAAACGGAACGGGATTTGATTTTAAAGAAGTTCAAATATCAGAAGAAAAAAGATTGGATTTAGTAATTACCTATAATAATTTTAAATATATAATTGAAATGAAAATATGGAGAGGTGCTAAATATCATAAAACGGGGCAAAAACAACTTTGTGATTATTTGGATATACAAGGTGTAAGTCAAGGTTATTTACTTATATTTAACTTCCTTAAAAATAAGGAGTTTAAAGAGGAACGAGTATATATTAAAGGCAAGGAAATTTTCGAAGTATATGTTTAAGGCATCATAAAATAAATTATAATAAATATACTGAAAACAATATAGAGATTTATTGGGGAGTGTAGAAAATGGATTATAGAAATGAAATAAAAGATTTAAAAAGAATAGTAGTAAAAGTAGGAACTTCTACCCTAACATATGATAATGGGAATATTAATTTAACAAGAATAGAGAAGCTAACAAGAATATTATCAGATATGATGAATTCTGGAAAAGAAGTTGTACTTGTTACTTCAGGGGCAATTGGTGTTGGCGTTAGTAAGTTAAAGCTTAAAAAGAAGCCTAGTAGCATAAGAGAAAAACAAGCTGTGGCAGCCGTAGGACAATGTGAACTTATGCATATATACAGTAAGTTCTTTGGAGAATACAGTCACACTGTTGGTCAAGTATTACTTACTAGAGATGTTGTTGAAGATGATCATATAAGAGAAAATGTATGTAATACCTTTGAAACATTATTAGAGAATGGAATTATACCAATAGTTAATGAAAATGATACTGTAGCAATTGATGAAATTGAGAATATAGTAAGGTTTGGAGATAATGATAATTTATCAGCTATAGTTTCAGGGCTGGTTAAGGCTGATTTATTAATTATATTATCTGATATAGATGGGTTTTATGATTCGGACCCAAGAAAAAATCCAAATTCAAAATTAATAAAACAAATAGATGAAATAACACCAGAACTTGAAAGTTGTGCAGGTGGTGCTGGTAGCACTTTAGGTACGGGCGGAATGGTTACAAAGTTAATAGCTGCAAAAATAGCTACATCTTTAGGCGTACATATGATATTAGCTAATGGAAAAGAACCTGAAATTTTATTGAATATTATAAATGGTGAAGAAGTAGGAACTTTATTTGTGAAAAATAAATAGTAAAGATAGGGGGAATTTTAAATGAGTGAATTAATTTTAAAAGGACAAAAGGCTAGAGAAGCTTCTTACGTATTGGCAAATGCATCAACAACTGAAAAAAATAATGCATTAGAAAAAATGGCAGAGGCATTAATAATAAATAAAGATAAAATATTAAAAGCTAATGATTTAGATTTAAAAGCATCTATGGAAAAAGGAACTTCAAAAGCTATGTTAGATAGATTAGCTTTAAGTGAAGAAAGAATAGAAGCTATGGCTGATGGGCTAAGACAAATAGTATCACTACCAGATCCAGTTGGAGAAGTTATATCAATGTGGAAAAGACCTAATGGGCTTCAAATTGGACAACAAAGAGTTTCAATGGGAACAATAGGGATTATATATGAGGCAAGACCTAATGTAACTTGTGATGCAGCTGGGTTATGTTTAAAAACAGGAAACACTGTAATTTTAAGAGGTGGAAGCGAAGCTATAAATTCAAACACTGCAATAGTTAAGGTTTTGTCTAAAGCAGTAGAAGAAGCGGGACTTCCTAAGGACTGCATACAATTAGTTGAAAACACAAGTAGAGAAGTAGCATTAGAGATGATGAAGTTAAATGATTATATAGATGTTTTAATTCCAAGAGGTGGAGCTGGGCTTATTCAAACTGTAGTTAAAAATGCAACAGTTCCTGTAATTGAAACTGGAATAGGTAACTGTCATATTTATGTTGATGAAGAATGTGATTTTGAAATGGCTAAAAATATAGTAGTAAATGCTAAAACTTCAAGACCTGGAGTATGTAATGCAGCTGAAAAATTATTGGTAAGTGAAAAAGTTGCAGAAGAATTTTTACCAATAGTAATAAGAGCTTTAAGAGAAAAAGATGTTGAAATTAGAGGCGATGAAAAAGTTAAAGCTATTATTTCAGATGTAGTAGACGCAACGACAGAAGATTGGGGAAAAGAATATTTAGATTATATAATGGCAGTTAAAATAGTTGAAAATGTTGATGAAGCTATTAGTCATATAAATAAGTATGGATCAGGGCATTCAGAAGCCATAGTTACAAAAAGCTATGAAAACTCACAAAGATTTATGCAAAGAACAAATGCAGCAGCAGTTTATGTAAATGCATCAACAAGATTTACAGATGGATGCGAATTTGGATTTGGAGCAGAAATAGGAATAAGCACACAAAAGCTACATGCTAGAGGCCCAATGGGACTTAAAGAACTTACAACTATTAAATATATTATTTATGGAAATGGGCAAATAAGATAAATTACAGATTTTAAAGAAAATAATAAATGGTAAAATTTATTAAATAGATTGCAAAAAAAGGGTATTTCGTGTCTACATACACGAAATACCCTTTTTTATATTATAAAGATTTATGTTTAACTCTTTATTTTGCATATTTAAAAAAATAAAAAACTAATTGCCTAAAAAAATTGAATTTTTAGGCAATTAACCATAGAATCCTTCTTTACAGATTATAGGAAGAAAATATCTCACCTCCGCGTGGTTTGGCAACGTTTAAAATACTTTATATTACATTTATTGTATTTATAGGTTTCTTTTGGATAAAAAAGTGGTAATATGCTATTTATACCACATTAAAAACCTCTTATTCGCTATAACATATTTGTTATAAAATGAAGAACTAAGTTATTAATCCTAGGATTAGTTGATAGGATAATTGATTAGTAACTAGAACAACTACTGAGTAAGAAGTTAACAATGAAATTAGGGAAACACTTTTTATAATAAGTACCACCGAAGTGGCGAACAAGGAGAAAACGAATAGCCCTAGGTTAATTCTTCATTAAAAACTAAATGCAAAATTAATTATACAAGGAGGAAAACTATGACTAAAGATGTATTAGTATCACCACAAACAGAAGGTTTAAAAGTAATAACAAATGTTGAAGGTACCAAATTTAATAAATCTAACAATGATGGTTTATATTTAGGAGTGTTTGAAGCTGTTGAAATTGCTATTTCAAAAGCAATATATGCACAAAAGGTGTTAACTATTTCCTATAAAAAAGAAGATAGAGAACGGCTTATAAGTAGTATAAGAAAGGCTACATTGGAAAATAAAGAGATACTGGCAAAAATGATTTTAGAAGAAACAAAAATGGGACGATATGAAGATAAAATATTAAAACATGAATTGGTAGCTAAATATACTCCAGGTACAGAAGATTTAACTACTACAGCTTGGTCTGGAGACCAAGGGCTTACAGTAGTAGAAATGTCTCCTTATGGTGTCATAGGTGCAATAACACCCTCCACAAATCCAACGGAAACTGTTATATGCAATAGTATAGGAATGATAGCTGCCGGAAATTCTGTCGTGTTTAATGGACATCCAGGGGCAAAAAAATGTGTTGCTTTTGCTGTAGATATGATAAATAGAGCCATCATCTCATCTGGGGGTCCAGAAAATTTAGTAACTACTGTAGAAAATCCAACTATGGAATCCTTAGATGTAATTATGAAACACCCATATATAAAACTTTTATGTGGGACTGGAGGACCAGGATTAATAAAAACACTTTTAAATTCAGGTAAAAAGGCTATAGGGGCAGGTGCAGGAAACCCTCCTGTTATAGTAGATGATACTGCAGATATAAAGAAAGCTGCAAAAAGCATAATAGAAGGTTGTTCTTTTGATAATAATTTACCTTGTATTGCAGAAAAAGAAGTATTTGTTTTTGAAGATGTAGCAACTGATTTAATAAATAATATGATTCAAAATAATTCTGTACTTCTAAACAAAGAGCAAGTATCAAGATTATTAGAATTAATACTACTAGAGAAAGATGTGAAAAGTTATAATTGCAACAAAAAGCTAGAATATACTATAGATAAAAAATGGGTAGGAAAAGATGCAAAATTATTTTTAGATCAAATAGATGTAGAATACCCTACTAATGTCAAATGTATAATATGTGAGGTAGATAGAAATCATCCTTTTGTAATGACAGAGCTTATGATGCCAATACTTTCAATTGTAAGGGTTAAGGATATTGATGAAGCTATAGAGTGTGCAAAAATAGCAGAACAAAACAAAAAACACAGTGCATATATATATTCAAAAAATATCGATAACTTAAATAGATTTGAAAAAGAAATAGATACAACTATTTTTGTAAAGAATGCTAAATCCTTTGCTGGAGTAGGTTTTGGCGCAGAAGGATTTACAACTTTCACTATTGCTGGACCTACTGGTGAAGGGATAACCTCTGCAAGAGATTTTACAAGACAAAGAAGATGTGTGCTTGCAAACTAATTTTTTAATTAAGTCAGTGCATTTACGTGCATTGATTTAGTCTACCTACATTACATTTAAAATATTTTACACTATTAGAAAGGAGATATTACTGTGAATAAGATAGTTAAACTGGAAGATTTAAAATCTATTTTTAAAGATGGAATGACAATTATGATTGGTGGTTTTTTAGACTGTGGAACACCGGACACTATAATTGATATGTTGGTTGATTTAAATATAAAGGATTTAACCATAATTGCAAATGATACAGGTTTCCCAGATAAAGGCATAGGGAAATTGGTTGTGAATGGTCAAGTAAAGAAAGTGATTGCCTCACATATTGGAACCAATCCTGAGACTGGAAGAAGGATGAATACTGGCGAAATGGAAGTAGAGCTTTCTCCACAAGGAACATTAATTGAAAGAATCCGTGCAGCTGGATCAGGTCTAGGTGGCGTATTAACACCAACTGGACTAGGAACCCTTGTAGAAAATGGGAAAAGAAAAATTACAATTAGTAACAAGGAGTATTTATTGGAACTTCCATTAAAGGCTGATGTCTCACTTGTAAAAGGCAGTATAGTAGATGAAATTGGGAATACCTGTTATAAAGCAACTACAAAAAATTTTAATCCTTATATTGCAATGGCTGCAAAAATAGTAATAATGGAAGCAGAAGATTTAGTAAAATGTGAACAATTAAGAACCGAAGATATAATGACTCCAGGTGTACTTGTAGATTATATTGTAAAGGAGGCAATTTAATTGATTACAGATAGTAAGTTAGCAAAAGAAATTATTGCTAAAAGAGTTGCAAAGGAATTAAAAGATGGGCAGCTCGTAAATCTTGGAATAGGACTTCCAACTTTGGTGGCAAGTTATGTGCCAAAGGAAATACAGATTACTTTTCAATCAGAAAATGGTATGGTTGGCATGGGTCCAAAAGCAAAAATAGGGCAAGAAAATACAGATTTAACTAATGCAGCTGGACAGTGTGTAACAGTACTACCAGAGGGTTCATTCTTTGATAGTTCTATGTCTTTTGCACTAATTAGAGGTGGACATGTTGATGTAACTGTGCTTGGAGCTTTAGAGGTAGATGAAGAAGGAAATTTAGCCAATTGGATTGTTCCAGGCAAAATGGTACCTGGAATGGGCGGCGCTATGGATTTAGTAATAGGTGCAAAGGTAGTAATTGTAGCGATGCAACATACTGGAAAAGGAAAACTTAAAATCCTTAAAAAGTGTAGACTTCCACTCACTGCAAAATCTCAAGTAAATTTAATTGTTACAGAGCTTTGTGTAATTGAAGTAACAGCTAAGGGGCTACTCTTAAAAGAAATTTATAAGGATACAACCATTGATGAAATTAAATCTGTAACAGAAGCAAATTTAATTATTCCAGATGATATAAAGATTATGGATGTATAAAAATTTACCTTTTAAAATATAGTATTTATAAAAAAATGTAATGATAATAATAAATAAGAAGAGAGAGTGAACATTTTATGTTAGAAAGTGAAATATATAAACAAATTACAACACCACTTACTGCTCCAGCATTTCCTAAAGGTCCATATAAGTTTCATAATAGGGAGTACTTGAACATAATATACCGTACTGACTTTGAGGCACTTCGAAAAATAGTACCAGAACCATTAGAATTAGATGAAGATGAGCCCTTAGTTAGATTTGAAATGATGGCTATGCCAGATGTGACTGGATTGGGATCCTACACTGAATGTGGGCAGGTAATTCCAGTAAAGTATAATGGGATTAAAGGTGATTATCTACACATGATGTACTTAGACAATCATCCAGCTATCGCTGTTGGAAGAGAGGTTAGTGCCTATCCTAAGAAACTTGGGACTCCAAAGCTATTTGTTGACTCAGATACCTTAGTTGGTACATTAAACTATGGATCTTTACCAGTTGCTACTGCTACAATGGGGTATAAACATGAACCTCTAGATATTAAGGAAGCTTATAATCAAATTTCTCGTCCTAGCTTTATGCTGAAAATTGTACAAGGATATGATGGGAAACCAAGAATTTGTGAGCTTATATGTACACAGAATAAGGATATTATCATACATGGGGCATGGACTAGTTGCGCACGTCTGCAATTATTTAGTCATGCATTAGCTCCTTTGGCTGATTTACCAGTCTTAGAAGTTGTATCTGCATCACATATTCTTACAGATTTAACTCTTGCACCAGCTCATGTTGTGTACGATTATCTTGCAAAGAATTAGAGATAACTAATTAAATGCAAGAGTTCTTGCTTTAAAAGAATTTAGAAAAAATTATTCAGGGAAGCGATGTTGAGAAAAAAAGAAAATATACAAATAGTAAAATCTATTAAATAGATTGCAAAAAGGTGGTATTTCGTGTCCACATACACGAAATACCACCTTTTTTCTGATTGTTTAGAGATACTAAACAGTTAACTACTATTTTATAGTATATCATACTCTATAAATGGCTTAAAACTGTTGATTTTTAACTATTCGCTAAAAGACTAATTTAGCGAAATTTAGATACGTATTAGATTAGTAACAGAGTGAATTTTTTTTGTAGTATTTATATTTTAATTAAAAAACTATTCTATCGCCTATAGTTTTTAAATCTTGTGATCCTTTTACCTTGAACTCAACTGCACCAGTTGAAAGAAATTTACACGCATCAGCGATATTATAATCTAAAGCTAATTGTGAATGTCCATACGATACTTGTAAATTTCCACTTCCATTAAGAACTGTACCCCGAACATACATCATTCCATTGTCATACATCTTGTTAGGAAATTTTTCGCCAGGAATGTTAATACCATGTGAGTCTCCAAGTCTAAATTTATAAGCCACGCCTGAAGTACCACTTAAAAATTTACTTTTATTTGAACGATCAATAGTTTGTGTTGTTTGGATATTTTTTTCACGTACCGAATCAAAAGATGGAGACATAAAAGCTCCAAAACAACTTTGAGTATCAAAAGTAATAGTAGCATCATGTCCTATTGCCAAAACATCACTTCCACTAAAATTAGGTTGTTTTAACCAGTCATAAAACCCCCCTGCCATAAAATTTCCTCCTTTGTCCTTGTACGCTTCTAATGTTAGCTTTATCCATCCAAAGTCCTGAGTTATAGGTAAATTTCTTGGCATTATTTTATTTTTTTCTTTTAAGTATTCACTTTCCGTATAAGCCTTTTCAGTTTGATTACCCTTAGAATCTTTACCTATTTTAAAATATGTTTCGACGATATTTGATGATACGGCATTTTTGCTTATATCATCAATTAGAGCTTTTACTTCTGGAATAGAAGAATACTCATTTAATTTAGAATTCTCTAAATTAACCTTAACAGTATCTGGTGAAGTATTTGTTGCAGCACTTGCAGTTGAACCCATAACAAAAGTTGTAATAGTAATAGCAGCTAAAAACATTGAAAATAATTTCATTTTTCTCATAATGTACCCCCATTTTTTTATTTTGTAATTACTAACCCATAATAACATTTTTTATTATTTTTGTCAAAAAATTACTCGCTTTTACAAAAACCTATAACTGTTAGCATAAACCCTAAAAGGACAAAAACCACAAATAAATTTGAATTACTGTTATCAGATAATCCTATTACTGTTAATTCTAAACCAAATATTGAATATGCTAACCAAGATTTTTTGAACTTTTTAGTTATAAATAATAAAAAAATAAATAAAAAAATTACTATCAAAATAGATAAAATATTAGGCATTTATATATACCTCCAAATGATTTTTTAATTTAATTATACCAATATTTATATTTTAAAATAGACTTATTATACAAAAATATAAATTATTACTTAAATGTTTTTCGCTAAAATTTGATTTAACGAAGAAGTGAATATTACAATTGTTTTAATGAAAGCTAGGACAAGAACCATATGATAGTAAAAAATTAAATGATTTTATTCTTAAAACTAAAAAAATATTAATTAGATACTATAATATGTAGAGTTATAGTAGATTCATAAAGAATTTCACAAATCGCACGACAGGTATAGCAACACCACCATTAATATTTTCAAGTTGATCTATTTTTAATGTTTGGAAATTATTGATTGATAATAATTTCATAAAAAAACATCCTTTCACTTGTATTGTAATTATCTTTAAAATGAAACATAATATGAAATTATAAATTGACATGAAGTTTAGACTTCAAAGTATATTAAAATGGCTTAGAGTGGGTTGTCTTGCAATTGTAACCTCTACCCTATAAAGAAAAAAGATTAAAGGTAAGAGGTTAATAACTGTCAATGTGATTAACCTCTTAGTGCTTTAGTTCAATATAACAGCCGTGTTAATCCACTTAACTTCTTTTAGATATTCCAGTATCTTCTTTAGTATAAAAGAACCAACCTAATGCTGCAAACATCTTAAGAAAAACTATTAAAAATTCTTTTAAATTAAACTCATTATTTCCAATAGAGAAAAGCATACCAACAAACTGTATAAGTAATATTAAACCAATTAATAATATGGATATGCGCCATATTTTCTTTATTAGTTTAAAAAACATAATTATCCTCCTAGTATATGAACTCTTAAATTCAATGCATATTTTATTTAAGGTCTATAAGCTCTCATATCCGTTATTAAAAGAATTATAAGCACTTCCTGCAAAATTAACGACTTCAGCTACGACACCTACAGCAGCAACAACTTTTAGGCAGCCTACAATAATATGAATACATAATATTCCTATGTTAACTTTATTTGATTTATTATCACTTATATTAACTAATTTTATAATATACCGCCTAATACGTTTGAGTCAAGTAAAAGTTGGAAACAATTTTCTTGTTTTCGCTAGCCATTATTTTACAGTGTGTTTGTATTATTTACCTACCCATAATAGTCCTCAAACAAGTTTGCTTACGACCTTTATTACGATAGATTTTTGTATCTCTTTCATTAAGTAGTTTCTCATCTAAAGATTCTATTTTGTCTCACAACTTAATTATAATGGATAATTTATGTATTGGGGAGATGCTTTTGCATCTCCTTTATTATTTACATGATATTATTTACGGACACTTACTGTTCAGATAAATCATGCAGTTTCAGATGGATATAATACATCAATGTTATTTAATGATATACAACAAATTTGTTTTTCATACCTAGAAAGTTGAAAATAATCATAATATAATTAAAGGAAAGGGTTCTTGTTTTAAAAGAATTTAGAAAAAATTATTCAGGGAAGCGATGTTGAGAAAAAAGAAAATATACAAATAGTAAAAGTTTAGTTCCAGTAAACCTAATTTGATAATTTTAAATTATTTAGTTAGCGACAAATGGCTTAAAATATATGGTATAATTTTCATGTTGAATAATGATGCTTAATATACAGCTGTAATCTTTTATGCATTATATAAGAAGGGAATGAAAGCTTTTGTATATATTTTTATTTATAAGTATTATTGCTATTATAGTGTTTTTTAATAACTTTGTAGCAATATTAAAGAAAGTTAAAGATGGTCAAGAAACTGGTGGCAATACATTTCTATGTTGTATTACATTGATATACATATGGGGATGTCTAATAATTTGTGTTGCGCCTTAAAGACTTTATATTATAAGCATAAGTTTAATACCAACAAGGTTAGGGTATAATTTTCTGTAATGATTTATATGAAAGGAGTAATTTTAAATAACTGAAAACTCAGAATATTAAGGAAGTTTGGTAATGATTAAAAAGCTATATGTAGTAAAAATGAATGCATGGTATAATTTGTATGAATAGAAGCTGAAATTAATGAATAATTGTAAACTTATCATGAATTATAGGAGAATAAACTATGAAGGTAATTATATATATAAATACAGTTATATTGGCTGTTGTTGTAAATATGCTTTCTTTAATTATGTATATTTACTTAATAAAAGAAGGGAACGTTGTATTTATCATGTTTTTAGTACTTATAGGAGTTGTTAATAGACAAATTATTGATAATGGTAAGAATCTTAATAAAAAAAAGAAAACTATAATTTATAGTAGTTTCTTTTTAATGCTTGCTATAGGTCTTGCCTATGGAACGTATTATTATAAAATTAATATATAATCAAATTATTAATGGTTTGTAATGTACAATATTAATGTAAGACTAGTTAGTTAGATTAATAGAGCCAATGCTGGAGCATTGGCTTTTGTAGAGTCTAAAAAAATAATGCTTTTAAGCCATTTTTTAAGTGTGAAAATTAGATTTTGAATTTAGTATTTATAAAATACCTTTTTTACTTACTAAAAAGTTAATCCTATTAACTAAAAATAAAGAAAGTAATGCCTAGAATGGCTTCAACACCATAAAAACTTATAGAAGTCAATATATGTTGTTTTTTTGCCCTCAAAATCGCAATCAATCCAATTCATTTAGAGAAATTAATAGATTTAATTATAATCAATTTATTAGTAGAAAAATAAGGTGATAAAATTATAAAAAAATAGAATCTTAATGCAGTTAAATAATGTAATAAACTCAAGACGTCCAGTACGAATACCAAGAGGTTTTAAAAATGAAGAGCTATTAAACGAATCTACTTCACCAAATGGAACATATACAATAAATAATTGAAGAAAAAGAAAGACTAGTAGGTAAAAAGTAGATTGTTAGAATACTATTGAAACTAGAAAATAATAATCTATGCAAAATTAAGGCATCATAAAAGAAGTGGATAGTTATAAAAAAGATTTTGAGGTACATAATAGCTAAAGGGGGGAGAGGTTTACACTGGAAATTAAATATAAAAATAAAGTTGAAGATATAGAATTTTTAATAAATTTTACAAAAATGAAACTTTCAAAGGAAAATAATATATATAAATCAAATTACATAAACAATTTAACGAATGATCAAAAATTGGAATTAATTAATGTTCGTAAAACATATTGATTATTTATAGTTTACTGATATAATAAAAGTAACGAAAGACACCATCCATATAATTTCGACAATACGGGTCGAGAGTTTCTACAAGAAGCCTTAAACTTCTGAGCTATGGGTGAATCCAAAGTTACTAATATAATATTTCTTCTAGAAATGTTACTATTATTGGATTTACCTATATCCAATGATAGTTTTTTTTCGTCTATTTTTAGGAGGTAAGATATGAGTAAAAATATTAATGATAATTCAAAAAGTCAAAAAGGTTTATTAGAAAGACTGTTTAAGCTAAAGGAAAATGGCACAAGTGTTAAAACTGAAATACTTGCAGGCCTGACTACTTTTATTACCATAGCCTATGCACTTTTGGTAATTCCCAACATTCTAAAGGGTGCGGGTATGAATTCACAAGGGGTTTTTGGGGATGCAGCAAATAATCTAGGGATACTAAATGATCCTGTGGTTGGAGCTATATTTACAGCAACTTGTGTTATATTTACAATATCAACATTATTTATGGGTTTGTATGCTAATTTACCTTATGCATTAGGACCAGGTATGGGACTAGTTGCATTTTTCACATATGGAGTATGCTTAACCATGGGATTCACATGGCAGGAAGCATCCGCAGCAGTATTTATTTCGGGTATTGTATTTATTATATGTACAGTAACATCACTAAGACAATTAATAGTTAATGCACTTCCCAAAAATATAAAAATAGCTATGACCTCTGGTATAGGACTATTTATAGCATTAATAGGTTTTAAAAATGGGGGAATAGTTACTTCAAACCCCGCAACTTTAGTACAACTTGGTAAATTCACGGATAAGGGAACTTTACTAACAATAATAGGTGTTTTAATAATGGCTATATTAATGGCTCGAAAAGTAAGGGGCGCAATGTTAATAGGAATTGTAGCTACAACTATAATAGGAATTCCTATGGGAATAACTAATGTAAGTAATATTAAAATATTTTCATTGCCACCATCTTTAGCTCCTACATTTTTAAAAATGGATTTTTCAGGATTATTAACTCATAATGGAGCAGGGATAATAGGTGCTATAACAGCAGTTGTTATGGTTATTTTAACATTTTCTTTAGTTGATATGTTTGACACTATAGGAACTTTAGTTGGGACAGCTCAAAAAGCTAATTTAATAGGAGACGATGGAAATCCTAAAAATATGAATAAAGCATTGATAGTTGACTCTATAGCAACTACAGTAGGTTCAATGTTTGGATTGCCAACAGTATCAGTTTACATAGAGTCAGCCTCAGGAATAGCTGATGGAGGAAGAACTGGATTAACAGCTGTAGTTGTTAGTTGCTTTACAGCACTTACTCTTTTCTTCTCAGGAATTGTAGGTATAATTCCATCACAAGCAACAGCTCCAGCTCTTATTATAATTGGAGTGTTGATGCTTGAAACTATAAAAAATGTTGATTTTTCAACATTTGATGAAGCTATACCAGCATTTTTAACTATAGTAATAATGCCATTTAGTTATTCAATAGCTAACGGTATTGCTTGTGGGATAATAACTTATCCTATTATGAAATTAGCTGTGGGAAAGAGAAAAGAAATTCATCCACTTATGTATATATTAGCGGCATTATTCATTTTACGATATATATTGATACCGCAATAGAATAGTATTTGGTGAAAAAATAGTTATAATAAAAGAATATTTTATAGTTACATTAAGTACCCATTATTATATAATAAATAATAATGGGTACTTAAAATATTTTAAATATATATTATTTAAAATGACTGAAGATATAGGGACTGTATATGGTTATACTCAGTCACATAATAAATGTTATATAGCAAATTATACAATAAAATTTAGTAATATTAATAATAATCCACCTAAAATTAAAGCTATTGAGCTTAATGCAAAGGAAACAGTTTGTTTAATAGGATTTTTTTCTCTTTCAGATCTTGTTGTTTCTAAATTAGTATAGGATGTAAGGGTAGGGTTACTTATACCTTGCATAGATAATCCAGTAGGGTTACCACCTATTGATGATAATATTGAAATAGCTATTAGTAATATTCCTTCAATAAAAAGAATATCTTTTAAATTATAGTGTTTTAGTTTAACTAATATTATAGCTAACACAAAGGCTATAGACGCCCAAACAATACCAAATAGTAAAGATTTAAATAGAGTTGATACTAAATTTTTATTCATAAGAGCCTCCTTATAAAATACTTTATTTTCATTATATCAGGAACAAAGGATGCAAAATACTTTTTTAAAAGAAAATTACAAAAAAAGATAAATCTTAGGCATACGAAAGAAAATAGACTAAATTTAGCGGGTTATTTTTTAAAAGAGTACTTATTTCCGTAGAGATATAAATAAGTATAGTTATATATTTCTTTACAATATATAATAGAAGAAAGAATATATGTAAACTAAGGAGGAAAAAATGAATATTGATAAAAGTAAATTAATATTTAAAACAGAAGGTTTTTATGAGTTAACCCATGATGATATTTATGAAATGGCAAAAGTAAGATATGAGGTTTTTGCTTGTGAACAAGAAATAACATGTGAAAATGATTTTGATGATAAAGATAAGGTATGCAAGCACACTCTTGTATACTATGAAGATAAATTAGTGGGGTATTGTAGAATTCTACCAGTAGGATTAGCCTATGAAAAGCCATCAATAGGAAGAGTCCTTGTTTTAAAAGAGTTTAGAAAAAATTACATAGCACAAGAAATGATGAAAAAAAGTACTGATTTTGTAAGAGAACATTGGATGGAAAATGAAATAATACTTTCTTCTCAGCTTTATGCAAAGAGACTATATGAAGCAGTAGGATTTGAAGTTATTTCTGATGTTTATGATGAAGCGGGAATTCCTCATGTGAAAATGAGTTTAGACATATATAAAAACTAAAATATTTAGGATTCTAAAAAATAAACAAAGGGTTAGAATTGTTCAACTTTAAGAGATATGTTAAAATTAGCATAGGTTAATAGTTATTTTGGGGGGCAAGATATGAGCAAATCTGAAAGTAGAAGCCATGTTTTAATAACAGGGGCTACTGCTGGTATTGGATATGAATTAGCAAAATTGTTTGCAATGGATGGTCATAATCTAATACTTATTGCAAGGGATAAAGAAAAATTAAAAGAAGTAAAGAAGCATCTTGAAATATATAATATAAATGTGGATATATTATCTGTAGATTTATCTGTGGATAGTTCTTGTGAACAAGTCTTTGCTTTTGTGGATAAAAAAAATCTAACTGTGGATATTTTAATAAATAATGCAGGGGTAGGTTCTTTTGGTGATTTTTCTAGTATTCCTATGAAAAAAGAGTTAGCGTTAATAGATATTAATATAAGAGCATTAACTGAATTAACAAAACATTTTTTATATAAAATGGTTGAAAATGAAAATGGTACTATAATGAATGTAGCAAGTACAGCAGCATTTTGCGCAGGTCCAAGAATGGCAACATATTATGCATCAAAAGCTTATGTTTTAAATTTGACTGAAGCATTAAATGAAGAAGTTAAAAATAAAGGGGTTAAAGTAAGTTGCCTTTGTCCAGGAGCTGTGAACACTGGATTTCAAAATAAAGCTGGAATAAAAAAGAATGAAAATGCAAAGAAAAATATTATGTCAGCTAAAAAAGTTGCACAAATAGCATATAGAGATTTAGAAAAAGGAAAAACAATAATAATTCCAGGATTTAAGAACAAGATATTAGTAATTGTAAATAAATTTTTGCCAAGAGTAATATCAAGAAAAATAATTTTTAAAATTAACAATGGATAGATTTAGAACAAAGGATAAATTTTAATAGAAGTAAAAAACTAAAATTAAAAATATAAACTAGTGAATTCGGGAGAATAGGATGATAAATAATAATAATAATAAATTTTTAGATGTATATACTACTTTAATAGACAATGGAGTTAGATTTTATTATAGTGATAATGATATGTATTTAGGTGAAGTTACAAGCCTAGAGATAACTGAAGATAATAAATTAGAAATGCAAATAGAATTTGATGAGAGACATATAATAGAAATAGAAGATTTTTTACATAACCATACAAAGGAAAATATAAATTATTATGATTGGGAGAGCGTAAGGCTTTTTGATGATTTATTAAAAGAGGCATAACAAATAAAACAGAGAGTTGATATTTATCAACTCTCTGTTTTTGTTGTATCGGAAAATGAACAAAATCTATTAATATACATGTAATAGAATAAAGCATGTATATTTATGCAATAAACCTTTCAAATATTGCATAAATATATTGTAATATACAGTATACAAAAAATAACTATTCTGAATATGATCAGTGTGCAGTAGTTACTAATACTATAGGGTATATAAACGAAGTATATTATTTAAAAAAAATTCTATAATATAGATTTGTATATATATACAAATTGAAACAATAAGAATTAATAAATTTTGTTGACAGAATTTAATAAAAAATATAGAATGTTATAAAAGATAAATAAAATTAATAAAAATAAAAAAAAGTACACTTTAAATTGGTTCTGTGAGACCAGAAAGGAGTATGTAATTATGTTATACCTAAATTTAAATAATAACTGCATAGCTACGTCATTAAAGGCGTTTTCTAACACTGATAAATATATAAGGATAGTAAGGAGAATACTAAAATAGTAATCTCCTTAGTATCCTTTTCTTTTACAAAAAAATCAGTAAGGCTCTTGAACCAGTGTATTTTTAGTAATTGTATATATATTAAAGGGAGGGCTAATTATGAAAGCAAAGCTTATATTAGAAAATGGAATGATATTTGAAGGCACAGCCTTTGGACACTTAAAAGATAGTGTTGGAGAGGTTGTATTTACAACAGGAATGACAGGCTATCAAGAGGTTTTAACAGACCCATCATATTATGGACAAATAGTAACTATGACTTATCCGCTAATTGGAAACTACGGAATAAACTTAGAGGATATGGAATCAGATTCACCAAAGGTTAGGGGATTTATAGTAAGAGAAAAATGTAATTTCCCAAATAATTTTAGATGTGAAATGGATTTAGAAGATTTTCTGAAACAAAATAAGATAATTGGATTAGAAGGAATAGATACTAGAGCGTTAACAAAGGTTTTAAGAAATCATGGAACAATGAAAGGAATAATAACTTTAGAAGCACATTCTTTAGAAGAAGTGCAGGATAGAGTAAAGGCCTTTTCAAATAAAGAAGCAGTAAGCATAGTATCAACAAAGAAAGCTTACACAATAGAAGGTTCTGGAAAGCATGTTGCAATAATGGACTTTGGAATAAAAGAAAATATAATAAGAAACTTCAAAAAGAGAGATTGTAAATTAACAGTGTTCCCAATGACTGCGACAGCACAAGAAATTTTAGCGGTTAACCCAGATTTAGTGTTTTTATCAAATGGACCTGGGGATCCAGAAGATTTAACTGAGGTAATAGAAAATATTAAAAAAATAGTTGGAGTAAAACCAATAGTTGGAATATGTTTAGGGCACCAATTGTTAGCATTAACTCTAGGCGGAAAAACTGCTAAATTAAAGTTTGGACATAGAGGATGCAATCACCCAGTTAAAGATTTAGAAGAAAATAAGGTTCACATTACATCACAAAATCATGGATATGTAGTAGAAACACTGCCACAAGATGTTGTAGCAACACACTTAAACATAAATGATGGAACAATAGAAGGTATGAAACATAGTAAATTACCAATATTCTCAGTTCAATTCCATCCAGAGGCGGCAGCGGGTCCAAGAGATAGTGAATATATATTTGATAAATTTATGAAATACGCATTATAGGAGGGTTTTACAAATGCCATTAAATAAAGATATAAAAAAAGTTTTAGTTATAGGGTCAGGTCCAATTGTTATAGGTCAAGCAGCAGAGTTTGATTATTCAGGAACACAAGCATGTCAGGCGTTAAAAGAAGAAGGTGTTGAGGTTATACTTGTAAACTCAAACCCAGCGACTATAATGACAGATGCAGAAACCGCAGATAAGGTTTATATAGAACCATTAACAATAGAGTTTTTAGAAAAAGTTATTGCAAAAGAAAGACCAGATAGTTTAATTGCAGGAATGGGTGGTCAAACAGGACTTAACCTTTCAGTGGAATTACATGATGCGGGAATACTTGAAAAGTACAATGTAAAAGTAATAGGTACATCTATCCAATCTATAAAACAGGGAGAAGATAGAGAACTATTTAGAGATATGATGAATGAAATACAAGAACCGGTTATTCAAAGTGAAATTATAACTGAGATTGAAGCTGGTATGAATTATGCAAGCAAGATAGGTTACCCAGTTATAGTAAGACCTGCTTATACATTAGGTGGAACTGGTGGAGGAATTGCTGATAATGAAGAGGAGCTAAGGGAAACACTTGAATCAGGATTACAACTTAGTACAATTGGGCAAATTCTTTTAGAAAAATCAGTTAAAGGATGGAAAGAAGTAGAATACGAAGTAATGAGAGATTCATTTGGGAACTGTATAACTGTATGCAACATGGAAAATATAGATCCAGTTGGAATACATACAGGAGATAGTATAGTTGTTGCTCCATCACAAACTTTATCAGATAAAGAATATCAAATGCTTAGAACTGCATCAATAAACATAATAAATGCAGTAGGAATAGAAGGTGGATGTAACGTTCAATTCGCGCTTCACCCAACATCATTTGAATATGCAGTAATAGAAATTAACCCAAGAGTTTCAAGATCTTCAGCTCTTGCATCAAAAGCTACAGGATATCCAATATCTAAAGTTGGCGCTAAAATATCTTTAGGATATGGATTAGATGAAATAAAAAATGCTGTAACTCAAAAAACATATGCTTGTTTTGAGCCAACATTAGATTATGTAGTAGTTAAAATACCAAAATGGCCATTTGATAAATTCTTCAGTGCAGATAGAGCACTTGGAACAAAAATGATGGCAACTGGTGAAATAATGGCTATAGGTTCAAACTTAGAAGCAGCCTTATTAAAAGGTATTAGAAGTCTAGAAATTAATAAATATTCATTAGACCATCCAAAGTTTAAAGAATTAAGTATTAATGAACTTAAAACTGCAGTTATGAAACCAGATGATGAAAGAATATTTGCTCTTTGTGAAATGATAAGAAGAGATTACAGAATAGAAAGCATAGCTAAAATAACAGGAATAGATATATTCTTCTTAGAAAAGTTTAAATGGATAGTGAATGAAGAAACTAGATTAAAATTAAGTAAAATAGAGGATTTAGATAAAGAATGGCTACATGCATTAAAGAAAAAAGGCTTCTCTGATAAGGCAATAGCGGATATGCTAAAGGTTACACCAGATGATGTGTATAGGTTAAGAAACATTTGGAACATTAAACCTTCATACAAAATGGTTGATACTTGTGGGGGAGAGTTTGAAGCATTATCACCATATTACTACTCAACTTACGAACAATATGATGAAGTAGAGGTATCTGATAAGAAGAAAGTTATAGTTATAGGATCAGGGCCTATAAGAATAGGTCAAGGGATTGAATTTGATTATGCTTCAGTTCATTGTGTTAGATCTTTAAAGGGTATGGGAATTGAAACAATTATAATAAATAATAATCCAGAAACCGTAAGTACAGATTTTAATATATCAGATAAGTTATACTTTGAACCATTAACAGAAGAAGATGTATTTAATATTATAGAAAAGGAAAAACCAGATGGTGTAATACTTCAGTTTGGTGGTCAAACAGCTATAAAACTTGCTAACTTCTTAAAAGAAAAAGGAATAAAAACTCTAGGAACAACAGCAGATCAAATAGATTTAGCTGAAAATAGAGAAAAGTTTGATGCGCTATTAGAAGAACTTGGAATAGATAGGCCTAAGGGTAAAGGTGTTTGGACATTAGAGCAAGGGTTAGAAGAAGCAAGAAAGTTAACATTCCCAGTATTAGTTAGACCTTCATATGTACTTGGGGGTCAAGGCATGGAAATAACTTATGATGAAGAGGAGTTAACATACTACCTGAAAAATGCATTTGTAAAAGATAAGAAAAATCCAATACTTATAGATAAGTATTTAATGGGTAGAGAAATAGAAGTAGATGCAATATCAGATGGAGAAAATATTTTAATACCAGGAATAATGGAACATTTAGAAAGAGCTGGAGTTCACTCAGGAGACTCTGTAACAATGTATCCAAGTCAAAATGTAAGTGATGACATGAAAGCTAGGGTGTTAGATTATACTAAAAAATTAGCATTAGCTATAGGAATAAAAGGAATGATAAACATTCAGTTTATTGAGTTTGAAGGAGCACTTTATGTAATAGAAGTTAACCCAAGAGCATCAAGAACAGTTCCATATATAAGCAAAGTAAGTAAAGTTGCAATAGTTGATTTAGCTACAAAATGTATGCTAGGACATAAGCTTAAAGATTTAGGTTATGGAGTAGATGTTTATAAGGAACCCAAATTAATATCAGTTAAAGTACCTGTATTCTCAACTCAAAAACTTCCGAATGTTGAAATATCATTAGGACCAGAAATGAGATCAACAGGAGAAGTTTTAGGAATAGGTAGAACTCTTAATGAAGCACTTTATAAAGGCTTTGTAGGTGCTAGCATGTATCCAGGAACTGATAAGGGTAAAATACTAGCAACAGTTAATAAGCATGATAAGGAAGCCTTTTTACCAATAGCAAAAGCATTATCAGATGTAGGATATAAATTTATTGCCACATCAGGAACAGCTAAGTTTTTAAGAGAGGCTGGAATAGAAGCAGAAGAAGTAAGGAAATTAAATGAAGAAAAACCAAATATCTTAGATGTAGTTAAAAGTAAAGGCGTTGATTTAGTAATAAACACACCTACTAAAGGAAATGACTCTAAGAGAGATGGATTCTTAATAAGAAGAGCAGCTATAGAAAGAAACATATGTGTAATAACATCATTAGATACACTAAAAGCTATTGCAGATGTTAAAACTGAACAAGTGGAAAAGAAAGATTTAGAAATATTTGATATAACACAATAATAAGATGTTTTTGAAGATGACTAAAATAAATCAGCTGCACACTAATTTGTGTGCAGCTGATTTTTTTATGTTAGAAGATTTATCAGTAAAAAGGTTATTGATAAATCTTCTAGAGGGAGTATATTTGATATAAAATATACATAGGTTACGGAGCCGGTGTAGCTTGTGGCGTTGGAGCTGGTTGCGGTGTGGGCGCCGGCTCTGGAGTTGGAACTGGTTGAGGCGTTGGTACTGGAGTTGGAGTTGGAACTGGAACTGGTTGAGGAGTTGGTTCCGGAGCTGGAGTTGGTTCCGGAGCTGGAATTGGTTTCGGAGTTGGCACTGGTTGAGGCGTTGGTTCCGGAGTCGGAGCTGGAGTTGCTTCCGGAGTTGGAACTGGTTTGGATGGCTCCCAGTTAGTAGATGAATCATCTTCTGGATACAAATTTTGTTGTGAAGGAACATTATTAACTCCTGGGTCTTCCGGTTTTACAGGAACATCATTAGTAATAGGGTTTTCTATAACTTCAGTATCTACTGTAGTTATAGGCGTAGATTTATTATCCTTATCTTTATCCTTATCTTTATTATCTTCATACGTATCTTTCTTATCAGTTTCTGTAATTAAATTAGTAATGTTTTTAGCTTGAGCTTTTGTTTGAACTATTTCTAGTGAAAAAACAACTACTAATGAAGATATTAAAATTATTATAAGTCCATTTTCAATGTTAAACTTCTTACTTGTTCTTAGCTTTTTTTTCAAAATTTACTCATCCTTTCGTAAGTGGAATAATAGTCTTATAGTGTAAAATTCTATAAAATTAGACAAAATCCTTTTATATAATACAAAAAAATAAAAAATAATCTATTGACATAGAACAAATGTTTGGATAATATATAAAATATGAATCAGAACATTTGTTCGCGCTAGTTTTGGAGGGGTAAAAATGAGAGTTAACAATGATATTTTTGTAAAGTTAAATTATAAAACTATAGGAGAATTTAAGAGCTTAATAATAGATAGAGATTTGGGTTGCAATGAAGTAAATAAATATATGATGTGTGCAGGTAATTATAATAAGGATGGATGGACATTTGTATTTAAGGCAAATAGTGTAAAAGAAGCTGAGAAATTGATAAACAATGATAGATTTTCAGAAAAAAAATCATATAAAGGTCAAGATAATAAAATAATAGATGAAAAAATATATAGGAATAAAAAATTAAGGATAAATTAGAAATTAATCTAATTTATCCTTAAGGAATGTTAAAAAATTATTAATAAATATCTATTAAATTTCTTTTATAATCAGAATATAATCTTCTAAGTTTGCTCATTTTATCATCAAGTTCAAGACATAATCTTGATGCATCAGAATAATCCTCTTTAACTAAGGATTCTCGAACTCTAGTGAATAAACTATTAGTAGCATAAGTATCCTTCATTATATAATGTCTTAAATCATTAATTTTCATCCATGTTGAAACATCTAAATCAAGGGCTGTAGGGCCGTGTAAAATTTTAAACGTTCTTATTTCATGCATGTAATTAGAAATTACTCTACTTGAAATTTCAGTAGTCCATCTTTGAATCACAGCTAATTTAAAGCTATTAATAAGAACATCATTAAATACATTATTTCTTTTCAAAACATTAAGTTTTTTTGGATATTTATCTAATTGAACTAAATTTTCATAAACAGTTGAAGGCGCTTTTCCGAAATACTTATTTCTTTCATCATCAGAGAAAAATTCAAAAACATCTTCTTCGGTTCTATAAGCTCTAGTCTTTTCTAAATAATCAGCACTTTCACCAGATTTTTTTGATAATTCTGCTAGAAGTTCTTCCTCAGTTTTGTTATTTTCTAATGCATAAAGTATTCCATCTAACATAGACATGTAAGAAACTGCAATAGCTAAGTAGACATTTGTATGAGGGTTAGGTGATCTAAGCTCAAATCTAGTAGCTAATGGATTTTGTAAATCACGTATAAGGCCTATTAATACAGTTCTATTTCTTGATGGATTATCAGGACTTAATCCAAGAGAAGTAACTACACAAATAGGTGCTTCAAATCCAGGTTTTAGCCTTTTAAGTGCATTATTAGTTGAAGAAATAAAAGGATTCATAACTTCGTAATTTTTAAGCATACCCATAATTGCACCATAGCCAATACAACTTAAGAAGTCATCCTTTGTAGCTTGGAATAAGTTGATTCTTTTTCCGTTAGTAAGCTTTAAGCTAACACCTAAATGTATATGCATACCAGATCCTGCAACGCAATCGATAGGTTTAGCCATAAATGTTACATCTAGTCCATTTCTTCTGAAAGTTTCTTGAACAAGATTTTTAATAAAGAGTTCATTATCAGCAGCTTGAATAGCATCAGAATATTTCCAATCTATTTCAAGTTGTTCCATTACATGATCAAATTGACCACTAGTATCTAATTTAGCTTTAACTCCACCAACTTCTTTATGTCCCATTTCCGGTTCAAATCCATAAGCGTCCATTAATAATAAACTTTCTTCTAAAGCAGTTCTAACAGAACCTTTAGTTTTTGTCCAATAATGCTCATGTAAAACTTCTGAAGTTGATAACTCCTCAATTGAAGCTATATTATTTGGAGTTTTAACCCAAAATTCAAGCTCTGATGCAGATGTTATAACTATTTCATCAATTTCATCAAAAGTTATTCCAAAAGCTTTTAGAGTTTCTGGTTTGTTTTTAAATACTTTTAAAAGGTTAGTTTTAAAAGTATCGATTGAGGCAGTTAAAATATTTCTAGAACATACTGGTTTGTTATTATGAAGTAAGAAAGATGGTATTCTTAAAGTACCAACTGGATTTTGAGTTAAAGGATCTATGTGATCATAGTTATAATCTACAAACCAATTACAATTAAGATCAGTAATCATATCTACCTTAGCATCATTTAATGTTGCTATCCCTGGTAATACAACTGAAGAACCATCCGTTTGAATTGCAACACCATGAAGGAATGATTGGATATCATCTAAAAATACTTTCACAGGTATTTTTTCATCAGTATCATTTCCAGACAAGTCAATGCCTACAAAAGAAACAAATTTTATTTCGGAATGATTAGTAAAAATCTCAATTAAAGCTTTTTCATTATGATTAGAACTTGGAATTGTATAAATTAATTTACTCATAAATTACTTTCTTACAATGTAAATTGCAAGAAATTAGTCACATCCTTTCTATAATTATCGAACAATAAAAAAATAAAATCAAAAATTGTTCGTGAATTTTAATTCTAAGGAAATTTTATTATATACAGTATATCATGTCAACTACTTTATCCCAAATTATTAATAATAAAGAAGGAATCATGATTTAAGGAAGCCGTTATTTATTTCCTATATGAATGCTGTTTAGGGCATTATCAATTATCTCTTTAGGATATCCCAGAAAATCTAATAACTTTAAAGCATTACCAGAATGACAAATACCTTCTTTAAGCTTAAAGTCAAAAGTTAAGCCTTGAGTTTTATCTACATCTTCACAGAAATAATAACATAAATAATTATTATTGCAGGTTTCTGCAAGTTCTAAATCGTGGGTAGCAACTATTGCTAAAGCATTTCTATCCATTATATATCTAAGAATTTCTTTAGATGAAGCAATTCTCTCAAGTGGATTAGTTCCTTTGAATATTTCATCAATAATACAAAATGAAGGTATTTCTTCCTCAATGGAATTTAATATTCTAAGTAAGGAATTACATTCTCCAAGATAATAACTTTTACCTTGAGTAACATCATCTGCAATACTTAAGGAAGATAATATTCTAAAGAATGAGCCTGTATATTCACTGCAAAGTGATGTATATATAGTTTGAGATAGTAATATATTCGTACCGATAGTTCTCATAAAGGTAGATTTACCAGACATATTAGAACCTGTTAAAACAATACCTCGTTTATTAAGTTCAATACTATTTGGAACACCATCCAATATTAATGGATGAAGAGCATCATTAAGTTTTAGATATTTATCTCTATCAATAAAATTTGGATAAGTATAATCATCAAGACGTTCTCTATAAGAAGCTATAGATATATAAGCATCAATTTTACCTACTAATGAATAGATTTTTATTAAAGCTTCACGATTATCTTTAATAGTGTCAACAAGTGAATAGTAGCATCTGATTTTAGCAAGTAATATTATTTTTATATATTCTAATACAGCATCTGCAGCATCATTATCTGCAACAAAAAATGTTTTTTTATCTATATTTTTAACAGGTTCTAGTAAAGTTTTTAATTCTGATAATTCATCAGATAACTCTTCACACTTAATTTTGGATAGTTTTTTAGCTGAGGATATTAAGGTTCCTAAATAGCCAATAGATGTAACTTCATCTTCTATTTCTGTTGAGGACTTATTGTGTATAAATTGGTACACTAAAAATAATGGAAGAATAAAGAGTAATCCTTTAATACCTATAAATACAATAGATACTAATGATATAAGACCTATAGAACCTAAGATGTTAAAGGTTAATTTAGCAGATTTAGAAACAACTTTCTTGGTGTTAAATAAATTAAATATATCACCTTTATATTGTTTACCAATTCCAGTAACAATAACCTGAAGTTCACTTCTAATGTCGTTATTACTACTTAAAAACTCTAATATATTATTTCTGGATATTAACTCTTCTTTATTTAATTTAGGAGTTCTAAGAATATAATATAACATTTGTTCGCCAGGGCTAGAAGTACATATATTTATAGAGTCAAATATATCATCTATATTTAAATCACTAGCTGTTTGATCATCTATATTTGAAAAGTTTTTCTCTTTAAGAAATTCTGGACCATATTCTTTATAAAGTTTATCGACTTTATTTAAATCAACAGTATTATCATAGGTATAAGGCCAACGTGACTTCAAATAATCCATATCAGAAAATAGTTTGAATTTAGAATAAGATTTGAAAGCAATAATAATTAAGGCTACTAAAATAACTATTCCTACTTGCAGAAATATAGCACTATACAGTGTATATAACTTGTAAGATATATAGATATCAAAAGCACATAAAAGTGAAATCAGATATGTAAGTAGTTTATAAAATAGTTTATTATGTTTGTTCATAAGGACCTCCTAAAATATTATGAAAATTATTTAGATAAATATAGCATTAATAACTATAAAAGTAAATGAATAACCTGTTAAATGAGTTAGGAATATCCTTTTATAGGTGGCTTTTTTAGTTGTTTATAAAGTATATTTAATCACTACAATAGTAATTTATATGGATTTATATTAAATAAAGGTATAAAATAATATTAGAATTAAAGAAAATGGAGTGATATGGTTTGGATAAGAAAAATATGCCTATTGGTTTTTTTGATTCGGGAGTTGGCGGCCTTAGTGTTATGAAGAGAGCTATAGAAATAATGCCAAGTGAGGATTATATATATTTTGGAGATTCGAAAAATGCACCTTATGGAGTTAAATCTGTAAAAGAAGTTAGGGATTTAACCTTTAATGCTGTAGAGTTTCTACTTAGCAAGGGGGTAAAGGGGATTGCAGTAGCTTGCAATACGGCTACAAGTGCAGCCGTTGCTGAGTTAAGAGTAGTTTATCCAATGCTTCCATTAGTAGGTATAGAGCCTGCGTTAAAACCTGCAGTAGAACTTAATAAATGTGGGAGTATACTAATAATGGCTACGCCTATGACATTAAGAGAGAAAAAGTTTAGTGCATTAATGGAGACTTATAGAGAAAAAGCCAAAATAGTTCCTGTTCCTTGTGAAGGCCTTGTAGAATTTATAGAGCGAGGGATATTAGAAGGTAAAGATTTAGAAGAATATTTATTTAATAAAATAAATACATATAATGAAGAAAAAATAGGGGTAATAGTTTTAGGTTGCACACATTATCCTTTTATAAAGAGGGCATTAAGTAAAGTAGTGGGAGACAGTGTAGAAATAGTAGATGGAGCTCTTGGAACTGTAAAGGAATTAAGAAGGAGATTACTAGAAAAAAATCTTTTAACAGATAGAGAAAATGGTGGGAAGATAGAGATATATAATTCTGGTGAAAAGGAAGAGTTTATACACTTGAGTAGAAAATTAATAGACATTAAATAGAACTAGGTATTAAGAGGTGGTTATCCATCTCTTTTTTTGTTACTAATAATACAAAAATAAAGTAAAGAAAACTTTGTTAAATCATTGACAAAAAAATAGGAAATAGTATAATATATATTAGATAGAATTTTCAGACAATTGAAAAAAAGGGTTTGGAGGAGTATATATGGATATAAAAGTTAGAAATATTTTAGGGGAAAATATTTCCATAGAAGATGCAATTTTATTAAGAGAAATAGTAAGAACTAACATTAATACAGGTGTTACAATTGATTTTGAAGGCTTTGAAAAAATTTCTTCGGTTTTCTTAAATTGTTTATTAAGTGATTTAATTAATAAATTTGGAAGAGAATATATTTTTAAACAAGTTAATGTTAAAAATTTATCGAATTATACAGATTTTTCAAGAGTTGTACTGGGAACAACATTTCAGTAAGGTGCTTGAAAAAAAAAGACTAGTTATTTTTTGACTCTTTAAAGCATAGTTAATACTATGCTTTTTTTAGTCTATACGATATAATTACCCTTAGATATAAAATTATTAAGGCATTTGAAAAAATAAAAAGTCAATGTGAGGTGTATATTTTTGAGTATGTCTTAATAAATATGATAATAATAACTAATAGATGCAAGGCATATTAAAATAAAGATATTATTAGTTATTTTAATGTGCTTATAATGAAAGGAGATTTTATATTATGACAAATCCAATAGTAACATTTGAACTTGAAAATGGAGGGGTAATAAAAGCAGAATTATACCCGGAGGTTGCTCCAAATACAGTAAACAACTTTATAGATTTAATAAACAAAGGATTTTATGACGGAATAATATTTCATAGAGTAATTCCAGGCTTTATGATTCAAGGTGGATGCCCAGAAGGAACAGGAATGGGTGGCCCTGGATATGGAATTAAAGGTGAGTTCTCAAGAAACGGTTTTAAAAATGATTTGAAACATACTAAAGGAGTCTTATCAATGGCTAGAACTAACGTGCCAGATTCAGCAGGTAGCCAATTTTTCTTAATGGTAGCAGATTCTCCACATCTAGATGCACAATATGCAGGTTTTGGTAAAGTTATAGAAGGAATAGATGCTGTTGATAAAATAGTTAGTACTAAAACAGATCGTAATGATAAACCATACGAAGATCAAAAAATTATGAAAGTAACAGTAGATACTTTTGGTATCACATATAGTGCACCAAAAACTCACGCTGAATAAGTTATATTTGGGAGTGAAGTAAATGCTTGATAATAATAAGTGTATATTAGCTTATAATTTTCCGGAATTTGAATTGAATATTTTAAAAAATGGGAATATAAAAGTAATTGAAGTTTCTTCTGAAATGATTGAAATGACAATTGAAGATATACTAGGTGGATTAAGATTTAAAAAATTTAATCCAAGTCCCATTAAAGAAAAGACGATTTTATTTAATAACTTTACAGATGATGAATTACAACCACATATTAAAGTGATAAGGCAAAAAATTAAGGGTGGATTGCTAGCTGTAGTAACACCTACAACAATTGATTGGAAGTTTAGTTATTTAGTAGAGCATTTAATAGAAGAAAGAGAATGGTTTTTAAACCAGCAGAAGGGAAGAAGTTAAATTGAGTAGAGTTGGGGAAAAAATTAAAGAAGCAAGGCTTAAAATTGGAATGACACAAAAGGCTTTAGGTAAGAAGCTTGGAGTTGCAGACAAATATATAAATGATGTGGAGTTAGGTAGAAAAGTTGCTCTAGAATCATTTATTGATAAAGCAGCTAAAATACTTAAAACTGATTTAAATGATATTAGTATGGTTGTTACAGATGAAGCTGTGATTGAAGAAAGAGCAGCTTTTAATGAAACAAAAAATTCAAATAGTAAAAAGAAGATAGAAACAAACGAGGTTTGGAATGAAGCATTTGCATCAGTTTTAAAAAATGTTCCTATATATGATTATACTTTAAAGAAAGATAAGGGATTTAAAGAATTACCTATACATTCTAATAAGGTAGAAGGATATCCATTGGATAAAGTTTTTTACTTGGAAGTTCAAGATGATGAAATGACAGGTTTTAGAATGTTAAAAGGTGATTTGGTTTTTTCTCATTTAGTTAAAGAAGTCACTAATAATGGAATATTTTTAGTTGATTATAAAGACCAAATAAAAATAAGACAAATAAAAAATTTAGGCAATTCAAAAATTTTACTTGTAAGTAATGGTGGAGGTTTAATGACTGAAACTATGGAAGCAAGAGAAATTCAAGTAATTGCAAAGCTAGAAAGAATAGAGATAAAGATTTAAAAAACGCCCAAAGGCTTTTATTGTTACCTAGAGTGACAATAAAAGTTAATGGGTGTTTTTTTTTATGTAAAAATATAAAACAAATAAACAGTTAGTATCATATAGTAATAGTAAAAACATCAGGAGGTGCAATTATAGAAACGAATAGTAGCGATAGTATATTAAATGAAAATAATCAATCGGCAGAAAATTTTTCGAAGGCGTTATTAAGTAAATTAAATATTATCGGTAAAACTGATCAAGTCATAGAAGTTGTGATTATTTCTGGTGAGAGTGCTATTACAATGGGCCAATTTGTGAATAGCTTAGGTGGAACATATGAGTATTTAGGCTATGGGTTTGGAGTAGTTAATATAGCTGTTGATAAATTAGGCGAGTTAGCTAAAAATACAAGTATTCAATATATAGAGATTCCTAAACAGTTATATACTACTGATAGTTTAAGTAATAGAGCAGCTTGTGTGCAGCCAGCTAGAGAGACTTTTGGCGTTGAAGGGGAAGGTGTATTAGTTGGATTTATAGATTCGGGAATAGATTATACGCATCCTGCATTTATAAATGAAGATGGAACTACAAGAGTTGAATATATTTATGATTTAAGTGAAGGTGGAAATATATATAATAAGGCAAAGATAAATGAAGCGTTAAAATCGCCAGATCCATTTTCAATAGTTACTTCATATGATAAAACTGGACATGGGACTCATGTAGCTGGGATTGCTTGTGCTGGAGGAAAAATAAATCCAAATTATTATGGAGTAGCACCAAAAAGCTCAATAATAATGGTGAAAAGTACAAGAGGAGACTTTGCACTTAGTACAAGTATAATGAGGGGTTTAAAATTTTTAGTAGATAAAGGTAAGGAATTAAAAATGCCTTTAGCAGTTAATATAAGCCTAAGCACCAATGATGGAGCACATAATGGAACAAGTTTATTAGAGCAATATATATCAACAATTGCTACCGTGGAAAGAATAACCATATGTATAGCAGCTGGAAATGAAGGTTCAGCATCACATCATGTTGGAGGAGAGCTTAAAGGTGAAAATAGAATAGCTTTAAATATAGCTGGTGATGAAAAAAATGTAGTAATTAATTTATATAAGGATGTATTACAAGATATATCAATACAAATAATTAATCCTACAGGAGCTACAAGCGGTTATATTGAAGTTAAAGAAGGATATGTAAATGGAAGTGTTGGCCTAGATAGATATAGACTTCTAGATACTGGCCCTAAGCCTTTTGATATGGTAGGGGAAATAGTATTATCATTAATTACAAATAATCAATATATATCAGCAGGACAATGGCAGATTTTAATAAGAGTAAATAATAACTATACGGGAATGTTTGATATGTGGTTACCCATATTAGAAGGATTAAACATAGAAACAAAATTTTCTCAACCAACTGTAACAAATACTTTAGGAATCCCAGCAACTGTAAGAAATATAATTGCTGTAGGAAGTTATAATTATATAAATAATAATATATCACCTTTTAGTGGACGTGGTAGACCAACTGTTTTTTGTCCAATAAGACCAGATTTAGTTGCGCCAGGAGAAAATATAATATCGGTTGTACCAAATAGAGGGTTTGATACAAAAACAGGAACATCTATGGCGACACCACATGTTGTAGGGATAGCAGCATTACTTATGGAGTGGGGGCTTGCTAAAAATAATGATCCATTTCTTTTTGGAGAAAGATTAAAATTTTATTTAGTAAGAGGGGCAAACAGAAATAGAACAGATGTTATATATCCAAATGTAAGTTGGGGATATGGTGAAGTTTGTGCATATAACGCTTTTCAAATAGTATCACAGGTAATAAATTCGTTAAAATATTCAAGGAGTGAAAAAATAGTAGACTCTATAAAAACTTATAATGAGTATAATATTGGAAGTTTATTTATAAGGAAGCCAATTTAGGCGTAACAAATTTAAAGTTAAAATCATATGGTTAATATAAGGAGTAATAATAAAGAGGAGTAATCTATGGCAGAAAAAGGAAGGCTAAGAATCCAGTGTTTTAAGGGTGATACTTATATACCTGTTGAGGGAACTAAAATAATTGTAACATCAGAGGGAGTTACTACCGAGGTACAATTAACAACAGATTCAATGGGCGAATCAGAAACTATTGAATTAGAGACACCGCCAATTGAGTATTCACAAAGTCCGGTAGGAAAAGTACCGTATAGTGTACACAATATACGGGTAGAAAGAGATGGCTTTCAAACACTTGTGATAAATGGGTGTCAGGTATTTCCAGAGCAAGTTGCATTACAAGCATGTAATTTGACAGAGGGTGTAAATAGGATGACGAGGGCAGATGTGATAAACATCCAATCTAATGTATTAAACGGTGAGTTTCCAGCAAAAATTCCCGAAAACAGCGATAAACCGTTGCCCCTGCCAACAGGCGGAGTAGTGCTGCCACAGCCGGTAGTACCTGAATATATAATAGTTCACAATGGCGGACCAAATGATACAACCGCAGGTAATTTTACAGTTCCTTATAAGGATTATATAAAGAATGTTGCTTCATGTGAAATATACGCAACCTGGTCAGATAGCACTATTAGATCTAATGTGTACGCAATAATATCCTTTACTTTAAATAGAATATATACTGAGTGGTATAGAGGAAAAGGTAAAAATTTTGATATAACAAATTCGACAGCTTATGATCATGCATTTGATTATGGAAGAAATATATTTGACAGTATAAATGTAGTTGTTGATGACATATTCTCAACATACATTAAGAGATTTGGTAGGAAGCAACCACTTTTAACTCAGTATTGTGATGGGAAGAATGTTTCGTGTCCAGGCTGGATGACACAATGGGGAAGTAAATACCTTGGAGATCAAGGAAAAACACCTTATGAAATATTAACTAGTTTTTATGGTAATGATATTGAATTAGTAACAGCAACAAAAGTTAGTGGATCACCTAAGTCTTACCCTGGATATAGCTTAACATTAGGATCCACAGGTCTGGAAGTTCGGACGGTGCAAGAGTATTTGAATAGAATATCAATAAATTATCCATTGATACCAAAATCGGCAGTAGATGGAATTTATGGACAAAGAACGCGAGAAGCAACAACTGTGTTCCAAGGCGTGTTTAATATGCCTAAAACTGGAATTGTAGATTTTGCAACTTGGTATAGAATATCTGATGTATATGTTGGAGTTACAAGAATAGCAGAATTAAGATCATCTATTGGTGAACAAAAAATATTTATACCTCCAAAATCATTTGTTAATGCTCGTGATAATAATATTCCAAGATTTAAATATAGACAATAGTCCTAAAACAAAACAAGTTTAGTAGCTAAATTTAAAAATAATTAAGGAACAAGAGTTAAATTATGTATTTAATTTAACTCTTGTTATAAAAACTAACATTATATTAGTAAATATGCTAAAATATATTTAAATGGAATATATTACACAAGAGGAGGACTATAAATGAAAGGAACGGTAGTATCTACATGGGTGAAAACCTGTAGAAGTTTATATGGAAAAGAAGTTGTAGAAAAATGCATGAAATCAAGTGGATGGGAGTCAAATCGAGTATTTACGCCTCTAGAGGATGTAAATGATAAAGAAATATTTGGATTTATAGATAAGATTGCACAATCTGTTGGTAAAAGTTCAAAAGAGTTATGGGGGATTATTGGCGAAAATAATTTGAGAGTATTCTATGAGGATTATCCATTATTTTTTAAGAAAGTAACATTATTTAAATTTTTAAAGGCGTTAAATGATGTACATGCTATTGTAGTTAAGAGAATTAGAGGTGCCAAACCACCTAAGTTAGTATTAGAGCCAATATCAGAAAAAGTAGCATATTTTACATATGTATCAGAAAGAGGATTATTCGAATACTTTCTCGGGCTACTAAGTGGAAGCGCTAAACATTTCAATGAAGTAATAAAAGTGGAAGAAATAAGTAGAGAAAATAATACTTTAAAAGTTAAAATTGAATTTGAAAATTCAATAAAACAAGATAAGAAATTTAGAGTTAATAAAATACTTTCCATATTTGGTATTTCAGATTTAGGAATAAAAGCAGCAATACCGGTTTGTATAGGTTCATTAATAGTTGGAATTCCTTTAGCTGGAGTTGTTAATGGAAGTATAATTTCAATAGTAGCAACATTAATAGCTATGGTTACAGTGAAAGGATTATTAAAACCATTAGAAGAGATAAAGAAGGAAATAATAAATATAAATGAAGACGAAAATATAAATGATAATATACTAACTAATGATGTATTATCTGAAATACACTTAAGAGTATTAGAAAGAAAGGAAGCCATAAGATGTGAATCAGAGGAATTAAAACTTTCAGCAAATGAGCTCGTTGTGTTTATAGAATCTATGTATGACATTACTAAAGAAATGAAGTCTACTACTGTAGAGGTGGGATCATTCTCGTCGCAAGTAGAAAAATTAGCAATAGAACAAGATCAAAGTACTGAAAAGCTAATATTCCAAATTAATGAGAATATAATGGCTTTATATGCTTTAATAGAGTCAGAGAATAAAAATAAAGGTCAGCTTGATATAGCTATCGAAAAAATTAATGAAAGTTATACTAAGGTAGATAAAACAAGTAATAATATAAAAGGATCTTTAAGAGAATTTAATATTGTTAAAGATAATAGTGCAAGCCTGCAAAATAAAGTTAAAGATATTACTCAAATTGTGTCATTAGTTTCAGGAATTGCAAAACAAACAAATCTTTTAGCATTAAATGCATCTATTGAAGCTGCAAGAGCTGGAGACCAAGGAAAAGGATTTTCTATAGTTGCAGACGAAGTGAAAAAGCTTGCAGAGGAATCTGAAAAAGCAGTAAAAGATATAAATGGTAATTTATTAATGTTTATTAGAGAAATAGATGATTTAGCAATAAACATACAAAATCAATATAATGTTCTTGAAAAAGAAACTAATAACTTAGAGAATGTTAGAAAAATTAGTTATGAAGCTAATAATTTAATACAAGTAGTAGCAGAAGAAACTAATGGTAATATAGATCAATTAAACAAAGAAGCTAGTTCTGTTGAAGAAATGTTTAGAAGTATAGATTCATTAGCGGTAATAGCTGTAGAAAATGCAAATACATCTAAAAAAGTAGGAAAAGATATTGATGGGTTCAATAGAGATATAGAATCTATGATTAAAACTCTTGAAAAAATAGGAATTATAGGACAAGGGTTAACTATGTAAGTAATTATACAAAGGATATGATTCAAAGTACACTAGCATAGTGACTTGCTATTTATTTGAACATAAATAAGGCATCTGAAAAAATACACTAGTATATTAACTAGTTATTTTTAGGATGCCTAATTTTTTTATTAGTTTGGAAGAGACTTAAGATCCTTCCTATGTTTAAAATAGAAATATACACATTGACATATAAATACAAGGCTTAATAGTCCAAATATTGGATAAAGGGAAGTTATTAGTTTGGAAAAACCTATTTGAGAAACTGGCAGAGCTATAGCTAAAACTATAAAAATACCTTTTTTAAATTTAATATTAAAAGTTTGTTCTAGAGTTTTACTTATTGAGTAAACGTCAGATATTTCTGTTGAGAACATTTCTAGCCAAATAACTACTAATAAGAGAGCTTGTATTACATGACCAAATCTTTGAGCTACAAATAAAAGAGGTATTTCGTAGTTAAAAATATAAGGCTGATTTATTAGTAGCATAAGATTAATCATAAAGCTAAGGAAAGCAAGCCCAATTGCGCCTAAAGCTATTCCATAAAACATAGTTTTGGGTTTTCTAATTTGGTTGCTCATAGGAACCAGAACACCTAGGCAGCAGAGTGTATTATACCCAGCATAAAGAATAGTAGATACGCCAAGTCCTTTTTTCTTAGGTTCAAATTGAGAAATAAAATCTAATGAAAGCATATCTTTGCAAAATACAAAATAAAGAATAGTAATAGTTGTAATAGTAAGAAGTAATGTAGGAACTATAAATGAGTTAACTTCAATAAGACCTTCAGTTCCTCTAAGTAAAAAGAAAATAGCTATTGATATCATAATTAGAGAACCAGCTATTTTGGGAATTCCAAAGAATTGATGAATTAGTGCTCCACTACCCGCAAGAATAATAGATGCACTAGAAATCAAATATAGGGTAGTAATTACTCCGGTAATTTTTCCTAAAATATTAGGACTTATTACTTTTATAACGTCACTATAGGAATCCAGTTTGTATAGGATACTAATTTTGGAAATTATGGTGCCCATAGCAATATAAAAAATTCCGCATATAAGAATTCCCACAAAGCTTAAGGGTCCATAAGCTGTAAAAAATTCTGTGATTTCTTGTCCAGAAGCAAGACCAGCACCAACTATAGTACCGATAAATACAGCTGCGACTTGAAAAATTTTATTAAGTTCTTTTTTCAAATGTTTCGCCTCCAATTCATTTCTATTAACAAATATATAGCTTATAACTATTTTTTATTCTTTAATTCTGAATAAGGTAAAGAATAAGAGGGAAAATAAGAATATAGAGATTGTGAAAGTAGGAGGAATACGAATTGAAAGGTAAAAAGTTTTTAATAAATATCTTACTAATATTATTAAATGTTTTAATGTTTACTGGATGTAAAAATATTAATAATAAAAAACCAGAAGTTAATATATTTAAGCCTACAACAGCTATGGATATTGCAAAAAGTTACTTAGAAAATATAAGTAAAGGTGAATTAACTAAGGCAAATGATCTGTGTGTTAAAGAATTATTAAATGAAAACAAGGTTATAAGCACAGGTACTTCAAAAATAGTTGCATATAACGTAGACAATTTAATTGAAGCTACTAACTCTGTTTATGTTGTATTTAATGTACTTAGAAGTTCAAATACACAGCCAAAATGTGATTTAGATAGCTTTGCAATTAAAGTTGATAAGCTTGAAGATGATTATAAAATAACTGAGGTTAAGGCAGTTAATAAGAAGCAGGTTTTCGTTAAGAATAATGGATTAAGAATAACAGAAGATGGAGCTGGAGACAGTCAATTAATTGTAAGCCTTAATAATATGCCTAAAGATGTTTATCCAAGAGAAAATAAAGTTATGTTATATAAAGAAATAGTACCATTAGATGAATTTGGAACAATATCATTAAGTTATACAGGGCAAAAAATAGCAATGTCTACAGTTTCAAAAGAAAATATTTTTATTGCAATTGGATATTTAGATGAAGGTAAAGTAGTTCAAGGTAGCATAGCGGGTCAGAGTTCAAATGAAGCGGGATCAAGTCAAGAGTTGCAAGAGCTATTAGATAAACCTATTGTAAAAAAAGTGGTTCCAGTAGATTTATTAAAAGATGTAAAGATTCAAAATTTCATTTTTTCACAAGAAGAAGATGATTTAATAGTTGAATACATAGAAAAATCAGGATCAAAAAGAATTAAAATATATAAAACTGAGGATGGAACAATTGCTAACACAAAAATAGATACAATGTTTTCAGCTGAAAAATATAATGTGGTTTTAGATGGGTTGGATAAAAAGGCTATTTATATAAATGTTTCAGCAATAGAAGGAAAAGATGGTATAAATAAAGAACTTTTAGGGACCTATAAGTTAGATTTAGAAAAGTTAGAAATGACTAAAAAATAAAAAAAACTTAACTTATTTTAATAATATAGTAAAATAGAAGTACGCCTAAAAATAAAGGTGTACTTTTTTGATTATAAGAGACTTAATATAAGGCACCATAAAATAAATAACCGACCAGTATCCTTGATTTTTTCAAACTATACTATGTCAGTAAAGTCAGCTAATAGCCCACTATGAACTAACTTTTCTTCCTTGTCTAGTTTGAAAAAATCTAAGAATCTTTGGTCTATTATTTATTTTATAATGCCTAAATAAAAGATACAAAGGAGAAATTTAAAAATGAAAGAATGGAACGGAAAGAGATACCATAGTTTAAATTATTATTTAAGGAATAAGTTTGGAGAAAAAGTATATAAAATTGCTTTAGATGGTGGTTTTAATTGTCCAAATAGAGATGGAAAAGCTGGCAAGGGTGGTTGCACTTTTTGTAGTTCCAATGGATCTGGAGATTATGCAGGAGATAGATTTTTATCTATAACAAGCCAATTTCAGGATAGAAAAGAAATGATGGAGAAAAAATGGAAAACAGGAAAGTACTTAGCTTATTTTCAAGCTTACACAAATACTTATGCACCTGTAGATGAGTTAAAAAGAAAATATTATGAAGCTCTGGACCACTCAGGGGTTATAGGAATATCTATTGGAACAAGACCAGATTGCTTAGGGGATGATGTTTTAGAATTATTAGACCAAATAAATAAGGAAACTTATCTTATAGTAGAACTAGGACTTCAAACTATAAGCAATGAAAGTGCAAATAACTTTAATAGGGGATATGATTTAGAAGTTTTTGATAAGGCTATTAAAGATCTTAAAGATAGAAATATAGAAGTTGTTGTTCATACTATATTTGGATTACCTGGCGAAACAAAAGAAGATATGCTAGCAACTGTGGATTATATTGCACATTCAGGAGCAGAAGGTATTAAGTTTCACTTGCTTCATTTAATGAAAGGCACAAGAATGGTAAAACAATATGAATCAGGGGAATTAGAACTATTAAGCCAAGAAGACTATATTGATGTAATTTGCAAAAGTGTAGCTATGATACCCGAAGAAATGGTAGTACATAGATTAACTGGAGATGCGCCAAGAGAATTATTAATAGGACCTATGTGGAGCTTGAAAAAATGGGAAGTTTTAAATGCCATAGATAAGGCAATGACTGATAATGATATTTGGCAAGGTAAAAATTTTAAAATATAAATTTAAATTAATGACATAAAAATAAATAACAAGTCAAAGATGCAAAAAGAATAACATACTGACTTGCTATTTATTGATTATGGTGTATTAAGAATTCTTAATACACTTTAGTTAAAAGTTAATATTCTTTATAAATATAAGATAAATACTATTCATAAGGAACTACAATTATTTGAATATTTTTGGAGTGATTAAGTAGTTTGTTTATAGTTGATCCTCTAAAAAACTTTTGGATGGTTGTACGCTTAGAGTGGCCAATTATAAGTTTTGTAATATGAGTATCATGAGCGAATTTTACTAATTCCTTTGAAACAGACCTACCTTTTAATTTTTTTACTGTAGCATTAAGGCTTTCGGCTAAAAGTATATTTTTATTTAAGGTATCTAATTTATTAGGCGTATCTGCTGGTGAAAATCTATGAGTACAATCTACATATACCACGTAAAAAGCACACTTGTATTTTTTTGAAAGTACAGAACCCATACGAATTAACCTTTGAGATTGATGGCTTGAAGATATTGAAACCATCACCCTTTCAACTGTAGACCAATTTTCATGAATATCATGATTAATTTTATATTCTTCTAAATCTTCATCAACCTCATCAGCAGTTTGTCTTAAGGTGAGTTCGCGAAGCGCCGTTAGATTTCCTTTTCTAAAGAAATTACTTAATGATCTTTCAATCAAAGGTTCTTTATAAATGTCACCTCTTTGAAGCCTGTTTCTAAGAGAATCAGGAGTTATATCAATTACTACTACTTCTGAATCTTCTAAAATAATATCAGGAACAGTTTCATTAACATTTACTCCAGTTATTTGTCTTATAACGTCATTTAAACTTTCTAAATGTTGTAGATTTACAGTAGTATATACATTTATACCACAATTTAAAATTTCTAATACATCTTCATATCGCTTTCTATTTTTTGATCCAGGAGCATTAGTATGTGCAAGTTCATCTATAATAACTAGTTTGGGCTTCCTTTTTAGAATTTCTTCAAGGTTCATTTCGGTTAACGTAATATTATTGTAGAGTATATCTTTTAAAGGGATTTGAGGTAAATCTTTTAACTGATCTATTGTATCTTGCCTACCATGACTTTCAAAATAACCTATAACTATATCTTCACCACGTTTAAAACGTCTATTAGCTTCGTTTAACATAGTATAAGTTTTACCAACCCCAGGAGCGTAACCTAGAAAAACTTTTAGTAATCCCGTAGTTTCTTTTTTACAAGCATTAAGAGCTTGTTCTAAATTCGCTCTTTTTTTATCCATATAATCACCTCATTATTATAATTATTTTAACTTGTTTAATTTATCAGAAAAATCTCTGAATAGTTCTCCCTTTTCTGTTTCACCTAGAGTTATTAATACTTCTCCTATTTCTTTATAAATACTTGGATTAGTAGGATTATCGGATAAAGAAAGTTTTAAACTATTGAAAGATAAATTATTTTCTATAATATCTTTAGATGATGTTTCTAGTGAAGATATGTCATTTGGAAACACTTCTAATAAAGTTTTTCTAATAGTAAGAGCAGTGAAGGGCTTTTGTAGGTAGGCTTTAGCCCCTAATTGAGTAGTGGTAACTGCATTTCTAATAGTACCAAATGCTGTCATTATTATAACTGGGAATGTATGTCCTTTTGATCTTAGTAACTCAAGAAGAGCGGTACCGCTAATATTTGGCATTTTAATATCTATAAACGCAATATCAAAATTATGTTTAGAAACTAATTCAAGAGCTTCAGTTGCGTTTGAAGCTGCATGAACAATATAGTTTTCGTTTTCTAAGCACTTTGATAATAATAATCTAATATTTTTTGTATCATCAACTACTAAAGCAGTTTTCATAAATTATCCCCCTAGAATGTATTTAAAAATATATTACTTTAGATTTTTTATATTATCAACAAATGATATTCATAGTAAATGGTTAATAATGAGAGCAAATCAAGGTGAAAGAAAGAAGGGTTAGTGTTATAAAGTGGAATAAACAAGATTGCCTTAAAAGGAGTTTTTATGGAGAGTAGATAAAAAATGGAAGTTATACTATAATTTTATTAAATACAAAAGAAAGATGGTGAGGGTATATGATAAAAAGTATTAAGTCAAAAATATTTCTAATATTAATAGTATTTCTGGTATTAACCATTGGTAATACTTTGGTATCTATTAATTATTTTAATAAATTACAACAGTCTATAGATTTAATAATGCATGCTAATTATGATAGCGTTGTTGCAGCTCAAAATATGATAGAATCACTAGAAAGACAGGATAGTTTAGAATTAGCATTTATATTCGAAAAAGATTCATTATTATCTAAAGTACATGAAGAGAATCATATGAAATTTTTAGAATGGCTTTATATTGCTAAAGGTAATATAACTGAAACTGGTGAAAAAGAAATATTAGCAGAAATAGAAAAAACTTATATGGATTATAGCAAAACTGTTCAAGTTCTTGAAAGTTTAAAGGTAAAAGATGGCGTAGATAGTGTAAGGATATACTATTATAATGATGTTTTTCATTTATTTGAAAAATTAAAAAACAATTGCTCAGATCTTTTAGATATAAATCAGCAATCAATGGTAAATAAGAAGGAAGAGTCAAAGGAATTAGCCAATAAGGCTAGTTATTATACATTAAGTATATTAGCATTAGTTTTATTTGTTGGGTTATGTATAATTGGATATTTATTAAAGAAAATAATTAGACCAATAGAAGATTTAGCGGTAGGAATAAAAATGGTGTCACAGGGAAATTATGATTATGAAATACCTCTAAAAAGAGATAAGGAAATAAACTTTGTATTGGAAGATTTTAATCATATGGTAAAAGAGTTGAAAAAGTATGAGACTTTAAATATAAATGAGATATTAAGAGAAAAGCAAAAAGCAGAGGCGATAGTAGAAAGTATTAATTCACCAATAATAGTAACTAATAGTGAAAATAAAGTAACTATGGTAAATAAAGCTTCAGAAAGAATATTAGATGTAAAAGAAAAAAATGTTATCAATAGACACTTTTTAGAAGTAATAGAAAGAAGAGATATATTTGATATGATTCAAAAATCTAAAAATTCCATTAAGGAAAGCAAGGCTTTTGAGGATATAGAAATAATACAAAGAGATGAAAAAAGATATTATAGAATAACAGCTAATCCTATATGGTTTGATCATAGTGAAAATATTGGAACAGTCACAATAATGCAAGATATTACAAAATTTAAAGAGGTAGAAAATTTAAAATCAGAGTTTGTATCAACAGTTTCACACGAATTTAGAACTCCTTTAACATCAATTTCTATGGCAATTGGATTATTATTAGAAAATAGCTTTGATAATAAAGAAGAGGAAAATGAGTTGCTTACAATAATAAAAGATGATAGTGAAAGGTTGAATAATCTGGTTGGCGAATTATTAGATATCTCAAAAATGGAATCGGGTAAAATTGAAATGGAAATTCAAGAAGTTGATATAAATGAGGTTATTAAACCTGTTAATAATGCATTCAAAATACAATTAGAAGAAAAGAAGGTAGATTTAAGTATAGATACAAAGGGGATATCTAGGAAAATAAAAGTAGATATAAATAAAATTTCCTGGGTTCTTGTAAATCTTGTTAGCAATGCCTTGAGATATATTGCAAGTGATGGTACTGGAAAAATAGTAATAAGGGCTAATGAAGTAAATAGCGATATGCTAATTTCTATATCTGATAATGGAAAGGGAATATCAGATGATGATCAAACTAGGATATTTGAAAAGTTTGTTCAGTTAAAGAATGATGATGGAGAAGTAAATGGAAGTTCGGGACTTGGGCTTGCTATATGTAAGGAAATAGTAAAAGCTCATTGTGGAGAAATATGGGTTGATAGTGTTTTAGGTGAAGGAAGTACATTTTACTTTACTTTAAAATTAGGAGGGATTATTGATGAAGAAAAGAATACTAATAGTTGATGATGAAAAAAATATAAGGATAGCATTAAAACAATGCTTTAAAGGGGAAAATTATAAAGTTGAAATGGCTAATGATGGGGAAGAAGCTATAGAAAAATTAAAAAATGATAGATATGATCTTATATTAATGGATTATCAAATGCCAAATAAAAATGGGTTAGAAGTATTAGAAGACATAAGAAAAAATAATATAGAAACCAGGGTTATTATAATGACTGCATATGGAACGGTTGATATAGCTGTAGATTCTATGAAACTTGGAGCAGTAGATTTTATAAGCAAGCCTTTTAGTATAGCTAAAGTAAAAGATGTAGTAAGAGAATCCATTAAGAAAGATGCAATAATAATAATGGGCGAAAGGGATATAGATGGAAGCCTAAATGAAGCTAGAGATGCTATAAGGCATGGAAGTTTAGAGGCGGCGACGCAGCACTTAAGAGACGTTCTAATAAGTGATGCAAGTAACCCAGCAACACAAAATTTATTAGGAGTTATAGAAGAGAAAAAAAACAATGGGAACTTAGCACAGAAGTATTATAGGGCAGCGTTGTCATTAGATGCAACATATGCTCCAGCAGATAATAATCTAAGAAGAACAGCTATGTATAGTGCGTTATCAACAGGAATAGATTTAGGTTAATATATATATTTACGAGTAAGGCATCTTCAAAAATATACTAGGATATTAACTAGTTATTTTTGAAGAGGCTTATTTTTATGTAGAATATAGTAGGACTTTAAAATGTAAACGTTAAGATTTGAATTTGCATAGAAAAATAGAGTAAATGATAGTATTTGTATGACCTAGTTATGTAGATTTTAAACAGAGGGTCAAATAACAAGGAAAATAGGTTATTATTGCTGAAAATGGCGTTGTCTTACTAAAATATGAGAGTATAATTCATTATAGAATTCAATTTTGGAGAGGGGATATGTACATGGAATGGTTAGCTTTATTATTATTAATGGCGGTATTTATATTTATCACAATATACGTTGGAAAGTATCTATATAGCATCTTATTCAACACAAAATCTTTTGCAGATCCAGTAATGGATAAAATAGATAATGCTATATATAAGCTTTCAGGGGTAAAAGGAAAGGATATGGATTGGAAGCAATATATAGTTGCTTTACTAGTAACTAATGGTGTTATGTTAGTTGCAGGATTTACACTTTTAATGGTTCAACAGTATATAGTTGGATCAAGTGCAGAAAGATTAGATATGAATTGGCATACCGCTTTTAACACCGCGATAAGTTTTATGACTAATACAAATCTGCAAGATTATACAGGAGAGCTTCATTTAACTAATATTACTCAAATGATAGTAATTACAGTATACATGTTCACATCGGCAGCAACAGGATTTGCTATATGTGGTGCTTTTATAAAAGGTATTACAGGACATAGTATGGGTAACTTTTATAGAGACTTAACTAGGATAATAACAAGATTATTGATTCCCGTATCAATCATTGCTTCAGTAATTATGATAGGGCAAGGGGTGCCTCAAACATTAGAGGCACATAAAGTTGTACAAACTCTTGAGGGAGGGGTACAAACATTAGCATTAGGACCGGTAGCATCACTTGAAAGTATTAAACATTTAGGAACAAATGGAGGAGGATTCTTTGGAGCAAATTCAGCTCATCCATTTGAAAATCCTACACCAATTACAAATATGTTGGAAATTGTATTAATGATGTTTACATCAGGCGCTTACTGTTACGTATTTGGAAAAGCTTGTAAAAATAAAAAACAGGGGTGGGCAATATTTGGAGCAGCACTTATATTATTCCTACTGGTTATACCAGTTATATATAATGCAGAATTAGCTGGAAACCCTGCTATTAATCAACTTGGAATTACAAATACTATAGGAAATATGGAAGGTAAAGAAGTAAGAAATGGAATTTTTGACTCTTCACTATTCACAGTTGTAACAACATCATTTACTACAGGATCAGTTAATAATATGCATGATTCATTAACTCCCATAGGGGGAGCAGTTCCAATGTGGAACATGATGCTAAATTGTGTATTTGGGGGGAAGGGTGTTGGATTTATAAATTTAATTATTTATGCAATGCTTGGAGTATTTATTTGTGGACTTATGGTTGGTAGAACACCAGAGTTCTTAAGAAGAAAAATAGAAGGAAAAGAAATGAAGCTTATAGCAGCAGCAATTCTTATTCATCCAATAGCAATACTTGTACCAACGGCAATAGCTGTAGCAGCGGGAAAGGGCAGCTTAGATGGGTATCATGGATTTTCTCAGATGCTTTATCAATTTGTTACATCAGCAGCCAATAATGGTTCAGGCTTTGAAGGCTTAGCAGATGCTACAATGTTTTGGAATGTAGCAGCAGGAATAGTAATGTTGATTGGAAGATATACTTCAATGATATTACTACTTGCGGTAGCGGGATCTATGATGAAGAAGAAACAAGTTCCAGAAACGTCAGTAGCTTTTAGAACTGATACAGGATTATTTGTAGGGGTATTAGTTGCAACTATTTTAATAATTGGTGCATTAACATTCTTACCGGTATTAGTACTTGGACCAGGTGCAGAATTCTTAACAATGTAGGAATATATGGGGATAGGAGGAATGAAAATGAATGATAAGAAAAAAGGGTTTATAACAAAAGCTATGATGAAAACCGCAGTAGGGGATTCGTTTAAAAAGTTAAACCCTAAAGAAATGGCAAAAAATCCTGTTATGTTTGTAGCATATATAGGTATGATTATAACTACAATATTAACTATCTCTCCTCAAATTGTTGGAGAAGATGGGCGTTTATATAATGGAATAGTTACAGTGATTTTATTTGCAACAATACTTTTTGCAAACTTTGCAGAAAGTATTGCAGAGGGAAGAGGAAAAGCTCAAGCAGATGCATTAAAAAGCACAAAGAGAGATACTAAAGCTAAATTATTAATGCCAGATGGTACTTACACTATTGTAAATGCATCTGAATTAAAAAAAGGTGATGTAGTTTTAGTAGAAGCTGGAGATATGATTCCAAATGATGGAGATGTTATTGAAGGTCTTGCATCAATAAATGAGGCAGCAATTACAGGCGAATCAGCTCCTGTAATTAAAGAATCGGGGGGAGATTTCTCATCAGTAACAGGAGGAACAACTGTAGTTTCGGATTGGGTCAAAGTTAAAATAAGTTCAGACCCTGGAGAATCTTTCTTAGATAAAATGATTTCACTTGTTGAAGGAGCATCAAGAAAGAAAACTCCAAATGAAATAGCGCTTAGTACTTTATTAATAGCGCTTACTGTAATATTTATAATAGTTGTTGTAAGTTTATATCCAATAGCAAATTTTGTTGGGGTAGAACTTGAAGTTTCAACATTGGTAGCTTTATTAGTATGTTTAATACCGACTACAATTGGTGGTCTTTTATCATCAATTGGCATAGCGGGTATGGATAGAGTTACAAGATTCAATGTTATTGCAATGAGTGGTAAAGCAGTTGAAGCCTGCGGAGACGTAGATGTAATGATATTAGATAAAACAGGAACAATAACATTTGGTAACAGACTTGCAGCAGATTTTATACCTGTTAAAGGGGTTTCAAAAGAGGAACTTATAAAGAATGCATTAATAACTTCATTAAAAGATACAACTCCAGAAGGAAAATCCACTGTTGAACTTGGAGCAAAACTAGGAATCAAATTAAATAGTAATGAATATGAAAAATCAGAATTCATGGAATTTACAGCTCAAACAAAGAGTAGTGGTGTTAACTTGGAGGATGGAACACGAATAAAGAAGGGTGCATCGTCTTCAATAATAGAGTTTGCTAGCAAAAATGGTGGGAAAATACCAATAGATTTAAAAGATATAGTAGATGGAATATCAAAGCTTGGGGGAACTCCATTAGTTGTAGCAAGAGAAGAAAAAATTTATGGTGTAATTTACTTAAAAGATACAGTTAAACCTGGGCTTGTAGAAAGATTCGCAGAACTTCGAGAAATGGGAATTAAAACAATTATGTGTACTGGAGACAACCCCTTAACAGCAGCAACTATAGCAAAGGAAGCTGGAGTTGATGAATTTATAGCAGAATGTACACCAGAAGATAAAATAGAAGCTATAAAAAAGGAACAAGCAGAAGGGAAAATTGTAGCAATGACTGGTGATGGAACAAATGATGCACCAGCACTTGCACAAGCAAATGTTGGTATTGCAATGAATTCAGGTACAATTGCAGCAAAAGAAGCTGCAAATATGGTTGATTTAGATTCAGATCCAACAAAAATTTTAGATATTGTTGGAATTGGGAAACAGCTTTTAATAACAAGAGGGGCACTTACAACATTTTCAATTTCAAATGATATTGCAAAATATTTTGCGATAATACCTGCAATGTTCACTTTAGCAATACCTCAAATGCAACTTTTAAATGTAATGTCATTAGATAGTCCAAAGTCAGCTATTATATCAGCATTAATATTCAATGCTATAATTATACCTTTATTAATACCAGTTGCTTTAAAAGGTGTTAAATATGTGCCGATGAATCCGGAAAAGATGTTAAAAAGAAACTTGGCTATCTATGGATTAGGTGGAATGATTGTGCCTTTTATAGGAATTAAGATTATTGATATAATAATTGCGCCAATACTAACTTTAATAGGGCTTTAGGGAGGGGAAAAATATGAGTTATTTAAAAAAAGCTATAAGGATAACAATAGTCATGACAGTTATTTGTGGGTTAATGTATCCACTATTTATTACAGGAATAGGAAAAATAATTTTTCCATATCAATCCAGTGGCAGTGTAATAGAAGTAGATGGGAAAGGGGTAGGGTCCGAGCTAATAGGTCAAATATATAATGATGAGAAATATTTTTCAGGAAGGTTATCATCAGCAGTAAATTATAATATTTCAGAAGATGGCAAAGAAATGGATGCATCATCAGGGTCACAAAATTTAGCCAGCACAAGTGATGTATTAAAAGAAAGAGCTTTGGCAGATATAGAAATGTTTTTAGCTAAAAACCCAGAAGTTTCAAAAGAAGAAATATCATCAGAACTTATAACACAATCAGGATCAGGGTTAGATCCGCACATAACACCACAAGGTTCTAAAATACAAATTCCAAGAGTATCAAAAGCTACAGGGCTTTCAGAAACTGAATTATCTACAATGATTGAAGATAATACAGAAAAGAAATGGCTAGGACTTTATGGTGGAGAAAGAGTTAATGTATTAAAGTTAAATATTGCAATTGACGAAAAGCTAGCAAGCTAAAGCAGATTGGTTAAGTGACATATAAATAGGTAATAACACTAGATTTATTTAGTGTTATTACCTATTTTCATTATATGGACTAGTAAAGGAGGAAGGATCATCAATTAAATCAAAAATATTGTTATAATAAGAATAATATTCATTAATTGACAAGTAACTCATATTTAGGACAGGCTATTTTTATGTTAACCTATAGACCAAGCAGAGGACCAGAAGAAATCTGAAGGGGGAACGTAAAATGATAAGAATGAAAGTATTAATGTCAATATGTTTAGCTATATCTTTAAGTCTGGGAAGTGTATATGGAATTTCAAAAGTTAAAGATACCAATAAAACGGAAATAGTAGAAGCTAAAGAGGTAGAAAAAAATTCGGATAAAGCGTCTATGGTAGAAGAAGAAGTTGTTAAAAATGAGGAAAAACCAAATAATGAGGAAAAACCAAATGTTGATAATATAGAAAATACTGGAACTGCTGATAAGGTTCAGGAAGTAATTATTCCTGAAGAATCAAAAAATGTAGAGGTGAAACCTGATAAGGCGCCTGAAAGTAAACCAGTTGAAAATACTGTTGCAGAAGCACCACAGAAGGTTACAGAAGAGCCTCAAAAGGTTGCAGCGACAAGTTCAGATAGTTATATAGCAGAAATAGAACAAGCTATATTTGCAAGAGTTAATAAAGAAAGATCTGCAAATGGACTAGCTCCTCTAAGTTATAATAATACAATGGAAAATTATGCAAGACTTAAATCTAAAGACATGGGAGATAGAGGTTATTTCGATCATGCAAATCCAGAAGGTGAATTAATAACAGCTCAAATGAAGAGAGATGGTGTTAACTATAATTCATGGGGTGAAAATATTGCATATATCCAAAGGGATTCGACTAATGCTAGTTTAGCTGATCAGTTTATGACTAATTGGATGAACTCACCAGGTCATAGAGCAAATATATTATCAGGAAATTTTGCATCAATAGGTGTTGGAGTTTATAAAGTAGGAAACACATATTATGCAACTCAAGAATTTTATAGATAGAATAGCATATTAATTTGTTGTTTTTGAAGATGATTTAATAATTAAAAAGGTGTGGATTTAAGCATTTAGCTTAAATCCACACCTTTTGTTATGAATATATATTAAATTTTTATATATTAAACTACTTGGAATATAAGGAACTTTAAGTAGTATGATTCATCAGAAGTCCATAAAATAGGATGGTCACATGATTGGGTTCTACATTCTATTTGTCTTAGCGTTTTGTGTGCATCACGTGCAGCTTCTGAGATAGTACGTTTAAGAAGGTCTTCATTCATGTAATGTGAACATGAACAAGTTGCAAAGTATCCACCCTTTTTAACCATTTTAAGGCCTCTAAGGTTAATTTCTTTATATCCTCTTGTAGCTCCATTTATATTGTTTCTTGATTTTGTGAAAGCTGGAGGATCTAAGATAACAACATCAAATTCTTTGCCTTCTTTAGACCATGTAGGTAATATATCAAAGGCGTTATGACATTCAAATTTAACTGTATCTTGAAGTCCATTTAATTCTGCGTTCTTTTTAGCGCAATCAATAGCATATTCAGAAACATCTACACCTAAGACAGATTTTGCACCAGCTATACCAGCATTTAATGCAAATGAACCAGTATGAGTGAAGCAATCTAAAACATCGCGACCTTTGCAAATTCTATGAATAGCAGCTCGGTTTTCCTTTTGGTCTAAGAAAAAGCCAGTTTTTTGGCCGTTTGCTAAATCAACTATATATTTAACACCATTTTCTACTATTTGAACATTAGTATCAAACTCTTCAGTTAAGAAGCCTTTAGTTTGTTCTAAACCTTCAATTTCTCTAGTTTTTAAATCACTTCTTTCATAGATACCTTTGGCGTTATATTCTTCAGTAAGGATTTTAACTATTAAATCTCTATATTTATCCATACCTAGAGTTGATATTTGAATTACGAAATAATCTTCAAATTTATCAACTGTTAAACCAGGCAGAAAATCAGCCTCTCCAAATATAAATCTGCAAGAAGATGTGTCTATTACAGTAGTTCTATAATCCCAAGCCGCAGCAAATCTATTTTTGAAAAACTCTTCATTTATTTCTTCATCTATATTTCTAGTCATTATTCTTATTGTTATTTTACTTTTATCGTTTATGTACCCTTTACCTAGGAAATTTTTTCGAGGTCCGTATACTTCAACGATATCTCCATTTTCATATTCGCCATCATATTCATTAATTTCGTCAGTGTAAACCCAAGGACGACCATTTTCTACTTTCTTACTTTTTCCAATATGTAAATAAAACTTACATGTCATTTTCAAGCAACTCCTTACCTAATAAATTATTATAAGATTATAACACAAAGCACATATGAATTTATTAATAATAAAAAAATATGCAAAATAAAGACCACCTGTTTTAATAACAGGTGGCTAAGGGGAAGTACAATTGTATGGATAATACAAGGTAGGGGCCATGTATTATTTTTTTTCAAGATGCTTTTCAATCAAATCTTTGATTTTAGGGGCGCATCTTGAGCCTCTGCATCCACCAGTGCAAGCTCCAGTTACTTTGGAAACTGCTTCCACTGTGTGTGCTCCGGCATTAATTGCATCTTTAATTTTGGATCTTGGGATTGCCCTGCAAGTACAAGTTTTTGTTATCTTATCAAGGACTTCTTCTGTTAAATTATTTTCCATTTAGTTATCCTCCTAATTGCATAGAATGTACTAATTGAAAATAAAAGGGGATAAAAAATAAATTTAAAAGTTATTTTCTATGACTCTATTATAACAAAAAGTAAAAACAAAAGTCAATACTAATTAATAAAAATTATCAGTTAAGTTTTATTATTGAAATGAAATATTTATTTTAGAAAAAGTTTCATTGTATCTTTAATATTGCTGCATTTTATAGTAAAATATACATAATGTCAATTGACAATAAATTTACAGTGATATATAATTAAAAAAATATAAAGACGATGATTAGGAAAAGTATTTAAGTGATTTCTTTTAGAGAGTGGCTGGCTAGTGTAAAGTCATAGAATAGCTTAATGAAAATCACCTAGGAGTTGGGGGCTGAAAAGTTTTACTAATTAAGCTTATCCCGTTATCCTACGTTATAGGATAGAGTATGATGGTACTCGAAATAATAGACCATAGGTGGTATAGCGAATTCAACTTCGTCCTTATATAGGATGAGGTTTTTTTATGCTTTAATAGAATAATTTAGTAAGTATTAGCTAATATTAAAAATAAGAAGGGAGATTTTTGTTTATGTATAAGAAAGTTGAATTGCCAACAGGTTTTGTTGGTATGGAAAAACAAGTTACACAACTTTGGGAAGACAAGGGCGTAATTAAAAAGAACTTTGATATGAACCAAGATGGGGAATATTTCACATTTTATGATGGTCCTCCAACAGCAAATGGAAAACCTCACGTAGGGCATGTTTTAACAAGAGTTATGAAGGATATAATCCCAAGATATAAAGTTATGAAGGGATATAAGGTTATAAGAAAAGCTGGGTGGGATACTCACGGTCTTCCAGTTGAACTTGAAATAGAAAAGAAACTTAAAATTTCAGGTAAACCACAAATAGAAGAATATGGTGTGGAAAAATTCGTTACAGAATGTAAAGAAAGTGTTTTTTCATATGTAAGCATGTGGGAAAAAATGACTAATCAAATAGGCTATTGGGTAGATATGGAAAATCCTTATGTAACTTATCATAATTCATACATAGAATCAGTATGGTGGGCTTTAAAACAAATGTGGGATAAAGAGCTTCTATATAAAGGTCATAAAGTAATGCCTTATTGCCCAAGATGTGGAACAGGTCTTTCATCACATGAAGTTTCTCAAGGATATAAAGATGTTAAGGATTTAACTGCAATTGTTAAATTTAAAGTAAAGGGAGAACAAAACAAGTATATATTAGCTTGGACAACAACTCCTTGGACATTACCATCAAATGTAGCATTATGTATTAACAAAAAGTATGATTATGCTGAAGTTAAAAAAGAAGATGAAATTTATATCTTAGCTAAAGATTTAATAGGTAATGTTTTAGGAGAAGATGTAGAAATAATAAAAGAATTTAAAGGCGAAGAGCTTTTAGGTTTAGAATATGAACAATTAATGCAATTCCATAAGCCAGAAGGAAAAGCATTTGTTGTAGTTCATGGTGATTATGTAAGATTAGCAGATGGTACTGGGGTAGTTCATATAGCTCCAGCTTATGGAGAAGATGATAACTTAATTGCAGCACAAAATAAACTAGCATTTATTAATTTAGTAGATACAAGTGGTAATTTTGTAGATGAAGTTACTCCATGGGCAGGAAAGTTTGTTAAAAAATGCGATGAGAGCATAGTTAAATACTTAAAAGAAAATAACCAAATAGTAAAAGCTGAAAAGCATACTCATTCATATCCACATTGTTGGAGATGTGACACACCACTTCTTTATTATCCAAGAGAGAGTTGGTTTGTTGCAATGAGTACTTTAAGAGGTAAATTATTAGAAAACAACGATAAAATCAATTGGAATCCAGACAATATAAGAACAGGAAGATTTGGTAAGTTCTTAGAAAATGTTATTGATTGGGGTATTTCAAGAGATAGATACTGGGGAACACCACTTCCAATATGGGAATGTGAATGTGGCCACAGAGAATGTATCGGAAGTATAGAAGAACTAAATAAGAAAGGTATTAATGTACCAGAAGGTATAGAATTACACAAACCTTATATAGATAAAGTGCATTTAAACTGCGAGAAATGTGGCAAAGAAATGACTAGAACATTAGAAGTTATCGATTGTTGGTTTGATTCAGGATCAATGCCATTTGCTCAATTACACTATCCTTTTGAAAATAAAGAATTATTTGATCAAAACTTCCCAGCTCAATTTATATCAGAAGCAGTTGATCAAACTAGAGGTTGGTTCTATACAATGTTAGCTATTTCAACAGCTATATTTGATAGAAATCCATTTGAAAACTGTATAGTATTAGGTCATGTTCTTGATAAAAAGGGCTTAAAGATGTCAAAATCAAAGGGAAATGTTGTTGACCCATTTGAAGTGTTAAATTCACAAGGTGCAGATGCTACAAGATGGCATTTCTACACTGCAAGTGCTCCATGGCTTCCAACAAGATTCTCAGTTGATGATGTTGCTGAAGTTCAAAGAAAGTTCCTAGGAACTTTTTGGAATGTATATTCATTCTACGTGTTATATGCAGATTTAGACAAATTCAATCCATTAAAACATACTGATTTCGAATCAGACAATGTAATGGATAAATGGATAATGTCAAAACTTAATACATTAATAAGTGAAGTTGATGAAAACTTAGCAAATTACGCAATAACTCAAGCGGCGCTTGCAATTGAAGAGTTCACAGATGTATTATCAAACTGGTATGTAAGAAGAAATAGATCAAGATATTGGTCAGAAGAACTTACAGAAGATAAGATTGGGGCTTATGTAACTTTATACAGAGTGTTAACTACAGTAGTTAAAATTGCAGCTCCATTTGTACCGTTTATAACAGAAGAAATTTATCAAAACTTAGTAGTAAACTTAGATCCAAATGCAGCTGAAAGTATTCATTTATGTATTTGGCCAGAAGTTAATGAAAAGGCTATAGATAAAGAATTAGAAAAAGAAATGGATTTAGCTTACTCTATGGTTAAGCTTGGTAGAAGCGCAAGAAACGCTGCTAATATAAAAAATAGACAGCCACTTTCAAAAATGTTAATTTCAACAGATTCTCTTCCAGAATATTATGGTGCAATAATAACCAATGAGCTTAACATTAAAAATGTAGAGTTTGGTGCTGACCTTTCACAATGTGTTAATTTTGAAATTAAGCCTAATTTACCTGTACTTGGAAAAGCCTATGGTAAATTAATACCAGGAATAAAGAAAGAAATTGCTTTGAGAAACCAAATGGAATTAGCTCAAAAAATTCAAAATGGTGGAACAGAGGTAATTAATGTAGATGGAACTGAAATTATTTTAGATAGCCAAAGTGTTCTACTTACAATGCAAGGATTAGAAGGATATGCATTTGCAGGAGAAGGTTCAATTGGGATTGTTCTAGATACTACAGTAACAGAAGAATTAAGAGAAGAAGGATACTTAAGAGAAATAATTTCTAAAATACAAAATATGAGAAAAGAAAAAGGATTCCAGGTTTCTGACAAAATTAATTTATATGTGTCAGAAAACGACAAATTAATTGATGTTATAAAGAAATTTATAGATATAATTAAGAAGGAAACCTTAACTCAGGAAGTAGTTTATAATGGCGAATTTGATTATACAGAAGCGGTAATAAATGGCGAAAAGCTAAATATGACAGTTGAAGTAGTTCAATAAGTAAAGGTTAAATGATTTAGAAATAAATTGTTTACATCATTATTTTCTAGTATGATAAAAATTTCAATTAATGAGAGGCTAGAAATATGTAACAATAATTTCTAGCCTTTTATAAATTAAATAAACGATAAGGTTATATAATTTACTATTTTAGGATATAATGTAGAAACAAGAACTTAGAATTATTGTATTTAATAGTGAGAATAGGTATAATATATATAAGAATATTTAAAAATGGAGTGATGATGGTATGGCTACTTCTATTAAAGATGTCGCTAGAGAAGCGAATGTTTCCATAGCTACGGTATCAAGAGTATTAAACGATATCGATGTTGTAAACGAAGATACTAAGAAAAGAGTTTTAGAAGCTATAAAAAAATTAGGATATAGACCTAATATTGTAGCAAGAAGTTTAAAAACACAAAGAACAAAAACTATAGGGATACTAGTTCCGGATATATCAAGTGGATTTTATCCTGAAATAGTAAGAGGAGCTGAAGATGTTTCTAATATATACGACTACAACGTAATATTATGTAACTCAGACTTTGATTCAGAAAAAGAAAAAGAATACTTAAGAGTACTTAGTGAAAAAATGGTTGATGGTGTTATTTATATGAGTTCATCATTAGAAGGAGAAATTTTAAGTTTAATAAATGAATTAAGTTTAAGAACAATCCTAGTAGAAACAAAGGATAAAGAAGAAAGTTTACCAAGCGTTACTATAGATAATATAAAAGCTACATACGACGCAACAAAGCACCTTATAAATAAGGGATTAAAGAAAATTGCTTTTGTTGGAGTTACAAAAGATAATATGAACGCATGGAGTGATAGATACATAGGCTATGAAAATGCAATGAATGATTCGAATTTACCAATAGATGAGGATTTAGTATTTTTAAAGGATCTAAAAGTTAAATCTGGATATGATGCAGTTGAGAAATTTGAATCCCTTAATAAGCGTTGTGAGGCAGTAGTATGTGCTTCAGATGAAATTGCTATGGGTGTTATTAATGCATTTAGAGATAGAGGAATAAACGTTCCAGAGGATGTAAGTGTTATAGGGTTTAATAATAATGCATTTGCTTCAGTTTTCTATCCAAAATTAACAACAATAAACCAACCAAGTTACGATATGGGATCAGTTGCAATGAGAATGCTTATAAAGATGTTAAGCAAAAAGCAATCTGAGCAAGATGAAACAAAAGAAAAATCACAATATGTGTTAGATTATAGCTTAATTGAAAGAGAAAGTTGTAAATAATCCATAAAAGATTACTAGTTATTTTTTAAATATCCCTAAATATAAACGGCCCAAGCAATCAATTTTAATTGATTGCTTGGGCCGTTTTTATATTGGAAGAGATTATAATATTCCTTCAGTTTTAAGAATATCTTCTAACTCTTGAACCTTATCGGTTAAGGAGATGAATTTCTCTTTTAAAATTTCTTTAGAAACTTCGTTAGCATCAATTATTTTTTCCATATCAGCAACGGTTTGTAGTGCGTCATCTATATCTTGTTGAGCTAATTTAAGGTTTGATTCATTCATAAAATAGACCTCCTTTACAGCTTTAAATAATGTTTTATATATAACTTTATCCTATCACTAATAAAGGTTAGATGCAAGGCATATATTTGTAAAAGAATTTTTTTTAGGAGGCATATTACGTGATTAATTATATTTGGTTTATTATGATATTTTTAGGGCTTTTAGTGGGACTTATTACAGGTAATGGTGATGGCTTATCAAAGGCTATAGTTGGATCAGTAGATTCTACTGTTCAATTTATGATTGGACTTGTAGGTCTTATGTGTTTTTGGTGTGGTGTGATGAAAGTTGCAGAAAAAAGTGGACTTACTAAGAAACTGTCGAAGTTTTTAAGACCTGTTTTAAAGCTTATATTTAAGGATGCGGCTAAGGATGAAAAGGCGTTAGGTGCAATAGTTATGAATATAACTGCAAATATGCTTGGGCTTGGAAATGCAGCAACACCTTTTGGAATTAAAGCAATGCAAGAAATGGATAGGTTAAATAAAGATAAGGAAAAAGCATCTAATGATATGGCTTTGTTTCTAGTTTTAAATGCGGCCTGCATACAGCTAGTTCCAACAACTATAATATCAATTAGAGCAGCAACAGGATCAACTAATCCTGGAATAATTCTACTTCCTGCAATAGTAGCTAGCACAATAGCTGCAGTAGTTGGAGTTATTAGCTGTAAAATACTTCAGAAATATTTCTAAAAAAGGAGAGGTAGAGAATTTATGTTTAATTATATAACTAAAAGCATTATACCTATAATAGTTTTAGCAATAATAACTTACGGAATGTTTAAAGGAAGAAAGGTATATGAATGGTTTATTGAAGGTGCAAAAGACGGGTTGAAAGTTTGTTTAAACATATTCCCATATCTCTTAGCTATGATAGTAGCTGTGAATATTTTTAGAGAAGCAAATCTTTTAGAGATGTTAAATAATTTTATATCACCAATAGGTGGATTAATAGGATTACCAAAAGAAGTAATACCTTTAGTTTTAATAAAACCATTATCGGGAAGTGGAGCAATAGGGATTTTAACAGATATACTTAAAACATATGGAGCAGACACTAGTATTGGGCTTATAGCATCTGTAATTATGGGGACTACAGAAACTATATTTTATACAATAACTGTGTATTTTGGAGCTGTTAAAATAAAAAAAATAAGACATACACTTTGGGCAGCTTTATTTGCAGAGATTACAGCAATAATAGCTGCAATATTTATGGTTAACTTACTTTTCTTTTAGAAAGTCTTTTAAATTATTAGGTAGATATTTAATTGTTATAAAAATATTTAAGAAATATTTTTTTAATAGGAAACTATTTCTATAGTTAATACGTCTAATATATTGAGAGAGTAATTTATAAGGGGAAAATTATTATTATTAAATCTAAATAGTAACTATTTAGTAATAGTTTTGAGAAAATTATGAATTATAATAATAGCATAAAATCTAGTTGGAGGATTGTTTGGATGGAGTGGGATAATAATATGATGTATTTATCAGATGATGAAATTAAAAAGTTAGCAGTATATTTAGCATATGGAGCAGGAATTGGTGTGTTTGTAGGCATGTTTAAAAATAATATTCCTTTATATTTTTCATTAGGATCTGTAATTGCTATAGTAGTTGCAGGGGTGGTTTCTTTAAGTAATAAACATAAAAAAAATAAATAGCTTTATACTAAGGCGATTTTTAAAAAATAACTAGTCGAATTCTGGGGTATTTGACTAGTTATTTTCTTTCGGCTCCACCAGTGAAATTAGAATACGATAAAATTATAAATTTTATCGTATTCTTTTTATTGAACAAGATATATAATTATGTATAAGAAGATATGTGCAAAGAAATGAGAAGTTTTAAACAAAATAAGATGAGGTGGACAAACTATGGACAGGGGTAAATACTATATAATTAGTGAAAAGGTATTGCCAGAAATTTTTAAAAAAGTTTTAAGTGTTAAAGAAAGTTTATTTAATGGAAGTACAAAGGATGTTATTGAGGCTGTAAAGAAAGAAGGTATAAGTAGAAGTACATATTATAAATACAAAGATTATATATTTCCAATGAATGAAACAATATATAGCAAAAAAATAACTTTAGTAGTATTACTATCACATGAAGCGGGAACACTATCAAAAGTGTTAGATTGTATAGCGTATAATAAAGGAAATGTAATAACGATAAATCAAGATATTCCAATTAACATGGCAGCTAATGTTACAATAACATTAGATGTCTCTCGTATTGATGGAGAAATAAAAGGTCTATTAATAAAATTGAGAGCAGTAGATAATGTAGTAAGTGTTAGGTTGTTAGCAATGGAATAACCATGATGAAAAATAAACTAGTATAGTGACTAGTTATTTTTTACATAGTCATAATTATTTAAGGATGTGAAGGTGTTGAAGAAAGAGTTTTATGTGGTAAATAGGAGTAATTCATTAAATAGAATTAAGGATAACTCAATAGTAATATTGTTTGCAGGTAATGCACCAAAGAAAACGGCAGATGAAAAATATCCATTTACACCAAATAGAAACTTTTATTACTTAACTGGAGTGAATGAAGAAAATCATATTCTATTAATGAGCAAAATGAATGGAGAGATTAAAACAAGATTATTTATTAACGAAGTAGATCCAATAAGAGAAAAATGGGAAGGTAAAAGATTAAGAGAGAAAGAGGCTTTAGATATATCAGGGGTAGATAACATAGATTACTTATGTAATTTTAATTCTTTTATAAATAAGCTAATTTCATCAGTTGAGGATTTAAATATATATTTAGATTTAGAAAAGAATAGTTATGAAGTTAAAGAAACTTTATCTGAAAATTTTGCTAAAGATATAAAAAATAAATATCCTCAAGTGTGCTTTAAAAATATTTTTAAAATAATTGGAGAACTTAGATTAGTTAAGACCAAAGAAGAGGTAGAAGAAATTAAAAAGGCTATCGATATTACTATAGATGGGGTAGAACTTCTAATGAAAAAATCAGAGGTAGGAATGAAAGAATGTGAGTTAGAAGCATATTTTGATTTTTTATGTAAAAGCCGTGGAGTAAAGGATTTTGCTTTTAAAACAATAGCGGCTGCAGGAAAAAATGCAACAATTCTTCATTATGTAGATAATAATTCGGAAATGAAAAATGGAGATTTAATTTTGTTTGATTTAGGAGCACAGTTCAATTATTATAATGGGGATATATCAAGAACATTCCCTATAAACGGGAAGTTTACGGATCGACAAAAAGATGTTTATAATGCTGTTTTAAGAGTTAATGAAAAAGTAATTAAGGCTATGAAACCTGGTATTAACTTTTTAGAGTTAAACAAACAAGCAAAAGAATGGATAGCAAAAGAATGTATTAGCCTTGGATTAATTACAAATAAAGAAGATGTTTCTAAATATTATTATCATAGTATAGGACATAGTTTAGGGATGGATACACATGATACGGATATGCCAAATAGAGATACAAATTTTCTGGCAGGAATGATTTATACAGTTGAGCCTGGGATTTATATAGAAGAAGAGGGAATTGGGATAAGAATAGAAGATGATATTTTAATAACAGAAGATGGCAGAGAAAATCTAACAGTAAAGATGATTAAGACAGTGGATGAGATAGAAAAATTTATGTTGAAAAAATAGAGTGATGTTGTATAAATAGGATTATAAGAAGTTCTAGGCCTAAGGTAAAAGTCTAAATAATATTTTTAATAGAATTTACCTAAAAGACACTGAAGTTTAATTTCAGTGTCTTTTAGGTAGTTAAAAAAATTTATTTCAAAAGACCTCCATGAAAATTCAATTTAAATACTTCTTGACCATTATGTTTAACAGTTTCGTTGCCGTTAAAGAATTTTATATCACCATTCCATTTACATTCATATGTGAAATTATCTTTTTCAAATTTCTCTGGACCTCTAAATGGTGAATCTTCATTAACGTTTTGAAGTGCTTCTTTTAAAAATCTAGAGAACCCATGAGGGGAATCTTCAACTAGAAGCCTGCCATTATAATTCATGCCCCAAAAAACCTTTTCATTTTGCCAAATAATTTCTTCACCAATAAACTCTTTATTACCAAGATAACTATCTAAATAATAATAATCATACATTTTAAAAGCATAATCATTAGAATTTGGCCTTGAGGATTTTTCTTTTTTTCCTCCAGAACAATAAGTGTTCTGTTTTGCTTTTACTAAAAAATTAGTAAATTTTGATAAATTAATCACACTAACACCCTCCTTTATTACCCATAATTAAGATTATATAGAAAAATATAAAATTTATCAATACAATATTCAGAAAATAAAGTAAATTTAGAATAAACAATTAATGTGGTAAAATATAATCATCAAATTATTAAAAATAAGGAGAATAGATAATGAATAATATTATAAAATTAAGAGAAACAATGGATAAAAACAAGATAAATCATTACATAATACCAAGTAGTGATCCACATCAAAGTGAGTATGTCGCGGATTATTATAAGGGAAGGGCTCATATATCTGGGTTTACAGGTTCAGCTGGAACATTATTAGTTTCAAAAGAAACAGCAAGGTTATGGACAGATGGAAGATATTTTATTCAAGCTAATAATGAATTAAAAGATAGTGGAATAGATTTAATGAAAATGAGAATTCCTGGAGTTTTAACACTTGATCAGTGGGTGAATGAAAATATAAAATCAGGTGAGGTTCTAGGTTTTGATGGAAGAGTAATTTCAGCTAATCAATATAAAGATTTATTGAAAATATCAGAAGAAAACAACTTCAAAATAGAAATTAGCAAGGATTTATTAGAAGAGTGTTGGGATAATAGACCAACGTTATCTAAGGAAGAGATATTTACTCATGAAGTTAAATTTGCAGGTAAAAGCTCTAGTGAAAAGATAAATGAAGTAAGATGTGAAATGACTAAAGATGAAGTAAAGAATTATATTATAACTTCATTAGATGATATTGCATGGTTATTTAATATTAGAGGAAATGATATTAGTTTTAATCCTGTAGCGCTTACGTATGCTTTAATTACAGATGAAAAGGCTACGCTATATATTGATATGGACAAAGTGGATGATGAAACATTAAAAATACTTAATAATGAAGGTATAGAAGTTTCTGATTATAAAAATATAGAAAATGCAGTTGAAAATATAAAGGAATCTGTATGTATAGACCCACAAAAGGTAAATGCAAAGTTATATTCGCTTATAAATAAAGAAGTTAAAATAATAGAAAAATTAAATATAACAACTACATTAAAAGCTATAAAAAATCAGGTTGAAATAGCAAATACAGAAAACAGCCAAGTTAGAGATGGCGTTGCTATGGTGAAGTTTATTAAATGGCTTAAAGAAAATGTAGGTAAAGAAGAAGTTTCTGAAATGTCAGCAAGTGATGAGCTTCTTGGGTTTAGAGCAGAGGGGCAAAACTTTAAAGGGGCAAGTTTTGGGACAATAGCAGGTTATAAAGAGCACGCAGCCATGATGCATTACTCTGCAACAGAAGAAAGTGATTATAAGCTAAAACCAGAAGGGATGCTACTAGTTGATTCTGGTGGTCAATATTATGATGGAACAACTGATATAACAAGAACTTTTGTACTTGGAAATTTAACAGAAGAAGAAAAAAGAGATTTCACCCTTGTTTTAAAAGGACATATTGCTTTATCAACAGCTAAATTCTTAAAAGGTACAACTGGGATGAATTTAGATATATTAGCAAGAAGACCATTGTGGCAATATGGAATGGATTATAAATGTGGAACAGGTCATGGTGTAGGTTATTTTCTAAATGTTCATGAAGGGCCACAGGGGTTTAGACAAGAAGGAAACACAACAGTGTTAGAACCTGGAATGATAATAACAAATGAACCAGGAGTATATAAAGAAGGCAAACATGGTATAAGGATAGAAAATACATTGCTAGTAGTTAAAGATATAATAAGTGAAGAATTTGGAGAATTTTATAAATTCCAAACAATATCATATTGTCCTATAGATTTAAATGGAGTAGTAGTAAAAATGTTATCAGTTGAAGAAAAAGAATGGTTAAATAATTATCATGAAACAGTATTTAATAAATTAAGTCCATTTTTAAACAAAGAAGAAGTTAATTTATTAAAAGAAGAAACAAGAAATATATAAATAAAAAAGAAGTTATCCTAAAATTATAGGATAACTTCTTTTTATAAGTTAATTAGTCTTTTCTTTTGGGGGAGTAATATATTTATTTACTAATATTGAAATAAGAATTCCAAACAGCGTTTGAACAATCCTATCTACTGCATAGTAAACTGGTTCTTCGTAAGCATGAGCAGTTGTTACTGCTAAAAATACAATACATGATACATTTATAGCACCTGGTTGATTTAGTAAATTACAGCAATATATAACTACTATTATTCCAAGGGAAATTATTATATAAATTAATAGCTTGGATAGCATAGTAGTAGGAACGGTAGAGCTTATAAGTCTGCAAAATAGCAGGAAAATAACACCTATAAAACCACCAAGTATAGTTCCGCCGCCTCTATGAATACCAGTTTTAACTGAATTAGCTACGGTGTCTTGTAGACATATAACAGCAGTTAAACAAGCAAAGAAAGGAATCTCTGGGAATATAACTAAACATAAGAATACTGAAATTGCAGATTTTATAGTTCTAAGTCCTACTTTAGGAAAGGTAAGTTTTGAAATTTCTTTAGAATTTATCAATAGTAAAGCCTCCTGATGAATAAAATGTACTAATTGTAATATTTAATCTTGTTCTTTTGGGGGTTTGATATATTTATTTACTAGAATTGAAACCGTGATTCCAAATATTGTTTCTATTGTTCTTTTAGATGCGTAAATAAAAGGGTTACTAGTTGCAGGTGCTATCATAATAGCTATTAATACTAAAGATGACATTGCAGAAGCTGCTGGTCTCTTTAGTAGATTACATAAATAAATAGCAATAACAACTCCTATACTTGTAATATATGGAGTGAAGGTTTCCGCCTGTAGCCATCTAGTTAAATAAAGAAATATAAGCCCAAGTAGACCACCTAATAATGTTCCTACTACCCTATTTGTTGCTATTTTTAGTGAATGTTCAACTGTATCCTGCATACACATTATAGATGCTATTGCAGCAAAAAAAGGGTCTTTTGAAAAAAGAATTAAGCATATACATACAGAAATGGCTGTTTTTATATTTCTTAAACCTATTCGCGGTAACTTAAAGTCACTCATAACAAATCACTCCCAATGATATATATCTATTATAACATCTATTATAACATATATTATTGGGGATACTAATTACAAAGATAAGAATTAGTATGAAGATAGGAATTGTAATTGTTTAAGGAAGCTGAAAGAAAAGTTAAAATGATAAGGAATAAATAAAAATTGAAAATTATATTAAAAAAATTTGACAGTAATTTTATTATATAATATCATTATATTAAAATAATAAAAGCATTGAAGAGAAGAGTAATGAAGGAGAAAGTCAAAAGAGAGCTAGAAATGGTGAAAGCTAGCGTCGATAAGCTTCATGAAGATGGTCTCCGAGCATATCCTTTGAACTATGAATCAAAGTTAGAAGGATACGGTAACAACCGTTATATTGCATGGTGATAATTCACCTGATAAGATATTTATTGTGAAATAAATATAAAGTAGAGTGGTAACACGTATAATACGTCTCTATATGGGTATAAAAACCTATATAGGGGCTTTTTTTATTAAATATAGTTAAACTAAGGGAGGAAAAAAATAATGTGTAAAAAACCATATTATATAACTACACCTATTTATTATCCATCAACAAAACTTCATATAGGTAATACATATACAACCGTAGCAGCAGATGCTATTTCAAGATTTAAAAGATTGACAGGATATGATGTAATGTTTTTAACAGGAACTGATGAGCATGGTCAAAAAATCCAAAGAATAGCAGAAGAAAAAGGAATTACGCCAATAGAACATACTAACGAAGTAGTTGCTGGAATTAAAGATCTTTGGAGCATGATGAATATTAGCTATGATAAGTTTATAAGAACAACAGATGAGTGTCATATAAAGGCTGTTCAAGATATATTCAAAAAATTACATGACAAGGGAGATATATATAAATCTTCATATGAAGGATTATACTGTACTCCATGTGAATCTTTTTGGACAGAAACTCAATTAGTAAATGGTAACTGCCCTGATTGCAATAGAGCAGTAGAAAAATCAAAAGAAGAAGCTTATTTTTTCAAGATGAGTAACTATGCAGATAGATTAATGGAATATATAGAAGCAAACCCAGAATTTATTCAACCAGAATCAAGAAAAAATGAAATGGTTAATAACTTCTTAAAACCAGGGCTTCAAGATCTTTGCGTTTCAAGAACTAGCTTTGACTGGGGAGTTCCTGTAACATTTGACAAAGGTCATGTTGTTTATGTTTGGATAGATGCACTTTCAAATTATATAACTGCTTTAGGATATGGCAGTGAAAATCAAGAATTCTATGAAAAATATTGGCCCGCGGATGTACATTTAATAGGTAAGGATATCTTAAGATTCCATACTATTTATTGGCCGATAATGTTAATGGCTTTAGAATTACCATTACCAAAGCAAGTATTTGGACATGGATGGTTACTTGTTGATGGTGGTAAAATGTCAAAATCAAAAGGTAATGTAGTTGATCCAGTTGTTTTAATAAATAAATTTGGTGTTGATGCAGTAAGATATTACTTATTAAGAGAAATACCATTTGGTTCAGATGGATTATTCAACAATGAGATATTTATAAAGAAAATAAACTCAGATCTTTGTAACGATTTAGGTAACCTTTTATCAAGAACAGTCGCAATGATTGAAAAATACTTTGATGGAGTAATACCAGCACCAATAGAAAAAGGTGACTTTGATAATGAGTTAATAAACTTGGCTTTAGAAGCACCAAAGAAAGTTTCAAAGGCTATAGATGAATTAAGAATTCCTGACGCTTTAGAAAGTATATTTGAACTTATAGGAAGAGCTAACAAGTATATTGATGAAACAACTCCTTGGATACTAGCGAAAGATGAAGAAAAGAAAGATAGACTTGGAACTGTGTTATATAACTTAGCTGAAAGTTTACGATTTGCTTCAGTAATGTTATCGTCATTTTTACCAGAAACAAGCGAAAAGATAAATGTTCAATTAGCAGTAAAAGCTATTGATTGGGATTCTTTAGCAGGGTTTGATGGAACAGCTCCAGGAACTGCTGTTAAAAAGGGCGAAAGCTTATTCCCAAGAATAGATGTTGATGCAAAGCTTAAGGAATTAGAAGAAATTAGAGAAGCACAACTTGCAGAAAACAAGAAAAATGAAAAAAATGAAAAGGTAGAAATAATACCTATAAAAGAAGAAATTACAATAGATGATTTTGATAAAATAGATTTAAGAGTAGTAAAAGTAATAGCTTGTGAACCAATGAAGAAAGCTAAGAAATTATTTAAGCTTAAAGTAGATATAAATGGTGAAGAAAGACAGGTAGTTTCAGGAATAGCGCAATACTACAAGCCAGAAGATTTAGTTGGTAAATATGTAGTTTTAGTTGCTAACTTAAAACCAGTTACACTAAGAGGTGAATTATCACAAGGAATGATCTTAGCAGCAGCTACAGATGATGATAGTTTATTACAAGTTATAAACCCTGGTAAATTACCAACAGGAAGCCAAGTAAGATAATAACAATAAGGATAAAAACTCCATCAAATTGATGGAGTTTTTATCCATAATCAATTATTTAGTATGAATTAACAATTGAAAATTAGGGGGGCTATATATATGAAGATTATAGTTGGTAATGCTTGGCCTTATGCAAATGGGCCTTTGCATTTAGGAAGAATAGCGGTTTTATTACCAGGGGACATAATAGCAAGATATCATAGACTTATGGGAGATGAAGTAATTTTCTTATCAGGAACAGATTGTCATGGAACTCCTGTAACAATGAAGGCAAAGGAAGATGGGATAACACCTTTAGAAGCAACTATAAAGTATCACAATGAATTTGAAAAGTGCTTTAAATCTTTAGGATTTTCTTTTGATATTTTTGCTAAAACAAGTTCCAAGTATCATAAGGATAGAGTTAGTGAGTTTATCTTAGAGTTATATAATAAAGAATATATTTACGAGAAGAAAGTAAAGCAAACTTATTGTGAAACTTGTAATGAATTTTTATTAGATAGATATATAGAAGGTAAATGTCCACGTTGCGGAGGATATGCAACTGGAGATCAATGCGAAATCTGTTCTGAAATTATAGAAGCTGATGAATTACTCGAGAAGAAATGCAAAACTTGCAAATCAGAACCTAAAGATAAAGAAACAAATCATTTATTTTTCACTTTATCTAAATTTGAAAAGGATGTTAAAAGATTAGCAATAGAGCAACAAGGTTGGAGAGATAATGCTCAAAAAATAGTAAATAGATATTTGGATGAAGGACTTAGAGACAGAGCTGTAACTAGAGATTTAAATTGGGGCGTTGATGTCCCTTTAGAAGGATATGAAGATAAAAAAATATTCGTTTGGATTGAAGCTGTTATGGGATACTTAACTGCTAGCATGGAATGTCTTCAAGAAAAAGAAGAAGATTTTAAAGAATATTGGCAAGGGGAAGATTCAAGAGTATATTTTGTTCATGGAAAAGATAATATTCCATTTCATACAGTTATTTTTCCAGCAATATTGGTAGGATTAGATATAAAAAATCCAAACTTAAGAATAATATCAAGTGAATATTTGAAACTAGAAGGTAAAAGTTTTTCAGCAGTGAAAAATTGGGCTATATGGGCAGATTATATAGTAGAAAATTATAATGCGGATAGCGTTAGATACTATTTAGCTTTAAAATCCCCAGAAGTTCGCGATACCGATTTTACATGGAGAGATTTTATTAATACAATAAATACAGATTTGCTTTCGAGCTTTGGTAATTTTGTGAATAGAACATTAATATTTTCAAAGAAAAACTTAAATTCAAGAATTCCAAATGGAACTATGAATAAGAAATTACAAGATGAAATTTTAAATCTATATTTTGATGTAGGTGATAAAATTGAAGAAGGTAAATTTAAAAGTGCATTAGAAGATATATTTTATCTTATTAAAAAGGGAAATAAAATATTTGATGACGAAAAACCTTGGATTTCAATAGAGAAAAATAGGAAACAATGTTGTCAAACAATATATACATGCATTCAAATAATAGTTAATTTAACAAACTTACTATATCCGTTTATGCCTTTCACTTGTGAAAAGATTGCAGAATTTTTAAAACTAGAAGAACCAATTTGGAGTTTTGTAGAAAAGAAAGAAGGATTAATTGGAGAAGTAGAAGTTTTATTTGAAAGAATAGATAAAAAGAAATCAATAGAAGAACTTAAAAGGTTAAAAGAGAAAAAATTCTAGAAAAAAATACCCTAGAGCTATATCATTTTGGGGGACGATTGAGCTCTAGGGATTATACAATTAAAATGTTTAGGGGTAAATAATAATGTTTTAACTACTCTACAAGTATAAATATAACTCAATTATATGTCATTTAAGTGTCAAAAAAATTAAGAAAATATTACATAACTAAATAACCAGTGGTATGTTAAGAGGCTTAATTAATACCTTTTTTGTCTATAATATATAATATGTAATATATTAATGTAAAAATAGGAGGAAAAAACATGGAAAATAAATATGTGATTTTTGATACACACGCTCATTATGATTCAGATGCGTTTAATGAAGATCGAGATGAGGTTTTAAAGCAAATACAAGAAAATGGTGTAGCTTTTGTATTAAATTGTTCATCGGATTATGAGAGTATTGAAAAAACTAATAACTTAACTAAGAAATATGATTTTATATATGGAGCACTAGGAATCCATCCAAGTGAGGCAAATGATTTTAATAATGATGTTAAATCAGAAATAATTGAATATGTAAAAGAAAATAAAAAGATACTAGCCATTGGAGAAATTGGATTAGATTACCACTATGATGGCAATCCTTTAAAGGAAGTACAAAAAGATGTATTTAGAACACAAATGAATTTGGCTAAAGAATTAAATCTTCCAGTGGTAATTCATGATAGAGATGCTCATGGAGATACCCTTGAAATAATGAAAGAGTTTCCTTCAGTTAAAGGGATAGTACATTGCTTTTCAGGGAGCGTAGAGTTTGCTAAAGAATGTATTAAACTTGGATATTATATAGGAATAACAGGTGTAGTTACTTTTAAAAATGCTAATAAAATAGCAGAGGTAGTAAAAGCTATACCACTTGAAAAATTACTGGTAGAAACAGATTGTCCATATATGACTCCGGTGCCAAACCGAGGAAAACGTAACAAATCAGACTATATAAGCCATATAATAGAACAGATTGCACAAATAAAGGAAATCAGCTCTAAAGAAGTAAATATAACAGTAAATGATAATTTTACCAGGTTGATTGATAAAAAAATATAAAGTACAATAGGAGTACAGATATTTACATTAAAGTACATATAAGTAAAATATACTTATAAAGGCAATTACGTACAATTGAATATTGATCTAAAATAACTCAAAAAGAACTGCGATAAAATTCGCTATTATTTATTTAATATTTAATAATTTTAATTATACACAATGTGTATTAGAAAAGCAGTTCAAGTAATGCAAGAAGTTGTCAGTTTGACAATACATTATATTTTACTATATAATGTTAAAAGACAATCTTGCCAAGGGAGGTAAAGTAGATGATAGAAAAATGTAAAAAATACCTGAAAAACAATTTTTCTAACAGTCCGAAGGCAAAAATAATTATTGGTCTTGCAATAGCAAGTATCATAGCTGTGACATTTATAAATAAGAGAAAGACAATTGAGATTAGCATAGACGGAAAGAAAGAGACGTTTGTCACATATAAAGGGACTGTTAAAGATGTACTAGAATCTAAGGGGGTAGAACTTACGCCTAAGGATAAAGTAAAACCTGCTTTAAACAATAGCGTATCCGAAAAAGATACAATAGATGTTATAAAAGCAATAGAAGTTAAGCTTACAGTTAATGATAAAGAATTATCTATTGACACAGCAGAGGCTACTGTAGCAGATATGATTAAAGCAGAAGATGCTGAACTAAAGAATCAAGGAATAGAATTTAAAGAAGGTTTAGATGAAATAACGCCAGCTTTAGATGCTAAAATTGAAAAAGACATGAATATACAACTAGTTAAAGTTGATATAAAACAAGAGACAGCAAAAGAGGTTTTACATTATGATACTGGTGAAGAAACTGATTCAGAATTAGATAGTAGTGTAAAAGAGGTAAGACAAGAAGGGGTTTTAGGAGAAAAAGAAGTAGTTTATGAAGTAGTTTTTAAAAATGGCAAAGAGGTATTAAGAACTGCAAAAGCAACTAAAGTTATTTCAGCTCCAGTTACAGAAATTACTGTAGTTGGAACAAAAGTAGAACTTGCAAGTGCAAGTATAGATGTAAGTAGCGGTGTAAGTAGAGGTTCACAATCTTATGGGAATACACTATATTGCGAATCCACAGCCTATTATGGAGATGGGATTACTGCTACAGGGACCACACCAACAAGCGCTCGTGGCGGTAGAGGAACTATAGCAGTTGATCCAAGGGTAATACCACTAGGATCGCTAGTATATGTTGAAGGTTATGGTGAAGCAATAGCTTCTGATACTGGTGGAGCAATTAAAGGTAATATAATAGATATTTATGTAGATTCACATGATGAAGCAATGAACTGGGGAAGAAGATACGGCATTGCCGTTAGCATAATTGCATATCCCGGTGAATGGTAAAATAAAAGGTGCTCAAATGAGCACCTTTTTTATTTGAAAAGTTAGGGAGCTGAAAGCTTTAGGGCATACGATATATTAAAAAAATATGCCTAAAGACCTAAATTGTTTGACATAATAAGTAGATAAGGATAAATTAATATATAGAAACAAGACATATGAATTAAAAGAGTAAGGTAACTTGAAAAAATAACTAATACGGGGAAAGTTGAAAGGAAGTAAGAATTTGATTAAAGAGGTTATAGTTGTAGAAGGACGAGATGACATAACTGCGGTTAAACAAGCAGTAGATGCTGAATTGATAGCGGTAGGTGGTTTTGGAATAAATGCAAAAGTAATAGACAGAATAAAAGAAGCACAAAAAAGAAAAGGTGTTATTGTATTCACTGATCCTGATTTTGCAGGCGAAAAAATTAGAAGCATAATATCTAAAAGAGTTAAAGGGATAAAACATGCATATATAGCTCAAGAAGATGGTATGAAGGGAAATAACATAGGAGTAGAGAATGCAACTCCAGAAGTGATAATAGAGGCTTTAAACAGGGCAAAGAGCTCTGAAGAAGACAGAATAGAATTCTATACGGCGCAAGATATGTTCTATTTTAAATTAACAGGTAAAGATGATTCTAGAAAGAGAAGAGTGATGCTTGGAAAAATTATAGGAATAGGGTATGGAAATGCAAATCAAATGTTATCAAGATTAAATAATTATGGAATAACAAAAGAAGAGTTTACAGAAGCTATAAACAAAATAGAAAAAGAATTGGAAGTGAGTAAATAATATGGATACACAAGATATGAAAACAGCAGAACTTGTAAAGAAATATAATTTTAGATTTACAAAAAGTTTAGGTCAAAACTTTTTGATAGATGAAACTGTAACTGAAGACATAGTTTTAGGTGCAGAAGTAACAGAAGAGGATTTGGTTATAGAAATTGGACCAGGTGTTGGAACTTTAACTACACAATTATTAAAAAAAGCTAAAAGAGTTGTAGCTATCGAATTAGATAGTACTTTAATATCTATACTACAAACTGAGATTGGTGATAACCAAAAACTTATGTTAATACATAATGATGCTCTTAAAGTTGACTTTAACGAAATTATTGGAGAAGAAAAAAGCGTTAAGTTAGTTGCAAATTTACCTTACTATGTAACAACTCCAATAGTTGTTAAACTTTTAAAAGAAGGTTATAAATTTAAATCATTAACAATAATGATTCAAAAAGAAGTTGCAGAAAGAATGAATGCAGATCCAGGGTCAAAAACTTATGGAGCACTTTCATTATTAGTTCAATATTACTGCAATACTTCAATAGTAAGAGCTGTACCACCAGAATCATTTATACCAAGACCTAAGGTTGATTCAATAGTAATAAGATTAGATAGATTAGAAGAACCAAAGGTTCAACTTGATAATGAAAAATTATTCTTTGATATAATAAGAAGTTCTTTCAATATGAGAAGAAAAACTTTATGGAATGGGTTAAAGAGCATAGGCCTTGATAAGGAAAATTTACAATTAGCCTTTGATAATGCTGGAATAGATCCAAAGAGAAGAGGGGAAACGTTAAGCATTCAGGAGTTTGGAAAATTATCAAATAAAGTAAATGAATTATTTTAGCATATTGGCTTGTTATTTTTGAATATAGCTAATATTAGGCTAGTATATAAATAAAAAAAACCTCTAAGAGTACTGTTTTAGTAGCAGATAGCCTTAGAGGTTTATTTTTTAACATATTCTAGTATAGTAAGCATATAATATATTGAATTAATGTAAATGGAGGAATTTAAGTTTTGTCACAAATAAATAAATTGTATAGAAACTTTATAATACTACAAGAAGACGAACGAGGTCATTCAAGTACTAGTGATAAGACATTATCAGGATATTCAAAGATAGAAGCAAAAGGAGAAAGATGTAAGGTATCGTTTTATGCCCAAAACTTAAGAAAAGATATTGATGATTATAATGTTATGCTTATTTGTAATAAGCGAGATTCAAAACAACTTATAAATCTTGGTAAAATTGATGTAGGAGATGGGGGTAAAGGGGAATGTACAAAAGAATACTTTGCTGATAACATAGCAGGGTTAGATGTAGCCTTTGATAAAATATGTGGGGCTGCAATAGTTAAAATGAAAGATGGAATCCCTATATTTATAATGTGTGGATTTATTAATGGGGATCAGCCATCAGATAATTGGAAAAATTATAAGGTTGTTAAAGCCGTTGAGGAAAGCCATAAACCTAAGGTTGAAATGGCTAAAAAAGACTGGGATAAAAAATATGATAAGAAAAAAGACAAGGACAAAGACAAGGATAAAGACAAAGACAAAGACAAATGTAAATGCAAAGATAAAGATCACAAAAAGCATGATGATGAATGTGATAGAGATAATGAAATAGTTACAGATCCAATAGAAAAGGTAGAGACAATAGAAAAGGTAGAGACAGTAGGAGATGTAGAAACAATAGAAACGGTAGATCCAAGGGGAAAGTTTGAAGAGTATGAAGGCAGTATTCAAACTGAGGGGGCAAAGTTAGAACCAGCAGAGCCAATAGAAAAGGTAGATCCAAGAGGAAAGTTTGAAGATGATGAAGAAAGTATTCAAACTGAGGAAAAAAAGGAATATAAGGCTCCAGATATATTCGAAGTAAGAGGTAGTGTGGGTGAGTATTTTGAAGGTATTGCAAGAGGCTTCGAAAATTGTAGGGATAAATATCAAGAGATTAAATATTGTAAATGGTATAAAGTGAAAGTAAATGATTTATATGAAATGTGTAATATGTCAAATTACAATAAGTATACAGTTGCATATTATCCAATGTTAAATTACTATCCGTATATTAAAAAATATGGGAAATTTATGCTTGGATATAAATGTGACAAGGAAGGAAATCTTAAATATATCATTTATGGAGTTCCAGGAAAGAGAGAAAAAGATGAACAACCATATGAAGGAAAGACTGGTTTCGTAACATGGATTAGTGATGATGATAAAGATAGAAATGGTATGGGATGTTGGCTAATGTTCTATGATTTTAAAAACTCAACTGTTGTTGTGCCAATGCAATAACATGAGATTTAATAGGATATAGGAAGTACTTATAATTCCTAATGAGCAGATTAGTATGAATAAGAAGCAAATCTATATTTTATCATTACTATTATCACTAATGTTTATTCTTGTATGCATGCAACAGTTTTTCTCGGAAGATATAAAAAAAGTGGCACTGAGAAATAATGGCGTTAATAAGTTCTCTGAATATAAGTTGAATGAAGGAGAATACAAGGTGTTATTGCCTGGGGAATGGATAGTAGAAGAGGGAATGGAGAATGTAGATGAGACGGAGTTAGAGATTAGATTTAATAGTGATAAAATTGAGGGAAATATAACTATACTAAATAATCTTGATAGCATAAATAAAGTAGATATAAGGATATTTCAGAATATAAATAATAAAAAATATTATGAATATAAAAGCAATGGAGTATCCTGGAATGTAATAAATTATGAAGTCAAAGAAAATAGTAATAATTTCAGGAACAAATGCTATTTTAGAGAAGACTCTGAAGGAAAAGTTATCTTGATTAACTTTAAATATGATGATAGCAAATCTAAACCTAGTATTGAAGTTGTTTTTGAAGAGATAGTTGACAACTTTAGATAGTATATGGAATAAAATTTGCCATTGAAGAATTAAAGTATTATAATTTACTTGTAATTAGGAGAAGCTAAATTGCTTCTCCTAATTATTTATAAGAAATTAAGTTACATAAAGGAGACTGGTATAATTGAAAAAAACAAAAAAAGCAGTGGCGGTAGTTGCCACTATATTAATTTCCTTGAATTTTGTAGGTTGTAATACTATTGATAATTTGCAGAAAAAATTAGGTTTTAAAAATGAGTACTTTGAAAAATTTCAAACTCAAAATATAGATCAAATAAGTATCCAAAGTGTACGTGACCCTGCTTTCAAATTTATAGTTACAGAGTCAAAGGCTATAGAAGATATGTATAAATTGCTTTATAGTTCTAAGGAGAGTGAAAATAAAACTGAATTAAGTCCGGATTATATTTTTGAATTTAATATGGGCGATAAAGTTGAAAAGTTTAATTATATAGTTGGAGCTCATGAAGGAAATTTTTATAATGATACTAACATCTTTACGGTATCTAGTAGAGTAGATGAGGGTATAATGAAAAATTTATCATTTATTAGAAAACCTAGAGATTTTGAATATATATATTATAATTCAATATCAAATGTATTAAATTTAAAGAAAAAAGAATTTACTGAAACCCCTCATAAAGTTGGAATAGATATTCAAGGGGATGTAGATTGTTTAAAGTATGTATTTTCAACTGATATTGAAGCATTTTTGAAAAAAGCAAGAAAAACAATACCAGATATAGAATTAGTAAATAACAATGCAAGTGAATTTGATGTTGTGTTAACAGTTAAGAATAAAGGATATGATAGTTCTACATATAAGTCTAAAATATCAGTAGATAATAAAAAAGATAAAATACAAGAAGATTACTATATAAAAGCTAAAAATGAATTTAGGGAATGGAATATAGTAACTAGCGAAGCTAATATATCAAAACCAAATGAATGGTATGAGGAGGAGTAAAAAATGAGTGATTGTTCAAGTTGTCCTAGTAAGGATTCATGTTCTTCAAAGGAGACTAATAAGGTAGAAAGTTGTGGAAAAGTAATTCCAAACTACGGAGATGTAAAAAATATAATAGGAGTAATTAGTGGTAAAGGCGGAGTGGGTAAATCTACGGTTACAGGAATATTAGCTAGTATATTAAGAAAAAAAGGGTATAAGGTTGGAGTTTTAGATGCAGATATAACAGGTCCATCTATGCCTAGGTTTTTTGGGATAAATAAAGAAAGAGCTAAAATGAGAAAAGTAGGAGAAGATGGAGTTGAATATATGCCAGTTTCAACTAAAAGTGGAATTAAAATAATGTCAATGAATCTTTTAATTCCTATAGAGGATGAACCGGTAATATGGAGAGGTCCTGTAGTAACAAGTGTATTAACACAAATGTTTACTGATACAAATTGGGGAGAATTAGATTATTTATTAATTGATATGCCTCCAGGAACATCGGATGTAACATTAACAATAATGCAAAGTTTTCCTATAAGTGAGATGGTTGTTGTTGCAACACCACAAGATATGGTGTCTATGATAGTTAAAAAAGCTGTTGTTATGGCAAACAAGATGAATGTTAAGGTAAGAGGGGTAATTGAGAATATGGCTTATATTAGCTGCCCTGGTTGCAATACAAAAATGAAAGTATTTAGTAAAAAGTCGTCAGAAGAGCATGCAGAATATCTAGGATTAAATTTACTTGGAGAATTACCAATAAATTTAGATTTAACTGAAGCTTTAGAGGCTGGGATTGCAGAAGAATATGTTAGAGATAATGATTTATACTCATTAATATTTGAAGGCTTATATTAGGGATATACATAATAAACGTATAATAAGGCAATAATATCAATGTAATACTAATTGAAGTGAATTTAAAGAAATATTAAATTCTTGATATTTCTTTAAAAATCACTTATAAAGAAAGGAGAATATTTATGAATGCAAGTGTTGATAAGGATACATGTATAGGTTGTGGATTATGTCCATCAATCTGCCCAGATGTATTTGAAATGGATGATGATGGAAAGGCAATAGCTAAAGCTGATGTTCCAGAAGGAAAAGAAGAAGAAGCTAAAGATGCAGAATCAAGCTGTCCGGTTAATGCAATTTCAATAGAATAATACATATAAAAAAGCTACCCATTTTCGGGTAGCTTTTTTAAAAACTATATTAATATTAAAAAACGGTGTCGGTTCCTTTTATAATTCTATTAATAGGTAATAATGACATAATAATTAAGCATATTATAAGTTCTCCTCCAACAGCAACGCCGTTAACAGCTAAAGAGTAAACTGCTGGTGACCAACCTTCAGGAGCAAATTCTCCAAAGAAAGCATAGCCTGAAATAAAGTGACATACAAATCTAAGTGTCATTCCTATAGTAGCTCCTAAAGACATATTGTTTTTAAAGTATCCTGCAAAACCTATAGCCATAAAAGGTAAAGGATAATCAAATAATACTTGAATAGGATGAATTATATAAGGGTTTATTATTAAGCTTATAATACCAAATAAGAATCCAGTTAATAATCCAATTTCAGGACCATACATAAATGCAATAAGTAATAGCGGAATCATGCTACCAAGAGAAATACTTCCACCACCATTTGGTAATGAGTAAATCTTAATCATATTTAAAATAGTAGCAAGGGCTAATGCTATACCTATTCTGGCCATTAATTTAGCATCTAACTTTATCTTTTTGAATTTTATAATTGCCAAAAGGAGTAAGATACCACCTACCACGGTTAAAATTGATAAAGGGTTGCCTAAAAGAGTTGTATAACTCTCTTTTAGGGTTGATATAAAGTTTTCCATAAAAAAATACCTCCTAAAAAATATGCTAGGAGATACCATGGGCGTGAGTATAACTTTATCACGCATCGTATATGGCTTCCCTACGCTGGTATTAACCAAGATCAGGTTTAAAGGGTTAATGATAGTAAATCATCTCTCAGCCTTAAGGCACCCCTAGCACATTGTAAATATAAAATAATTTTACAGTTATTACTAGAAAAAGTCAATTAGTTTATTTTGAGCAATTTCTGCTCTATGATTATTATAAAGACCATAGCTTCCAGAAAGTGAAGCCATATCAATAGATGAACCTATAGAGATGGAAGCATTAAAGTTAGTTAACGGTATAGTTATTATAGTATCATCTTCTAATGAAACAAAAGCTTCGGAATTATTTAAATCAATAATTTTACCTTTCATAAATACACCACCTAAGTATTATTTTTTTCAAGTGCCTTATGATTAGTTTGTGCAAATATAGAAAAGAAATACAAAAAAAAGATATATACTTATAAGTATATATCTTTATATATAATCTTAAAAACCTTGAGAGCTTCTTCTATTCTCGGTTTCATTAAATCTTTCCTAATAATATATTCATTTTGTCCTTTAGGCGTTAGTGAATAAAACTTTTGAAATTTTTTCTTTGGATCATCCCAAATACCCATAACAAATCCTTCTTTTTCAAGCTTCTTTAATAATGGATAAATTCCACCGGTACTAGGCACCCAAAGACCATTTGTACGGTGACCTATTTTTTGAGAAATATCATTGCCATTGGCATGACCTTTTGTTAATATGTGGAGCACGTAAATGGGTAATAAACCCTTAGTAAAGATTTGACCTGAAGACTCTTTACTTTTTTGCAGAGCCTTTAATTCAGATAATTTTTGCATATACTCATCATGAAGCCTTTTTTCCTCTGCTTTAATATCAGATATGTTATTAAAGCTAAAGTTTTGCATAGCTAGTCAACCCTTTGTATAGCTATACCTATCATTCCTCTTCCTGAATGAGCTGCAGACATAGCGCCAACTAATGTTAATTCGACTGATACTACATTATGTAAGTTTCTTAGGTTTTCCATGAACTTAGTGCCTTCTTCTAAAGCATCACCTTGAAGTACCCAAAGTTTACACTTTCCTTCCGTAAGATGTTCTTTAATTATTTCATGAAGTTTTGAAAGAGATTGTTTTCTACCTCTAACTTTGGCAATAGAACAATAAACTCCTGTCTTATCCATTGTAATAATAGGTTTTAAATGTAGGAATTGTCCTATAGCACCAGCGAGTTTTCCTATTCTTCCACCTTTTATTAAGTATTCTAATGTATTTAAAGTATAGTATCCGACTACATTTTCACGTGCTTTAGGAAGATATTCTAATATTTCTTCATAAGATTTACCCGCTTGTACCATTTTGGAAGCTTCTAATACAATAACGCCTTGACAATAGCCTATTATTTTACTATCAAAAATAGTAGATGTTAAATTAGGGTGTCCTTCTAATGCAAGCCTGAAAGCATTAAATGTTCCTGATAGTGCTTTAGATACACTAATAGCAATTACATGAGTGTAACCAGCTGCCTCTATTTGACTAAGAACCCTTTCACAAGTTTTTGGGCTTGGTAGTGAAGTTGTTGGAATTTCAGTTTCTAAAGAATTATAAACCTCTTCAGAAGTTATATTTATTTTATCTTCAAATTCACCATGTGAGTAGATTATTCTTAGCGGCGAAAGATGGATATCGTTTTCTTTCATAGTTTCTAAAGTTAAATCGCATGCACTATCAGTTACTATTGCAATCTTTTGCATAAAAGTTGCCTCCTTAAAATTTAATAAATATGTCTAGATTATAGCATAAAATAAAACTATATCAATAGTGATAAGGTTAGTCATATTAAAAAAAATAACAAGCAAATATATATTTAACATTTACTTGTTATTTTTTAAAAATTATTTAACAAATATTACCGCTTAATATGCAAATTTATTTTAATAAATTTTGTGAATAGCTAATCCTATTAATCCCGGACCAACGTGGACACCTAATGCAGGACTAATTGAAGCTATACCAATTTCTACTATATTCTCTAAGTTTTTAATGCTTTCTAAGTAAGCTCTTCCTTCTTCAAGGGCTCCACCTTGTAGCACTTGAATTTTACATTTACCTTTGCTTAAAGCTTCTTTTAAGATATCAGTAAGTTTTGAAAGAGCTTGTTTTCTACCTCTAGCTTTACAAGCTGTATAGTAAACACCATTATCATCAACACCTATAACAGGCTTTAAATTAAGTAATTCGCCAATAGTACCAGCAACTTTACCTATTCTTCCACCTATCTTTAAATACTCAAGAGTATTTAAAGTAAAGTATGCTGATATTCTTCCTCTAAGTTTAGGAAGATTGGATATTATATTTTCGAATGATTGACCTTCTTTAATAGCTTTAGCAGCTTCTAATACAATCATACCTTCGCCATATGCTAGCATCTTTGTATCATAAACATGAGAAATCAATTTTGGATGATCTTCTAAAGCTAATCTTACGGCATTAAAAGTTCCAGATAATCCACTTGATATAGTAATGGCAATTACATGAGTATATCCTTCTTCTTCTAATTTAGTTAAGACAGAATTTATTTTTTTAGTACTAGGAAGTGATGTTGAAGGAATCTCGATTCCTAATTTTTCATAGACTTCCTCTGGAGTAATAGATACTCTATCTTCAAATTCTCCATAAGAGTAAATAATATTAAGAGGAAGCATATTTATATTATTCTCTTTTAATGTTTCTAATGATAAATCACAACTACTATCAGTTATTAAAGCAATTTTTTGCATAATATTAACTCCTTTGTTACATTTAATTCTATGCAAATATTATATCATAAATTTTATATGCATATCAATAGTGATAAGATAAGATAATTATCACTATTGATATAGTTTAACCAAATTTTAAAAAAAAATCCCTTAATTAAAAGAAATGTCTGTATTGTTATTTACAATATGCCAAATAGTTTTGCCAGGTGATAGGGGAACTATATCTCCATTAATATCATAAAGTATAGTTTTATCATTTTCATCTGACTTTTTCCAGAGTACATTTACATATCTACCATTTGAAAATACATAGCCATCTCCTTCACCTATAAGATCTATATCTAAATGCAAATTATCATCTTGAAGAGATATTGTAGTTTTTTGAATAACTACATTAGCAAAGCTAAGCTGTTTATTAGTAGAAGCGTCTAAAGCTATTTTGCCATCCATTGATTTTTTATATACATTATCTTCATATAAATATGAGGTATCGTAACTTTTGTTCAAATTCAATCTTATATTTGATATAGAAGTTAAAACTTCATTTGAGTAGTAAGCTTTATTAAATTCTGCAAATGGTTTTGGAATTGATAAAAATTTTTTATCAATAATGGAATCTAATATATTTTTAGAAGAGGTGTATAAGTTGTGAGGTGACTTTCTTTTGGGATCTCTCCAAAAATATGATCCGTTAGATAGTTCATTTATACTCATAATAGAGCTATCTTTAGAAATACTAGTTAGAGCATCCACAGATCCTCCGCAGTGAGCAAAAGATAAATTATTTTCTAAAGCTAGCTCTAAAAAATAAGGTCTAATGCTTCGTACAGGTCCAATTATATCAGCACTATCTTTATGAAAAAGAGCCATAAACCTAGGAATTCCGCCTTCTGCAGATGTTTCATAAATAACATCTGCAGATCCAAGTCCACTTTGAGGTCGTGAAGAAGTAGAGTTTTCAATCATAACCATAAATGGTGTATTAGAATTAGTAGATTCTTTAATGTTCTCACCTGTATAAAATGAAGGAACCATGCCATCCATATTAGTAGAGGTTTTAAGGCTAGAATCTTCTTTAGGGGAACACCCAATTAAACTTATAATTATTATTATAGAAAGTAGTGAAAATTTTGACTTCATAGTTATTCTCCTTTATTTTATAATAGATAAAAGAATTTAATAAAAATATATATTATTAACAATATATTACAAGTCATAAGAAAAATATGTCTACAATTAAAAATTTATATTTATATAAAAAAGGTTAAAAAATGAAGATAGAGGGATGTAGTTTGAGGTTAATGAATAGTATGTTACTTTTATCATCTTTGATTAGAAAAAATATATAGAGTATAATAGTAAAATACTATATATTGTGTAACGGGGGTCGAATTAATGCTACATGTAGTGAAAAGAGACGGAAGAGAAGTAAAATTCAATGCAGAGAAGATAGCGATAGCTATTAGAGGTGCTGGGATTGAGGTAGGACAAAAGCTTAAAGAGAGTCAGGTCCTAGATACTGTGCAAAAAGTAATTAGTTATATAGAGGTATCTGGAAAGGATAAGGTAACTGTAGAAGAAATTCAAAATTTAGTGGAGAAAGCATTATTTGATAGAAATTACGAAATAATAGCTAAGGCTTATGATAAATATAGAAAACAAAGAACTCAAGTTAGAGAAAAGAAATCTGACTTAATGAAAGCTATAGAACAAATTGGAGTAGAGACAGATAGAGATAATGCAAATGTAGGAAATAACTTTAGTTCTAAGTTATTAAGAATTGCATCAGAATCTAATAAATGGCATACTCTAGCATCAATGCCAAAGAATTTAGCAAAAGGTCATGAAAATGGAGATTTATATTATCATGATTTAGATAGTTACAACTTAACAACAAATTGCTTGCATATACCAACTAAAGAAATGCTACTTAGTGGATTTAATACTGGGTATGGAACAATTAATGCACCAAGAAGAATAGAAACAGCTGCAGAGCTATCATGTATATTACTTCAATCAACCCAAAACGATATGTTTGGTGGGCAATCCCATCCAGATTTTGATAATGATATGGGTATTTTTGTTGAGCCTACAAGACAAGAAGTTAGAGCAGAACTTAAGGGTTATGGAATTGAAGGAGATAAGTTAGAGAAGTTAGTTGAAGAGAAAGTAAGAACTAGAGTGCATCAAGCTATGCAAGGCGTTGTATATAATCTTAATACTATGCATTCAAGAGCTGGTTCACAAGTTCCTTTTAGTTCTTTAAATCTTGGAATTCCAGATTCTAAAGATGCTGCATTAGTTTGTGAAGTATTCTTGCAAGAGTATGAAAAAGGTTTAGGAAAAGGCGAACAACCAATTTTCCCTAACATTATTTTTAGAGTTAAAGAAGGGGTAAATAGAGAATCAGAAGATGAGTACCATTATCTTTATAAATTAGCTTGCAAGGTAGCAGCTAAAAGAATGAACCCAACTTTTATGAATATAGATGCTGATTTTAATAAAGAATATTACGATATGGGATATATGCCTGCAACTATGGGGTGTAGAACATACTTAATGAAGAATGTAAATGGTGAGCCAGGTTGTAAAGGAAGAGGAAACATTGCTCCAACAACAATTAACCTACCAAGAGTGGGAATACAAGCTAATAAAGATATAGATAAATTCTTTGAAATATTAAAAGCAAGATTAGATATGGCAAAGGATTCACTACTTCATAGATACGGCGTATTAAAGAACCTTAAAGTTAAGGATCTTCCATTTGTTGCAGGTCAAAATTTAATGAAGGGTTCAGAAGATTTAGGTCCAGACGATTCTATAGAACCAATCTTGAAGCAAGGTACTTGGGGAATTGGATTTATAGGACTTGCAGAAACTTTAATAGCTTTAACAGGTAAACATCATGGTGAAGATGAAGAAACAAGAAACCTTGGTGAAAAAATAGTAACATTCATGAGAGAATATACTGATAGAGTAACAGAAGAAACTTCATTGAACTGGAGTTGTTATGCAACACCAGCAGAAGGTTTATCAGGAAAGTTCATTAAACAAGATAAGAAAGCATTTGGTATTATAAAAGGAGTAACAGATAAAGATTACTATACAAATAGTTATCATGTTCCTGTTTATTACTCAATATCAATTAAGCGTAAAATAGATATTGAAGCTCCATACCATAAGATGTGTAATGCTGGTCATATTAGTTACTTAGAAGTAGATGATTGCCCATCAGGTGAAGCTATTATGGATATACTTAACTATGCATATAAGAATACTAATATTAGTTACTTAGGTATTAACTTCCACATAAGATATTGTAAAGATTGTGGAACATACCTTCAAAGTAATGAAAATAAATGTACAAAATGTAGTAGTACAGATATTCAAGGTATTTCAAGAGTAACAGGATATTTAAGCTTGGATGAAAGATTTGGACCAGGTAAATATCATGAAAGACAAGATAGAAGATCACATACAGGAACTGACAAAAATAATTATCAAGTTTTATAAAATATATACCTAGCAGGGTGATTCGTGTTGATCAACACGAATCACCCTGTTTTTATTAATTATATATATCGGAAAATTCAATCTGTATTTTTTCAACATTTGTTTGAATTGTAAAATCTTTTTTTGAATCCTCATTATTAGAATTAGAAACAATCTTAACAGGTAGGCTTATTATAAATTCAGTACCTTCGTTATACTTACTTTTTACATCAATTTTACCGTCATGCATTTCAACTAAAGATTTAACTATAGATAATCCTATACCGCTACCTTCATGATTTCTACTTAATAAAGGGTCTACTTGTTTAAACCTTTGGAAAATTTGTTGTAGCTTATCTTCTGGAATTCCTCTACCATTGTCCTTTACAGAAATTATAACATAATCATTTTTATCATATACAGAAACCTCAATAGTGGCTCCTGCCTTAGTGAATTTAGTAGCATTAGAAATTAAATTAAGTAAAATTCTTTCAATATTTTCTTCATCAAAAGCCATGATTTTTTCTTCTATATCTGTATCAAAAATAATGGTTCTTGACATACTGTTTATATAATCAACAGTTGACAGTGTTATTCCCTCAATAACTTCTACTATATTTTGATTTTCTAAATTTAACTCCATAAATCCAGACTCAAGTTTAGTAATATCTATTAAATTATTTACTAGCCTTAATAACCTATAACAATTTTGTTTTATACTATTTGTGTATTTGTTTAATTTATCAACATTATCTGAATTTTCATATTTGTTTAGATATAAAGAAAATAATTGAGCTGTAGAAAAAATGATATTTAATGGAGTCTTCAATTCATGAGACATATTAGCAATAAATTCAGTTTTTAATCTATCATAGTTAACTACGTCATCTAATAACCTCTTGTTTTCATCCATCATATTATTGAAGCTATTAGATAATATTCCTATTTCATCCATGCTATTTATATCAGAGCGTATAGTCAAATCACCTCTGCCGGCTATTTCCATACATGATTTTAATTTGTTAATAGGATTAACTAAAGACTTGGCCATAAATAAAGCTATAAATGTACCTAATAAAATTATTATTAATCCGCTAAATAATATTGTATATAAAATTGATATAGATGAAGATTTTAAATCATCATAATTAGCGGTGGTAACAATATACCAATCCCAAGGTTCGAAATAATTATAATAAGCTAGTTTATGTATTCCTTTATAGGTGTATTCAATTGTTCCATTTTTATTTGAGATTATTTCTTTAGCAAAATCAAGTTCTCCTATATTTTGACCTTTATTTTTAGGGTGGACAAGTTCAGTTCCTGTTGAATCCATTATATATACATAACCTGTTTTCCCAATTTTAATATCATTTAATGTTTGTTCTAAGTAATCATTAAGCATCTTATTACCTAAGCCTAGTGCCCCTATAACTTTTTTGTTTTTATCCAATAATGGTTTGAATTTTGACATATAACTTTCGCCTTCAAATGTCACTCTACCACTATAATCTTCATTGTTAATTATTTTATTATAGATAGGTGAATCACTAGAGAGGTATGTTCCTATAGCCTTTTTATTATCTTTAATAAGAGTTGTAGACACTCGTATTAGCTTATTATCATTTAACAAATATATACTAGCTATTGCACCTGTAGATGACTTTATATTATCAATAACTGTAGGATCTAATGATAATCTTTGTTTTCCAGCATATAAAATTGGTAAATCATAATTCTCAACTTTTATAGTTTGAGTATCATCTACATTTAAATCACCTAAATTATTTAATAAAGTTTCAGCAGAGTTTAAATCACTGTAGTTTTTATCAGCAAGCAAATTATTTCTTATGCTTGTGGTAGTATTAATCAATTCTGTTATGCGTTGATTTTTTTCTTTAACTTCATTAAAGACTGCATCTTTTGTTTTTTTGCCTATTAAATATCCTAAAAAAGTTACTGAAAATATAATTAATATTAAGTAACTAATAATTAATTTAGATTTAATACTCATATGTTTAAGAGCCTCCTTTTTGTAAATTCAAGAAACATATTATGTAAAATATCAAAAATGTATATAAATATACATTTTTATTCTAATATGTTAATTATAATGCTATTTACAAAATAAATATATAAATATATGTTAATATAATTGTTATTTTAAATAGCTTTTTAAAATCAAAAATTCAAACAAGTAAATATATTTAGTTACAATGAGCGATGCTGTAGTTATTACTATTCAATATGAGTTGTAACAACTATGTATATGCTTTTATCTCTATTAATGAAAATAATTTTAGATACAATAAAGTGACTTTAACTTTTAAATAGCAAAAAAGTAGCTAAATAATAATGCAAGATAAAATAAAAATATTGCATTATAAGGATTGAAACAAAGCAAAATTGTTTTTAAAACAATTAAAATGAATAAAATAAAATAAATCTTGCAATTATTTATAAAATGCATGATAATTTGATTGTTAATAAAAAAAAATTATGATAAAATAATAAATAGGAAATTATAGTTGATACAATAAAAGGGGCCTTAAATATCTTATTTTTACATGAAATTATTTGAATATTCATACAGATAGAAAATTAATATTCGAAAATATTTCATTTAAATAGGAGATAAGTATTTAAAATAGAAATGCAAAGCAATAAGCAATAAGTGTAAAAGGGGGATTTTAAATGTCTGTTAAAAATTTAGAAAATGGTAAGAAAATATATATTGTAGATACTACATTAAGAGATGGGGAGCAGACAGCTGGGGTAGTTTTTGCAAACCAAGAAAAGGTAACAATTGCGTCAATGTTAAGCGATGTTGGGGTTGATCAACTTGAAGTAGGGATTCCTGCTATGGGTGGGGATGAAAAAGAAGCAATAAAGGAAATTGTAAAAAGAAATAAAAAGAGTAGCATAATGGCTTGGAATAGAGCTGTAATTAAAGATATTGAGCAATCAATAGATTGTGGTGTAGATGCTGTAGCTATTTCAATTTCTGTATCGGATATTCACATTAAGCATAAACTTAAAACTTCAAGAGCTTGGGTTCTTGAAAGTATGGTTACTGCTGTAGAATATGCAAAGAAAAATGGTCTTTATGTATCTGTTAATGGGGAAGATGCATCAAGAGCTGATAGGGATTTTTTAGTTGAATTTATTAATATAGCTAAAGCTGCTGGGGCGGACAGGTTTAGATATTGTGATACTGTTGGTATAATGCAACCTTTTAAAATTAGAGAAGATATTAATTACTTGTTTGAAAAAACAGGTTTTGATATAGAAATGCATACTCATAATGACTTTGGGATGGCAACAGCTAATGCAATAGGTGGGCTAATGGGCGGAGCAACGCATGTTGGAGTTACTGTAAATGGGCTTGGAGAAAGAGCTGGAAATGCAGCACTTGAAGAAGTGTTAATGGCATTAATGTTTGTTTATGATTATAAAGGTGATATAGATACAAAGATGTTTAGGGAAGTATCTGAATATGTTTCAAGAGCATCGGGTAGAATTTTGCCAGTGTGGAAGGCTATAGTTGGAGACAATATGTTTGCCCATGAATCAGGAATACATGCAGATGGAGCTATAAAAAATCCTAAAAACTATGAAGCTTTTGACCCAGATATTGTTGGAGCTCAAAGACAAATAGTTATTGGAAAGCACTCTGGTAGAGCAGGAATTATAAATAAATTTAAAGAATATGGAATTGAATTAGATAGTGAATCTTCACAAGTTATATTAGAAATGGTTAGAGAATCTTCAGTAAGAGTTAAGAGAACTCTTTTTGATAAGGAATTAGTTGAAATATATAAAGAATATAAAAGGCTATTAAAATAAAAATTAATTAGATATTAAAAAAATAACAGTCGGGTTGGTAAAATAGAGAATCAGGTGGGCTAGCTATTTTAATAACAATAAGCAATAAGCAATAAGCAATTTATAAGGGGGAAAAAACAATGGGAGATAATTTAGTTACTAAAATACTTAAAAGCCATCTAGTAGAGGGTGAATTAAAAATAGGTGAACCAATAGGGATAAGAATAGATCAAACATTAACTCAAGATTCAACAGGAACTATGGCGTATCTTCAATTAGAAGCTATGGGAATAGACAGAGTAAAAACTAAAAGGTCTGTAGCTTTTATAGATCACAATATGTTACAACAAGGGTTTGAAAATGCAGATGATCATAAATTTATTCAAACTGTAGCATCAAAATATGGAGTTCATTTTTCAAAACCAGGAAATGGTATATGCCATCAAGTATTTTTAGAAAGATTTTCTACTCCAGGAGAAACTTTAACTGGGTCAGATAGCCACACGCCAACAGCCGGTGGCGTTGGAATGCTTGCTATGGGTGCAGGAGGATTGGATGTTGCATTAGCTATGGGTGGTGGAGCTTATTATATAAATACACCTAAAGTATGTAAGATTAACTTAGTAGGCAAGCTAAAACCAATGGTTGCAGCAAAGGATATTATATTAGAAGTACTTAGAAAACTTACTGTTAAAGGTGGAGTAAATAGAGTATTTGAATATGCAGGTATGGGGATAAAAACTTTATCAGTTCCACAAAGAGCAACTATTACTAATATGGGAGCAGAACTTGGAGCAACTACTTCAATATTCCCAAGTGATGAAAGAACTTTAGAATTTTTCAAGGCTCAAGGTAGAGAAGAAGATTGGATAGAATTTATGCCAGATTTAGATGCAGTATATGATGAAGAAGTAACTGTAAACTTAGACGATCTTAAACCTTTAGCTGCAAAGCCCCATAGCCCAGATAATGTTGAAGAAATTTCAAGCATAGGTAAGGTAAGTGTTGATCAAGTTGCAATTGGTAGTTGTACAAATTCTTCTTATGAAGATTTAATGAAAGTATCAAAAATATTAAAAGGTAAAAAGGTTCATCCAGATGTTAGTTTAGTTATAGCTCCAGGTTCAAGACAAGTTATGGAGATGATGGCTAGAAACGGAGCACTTGCAGACATTATTAGTTCCGGAGCAAGAGTCCTTGAAAATTCTTGTGGTCCATGTATTGGTATGGGGCAAGCGCCTGGAACTAATGGGGTATCTCTTAGAACATTTAATAGAAATTTTTATGGAAGATCTGGAACATTATCAGCTAATGTGTATTTAGTTAGCCCAGAAACGGCGGCGGTTTCAGCAATAGCGGGGGTTTTAACTGATCCAACAGAAATTAATATAGACATAACTGTTGAAATGCCAAAGGAATTCTTAATAGATGATTCTATGATATTAGCACCCGCTCCAGTTGGAACAAAAGTAGAAGTTCTACGAGGTCCTAATATTAAACCATTCCCAGTGAACGATAAATTAGGCGAAGTTGTAGAGGGGAAGGTTTTAATTAAAGTTGAAGATAATATAACAACAGATCATATTATGCCTTCAAATTCAAAACTTTTACCATTTAGATCTAATATTCCTTATCTTGCAGATTTCTGTTTTAATACAGTAGATTCAGATTTTCCAAAAAGAGCTAAGGAAAACAATGGTGGAGTTATAATAGCAGGAAACAATTATGGGCAAGGGTCAAGTAGAGAGCATGCAGCACTTGCACCTCTTCATTTAGGAATAAAAGCTGTTATAGCTAAATCATTTGCACGAATTCATAAAGCTAACTTAATAAACAATGGAATAATACCATTGGAATTTGAAAATGAAACAAATTATGATGCGCTAGATAATTTAGATAAACTAGTTATGGAAAATATTCAAAGTGCATTAGACAATGGAATAGTTAAAGTTAAAAACGTTACTAAAGAAACAGAGTTTAATGCTTTGGTTCAATTAACAGAAAAAGAGATAGCTGTAATTAGAGCTGGTGGAAGACTTAACTATGTAAAATCACAAAATAAATAGATTATTTATTTTATTATGACTAAGGTAAAGGAAAGCAATTATTTGCTTTCCTTTATTTTTAGTATTTAAAACAGAGAATGATGGTGTAATTAACCTATCCACTTATACGCTAGGTGTTAGGCTAGAGGTTTTTTATATACCTAAATATATAAAGATGATATACTTGATAAATAAAGATTTAATTTAAAATCATTAACAAAAGATAGAGATAAAAGGAGCACTAAAGAAAATGGCATCTGGGAAGACTCACGATAAAATAACAGTTATAATGTCTCCCTTTGCAGCAGGAATATTCTTTTTAATTAACTTTTCAAAGTCTAAAGATATTGGCAATATAATTGCTTTTACTATTTTAGGAGTGGCTGTTTATATATTTGGTGGATATATGTTTTCAGGAGATGTTGACATAGAGAGCGTAGAATTTAATAGATGGGGACCTTTAAAAGTTATATGGCGTTTGTATCAAAGGCTATTTAGTCACAGAAGTATATTCACACATGGGTTTATATTAGGACCTGCAATAAGAATTTTATATGTTTATGGAATATACTTAATAATATGTGCATTGCTTTATGCTTTGGATGTTATAAACTTATCAACTTCACAACTGATAAAGGCTACTGCTTTATTTATGGAAGAGAATAAACAGTTATCATTTAATATAATAGTAGCTTTGTTTTTAGGATCAGGGTTACATACATTAACTGATTTAATATATAGTTTTTTTAAGAAGATATTTAAAGGCAAGAAAAGACCTCGTAGGGGTAAAAAAAGAAAAAATTATCTGTAAAGAGAATTCCTTAGAAAGTTAAAATTCAACTAATTATAAAAATAATTAGTTGAATTTTTTTATTTTTATTTAAATTGTAAATTTTTACAAAATAATTATGGGTAATAATATATATATTTGATATAATTAAGATAAATTAAATAAATTAAATAAATTGAAAGAAGGGTGTTGAAATGAAAAATAAAAAACTTCTATCAGCAATAATGGGACTTATGTTAGTTGTACTATTAGGACTTAGTGTAGGCAATGTTGATAAGGTACTTGGAAATAAGCCTAAGGAAGATAAAAACCAACAAGAAGATAAAGCTGTTATAAAAAACATTGAGGAACCTGAAGTGGAAAAAACAAAAACTATAGAAATAGTTGCCACCGGTGATGTGTTAATTCATAAAGAGATTTTAGATACTCAATATGACGCTACAAAAGATAGCTATGATTTTAACAATAATTTTCAATATATAAAAAGATACTTAGAAAATGCAGATTTAACAATATCAAATTTAGAAACAACTTTAGCAGGAAAAGAGAATTATGGATACTCAGGATATCCTTCTTTTAATTCACCAGATTCTTTAGCTGATGCAATGAAAATGGCGGGCATTGATGTTGTTGCTAATATGAATAACCATGCTTTAGATAGAGATGTTAAAGGATATAAAAGAACAAGACAAACACTAGTAGATAAAGGTTTTGATGTAATAGGAACAAGAGCAACGGATAAAGATAAAAGGTATGTAATAAAAGATGTAAAAGGAATTAAGATGGGGATAACATCTTATGGATACACTATGACTGCAACAGATAATAAAAGAGGCTTAAATGGAATTGTTATACCAGAAGATATATTACCTTTAATGAATAGTTTTCATCCTGATAATTTAAATTGGGATTTAGAAAATATGAAAGCGCAAATAGCAAATATGAAAGCTGATGGAGCAGAGGTTATTGTATTTTATATGCATTGGGGAGATGAATATGAGTTAGAGCCAAATGCTATGCAAGTGAAAATAGCACAATTTTTAGCTGATGAAAAAGTAGATATAATATTTGGGACACATCCTCATTCCCTTCAACCAATAGATATATTAAAGTCTTCAGATGGAAAAAGTGAAACTCCTGTAATTTATTCAATGGGAAACTTTTTATCAAGTCAAAGAACTGAAAGAATACAAAATCCATATACAGAAGATGGGGTAATAGTGTCAGTTAACATAACTAAAAATTTGGAAAGTAATGAAATTGTAGTAGAAACACCAACTTATATACCAACATGGGTTAACTGGTACGAGAAGAAGGACAAGCTGTTTTATGAAGTTGTGCCTGCAACTATAAATGATGCAGAATATCTTACAGAAGAAGGAAAGAAAAGAGTTGTGGAATCTTACAATAGAACAAAGGGCGTTATAGAAAAGTATAATGAGAAAATAAAAGTAAAAGAATAAAAAGTAGTAGATTTTTGATGAATTAATAGGCAATATATATTAAAAAATTCCACTATTGTGTATAATGTGCTAAAATAGTGCAAATAGTGCAATTGTTAAAACAAGGTATTGGTAAGGGTCGATTATTAATAAAAGAACTATTAATGAAGTAGAGAAAAGGGCGATGGGGGATAAACTAAGGATATGAGAGATATAGTAAATTCATTAACAATTATATTTATTATGATACTTTATAAAGAGCTATTTAAAGTAAATATTAAAGATATATTTAAAATTATATCTTTAATATTAGTGGTAGCTCTTGTTATTAATAGATTTATTGGTTCACATTGGCAAAGTTTTATTTTAATAACATTGATTGAGGTAGGAGTACTTAGTTATGTGCTTAAAAAGAAATTAAATATAAGTTTAGAAAGGTTAATGATATGTAAAACAATTATTTTTATAGTTAGAGGATTATTTTTTGCTAATAATCAATATAATATGGATAATAGAATAGAAATTATTAGGTTCGCTATTGCTTGTGTATTTAGCATTATAGTAATGAAAATCATATTGAAAAAGAAAAAAATTAATGTAGACGAATTAGTAATGGAATATTCTATATGTGGAAGTGTAATTATTAATATCTTAGTTTTATTAACAATAATAAAGTTGATTGATATTGTTAATATAGATTATGAAGTAATATTAATAGAGATATTTATTTTGACATTTTTAATAATATTTTTAAATACGTATTATTATAAATCCTTTTGTAAAATAAAAATAGAAAAGGAAAAAATAGAAAACTCTTATAGATATAATAAAGTGGTAAATGGGTTGATTGAACATATAAAGGGTAATCAGCATGAGTATAAAAATCATCTTAATACAATTACTTCTATTATATATTTAAGTACAGATATAATAGAAGCTAAAAAAGAAGTTAACAAATATATGGAAATTATAAGCCAGGAAGTCGATTTAAATAAAGTGTTATCGATAGATAATATGATAATAAAAGCAATAATATATAGTAAAATATTAGAATGTGAAGAGAAAGGCATAGAATTCACTTTTAATATAAAGGGTGATATTAAAAAATTGAATATTGAAAGTTCCGATTTAACAGTAATACTAAGCAATGTATTAAATAATGCAATTGAAGCATGCGAAAAATCAATTAGAAAAAAAATTCAACTTGAAATAGATATTAATGAAAGAAAACATGTAACAATAAAAAATACTGTGGAAGATATAAATATATCAGAGCTAGGTAGCTTCTCAAAACTAGGGTTTTCGAAAAAGGGTAAAAATAGAGGATATGGGTTATACAATGTAAAGAAAATAGTTGGAAAATATTATGGACAAGTAAATATAGTATTAGAAGATGAGTGGGTAGTTGTTAATATAATCATATAAAAAAATTATAAAATAGACTAGCGTATTGAGTAGCTATTTTTGAAGGTAACTTAAATATTAAAGGGGTAAGATGGGGTGAATCTATGAATATATTAATTGTAGAAGATATTGACGTGCAAAGAAGGGCATTAGTACAGATAATAAAGGCAAGCTTTGAAGATATTAATATTTATTCAGCAGAAAATGCTACTACTGCAATAAGGATTTTAGAAGAAAAAAATATTAATCTATTTATATTAGACATAAACCTAGAGGGTGAATCAGGAATAGATCTTGCGAAAAAAATAAGAGAATATAATAGATATGAATTAACAGGGGTAGTATTTATTACATCAGAAATTATGCATTTACTTAATGCTTTCAAGGATATACATTGTTATGATTATCTAGTAAAGCCTTATAATGAAGATGAAATAAGTAGAATAATAAATGTGTTTTTAAATCACAATAGAGAAATTAAAAATGATGATATAGATGATAATTATACTTTTTTAAACTTGGATAAGGATATAAGGATTAAACTGTATCATAGAGATGTTATTTTTATAGAATATTGTTTAAATAGGTGCAAAGTACATACTAAAAAGAATATATATAAAATAAAGGGTAAGTCATTAAGCAGTTTAGTTGCTGAAATGGATTCTAGAGATTTAGTGCAATCTCATAAATCTTATGTGATAAATATAAATCATATAAATGCTATTATAAAAGATTATGAGAAGCTGTGGAGTATCAATTTTCATGATTACAGTGAAGAAGCAAAGCTTGGATATACATATAAAAATAATGTGCTAAGTTTATTAGCGCGTAAAGAGGTAGATAATAGAAGTTAGAAAATCTTAGAGATATTAAAAAAAGAGAAGTTATAGTAGCTATTAAAAAGATACCACTACAAAATATTTAAGATATTTTGTAGTGGTTTTTTGTTTTAAAACAACAAATTTTAATGTTGAAAAGAAGGGGATAGATATATATTAGGAAGTTTGATGTCAAAAATAGGCGTTTCGATACAATTTAAACATAAAAAGAGAAAAATGTATTACAATGCAATTAAAGATTAGTATGAAGTATTGAAAATTTTAGGGGGACAAAATGTGGAATAAAAGCTATTTAGTAAAACAACATGACATTACAGATTGTGCAGCAGCTTGTTTAGCTACAGTGTGTATGTACTACAAAAAAGAAATTACTATTACAAAGCTTAGGGATATATTAGGAACTGACATAAAAGGAACAACACTTCTAGGGCTAGAAGATGGAGCGAAGAGATTAGGGTTTGATACAAGAGCTATAAGAATTGATAAGGAAGGTTTTCAAACAAAATTTACATTGCCAGCTATAGCACATGTAATTACTAAAGAAGGTTTAAGCCATTTTGTAATAATACATAAAATAAAAGGCGGAGTAGTTACAGTATTAGACCCAGCAAGGGATAAAGAAAAAGTTAGTGTAGATAAATTTTTTGAAACCTTTGATGGAGTAATTGTGGTACTTGTACCTAATAATGAATTTAATCCAGGGAAAATAAAGGGAACTGGAATGTTATCTAAGTTTATAAGCTTGTTAACACCACAAAAAAAGCTGTTTATATATTCAATTTTAGCGTCAGCATTATTGACTATGCTTGGAATAGCATCAGCCTTTTTCAATAAAATTTTAATGGATGAAATATTACCATATCAGCTTAAAAATCAGTTGAATGCATTTATTATAGGATTTTTACTTTTAGGGTTTACGCAAATATCATTAGGTGCCATAAGGCAACATATGTTACTATATCTATCACAAAAAATAGATATTCCTTTATTGCTTGGATATTTTAAACATGTATACAAACTACCTATGAGTTTTTTTGCTAGTAGAAAGGTAGGAGATATATTAACAAGGTTTAGTGATGCATTTACTATAAAAGATATTTTAACTTCTGTTTCATTATCTTTAGTTATGGATATAGTACTTGCAGTAGTTTCAGCAGGGATTTTATATGTTATGAACAGCACATTATTTATAATAGTTTTGATTTTAACATTAGTAAGTGCTGTGTTAATTTATATATTTAAACATCCATATAAAAAGATAAACATAGAGCAAATGGAAGCTGGAGCAAAATTAAACAGTCAAATTATAGAAAGCTTAAAAGGTATTGAAACTATAAAAATACATGCAGCAGAAGAAAAAACAATGGAAAAACTTGAAAGTGATTATATAAGAACTTTAAGAATTTCTTTTAAAGAGGGAGTTTTATCAAATATACAAGGGACTATATCTGGAGGGGTATCAACTATAGGTAATTTAGTGCTTATGTATATAGGTGCAAGAATGATAATGAATGGAGATATTACATTAGGTAGTTTAATGGCATTTACAACTCTTTCAGGATATTTTATGGATCCAATAGGAAGGTTAATAAGCATACAATTAAGTATTCAAGAAGCTAGTATTTCTTTAAAAAGAATATCTGAAATTTATGAAATAGAAAAGGAACAAGATGAAGAAATAGACAAAATAGCAATCGATTCTGTTCATGGAGATGTTAGTTTAAAGAATGTAACTTTTAGATATGGAAGCAGAAAGCCTGTATTAAATGATATATCTATAAATATACCTAAGGGTAAAAAAGTAGCATTAGTTGGAGAATCCGGTAGTGGAAAGACTACCATATCAAAACTTCTTCTAAAATACTACACTCCTGAAGAAGGAGAAATAAATATAAATGACTATAATATTGAAGAATTAGACTTATATAGCTTAAGAAGAAGCTTATCTTATGTGCCACAAAACATAGAGCTTTTCTCAGGAAGTATAAGAGAAAATATAACTTTAGGTTGTGGAAATGCAAGCTATGAGGAAGTAAAAGTAGCTTGTGAAAATGCAGGTTGCAAAGAGTTTATAGAAAAGTTACCAGGTAAATACGATACTTATTTAGAAGAAGCTGGCGGAGGCTTATCAGGTGGAGAAAGACAAAGACTTGCACTTGCAAGAGCCTTTATTAAAAAGCCAAAGTTCTTAATTTTAGATGAAGCAACAAGCAATTTAGATTTTATAAGTGAAGCTAAAATATACAATACCTTATTTGTAAAGGGTAAAGATATTACTATGCTTATAATTGCTCATAGATTATCTACCATTAGAAATTGTGATATTATCTACGTTTTAGATAAAGGAAAAGTTGTTGAAGAAGGAAATCATGAAACACTTTTAAGTAAAAAGGGATATTACTATAAATTATATGTAAGCCAAGTTGGTGAAATAGATAAATCAAAATCTGAAAATGAAGATGATTCAAAAGAAGTTTTAGTAACAAAAAACATTGATGAGAATGAAGTAGTTTTATTTGAGGGGGAAGAGTATGAGTACAGTTGAGAAAATAGTAATAAGAGAAAATAAGGTTTTGAAATTAAATAATGTGTTAGTAAGAGAAATTAGTCAAAATGAACTTATAGATATTGATAAAATAGCTTATATGATGGATAGCTATATAAAATCAAAAGGAACTTCTACTCTAGGACCAATGATAAATTATTCAACTGTAGAAATAGATGAAAGTGGACAACCTAATATAATTATAAAGTTAATGGTTCAGCTTAAAACTTTCATAAATAAAGTGGACTTGCCATATGACACTAAATCACAAATTAGAATTACTAATTGTTTATTTGCAAGATTTAATGAAAAAGAAGAAAATTTACAATTTGCATATCAAAAATTAGGAGTATATGCCTTTGAAAATAATATAAAGCTTAAAGGAGATTCTTATACTGTATTTGTAAAGCAGGAAGAAAATGAATTTGTAGCGGATGTATTTATGGAAACTTTGAAAGGTGGGGAGCTATTTGAAAGTCTATAATTTAAATGAAATAACAGATAGTAAAGTGCTTTATGATAAAAGACCACCAAAGTTTATGAATTATTTAGTTTTAATAGTAACAGTGTTAATAGGAGTAGCTATAATATGGGCTAATAAAAATGTAAAGACATTTATAATAAAAGGCCAGGGAATAGTGGCATCTGAAAAGAAATCATATGTTATGGCGAAAGCACCAGGAGAAATAAAAGAAGTTTTTATAGAAGAAGGCAAAGAAGTGAAAGCTGGAGATGTTCTATTCACAACAAATGGTATAGAAGCAGAACTTCAATTGCAGCAAGTTATAGCTCAAATTAATAATTTTAATAATAGAATTGAATTGTTAAAAGGTGCTGAAAAAAATGCGACTAATGGAACTAATAAGTTCGATAAAAATGATGCTGTAGAAGTGGAATTTTATAATAAATTATCAGAGGCATACGTTGCAAGAAAAGAATTTGAAGTAAATGTACAAGCTTTAAAAGATCAAGGAGCTGACGAAAAGCAAATTAATGAATATATAAAAACTCAAAAAAACAAAGCTAGTGAACAATATTATAAAACAATATCAGCTTTTACAAATGAAAGAAAGCAATATGACTTAGAAGTAGTAAAACTAGAAGCACAAAAAGTAGCCTTAGAAAAAAATAAAGAAGAATTTAAGGTGTTAGCTCAAAGTAGTGGAATTATTCATATTAATTCACCGTTAACAACTGGAATGGTACTCCAAGGTGGAGCTTTAGTTGGGACTATAACAAATAAAGAAGATGAACTTATTATAGAAACAATGCTACCATCTAGTGATAGACCAAGAATCCATAATGGAGATGAGGTTTCAATAATGGTTGGAGGACTTTTACAATCAGAGTATGGAACCATACCTGGAAAGGTACTTAACATAGATGAAGATGCAACCGTAGACAATGAAAAAGGAAATGTATATTTCAAGGCAAAAATTAAGCCTGATAGAACATATCTTGAAGATTCGAAAGGTGAAAAGGTTAATTTAACAATAGGTATGGTAACAGAAACAAGAGTTAAGTATGAAAAGATTACCTATATGAAATATATATTAGAACAAATTGGAGTTAAATTTAATTAGCCATTAGAGGAGATTTAGTTAAATGTAAAATTTTATAATCATAGCGTGCTTAGAGTACAATAAAATCAAATGATTTAATTATGAACTGCATCTATAAATATAAAGGTTTACTTATAAGGTGGTTGTGAAATTTTTACAATGAACTAGAAATCCTTTAAAATATAAATATAAAAGGGGAAATATAAAATGAGTACATTTGCATTAAAAAGAGGATATGAGTTACAATTACCAAATAGTTATGTAGGGATGGACAGAGAAGAAATGGAGTATGTTGATGGGGGTGGAGTTGGACGTAATTGGTGGAATTCTACAAATTCTGTAGGGAATGCCATTGATTGCATAATATATTTGGTGCCTGCACTTAGTGCAATGAATACAGCTATGAAGCTTGGTAGATTAGCATCTGTGGGAAGATCTGTAATGGTAGCGGGAATACAAGGAGCTTTAAAGAAGGCGAAAAAGGATTTTGCTATACAGTTTGCAGTTTCAGCAGTAAATGTATTACTAACTCTTTCTGGAATGTCAGTAGGAAAGGCAATTGCAACGGCTTTAGATAGAGTAGATGGATCTTATGACACATATGTTTTTGCATAGAAATATATAAGTATCAGACATTTATAATTAATGTAGCAAAAATATTTATAAGAGGCTAGAAGTCTATTAATGTGCAAGGTTTTTTAGTAAAAAGGCTAAAATACCTTGCACTTATAAAATTCATACTAGGATTCAAAGTAAGAGTTATATTCAGATAAAAAACATACTCTTAAGATGATATTTTTATTTAGGAACTTTAATATATGAATTCATAGGAAAATGCATCTAATTACTTAAAAGAGAAACTAGTTAGAGCTTCTACACGGCAAAGTATAGATTAATTAATAGTTGACATTATTGTTGATTATGAAGAACTAAATTCAAATAAGGATACAATTAATCCGTTAGCATATGCTAGGCGTTACGTAGTATAAGGAAAGTTGAAGAAGTTTTATATATTAAAAGTTAGATGTGTAGTAATATACAATAGATGTTTTAAGGAGGACTATCCAATATGGATTATTTTAAGTATATACTTATAGCGATAAATTTTTTAACTTTAATTAGTTGTGTTTATGCTATTTGGAAAATAAATAAAGTTCTAAAAAAATTTAAATAGTAGAATAGATATTTTAAAGTGATTATTTATGATACTGTCCTTGTGGCAAGAAATTTAAACTAATGGCAAAGGATCGTTAGAAAGCACCTTTAGGTGCTAGTTCTCTTGGGAACAATATGTGGAAATTAAATTAGAGAAAGCTACGATGAAATTTTATTTTTCAACGTAGCTTTTTCTTTGTTATATAGTTTTGTTGCTAGAAAACATATTTCGATGAAAACGCCAAAGGGGAAGAAAACCTTCAATTTGCATATCAAAAATTAGGAGTATATGCCTTTGAAAATGATATAAAGATTAAAGAGGATTCTTATACTGTATTTGTAAAGCAGGAAGAAAATGAGTTTATAGCTGATGTATTTATGGAAACTTTGAAAGGGGGGGAGCTACTTGAAAGTTTGTAATTTAAATGAAATAACAGATAATTCAGAGATATCATTACTAAGAAAATTAATGATATGTTTGAATTATATATTTGCAATAGTGGGTGGTTATGGTAAAATAGCTAGCTATTTTACAAGTGAAATTGGATCTGGTGAACACGAGACAATTATTTTTGTGCGATTGATGTTATATATAGCCATAATTGTAATTACAGTAATATTAGCATATCCTTTAATAAAAGATTTATTTGAGAAATTCACAAAAGATTGGGTGAATGATTTAGCTTAAATATTTACAATTATGTGTATGTTTATGATGTTAATTATAGTAATTAGTAAAATCAGTGGTATAGATATGAATACATCTTTAAATCAAGTAAAGAATGAAGTATCTTTTAAGACGGATATATTTTATTCTATGTTTGTAGCATTAATATATGCACCTATTGTTGAAGAAGTGGTTTTTAGAGGTGTTGTGTATAAGAGTATAAAAAGAAATTATGGAGGCTTTAAGGCTATCTTAATTTCATCTTTTTTATTTGGAGCTATGCATGTTATGAATAGCTTTAATAACTTGAGTTTTAGTGAACTGATTTACTTTTCAATTTATTTTATCATGGGTATTGCATTGGGTATTTCTTATGAATATACAAATTCAATTTGGGGTTCAATAATTAATCATTTTATATGGAATTTCATTACTTTGATAATTATGTTTATTAAAATAATAATTTGAAAAATTGGTATGGTATAGAGATAAAATAATAAACGTAACTACGGTATTAGGCAGTTAGGATGTTTAATAAGGCTGTTACTTTATATAGTATATGTTAGGAGGGATATTTTGAAAAAGTCTAATGAGTATATTAACATGATAGGGGTTATTCTAATTATCATACTAATGGGAATAAATGAGAACATGATTGGGAAATCATCGTTAGAAAGATTGATAGTTGCTATAATATTGATGGTTATAGGGATTGGGCTAGTAATAATAAATTTAATTAGTATACTTAAGAAATAGATTGCTTTATATAGCTAGGTTAAGTTCCAGTACAGAAAAAAAAGATAGATTCAACATTTAAAATAATAAACTAATAAGAAATATTTTAATAGGTAAGATAGCAGCTCAATTTATAGATAGCCGAGATAGGATAATATATAAGCGCGGATATTGAATTTTAGATTAAGAAAAGAATCAAGGAGAGATTTAAAATGAGGTTAATTATTACAGCAATTGGAATGGTTATTTTGATTATATCATTAAAAAAGTTATTTCAAATAAAAAAAGAATCAATAAAACTTACGGATACAGAGTTTTATAGTAATGAACGTATTATAGAACGAAGAAAATATTTAATATTTGCAATGATAGGTATTTCTATAACGTAAATAATGCAACTAATAAAAATATTTTTACGGTGATTAGATAATATTAGGCATACCTTTTAGTTGTTCAACTACTTTGTATATTGGGAAAAATTGAATAAGTGTGAAAATTAGAAAAAAGTTATATTATAGGGTGATTAAAAACCAGTAGGGATTTTAAAAGGTAGAGATATAATTTAAATGAAATAACAGATAGTAAGGTTCTTAATGATAAGAAACTAGCAAAGACGGTAGTATAGATAGGGGGAGTTTAATCATGTTAGCAAATATGCTGGTTCAATATGTGATAAGTGTAGTAGTTTTCTCTATAATAATAGTTAATTGCAAAAAAGCAGATATTATTACCAGAAACAGGTTGATATTTTTTATATTAGCATTAGTGTTAGTATGTGTTGAGATTATAATTAAATCTATTTTTGGATATAAAAATATAATTCCTACAATAATTATTGGGATTATAAAACCTGTAAATATAAGTATTTTTATCTATTTAATTTTAAATAGGAAAGAAAAAATAATAGCTAATTCAAAGAAAAAAGATTCCCATAATTAGACTATTGGAGTGCGCCAAGAAAGGTTGTAAAATACAATAAAAGCATAGCTATTAGTATTACTTTATGGGTTATAAATATAACGGGTATTATATTTTTTATATATTCAATAGGGATTAATATAATAAGGAATAAGGGGGAAAAGTACTTGAAAGATTATAATAAACAAAATGAGGAAAATAAATATGAAGATAATTTAATTATGATACAAGAAGCAGAACTTAAAGTTAAAAATTTTACTAAGAAAGTAATAGTGTTTAATATTTTACTATTCCTAGTATTATCTTTGATTCATGGGATTATGAGAGCAATGATATTGATGTTATTTAGTATAATGATAAGTATTTTTATAGTGATGGGAGCATATTCGTTCATAGCAATCTCAAAAATAAAAAATCAGATAGAAAAAAGAATACTTGAAAATAAGTAGCAAACGCTCCTAAAATCGCGTTAAAACCCTTGGGGTTTTTTAAATATTTCATGTACAAGCAAAAAAATAGATAAGTAGAAAAAAGTTTGTTATTGTTATAATCTAGATAAATAGCAGGTTTGAAAGTGGGGAGTGAAACGCGCCCTCCATGTGTTTAAATATGTAGGAAAGTATAAGAGCTAAAAATGATGGTCCAGGTTTTTCAATGAATTTTAGTTTAAAAGGTAGTTTCGTAGGAGCTTGGGAAAGGAGATATGATGTATAAGAAAATAATACCAGAAAAGATAATAGTATTTATTGTTATAGTTACAATTGTTTCATCAATAATTACTATATTTAATAATAAAATGCAAGCAATAAGTTCTATAGGGTTTGCATTAATGTTAATTGGAAGTGGGATAAATGGAATTTATTCTAAAAAAAATAATATGATATGGAAATTATCAATTGCATCAGGAATATTAATGATAGTTTTAACAATAGTTGCTGAAATTATTTAGTATAATATTTAATCCAAGAATTCATAATGGAGATGAAGTTTCAATAATGGTTGGAGGGCTTCTACAATCAGAGTATGGAACGATACCTTTAACATAGATGAAGATGCAACAGTAGACAATGAAAAAAGGAATGTATATTTTAAAGCGAAAATTAAGCCTGATAGAACATACCTTGAAGATTCACACCAAAGGCGGACAGCGGCAAGGGAAAAAAGGTCAATTTAACATTAATAGGAGCTATATTAATATTAGTAAAAAAAGATTAGATATTAATATTTATACTAAATTTAAATAATTAATTATGAATTTGATATTCAATGATAAACTTTAATTAGAATACCACAGGTTATAGCTGTGTTTTAAAATAGATTTTAGCTTTGCATGGAAGAATGAATATAAAAAACAAGGGGGCCGTGAAATGCGACACTCTTATTTTTATCTACACGGCAGTTAGCAAGCAGGCTTTTTGATTGTGAAACTACCCCAGCAGGTTGGTATAAAGCTAATAGTTTTAATATTCTATATATAGATGAAATGACATTATTAAATGTATAAGGGCTGGTAGTAATTGTATATAAATATATTTACTTATATTACTTTATATGGTATGATAACCAAAGAATATATTTTAAGGAGGACTGTAAGTTATGACACCAACTAATTGCTAATTTAAATATTAATTTTAAAAAATTAATAATTTGTTCTATAGGAGTATTACTTTCACATATATGTGGAAGGTCTATTTGTTATGCTCTTTTATGGAATTAGCAACTTAGAAGATAACTTACGTTACTAAAATATTTATATTTAATAAGATAAAGAGATTTAATGCCGTATATAGGAGTACTATAGTGTCTAAAAATTTAAACAAATGTTAGTTTTAATTAAGTTGATATTAGTTTTAACTTAAAGTAGGCGCCATTTTTAACAATATTTCATTAAAAGTCTCTAATGATTTTTTTAATTATCTTGATTAAATAGAGTGATTTTGTGTTTTAGACCGTAAGAAGAGAAATCTTCTTATGGTCTTTTTATTTTACTGAAAAATATTTTAATATTTTATTTATGAAATATAGAGTAATAGAAAGTATTTAAGATAGATTTCTAATTTGCTTTGAAAATAATAGAGTTTAGCAAAAAAAATATAAGTAAATAAGGAAAAGAGGAATTTATTATGATGGAATTATCGTTTAACAATGTAAAGAAGTATTTAGATGCAAATCTAGTTCTTGAAAATATATGTTTTAGTATTTATGATACTGAAAGAGTTGGGATAGTTGGAGTAAATGGAAGTGGAAAAAGTACTATATTAAAAATAATAGCAGGGGTAGAAAAGATGACTAGGGATGATGAAGGCTTTATTTCTATACCTAGAGGAAAGTCTATTGGTTATCTTGAGCAAGTTCATAAGTATGATAATAATATTAAGGTAAATGAAATTCTGAAATTAGCATTTAGTGAACTTGAAATTATGGAAGAGAAAATAAAGTTTATGGAAAAGGAGATGAAACACTTACAAGGAGGGGCGTTGGAGAAAACTCTTGAAAAGTATAGCGATATTCAGCAAAGTTATGAGATTCAAGGAGGCTATGAGAAGGAAGAAAAATTAAGTAAAGTATGCACGGGGCTTAATTTTGATGATAGTTTCCTTGATAAAGATTTTAGTATATTAAGTGGAGGAGAAAAGACCACTGTAATACTTGGGAAAATTTTATTAGAAAGCCCAGAAATATTACTCTTAGATGAGCCTACAAATCATTTGGATATGAAGGCTACAGAGTGGCTTGAGGATTATTTAAAGAGTTATAAAGGCATGGTTATTATAGTATCTCATGATAGGTATTTTCTAGATAATGTAGTAGGTAAAATTATAGAAATAGAAGATATGGAATGTGAAACCTATAAAGGGAATTACTCAGAATTTGTAAAGCAAAAGGAAGATAATATGCTTATACAATTTCACCAATTTAAAGAACAACAAAAGCAAATAGCAGCCATGGAAAAGACTATAAAGGATTTAAGAGATTGGGCACAAAGAGCAGATAATAACAAATTCTTTAAAAGGGCAGCAAGTATACAAAAAAAGCTAGATAAAATGCAAAAAATAAAAAAGCCTAAATTTGATAAGCAAAATATTAAGCTAGATTTTAATGATGTAGAAAGATCAGGGAATCAGGTTATAATTGCAAAGAATTTAAGTAAGAGCTATGAGGAAAAGCAGCTATTTAATGAGTCAAACTTATTAATTAATTTTAAAGATAGAGCAGCTCTAATAGGGGGGAATGGAAGTGGAAAAACCACATTTTTAAAAATGTTATTAGGGGAGGAAGCTACAGATGGAGGCAATGTTAGAATTGGAGATAGCGTAAAATCTGCATACTTACCTCAAAATATAACTTTTAAGGATGAAGAATTAACTGTAGTTGATTGCTTTAGAGAAGATTTTATGATACTTGAAGGTAAGGCAAGAGAGTATTTATCAAAGTTTATGTTTTTTGGAAGTGATGTGTTTAAAAAGGTTAATAAGTTATCAGGTGGAGAGCGAGTTAGGCTTAAATTAAGTAAACTTTTGTATGAAGATATAAATTTATTAATACTAGATGAGCCTACTAACCATCTTGATATAGATTCTATTGAAGCACTAGAAGAGTCATTAGAATATTTTAAAGGAACTATACTCTTTATATCACATGATAGATATTTTATAAATAAAATGAGTAGTAGAATAATAGAAATTGATAATAAAACCTTTAAAAATTACTTGGGTAATTATGATTATTATAAAGGAGAAAAAGATAAGCTTAAGGTACAATTTGTAGAAGAGAAAAAGGAAAAAAAGGAAAAAACTAAAGTAATGAGAAAAGTAGATGAGAGTCAAAAGATAGATAAAAAAATAGCTAAGTTGGAGGAACAAATATCTATTTTAGAAGAAAAAATAAGAGAAATAGATGAAGAAATGAGTTCTTTAAAAGATAATTACAGTGAGGTAAATGAGCTTTATATTAATAAAGAAGAGTTAGAAAATCAATTATATAAGATGATGGAAGACTGGGAAACCATTACTATGGATGGTGTTAGTGAAAATTAAAATAGGTTTGAGAATTCGATACTTTTGGTGAAATAACTTTATTAAGAATTGATAGGAAAGACATAATGGTTTTTGTACCACTATGTCTTTCTTATATATTTAAAAGTTATTATATTTCTTTATTTAAATTATACCTGGAAATATTATTCTAATCAGAGATCATTATTTTCGAGTTTTGACCTGTTTTCTTTGTAGTTTTTTAGATAAAGTACTAGTTTTTTCAATTTTAACTTTTTTCTCATTGCGCTTTTCTGCCATAAATACATAGTAGCCATCAATTTCAACTATTACTACGCCTCCAAAAACAGAAATTAATTTATTTTTATACCAATCTTTGCGTTTAGTTACCATGTACATCTTTCCACCAGTAATTAATCTCTTATAACTTTGTTCTATAAATTTTTTAGGAACAGAAAAATCTACGTGATAAGGGGGATTAGATAATATAAGTGAAAAATTATTGTCTGTAATATTATCTAATCCATCGCTTTGTATTATTTGTAAATCTATGATTCCGTTATTTGTAGCATTAGATTTCGATAATTCAACAGCATCAGGTGATAGATCACACATTATTACATTCTCAGCACCTATCAATTTGCTTGCAAATACTCCAACTATTCCATAGCCACAACCTAAATCAAGGATTTTATCATTTTTATTAAATTCAACTTGTGAAAGCATTGCCAAAGTACCTTTATCGATATTAGATGGTGAAAATACTTTATCACTAGTTTCAAATTCTAATTTTATATTATTTAGTTCTAAATTTATCATAATTAACCTCACAAACTTATTTTTATATAAATATTTTTAATTTAATATCTTTTATGATGACTAATGTACAATGCTTTATATTTTTAGGCATTTTCAAAATAAAAGATCATTATATTATTAGATTCTATAAGAATACACCTCATCTTTAAAAATAGAAATAGAAAAAATCAATTTAGTAGTATTATTAGATTTAATGTTTATTTAATTATGATGAGAAAGAATAATTAGATGATATAATGATTAGTAAATACATAATTTTTATATAAGAGAGGATGAGTATTAGTGGAAAAAAAAATAAGATTATCAGGAATAGCATATGAAAGTTTGGTTAATGGACCTGGAATGAGAAGGGTTTTCTTTTCACAAGGTTGCATACATGGGTGCAAGGGTTGCTTTAATGAAGATACTCATAATTTCTCTGGTGGAGAAGATAGAGATATGGACGAGCTTATTAAAGATGTGTTAGAGAATCCCATTCTTAAAGGAATTACTTTTAGTGGTGGTGATCCCTTAGAAAGAGCAGAAGAATTTGCATATATGGCAAAGTCTTTTAGAAAGTCCGGGTTAAATGTATGGAGCTATACAGGATATACATTTGAATATATATTAGAAAATATTAATAAAAGATTAGGGTGGAAAAATCTTTTGGAGAATTTAGATGTTTTAGTAGATGGTAAATTTGATGAAACAAAAACTCAAGATGGGTTAAAGTATAGAGGATCTACAAATCAAAGAATAATTGATGTAAAAGAAAGTTTGAAAAAAGGAGAAGTAGTAACTATTGAATACTAGTCTATTTACTCTTTATTGAAAATTATAAGAAAAAGATGTTATAATTAATAAAAATAAGTTTCAAATTATTCGTATATGCTTGGAAATATGGTTCAAGCGTTTCTACTGGGAAGCCAAAAACATCCTAACTACGAATATATAATTAAGGTTTATAGTTAATTATATTATCTGTAAATCTTCATAATTATATATTTATAGAGATAATATTTGGGTGTTAGTATTCAAAATTAAGATTATAAATATAAGATGACTTCAAAAATAGACTAACATATTAATTAGTTGTTTTGTGAAAGTCCTAATATGAAGAGGGGAAGATTAATATGAAGTTACTAAAAGATAAGATACTTAAAGAAGGTAAAGTAAGAGAAGGGAATATCCTTAAGGTTGATTGTTTCTTAAATCACCAAATGGATATAAAGCTTTTTAATGAAATAGGAAAAGAGTTTAAAGAAAGATTTAAAGATGAAAAGATAGATAAAATACTTACAATAGAAGCTTCAGGAATTGGAATTGCAGCAATAGTATCACAATACTTTGATTTTGTTCCTGTAGTTTTTGCTAAAAAAACAGAAAGTATAAACCTAGATAAGTCTGTTTATGAAGCTCAAGTACATTCATTTACAAAAAAGAAGACTTATAGTGTTAGAGTGGGAACGGACTTCTTATCAAAAGGAGAAAACATACTAGTAATAGATGATTTCTTAGCTCTAGGATGTGCTACAAAAGGCCTTATAGATATATTGAATCAAGCTGAAGCTAATTTAGTTGGTATAGGAATAGTTATAGAAAAAGGATTCCAAACTGGAAGAAAGATGCTAGAGGATAAAGGCGTGAGAGTTGAATCATTAGCAATTATAGAAAGATTTGAAGGTAACTCAGTAATATTTAAATAAAAAATTTTTAAGCCTTTGGATTTATGAAATTCAAGGGCTTAAAAACTTTTTATTTTGTGTTTGAACTTATTTTCACATATATTATAGTGATAAATTTAAGGGGAAGGTTTAGTGAATATGTCTAAAAGTTTTGGTATTCCTTCTCTAATCATTAAATCATATGCTTCTACAATTTCTTCGGTAGATGCTTCATTTACTCCAAGTAAATTCTGAAGTACTAACCCATCAATAGCTCCAATTAATATTGATGCTATGGCAGGTGTTAGTCTACATTTTTTCTTGCCATAAAGTTTTTCTAATATTTCCTCAACGTGAACTATCCATTCGCTATATTTACCTTTAAATTTTTCTCTTAACTGAATTTCTCCTAGTATAGCCTCTTGAGCTAGATAAAATTGAATTCTATTTTCATCAGTCTTTTCAAATCTTTTTAATATATTCTCACTTATTTCTTTAATTGATTGGTCTCTACTTATAACCCCTTCATTTAATTCATTTGATATTCTAGTAGAAACAGAAAGACTTACATTCATAACATCATAAAGTATTTCTTCTTTTGAACTATAATAATGATATATAGCCCCCGTACTTAATCCTGCTTCCTTTGCTATGCCTCTTATTGTTGCACCGTTTATACCATTTTCACTGATGATTTTTTTAGCACCTTCAATTATACGGTCTTTTCCATGCTTTGACACTTTTATCACCTCCGGATTCTATTTATAAATATAATAACATAAAAAATTATTGCTTTTATAAATTAACTAATTTAAAGATATTTTAGAATTTCATTTACATATAAAAAACACTGATTTTTTAATTGACTAAAAGGGTTTCACGGAATATAATGTAATTAAACCGAACGGTCGTTATGTTTAATATTATCATATAATATTAAATTAATGTATAAAAAATCTGTTAATAAAAATTTTAAAGGGGGACTTATAATGGATATTCCTATTTGGAAATATGTAATTTCAATGGGAGCTTACTTTACTTTACTTTTATTTATAGTTGAATACATGAAGAAAAATTATAAATTTGCAGCTATCTTCTGGATTCTTTCTTTACTTACATTTCCACTTTGGCTTATGGGAGGGGTAGTTGGATGGTTCCGTTGGGCGAAAATATGTAGTGTTATATTACCAACTATACTAGTAGGTCTGATCCGTGTATCTTCGGAAGAACAACGCCAAGGGAAATTTTGGAGTTTAATCAGAAAAGATTGGATTGTTTGGTTCCTATATGGAGTACTATTCTTAAATATTGCAGAAGCTACAATGAAAGATGTTGGTTTACTTAACTATGGTAATGCACTTTGTGGATTCTTATTATGTGTTACTATCCCATTCCCAAATGGGAGGAAGTTCTGGAAATTAAGTTCTAAAGATAATAGTGCAGTTGTAGCTTATACAACCGTAGCTTGGAATTTCTTATACACTACTTGGAACTTATGCTTTGTATATGGTGAAAGCCCTAAATACTTTGCAAGTTCGGTTTGTATACTATTAGCAGCTGAAGTATATCCTATTATTAAAGGTAGACCTGAGCTTTATATAACAGCTCGTATTTATACATTAGCTACTCATATGATTGTTAGAGCTTGTTTGCCAAACTTATTCCCAGCAGTAATGGATGCATCATCATGGTTTAATGCAGATGTATTAAGAAATTGGGGACTAGTTAATGCTATAATAATAATTCCTTATACATTCTGGTATATGTGGCAACTACATTCAGGTAAGTCTGAAGTAAGTTTCTTTAGAGGGAATACTCCAGCAATGTAAAATAAAAAATAACCATGCTTAGATTAATCTACGTATGGTTATTTTTTATTTTGAAATTTAAGGATTAGGAAATAAAAAAAAGCGCTTTCGCGCTTTTTAAAAAATGGGGGGATGGGACCTGTACTATACAGGTTTTTGTATCTACCTTTTAAGTATGAACCATATAGGGAATTTATATACATCTAAATTATAAAATATTAAATAAATTATAAATATTTTTTATAATTGTATGAAGGATAATAATTTATTGGGAAAATAGTACATATTATGAGGAAAAAGATATTAACTAGATTATTATTATGGTATAGTAAATTTAATTAATAATAAATATAGACATATATGAAAGGTGGTAAATTATGAAAGTAGGATTTAAAAGTATGACATGCGCTGAAGTGGATGCCTTAGTAGTAAATTTAGTAGAAAATAAATTAACTACACCTAATGAAGCTCTTAATAAATCTATAAAAATGTTAGTAGATAGAGAATTATTCGCTGGAAAAGAGGGGGAAGTTTATACATTTACTAGAGAAAATAATGAAACTTTACAAACAGTAATATTAGTAGGGCTTGGAAAAGAAGAAAATTTATCTTTAGAAGATTTTAGAAAGGTAGCAGGTAATGCTATTAAGAAATGTATAGAATTAAAGTTGAATAAAGTGTTCTTAAGAATACCAGAGGTTAAGACTTTAGAAGCTAGTGAAATAGCAAAGGCTATGACTTATGGAGCGGTTCTTGGTAATTATACTTTTGATAAATATAAGACTTCTAAAAAAGAAGCAAAGGAAATTGAAGTTTCTATAGGAGCCCATGGGGTTAATGATGAGACTGTAGAAGAAATGGTTAAATCTATACAAGAGGGAAGAGAAATTGCTGAAGGTGTTATAATAGCAAGAAATTTAGTTAATGAACCTTCAAATGTTTTATACCCAGAAACTTTAGCAAATGAAGCAATTAAAATTTCAAAGGAAAGTGGATTTGATATAGAAGTATTTGGCTTAGATAAGATAAAAGAATTAAAAATGGAAGCATTCTATGAAGTTTCTAAAGGATCAGAAAAAGAGCCTAAACTTATAGTTATGAGATACTTTGGAAATAAGGACAATAAAGAAGATATATTAGGATTAGTAGGAAAAGGGTTAACGTATGATTCTGGTGGATATTCAATAAAACCTACTGCTGGAATGGATACTATGAAATCTGATATGGGTGGAGCAGCTGCAGTTATTGGTGCTATGTCTATTATTGCAAAGAGAAAACTTAAAATAAATGTAGTTACAGTAATAGCATCTTGTGAAAATTTAATATCTGGAAATGCTTATAAACCTGGTGAAATAATAGGTTCTATGGCAGGGAAAACTATAGAAGTTCTTAATACTGATGCAGAAGGTAGATTAACTTTAGCAGATGCAGTCCATTATATAATTGAAAAAGAAAATGCTAAGGAAATTATTGATGTTGCTACGTTAACAGGAGCTGCTTTAGTAGCTTTAGGTGAAACAACAACAGCCGTAATAACTAATAATAGTGAATTTTATAAAGAACTTAAAGAAGTTTCAGATTACACTGGAGAAAAGGTTTGGGAACTGCCAGCTTTTGATGATTATAAGAAACTTATAAAATCAGACATAGCAGATTTAAAGAATATTGGTGGAAAATTTGCAGGAACAATAACAGCTGGTTTATTTATTAAGGAATTTGTTCAAGATAAACCTTGGTTACATTTAGATATAGCTGGAACATCGTGGTCATCATCAAAAAGTGACTATGGAATTAAAGGCGGAACTGGTGCACCAGTAAGCACTTTATATGAGTTAGCGAAGAAAAAGCAAAGTAAATAATTATGGATAAAAGAAGGTGACTTATATTATAGGTCACTTTTCTTAAGTTAGAGTAATATACATGATAAAAGTAATTAACAGTTTGAAAAAGTTATCCACATAAATCTTTAGTTTAAATTTAATATTGTGGATAATATATAATTAAAAATAGAAGAGGAAAAGTCTGCTTTATAGACTTTTCCTCTTCTATTTAGGTTGTGTTATTAAACTGAGTATTTAAACTAGTTATATATTTTTTTAATACTAGAAATCAGATTGTCCAGTTGTTCTTGGGAATGGTATTACGTCTCTGATGTTTGACATACCAGTAATGTACATTATAAGTCTTTCGAATCCTAAACCAAAACCTGCATGTTTAGTTTCTCCGTACTTTCTAAGTTCTAAATACCACCAGTAATCTTCTTCATTAAGGTTTAAATCTGCCAATCTCTTAGTTAAAACATCAAGTCTTTCTTCTCTTTGGCTACCTCCAATAATTTCTCCGATTCCTGGAACTAATAAGTCCATAGCTGCAACTGTTTTTCCATCTTCGTTTACTCTCATGTAGAAAGCTTTAATATCTTTTGGATAATCAGTAACAAATAATGGTTTCTTAAAGTGTTCTTCAGTTAAATATCTTTCATGCTCTGTTTGTAAATCAATACCCCATTCTACTTTGTAATCAAATTTCTTATCAGTAGCTTTTAATATTTCAACAGCTTCTGTATAAGTAACTTTTGCAAAATCAGAAGATACTACATGGTTTAATCTATCTAATATACCCTTATCTACGAATTGGTTGAAGAAGTCCATTTCTTCTGGACATTCAGCCATAACATAGCTTATAACATATTTCAACATTTCTTCAGAAAGTTCCATATTGTCTTCTAAATCAGCAAATGCTATTTCAGGTTCTACCATCCAAAACTCAGCTGCATGTCTTGCTGTGTTTGAGTTTTCTGCTCTGAAAGTAGGTCCAAAAGTATAAACATTTCTAAATGCTAAAGCAAAACATTCTGCATTTAATTGTCCTGATACTGTAAGGTTAGATTCTTTACCAAAGAAATCTTTGCTATAATCTATAGCGCCTTGCTCAGTTTTTGGAGTTTTGTCTAAATCAAGAGTTGTAACCTTGAACATTTCTCCAGCACCTTCACAATCACTACCAGTTAGGATTGGAGTGTGTGTATATACAAATCCTTTTTCTTGAAAGAATTTATGGATTGCGTAAGCAGCTACAGAACGAACTCTGAACACTGCTGAGAAAGCATTAGTTCTTGGTCTTAAATGAGCTATTGTTCTTAAATATTCAAAGCTATGTCTTTTCTTTTGAAGTGGGTAATCTGATTGTGACATACCTTCAACAATAACTTCTGTAGCTTGAATTTCAAATTGTTGTTTTGAATCCGGAGTAGCTACAAGTGTACCTATAACTTTTAATGATGAGTTTATAGGTAATTTTGATATTTCTTTAAAATTTTCTAATTTGTTATCAAAAACAACTTGAACGTTTTTAAAGAAACTACCGTCGTTAATTTCGATGAATCCAAATGCATTTGAAGCTCTTAGAGTTCTTATCCATCCTGATATTTTGACTTTTTTTGATAAATGTTCTTCAGAATTTCTGTAAAGTGATTTAATTAAAACTACTTTTTCCATAATTGCCTCCTATAAGATATAATAATTTAAAATAAAAAACCTTTCATCCAAGGATCACATAGATCCTGGGACGAAAGGTATATTTTTCGCGGTACCACCCAAATTGTCATATTAAAAACATGACCAACTTAAATTGACACAATAATGTCATTCAATTAATAACGGTTTGAATCCGTCTAAGCCTACTTAAGTGAGACTAAAAAATTTAATTTTGTTAGTCGAAATTACACCTTTGACATAAGGAAAAGGTGATTCGTTTTTCACTTGTTCGGTTAGAAACTCAGAGATGTTATTCACTAAAGGCTTCGTATAAGGCTCTCACCAATCCTTACTCGCTAAGACTACTTCCATATAGGTACTCTTCTCTTCATAGTAATAAAAATATAATATTTCTTAAGATTTTACACTACTTCTATAACATTTGCAACTTTTAAACATAATATACTTCTATAATATGTTATTGGAGGGTTATATGACAAAGAAAAATATATTAGAAAAAAAATTTGAAGAATTAGATATTTTAAAAGAAATTTTATCAACTTATCCAAGTGATTATACAAATAATATAGTAAAGCGAATTGGTGAGGTTAGTGAAGAGATAATTAGTTACTTAGCTATTTCTAAAAGAGCGTTAAAAGAGTTTACTTTAGAGGAAGTAGCTAAATATAATGGTAAGGATGGAATGCCAGCCTATGTTATTATTAATGGAAGTGTTTATGATACAGGTGATGTTGCTGTTTGGAAGGGTGGGGTTCATTTTGGAATATTAGCTGGAAGTGATTTAACAGAAGTTTATAATAGTTGTCATTCAGGGAAAAAAGAAATTTTGGGGAAATTAAGACTTGTAGGAACTTTGAAACAATAGATACTTAAAACTAAAAGCGCTTAGTGGCGCTTTTAGTTTATTCTTGGCCTGTTTCGTAAGACTTAACAATATTTCCAGGGAAATTGAGCATTGTGCAGTCTTTAACGATTTTTTTGTATTCATATTCTAATTCTTCGAATTCAACTTTTATATCATTAGGGCCATTTATATCTAAAATACAATAAGTGGCATTCGGACGACCAATTTTAGGTTTGCCTACGCTACCTACATTTACAAAAATTTTTTCATCGAAATTCTTAAGTGAAGGAATATGTGTGTGTGCACATACCAAAACATCAGAGGAAAAATCTTTCATAATTTCTTTTGTATTAGGACCATCTTCAAAAAGATATTCATTTATAGAGTTAGGACTTCCATGAACAAATTCAACTTTAACACCCTCAAAATTATATTTTAATGTAGTTGGTAATCCACTAAGAAAATATTTGTTTGAAACTCTAATCTCGGAAAGTGCCCAAGGCAGTGCAAATGAGTTTATAGGAGTATCTCTTATATAAGTAAATCCACCATCTACAACTGAGGCATCATAGTTTCCTTTTATACAAGGTAATTCTCTTCTCCTTATTAATGCAATAACCTCGTTAGGATGAGGCCCGTAACCTACCAAATCACCTAAACAAACTATAAGATCAACTTTTTTTTGGTCTATATCTTCTAAAACTTTCATTAATGCATAAAGATTTCCATGTATATCTGAAATTGCTGCAATTTTCATTTAAAGTAACCCCCATTATTTTATTTATATTAGGGACGTTCAAATAAATAGAAAGTCAGTATGCTAGTCTATTTATTTGAATGTTCCTTACTGGATAATTTTTTGTAAGATTCAGCTGAATTTAAGAACTCTTTGATATTTAACATTATAGCACTTAGGAATCTGAAAAAAAATAACAGTTTTTAATTATAGTTATATGGACTAGTTGTTTTTTAAAATATGTATTTAATATAGTTATAAGTACTATATAGATATTGTTTTTATTTTGAGGTATATTATATAGATAGTAGAAGAAAAAGGAGGAAAAATTATGAAGATAAATAGGGTAAGTAATGTTATAAAAGAGATGGAAAAGCAAGGGTTAAATCAAATGGTTGTAACATCAGCAGCATCAATATTTTATTTAACTGGTAAGTGGATTTCTGCAGGTGAAAGAATGGTGGCTTTATATTTAAATATAAATGGGAACCATAAGCTTATAGTAAATAAATTATTTCCTATATATGAGGATTTAGGGGTGGATATAGAATGGTATACGGACATAGAAGATCCTATAGAAATTTTATGTAAAATAGTAAATAAGAAAGAAGATTTAGGTATAGATAAAAATTGGCCAGCGCATTTCTTAATAAATATTATGAATAGAGAGGGTGCAAAGGGGTTTGTAAATTCTTCACCTATAGTTGATAGATTAAGAATGATTAAAGATAAAGAAGAAATTATACTTATGAAAAAATCATCTAAAATAAATGATAGAGTAATTACGGCTCTATGTAATAATTTAAAAGAAGGATATTCAGAAAAATATTATTGTAATCTTTTAGCAGAATTATATGAAAAAGAAGGTGTAAATTCATTTTCATTTTCACCAATAATAGCAACAAGTCCAAATGGTGCAGATCCTCATCATAAATCTGGAAATGAAACTTTAAAGAAAGGTCAAAGTATAGTTATAGATATTGGTGGAGTTTATAATTATTATTGCTCAGATATGACTAGAACAGTATTCTTTGGGGAAGAGCCAAATGAAAGACATAAAGAAATATATAACATTGTAAAAACTGCAAATTTAAAAGCAATAGAGAATGTAAAAGAGGGTGTTAAATTCTCTGATATAGATAAGGCTGCAAGAGACCATATAGAAAAGGCTGGATATGGAGAGTTCTTTACACATAGAACTGGTCATAGTATTGGAATTGAAGGTCATGATTTTGGAGATGTAAGTTCTATAAATCATGAAGAAGTTAAAGCTGGAATGATATTCTCAATAGAACCCGGAATATATCTTAAAGATGATTTTGGGGTAAGAATAGAAGATTTAGTTTTAGTTACTAAAGACGGATGTGAAATTCTGAACTCAGTGTCAAAAGAAGTAACAATTATATAAAAATAAAAAAAAGAAGTTTAGATTTAATTAAAAATCTAAGCTTCTTTTTAGGTCATTTAAAATAATATTCCGGCTATTGTACCAGTTAAACAAGTTGCTAAAACACCACCAACTAAGGCTTTAAAACCAAGTTTTGCAATTGTTGGTTTCTTTTCTGGTGCTAAACCACCAATACCTGCTATTTGAATTGCTATTGAACTGATGTTAGCAAACCCGCATAGCGCATAAGTTAAGATTAATATTGTTTTTGGTTGTAATCCACCAGATTTTACAAAGTTAGCTAATTCTGAATAGGCAACAAATTCGTTAAGTATTACTTTTTGACCAAGTAAGCTACCAGCTGCTGATATATCTGTGAAAGGTATTCCCATTAAGTAAGCAAGAGGGGAAAATACTTTTCCAAGAATCCATTGGAAGCTTAATTCAGGGAATCCAAATAATCCGCCAAATGCACCCACTAAGAAGTTAAGTAATGCAAGTAGTGCAATGAAGGCAAGTAACATAGCTCCAACATTTAGAGCAAGGCCAAGACCATCACTAGCACCATTTGCAGCAGCTTCAACAACATTTGAAGCTGTATTTTCTACAGTGATATTTGTTGAGTTTTTAGTTTCACTTTCCTCTGTTTCAGGAACTAATATCTTAGCCATAACAAGCCCTGCAGGCGCCGCCATTATACTAGCAGCTAAAAGATGACCTGCATTAACTCCCATTGCAACATAACCAACCATAACACTACCAGCAACAGTACACATTCCGCCTACCATAATTGCCATAATTTCTGACTTTGTCATACTTTTAATGAATGGTTTAACTAAAAGTGGCGCTTCTGTTTGACTAAGAAAAATATTTCCTACCGCACTTAGAGTTTCAGAACAACTTGTTCCAAGTAGTTTGCAAATAAATTTAGCTATAAAATTAATTATAAATTGCATTACTCCAAGGTAGTATAAAACTCCCATTAAAGCTGAGAAAAATATTATCGTAGGTAAAACTTGAAGCACAAATACAAAACCTATTGATTTAGTATCCATAAGAGGTCCAAATAAGAAGTTAGACCCTTCAAGTGTGAAATCTAATAATTTAGTAATTGCATTACTAGCACCTTGAAAAACTTTTTGTCCAAATGGAATTTTTAAAATAAGAACTGCAAATACTATTTGAAGTCCAAGACCTGTTAAAACAAGCCTCCAGTCAATTTTCTTTTTGTTATCAGAAAGTAAAAAAGCTATACCTAAAATAACAATTATTCCTAAAATACCTATAAATCTATTCAATTTTAATTCTCCTTTTTCTTCTGTGTTTTTATTGGGTTTATCAGTAGTTGGGTATGAGTTTTAAATTACAGATATAATTTCATTCATAAGTGTAATAAATTTATCACGAACCATAGTTGAAGTTTCCATAACTTCTTGATGGTTAAGTGGCTGAGCTAATATTCCAGCAGCCATGTTAGTAAGGCAAGAGATACCAACTGTTTTTATTCCACAATGATTTGCTATTATAACTTCTGGAACCGTTGACATACCAACTGCATCTGCCCCTAAAATTCTAAGCATTTTAACTTCAGCTGGAGTTTCATAAGTTGGACCACTCATCATAGCATAAACACCAGATTTTACATCTAAGTTTAATTTTTCAGATATTGCTATTACTTTGTCTCTTAATTCAGGATTATATGCATTAGACATATCTGGGAAACGCGCACCGAATTCTCCAAGGTTTCCTCCTATTAAAGGATTATTTCCTGAAAAGTTTATGTGATCTGTTATAACCATTAAATCACCAGGTTTATAACTAGCGTTAACAGCTCCAGCAGCATTAGTTACTATTAGTTTGCTAACACCTATTAGTTTCATAACTCTAACAGGGAAAGTTACTTCGTTATAAGAATAACCTTCATAATAGTGGAACCTTCCTTGCATAGCAACTACGCATTTTCCATTTAACATACCGATTACAAGACGACCTTCGTGGCCTTCAACAGTAGAAACTGGAAAATGAGGTAAGTCTTCATATGGATAAAATTCTGGGTCTTCGATAGAATCTGCTAAAGATCCTAAACCAGAGCCAAGTATTAATCCAATTTCTGGTTTATATTTGGTATTTTCAATAATAAATTTTGATGCAACATGAAGTTGTTTTGATAAATCCATTAAAATCACTCCTTAGATATATTTTTTAGTAATTTTATAATCATATTTGTATAAAATTAATCCAATTCATAGTAAATTATAGAATAAAATTAATGAAAAAGAAATAAAAACACATAAAGTTTATAGAAAAAAATTAATATGTCAATAAATATAGGGTAAAAATACATATGATCAATAATTATACAACAAATAAAAGAAGTGAAGATTCCTTCAATAAAGGATCTTCACTTCTTACTTTAAATGGTATATTCTAAAGACTTCCATTTTTATTTAATAAAATATCGGCAATTTTAACAACGTCTCCTGCACCTATTGTTAAAACTAAATCATTATCAGAAACTTTTGATTTAAGATATTCTGCAGCTTCTTCATGACTATGAACATTTATACAGTTAACGCCTTTTAATCTTAAAGCATCACCAAGCTCTTCAGAAGAAACGAGACCTGTATCTTTTTCACGAGCAGCATATATATCCATTAATAGAAGTTCATCAGTATCTGAGAAACATTCTGTGAAATCATTGAATAAAGTTTTTGTTCGTGTATAAGTATGTGGTTGGAATACGGAGTAAATTTTATTGTTTGGAAGTAATTTAGCAGTGCTTAAACTAGCTTTAATTTCTACTGGATGATGAGCATAGTCATCAATTATAGTAGCTCCGTTAAATTCACCTTTATATTCAAATCGTTTGTGAGCACCAGTACATTCAAGTAAGCCTTCAATAATTGAACTTGATGGAACATTAAATATTAGTGATACACAAATTGTACATAGTGCATTTAAAATATTATGCTTTCCTGGAGTGCTAAGAGTAACTTCGAATAGATCTTTATTATCCCTAGAAACAGTGAATGTTGCACATCCTTTATTATTAAAGATAATGTTTTTAGCTCTAACATCTCCACTTTCTATACCATAGCTTAATGTGTTGCATTTAGCATCTTTTAGTATTTCAGCAACTTTTTCATCGTCTGAATAACCAATTAAATATCCATCTAATGGAATTATATCAGCAAATTTTTTGAAGGTTTCTTGTATGTGTGCTAAATCTCTATAATAATCAAGATGATCAGCATCAATGTTTAATATAGTTCCTATGAAAGGATAAAATCTTAAGAAAGATTCTTTATATTCACAGGCTTCAGTTAGGAAATATTCACTTTTACCTATTTTGAAGTTTCCACCTATAACGTCAAGGTCTCCACCAACTAAAATTGTAGGATCTAAATCTGCTTTTAAAGTTACATGTGAAAGCATAGAGGTACATGTAGTTTTACCGTGAGTACCAGCAACTGCCACATTGAATTTATGACCTTTCATAATTAATCCTAAGAATTCAGCTCTATCCATAAGGTCTATATTATTTTTTTTAGCCTCTAATATTTCAGGATTATCTGATGGAATAGCAGCCGTATATACAACAAGATCAACCTTTTTTAGGTTTTCACTTTTATGACCTATGTATATTTCAGCTCCAGTAACTTTTAATTTATCTGTAATATCAGATTCTTTTGAGTCAGAACCGGATACTTTGAATCCGTTGTGTAATAGTACTGCAGCAAGACCGCTCATACTTATACCGCCAATACCAATAAAATGAACTTTTTTATGTTGATCTTTATTAAAATCGAAAGACAAAATATCAACCCCTTTGTTAATTAATACATTTATAATTATATACAAAAATAACAAAATAAACACAACAAAAACAAGTATTTTTAATATTTTATGTAAAAAATATCTTAAATGGTATAAAAAAAGTGATATTAAAGCAACAACCCTTTAAAATATGTTGATATTAATAAGGATATGGAATAAAATATGAATATTAGATAACAAAAATATAAAAATAATTCGGAAAATAAAAAGGTGTACAGGTGATATAGATTATGGAAAAGTTAAGTAGAAATAGTAGAGTGGTAGCAATTACAAAGATTTTAATGGAAAATTCAAATAGAATTATAGGGCTTAACAACTTTTCGGAGTTATTAAATGCGGCTAAATCAACAATAAGTGAAGATATCGTTATTATTAGAGAAGTTTTAGAAAAATTACAAATGGGTAGGATAGAAACTATTGCAGGCGCAGCTGGAGGAATTAAATATATTCCAGGTATTGGTCAAGAAGATAGCAAAAAATTTGCAAATGAATTATGTGAATTATTAAGAGATGAAACAAGAATAGTTCCAGGTAATTTTATTTATATGACAGATTTAATGTATAATCCTAAAATAATAAGCAAAGCTGGAGTTATATTATCATCTATGTTCAAAGCATCAGAAGTTGATTATATAGTAACAGTAGAAACAAAAGGTATTCCTTTAGCTTATGAAGTTGCAAGAAATTTAGGTGTTCAATTAGTGATAATAAGAAGAGACAACAAAGTAACTGAAGGTTCTACAGTTACAATAAATTATGTTTCAGGAACTAGTGGAAGAATACAACAAATGTCTTTATCTAAAAAATCTATGAAACCGGCAAGTAAATGTGTGTTTATAGATGATTTCTTAAGAGCTGGGGGAACGGCTAAGGGAATTAAAAATCTACTAAAAGAATTTGATAGTGAATTAGTAGGAATTGGTGTTTTAGTAGATAATGTTGGAGTAAATAAGAAAAAGACATCAGAATACTTATCAATAGTGGAGCTACAACATATAGAAGAAACGGATACTTTAGAGGTTAATCCATCAAAGCTTATGTCATAAATAATATATTTTTCAGGAATACTACACCTTGATTATTGGAAAATTAAGAATTTTGATAAAATTCCAATAAATATTTGTATAAAAAAAGGAAATTGGAAACTTTTATAGAAATATAGTAGTTATAAACAACTGGGGGGTGTAGTGGGATGATAATTACAGATGTTAGAATTAGAAAAATATCTGCTGAAGGCAAAATGAAAGCTATAATATCTATTACTTTTGATGGCGAATTTGTAGTGCATGACATAAAGGTTATAGAAGGACAAAATGGGTTATTTATAGCAATGCCAAGTAGAAAAACACCAGATGGCGAATTTAAGGATATTGCACATCCTATAAATCCAGACACTAGAGAAAGAATACAAACATCAATTCTAGAAGCTTATGAAAAAGCGGTTTTACAAGATGTAACAGAATAATTATAAATTATTTTTAATGAAAGGAATCCATTCCTTTCATTTTTTTTTGAAATAATATGAGTAAAAGTTTGAAGAAAAAATTATTTAATTACTTCTATAAGGTTGAAATACTATTGTTAATGAAATATAATGGTAAAGAATGTAGACGAACGTTTTTTTAAAAAAGAATAAATTTGTCCTTAAAATGTTTCGTGAAAAGGAGATTTTATGTATAAATGTGCTTTAATTTTAGCAGCAGGTCAAGGAAAAAGAATTAAATCCGATTTACCAAAGGTACTACATAAAGTATCAGGGAAAGAAATGGTTAATCATGTTATAGATACTATGAGAAAAGTTGATATAGAAGATATTAATGTAATCATAGGAAAAGGATCAGAGCTAGTAAAAGAGAAAACAAGTTCTAGAAATGTTACTTATTCTCTTCAAGAAGAGCAATTAGGAACTGGCCATGCAGTTAAGTGTGCTGTGGATTTCCTAAAAGGTAAAAAGGGAACAGTTGGAATTTTCTGCGGAGATGCACCATTAATAAAAAATGAAACAGTAAAAAAATTATTAAATGAACATATAGAAAAAGGGAATAGTGCTACACTATTAACTTCAATTCTTAAAGATGCAACTGGATACGGAAGAGTTATAAGAGAAAATGATGAAGTGTTAAAAATAGTTGAACATAAGGATTGTAATGAAGATGAACTTAAAGCAAAAGAAATGAATGCAGCAATGTATTGTTTTGATATAGAAGAATTATTAGAATGCTTAAATAAGATTACTAATAATAATGAGCAAGGTGAATATTATCTAACAGACGTTATTGGAATATTAAAAAATAATGGCAAGAAAGTTGGAGCAGTAGTTACAGACTATGAAGAAACAATTGGAGTTAATTCAAGAGTACAACTTGCAGAAGCTGAAGAAATATTAAGAAACCGAATAAACTTAAGACACATGGAAAATGGAGTTACTCTAATAGATCCAAAAGGCACATATATTGGAGAGGACGTTGAAATAGGAAAGGATACAATAATTTATCCTGGAAATGTAATTGAAGGTAAGACAATTATAGGGGAAAGATGTATATTATATCCTAATTCAAGAATTAATAATAGTTGTATAGCTAGTGAAGTAGAAATACAATCATCTGTTATTATCGAGAGTACAATTGGAGATAATACTACAGTAGGACCATTTGCATATATAAGACCAGATTCAGTTATAGGTAAAAATGCAAGAATTGGAGATTTTGTAGAAATTAAAAAATCTACTATAGGAGACAATACAAAGGTTTCACATTTAACTTACATTGGAGATGCAGAAGTAGGTTCAGGATGTAACTTTGGATGTGGTACTGTAGTTGTTAATTACGATGGGAAAAATAAAAATAAAACTCAAATTGGAGATAATAGCTTTGTTGGATGCAACACTAATTTAATTTCACCAGTTAAAGTTGGAAACAATACTTATATAGCAGCAGGTTCAACTATAACAAATGAAGTTAAAGAGGGAGACCTTGCAATTGCAAGAGCTAAGCAAAGAAACATTGAAGGTTGGGTAAATAGAAGAGGTCTTACTAATAAATAGTTATTTATATATAAGGCATTTAAAGAAATAACAAGTCAAGGTGCGCGACGTATATTGGCTTATTATTTTTAAAGATGCCTTATAATAAAATCCCCATAAATTAAGGAGGTCTTCACAATTATGATAACTCATGGAAAAAACATTAAAATATTTACAGGAAATTCACATCCGGCTTTAGCTCAAGAAATTGCGGATATAATAGGAGTACCATTAGGTAAATCTAAGGTTTCAACATTTAGTGATGGAGAAATTTCAGTTGATATTGATGAAACAGTTAGAGGTGCAGATGTATTTGTAGTTCAATCAACAAGTTCACCAGTTAACAATAATTTAATGGAACTTTTAATAATGATAGATGCATTCAAGAGAGCATCAGCAGGTAGAATAACAGTTGTTATGCCTTATTACGGATATGCAAGACAAGACAGAAAGGTTAAGTCAAGAGATCCAATAACAGCAAAACTAGTAGCGGATCTTTTAACAGCAGCTGGAGCACATAGAGTATTAACTATGGATTTACATGCATCTCAAATACAAGGATACTTTAACATACCTGTTGACCACCTTCTAGGATCGCCAATATTATCAAACTACTTTGTTGAAAAGGGTCTTGAAGATGTTGAAGATGTAGTAGTAGTTTCACCAGATTTAGGTAGTGTTACTAGAGCAAGAAAATTTGCAGATAGATTACACGCACCAATAGCTATCATAGATAAGAGAAGACCAAAAGCTAATGTTTCAGAAATAATGAACATAATTGGAGACATAGAAGGAAAACAATGTATACTTATAGATGATATGATAGACACAGCAGGAACTATTGCAAATGCAGCAAATGCACTTATGGAATTAGGTGCCACTAAAGTATATGCATGCTGTACTCATGGTGTATTATCAGGGCCAGCATTTGAAAGAATAAATAACTCAGCAATAGAAGAATTAGTAATGCTAAATACCGTAAAGTTACCAGAAGGAAACGACTTAACTAAGTTTAAATCTATATCTGTAGCTCCGTTATTTGCAGAAGCAATTCAAAGAATTTATGATGATGAACCAATAAGTAAATTATTCGAATCATAGTACATATATTTACGTATAAGGCATTTGAAAAAAATAGATTAACAAATTAGTCTATTATTTTCAAAATGCTTAAACTATAAGAAAAGACCTCTAAATAAGTATAACTTTTTAGAGGTCTTTTTATAATTAACATTTGTTGAATAAGGGATATGAAAAAGAATAGATTAGCATCTGACTAGTTAATTTCTTAAGTTCCTAATACAATAAGGATGGTGTTGCAGATGAAAGCAAAATCAGCAAAAGTTTTAGTAGTAGATGATGATGAAAATATATGCGAAGAAATTAATATGTATTTAAAGAGTGCTGGATATGAAACTAAGAAATGTGGGAATGGGAACGATGCTTGTATAGCTTTTGAGGAGTTTAAACCAAAATTAGTCTTATTAGATATAATGTTACCAGGAATGGATGGAATAGAGGTTTTAAAAAGTATTAGAAGAAATTCAGAAATTCCTATAATTATGATAACAGCTAAAGGGGATACATTTCATAAGGTTTTAGCTTTAGAACTTGGAGCTGATGATTATGTAGTTAAGCCATTTGAACCAAAAGAGCTATTGGCAAGAGTAAAGGCAGTAATAAGAAGATACAATTATGAAAGAGTTGATAATGAACTTATAAAATTCAATGATTTGGAGATTGATTTAAGTTCATATAACGTAGTGTATAAAGATCAAGCTGTTAAAATGCCACCTAAAGAATTTGAATTACTACACTATTTATCAATTAATAAAAATAAAGTTTTTACAAGAGAACAATTGTTAAGTGAAGTTTGGGGATATGATTATCCGGGAGATTCAAGAACAGTTGATGTTCACATAAAGCGATTAAGAGAAAAGTTAAGTGGTGGACAAAATTGGGAAATAAAAACTGTTTGGGGTATAGGGTATAAATTTCAGGTGGAATAAATGAAAAAATAACAAATTAAAATAATCTTTTATTATTCTGCAAAACTAGTATAATATAAATAGGTTAAAGTTAAATTAAATATACTATTAGGGAGTTGAGAAAAAGAATAGAAGCGTAATTGTTATTTTTTCAAGATCCCTTAAGCAAATTAGAATGTGGATATATTTAATACTTAAGAAAAGGAGAAATGAATATGTTTCTAATAGTTGGGCTTGGAAATCCAGGTAAAGAATACGATAATACTAGACATAATATAGGCTTTGAAGTTATAGATTATATCGCAGATAAGTATAATATAGAGTTAAATAGGGTAAAATTTAAAGGAATATATGGTGAAGGCTTTATACAAAATAAAAAAGTTGTATTATTAAAACCTACTACTTATATGAATTTAAGCGGAGAAAGTATAAGAGAAGTAGTTAATTTTTATAAACTAGAAGAAGAGGAAGTTATAGTCCTTTATGATGATATAAGTTTAGAAATCGGAAGACTTCGTGTAAGAGAAAAAGGAAGTGCAGGAGGGCATAATGGTATTAAAAGCATTATTGCAAATCTTTCTACAGATATTTTTCCGAGGATTAAAATAGGTGTAGGACAACCTAAGGGCGATCTAGTAGCTCATGTATTGGGTAAATTTAGCAAAGAAGAAATAGAAGTGCTTAAAGAAAGTATGGAAGCATCAGCGTTAGCTGTTGAAATAATATTAAAAGAAGATATTAAAGAGGCTATGAATAAACTAAATGGGTTCAAAGCAAAGACGATTATAGGTTGAGGATGGTGTGATTTGATGAGATTAAAGGGATTAATTAAACCCTTAGAAAACAGCGATAAATTTAAAGAAATAATAAAGGATATAAACAGCAATAGACATCCTGTTAATATATATGGTGTTTCTGAATCTGGAAAAAGTTATATTTTAGATGGAATATACGAAAATCTAGAAACGCCAGTAGTAATTGTTACACACAGTGAGATGGCAGCAAAAAACCTTTATGAAGATTTAAGTTTTTATACAACAGATGTGTACTACTTCCCAACAAAAGAAGTAGTTTTCTATAATATAGACGCTATTTCTGGGGATCTTAGATGGGCAAGGTTAAAAGTTATAAAAGAAATGTTAAATAATAAAAAGAAAATTATTATTACTTCAATAGATGCTTTTGCAGCGGTATATACGCCTAAGGAGTTATATAAAAATTACAGCTTTACATTGAAAACAGGGGATGAAGTTAATTTTAAAGATTTATCTAAAAAACTTGTGGAAAGTGGATATGAAAGAGTGGAAATAGTAGAAGTAAAAGGTGAATTTTCTTTAAGAGGAGGGATATTAGATGTTTTCCCTCCTAATTCAGCGTATCCATTTAGAGTAGAACTATTTGGTGATGAAATAGATTCAATGAGAACTTTTAATATCCAATCTCAAAGAAGTATAGAGAAAATAAGTGCTTTTGAAATATTCCCAGCTAAAGAGATAATTATAGCTGAAGAATCTCTAACTAGAGCTAAGGAAAAAATAACAAAAGAATTAGAAACAGTTAAAAATGAGATTTCTAATCCAAAATCAGAAATAATACAAAAGTTACAAATGAATGTAAATAGAAACTTAGAAAGTTTAACAGAAAATTTAAGTTTTGAAACTATGGATAGTTATTTACCTTATTTTTATGAAAAACCACAGGATTTATTTAGTTATTTAGAGGGATATACATACATTGTAGATGATGTAAAAAGATGTGAAGGTAAATTGGATAGTTTATATTTTGAATTTAATGAAAATTATTCAGCATTTTTACAAAGGGGAGATATACTTCCAAAACAAGTTGATTTATTAATTGGGAAAGATGAATTAGTAGAAAAACTTAAAAGTAAAAAGATAATAACATTAGATACTTTTGCGACTAAAAATGAATTAATAAATCCATTATCAATTATTGGTTTAAATCAAATAACACTTCATAACTATCAAGGACAACTTGAATTGTTAATTGAAGATATACAGGATAAAAAAAGTAAGGGTTATAAGACATTAATACTGGCAGGAACTAGAAGTAGAGGAGAGAGACTGGCCTCAACTTTAAGAGATAGAAATATAGAAAGTGTATATAAAGATGATGTTTCATCTATAGAATTTGGAGAAGTTGTAATAACTTTTGGGAATTTATCTAGTGGATTTGAATATCCAGATTTAAGATTAAGTGTAATATCAGATAAAGAAGTTTTTGGTGTGGCTAAGAAAACGGTAACTAAAAAAGCACAAAAAAGAAAAGGTATTGCAAAAATAAAGAGCTTCGCAGAATTGAAGCCAGGAGATTATGTAGTTCACGCTAGTAATGGAGTTGGAGTATATAAGGGTATAAAGCAAATAACTGTTGCAGGAAGCACTAGGGATTATTTAGATATAGTTTATGATAAAGGTGACAAACTTTATGTTCCGGTTGATCAATTAGATTTAGTTCAAAAGTATATTGGTAGTGAAGGCAGATCACCTAAAGTCAGCAAACTAGGTGGAGCAGAGTGGCAAAAAGCTAAACAAAAGGTTAAAAAATCTATAAATGAAATTGCTGAAGATTTAGTGAAACTTTATGCTGCTAGATCTATATTAAAAGGTTACAAATATAGTAAAGATACACAATGGCAAAGACAATTTGAAGACGAGTTCCCCTTTGAGGAAACTCCGGATCAATTAACTTCAATTGAAGAAATAAAGGAAGATATGGAATCAGATAAACCAATGGATAGATTGCTTTGTGGTGATGTTGGATATGGGAAAACTGAAGTAGCTATAAGAGCTGCTTTTAAAGCGGTTATGGATGGAAAACAGGTAGCATTTTTAGTACCAACAACAATACTTGCAGAACAACATTATAAAAACTTAATTAAGAGATTTTCAGATTTTCCTGTTAAAATTGATATGGTTAGTAGATTTAGAAGTGTTAAAGAACAAAAAGCTACATTGCAAGCAGTTAAAGAAGGGAATATAGATATATTAATTGGAACTCATAGATTAGTATCGAAGGACATTGTATTTAAAGATTTAGGAATTCTTATAGTAGATGAGGAACAAAGATTTGGAGTTGCTCAAAAAGAAAAGATTAAATCATTAAAGAAAAATGTTGATGTATTAACTTTAAGTGCTACACCAATACCAAGAACTCTTCATATGTCGTTAACAGGGGCAAGAGATATCTCTGTAATAGAGACTCCTCCAGAAGAGAGATACCCAATTCAAACTTATGTAGTAGAACAAAATGATCAACTTATAAGAGATGCTATTTTAAGGGAAATTAATAGAGATGGGCAGGTTTACTTTGTTTATAATAGAGTTGAAAGCATACAAGTTATGGCAACTCATATTCAAGAATTAGTTCCAGAATGTAAGGTTTGTATTATACATGGACAGATGACTGAAAGGCAGTTAGAAAAAGAGATGGTTAAATTTATGAGTAATGAGTACAACGTATTAGTATGTACTACTATTATAGAAACCGGAATAGATATTTCTAATGTAAATACTATGATTGTTCATGATTCAGATAAAATGGGGCTTTCTCAGCTTTATCAATTAAGAGGAAGAGTCGGAAGAACTAATAGGATTGCTTATGCTTATTTTGTTTACACAAAAGATAAAGTGTTAACTGAAATAGCAGAAAAAAGACTTAAAGCATTAAAAGATTTCACAGAACTTGGTTCAGGATTTAAAATAGCTATGAGAGACCTTGAAATAAGAGGCGCTGGAAACATGATGGGATCATCCCAACATGGTCATATGGCAGCTATTGGATATGATTTGTATTGTAGAATGCTTGAAGATGCAATTAAAATAATAAAGGGCGAAATTGAAAAAGAGCCTGTACAAACAACTGTAGATATTAAAGTAGATGCATATATTTCAGCAAACTTTATACAAGATGAAATTCAAAAAATAGAGGTTTACAAGAAAATTGCAGCCATTGAGAGTTTAGAAGAGTATATGGATGTTAAAGAAGAACTTGAAGATAGATATTCAGATATTCCAGACCCTGTATATAACTTAATGGACATAGCATATATAAAAAGCAGAGCTAAATTGTTATCTATAGAAGAGATAAAAGAAACTCCAAAAGAAGTTAAATTTAAATTTGCTGAAGGATTTAGAGATATTAATAGTATTTATAAAGTATTATTAGAAAAATATAAAGGAAAGGTATTCCTTATGTTTGGTAATAATCCATATTTCTCAGTTAAATCCAGTGAGGTGAAAAAAGACGAAGCCTTAGGATTCTATAAAAACATGTTAGATGAAATAATAAAAAATAGTTAATTTTAGTATATTAATTTGAATTAATAAACTAAAATTGATATACTAATATTATGTAAAATTTCAAGCAACAAATTTAAAAAAAAGTGAGGGAACATGTGTGAATAAGATAAAAAAAGTTCTAGCTATAGCAATGATAGGAACATTAGCATTTTCAGTAGTTGGATGCAAAATGATTCAAAAGACTCCGGAGGCTATCCAAAAGACCGTGTTAGCAAAGGTTGGGGATCACAAAATTACAAAAGGTGATTTAGATAAAATAACAAAACCTGTTTTAAGCCAAGGTGCACAACAATATGGAGAAGGTTTTGAATCAAAGCCAGAATTTGCCGAACAAATAAAGGGATTAAAAAAACAAGGTATAGAAGTTTTAGTTGAAGAAGAAATTTTTATGCAAAAAGCTAAGTCTTTAAATTTAATTCCAGAACAATCTGAATTAGACAAGAAGGTTGCAGAAATAATCGATCCTCAAAAAGAATCAGTAGGTGGGGATGAAGGATTTAAAAAGGCTTTAGAAGGAATGGGAGTAAGTGAAGAAGAGTATAAAAAAAGTATTGAAAGAACTGTAATAAGAGATCTTGTTACAGAAGATATGACAAAAGATATAAAAGTAACAGATGAAGATGTAAAAAAATATTATGATGAAAATCCTAATAACTTTACAGGCGCAGATGTTTCTCATATTCTAATTGCAGATGAGACAAAAGCTAAAGAAGTAAGCGAAAGAGCGGCTAAGGGTGAAGATTTTGCAGCGTTAGCTAAAGAATTCTCAGAAGATCCAGGAAGTAAGGAAAAGGGTGGATCACTTGGTTTTACAACGTATAATACTGATAAATTAGTTCCTGAATTTGTAGCTGCAATGAGCGTTCTTAAGGAAGGTGAAATTTCACAACCAGTAAAGAGTCAATTTGGGTATCACATAATTAAAGCTACTGGAGTAAAAGTAACACCTTTTGAAGAAGTTAAAGATGCTGCTAAGGATACAATAAAAGGCGAACAAACAAATAAAATTAAAACTGAAAACTTAGCAAAATGGAAAGAAGAACTTAAAGTTAAAATTTACGAAGATAAACTTTAATTTAATAGTAGGAATATTAAAGAACTCGACAAAGTCGGGTTCTTTTTTGCATGAAAAAATAGAATATTTAAATTAATTATATAAATATTGGCTATATGTGTATAAAATTTCTAAGAAGTCAAATAATAATAATGCAATTAGTTATTAATAAATAAGGGAGGAAACTTAAAATGAAGGCAACAGGAATTGTTAGACGTATTGATGACCTAGGTAGAGTAGTTATACCAAAAGAAATAAGAAGAACATTAAGGATTAGAGAAGGGGATCCTTTAGAAATATTTACTGATAGAGAAGGTGGCGTAATATTAAAAAAATATTCTCCTATTGGTGAATTAACAGACTTCTCAAAAGATTATGCAGATAGCTTGCAACAAGCTATTGGACATATAATTATTATAGCAGATAAGGATGCATTTATAACTGCTAGTGGAGCGCCTAAAAAGGAGTATGTAGAAAGAAAAGTAAGTCCAGAATTAGAGAAGATTATGGAAAATAGAAAACCTGTAATAATTATTGATCCAGCAAAAACTATTCCATTACATAATGATGAGGAAGACGGTAAATATACAAGTCAAGTAGTTGCGCCTATAATTGCTGAAGGAGATGCCATTGGAGTTGTAATTATTTTAACTAAAGAACCAGGCGAAAAACTTGGTGAATTAGAGTTGAAATTAGCTGAAACAGCAGCAGCATTCTTAGGAAAACAAATGGAACAATAAAATATAAAAATATTTTTTAAAGTATGCATATGTTAAATTATCTATAAAATAAAGTTAAACATAAAATAAAAGTAATAATACCTCTAAACTTTAAATAGAAATTATTATATAGAAATAAAGTTTGGAGGTATTTTATGAAGAAGCAATCATTAATTAAAGGTAGCTTAATTCTTGGAATTACAGGGATACTCGCAAGGTTCCTTGGATTATTTTTTAGATGGCCATTAATTATGCTTATAGGGGATGAAGGTGTAGGGTATTATCAAATGTCTTATCCGTTATATATGTTTTTTATTGCTATAGCATCTGGAGTTCCGGTTGCTATGTCTAAAATGATATCAGAAAAAAATGCAATAGGTGATAAAGAAGGGATTTTTGAAGTTGTTAAAGAATCAACTTATTTAATGTTGCTTTTAGGGATTGGAACAACATTAATACTTTTTTTCTTTGCGAATCCAATTATTAGTTTTTTAAAATGGAATCCTAAGTCATATTATGCACTTATAGGAATATCTTTTGCACCCTTAATTATATCTTTAATGACTATATACAGAGGTTTTTTTCAAGGACTTCAAAACATGACACCATCAGGTGTATCTCAAATTTTAGAACAAATAGGTAGAGTAATAGTAGGAGTTGGACTTGCTATATTGTTATTACCTAAAGGTATTGAGTATGCAGCAGGAGGCGCAGCTTTTGGAGCAGCAGCAGGTGGATTGCTTGGAGGTGGGTATCTATATTTAAAATATAGAAAAATTAAAAAACAAATGGGTATTAAAAAAGTTAAAACAAACACTCAATTACTAACGAGTATTTTGAAAATATCAATACCTATATCTATTGGAGCAACTGTTGGAACAATTATGAGTTTGATAGATTCAATAGTGGTTCCACAAAAGTTATTAGAAGCAGGTCTTTCTGAGACAGCAGCAACTATATTGTATGCGCAATTAACAGGCAAAGCATCAGTAATAGTAAATATACCTTTAACACTGTCAATGGCACTGTGTATATCGTTAATTCCAATAATAGCTGAAAATTATATTCTAAGAAATAAAAAAGAAGTTGATAAAAAAATAGAATTATCTATGAAGTTATCAGCAGTAATATCATTGCCATGTATGCTTGGAATGTTTTTTCTAGCAGGACCTATTATGAAATTAATATTTCCCGGTAGATTTGAGGGGATAGAAATATTAAGATTTTTATCATTATCAATTCCATTTATTATAGTAACGCAAACAACAACATCCATAATGCAAGGGACAGGCCACTATATAGCACCTGTTATAAACCTGTTTATAGGATGTTTAGTGAAGATTGTACTTACGTGGATATTAGTGCCTATACCGTCTTTAAACATATATGGAGCTGTAATAGCTAGTGTGGGAGCCTATGTAGTTGCAACGATTTTAAACTTGATATCTATGAAGGTTAAAATGAAAACAAAACTTAAGTTCTATAGTTCCTTTATTAAACCAGCTTATGCAGCAATTTTAATGATAGTATCTACAATGGTTGCATATAATTTCTTATTTAAAAAGACATCTAGTAATAGTACTTCTTGCTTATTAGCAATACTTTTGGGTATTATTATATATGGAGTATCAATATTAATCTTTAGAGTGTTTAGCATGAATGAAATTAAGGAAAGATTAATAAAAAACAGATAAGAAGGAGAGAACCTTATGATAAAGATAGTAGGCTTAGGACCTGGTGCACCTGAGGCATTAACAATAGGAGCTGTTAAAGCTTTAGAGAAAAGTGAAAATATATTTTTCAGAACTGAAAAACATCCAACAGTAGATTATTTAAAAGAAAAGATGAAAACATTCAAAACATACGATCACTTTTATGAAGAGGGAAGTAATTTTGACGAAGTATATGAAAATATAGCTAAAGATATAATTTGTCAGTATAAAGAAAAGGGCGAATTAATATACGCTGTTCCAGGACATCCCTTAGTTGCAGAAAAATCTGTATTCAATTTAATAAAGTTATGTGATGAAAATAATATTGAATATAAAATACTTCCAGCAGTTAGTTTTATAGATGCTATGATAGATAGCTTGAAAATTGATCCTATTGAAGGAATTAAAGTTATAGATGCCTTTGATATGAAAAATCAAATATTAGACAAGAGAATAGGCACAATAATAACACAGGTGTACAACCCACTAATAGCATCAGAAGTTAAACTTCAATTATTAGAATTTTATAATGATGATACAATAATTGATTATGTAAGAGCTGCTGGCATAGAAGGTCAAGAAAGTATAAGAAAGATTCCTATATATGAGCTAGATATGCAAGAAGATATAGATTATTTAACATCTGTATATGTACCTAAGGATTTAAAAAACAAGCGAGATTTTAATGATTTAGTTTCAATAATTGATACATTAAGAGGTGAGGATGGATGTCCTTGGGATAGAGAACAAACTCACGAAAGTTTGAAAAATCAATTAATTGAAGAATGTTATGAAGTTATAGATGCTATAAATAATGAGGATATAGATGGAATTATAGAAGAGCTTGGAGATGTTCTTTTACATGTAGTTTTCAATGCTTCAATTGGAAATGATGATGGGTATTTCAATATCACAGATGTAATAGAATCTATATGTACAAAAATGATTTATAGGCATCCTCATGTATTTAAGGATAAGAAAGAAACTACAAGTGAAGAAGTAATTACTACCTGGGATGAACTTAAAACTAAAGAAAAAAAATTTAATTCTGTAACTGAAGAACTAAAAGCTATAGCTAAAAGCTTGCCAGCGTTAATTAGGGCTGATAAGGTTCAAAAGAAGGCTGCTAAAGTTGGATTTGATTGGGATAATGTTGAAGAGGCGGCTTTAAAAGTTGAAGAAGAATTAAAAGAGGTATTAGAGGTATATAAATCAGATAATCAGGAGAAAATAATAGAAGAGGTAGGCGATTTAATATTTTCTTGTGTTAATGTTTCAAGATTTTTAAAGGTTAATGAAGAAGAAGCTTTAAGTAAGACTACAGAAAAATTCATAAAAAGATTTAGTTTCATCGAAGAGTTTGCATTATCAAAAGGTAAAAAGTTAACAGAAATGAACTTAGAACAAATGAATAATTTATGGGATGAAGCAAAAAAATAGAGAAAACACAAAAATAAATTTGACTAAAGAAGGAATTTTGTGTTTAATAGAGAATATATTTAAAGTGATTGTATAAAGCTATAGAAAACTATCATGATTACCTTGTAATAATTATCTTTTTATAACAAAAAATTCATAATGCTATGGACTAGTTTGAAAAGACACTATATAATAGGGTAATGTAGTTATGTACATAGAATAAAGCAGTTAACTACTAAAATATATAACTGGTTATTTAAGGAGGATGTAATTGTGAATAAAGCAGAATTAATTACTAGTATGGCAGAAAAGAGCAAATTAACTAAGAAGGATGCAGAAGCAGCTTTAAAATCATTTATAGAAAGCGTTGAAGAAACGTTAGAAAAAGGTGAAAAAGTTCAATTAGTTGGATTTGGTACTTTCGAAACTAGAGAAAGAGCAGCTAGAGAAGGAAGAAACCCAAGAACTAAAGAAACTATACAAATAGCAGCATCAACAGTTCCAGTATTTAAAGCTGGAAAAGAATTCAAAGAAAAAGTTAATAAATAATTATATAGGAACCCGAGTTATCTCGGGTTCTTTTAAGTGACACTTATGTTCCAGACTCGCGCAGCGAGACTGGAACATGTAGTGGAACTTACTCCTAGGAGCGTAGCGAGTAGGAGTTTCAGTTAAAAGAAAAACTTAAGGTCGCGTAAACCTGAGCATAGGCGATAATAAGAGCTTATTCATATTCTAATAATAAAGGAGAGTGCTTTATGAGATTAGATAAATATCTAAAAGTTTCAAGAATAATAAAAAGAAGAACAGTTGCAAAAGAAGTTTGCGCAAGTGGAAGAGTTACTATAAATGAAAAAGTTGTGAAACCGTCAGTAGACGTAAAAGCTGGGGACATTATAGAAATTTCTTTTGCAAACAGATCTTTAAAAGCTAGAATAACAAGTATTATTGAACATGTAAGAAAAGAAAATGCAAAAGAAATGTACGAGATATTAGAAGGCGTAGAAGATAAAGAATAAAAGTGAAACAACTTTCATATATTTTTATAAAGAATATGTGGAGGATATAACTATGGAAAGAAAAATAGAAAAAAAAGTAGAAGATGTAAGAGGAAATATAACGCTGGAGAACAGAAATAGATTAACATTAACAGGAGTAGAGGAAGTTATAAGCTTTGATGATGAAAAGATATTGATTAATACAAAATTAGGAGCATTAACTATTAAAGGATCTGAACTTAAGATGAATAAGTTAGATGTTCAAAATGGAGATGTTATAATAGTGGGTAAGATCGCATCTATGGTTTATAGTGGAAAAGAGCTTAAAAAAGAAAAAGAAAATATAATAACGAAGTTATTCAAATAGGAGTGTATTATGCTTTTACCAATAAGAATTCAATTTGATATAGTTTTATATGCTCTTTTAGCAGGTCTATTAACTGGTATTATGTTTGATCTTTATAGAATTATAAGAGGAGCTAAGGTTCCCAAATTTATTGTTTTTATACAAGACATATTATTTTGGAGCTTAGCTGCTGTAATAGTTTTTACTTTCTTGTTATATACTAATTATGCCTTTTTAGGAGCCTATGTATATATTTTTATGGTGATATCTTTATTATTTTATTTAAGGTTTATAAGTTCATTAATTTTCAAAGTTGAACTTATAATAATTGGCAAGATTAGAGGGGTTTCAAGACTTATATTTAAAAATATAATCTATCCTATTAAATTAATATATTCAAAAATTTCAGGTAAAACTAAAGAACAAAAAAAAATAACTTGAATAAAGTATATATAATGTTTAAAATGTATATAGAATATATTTAAAAGAGGTTAATATAATGAAAAGAAGATTAACTTTCAAGGGCACTATTGTAATTTTACTTTTTGTAATTTTCATTATTAGTTTTATTAAACAAGAACTTACTATGAAAAGAATTCAGAATGATATAGTAGCAAATCAACAAGAGTTGACAAAACTTAAAGATGAAAATTTTAAGCTACAAACTGAATTGGATAATACACCATCTCATGATTATTTAGAAAAACTTGTAAGAGAAAGACTAGGTATGATAAAAGAAGGAGAAAAAGTGGTGAATTCCCAAAAAGAAAATTGAAAAAATATGTTTTAAAATCACAACAAATGGTTATTATTATAATGACATATATTATTTAATTTTAAGGAGGAATCTTTGTAACATGACCTTAATGGCAGGAAACATATTAGAAGGTACAGTGGTAAATATCACAAATTTCGGAGCTTTTGTGGAAATCGAAGGCAAAACAGGGTTAGTTCATATTTCGGAAGTAGCTGATTCATTTGTTAAGGATATCAGACAACACCTTACAGAACAAGATAAAGTAAAGGTGAAAGTAATATCAATAGATGATAATGGCAAAATAAGCTTATCTATTAAGCAAGCAAGTGTTCCTAAAAGAACAGTTAAGCCTGTTGAAATTGATTGGGCTTCAGAAAATAAGAAGTCTACAAACAATCACAATACAGCTGGGTTTGAGGACATAATGTCAAGATTCTTAAAGGATAGCGAAGAGAGACTTCAAGATGTAAAGAAAAACCAGGACTTTAAAAGTAGAAATGGTAAGAAAAGTTAAGCATAGCTTAAGAAAAATTTTAATTTAATATAAAACTTTACATAAAAGCTAAGAGATATATCTCTTAGCTTTTTATGTATTTAAATAACAGAAGTTCAAAAAAAGGTTGAACTACATATGGCTAAAATACAGGTTTATAGAGTTGATATGAGCAAAAAAAAGCATAAAATATAATAAACAATATAAAAAGTGTTGACAGTATTTGAATCCTGATATATAATTAATTTTGTCGTCAAGAGGCGATGGAAACAACATGCTGGAGTGGCGGAACTGGCAGACGCACAGGACTTAAAATCCTGCGGTAGTGATACCGTACCGGTTCAATTCCGGTCTTCAGCACCAA
>NZ_FNJM01000006.1:188149-207134 GCF_900104115.1 Clostridium gasigenes
TAATATGCTGGAGTGGCGGAACTGGCAGACGCACAGGACTTAAAATCCTGCGGTAGTGATACCGTACCGGTTCAATTCCGGTCTTCAGCACCAAAGACTAAGTATTTATACTTAGTCTTTTTTGTTGTCTAAAAAATGAAAGGTTGATTTATGTATTTTAAAAATATGCCTTAATAAACTCATATCTTAAAATTCTACAAAAAATAAATTATGCATAGAAATATAATTTAAATAAATACAAATTTAAATAAATAGCGACATAAAGTTTTAAAAAAGTAAATAACTAATAAAATATATGAAGAACATTTAAATTCCAATAAATGTAAAATAACCTAGAGAAATAGCCGATTTTTAAAAATAGAAATATTAATGAAAAAGAAAATTAGTTTTATTTATATTAGAATAAGGGGGTTTATTGTCCTACGAAAAAAAAACTAGCTGACATTAAATGACATATAATTTTTTCCTAAGGTGCTATAATTCAGATTATATAAATTAGATATATTTTATGGAAGAAGGAGTGGCTGTATGCAGTACGGATTAGATGTAGGAACCTATAAGAGAGTTAATAATAGGAAAAGTAAAAAAAATATAAAGTTAAAAGATGCAACTGTAAACCTAATTATATGTTGTGGATTGGCATTTATGTTAAGTAGAGTTATATTATCCGTTACTCATGGGATGGGGATAGCGCCTTTTGGAATAGCGTACTTACTTGGTGTTATATCTAATAAAAAGAGTAAAGAAATGATTGGAGCTATGCTTGGTGTTGGAATTGGATATTTATCCATATATAAATCCTTAGATAATATTAATGTTTACATTATTGCATCTGTTATGGTGTTTTTATATGGGTATATTAAAAATAAGATAGGTTCAAAATATAAAGAGGGATTTGCATTTTGTATAATATTTTTAGTGTTCGGTGTTTATGGTGCAGTTATTCAGGCACAACCGCTAGGTGTTAATCTAACTTTCTCTTTAATAAAAGTAGTAACTATTATACCTGTGTACTATATTTTGAAATATGCCATGAATTGTATGGAAGAATTAAGGACAAATTATCTTTTCTCTACAGAAGAATTAATTAGTATATCAATTTTAATTTGTCTATTAGTGGCGGGGATCGGTAATGTAGCTATATTGGGGGTTTCTATAAGAAGTATAGTTGCTTTAAGTATAGTAATATTAATAGCCTATGTAAGTGGGACAGGCCTTGGTGCAGCTGTTGGCGTGACAATGGGGTTTCTAATAGGGATAACGACTAATGATATAATAGCATTAATAAGTCTTTATAGTGTGTGTGGGCTTATTGTGGGTATATTTAAAGATACAGGTAGAATTTTATCCTCGATTGCGTACGTGGTAGTTTACTTTATTGTTACTATGTACTCAGACACATTTGCTATGACTTCTGCTATGGAGGCTATTTGGGCTGGAATTATATTATTGATATTACCAAAAAATATTATAAATTTTGCAGTTAAAGAAGTTAATTCGGATAAAAAGGCAGAAATAATAAGTGATACACATCTGCAAGGAATAAAGAGTGAATTTATAGGTAGGTTAGATGGGCTTAAAGATGTTTTAGGAAGCCTATCAACATCAATAGATGACTTGGCAGAAAATGATAAATTATTATGGAAAAATAAAAGTACAGCTTTAGTAGAAAGTTTAGCAGATAGAGTTTGTTTCAATTGTGAATTAAAAGGAAAGTGTTGGGATAAAAATCTGCATAAAACATTTTCTTCTTTTGAAGAGCTTATAAGTAGTTGTGAAAAGAAAAAATTAAAGTTGCCAAAAGAGTTAGATAGGTATTGTCTTAAGAAAAGCAATTTACTAATAAGCTCTCAAGAACTTATAAATAATTATACAGTTAATGAAGCTCTTAAAAATAGATTGGGAGAAGGAAGAAAATTAATAGCTAATCATATCAATAACATGGCTTTAACTATGGGGGATATAGTTAGAGATTTTAATAAGGATATAACTGTATGTACGGATATAGATAGAATACTTAGAAAAGCTTTGAATAAAAATAGTATGGAGTACACAGATGTATTTTCTTATATAGATAGAAAAGGTAGATTAAAAATTAAAGTTACTCTTAATAACTGCGAAGGGGCAAATTATTGTGTGAAAAAAATACTTCCAATTATTAATGGGATAGTCAAAATGCCAGTTTCCTTAGGTGGAGATGGATGCAGAATAAATCCAGATACAGATGAATGTTCAGTAATTATTGAAGAAACACCTAAATATCATGTTGCATCTTATGTAGCTACTAATCCTAAATATGGTGAAAAATATACAGGAGATAGTTTTACCTTTGGTAAAAGTGAAGATGGAACTTATTTAAGTATTGTAAGTGATGGTATGGGATCAGGACCAGAAGCTGGGATTGAGAGTAAAGTTGCTGTAGATTTGGTAGAAAAATTTATAACAACAGGCTTTAGTGATACTACAGCTATAAATACGGTGAATTCAATTATGGGAATGAAGTTTAGTGAAGATGAGAAGTTTACTACTTTAGATTTAAATATTATTGACTTGTATTCAGGTGAAGCTGATTTTATAAAAGTTGGAGGAGTTGCGAGTTTTATAAAAAGAGGAGAGGAAATAAGAGTTATTAAAAGTGAAAGCTTACCTTTTGGAATATTAGATAGTGTAGATGTAAATTCTGTGAAAAAGAAATTAAAGCATGGAGATATTGTTATAACATTAAGTGATGGGGTTATAGACGTAGATAAAAATAATCAAGGAAGTCATTTATGGCTAGAGGAATATTTAAGGTTTGCAGATACTAATCCGGAATCATTAAGTAGAGATATATTAGAAAAAGCAAAGATTTTAAGTGGGGGAAAAGTAACAGATGATATGACTGTGCTTGTATCAAAGATATATTCTGTTTATTAGAAAGTAAATTAAAGATGAGAGGAATTTAATATCTCGTCTTTTTTTATGAAGAAAATATTAATATTACTAAAATATAAGAATATAAGAATATAGAATGTATAGATATTTACAATATAACATTGAAAGGGTATTATATTATATATTAAAATATTTATACTAAGGATGGTATATATGATAGATAAAGTAAAGGTATTTGCTCAAGAAAATAATCTTATAGAAAATAATGATAAGATATTAGTAGCCTTATCTGGAGGTCCCGATTCGGTATGTTTACTTCATATGTTACATTCTTTAAAAGATGAACTAAACCTAACTATTGGAGCGGCTCATATTAACCACATGTTAAGAGGAGAAGAAGCTACAGGTGATGAACTGTATGTAGAGAAACTCTGTAAAAATTTAAGTATACCATGTTATATAGCAAGAATAGATATAGATAGTATATCGAAAAAAACAAGTATGTCTCATGAAATGGTAGGAAGAGATGAGAGATATAAATTTTTTGAAGCTATAAGCAATAAACATAAGTATAATAAGGTTGCCATAGCTCACAATGCAAACGATCAAGCAGAAACTGTAATCATGCGTATGATGAGAGGAACTGGGCTTGAAGGTTTAGTTGGGATAAGGGCAAAAAGAGGGGGAAATATAATAAGACCAATATTATCTCTTTCAAGGGAAGAAATAGAAACTTATTGTAGTGAAAAAAAATTAGAGCCAAGAATAGATAAAACAAATTTAGAAAATATTTATAGTAGAAATAAAGTGAGGCTGGACATACTTCCTTATATGAAAGAAAATTTTAATGAAGATATAATACAAACACTAAACAGAATGGCAGGTATTCTTCAAAAAGATGATGAATATATAAATAAACAGTGTAATAAAGCTTTTAAAGAGTATTGTGAATTAGAGTTAGAAAGTTTATTAATAAATAAAGAACTATTTAAATTAGATGATGCAATAGTAACTAGAGTGATAAAAAAATCATTTATAGACTATTCAGGAAAATATATAAATTTTGAAATGAAACATATATATGATGTTATTGATTTGGCGAAGAAAGGAACTAATAAAAAAATAGATCTTCCAAATGATATTATAGCTGAAAATATATATGGTAATATATATTTAAAATATAAAAAAAAGAAAGAGGAAAATCATCAAAATAACGAAATATTTATAGCAAAAGAAGGTTTATCTAATAATAATTTGAGATTTATGAATTATATTGTTAATATAGAAATAATAAATAATAAAAAAAATATGGAATTTTCTAATAATGACTTAATAAAATATTTTGATTATGATAAAATAAGAAAAGGGATAATTATTAGAACTAGAAAAGATGGAGATAAGATAAGACCTTTAGGAATGACTGGAAATAAAAAATTAAAAGATATTTTTATAAATAATAAAGTTCCTAAAGAGGAAAGGGATATTATTCCCATAATTTGTTTTGACAATAACATATCTTGGATAGTTGGACATAAGGTTTCTGAGGATTACAAAGTTACACAAAAAATAGAAAAAATTATAAAAATAAAGCTTGTTAGAAAGGAATAATTAAATGAACAGAGATATTAAAGAAGTATTATTTACCGAAGAAAAAATAATGGAGACAATTAAAGAAATTGCTAAAAGAATAAGTGAAGATTATAAGGGAAAAAACCTATTAGTAGTAGGTGTGTTAAAGGGGTCAGTAATATTTGCATCAGATCTTATAAAAAACATAACAATTCCTTGTGAAATAGATTTTATGGCAGTTTCAAGTTATGGAAGTTCAAGCGAAACTTCAGGTGTTGTGAGAATATTAAAAGATTTAGATCACAGTATAGAAGGAAAGGATTTGCTTATAGTTGAAGATATAGTAGATAGTGGAGTTACTTTAAGCTATCTTCTTGAATATTTAAAAACAAGAAAAGCAAACAGTGTAGAAATAGCAGCACTATTAACAAAACCATCTAGAAGAAAAGTAGAATTAGAAGTAAAATATTCTGGTTTGGAAGTTCCAGACGAATTCTTAGTAGGTTATGGTTTAGATTTTGCAGAAAAGTATAGAAATCTACCTTACGTAGGAATATTAAAAGAAGAAATATATAAATAAAAATAAAATAAGAAAGGGGGCCCTTGAATGAAGAAATATTCAAGCGCAACTGTGTGGTTAATCGCAATTTTAATTCTTTTCATGTCAGCTACATTCCTATGGAATAATAATAAAATGTCGGATAAAATAGCTTATAGTGAATTTGAACAAAAATGGAGCGACGGTGAAATTGATAGTTTAGTAGTACAAAATGATAATATGACTATAACAGGTAAATATAGAGACGCTAAACAATTCACAACTTATGCACCAGTTGAAGTATTAAAGGTATTAATAGAAAAAAGAGAGGCTAACGATGTAAGAATAGATTTTGAAGCACCTTCAAAAAATAATATAATACTTACTATGTTACCAATAATAATGATGGGTATATTATTTTTTGGATTTATGTTTATTATGAAACAACAATCACAAGGCGGCGGAAGCAAGGGTGTAATGAACTTTGGTAAAAGCAAAGCCAAAGTGGTTAATCCAGAATCACAAAAAGTAACTTTTCAAGATGTTGCAGGAGCAGATGAGGAAAAAGGAGAACTTGAAGAAATAGTGGACTTTTTAAAGCTGCCTGCCAAATATATAGAAATGGGAGCTAGAATACCTAAAGGTATCTTATTAGTAGGACCTCCGGGTACAGGTAAAACTTTACTTGCAAGAGCAGTAGCTGGTGAAGCTGGAGTTCCGTTTTATAGCATATCAGGATCAGATTTTGTTGAAATGTTTGTTGGTGTAGGAGCTTCAAGAGTAAGAGATTTATTTGGAGAAGCTAAGAAAACAGCGCCATCATTAATATTTATTGATGAAATAGATGCTGTAGGTAGAAAAAGAGGAGCAGGGCTTGGTGGTGGTCATGATGAAAGAGAGCAAACTCTTAATCAACTACTAGTTGAAATGGATGGGTTTGGAGCTAATGAAGGTATAATTATGATTGCAGCTACAAATAGACCAGATATTTTAGATCCAGCCTTATTAAGACCAGGTAGATTTGATAGACAAATAGTTGTAGGTGTACCAGATGTTAAGGGTAGAGAAGAAGTTTTAAAGGTTCATACTAAGAAGAAACCTTTAGCAGAAGAAGTTGACTTACATGTACTAGCTAAAAGAACACCAGGCTTTAGTGGTGCTGATTTAGAAAATGTAGCAAACGAAGCAGCACTTTTAGCTGTAAGAAATGAAAAGAAAAAAATTGGAATGAATGAATTTGAAGATGCTATTACTAGAGTTATGGTAGGAACTGAAAAGAAGAGTAGAGCTATTAATGAATACGATAGAAAGCTAACAGCTTATCATGAAGCAGGTCATGCTGTTGTTATGAGACTTCTAGAACATTCAGATCCAGTTCATGAAATAAGCATCATTCCAAGAGGTTTGGCTGGTGGATACACTATGCACTTGCCTAAAGAAGATAGATCATATACATCTAAGGCGAAGCTAAAAGATGATATGGTTGGTCTATTAGGTGGAAGAGTATCGGAAAAAATAATATTATCAGATATAAGTACTGGAGCTAAAAATGATATTGATAGAGTAAGTGCTATATCAAGAGCTATGGTTATGCATTATGGAATGAGTGATAAGATAGGATCTATATCTTATGGCAGTGATAATAATGAAGTGTTCCTTGGTAAAGATTTAGGCTCAAGTAAAAATTTCAGTGAAGAAATTGCAGCTGAAATAGATAAAGAAGTTAAGAGCTTTATTGATGAAGCTTATAATAGAGCAGAAACTTTACTTAGAGAAAATATTACTAAGCTACATGCAGTAGCAGGTGTTTTATTAGAAAAAGAAAAGCTTGATGGTAAAGAATTCGAAGCAATATTTGATGCTAATTAAAAAGCAGCCCTAATTAGGGCTGCTTTTTCTGTATTAAAGATGCCTAAATAATCAAAAATATTGAATGAAATAAGGTCTATCGCGAATTATATTAATTAATTCATGATAATTAATAGAATAGAGCTAATAAACACGAATGATAAAATAAGAAATAAATTAATTATTCGATAGAATATATTAAAGTAATAAAGTTAATGATATAATCAGGTATGTTTAAAAAAATGTTCAACTAATTAGGGAGGGTTTAAAAATGAAAAATGATATACAAATAGCTCAAGAGGCTAAAATGGAACACATAGTAAAAATAGCAAAAAAACTGAATTTAAGTGAAGATGATATAGAACAATATGGTAAATATAAATGTAAGATATCATTAGATGTACTAGAAAAAAATGCACACAAAAAAGATGGGAAATTAGTTCTTGTAACAGCTATTAATCCAACACCAGCTGGAGAAGGTAAATCTACAGTTACAGTAGGTCTTGGGCAAGCTTTATGCAAAATGGGTAGAAATGCAGTCATAGCACTTAGAGAACCTTCTCTTGGACCTGTATTTGGCATTAAAGGTGGTGCTGCAGGTGGAGGTTATGCTCAAGTTGTGCCAATGGAAGATATAAACTTACATTTCACAGGGGATATGCATGCAATAACATCAGCAAATAATTTATTATCAGCGGCTATAGATAATCATATTCATCAAGGAAATGTTTTGAGAATAGATTCAAGAAGAATTACTTTTAAAAGAGTTATGGATATGAATGACAGAGCTCTTAGAAACATTGTTGTTGGAATGGGTGGAAAAATAAATGGATTTCTAAGAGAAGATGGATTTATGATAACTGTGGCTTCAGAAATTATGGCTATATTATGTTTAGCTAATGGTTTAGAAGATTTAAAAGAAAGAATGGGCAGAATAGTAATAGGATATGACTTAGATGGAAGTCCTGTTTACGCTAAGCAATTAGAAATTCAAGGTGCTATGGCATTATTAATGAAAGATGCAATAAAACCTAATCTTGTACAAACTTTAGAAAATACACCAGCTATAATTCATGGTGGACCATTTGCTAATATTGCACATGGGTGTAATTCAATAATAGCAACAAAAATGGCACTTAAATTAAGTGATATAGTTGTTACTGAAGCAGGTTTTGGAGCAGATTTAGGAGCAGAAAAGTTCTTAAATATAAAATGTAGATATGGTGAATTAACACCAAACTGTGTAGTTATAGTTGCAACAATGAGAGCTCTTAAGCATCATGGGGGAGTTAAAAAGGATAATTTAAATATTCCAAATGTTGAAGCTTTAAAGATTGGTATAGTAAATTTAGAAAAACAAATTGAAAATATTAAGAAGTTTAACGTGCCAGTAGTAGTAGCTATTAACAAGTTCCTAACAGATAGTGTGGATGAAATTGAATTTATAAAAGAATTCTGTGGAAAACTTGGAGTTCGAGTTGCACTTTCAGATGTTTGGGCTAAAGGTGGAGAAGGTGGATTAGAATTAGGTGACATAGTTACTGATATTTTAGACAATGAAGAGTCAAATTTCACAACATTGTATAGTGAAAAAGAAAAAATTGAAAATAAAATATTAACAATTGCAAAAGAAATTTATGGTGCAAAAGGTGTTGTTTATACTCCTGCGGCTAAGAAACAAATTGCAGAACTTGAAAAATTTAATTTGGATAAATTACCTGTTTGTATGGCGAAAACACAATATTCTTTATCTGATAACCCGGCGTTACTTGGGAAGCCTCAAGGGTTTGACATAACAGTTAAGGAAATTCGTGTATCTAATGGAGCAGGGTTTATAGTTGCTTTAACTGGTGATGTAATGATTATGCCAGGGCTTCCAAAGGTGCCAGCTGCAAATAAAATGGATATATTAGATGGTGGAAAAATAGTAGGATTATTTTAATATACTAATTTACAACCCTTGACAAAAAAACTATAATTGTTAAAATTATATTGTTAATTTTAAGGATTATAAATACTTAAAATAAAAGTGGCTTTAGGGCTGCTTTTAATTGTGTTGAGGATGGTGCTTTTATGATTTTATTGGTGGATGTAGGTAATACTAATATAGTTCTAGGGGTGTATAAGGATAGTGAATATGTTGCTAGTTGGAGACTTTCTACTGATGTTAAAAAAACTTCAGATGAATATGAGATACAAGTAATGCAACTATTTACTCAAAGTAAATTAGACCCTAAAGAGGTTGAGGGCATAATTATTTCGTCAGTTGTACCAAATATAATGCACTCTTTAGAAAATATGATAAAAAAATCTTTTGGAATAAACCCAATAGTAGTTGGACCTGGAGTTAAAACAGGAATAAATATAAAATATGATAATCCAAAGGAAGTAGGGGCAGATAGAATAGTAAATGCGGTAGCGGCAAATGATAGGTATTATAGAGATATGATAATAATTGATTTTGGAACAGCTACTACCTTTTGTTCTGTGACAAAAGAAGGGAATTATCTTGGGGGATGTATTGTACCAGGTGTTAAAATAGCCTCAGATGCACTATTTGAGAGGGCTGCAAAGTTACCAAGAGTAGAACTTGAAGTTCCTAGGAATATAATATGTAAAAATACAATTTCAAGTATGCAAGCGGGAATACTTTATGGCTATATAGGTCAAGTTGAATATATAGTTAATAAAATTAAAAAAGAAATGATGGATCTTGGGTCAGATGAACCTTTAGTAATAGCGACAGGTGGCTTAGCTAAATTAATAGCTAAAGAAACTGATGTTATTGATAAGGTGAAATCTAGTTTAACATTAGAGGGGTTAAGAATAATATACGAAAAGAATAAGGAGTAGTATAATATGAAAATTGGAAACCTAGAGTTTAAAAATAATGTTTTTCTAGCACCTATGGCAGGAGTTACAGATATATCATTTAGAGGTCTATGCAAAGAAATGGGCTGTGGACTAGTTTATACTGAAATGGTAAGTGCAAAAGCATTACACTATGGAAGTGAAAATACGAAGACGTTGCTTAGAATATCTGAAGAAGAAATGCCTGTAGCTGCGCAAATTTTTGGAAATGATCCAGAAATAATGGCAGAGGTAGTAAAAAAATATTTTAATGAAAGAAAAGATATATGTATTATAGATGTTAACATGGGGTGTCCTGTAAACAAAATAACTAAAAATGGTGAAGGATCAGCATTAATGCAAAATCCAAAGTTAGCTGCAGAAATAGTTAAAAGTTTAAAAGCTGCTTCAAATAAGCCTGTAACTGTAAAGTTTAGAAAGGGCTTTGATGAAGAAAATGTAAACGCAGTAGAATTTGGAAAAAGATTAGAAGATGCAGGGGTAGATGCCATTACAGTCCATGGAAGAACTAAGACACAGATGTACGAAGGTAAGGCAGATTGGGATATAATCGCTAAGGTTAAAGCGGCAGTCAGCATTCCAGTTATGGCAAATGGAGATATATTTACGCCAGAAGACGCTTTGAAAGTAAGAGAACAAACTAATTGTGATGGGATAATGATTGCAAGAGGTAGCATGGGTAATCCATGGATATTTAAACAAGTTGAAAAAGCGTTAAATGGAGAAAAGCAACTAATTATTACATCATCAGATAAAATAGATATGTGTATAAGACATTATGAGTTAGCGTTAAAATACGACGGTGAACATAAAGCTGTTAGAGAAATGAGAAAACATGCTTCTTGGTATCTAAAAGGTTTAGAAAGAAGTAGTGAAGTTAGAAATGTAGTTAATACTATTGATGGAAGTGCTAGAGTTATAGAGCTATTAAGAGAATATAAAGAAGAATTAATAAAATTATAATTTTTTGGGCATTAAATAATAGGTAAGAGAATATGTATAGGTAAGCATCTTAAAAATAACCTTCAAATGTGAGATGTATATTGACTGGATATTTTTTAAACGAAATCTTAAAAATATCAATAAGAAGGATTAATAATAGATTCAATGGTGTAAAAGTTTTCACACTCGTTGACATATTAACCTTGCTGATTTATAATATCTTAAATGATTTGAAGAAATACAAGGCTTTAAAAAGGTGTTGTTATATAAACTAGTAAGATTGAGAAGGGGAGAAAAATATGAGTGAAGCAAAAAAATTCTTAATGACTTATAAGGGTCTTAAAAAACTAGAGGATGAATTAGAACTTTTAAAGACAGTTAAAAGAAAAGAAATAACTGAAAAGATAAAAGTCGCTTTAGGTTATGGCGATTTAAGCGAGAATTCAGAATATGATGAAGCTAAAAATGATCAGGCTTTTACAGAAGGAAGAATACTTCAATTAGAAAATATGCTTAAAAATGCTACAGTTGTGGATGAAGCAGATGTTCCAACTGATAAAGTTGCAGTAGGTTCAATAGTTAAAGTTAAAGATTATGAGTTTGATGAAGAAGTAGAATATTATATAGTAGGTTCAGCAGAAGCAGATCCTATAGAATTTAGAATATCAAACGAATCACCAGTAGGAAGCGCTCTTATTAATAAAAAAATTGGTGATGTAGTTGAAGCTATAGTACCAAATGGGACGAGTAAATTTGAAATACTTGCGATTAGAAGAGATTAACGGAGGGATATTTAATGTCAACTGAGGAAATGAATATACAAGAACTTGAGGCTCAATGCACTGAACAAGAAGGCTTAAGAAGAGAGAAATTAGGGGACTTGCAAAATAGAGGTAAAGATCCATTTGATGTTTATAAAGTAGAGAAAACACATTCTTCTGAAGAAGTTAAGAGTAACTTTGAGACTTTAGAAGGATCAACTGTAACTGTTGCAGGAAGAATAATGTCTAAGAGAGGACAAGGAAAAGTTGTATTCTCAGACATACAAGATAGAGATGGAAGAATTCAATTATTCATAAAAATTGATGCTGTTGGAGAAGAGGAAATAAAGGATTATAAAACATATGATCTTGGAGATTGGGTTTGCGCAACAGGAGAAATTTTCAAAACAAAAACTGGAGAAATATCAGTTAAAGTTTCAAAATTCCAATTAATATGTAAGGCTTTAAAACCTCTTCCAGAAAAATGGCATGGATTAAAAGATCCTGATTTAAGATATAGACAAAGAGAAGTGGACATAATAACTAATCCAGAAGTAAAAAATACTTTTATAAAAAGAGCTAAAATAGTAAGAAGTATAAGAGAGTTCTTAGATGATAAAGGTTTCTTAGAAATTGAAACACCAATGCTTGCACCAATAGCTGGTGGAGCATCAGCAAGACCTTTTGTTACTCATCATAATACTTTAGATATCGATATGTATTTAAGAATAGCGCCAGAGTTATACTTAAAAAGAGCTATAGTAGCAGGTTTTGAAAAAGTTTATGATATGGGAAGAACATTCAGAAATGAAGGAATGTCAGTAAGACATAATCCTGAATTTACAATGATAGAATTATATGAAGCATTTGCTGATTATAACGATATGATGGAAATAACAGAAAACATGATTGCTTATGTTTGTGAAAAAGTTAATGGAACAACTAAGGTCAATTACCAAGGGACTGAAATAGACTTTATGCCACCTTGGAATAGAATAACTATGGTTGATGCTGTTAAAGAACATGCTGGCGTTGATTTCAATGAAATTAAATCAAATGAAGAAGCGCAGATTATAGCTAAGGAAAAACATTTAGAGTTTAAGAAAGATCTTAAGAATGTAACTAAGGGTGAAATATTAAATATGTTATTTGAAGAATATGCAGAAAAACATATGATTCAACCAACATTTATAGTAGATTATCCGGTTGAAATTTCACCTCTTACTAAAAAGAAGAGAGGAAATGATGAGTTCACTGAAAGGTTTGAAGGATTTATATTTGGTAGAGAAGTGTGTAATGCTTACTCAGAATTAAATGATCCAATAGTTCAAAGACAAAGATTTGAACAACAAGCTAAAGAAAGAGAACTTGGTGATGATGAAGCCTACATGGTAGATGAAGAATTTATGAGTGCTTTAGAAACAGGAATGCCACCAGCAGGTGGTCTTGGAATTGGTATAGATAGAATGATAATGTTCTTAACTGATTCAGCATCAATTAAAGATGTTATAATGTTCCCAACTATGAAGCCTCTAAAATAGGATAAATAGGCACCTTGAGAAGGGTGCCTACTTTTTTTTATTGTAAAATATAAAAAAGATTATAAAAAGTATTGCGCTTTTGGGATATTATGATATAATAAATAAAGTAATGACATTCCGCGATAGCTCAACGGTGGAGCACTCGGCTGTTAACCGATAGGTTGGAGGTTCAAATCCTCTTCGCGGAGCCAATTCAAACCTAGTTTGAAAGTTGTTGCAAAAAAAGAAATTTATGCTATAATAATAGTATAGTAAATATTCCGCGATAGCTCAACGGTGGAGCACTCGGCTGTTAACCGATAGGTTGGAGGTTCAAATCCTCTTCGCGGAGCCAATTTCTTAAGAAGGTGTTGAAAAACATCATTTTTTTTGCTCTAAAATAAATAGATTTAAAAAGGTAAAAGTATTTAAGCTTTTACCTTTAATTTTTATAATTATAGATTTTCAAAGTATTATCACAATAATACTTGACATATAAAAGTCTTTTGGTAAAATTAATATATAATTTAATATATACGGTGATGAAGATAAGTAATTTAAAAATCATTTTTAGAGAGACAATGTTAGGTGTAAATTGTTAATGATTTAAAATGAATGGAGCTTTTGAGTGTAGGTAAATAGAAAGTTGGGCTAAAGCCAAGAAGGGTGGAACCGCGGAATAAGAATTTCGTCCCTTTGTGGTTTAAGGCTTTTTTTTATTCAAAATTAATAGGAGGTAGTTTAAATGGCAGTAGAAAAAACTATGGACAAAATAGTTTCTCTTTGTAAGAGCAGGGGATTTGTATTTCCTGGATCAGACATTTATGGAGGTCTTGCAAATTCTTGGGATTACGGTCCTCTAGGAGTAGAATTTAAAAATAACGTTAAAAAAGCATGGTGGAAAAAATTCGTTCAAGAAAGTCCATACAACGTTGGTGTTGATTGTGCTATATTAATGAATAATAAAGTTTGGGAAGCATCAGGACATATTGGCAGTTTCTCAGATCCACTAATGGATTGTAAAGATTGTAAAGCTAGATTTAGAGCAGATAAAATTGTTGAAGATCACATGACTGAAGGCGGCGCTGAAGTAGCATCTGCTGATGGTTGGTCAAATGAACAATTAAAAGAATATATAGAAGTTAATAATATAGTTTGTCCTAAATGTGGAAAAATGAACTATACAGATATAAGAAAGTTCAACTTAATGTTTAAAACATTCCAAGGAGTAACTGAAGATGCTAAAAATGAAATATACTTAAGACCAGAAACAGCTCAAGGTATATTTGTAAACTTTAAAGCAGCTCAAAGAACTTCAAGAAAGAAAGTTCCATTTGGAATAGCTCAAATAGGAAAATCATTCAGGAATGAAATAACACCAGGAAACTTTACATTTAGAACAAGAGAATTCGAACAAATGGAATTAGAATTTTTCTGTAAACCAGGAACAGATTTAGAATGGTTTGGATATTGGAAAAACTACTGCTGGGATTTCTTATTAAACTTAGGTATTGAAAAAGATAGCATAAGAATGAGAGATCACGCAGCAGAAGAATTATCATTCTATTCAAATGCAACTTCGGATATAGAATACCGTTTCCCATTTGGATGGGGAGAGCTTTGGGGTATAGCTGATAGAACTGATTATGACTTAACAAAGCATCAAGAACATTCAGGTCAAGATATGAAATATATGGATCCAATAACTAATGAAAAGTATATACCATATGTTATAGAACCATCACTTGGAGCTGATAGAGTGGTTTTAGCCTTCTTAGTAGAAGCTTATGACGAAGAAGTGTTAGAAGGCGGAGATGTAAGAAGCGTAATGCATTTCCATCCAGCGCTTGCGCCATACAAAGCTGCTATATTACCTCTTTCAAAGAAACTTTCAGAAAAAGCTTTAGATGTATATTCAGAATTAAGCAAGAAGTTCAATATAGAATATGATGAGGCAGGAAGTATAGGAAAGAGATATAGAAGACAAGATGAGATAGGAACTCCATATTGTATAACAATAGATTTTGACACATTAGAAGATAATGCTGTAACTATTAGAGATAGAGATACTATGGAACAACAAAGAGTTAAAATAGAAGAGTTAGATGCATTTATTGCAAAGAGTTTAGAATTTTAATAAAGATATTTAAAAGATACAAACTTATGTGGTTTGTATCTTTTTTTTGATTAATAAGAAGCTAAAGGAGAATAAAAGACAATCTGACTAGTTATTTTTAAAAAATCTCTTAGTTGGATAAGTGGAGTTATAGTTAAAAGTGAGGGGGTGTGGTTTAACCTCCTCACTTTTTATAGAATATAAATAATTTAGATGTTATAATTAGAAAGAAATGGGACAGACTTAATAATATAAGCATAAAATGAATAATTGTTTATATTGTATATATGGTGGAGGAATAATAATGAAAAAGGATTTCAATGAATTTAAAGAATTTATAAAGAATAAGAATGTAGCAGTAGTAGGAATAGGTGTTAGTAATATACCTCTTATTAACTTTTTAGTTAAGTTAGGTGCAAAGGTTACTGCTTTTGATAAAAAGACAGAAGAAAAATTAGGAGCTGTTGGGGCAGAATTCAAAGCTATTGGTGTTAAGTTAGAACTAGGCGAAGATTATTTAAACAATTTAACAGGTTTTGAAATTGTATTTAAAACTCCATCCATGAGAATAGATTGTGATGCTCTTGTTAAAGTAAAAGAAGAAGGGTCTTATATAACTTCAGAAATGGAAGAGTTCGTAAGATATTGCAAAGGTAAAGTATATGGAGTTACAGGTAGTGATGGTAAAACAACAACAACAACAATAATATCAAAGCTTTTAATGGCGCAGGGGTACAAAACTTGGGTTGGAGGAAATATAGGAACTCCACTTTTTGCACAGATAGAAGAAATACAAGAAAATCATAGAGTTGTATTAGAATTATCTAGTTTTCAACTAATGACTATGAATTCTCCTATAGATATAGCTGTAGTAACTAATCTAGCTCCAAATCATTTGGATATGCACAAAGATATGGAAGAATATATAAATTCTAAAAAAAACGTATTCTTATATCAAGATAAGGGTAATATATTAGTTTTAAATAGAGATAATGAAATTACTTTTGGGTTTGAAAAAGAAGCTAAATGTGAGGTTAGAGAATTTAGCTCAAAAAGAGTATTAGGTAATGGTGCTTATTATGAAAATGGAACATTATATTTAATGGGCAAAGAAGTTTGCGAAAAAGACAATGTTGTTATTAAGGGCATTCATAATGTTGAAAATTATTTAGCTGCATTTATAGCAGTTAAAGATGATGTAAACATAGATACTATGAAGAATGTAGCAGAAACTTTTGTTGGAGTTGAACATAGGTGTGAATTAGTTAGAGAATTAGAGGGTGTTAAATACTATAATGATTCTATAGCATCAAGTCCTACGAGAACTTTAGCAGGATTATTTGCATTCGAAAAGAAAGTAATTTTAATAGCAGGTGGATATGACAAAAATCTTCCTTTTGAACCCTTAGCTTATGAAGGATATCCATTTATAAAACAATTGATATTAGTTGGAGCTACTAAAGAAAAGATAAAAGCTGCGTTTAATAAGTTAAAAGAAGAAAAAGGGATAGAGATACCTACAATTACAGTTGAATCATTACAAGAAGCTGTAATAATAGCTAAAGATATAGCGAAAAAAGATGATATAGTTACATTATCACCAGCCTGTGCATCTTTTGATATGTTTGAAAATTTTGCAGTTCGGGGAAATAGATTTAAACAATTAGTTGGGGATCTTAAAAATGATTTGAAATAGGTATTGAAACTATGTATTTTGTTTCCAAAAATATGGTATAATGTTTACAATGTAGAAATGTGTAAAAGAAAAAACATAGATGGGGGAAGTAAAATGGAAATAGTTGTAGTTATAGTTGTATCATTTGTCCTTAGCGTGATATTAAATAACTTAGTAGAGAAGAATGGGTGGAAGAAGAAAGCAGAAATATATGCTGAAGATAGAAATTATTTAAAATTTTTACCTGTTGTATTAATAGCATTATATATAGTTAGTGTTTTAGTATTGCCAAGAGTGGGGATAGTTTTACCTGTAGCAATACTTTTAACAATTCAACTTATATGTATTACTTTAGCAGTGTTTTTATTTGAATTATTTAGATAAGCCACTAAAAACAGACTCTGATTTTTATCAGAGTCTGTTTTGTTTTATTTTAGTATAAAAGATTTATTTACATCAGGGCTCTTTTCTAGAAAAATCCCTTTTTGAGTAGGGAAATAATTATTTATAGCATCATCAGTTAATTTTGATGTAGAAGCAGTATTTTTTCCGAAATCAATTGTTAATGATGATAATCTATTAGACGAATCGTTATCTATAATGAATGCCTTTTTATCTGATATTTTTAAATTCTCGCCATGAACTAGGGTCAAACGATTAGTTTTGCGTGTACTTGGATTAGTTCTATACAAAGTGTTGTTGTCCTCAGAATTTATATATAAAACTTCACTTTCGTAAGGAATAAAACTATCCACTGAAACATCTGTAAGCTTCATTTTATTTGAACCGTCTAATTTTATGCTATAAAGGTTGGCTTTGTCGGAAAGATTTTGATAAAGTATGTAATCGCCATTAATTATAAATTTTCCGAAACTATCATTTGTGATTATACCTGAAGTGGAATCTTTTGCATTGTAGAAATATAATTTATTGTTATCATTTTTATTAATATAGTAAAGGGTATCTAGTGTGGCTGTTAAGTTAAGTGCGTAATTATTGTTAATTTTTTTCGCTTCATTGTTTTGGTAATTTAAAGAATATAATGTGTTTCCATCTGAGCCATTAGAAAAATATACAATATCATTAATTGCAGCAATTGATTCAATGGGATATTCGAAAATATCTTTCATATTAGATTGATTAATGTAACCACTAGCTTTTGGTTCTTCCATTGTAGATAATCTATTGTTATTTTCTTTGTCGGGAAAGAAAATAAGATTACCTAGTGACAAGTAAGGTGAGTAAGAAATTGCAGTATCAGTTACTACTAGTGTTGGGGTAGGGGAACTGCTATTTGATGTTTTATCGTTAGTAACACCTATAAGGGTATCTGTATTAGTTGAACTTTTATTACTGTTGCATCCTATAAGTAGAAAAGAAGACAATAGTAAAGTAAGCAAAAGTTTTTTTCTCATTTGAATCCTCCTAAAATAAATATGGGTTTATTTGTTTATATACTCTTATAATAAATTAAATCGAATGATAAGTACAATATAATTATAAAAAATAGGATAAATATAAAGCGAAAATTATGAAAATAAGAATTTTTATGTGGAAATAGGAAAGAAAATAGGTTAACTTATCCTGGCGTATCAATATAAGAAAAATAAAGTAATTTAGAGAAAAATGAAGTAAATTAGAAATAAACTTAAAAAACATATGAATTTATATATGGCAGAAGGGCATAAACATGATATTATAAATGACGTCGGAGAAAACAACGACAACTAAAATAAACTCCTGAAAAATATTTTGAAAAAAATATTGACAGGAAAGGTAATAAATGATATTATGAGTAAGCAGTCGAATACGGCTGAAAAAAATAAGTAGATCTTTGAAAATTGAACAGATAATTAAAGTTAAGTAATAATAACCAGCAATTCTTTTTGAGAGTCAGCGAATAAAGGAAACTTAGATCGAAAGAGATAAGGAGTACTACAAGATTAAACTTTTTAGTGAGAGTTTGATCCTGGCTCAGGACGAACGCTGGCGGCGTGCCTAACACATGCAAGTCGAGCGAGAGGAGTTCTTCGGAACAAATCTAGCGGCGGACGGGTGAGTAACACGTGGGCAACCTACCTTATAGAGGGGAATAGCCTTCCGAAAGGAAGATTAATACCGCATAACATTGCAGTTTCGCATGAAACAGCAATTAAAGGAGAAATCCGCTATAAGATGGGCCCGCGGCGCATTAGCTAGTTGGTGAGGTAAAGGCTCACCAAGGCGACGATGCGTAGCCGACCTGAGAGGGTGATCGGCCACATTGGGACT
>NZ_FNJM01000012.1 GCF_900104115.1 Clostridium gasigenes
TTATCAATATACAAATAGAACGTTCAAAAGTAAATTAGATAAAATAGAAGCAACACAGAGCATGTCTAGAGTTAGCCGCTGCATTGATAATGGACCTATGGAAGGTTTTTGGGGTATACTTAAAGTTGAAATGTATTATCTAAGAAAATTTGATACGTATGAGGAACTTGAACAAGCCATTGACGAATATATAGATTTTTATAACACACAAAGATTACAGAAAAAGTTAAAAAGTATGACTCCAATAGAATATCGAAGTCATACTTTAACAGCGTAATTTTTATTATTTACCCTGTCTACTTGACAGGGGGCAGTTCACTAACCATCAAGACATAGTTTTTTCATTGTCAATAGAACTTAAAAAATTTTTTGAAAATAGCAATTGTAAAGTAATGATTTCACCATATGATGTCTACTTAGAAAAAGAAGATAAGAAAAAAGAAATATGTGTAATTCCTGATATATCTGTTATGTGTGATAAAAATGGTTTTAATGAAAAAAGATATTGTGGAGTGCCAACTATAATTGTTGAAGTTTTAAGCTCTAATTGGGCAGAGGATATGATAAAAAAACTAAAATTATATGAAGAGTATGGAGTAAGTGAGTATTGGATTGTAGACCCAAGTAGTGCATCTTTTATGGTGTATAGCTATGATTTAGAAAAGAAATCTTATATTCATATACACCAAAAAGATAATGAATTATGTTCAAAGTTATTTTCAGATTTAAAGATAAATATGAAGTCGGTTTTTAATTAAGTTTAAATATCAGATTATATTAATATCTCTATCTTTATATGGTTAGTACTAGCTAGCCTTCACCATGAAATCTACGATATTAGTTTATAGTGTATTTTGTGTTTAAGAAAATAGTAATTTAGGCTATAATAAGATATAGAATAAAAGAGAATGAAGGGGTGAGATCTATGGCAGTATATTTAAATACAAAAAAACAAGAAGAAAATTTTATAGAGCTTTATAATGAAGAATACTTTGTAGACAAGTCAGAAATTATAGCTTTGTTAAATAAAAAAATTTCAACTAAAAATAAATATATTTGTATAACAAGACCAAGAAGATTTGGAAAGTCTTCAGTAGCAGATATGCTTGGGGCTTATTATTCAAAAGCTGTAGATTCTAAAGAAATTTTTGATAATCTCAAAATAAGTAGAAATACAAACTTTATAGAAAATTTGAATAAATATAATGTTATAAGTGTATCGTTTGCTGATGTAAATAATAATTGTAAAAGTTGTAGTGAATATGTAGATAGAATTACAGCGTTATTAATAGAAGATTTGAAGGATGTTTTTCCTAATATAAAGATAAAAGAAAACTATGCTATATGGGATATCTTAAGCGAACTAAATGAAAAATTTATATTCATATTTGATGAATGGGATTATATATTTAATAGTAATCTTTTTTTAGAAGAACAAGATAGATTTTTAGAGTTTTTAATGAAGCTTCTTAAGGATAAACCATATGTAGCATTAGCATATATGACAGGGATACTTCCTATAAAGAAATACTCTAGTGGATCATCACTAAATATGTTTGATGAGTACACTATGCTTAATGATATGATTTATGGAGAATACTTCGGATTTACAGAAAATGAAGTTGAAGAATTATGCAAAAAGCAAAATAAAATATCTTTCCATGAAATTAGTAATTGGTATAATGGATATATAAATGAGAATGGAGATAAATTATATAACCCACGTTCAGTAGTTAAAGCTCTGCAAAATGTAAAATGTATAAGCTATTGGACGAATACTGGTGCTATGGATGAAGTTAAGGAATATTTAAAATATAACATCATGGAAATAAGAGAAGATGTAATAGAAATGGTATCAGGTGGAGTTATAGATATTACAATAGATGAAGAGTATAGGGCAGGACAAGAGGCGCCTAAAACTAAGGAAGAAATCTATTCTGCCATGATTATACTTGGATTTTTATCTTATTATGATGGGTATTTAAAGATACCAAACAAAGAGTTAATGAAGGAATTTGAAAAAGCATTAAAAGATGAATCTTTTGGATATGTATCAGAGATTATAAAGGATTCAAGAAAAATGCTTAATGCAACGATATCTGGAGATTATGAAACAGTAGTTAAAATACTACATGATATTCATAACTCAGAAATCCCAATATTACAATATAATAATGAAAACAGTTTGGCCTGTGTTATGACGTTAGCCTACTTAAGTGCAAGGGATACTTATAGAATAGAAAGGGAAGAAAAGACAGGCAAAGGATATGCAGACTTTACATTTCATCCAAGAAGAAAGGCAGATACAGCCTTTGTAGTTGAACTTAAAAAAGATGAAACAGTAGAAATTGCAATGAATCAGATGAAGGAAAAGGAGTATTTTCAAAAGTTTGAGAATGAATATAAAAATATTCTAGCAGTAGCAATATGTTATGATTCAAAAACAAAGGAACATAGTTGTGAAATTGAAAGAATTAAATAAATGGTTACTGGAATACGGGTAAATTACAATATCCATTTGGCCGAGGCGTGAATTTTCAAATAAGGATTGCTGATGTAGATATCATAAAATCTAGTTTAGTGAAAAATAATGTAGTATTTCTATAATTAAAGATAATACAGGAATAATATTTCCATATACAAAATATTAAAATAAGAAATAAAGGGGAAATTACATATGAATAAATTATATTTAGTAGAGTTAATAGAATATTCTTATGATGGGTATGCAGAGAGCATAGATCAAGAACAACCAGAGGTACTAGGATTATATAATACAAAAGAAGAGTATAAAGCAAGAGTAGAATTAGAAATAAGTAACTATAAACTTGTTAGTAAAACTAACTTAGAGATAACACGAGATGATGAACTTGTAGACGGGTGTATGGATGTAGTGGATATAGTATCAAAAGATTCAAGAGTTACAATAATAGTAACAGAGTTAACTATTGGGGCATCAAAGAAATTAGTAGATTACAATAGAATTAATTATTATTTTGATTATGAAAAAACTACAGATGTTGAAGTAATAAATTTAGGACTGGGCACAGTTATCTAAATAGTACTACTGAGATTAAGAAATTACTAATAAGAGTTAGGGTAAAACTTAGCTCTTTTTGTTGCAAAAAATTAAATTGTTTAAATATATAGCAATAATGATATTATTAGTACTATAGGGTATAATTAAAATATATTGGAATAAGGGGTGAAAAATATGTTTTTTAGTGGAGCTATCGATGAAATGAAAAGTAAAGATGAAATATTAAATATTATTTCACAAAATGAATTTAAAAGTATTTTTTATAAAAATAAAATTACTAATGTAATAATATTTGGTAGCTTATCTAAGGACAATTTTTCATTGGAATCAGATATTGATATAGCTATTATTACAGAAAAAAAGATTTCTATAAATGAAGAATTAGCAATGACAACAGAATTAGAGGAGTTACTTGGCAGAAGTATAGATATAATTGATATTAACGATGATAGTGTAAATAATATTATAAAAATAGAGGCTTTAAATAGTAAATTTATTGTTATACAAAATAATATGTTGGATGAAGCAATAGATTATTATGAAAAATTTTATAAAGAGAATGAGGAGTTCTGGTATTTTTTAGATAAGGAGGTTTTAAGTTTTGAATAAAGAAAGATTAAAGAAACTAATTTATGATTTAGATATAACAACTAGTGAATTAGATAAATCAATTGACTTGGTGAAAAAATATAGTGACCAAGAAGAACTTGTAGGTGAATTTTCTAATAGTCTTAAATATAAATATCTAAGTTTATTTATAATTTATGAAGATTTCATTTCTATGATGTTAAAGGAAAATACTTTATATGAAATAGGAATGAGTGTTGATAAGGCTATAAAGAAACTATATGATAGGAATCATATTACAGAAGAACAATTGAAGTTTTTAAATTCTGCAAGATTAATAAGAAATAAAATAGGTCATAGATATAAGCAACCACCAGTAGAAGTTATAATCGAATTTTTAGAAACTAATGAAACCGTGAAATTAGAGTTGAATAAATTTATTAAGTCATGTATGTAGTTAATTGTATTTAGTAAGTACATATTTAATAAATAGGGATAATGAAAATACTAACATAAACAACGAAGGAGAAATTATATATGAATAAATTATATTTAGTAGAATTAATAGAATATTCCTATGATGGGTATGCAGAGAGCATAGATCAAGAACAACCATAGGTACTAGGATTATATAATACAAAAGAAGAGTATAAAGCAAGAGTAGAATTAGAAATAAGTAACTATAAACTTGTTAGTAAAACTAACTTAGAGATAACACGAGATGATGAACTTGTAGACGGGTGTATGGATGTAGTGGATATAGTATCAAAAGATTCAAGAGTTACAATAATAGTAACAGAGTTAACTATTGGGGCATCAAAGAAATTAGTAGATTACAATAGAATTAATTATTATTTTGATTATGAAAAAACTACAGATGTTGAAGTAATAAATTTAGGTGTAGGAACTGTTAATTAAATTTATGGAACATAGAGGTTTAGATGGTAGGCATCATAAAATAAATAAAAAAATGCAAAAAGTAAAATTTATTACGCCTTATTGAGAGTTAGTGAAATGCTAGCTCTTTTTTCATAAGTATTGCTAGCTTAAAGTTAAGGCATCATAAAAACTTAAATTCTTTTAGCAAATACTAATATTCTAGCGCCCGCATATTCATAACTACAACTATATAAGGTTAAAAAATTATCCTTATCACTTATATTAAAATATACATCATATAAACCATTTGTATTAAGATAGGATTTAAACTCTTCAAAGGAGGTGATTGAACCATTTAAATAGACATTGTCCTCTTTAGCAATAACGACTTGAAAAACATCATATTCAAAAGTTATATCATTAATAGTAAGTGAGATTTTTTTATTATTATTAAAAAAGGTTGGATTTTTATAGTAAACTAAGTTATTAAACATTGAGCCATTCTTCATATTATGACCATAAATAATTATGTTTTTATCTATATTAACAGTATTTCTATAATCCAAAAATAAGGTCCCACTTAAAGATGGATTTTTATAAAAATCATGATTCAAATAAAAGTCATTGTCAATTCCTTGTACAACTGGATAATCTATTTGTGTGTTAGGTATAGTTAACCAAAATTTATAATCCTTATTTGTTTCTTGTAAATTAACTTTTTCCTCATTATCTTTCTTAACTTCTTCATAGAGAAAAGAGGCTTTTTTATTATCGTAGGATGTATAGAAAATTTTATATATACTAAAAACAAATATAGAAGTTAATAACAGTATTAGTATTATAAAAACAAATTTCTTCATAAAAACCTCCGCTATATATACTAAAAGGATGAGGGTGGTAGTCCTCAACCTTCTATTTAAAATTCTAATTCTCTTATTGTGTAGTAGGATTGTATTTTATTTGATTTTCTTTTGATTGGGTATCTGTAAAGAACCTATCATTATCATATTTATTAACAAGTTTTATTGTTATATTAGGATGATCTTTATCTATTGTGAATTTTGGTGTATCTACCTTAAGTCCATTAACATAGATCTCTTTCAGCGTATAATTCATAGGAATAATTTCTTTTATATCATATTCACCAATAGTTAAATAGTATGGATAAATAAGATTTGTTGTATCTTTATCTTTTAATGTAACATCTATCTTTGTTGTGGAGTTTGATGCTAAATCAAAGTTATATTCCTCCATAGATTTTCCTCCATGTAATTTTACAGTGAAAGTATCTCCAAAAGGTGGCTCCATTCCATTTTTATCTACTTCTTTTATAATTGTTATAGAACCTTTTATTGGTTCAAGCTTTACTATTGGAATGTTAAATGTTCCTTCAATTGGACTAGTTGTTTTTGGCATATTATAGTTTAATACAGCTTTATCATTAGTTGGTTCTTCATTATTAGCGTAATAAGCATACTTAGTCTTTACTCTAAAGGAAACCTTGGTACCACTTGTGGTAATTTCATCAATATTAAATGATACAGTATTTTCTGCTGACGATACTGTCATTGGTATAGTACTAGGTTCATTACTATTTGGTATAATTTCAAAGTTTTTTGAAACAATATCAGTCAATACTGCATTTTTTGCAATTAGTAGCTGTAAAACAATATCATTTCTAATTTGTGTATAAATAGAGTCTATATCAGTATTATTTTGTATATCCTTAAAGCCACTATTTTGAATATAGTTTAAAAGCTCATGAGCTTGAACATTCTGCCAATTAGAATAATTTAGCAAACCTAGTGATATAAATTTTGTATCTTTCTTATCAATATTATCAAATTCTGCCTTTGATAGTTTAATATAATTTTCAACGTTAGACCTATTGTCTTCATTAACTACTGGTTCACCTATTGCAGTTGTTGGAATCCCATCTGTAAAAAATATTACATATCTATCAACGTTAGGTCTAGATTTTTCGGAAGCTATTAATTGATTTTTAACAGTTCTTATAGCTACCTGTGTATTTGTAGCTCCAGCAACTGAAATTTTAGTATCAATTACATTAGCAATATTCTTATAATTAATTTCAAAGCCACCGTTAGTAGTTGTTTCAGTGATGATTCTTGCATCTTTCATAGAACGAGTACCGGAAAAAGTATTTGGACCATCAAAATCAATTACAGAAATTCTAGTGTTATTCATTTTTAACATTTTTGAGCAAAAGTTCTTTATAGAATTATTTAATAATGCCATTGAATTTTTCATACTTCCAGATGAATCCATAACAATAATTATATCAGTACCAGTTTTATCTGGTGATGCTGGTCCATCAACTGTTAGTTCAATTTTGTATTCATCATCGCTTATTTTAGTTGCCTCTTTTTTAAATGTTGATCGAGGGGATTCTTCGCATTTCACTTTCTTATAATTACCCAGAGGAAATACTCCTAGTATAAATACTATTGTAAGACAGGCTATTAAGATTGATTTTAAATATTTTTTCATATTTCTTTTTTCCTCCTGCCTACTATTGTAATAGTTATTATTCCACCTAAGCTAAGAATTGCTACTATAACATAAGGTAAAATCCCCTCATCACCAGTATATGGAGTTTTAATAGAAGTCTCTTTTCTAACTGCTGTAAAAATCCATTTAATTTCTCCATATTTATTTTTATATTCATTTCCTATAGTTGAACCTTCAAGTTCTACTTCTCCAATTAATATTTTATTTTCTCCAGGATTTATAACGCCTAAGGATATATTATCTACTAACACATTTTCATCAATTATAATTCCATTATATATTGATTTATCATTATAATTTATTTTAAGATGTAGTTTTTCAAGTAAGTCATATTCCTCTTTTGGAGTTACTCTTTCTGCCTTTAAAAATATTTCATATGGATAATCATAGTCATTTTCTATTACCATTTGCCTTGTAATATTATCCCCTGGTAACATATTTACTCCTTGAAGAAAGGGACTTTCCCAGGAACATTAACTAATCCTTCTGCATTTCCTATTAATTTAACATTAGAGGGGGACGATGTTGTTGCCCACCCTTTTTCTGTTACAAATAAAAGAAGTGCTGCAGCTATAATAAATATTTTCTTATATTTAACCATGCTGTCACTCGTATTATTTTATTAGTTGCTGCCGTTTGGTTCCGCTACATCTGTTGGTGCAAAGGTTGATTTAGCTTCTTCAGCACCTAAATATATCTTTATATTATCAGAAGCCCAGTCCTTATAAGCTCCATTTGAAGCTTGAATTGCTTCTGCTGTAACAACTACATCAAACTTTAAATTTTTATATTCATTCCCAGCTAATGGACTAAGCTTTACTGAGTCTAATAATGTATTGGTATAGCTTCCTGTAGCAACTTTTCCAATGTAATAATATTTGTCGTCAGTACTATCTAGAACCCAAGTTCCTTGTGTACCATCAGTAGAAATGTTTTTAGTCTTTAATTCTACTAACTTATTATCTAATGTATATTCAGTTCCACCTACAGTTACTTTAGTAACTTCTGTTCCAGTTGCATCTTTCCAAACTATTTTAAAGTCAACTCTTATAAATTCATCGTAGCTGGATGTATTTTTAGATTGAACATCTTTATTAATCTCTGTTCCTGGTGTTATGGTTTTAGCATCTTCAAGTTTAAATTCTTCTTGAACCTTTACTCCAGAGTTTGGATTATTTGAATCGTCAGTTATCCCAGTACTAAATGGATTTGTTACAGAGTCGCTTGCAGTAAACCCTGCAAAAGTCCCACCTATAATAGATATTGCTAGTGCACCTGTAATTAATATTGCTGCTGTTTTTTTCTTATTCATTTTTTGCCCTCCCAAATTTTAATTTATATTTAATTACATAAACCACTAAAATTAATAAACTTAGTATTAGGATTGATGTAAACAAATTACTTTTTATATACTCTATTAGTAATCCAACATAAGGGATACTAAATTCAACTTTACCAACTATTTGATTTTGTGTAACTAATTTTGGATCCTCTACTTTATTGTTATCACCCTTAGTTACATAGGTGACTTTATCAAGTTCGTTAATTTTAATTATTCTGTGAGTGGTATTACTACTTTCACTTGTAGGTTTAAATGTAATTATATCTCCAACTTTTACATCAGCTCTTTTTATGGCGATTATTGTTCCTTTATTCAAGGTTGGGGTCATACTTTCTGATAAAACAGTATAAAATTTATATCCTAATATAGAGGTTTCTTTTCCTTTTTTATTATTTACTATTGAAAAAATTAGCATAAGGCTAAAAGTTATAATGAAACTATAAAAAAGTATGTTTGTTAAAACATTAAAAAATTTATTCTTTTTCATTCATACTACCTAATACACAAATTATTTAAAATAGATTTTATAGTAGGGTTATTTATATTTGCCCATGTCTCTACATAGGCATCCTTTGAGGCTTGAACACATTCTGATTTCACATCAATAGTAAGATTATTTCCTCTATACATCTCAGCTATATTTTCATCTACTATATTAAGTTCAACTCCAGCTAATAGTGGAAGTGTACTATCACCAGTTTTTATAATGGAATTATAGTAATAATATCCATCATCTCCATAAATCCAACCTGTATCTGTATTCAAATTCTCGAATTTAAGCTTAACTATGTTGCTACTTGCATCTAATGCTACTGCGTTTCCATTTTTATCTTCCCATCTTGGGGTAATATTTACTCTAAGTAACACATCTGTATTACTTAAGTTTTTTATAGACACTTCCTTTTCCTTAAATAATCCTGACCAATTATCTTCAGTAGTAAATTTCTCTTCAATTTCAATATTAACGTCAGAAACAACAAAATTATTAGTTGCTGTATCCTTTGAATTAAAACCGAAGCTTTCTGCTTGTGTATAAACTGTTGATGTAATTACAAGAACAATTACTGTGCTAATTATTAATATTTTTTTAAATCGCATAGTCAACTCCTTTCATAAAACAAAAAAGATTAGTATTTTTTTATTACATAGAATTAAAAATATTGTTTTGTAGTTTTTCGCATTTATATATACTATTAATGTACAAAAAGAAACGTTACAGAAATTATAAGTATAAATAGTCAGATTCTGGTCTGTTTTGAGAGGTGATCCATGACCACAGCCTTTATATAGCTAACTATGCTAAGGTTGTGAATATTTGGGTAGCATAAAATATCCTCAGAATAGTTGATTTGTTATTTTATTTCGGTTCCCTTATTATGATGAAATTCAAAGTGTTTATGTTAAGTTATAGAAATGAAAATATTGATAATATCGATTATCGATATTATAATTTAATTAAAGATATCGATACTCGATATTAGTGAGAAATAGAAAATGTTTTTTGGGGGAGAGTTTTATGATAATAATAAATACTAAATGGGTTTTATTTAATTTTTTGCCATATGAATACAAGGCTTTAGAAAAATATTTAGAGGATATGGCTTTAAAGGGATGGAAATTACAGAATATAAAAGGACTAATATTAAAATTTAAAAGAGTAGATCCTAAAATAATAAAATATTCAGTGGATATAATGGATAAGGTATCATTTTTTGATGGAAGAAATAGTGATAGAGCATTAGAATATAGAGAATATTGCAGTGTTGCAGGTTGGGATTTTATTTGCGAAAGAGAAAAAATACAAGTTTATTGTAGTGAAAATGAAATAGAAAGTATACCTATTCATACTGAGGAAGAGGAGAAGTTTAATTGTATATTTAAAGCATCTTTAAAATATGTTCTTTTAAATTTATTTACTATTACAATACTTTTATTTGGTCAATATATGGCAACTATAGGCAGTTTTGATGCAAATTTCTTAGCAAGTAATTTGCAATTATTTACATTGATGCTGTATAGCATGTTTGTAATACATGAGAGTATAGGATTTATTAACTTTATTATTTGGATGCTTAAAGGACGAGGAAGTTTAAAAAGAGAAGAAGCTGTATCTTATAATTATTTAAAAGTGATAAAAATTAAAAGGATTATATATAAATTAATGTTACTTCCGCTTTTATTACTAATAGTATCTATGACAATGATGGGAGAGGTGTTTGTATTTAAAATTCTTGTATTAAATTTATTAATAATAGGTGCAATAGCAACAGTGATGAATTTTGTAAGCAAAACTAAATATAAATATAAGAAAAAGAGAATAATTAATATTATAAGTTATGTTGTTATTATTATACTTAGCGTTGTAATAATGAACGGATTAATTTTTAGTGAAATTTTTTCGGGGAATAGAGAAAATGAAATAAAAAAAGATAATTATATTTTAACTCTAAGGGATTTTAATGATGAAGCTATAGATAAAGATAGTATATATATAAATGAGAATAATGGTATTTTAGCATCAAAATTATATTACTATAATAAAGGAAAAAATACAGAGTTATCTTATGAATTATTCCAAAGTAAATATAAGTGGGCAGTAAAGTATGATTTTAATAAGATGATGAATAGTGTGAAGAAAATTAATATAAAGTATATTGAGAAAGAAACTGATTTGCCAGATGATATAAAGGTATATATGAATGAACGTGGCCATATTTATCTTATGGTTTCATCTAATAAACTTATTCAAATTAGTAATTGGGATAAGAACTTAAGTGAAGATGAATTATTTAATAAGGTATATGAAAAAGTATTTATGAATAATTGACATTGGAGGTGATATTAAATGGCAAGGGAGCAATTTCAAAACTTAACTGAGCCAATGTATTATATACTAATGTCATTGCTAGAGGAAAACTGTGGTGTAGATATTATGTCTAGTGTAGATGAAATTTCCAATGGTCGTGTAAGGGTAGGGCCTGGAACCTTATATGCTTTGCTTGGTAAGTTTGAAAAAGAAAATATGATAAAAGAAACAGAAGTTCAAGGTAGAAAAAGAAGTTATATAATAACAGAAAAAGGAAAAGCAATATTGCTAGAAGAATATAGAAGATTAATTTCCATGGCAAGTGATGGGGAAAAATATATTGGGGGAGAATTATTATGAGTAAAAATACAAATTTATTATTAATTTCATAGCATTATAATTTGTATATTGGATAAAATAAAAAGGAAATATTATGGTCGAATTTTTATTTTAGGAGGTATTAATGCTATGAGCGAAAAACAGGATTCTTCTTGCGGAAGTCAACAAGAAAAGGAGAAAAAAGTTAATAATTCTCCAGCTAAACATACAAAAAAGACACATAAAAAAGATTGAAGAACTAAAATTGTATAATAGGTTAATGAAAAGGAGTTATTTTTTTATAACTCCTTTTCATTATATTTAAAAGTTTATTTTATATATTGACTAATACCTGGAAAGAGAATATTATAAAAATATAATAATTATAAAAATATAACAATAATCACAAATATCTAATAATTATCATTAATTATTAGAGCTGATAAATGTATAATATAATTTAAAATTAATAAGGAGGACAAAAATGAAATTATCATTTAAGATAGCATATAGATTTTTAAAAAATAATAAAGGACAAACCCTTTTAATAGCTTTAGCCATAGGACTTGGGATAAGTATTCAAATATTTTTAGGATTATTAATCCAAAATCTACAAAATGATTTGGTTAAAAACACTATAGGGGGAACTTCTCATATTACAATAAAAAGTGAGGATAATACATTAATTGAAAATGGAAGCGAGTTAAAAAAGAATGTAGCTGAAACTGATAGCAGAATAGTTACAGCCATAGAGACATTGGATCAACCGGGGTTAATTTCAAAGGATGATAAAAGTATTGCGGTTATACTTAGGGGGTTTAATCTAAATGAGGGAGAAAAAATCTATAAGTTTAATGACAAGTTAATAAGCGGAAACTTACCATCAAATGTTAATGAAATAATAATTGGAAAGTTATTAGCACAGCAATTAGAAATAGAAAGTGGTGATGAAGTAAATCTTTTAACATCTAAAAAGGATGTTATAAATGTAAAAGTTACAGGGATAATTGACTTAAAGGTGGAAGCTTTGAATAAAAGCTATGTTGTCACAGATTTAAATACAATAAGAAGCATTTATGGATTAGGAAATGATACTATTACTTCTGTTGAAACACAAGTTGGAAATTCAAATATTTTTGATGTAGAGGAAATTTCAAATAAAATTGAGGCTACAGTTGGTGAAAAATATATTACTCCAAATTGGATCGAAGTAAATGAAAGTTTGTTAACTGGTTTAAAGGGACAATCAGCATCAAGCTATACAATTCAAGTATTTGTAGTTTTATCTGTAATTGTTGCAATAGCTAGTATATTAGCTATTACAGTAATGCAAAAAACAAAACAAATTGGTATATTAAAAGCTATGGGAATTACAGATAGGCAAGCATCTAGAATTTTCATTATTCAAGGAGGATTACTTGGAATTATTGGAGCTATATTTGGATTGGTTATTGGGATAGGTTTATTTAAAACCTTCACAGTATTTGTTAAGAATAGTGATGGAAGTTCATTAATATCAGGAAGCATAAATATTAATTTTGTAATATTATCTTTAGTTATTGCAATTGTGGCGTGTATTATATCTTCAATAATACCGGCAAGAAAATCATTGAAATTAAATCCAGTTGAAGCAATAAAGTTATAGGAGGATATTATGATTATTAAGTTAGAGAGTGTTAAAAAAATATATGGTGAAACAATTAAAAATACAGTTCTTAAAGGTATAAACCTTGAAATAGAAAAAGGTACATTTAATGCAATTATTGGGCAAAGTGGAAGTGGTAAAAGTACACTGTTAAATATAATGGGTACATTAGATAAGGAAAGTGAAGGCGAAGTTTATATTAATGGTGTTAGTACAAAATCACTTTCCAAAAATGATATTTCAGCATTAAGAAATAAGGAAATAGGATTTATATTTCAATTTCATCATTTGCTACCTGAGTTTAATGCTATAGAAAATATTATGATGCCAGCACTTATTGAGGGTGTTAAGGATGCAAAGACAATTAGTAAAAGGGCAGAATTTCTTTTGGATAAAGTTGGATTATTAAAATTAAAAAACAATATGGCATTGAACCTGTCAGGTGGACAACAACAAAGAGTTGCTATAGCGAGAGCTCTTATGAATAGTCCAGAAATAATATTAGCCGATGAGCCAACGGGAAATTTAGATTCGGATACAACCATGGAAATATATAATCTTTTGAGAGAAATAAATAAAGAATTTGGGACAACTTTTATAATTATTACACATGATAATAGAATTGCAAGCTTAGCTGATAGAATTATTGAAATAGAGAATGGCGAGATTGCAAAGGACTAAGTTAATGAATATAGTAATCTACGTTGAATAGTATTTGAAATAGCTTGTATATGTCCTCTTTTTTAGTTAAAATTGTAATTTGGAGGTGGTTATATGAGCGGTAATAAAAAAAATGTTTTTTTATTGACTTTATTAACAACATTATTAATAAGCATAGTTTTGATTTCTTGTAGTCCACAAAAGGGAAAACAGTTAAACGTGTCTCCAAAGGGAACAGAAGTTAATGCCGATGAGGCTCTTAATCTTTTAAAAGATGGAAATAAGCGGTTTGTAGATGGAAAAGAAAAAAATACTGATTTAACAGAAGAGACAAAAAGTGATTTGTTTGAAGATGGGCAATATCCTTATGCTGTAATTATAAGTTGCTCAGATTCAAGAGTACCACCAGAACTATTATTTAATGAGGGATTTGGAAATATATTTGTTATAAGAAATGCAGGGAATGTAGTGGATCAAATTTCACTAGGAAGTATAGAATATGGTGTTGAGCATTTAGGTGCACCATTAATTATGGTTCTTGGTCATGAAAAATGTGGTGCAGTGAAAGCCACTATTGATGGTGGAGATTTTAGTGAAAACATTGGAGCTATTGCAAAAGAAATAACGCCTGCCTATAATAGTGCTAAGATAAATATTAAAGATAATAAATTAATATACAGTAATACTGAAGATGAAAATATTAAGCAGAGTGTTAATGAAATTAAGAATAGTGAAGTGATAAAACATTTATTAGAGGAAAATAAAGTGAAAGTAGTTGGGGCAAAGTATTCATTAGAAACAGGTAAGGTAATAGTTTCTGAATAATGCTTCTAAAAGAAGTAGCCAGTTTAAAACTGGCTACTTTTTAGGTGGAGTAACTATTACTCCGAGTTAATCTTTTGGACCTATTATAATTTAAGTAAAGACTAGTTGTTTAAAGAATTTTAGTGCTTTTGTGTCCACAATGATCACATTTATAATTAACTTTTGCATCTTTAAGAGTATCATATGTATAGTCATATTGTTTCATTATTTCATCACATATAGGACATATTAATTCCTTAGATTTATTTTTTATATCATTATTTGATTTCATTTATAGTATCTCCTTTAGTATAATGTATTTAATATATATTATAATCTATTAAACATTTGTATGCTTGTAAATATAAAGTAGAAGGAAATATTAATTATATTGTTGCATTAGTATATAATTAATACTAAAATCTAATAAGTAAATTAGATTATTATAAATATAAACAATTAAAAGAAGGTGAAACAAATGATAAAATTTAATTACGATGCGTTAACAGGTGAAGTAGTTACAAGAGATGATTTTAGTTATGAAGATAGCAGGAAAGCCTGGAATAGAGCTATTGAACAATATCCATTGGTAATTGTATATTGTCAGAGTGAAAAGGATGTTTGCACTGCAATATCTTGGTCTAGAGTGAATTTATTACCTATTAGAATAAGGTCAGGTTGTCATAACTATGAAGGTTACTCAACTGGCAATGATGTAGTAGTTATTGATGTTAGCAGAATGAATGATATTTATATAGATGAGGAAAAAAATATAGTTAAAATACAAGGTGGAGTTAGGAATAGAGAATTATATGAGGCTCTAGGAGAACATGGTTATGTATTTCCAGGGGGTGGATGTCCAACTGTTGGAGTTCCTGGATTTGTATTAGGCGGTGGTTGGGGATATTCAAGTAGGCTTTTAGGTCTAGGTTGTGATATATTAATAGAAGTTAAAATTATAGATTATGAAGGTAACATAATAATTGCAAATGAAAATTATAATGAAGATTTATTTTGGGCTTGTAGAGGTGGTGGCGGAGGTAATTTTGGAATAGTTACTGAAATGACATTTAACCTTCCTAAAAAAATTAAAATGGCAACACTTATAAATATAGATTATCCACATATAGAACTTGAAGAAAGCATTAATATATTCAAAATGTTTCAGACTGAATTTAAAAATTTAGATAGAAGAGTTAATTTAAAAATGGCTATATATAATTCGCAAGATAAAGGGACTGGAATTAAGTTTACAGGATTATTTTATGGTAATGAAGAAGAAGCTAATAATATCTTAAAACCATTTAAAAATATTATTAGTAAGGTGGATGTTAAACTAGAATATATTACGGTGTTAGAGGCTAATAGAAGTATTCAAGATAGCCATCCAGATTATGAAAAATATAAATCTACAGGAAGATTTGTAGATAAGGATTATACTATAAGTGAAATTAAAAATCTTATAAAATTAGTAAAAAATAGACCAGAGGGAGCCGTATATGTATCAATTTCATTATATGGTTTAGGTGGAGCAATTCAAGATAAGGATAAATATAGTACAGCATTTTATTATCGAGGTTCAAAATTTATTATGGGGCTACAGTCCGTTTGGGAAAGGTCAGAATATGCACAAGTAAATAGAGAATGGGTTAAAGAGGCCTTTAATTATATAAAGCTAGTTACTAAAGGGTCATTTATTAATTTTCCTTTTGCAGAACTACAGGGTTATGAAAAAGAATATTATGGTGAAAATATAAAAAAATTAAGAGAAGTAAAAGGAAAATATGATCCTTGTGATGTATTTAATTTTCCACAAGGAATAAAATGTTTTCCTGAAAAATAAAAACATATTAATAAATAACGTAAAATAACAAAAGATAAGAGGAGAGAAATTATGGAATTAAAATTTGATATATTCGAAACAATGGCATTAGCCACTGTCGTGTTCTATTTAGGGAAGTATTTAAAGAAAAAGGTAAAAGCATTATCGAAATATTGTATACCAGCTGCTGTTATAGGGGGAATTATATTTGCGCTATTAATGCTTATTTTAAAGATAACTAATATTGCTACTATAAATTTAGATATAACATTACAAAACATTTTTATGACTGCATTTTTTACTAGCATTGGGTATACGGCTAGTCTTAAAATATTAAAGAAGGGTGGCATAAAGGTTGTCATTTTCTTGGTACTAGCAATTTTACTAGTAATATGTCAGGATATTTTAGGTGCTTCTTTAGCATTATTATTCAACTTAGATCCATTATTAGGACTTTGCACAGCTTCTATTCCTATGGTGGGTGGTCATGGAACAGCAGGCTCATTTGGACCACTTCTAGAAAAAATGGGAATTGCAGGTGCAACTACTGTATCCTTTGCGTCAGCAACATTTGGGCTAGTTATGGGTAGTTTTATAGGTGGGTTTGTTGCAAAAAACTTAATAGAACGAAATAATATTAAAACTCCTAAAGAGTCACATGATAAATCAATTCCTGTAAGTGATTTTCATGAGGATGATAAAGCTATTCTATGTCACAAAAAGCTTATGAATGGAGCCTCTTGGATTTTCCTTGCAATGGGAATAGGATCAATAATATCTAATTTCATTCAAGATTTAGGGTTAACTTTTCCATCATATATTGGAGCAATGATTGCAGCTGCTATTATTAGAAATATTTGTGATATGAGAAAAGTTAGGCTTGAAGAAAAAGAAATTGAAGCAATTGGAGGTATTAGCCTTTCATTCTTCTTATCTATGGCATTAATGGGATTGAAGTTATGGGAACTCTTTGATTTAGCACTTCCTATGATTGTTATGCTTATGGGGCAAACAGTTCTTATGGGACTATTCTCTTATTTTATAATTTTCCGTGTAATGGGAAAAAATTATGACGCTGCAGTTTTTGCATCAGCTAGTTGTGGATTTGGTATGGGAGCTACACCTAATGCAGTGGCAAATATGGATGCGTTAACTAGTAAATATGGGTTTGCTCCAACTCCATATTTTGTAGTACCTATTGTAGGATGTTTATTTATTGATTTTGCAAACTCAGCAATTATTACATTGTTTATAAATATACTTCATTAGTTATTTGAAGATGCCTAAATTAATAATGCTTTGATTTAATATAATTAAAATAGTTGATATTTAAATAAGTTTAAGTGATAATAGAGAAATATTATAATAAGGCACTTTCAAGAAAATAGACTAGTATAATGGATTATTATTTTGAAAAAGATGTCTAAGATTAAATTTATAAAAGTAGGTGAATATATATGGAAGAAGAATATGTAGCAATAATTAATAAATTCAAGTTTGAAAACGATGAATTTAATAGCATACATGTAAGTGATGAAGATGGTAAATTAATAGATATAATTGATATTGAATTTACTTATAAGGAAGAGATGTTTAAGACTTTATGTAATGAATGGATAAAAGAAAACGAGTAAAATTTATAGTTAAATTAAAAAGTCCAGAGAGGTTAAAACTCTTTGGACTTTTTAGCGATTATTTAAAGAAATAAAAATCGTTACTTAATGTTGTGAAAATTCACAATAAAAGATATAAAGTCCTATAGATGGTAAAAATAACTTAATGAGTAGAATCTATTGATAACGTTTAATAATGTTGATAATATAATCTTAACAAAACGTTTTGGTATTAAAACAAGTTAGAAAGCAAACAAAAATAATTTGTAAGGAGAAGAGAATATATGATGCAGAAAATTCAGCGCTTTGGTGGCGCAATGTTTACTCCCGTATTGTTATTTGCATTTTCAGGAATAATGGTTGGATTTTCAATTTTATTTAAGAATCCTGAAATAATGGGTTCCTTAGCAAGAGAGAGCGGATTATGGTATCAGATATGGAATATCATAGAACAGGGCGCATGGACAGTATTTAATCAATTGCCTCTTTTATTCGTAATAGGACTACCTATTGGGTTAGCTAAAAAGCAACAAGCAAGGGCTTGTATGGAATCACTAGTAATATATTTAACTTTTAATTATTTTTTAGGAGCTATACTTTCAACTTGGGGGCCAACATTTGGAGTTGATTTTGCAACGAAAATTGGCGGAGCTAGTGGATTAACAACTATAGCAGGTATTAAAACTTTAGATACAGGTATGATAGGAGCAATATTAATATCTGGTATTGTAGTTTGGATACATGATAAGTACTTCGATGTAGAGTTACCAGAATTTTTAGGAACATTTAGAGGATCGGCGTTTGTTGCAATGATCGGGTTCTTTGCAATGATTCCATTAGCAGTGGTAATGGCATTTGTATGGCCAAAGGTACAAGGCGTTATAGCAGCATTACAAGGAATATTAGTAGGATCTGGAGTCATTGGAGTTTGGGTATATACTTTCTTAGAAAGAATACTTATCCCAACGGGTTTGCATCACTTTATATATACACCATTTATATTTGATTCAGTAGTTGTTGAAGGTGGAATAAATTCTTATTGGGCATTGCATTTATCACAATTCTCATCATCAACTGAACCGTTAAAAACATTATTCCCAGAAGGCGGGTTTGCCCTTCATGGAATGTCAAAGGTATTTGGATCTTCAGGAATAGCAGCAGCATTTTATGTTACAGCTAAACCAAATAAAAAGAAAATTGTATTAGGTTTATTGATCCCCGCAACATTAACAGCAGTAGTTGCAGGAATTACAGAACCGCTTGAATTTACATTCTTATTTATTGCACCAGTATTATTTTTAGTACATGCATTATTAGCAGCAACTTTATCATCAATAGCATTTTCGTTTGGAGTAGTTGGTAATTTTGGTGGTGGATTAATTGATTGGATAGCATTAAATTGGATTCCGTTATTTAGTAATCACACTATGACATATATAACACAAATAATTATAGGATTTATATTTACAGGAATTTATTTTGTAGTATTTAGATACTTAATATTAAAGTTTAAGTTTAAGACACCAGGTAGAGAAGATGAGGACGAAGAAACAAAACTTTATAGCAAGTCAGATTATAAGTTAAAGAAAATAGAAAAATCTTTAACTGAAGATAAACTTGTTGATACAGGAAAAATTTTATTAAGCAAAGCAGAAATGATTGTAAAAGCACTAGGTGGAAAAGAAAATATTTCACAACTTAATAATTGTGCAACTAGACTGCGTATATCTGTAGTTGATGAAAATTTAGTGCAAGATATTTCTGTATTTAAAAAAGCAGGAGCACATGGCTTAGTTAAGAAAGGAAAAGCAGTTCAAGTAATTATTGGACTATCAGTTGTAAAAGTTGCAGAAGAAGTTGAACTATTAATGGGTAATAATTTAAGCATCTAAAAGAAATAGTAGAATTGTAGTTATATTTATAATTGGGATTGTTAGATTGAAGATGACTTAACTAATAGCTGTGAATATTCACAAAAAAAGTGAGTAAGAACAACAAGAGAGCTTATTCCCTAAACAAGCCTAATGTATTGATTGATAAGATCATACTTGATAATATTAAGTTGTAGAAAGAGTTATTAATAAAAACAAAATAAAAAGATATAGAGGAGAGAAAAATTATGAAGAAGTTTTCAATTTTAATAGCAGGTGGAGGAAGTACTTTTACACCAGGGATAGTGTTAATGCTTTTAGATAATTTATATAAATTCCCAATTAGAAAGATTAAATTTTATGACAATGATAAAGAAAGACAAGATGTAATTGCAAAAGCATGTGAAATATTATTAAAGGAAAAAGCACCGGAAATAGAGTTTTTAGCAACAGTGGATCCAGAAGAAGCATTTACAGATGTGGATTTTGTAATGGCACATATAAGAGTTGGTAAATATGCAATGAGAGAATTAGATGAAAAAATTCCACTAAAGCATGGAGTAGTAGGTCAAGAAACTTGCGGTCCTGGGGGAATTGCTTATGGAATGAGATCAATTGGTGGAATATTAGAAATTGCAGGATATATGGAAAAATATTCACCGGATGCATGGATGTTAAACTATTCAAATCCAGCTGCTATAGTTGCAGAAGCTACAAGAAAGTTAATTCCAAATACTAAAATATTAAATATATGTGATATGCCAATAGGAATAGAAGGGCATATGGCACAAATAGCTGGTTTAGAATCAAGAAAAGATATGATAGTTAAGTATTATGGACTTAATCACTTCGGTTGGTGGTCAAGCATTACAGATAAAGCAGGAAATGATTTAATGCCAAAAATTAAAGCACATGTTAAAAAATATGGATATGATACTAAAGTTGAAGATGAAAACCAACATACAGATCCAACTTGGAGTGATACATTTAGAAAAGCTAGGGATATATATGAAATAGATCCTACAACATTACCAAACACATATTTAAAATATTATTTATTCCCTGATTATGTAGTTGAGCATTCAGATAAAAACTATACAAGAGCAAATGAAGTTATGGATGGTAGAGAAAAACATGTTTTCGGAGAATGTAGAAAAATCTATAAAGCCGGGAAATCAGAAGGATCAACATTAGAAATAGATGAACATGCATCATATATAGTAGATCTTGCAAGAGCAATATCATATAATACTCAAGAAAGAATGTTGTTAATAGTAGAAAATAATGGAGCAATAGAAAATTTTGATAAGACTGCAATGGTTGAAATTCCATGCTTAGTAGGAAGTAATGGACCAACAGCATTAACAATAGGTACAATTCCTGAATTCCAAAAGGGATTAATGGGACAACAAGTTTCAGTTGAAAAATTAGTTGTAGAAGCATGGGCAGAGAAATCGTATCAAAAATTATGGCAAGCAATTTCATTATCAAAAACAGTACCAAGTGTAAAAGTTGCTAAAGAAATTCTTGATGATTTAATAAAGGAAAACACAGAATACTGGCCAAAATTAAAATAAAAAATAGTTAATACAATTAAGAAGAGGATGTTGCAAAATTATTTTAAGCAACATCCTATTTTCTATTTCTAATATACGTCTATTAAGTAAGGTATAAGTTTGCTATACTTGTAGATATAGGAAGTGATGATATTATGAGAATAGATGAACTTATTAATGCACATTATGACAAATTAAATCAAAATGATTTACATATATGGAAGTATATATATAGTAATAAAAAGGAATGTTGTGGATTAACTATTGATGATCTTGCAGGAAAATGCAATGTATCAAGAACAACAATTTTAAGGTTTGCACAGAAATTATCATTAAAAGGATATAGTGAATTAAAGGTTTATTTAAAATGGGAAATGACTGAGGAAATTATTGATGAAAACTTTGTTGAAATAGTTTGTAATGAGTTTAAAAGTAGTATTGATGAGATGAAAAAAAGAGACTACTCAAAAGTTTGTGAGATGATTTATGAAAGTAGAAGAGTGTTTATATATGGTACTGGTGCAGTTCAAAAATCAGTGGCACAAGAAGTAAAGAGAATTTTTTTATCTGGAAAAGAGTGTTTTGCAGTTATAGATGGAATAGCAGAAATAGATTTAACATTAGATACTATGACCTCCAATGACTTAATGATAGTTATATCATTATCAGGAGAATCAAGTCATATTAGGGGGTTTGCAAAACAATTATCAATAAGAAATATACCATTTATCTCAGTGACTAAATTAAAAAATAATGAACTAGCAAAATTAAGTAAAGAAAGTTTGTATATAAACACTTCTGTAGTAAATATAGGTAATAGTGTAGAGTATGAAGCAGTAAATTTATTTTTTATATTAGTTGAAATATTATTTTTGAAGTATATAATGTATAAAAATAATAGGAAGTTAGAAGAGGTAAATAAATTATAATAAAAATATATAAACAGCAGATATTATGAAAAAAATAAAAAGCAGTAAGTAAATTCTAAAATAGGATTTACTTACTGCTTTTAAATATTAAAAAAATTTAATATTTATTTTGAAATTATTAAGTTTTTAAAGTTATATAAAAATGTATTTAGAGATTGGCTTGGTAGAAATCAAATAGTTTTCCAAGGATCAGTTGTTTTACCTTGAGTTATAGAATAGGTAATAGATCTTGCTATATCTTTATCTATTTTAGGATCTCTAAGTTTTGAGTTGAATTCTGAAGAAAAATGTGCTAAAGCTTTTGGAATTACTTTTGTAGAATTATTAAAGTTTTCAAGAGGATTAACAGAATGGGTATTTCCTCGTGTAGCATTAATAATAGTAACAGTTTCTTCACATGCTTCATTTGCATATTCGATTATCTTATCTTTTATGGTTTCATCTAGAGTTTCTGGGTACATGACTTCTAGTTCAATTGTGTATTGAGTGTCTCGAGAGGAAACACATGGAATTGTATTTTCAATATTTTCACTATCTACAATTCCTATAGGTTGAACTATAAAATCATCTTTTGTTTCGGGTATATTTAAGGAAACTAATGTTTTACTAACTGATTCTCTAACTTCGCTATTAGTATAAAGTTTTTTAGCGTTTTTAAATCCATTTTCATTAGTTTGTCTAGATAAATTGTCTTCAAGACAACTTTCACACTTATTTCTATAACAAACAAAAGAATCTATTCTTCTTAAATCTACACCAAAATAAGCCCAGCGTCTACCGAACCATCTTAAACCAGAAACTGAAACTCTATCAACATTTAATAAAAATGCCCAGTAGTTTCTACCACCTCTTTCCCAAATATAAGTAAATTGGAAAAGACAAAATTTTATTGAGTTTTGACTTACGAATTTTGATTGAGGGCCACCATAATTAGATGAAGTTAAGCTTTTTACCGCTTTATCATTTTGGTTAGGAATAAAATTTGGAGGTGCACCAAGTTGCGATGGATTTATATTTACACCCGGGACGTTTACACCAGGGACGTTTCCACCTTGGGGATTACCACTAGGAAAGTTGCCACCAGGAAAATTTGGAGGTTGAAAGTTTGGGGTAAACCCACCAGGTATTTGAGGAATACGTTGCATTTCTTCAAGCGGAAATGAAGAAAATTCATATTCATCAAATGTTTCATTTTTATTTTCAAAAAGATTATCTTTATAGAACATTATTCTAAAAACTCCTACGTATTACTTTATAAATAGTATACTTATAAGACCTTATAAATGTTACTAATAAAAATAATTAGTAAGTCAGTATGCTGTATATTTATTAGAATGTAGTTTAAATGAATAATAAGTATTATAACTGGGATAAAAGATTTGCAACTTAGAAAATAAATGTTATACTTTGAGAAAGATTTATTATATAGAGGTGATTTAAATGAGCGGCATAGCAGGAAAAGGTTGCGAGATAATAATTCCGCAAGAAGAAAAAAAGACAGTTAAGGAAATAGAACGTAGTATAGTTAAAACATATAGAAAAGAACTTTGGACTAAATTTATAAAAGCTGTTAAAGATTATAATTTAGTACAAGAGGGAGATAAAATAGCTGTAGCTATTTCAGGTGGTAAGGATTCTCTTCTTTTAGCTAAATTAATGCAAGAATTAAAGATACATGGTAATGTTAATTTTGAATTAGAATTTATAGCTATGGATCCTGGGTATCATTCACAAATAAGAGAGTTGCTTGAGGAAAACTGTAAGCATCTAGAAATACCAGTAACAATTTATAAATCGGGTATTTTCGATGTTATAGATGAAAAAGCTAAGGAATATCCATGTTATCTTTGTGCAAGAATGAGACGAGGTTCCCTTTATGCAAAGGCAAAAGAACTTGGATGCAATAAATTAGCACTTGGACATCATTACAATGATGTCATTGAAACAACTATGTTAAATGTTTTATATGCAGGAAACTTTAAAACAATGCTTCCTAAATTAAAGTCAGCAAATTTTGAAAATATGGAGCTTATAAGACCAATGTATTATATAGAAGAAGATAATATAAAGAAATTTATAAACTACTGCGGAATTTGGCCTCTTAATTGTGCTTGTATGGTAGCTGCTAAGAAAATAGGGAATAAGAGATATGAAATTAAAGGTTTAATTAAAGAATTAAAGAAGAACTTTGATGGAGTTGAAAAGTCTATATTTAAATCGGCTGAAAATGTAAATGTTGATTCTATATTAGGTTGGAAAAAAGACGGTGAAAAAGTTTCTTATTTAGATGAGTATGATGAAAGGTAGGGTTATCCTACCTTTTTTTTAGCTTCCTTAGAAACAGGAATAAAATAATGCAATTAAACAAATAATATAAAGAAATAATAAAGGGAGGTGAGATTATGGCTAAACATGGACAAAGGGCTACTTGGGAAAATGATCATTTTCAAGCACCTAAAAAAAATGATGTTGCACCAGTTCCGGAAGTAAATAAAAAGGGTAAAAAATAACTAATAAAATATAATTATTTAACTTCTTTTTCTTAAATAAAAAAACTTCAATCAAGGTAAAAATATTTGATTGAAGTTTTTTTTATTTTCAAAAAGAAACTTTATATATTAATGAAAATATGGTATAGTTTACATAGATGACAATTTGGATTTAGGGAGCAGAAAGAAAACAAAAAGTCAAGGATTTGAGGATGTTTTGCTATAGTATAAGAACTATAATCGGCGAATAGACAAGAATATGACTAGTTATTTTAAAAGCTCTTAAATTATAGACAAAGTAATAAAATAGGTACAAGATAAGGGTGGTGAATAATATGAAATTAATAGTAAATGGTGATGATTTTGGGTTAACAATGGGTGTATCTAAAGGTATAATAGATGCAATGAAAAATGGAATTATGACCGATACAACTGCAATGGCAAATATGCCTTATTTTGAAGAATCTATGAAGATGGCTAAAGAAAATGGAATAAATGAAATGGGAGTACATCTTAATTTAACTTGTGGGAAACCAATTTTATCACAAAATGAAGTTGCCTCATTAGTAACTGAAGATGGTAATTTTTATAAAAAGCCAAACTACATGCCTAAAGAAATTGATATGGATGAATTAGAAAAAGAATTAAGAGCACAAATAAGTAAATTTATATCTACAGGTATGGAATTAAATCATATTGATGGACATCATCACTTTTATATATTTAATGAAAGTGTGTTTAGATTAGTCCTTTCCTTAGCTAGAGAATTCAATGTTCCAGTAAGGTGTCCAAGTAGTGAATATATGCATATTGTAAAAAAATTTAATATTAAATCACCAGATATTATGATTGGAGATTTTTATGAAGGTAATGCAAATGAAGATTACTTAATTAAAAGACTAAAAGAGTTAAATAGTGTAGATGTAGTGGAGGTTATGGCTCATCCAGCTATAATAGATGAAGAGTTACGAAATATTAGTTCTTATTTAAACTATAGAACTATAGAACTTAATGCTTTAAAATCAGAAGCTATAAAAAAATTTGTAAAAGATAATAAAATAGAGTTAATAAAATTTTCGCAAATATAAAAAATGTTATATATATTGGGAAATAGGCAATAATTATAAAAAGAGAAAAGGGAGTGAAAATATGAAAGCTAAGAAAATAGGGAAAATGGCTTTATTAATAGCAGCTACAGCAGCATTAGTTGCTACATTAGTTAATGATAAAAAAATTAAAAAATAAAAAGTGAAAAATAAATTATTTAATATATAAAAATAAGCGTGGTAGAGGGTAGTATATTATGAATAGCAAATATGAAAATAACAAGGACGTTATATCATTTAAGGGGATAGGGGCAAGTGAGTGGAGATTCAACATTCAAAGCAATGAATTTTTTTGCAATGATGAAGTATACAATAAAGAACAAATCACAGGGATTTGTTGCTATAATAATTTACTAAAAAACGTACATTGTGATGATGTTTCTAGAGTTGAGGACTTTTTTAAAGGAATAAAATATGAATCAATCAACGAAGCATCATTCGATGAAATTATTTTTAAATTTAGAAATAATTATGGGGAGTTAATTAAAATTTTTGCGCGATCAATAATAAATATAGAAAACCCTAATATAAGAGAAGGATACTTCTTTAATATTAGCAATGTGCTTGAAAAAAGCAATAATGAAGGATTTTTATCTAAAAATAGAGAAGAATTAATTAAAGGTATTTTTATTGTTACTAATAAATATGATGGCATAGTTTCATTTTACGGCAATAACAAAGATATAATAGGATTAGATAATATATGCATTAACATGAATTTTAATGACTGTATAAAATATATTCATAAAGATTATATTAAAGAAATTAGTACATTAATAAATAATCCTACTCAAAGTATTTATGAAGGCTTAGAAATTAAAATTAACGATATATATGGCAAAGAAAAATGGATTAGCTTGAAGGGACGAGTTAAAAGGAATTCCGACGGTAGTTTAATTGGTTTTGAAGGGTATATAGATGATATAACAAATGAAAAAGAAGCTAATATTAAACTTAAGTATATAAGTAATTATGACGAATTAACAGGTGTTCATAATAGAGGTTACTTAAAACAAATAATAGAAGATTACATAACAAAACATAAAGAAAATGAATCAAGAGGATCACTTATTATAATAGATTTAGATAATTTTAAATTTATTAATGATTCATATGGTCATAGATGTGGAGATTTATTTATTGAAGCAGTAGCATATGAATTAGAAAAAATATCTGAAGATAAAGAATTAATATGTAGGTTTGGCGGAGATGAATTTTTAATATTTATTCCTAACATTACAAGTTTAGTAGATGTAGAAAAAATGGCTAATAAAATAATTCATAGATTTAAAGATGCATTTTATATAGAGGAAAATGAAATATATTCAACAGTTAGTATAGGAACATCTATATTCCCTGATGATGGTGTTGATTTTGAAGAGTTATTAAAAAATGCAGATGCAGCTATGTATATAGCAAAAAGTAATGGTAAAAATCAGTATCAATTCTTTAATTATAATATATCTCATGAGCTTAATAAAATATATACAATACAAAAAGGGTTAAGAACAGCTTTAGATAAGGGAGAAATGTTTGTAGTTTTTCAACCAAAAGTTGAACTTAATAATGATAAAACTGGTGGGTTTGAAGCTTTGCTTAGATGGAAAAGTGAAGAACTTGGATTTGTGAGCCCTGTGGAATTTATTCCTATAGCAGAGACAACCAGACTTATTATACCAATTGGAAACTTTGTTTTAGAAGAAGTTTGTTCAAAGATTAAATATTTATTAAAAGAAGGTTATGATAATTTTAAAATAGCTCTTAATTTATCAGAGGTACAGCTAAGAGATAGAACCCTAGTAAATACATTTAAGACTGTAATGGAGATGTATGATATTTCTCCTAAATACATAGAAATAGAAATAACAGAGAGTATGCTTATGAAAAGTTTTGATAAAAATATTGAAGCTTTACTAGAAATTAAAGCTCTTGGAGTATCTATTGCCTTAGATGATTTTGGAACTGGGTATTCATCACTTAATTACTTAACTAAATTACCTATAGATGTTTTGAAAATTGATAGAAGTTTTGTTGTAGACATGATAGATAATCATAAAAGTAGATGTATAGTAGAAAATATAATACAATTATCTCACAAGCTTGGAATTAAAGTTGTAGCAGAAGGCGTAGAGGTAATAGAGCAAGTTGATTACTTAAAAAGTATCTATTGTGATATTGTTCAAGGTTATTATTATAGTAAGCCACAAGTATTTGAAAATGTAATAAATATGCTACCGAGATAGTATATAATATAAAAAAATATTTAAAATTAAAAAATAGTTGACAAATATGGTGAAAGAACATAGTATAGAATAAAGAAACAATGATATTCCATTGAAGAGGGATAGTAACTAATTTGGTAAAGATTCAGAGAACCGAAGGTGGTGTGATTTCGGTACTGCAGCAAATAGTGAATGGGCCTTTGAGGAGCAAAGTGAAATCTAACGATAGTAGCTAAGCCGTGGGTTGCACGTTACAGCAAATAGGGTATTATATAGTACCTGAAATATAAGTGGCTTTTTTATAAGCAATTTAGGTGGCAACGCGGATATTCTCCGTCCTATTAATTTAGGACGGAGTTTTTTTATTATCTAAAAAGGAGTTGAGTGGTATGTTATGAAGTGAATGTGTAATCAAGTGGGTATTAGTTTCAGAGGGGATTTGCTTAATAGTAATACCACAGGACAACTAAAACTTAGAAAATTTATCTAGTGGGAGAAAACTTAAATTTATTATTAAAATTTCAAGGGGGAAATAGAAATGAATAAAAAAATGGATATAAAGAAAATGACAATTAATTCGATATTAATAGCAATAGGTGCAATACTGCATCAAATAACTCCAACAATAGGATTACCAATGCAACCAGATTTAGCTCTAGCAATGTTGTTTATAATAATAATATTAAATAATGATTATAAAACTACTTTGATATCAGGAATTATAATTGGGGTTTTCACATCTTTAACAACAAAATTTCCAGGGGGGCAACTTCCTAACATTATAGATAAAGTAGTTACTTCTAATATAATATATTTTGCATTATTACCATTAAGAAATAGATTTAAAGATATTACTAAAATGGCTATATGCTTACCTATAGGAACTATAATAAGTGGATTGGTGTTTTTATTATCGGCACAATTTATTGTAGGTTTGCCAAGTGAATTCATGGCTCTTGTAAAAGTGGTAGTTATACCAGCTGCAATAATGAATACTATAATTGGAATAATATTATTTAAAGCTGTAAAGGTCGCATTAAAAGCAACGAAAACAACAGTAAAAGCTTGAACTACAATTAATCAAAAGTTATGATTAGTAGATAAAAATCTACTAATCATAATTATTTATTTTTTAAATTAATAGCTTAGTTATTGTGTTTTGTAACTTTATAAATTTCTGGAGTTGTTTCGTCAATTGCTTTAAATGTATAACCTTCTTTTTTATAATGTTTTATAATTGAAGGTAATGCAGTAGCACTATTTTTATTTATGTAGCCACAATGCATTAATAGAGTTATATTGTTTTTCTCGCTGATAGATTTTTTAAAAATACAATCTGGAGAAGAATTAGCATTTGCACCATCACAAGTATCTTGAGTCCAGTCATAAATTCTTAAATCATTTTCGTGAATTAAATTTACTAAGGAATCTGTTAATTTATAAGTATTATTATTACAACCAAATGGAAATCTTAATATCTTATATTTTTGACCAGTAGTTTTTTCTAAAATTGCTTGATCATTTAACATTTCCTTTAAGAATCCTTCATTGCCATGATATAGTTTATTTCTATCATGGGTTACACTATGTAATCCTATACTGTGACCTTCGTTTTTCATACGCAAAATAATATCTTCTTGATTTTGGACTTGACATCCAATTACAAAAAATGTAGCTGGAACACCTTCCTCTTTTAATGTATCTAAAATTTTATTAGTTATTTTACCGCCAGGACCATCATCAAAAGTAAGATAAATAACCTTTTCAACATCGGTTTGGCAAGCTAATGATGTTAAACTTAATGATGAGAATAAAAATAAAGTTAAAAATAATATTATAATGTTTCTTAAAAAAAATTTTTTCACAAAGAATTCATCCCTTCCTTTAGTTATTACTAGATAATCTTAGTATGCCAAAGTATTTAAAAAATAAAAGAGTAATTATATGGTGATAATATTATAAATTTCTATTTAATATAGGAATTAGAAATCGTTTTTTGTAAATGTATATCATAATTTGATAAAAAACAGTATAAAAAGTAAAAATATGTGATAATGTAATATATATATTATTGTAAAGGTATTGGTGAATATATGAGTAAAAGAGAGGTCTTTTTGGGATTAGGAGCTATAATATTTTTTGGATTTATAGCTATTTGCATATGTATATATTTAATGAAAAGGATTATTTTAAAAAAAGAAGAATATGAAAAAGCAAACAAAATGTCTAAAAGAAATTATAAAAGATATAATATGGCTATAGAAGCCTTAAATGGATCTATATGGGAATGGGATGATAAAAGTAAAATCTTATATTTATCTAGTACAATAAAAGATATTTTACAAGTGAAGAGTAATATAGATACCTTTGGAAAATTGTTTGAGTTTATTGTACCTAAGGATAGAGCTAGAGTTGAGGAAATAATTAGTAATATATGTAATAATAAAATAGTGGAGAAATTTGATATTCAATATACTTTTAAAAATACAAAAGGAAAAGAGATAATTATAAATTTAAATGGAATAGGAAGGTTTAAAGAAGGCGTATTTTACCTTGCAGGGATAATAAATGATATAACAGAAAAGGTTAAACAACAACAGTTAATAGAAGAAGGAAATAAAAAGTATAAATTAGTTGTAGAGGGGTCTAGCAATATAATTTTTTGTATAGATATTGAAAAAGAAAAAATTATTTTTGATAAAAAAATAGTTAATTATTTTCAGTATAATCATGATAGTTGTATAGGGCTACATGGAGAGGTAATAATAACTTTAAAACAGTGGGAATTTTTTATATTTAGTAAGGATATTAAATCATATAGAGAAAAAATACAGAAATTATTATATGGAAAAGATACTGTAGATTATGAAGTTGAATATAGACTTGTAAGTAAAGAAAATAAAATTGTATGGGTTCATGCTAGTGGAAAGAGATCTATAGGTGATGATGGTAAAATGTATGTATATGGATCATTAATTGATATAACTGATATAAAAGAAAAGGAACTTAAAATTTATTTTATGAGTTATTACGATGAGGTAACTGGAATTGCTAATAGAAGATTATTTGTTGAAAATGTTAATAAATCACTTGAAAGTAATAAGGGGAATGAAAGTATAGCTATTATATTTATAGATTTAGATAATTTTAAATATATAAATGATACATATGGACATAATTTAGGAGATTCTTTATTAGAAAAATTTTGTGAAGAGATGTATGGAATAATTGATGAAAATAGTCATTTTGCAAGATTAGGTGGAGATGAATTTGTAATTGCTAAAACTAAAATTAAAAATAATATAGAAGTAGAGGAATTAATACAAGCTATAATAAAGAGATTTAACGATTCTATAAAAGTTGATGGAAAAGATGTTTATTGTACATTAAGTATAGGGGTTAGTTTATATCCATTTGATGGAGAAAATCTAGATTCATTATTAAAAAGAGCTGATATAGCTATGTATAAGGCTAAAGCTAATGGGAAAAATAGATATCAATTCTTTGATATAAACCTATTAAAAGAATTTAATAGAGATTTTGAAATTGAAAAAGGATTAAGAACAGCGCTAGATAAAAATGAGATTATTGTATTATATCAAGCTAAAGTAAATACTTTTACAGAAGAAGTTGTTGGATATGAATCATTAGCTAGATGGAATAGTTCAGAGCTTGGGATTGTATCACCAACAGAATTTATACCAATAGCAGAGCGAACAGGTCTTATAATTAATATAGGTAAATCTATAATTGAAGAGTCAATAAAAAGGTGTAAACAACTTTCATTAACTACAAATAAGAAATTTAAAATAGCTATAAATTTATCTGGCATACAGATTAGGGATGATGAAATAGTCGATTTTGTTTCAGATACACTTAAAGCATATAATTTACCTCCAAGTTATATAGAATTTGAGATAACAGAGAGTATAATAATGAAGTCTGTAGATAAAAATATAGATATTTTAAAAAAACTTAAGAAAATTGGAGTAAGTATTGCATTAGATGACTTTGGAACAGGATATTCATCTTTAAGTTATTTAAAAATTCTTGCAATAGATGTACTTAAAATTGATAAAAGTTTTATAGATGGAATAAGTATTGATAAAAAAAGTGAATATATAATAGAAAAAATAGTGGATTTATCACATTGTTTAGATATAGTAGTAGTGGCTGAAGGGGTAGAGACTAAAAAGCAGGTAGAGTATTTAAAAAGTATTAAATGCGATATAATACAAGGTTATTATTATAGCAAGCCAAAGCCTTTTGAATTAGCTAAAAAGATGATGTTGATAGATTTAAATTAATATCAATTAGTTTTTTATTAGCACCAAAATATAAGTATAGACGTATTATGTAGATATATTATACTTAGGGGGCCTAGAAATGAAAATAAGGATAGATGATGAATATTCTAACTTAGGAGAAGATTTAAATATTGTTTTTGGTGAATATTGTGAAAATGATATAAGTAAACAAGAAGATGGTACGTTTGGAAAAGAAAGTAGTTGCTATAACAATAATGATAGTATCTATGAAAGATCAAATAATAATGAATTTGATATGGAAATACAATATCCAGAAGAGTCTAGTTATGAAGATAGTACTGATGAAAAGCATATAGAATATGAAGCATTGGATAAAAAATATGAAGAAAAGTGTGAAGAAAAATATGAAGAAAAATATGAAGAAAAGTGTGAAGTATGTGAAGAAAATTATGATGATAGTAGTGGCAAAATTAAAGTATCAGTTAAATTAGAGGATAGTAATGGTGTTGAAATTAAAGGGGCAAAAGTTAATTTATATGAATTGAATGGTGTTTGTCCTAAATTACATGAATCAAAGTTAACAGATTTTAAAGGGGAGATTATTTTCGATAATTTAGTAAATGGATGTTATAGAATAATTTCATTAGTAGATAGAAAATTCTTTGAAAAGCCTGTTTATATTACATGGAATGAAGTAACTATTGATAATTCCATTAAAGATGCAAATATATGTGTAGTAAATAAAATTAAACCATCTTGTTATAGGGAACTTCAAAAAATATCTAGTCAGATTTAAATATATTTTCTTCCAACGACCATAAGGATCATTCGAATAAATAAAAGATAAATAGTTTTTTTAGACCATAATTTTTTGCTAAAGTTATGGTCTAAAAATATATTAGGCACTTTCAAAAAAATATGATAATATTTAAGTATATTGAAATATATTGGAGGAGAAAAAATGAATAAGATGTCATTAAAAGTAGAAAGAATACATAAGGATGCAATACTTCCAAGATCCGCACACTCCGGTGATGCAGGTTTAGATTTATATTCTGTAGAAAATATAGTAATTACCCCAGGAGAAAGTGCATTAATTAAAACAGGAATAAAAATAGAATTGCCAGAGCAAACTGAGGCTCAAGTTAGACCAAGAAGTGGATTAGCGTTAAAATTTGGTATAACAGTTTTAAATACTCCAGGAACTATAGATGAAGGTTACAGAGGGGAAGTTGGAGTTATATTAATTAATCATAGTAAAAATAGTTTTACAGTTGAAAAAGGAATGAAGATAGCTCAAATGGTAGTTAAACCAGTATGGAAAGTTGATATAATAGAAGTAGAAAAATTATCATCAAGTGAAAGAGCAGAAGGTGGGTTTGGATCAACTGGCCTAAGATAGGTTTTATAAAGGGATCTACAAATAAATAATTAATCAGATTCTGGTGTATTTGGCACTAGGCTTCGTTACCACAACATTTACATAGTGAGTCTATGTAAATGTTGTGGTTCTTTGCCTAGCTCAAAATATCCTCAGAATCTTTGACTTATTATTTTATTTAAGCTCTTTAAGCTAAATTTTCCCATTCTTCATAAAGGGAAGAGACTACTTCTTCAAGAACAGCTATTTCTTTATTAACTCTTTCACTTTCTTTTGGATTTGCATAAATTTCTTCAAGGCATAATTGTTCTTGAAGAACTAATAAATCATCTTCCTTTGAAGCAATATCATCTTCAATTTTTTTTAGCTTAAGTTTTACAGTTTTCTCTTCTTTTTCTAATTCTCTTTTCTTTTTCTTTTCGTCTTTAACTTGAGTTTTAGTTTTACCATTTTGTAATTCTTCAATTTCTTGGAAACGAAGGGGATTAGCTTTTTTCTCAAGATAGTAGCTGTAGTTACCTAAGTACTCATTAATTCCACATTCCTTAAGTTCTAGTATTCTATTAATTACTTTATTAAGAAAATATCTATCATGAGATATTATCATTAAGGTACCATCATAGCTTAAAATAGCATCTTCTAGCGCTTCTCTTGACATAATATCTAAATGGTTTGTTGGTTCATCTAATAAAAGTAAGTTAGAGCGAGAAAGCATAAGTTTTAAAAGATTAATTCTACACTTTTCTCCACCACTTAAGGTATTTATGATTTTAAATACATCATCTCCTGTAAATAGAAATGAAGCAAGTGCATTTCTAAGTTTAGAAGTAGTTAAGTGAGGGAAGTCATCCCAAACCTCGTCTATTATACTTTTATCTAAATTAAGATTAGATTGCTCTTGATCATAATATCCAACATTTACGTTAGTGCCAAGAATAACATTTCCTTTCTCTGCACCTACTGTGTTCATGATGATTTTAAATAAAGTAGTTTTACCACGTCCATTTTCACCAATTAATGCGACTTTTTCTCCTCGTTTTAAATCAAAATCAAGAGTTGTAAATAATGTTTTTAAACCATAGCTTTTAGCTAAATTTTCTGCATGTAAGACATCATAACCACTTTTAACTGAAGTTTCAAATTGTATTTTTGAAGCTTCTTTATCTTTATCTGGGGTATCAAGTCTATCAATTTTATCAAGAGCTTTTTCACGGCTTTCGGCAGCTTTAATACTCTTTTCTCTATTGAAAGATCTGAATTTTTCAATAATAGCTTCCTGTCTTTTAATTTCAACCTGCTGTAGAGTATAAGCTTTTAATTGAGCTTCATGGTCTTTTGCTCTAAGATCTAAGAATTTAGTGTAAGGAACGTTATAACAATTAACATGACCATTAATTACTTCAAATGTATGTGTAGTAACTGCATCTAAGAAGAATCTATCATGAGAAACTACTAAGACTGTTCCTTTATAAGATTTCAAATAATCTTCAAGCCATTCTATAGCTTCTAAATCTAAATGATTAGTAGGCTCATCTAAAAGAATTATATCTGGTTTGCGAAGAAGTAGTCTACAAAGAGAAACTCTAGTTTTTTGCCCCCCACTTAATGTAGATATAGTTTTATTAAAGTCATCTTCAAGAAATCCAAGTCCTTTTAAAACTTTAGATATTTCACCTCTGTAAGTGTAACCACCTCTAGGTCCATATAAATCTTGAATATTTGTATAGTCTTTTATTAATTTATCATGATAAGCAGCATTATTTTCATCATAAGGCTCGCTCATTTTGACTTCTAAATTAGCAAGCTTAGTCTCCATGTTTAGGAGTTCTTGAAAAACACAAACTAACTCATCATAGATAGAGTTATTCATATTAAGTGTAATGTTTTGAGACAGGTAACCAAGGGATTTATTTTTATCTAAAAATATTTCACCATTATCATAATTTAAATCCTTTGTAAGAATTTTAAAAAGAGTAGATTTACCTTCACCATTTCCACCTATAATACCAACTTTATCACCTTCGTTAATAGAAAATGTAACATTTTTTAATACATCTCTAATACCGTAGCTTTTTCTTATATCCTTGCAACTTAAAATTACCATTGTTATCCTCCATCTTTCAAGGCAGCTTCAAAAAATAACTAGTCATATTATTTTAGCTCCCTAATTGCCATCTTTGCAGCTTTAAACTGTCATTTTTAAAGAAGGCTCATCTATGTAAAAAATAATAAAAATCAAATGTCATAGTTAATTATACTATCAACTAGTAAGGTAATCAAATTATGAAATTATAAAATGAAAAAAAGATGCAAATTTAATAAAATCACACCTTTTTTTATATTTAAATTATAGGCTATCTCTTAAAACTAAATATCCAAGTGGAGGAGTATTGTTAAATAAACCTATTATATATATTGTATAAAACTGTCCATTAAGAAGTCTGAGGTTTGTAATAAGTTGAGATATTGCCTGAAGAGAGGAAAGCGTAACTCTAAAGTTATAAATGCCTGGTGATAAGGGATAATATCCTGTGGTTTCTACATATTCAACATTACTAAAAAGGGGAACATTATTTAATAAAGAAAGGGTTAGTAATGGCGAATTTGGAGATAAATGTATAAATCTTAAAAATGAGTTAGATATACTAGGACCACTAGTTGAATCATTTAATAGAAACAAGTCAATACTATTATAGAAAGTAATAATAGAAACAGTTGATGCACTGTTTGGAAGTAAATTAATTGTCTTAGTAAAAAGTGGGTTATCATATAAGCCAGAAGGATATAATTGAATTTCATAACTTCCAGGATTTAATTGTAAATATGGTACAACTTTCCCGAATAGTAATCCTTTGGCAATAAGTTCACCATTAGCATAAACATCAATAGAGCCCGCCTCAGGAAGGGCATGGATTAATCTAAGCCTGCTTTGTGAATTAGGCAATGTTTCTCTATAAAAGTTCATAATATCACCTACTCTTCCCTTGAATAATCAAGAGTTAATTTAATAATTTTTTTAATTATTAAAGTAGCAATTGGATAAGGAATTTTATATGATTTTAAGGTGCTAAGCACTCCGTTATTATTTTTTTCCATATCATTAAATATTTTATCAATATCATCAGAAGAGCAACACCTAGTATCATTTGTAATATCAGAATTAATAGATAAATCAAAATCTCTAAGTATATCTAAGTGAGTAAGCGCATTTGTAAATCTATCAATATTAGTATCTTCAGTGTAGTTGTATAATTCACTTTCAGGTAATTGAGGTAATGCAGGTAATTCAGATGGATAAAGTTCATCTTTGTCAGCTATGTTAGTTGGAGTAGAATTATTATTAGTAGTATTATTGTCTGAACTGTATATTGAAGGTGTAGGAATAGTTGCTGGATAAAGAGGTACTGGGTTAGTATTCATATTAGGAAGAGGATTAAAATCCTGAGTAGTTTGTAAATCAGGTAGCCCTATAAAGAAGTTATTAGTCATATTATTAGCATCTACATCCATACAAGGAACCCATGAGGAATCTTTAGATTTAAATGGTTCTTTAATGTTTAAAGGAATGAAAGTTAAATCATCAGACCTATCAACCAAAGTATTTTTTTTTGAATTCATTTTTTACCTCCAAAAGAATATTTATTATAAATATATGATAGATATTTATATATGTTACCTTAGGGACATGAAAATACAGGAATTTGATTAACTGTTTTTTGAAGCCCTTATAGATTATGAGAATGAAGATGGTTCTAGTACTAAAAAATAGTATAGTGTTGTAATTTGTGTCATAAATTAATATTTTGAATAATATATAGTGGAGCTACTAATATAAAATTTCATTACAAGCTGATAAGTAAGTTCTAATATTAAAATGTAAAATTTTGAGTGTCACTTATAATGTTTAATGGAAGGGTTGATAAATTGAGAGATTTATTTATAGGACTAGATAAAAAGGTGCCTATTTTAGGTGGGCATAAGGTAATACCAATAAATTTTGATAATGCAGCTACTACACCAGTATTTAAGCAAGTTATTAATAAAATAATAGAGGCTAGTGAAGATTATGGTTCTATAGGAAGAGGACTTGGTCAAAAATCTGAGTTTTCCACAGCGGTATATCATGAGTGTAGAAATTTCATTTCAGATTTTTTTAAAGCTCCTTTAGATAAATACACTATAATATTTGTTAACAATACAACAGAGGGGATAAATAAGTTATCTAATATATTAATAACAAGTAAATATGATGTAGTGATAACTAGTAGAATGGAACATCATTCTAATGATTTGCCCTGGAGAAATAAATGTATAGTAGATTATATAGAAGTTGATAATAATGGTAGATTGAAGATAGAGGAATTAGAGGAAAAGCTTATAAATTATAATGGGAAGGTTAAGTTTGTATCGTTAATAGCGGCATCTAATGTAACTGGATATGTGAACGATCTAACTAAAATTGCAAAAACTGTGCATAAGTATGGTGCAAAATTAATAGTTGATGGTGCTCAAATTGTGGCGCATAAAAGAATTTATATGACATCTAACCAGGAACTTGAAAATATAGATTTTTTAGTGTTCTCAGCCCATAAAATGTATGCACCTTTTGGTAGTGGCGCAATAGTTGGACTAAACACGTATTTTAATGATGTAGAACCAGATATAAAAGGTGGAGGAACTGTTGAGGCAGTGTTAGATTATAGTGAAATATGGCTACAGACACCTGAAAAAAATGAAGCTGGAAGCCCTAATTTCTTTGGAGCGGTAGCATTAGTAGAGGGGATTAAGGAACTAGAGAAAATAGGATATGATAAAATTGAAAAGCATGAAAAAGAAATTTTATCAAAGACATTAGAAGGTATGAAAGTTATACCAAAAATTATAAACTATGGGGATTTGGAAAATTATGAAGATAGATTAGGAATTACAGTATTTAATATTGAAGGTATATATAATGCTGAAGTTGCTAAAATATTAGCAGAATATAAAGCAATAGCAGTAAGGCAGGGTGCTTTTTGTGCTCATCCATATGTAAGAAGACTGTTACATTTATCAGATGAAGAAGCAACAGCGTATCTAACAAATTCAAATTTGAAGATGCAAGGGATGGTTCGGGTAAGCTTTGGAATATATAATAGCATAGAAGAGGTAAATATATTTCTAAACACAATTGAATGGATAAGTAATAATATATCAAAATTTTAATTAGCATATTAGCTAATTAATAGCAAAATAGCTATAAGCTATTTTGCTATTTTCCTTTAGATTACTAAGTTTTACTTATTCTTAGGATTATTAAAAGATTTAAACTTAGGCAAGTAATTTTCAAGTATTAAAGATGGTTCGCCGTTAACTAAAGGAGTAAAGTAGTTTAGTGCTTCTTCAGTTAGATGATTACCAGCCGTGTTTACCCATTCCGTTGGAAAGTATTTAACATTATTAGCTATTTTATCTGCTGGGACTAGAAAATATGATACTTTATAAGGGGAATTAGAATCCCTTTTAATTCCTACCATATAGCCAGACATACCATCTCTTGCAAATTCTAATGCTGAATACCCAGCATCATAAGCTTCTTGTAAATCTACATTGCTAGCGCAATGTATTGCACATCTTTGCAGTACACCAAGCTCAAGTGATTTAACTCTTGTAGTTATACCAGAGTTAATTATTAAATGCTTAAGATAGTTACCAACTCCACCAAGCTGAGCATGTCCAAAAGTATCATGTTGTTTTTCTACTTCAGTTACAAATGTACCTTCCGCATTTCGTATTCCTTCGGATACAACTATATAAACTTGGTTTTGTTCCTTAAACTTTTGGTTTACATCACTTAAAAATTTATCTGTATCAAAAGCTGTCTCAGGTAGATAAATAAAATCAGCTACAGGTTTTCCATTAATTTGAGCAAGGCAGGCTGAAGCTGCAAGCCATCCTGTATCACGGCCCATAGTCTCTAGTATGAATATACCATTATTTATATAAACTGATGAATCAAGATAAGTTTCTAAAATAGTTGTTGCAATAAACTTTGCAGCACTTCCGAATCCAGGTGTATGATCTGTAAACATTAAATCATTATCTATAGTTTTAGGTATTCCCATAAACTTTATATCAAGTCCAGTTTCCACAGCATATTTTCCTAGCTTAGCAATAGTATCCATTGAATCATTACCGCCTACATAAAAAAATGCTTTAATATCATTAGCTTTTAAAATTTCTAAAAGTTTATCATATTCTTCTGCTCCATCTTCAAGGTTTTTCATTTTATATCTACAAGATCCAAGGCCAGAAGAAGGTGTATGTCTAAAAATTTGGATTTCTTCATCTGAAAGGGTTGTTAAGTTTATTAGGCTTCCATTTAAGATACCTTCAATTCCGTTTAAGCCGCCATAAACATTGTCAAATAAATCTAAATCTTTATTCGCCTTAAGTAAACCTACTACACTTGAATTAATTACAGATGTTGGTCCGCCTGATTGGGCAATGATACAATTAGCCATTTGAATACGCTCCTTTTATTATAAAATATGCAATGTGATATACTTTTTAACTTATTATGTACTCTAATTAATAATATACAACAAAATATGCATTAAATAAAGGGTTTATTAAAAAAAATAATATGATACATAAAATAAAAAAAATATAATAAAATATATAGTAGACTCTATAAAATAGGAGGATAAGTATATAAATGGGGTTAAGAGAGGTTATTATAATAGGAGTAGCTATAGCTATGGATGCATTAGGGGTAACTATAAGTTTAGGTTTAAATTGTAAAGTAAGAAGAAATACTAAAATTAAATGCATACTATCTTTTGCAATATTTCAGTTTTTATTTATTTTAGTTGGAGGAATATGGGGAAATTTTTTTGATACATATATAGCAAGCATTCCCAATTTGATAGGTGGAATTATTATGGGGATTATTGGTATGGTTATGATACTGGGAGGAATAAAAAGTGATGGAGATGAAAAGTCTATACTAGAGAAGAAGTATATGCATATTCTTCTTGGTATATCTGTAAGTATAGATGCCTTAGTAGTTGGATTTACAACATTTCATTATATAGGCGGTTATTCACTTATGTTTGTAGATTCTGTATTAGCAGGATTAATTACATTATTAATTTGTACTATTGGTTTCTATTTATGTAGGTATGTAAAAAAAATAGATTTTATATGTAGGTATGCAGATTTTTTTGGTGGAATAATACTTGTTTTATTTGGACTTAAGATGATATTTTTATAGTATTATAATTGAAGTCCTAATATGATATAATATATATTAGGGATTTTAAAAAATAACAAGTCAAGGCACAAAATATACTAGCATAGTAGCTTGTTATTTTTTGAATAAGCCTTAAATGAGTAGGTGAAAGTATGGAGTGGAATAATTATCTTAAAAAAAATGAAATAAAAATAACAAAAGCTAGAATAGCTTTATTGAATATTTTAGAAAATATAACTAAAGGTATTTCGGCAGAAAATCTTTATGAAGAATGTAAAAATCAGGGTATAAATGTGAATTTAAGTACAATATATAGGGGTCTTGAACTATTTGAAGAAAAAAATATTATTAATAAAGTAAGCCTTGGAGAAGGCCATTTTATTTATTCCTTAAAAAAAAATAAACATAATCATACAGTAGAATGTGATATTTGCCATAAGGAAATAGCATTTCCTTGTCCAATGCAACATATAGAAGAATTATTAAAGGCTCAAGTTGGATTTACATTAAAAGAACACAAACTAGAAATGAAAGGTGTTTGCGAGGATTGTAAAGAATAAGTAAGCCTCAAAAAAAGCTAGGTAGGAATGAATTTTAGTTTTTCTAAAATTTATTCTTACCTAGCTTTTTGTATTTGAATCTACATTAGCCTCTAAAACGTTCATATATGATAACCATAATAAGTGTAAATACAGAAGTTAGGGCAATAGTACCACCTGGTGCACTATTTATGTAATATGAGAAAACAAGACCTAACATAATATCTATAAAACCAAATATTATTGAAAATATAAGAGTAGTTTTAAAGCTTTTCTTTAGTTGCATTGCAGTAGCAACTGGAACTACCATAATTGAGGATATAACTAAGATTCCCATTATTCGTATTGACATAGATATTGTTGCACCAACTAATAATGTAAATATGTAGTTAATAGCTTTAACTTTAATTCCAGAAGTTTTTGCACCTTCTTCATCAAAAGTTATATATACAAGTTTATTATAAAGAAGCATAAGTATAGCTATACAAGTAATACCTACAATTGATATTAACACAATATCGGATCTAGTTACTGTTAATATACTGCCAAATAAATATGAATTAACATTAGCAGAGGCTTTGCCACTACTAATTAATATAATAGCAATACCAAGGCTAAAAGTAAGGACTAGTGACATTACAAGCTCAGCATATTTTTTATAGTAATCTCTTAAAAACTCTATAATTAAAGCACATAATGAAGTGAATAGGAAAGCTGTTATTAAAGGATTAAGACCAATAACTAAGCCTATTGCAACTCCAGCAAATGAAGAGTGAGAAAGAGTATCCCCTATCATTGAGTATCTTCTAAGGACTAAGAAAAGTCCTATAAAGGGACATAGTATTGAAATAATAAAACTTGCCATAAAGGCATTTTGCATAAATTCTAATTGTAACATTGAAACCTACCTTTCTGTATAAATTAAAGCTTTAAAGAAAAATTAAATAGCACTGTTTATCTCAAAATTTCTATCTCTTAAGATTTTATATTCGCTAGATGTATAAAGTTTAACATTTCCATTATGTACTTTAAGTATATGTGTTGAATATTTAAGGGCTATGTGAATATTATGTTCAATAGATATAATAGTTTTTTTATCCACTTTATTAATTTGAGATATAATGCTATAAATTTCTTTTTGATTAGCTTCATCTACACCCGTAGAAGGCTCGTCAAGTATGATAATATCAGGATTCCCCATTAATGCACGTGCAATTAAAACTCTTTGTTGCTGACCACCAGAAAGGTTACCTAATAATTTATTTTTATATTCATATAAATTTACACTTTTCAAAGCAGCAGGAATATCTATTTTTTTATTTTTGCCTAAAGTTTTTTTATGACAATCAAGCACTTCAGTTACAGTGATTGGGAATTGGGCGTTAAAAGAATCTAACTTTTGAGGAACGTATCCTATTGAGTTAGCCGTAATGTTAATAGAGCCAGAAGTAGGATTTAAAAGTCCAAGGATAAGTTTAATTAGTGTTGTTTTACAACTACCATTTTCGCCAACAACAGAAACATAAACACCAGAAGGTATATTTAAATTAATGTTATTTAGTATATATGGTGCTTTGTTTGTGTATGAAAAACACAAATTATTTATGGTAATCAAAAAATCATCTCCTAAGTTTTCTAACTCTATTATACAAGGAAATGCGAATAATTTGCAATAACTAATTTTCTGAAGAAATTAAGGAAGCTTTATTAAGTTTCCAAACTCCGAAAGAGGTCTTTTTGAAAGATGCTTTTACATTAGTGTTACTATGAGGATTTTCTTTGCCAGGGCCAGATACGTCTACAATTGCACTGTCATCATCTTGAAACACTAAATTTACGTCCTTGACCTCTAGTAAGCGTTGCTTTTTTTCAGATTTATTTGTTAAAGTATAATTTATTGAATAAGATAAGTTTTTACACTTAGAATTAATATATAATTTATAAAATAATGTGGTAAATATAATAGCGCAGCTTAAAAAAATTATAGTACCTAAAAAAAACATTTTTCTTCTTTTCTTAAGTCTTACCTTTCTTTTAATCATTACATTTTTCTTCTTACTTCTCATAAATACCCTCCTTAAGGTAAATTAAGTCATCTTAAAAATAACTATTAAATATAAATTCTGCGGTGACTTGTTATTTTGTAGATGCATAAATTAAATAATTAGAACCTTTTATAACAATATTACCATAAATTTACAATAAGTAAATACATATATTGATTTATGTTATGGGTACAACATATAATAGAGGTGTAGATAAAATAAGAAAAATAAACCACGGAAGGAAGATTAATATGGATTTTTCAAGTTTAGTATTAATGGAAAAAGATAAAGAGACAGGATTTATAACAAAGGAGCTAGGAAGTTTTAAAGTATCAGATGGAGCGTTATATGTAAAAAAATTATTTGTTTTAGATAATACAATTAATTTATACTTTGATACAAATAAAGATATAGAAGAATGGGAATACTCAGCTATATACGATGTTTTTAACTATAGTATTTTTGAAGAAAATAAATTTGCTATAGAAGATTCTTTAGATGAATTTAACCCAACATTCTTAGTAAAGTTTGAATATAATGAAGACTATGATGTTGTAAAAGGTAGAATAGACAAATGTGTAGCTTTAATAGAAGAATCAATGGAAAATGCATTTAAAGATATCCAAGGAAAGGAAGCAGAATATATTTAATGGAGTTTCAAAAAAACAACTAACATATTTATTAGTTGTTTTTTCCCAAATTCCTTATTTAATATGAAGAAGGGAGAAATTAAAAAATATGAGTGAAAGTAAAGTTCTTAAAATGAGAGATGAAATAGAAGAGAAGTGCAAATGGAAAGTTAATAAGGTATTTTCATCTGATGAGGAATGGGAAAAAGCCTTTAAAGAATTGAAAGAAGAAGCACCTAATTTAAAAAGCTTTGAAGGAAAATTAGAAAATGCAGAAAATCTTATTAAATACTTAGATATTTATGAAAAAACATCTAGAAAAGCAGAAATTATTTATGTTTATGCACATTTAAGATGCGATGAAGATACTAAAAATTCAAAGTATCAAGGGATGATGAGTAAAATAGATAGTTATATGGCTGAGTTTGCAACATATACAGCATATTTTGTTCCAGAAATTCTTGAGATGCCAGAAAATTTTATTAAAGAATCAATTAAAAAAAATCCAAAACTTAAAATTTATGAATTCCTATTTAATGATATTTTAAAAGAAAAGCCACATATTTTAAGTAAATCACAAGAAGAATTATTAGCAGGAGTTTCTGATTGTTTAGATTCACCTTCATCAATTCATAGTATTTTTACAAATGCAGATATGAAATTTGGAGATGTAACAGATGAAGATGGCAAAAAGGTAGAATTAACAGAAGGAAATTATTCATCATTTATTAAAAGTAAAAATAGAGCTGTAAGAGAAGAAGCTTTTAAAACTTTATTTAAAGAGTATAAGGGTTTCGAAAATACACTAGCTACAATTCTTTCAAGTTCAATTAAGAATTTTAATTTTGGTGCAAAAATTAGAAAGTATGAAGGGGCACTAGATTCATCTTTAAAACCTAATAATATCCCACTAGAGGTATATCGTAATGCTATTAAAACAATTAATGATAATCTTTCATCTATGCATAGATATGTAGCATTAAAGAAGAGACTTTTAGGCTTAGAAGAAATGCATATGTATGATTTATATGTTCCTGTTATTGAGGTTCCAAAAAATCATATAGAATTTGATGATGCAGTTAAAATGATAGTTGAAGGGTTAAATCCTCTTGGAGAAGAATATTTAAATATATTTAAAGATGGAGTTAAAGATGGCTGGATAGATATATACCAAAATAAAGGTAAAAGAGGCGGAGCTTATTCTTGGGGTGGATATGATACTATGCCATATGTGCTACTTAACTATAATTATGAGTTAAATGATGTATCCACATTAGCTCATGAGATGGGTCATTCAATCCACTCATATTATTCAAGAAAAGAACAACCTTATATTTATGCAGGATACACTCTTTTTTGTGCAGAAGTTGCGTCAACAACTAATGAAGCTTTATTAATTCATTATTTAATTAATAAAGAAACAGATAAGCAAAAGAGATTATATTTAATAAATCAAGAGCTTGAACAAATAAGAACAACAGTATTTAGACAATTAATGTTTGCAGAGTTCGAACTTTATACTCATGAAAGTTTAGAAAATGGAATTCCATTAACTGCAGAAGATTATAACAAAGCATGGATAGAATTAAATCAAAAATACTTTGGACCAGATATGATAGTAGATCCTGAAATAGATGTAGAATGGTCAAGGATTCCACACTTTTATTCTGATTTTTATGTTTATCAATATGCAACTGGATATGCGGCAGCTTCAGCTTTTGCTAAGTCAATCTTAGATAAAAAAGAAAATGCAGTAGAAAAATATGTTGCTTTCTTAAAGAGTGGAGGAAGTAATTACCCTATAGAAATTCTTAAAAAAGCTGGAGTTGATATGACAACATCAAAACCAGTAGAAGCAACAATTGAAAGATTTAATGAACTTCTAGATATGATAGAAAAAGAAATTTAGGTGTTTTAAAGTAAGTATATAAGTATTTTAATAGGGCATTTTTAAAAAATAACAAGTCAATTGAGTATATATTTTTTGAAGGTGCCCAACCTTGGGAGATGGCGTTTGTGGAAAAGTTTGAAAAGCTGTTTTTTAATATGTTATCTAAAGAAGCAGGTTTCTTTATGAAAGATTATCACAGTAAATATAGTGATAAAGATAAATGGATTGGAGTGTTAGACCTTGGAGAATCTATTTATACAGTTATAGTTACAACTGATGTAGAAGAATCTGTTAACTATAATGAGGCTAAAGAATTTTTAGGTAGGGCTTTTAATAAGCCTTACTCTTTAAATAGTGTAATTGTTACAAATGGTGATTATATATTAATAGATAAGGAAAGCTATAAGAATAAACTTATATTTTCGTTAGGAGATCAAAAAATATCTTATTGTCATGAAAGTTGTAAGCCTTTAGGACAAATAATTGATAAGATGGTTAAGGTAGACATAACTCCAAAAGAAAAAATAAACAAATACAAAGCTACATATATATTAATTTCTTTAAATATATTGATATATTTAGTTTCAGTAATTAAGGCTAGAAATTTATTCGAAATAGATATATATACACTTGCAAATATGGGAGCTAAGGTCAATGTGCTAATTAATGATGGACAGGTATGGAGACTTATAACAGCTGCATTTTTACATGGTGGATTAGTACATATTGGGTTTAATATGATGGCCCTTAATGTTATAGGCCCTCAAGTGGAGAAAATATATGGATGGAAGAAATATTTAATTATTTATTTTTTATCAGCATTAGGGGGAAGTTTACTAAGTTATATGCTTAGTCCACAGAGTATTTCAGTTGGTGCATCTGGAGCAGTATTTGGACTACTTGGTTCTATGCTAGTGTTTGGAGTTATAAATAAGAAGAGTATAGGAAAGTCTTTTATGATGAATATTATAGAAGTAATAGTTTTAAATATAATAATAGGACTATCAGTACCTAATATTGATAACTTTGGACATTTTGGAGGCTTAATTCTAGGTGGGTTAACAGCTTTAATATTTTATTGGTTAGGAAAAAAAGAGGCGCATTAGCGCTTCTTTTAATTTTTAAAATTAAGTTTATAAAAGATGTTTTTTTGAAGATGTCTTAATAGATTTAGCATATCAATTAAAATAATAAGATTTATAAATAGGAAGATTATATCTTAAAGCTAGTTTAAATAAATATTCCTTAGCACCAATGTATTTATTTTCTTTATATAATTTATTAAAATGACTTATTTCTTTAGGAATTAGTGATTCTTTCATTTCTTTAAAAGCTCGATTTAAACTATAATTATAGAAGGGTGGAGTTTGATTAGATAATAAAAGAGTATCTATATACGAATACAGATCTATAAATGAGTTTTTGGTTTCTAAAATACTAACAGCTTTTGATAAACAATCTTCTCCATATGACAAAACAATTAATTTATACCTGTCTAATTCATTATAAAGTTCGTCTATAGAAACAGTTCCGTTTAACTCGTTTATAACATTTAAAATTTTAATTGTTGAAACATTTTTATCCTTGACTTCTAACATAATATCTAAATCAAAATTTTTAACATTATTATAATAATTTAAAAAATCTAAAACTATAATAGTTTGGGAATGTGAGCCTTTCTTTTTAGAAGAATTCTGTTGACTATAATGAACTTTAATATTTCCATCATCTAAGGGCCAGGTAGCCTTAACTCTAGTTAATATCTCTTTTAAAGTATATATATTATCAGCAAAGCAAAAATTGTGAAAATTATCAAAAACAACAGGAATCTTACAAGTAGTTCCTATTAATAAGACTTCATCAATAGAGTAATTTTTTTCATCATTTTCTATAATTAATCTTTTCTTTATATTATTATCTAAGTTTAAAAAAGTATTTATGAATCGATTTATTGCGGCGGGTTTATCTCCATAAACACCACCGATATGAAGAATTAATTTATGAGTTTTATTTAGACCAAGGCTATCTAAAAACTTGGCTTGATAAGATAAATCCAGTACAGATCTTTTTACTATTTCATTATTAGGAGAATTTAACACTGTATATTGACCTGGATGCATGGAAACTCTCATATTATTTTCTTTTATATAAGTGCCAATTGATAAGAGTTCATCTTTAAAATATTCACTCCAATTAAATGTATTTATATAATGACTACCAAATGGGATGATGTCTGAGCTTATTCTAAAAAGTTTAATAGAAACTGAGTTATTATATATTAAGATGTTTTTAAGGTCATCTAAATTTTCTTTTATATATTTAATTAAAATATCTTCGGAATAATATTTTAATTGAAATCTTCTTGTAGTTTTAAAAGGAAGTAGTAATGGCGTGCAAGCATATCCTATTTTCATTTTGCCCTCCTAGTTAAATACTTATATTTTCAGTTAAAATATAAGTAATTGTGGTTATTTATTTAAAAGTGTATTAGTTATTTTTAAAATAGTCCAAGTTTACATATATCTTTTTCAATATACTTTAGTTTATAGTAATAGGACAGATATAATACATAAGGATATGTGGTAATTATAACATGTAATAACAAAATAATACTCTATGGGTTTCTGGATATTCCTTATATTAGTGGTTTGTTAAAAAAATAAAGTAAATAAAATGAATTTAATGAAAAAATAACAATATTTAAAAAAATATAGCAAAATAATCTACTATAATGTATTATATAAATAAAAATAAAAAAGGGGCTGGAAGTATGATTGGAGAACAATATGTTCAAAAAGTAATAGACCAAGTTAAACAAAGAAATAAAGGGGAAAAAGAATTCCAAGATGCAGTAACAGAAGTGTTAAATTCATTAGCACCTGTATTTGACAAACATCCAGAATATGTTCAAGAAGGTATTTTGGAAAGGTTAGTAGAACCGGAAAGACAAATATTGTTTAGAGTACCATGGGTTGATGATAATGGAACTGTACAAGTAAACAGAGGGTTTAGAATACAGTTTAACAGTGCGATAGGACCATATAAAGGTGGGTTAAGATTCCATCCGTCAGTTAATGCAAGTATTGTTAAATTTTTAGGATTTGAACAAATATTTAAAAATTCATTAACAGGTCTTCCAATTGGAGGAGGTAAAGGTGGAGCTGATTTTAATCCTAAAGGGAAATCGGACAGAGAAATAATGAGATTTTGCCAAAGCTTTATGTCAGAGCTTTGTAAACATATAGGACCAAATCTTGATGTTCCAGCAGGAGACATTGGTGTCGGTGGACGTGAAATTGGTTATATGTATGGATATTATAAAAAAATAAGAAGTACAAATGATCAAGGCGTTTTAACTGGTAAGGGACTTACTTTTGGAGGAAGCCTTGCAAGAACAGAAGCAACAGGATTTGGATTAGTTTATTTTACAGAGGAAATGTTAAAAGATAATAATTTAAGCTTTAATAGAAAAACAGTTGTTATTTCAGGTTCAGGTAATGTTGCTATATATGCAACACAAAAGGCTACTGAGCTTGGTGCAAAAGTTGTTGCTTTAAGTGATTCAAATGGATATATATATGATGAAAATGGAATTAACTTAGATGTTGTAAGGGAAATTAAAGAAGTTAAAAGAGGAAGAATTAAAGAATATTTAGAAAGTGTACCATCAGCTAAATATGTTGAGGGATGTACAAAAATTTGGGAAATTAAATGTGATATAGCGCTTCCTTGTGCAACACAAGGAGAAATAAATGAAGAATCAGCTAAAATATTAGTTGGAAATGGAGTAAAAGCTATTTCAGAAGGTGCTAATATGCCATCAACTTTAGAAGCTATTGAAATAATTCAAAATGCAGGGATATTATTTGGACCTGCTAAAGCTGCAAATGCAGGTGGAGTTGCTTGTTCAGCTTTAGAAATGTCTCAAAATGGGATGAGATTATCATGGACATTTGAAGAAGTAGATGAAAAACTTCAAAGTATTATGAAAAATATTTATAAAAATGCTAGTGAAGCAGCAAAAGAATATGGAGAAGTAGGAAATATTTTAGTAGGAGCAAATATTGCTGGGTTCATGAAAGTAGCAGAAGCTATGATGTCTCAAGGAATAGTTTAAGGGAATTTTAAAAAAATTAAGGATGTCTATTTAGACATCCTTATTATTTTGAGTAATAATAAGGTATATTTGACTTGTTATTTTTTTGAGACATATAAAGCATATTAAAAAACTTTGTAAATATAATAATATAAGAGTAAAATAGAGTTAATTAAAAAATTAATTAATTTTTAAGAAATCAATACTTGATTTTTTAAGTTGATTAGAATATATTTATAAAGGATTGAATTAAGAGGATTAAACATAAAATGGGGAGCAAGTCCTTTAATTAAGGAGTGATATAATGGAGAAAATTACTTTTGCTGTAACATGCGTATTTCAAGTTTTAGTATTTACTTTAACTATGTATTATTTTGTTTTGGCTTTTTTCGGGTTACGAAGAAAGGATGAGAAGAAAACTTATAATTCAGAGAAAAGATTTGCCATGCTTGTAGCAGCTCATAATGAGGAAGTAGTTATTGGTAATCTTGTAGAAAGTTTAAAAAAACAGAATTATCCAAAGGAAATGTATGATATTTTTGTTATAGCTGATAATTGTACAGACAATACAGCTAAAATTGCAAGAAAGTATGGGGCAGATGTTTACGAAAGATTTAATAAAGAACAAAGAGGTAAAGGTTATGCTTTAGAATGGATGTTTGCAAAAATATTTAAAATGAATAAAAAATATGATGTAGTAGCTGTTTTTGATGCAGATAACTTAGTTTCACCAGATTGGATAAAAGAGATAAATTCAAAAATGAGTGAAGGATATAAGGTAGTACAAGGATATATAGATAGTAAAAATCCAAATGATTCTTGGATTGCAACTTCGTATTCTGTAGCATTCTGGTCTCAAAATAGAATGTTCCAATTGGCGAGAGCAAATGTAGGGCTATCAAACCAAATAGGTGGTACTGGATTTGCAATTGATACAAATATGCTTAAAGATTTGGGATGGGGCGCAACTTGCCTTACAGAAGATCTTGAGTTTTCATGTAAACTTATTTTAAATGGAGAAAAAGTTGGTTGGGCTCATGATGCTATTATTTATGATGAAAAACCTTTAACGTTAAAACAATCATGGATACAAAGAAAAAGATGGATGCAAGGATTTACAGATGTAGCTTCTAGATATTTCTTTAAGTTACTAAAAAAAGGTTTAAAAGAGAAGAAATGGTTTATTTTAGATTGTGCATTATATGTTATACAACCATTTTTAACTTTAATGTTAGGTATATCAATGCTTTTAACAGGTATAGAGCTGATTAATCCAGAGCTAATGAATATATTTTCATTTAATGATTTATTTGGGGATGTTCTATTTACATTATTAGCTGGGATCCAATTTGTAATAATACCAATTATTTTGAAATTAGATAAAAAGATATCACGAGGATTCTTTATATTATTAATATTCTACGCTATTAGTTTTGTGGTGATTCCATTAATTATAGGAAAAGAACATACAATGCTAGTGTTAGTAGCTGATGTTATATACAATTTAGCTTTCTTACTTGGAACTTATTTATTCCTTGGAAAGAAAACTTGTATTTTCTTTTTCAGATTCTTATTATATTCTTTATATACATTAACTTGGATACCGATAACAATTCAAGGTATATTAAATAAAAATAATAAAGAATGGAATCCTACTAAACATGTTAGAAGTATAGAAATTTGTGATGTTTAAAATAATAACCCAGCACTTAGGTGCTGGGTTATTATTTTGAAAAATAGTTTGGCATTTTTCAATGATAAGAGAACATTAGTTTGACAAAAAAAATAAAAGAATATATATTTTTAGGGTGAGAAGAATTATAATAAAATTATAAAAGTTGATTTATAAATAGAAAATTATAAAAAGTTATAAATTTGGACAAATTATTATTGTATATAGATATTTTGAAATATAATAAAAACTAAAATTTTTAAATAAGAGATATTATTTAAAATCATTAGGGCTCTAAAAGAAAATAAACTAGAATATAAGTAGTTATTTTTTGAAAATACCTTAGTGTTAGGATGTAATTAATTTTGGAGGTTTGTTATGGGTAAGGAAATAATTAAGGGCTATGATGTTACGGATTTAACTTCCTTAGAAAAGCTAGAGCCGGTAAGGGTAAGACCTGGAATGTATATTGGATCTACAGGAAGCAAGGGGCTACATCATTGTGTGTGGGAAATATTAGATAACTCTATTGATGAAATATCTAATGGTCATGGTGATAGAACTACAGTAATTATAAATAAAGATAAAAGTATAACTATAATAGATAATGGACGAGGTATTCCAACAGGAATACATCCAATAAAGAAAAAATCTGGCGTTGAAATGGTATTTACTGAGTTGCATACTGGAGGAAAGTTTGATAATAAAAATTATAAAACTTCTGGAGGATTACATGGAGTTGGAGCCGCAGTAGTTAATGCTCTTTCAAAATGGTTAGTAGTTGAAATTTATCAAAAAGGAAATTTATATAAACAAAGGTTTGAATATTCCTATGATAAAGAACTAAAAAAAGATATGCCAGGAACAGCTGTTACTGGGCTAGATATAGTGGGCACAAGTAAAAAAACAGGAACTAAAGTTACATTTATGCCAGATAAGGATATTTTCTCAACAATTGATTTTAAATTTGATATTATTGATGAAAGACTGCAACAGTTAGCATTTCAAAATAAAGGAATACATTTAGAGTTAGTAGATAAAAGAAAAGATGAAGAAGTAAAGAAAGAATATTACTCAGAAAGAGGTCTTTTAGACTTTATTGAATACTTAAATGAAAGTAAAACAACACTTCATCCAAATCCTATAATTTTTGATGGCGAAAGATCATTAGAGAATGTAGAAATGTATGGAGAAGTATGTATTCAGTTTACAGATTCAACTACAGAGTATATTGGAAGTTATGTTAATAATATACCAACTACAGAAGCTGGTACTCATGAAACTGGATTTAAAACTGGGATGACAAGAAGTTTTAAAGAAGGTGCGAAAAAATTAGGCTTAGTGAAAGAAAAGGATAAGGATTTTGAAGGTGATGATTTAAGAGAAGGTATGACCGCTATCCTTAGAATTAAAATTACTGACCCTGTATTTGAGGGACAAACTAAAACAAAACTTGGAAGCTCTGAAGCATACACAATGATGAATGATTTAGCATACACTAAGTTTAGCGAATGGATAGAAGATAACAAAGAACTCGCAACTAGTATTATTAATAATGCCCTTCAAGCAGCTCAAAGAAGAGAAAAAATAAAAAAAATTAATGATGCTGAAAAGAAAAAGATAGGTAAGGGTACATCACCACTTGCAGGGAGGATAGCTGTATGTACGTTAAAAGACAAAACAGTAAATGAATTCATTGTAGTGGAAGGAGAGTCCGCTGGAGGGTCTGCAAAGCAAGCTAGGGATAGAAGATTCCAAACAATAATGCCTTCAAAAGGTAAAATAATGAATACTGAAAAGCAAAAGCTTGAAAATGTTTTAGCCTCAGAGGAACTTAAAATATTTAATACTGCTGTAGGAACAGGAACATTAGATAATTATAAAGAACAGGATTTAAAGTATGATAAAATAATTATTATGAGTGATGCAGATGTAGATGGATACCATATAAGAACATTATGGATGACTTATATATACAGATATATGAGACCACTTATTGCAAATGGACATTTGTATTTAGCTAGACCACCATTATATAAAGTTTATAAAAACACAAAAAGTGGAGAAGTAGCTAAATATGCATATAGTGATGAAGATTTAGAAAAGGTTAAAAAAGAAATAGGTAAGGGAGCTCTTATGCAAAGATACAAAGGGCTTGGAGAAATGAACCCAGAGCAATTATGGCAAACAACACTAAATCCTGAGTCAAGAACATTAATGCAGGTAACTATAGAAGATGCTACAAAAGCAGAAAAAATGGTTTCACTTCTAATGGGGGAAATTGTTGAGCCAAGAAGGAAATATATGTATAAATACGGAGAATTTTAATAGATAAGGATGGAGAAGTGTTATGGCGAAAAAAGTTAATGAGATACCAAGAGATAATAATATTATAAGAGTGCCAATTGATGAGGCAATGCCTGATAATTATCTTCCTTATGCTATTGAAGTAGCTAAAGAAAGAGCTCTTCCAGATGTAAGAGATGGTTTAAAACCAGTACATAGGAGAATATTATATGGAGCCTATCAATTAAAAGCATATCCAGATAGACCTTATTATAAATCAGCTAGAATAGTTGGGGATATTTTAGGAAAGTATCATCCACATGGTGATACTTCTGTTTATGATGCTATGGTAATTATGGCTCAAAACTTTTCAACAAGAGCACCACTTATTGATGGACAAGGAAACTGGGGTTCAAGTGATGGTGATGGAGCGGCTGCAATGCGTTATACAGAAGCAAGACTTGCACCAATTGCTATGGAAATGCTAAGAGATATAGATAAAGACACAGTAGATATGGTTCTTAACTATTCAGAGAGTGAACTAGAACCTAAGGTATTACCAAGTAGATATCCTAATTTACTTGTAAATGGAACATTTGGTATTGCAGTTGGACTTGCAACTAACATACCACCACATAATTTAGGTGAAGTTACAGATGGAGTACTTGCTTATATAGATAATCCAGAAATAACAACTAGAGAGTTAATGAATCATATCAAAGGACCAGATCTACCAACTGGTGGAATACTTATAGGTAGAAATTCTTTGATTGCGGCTTATGAAACAGGTGAAGGTAAAGTAAGTTTAAGATCTAAGTGTTCTATAGAAAAATTGGAAAATGGAAGAGTTGGAATAGTAATAACGGAGTTTCCGTATAGAAGAAATAAGGCGAAGATGCTTCAGCTAATATCAGAAATGACAGGCGATAAAAGACATGCAAAAGCATTAGAATCTATTGTTGATATTAGAGATGAATCGGATAGAAATGGGATTCGTTCTGTTATTGAGTTTAGAAAAGCTGTAGATGAAGATATGGCTGATAAAGTTCTTAAATATTTATTTAAGAAAACTGACCTTCAATGTAACATAAGCTTTAATATGGTAGCACTTGCAGATGGGAAACCTCAAACAATGGGGCTTAAGACTATAATTGAGCATTATGTTAACCATCAAAAGGATATAGTTACAAGAAGGACTATAAGAGAATTAGCAATATCGGAAAAAAGATTCCATATTGTAGAAGGGTTTATAAAAGCAATTGATGTTTTAGATGAGCTTATTAAAATAATTAGAGCTTCAAAATCTAAAAAGGATGCAGGCGAAAATATAAGAGCTAGATTTGATTTTACTGAAATTCAATCTGATGCAATTTTAGAATTAATGCTTTATAGATTAACAGGTCTTGAAATAAAAGTATTCCAAAAAGAATATAATGAATTAGAAAAGTTAATTAAGAAGCTTAAAAATATATTGAAAAATCCAAGTGAACTTTTGAAGGTTATTAAAACTGAGTTAATAGAAATAACAGAAAAATTTAAAGACCCAAGAAGAACGGCTATTATAGAAGATGATAGTGAAGCTAAAATTGATATAGAAGAATTAATAATAGTAGAAGATATAATGGTTACTCTTTCAAAAGATGGATTTATTAAGAGTATTCCTCTTAAAACCTATAATAGATCAAATGCAAATCCAGAAGATATTGATTATAGAGAAGGTGATAGTCTTAAATTCCTTGTTAAATCGAATACAAGAGATACATTGCTGATATTTACAAATAAGGGGAATATGTATCAGACTAAGGGGATTAATATACCGGAACTTAAGTGGAAGGAAAAAGGCGAAAAAGTTGATAGATTAATTAAGACTTTAAACTTAGATAAAGAAGTTATAGTTTCAGTAATGTCGGTATCATCAATGATGCCAAATAAGATGCTTCAATTTATTACAACTCAAGGTTATATTAAAAAGAGTAGCTTAGACAAATTCCAAACAACTTATACAAAGCTACAAGCTTTAAAATTAAAAGATGGCGATGAAGTTATGGATATAACTTTATTGGAAGAAAATAATAAATCAGAATTCTTAAGAGTTGAAACTAAAAGAGGATTAAAATTCAGTTTAGAGTTACCAGAAATTGAAGAAGAACCAAGAAATATATTAGGATTACAATTATTTAATATTTCAGCTAAGGATGAAGTTCTTAGTGTAGAGTATTCAGATAAAATGGAATTTGCAGAGTTTACAATTGGTGTAACAGCTAAGGGGAATATTAAAGGATTTCAAAGAGCTAGGAAGCAAGATAAACTTAAAGTGAATACAGATTCTAAAAGTGAAGTACTTATGTTTACAAACCTTGGAAGAGTATATAAGGTTCCAGCATTCTTACTTCAAAGTGTAGATAAAGAAGAAATTCCCTTAAAAACTATTATTGATGATATAGCTAAAGGTGAATTTGTAATACAATTATGTTCAATTAAGAGATTTGAAGATGATAAAATAGTTTATTTATTTACAAAAAAGGGAATGATAAAGAAAACTTATTTAAAAGAGTTTGATGGAAGTTATTCATATCAAATTTCATACAAATTTAAGTATGAAGGTGATGAAGTAGTATCTATAGAAATTTGTAATTCTAAGGAAGCAGAACTTGTAATGGTAACTAAAAGAGGAATGGCAATTAAATTTTCATCAGAAAATGTAAACGCCATGGGTAAATTAGCTACAGGGGTAACAGGAATAAGTTTAAAAGAAGATGATTCAGTTTTATTTGGTAAAGCTATAGTTATACCAAATAAACAAAATGATTCAGAAATTTCAGTAACTATTGAAAATAAAATAACTCTTGTATCTAAGAATAAAGAAAAGAAAGAACTAGATATAGAAGAAATAAAACTTCAAAATAGAGCAGGTAGAGGCAGTAGCATAATGGTAGTAGTCCTTGAAGATGAAATTAAAGAAGTAATATTTTAACTTAAGCATTAAAAAAATAACCAGTCAAGGTGCAACCTATGGCACAAAATAGACTAGCATATTGGCTTGTTATTTTTTTGAAGCTCCCTTAGGGGCATGAAAAGGAGCGATTAGTATGGAAAAGGTAGCAGTTTTATTAGCAGATGGGTTTGAAACAATAGAGGCATTAACGGTTGTTGATATTTTAAGAAGAGCAGAGATTTCTTGTGACACTTTTGCATTAGAGGGATTAGAAGTATGCTCATCTCATAAAATAATTGTTAAAGCTGATAAAAATATAAATGATAATGAAATAAAAGATTATGATTGTATAGTCTTACCTGGAGGAATGCCTGGGGCAAAGAATTTAAAAGAAAATAGTAGAGTTATAGAATTAATAAAAGATTTCAATAATAAAGGAAAATTAATTTGCGGAATATGTGCAGGTCCAATAGCCTTAGGGGAAGCTGGTATAACTGAAGGAAAAGATATGACCTGTTATCCTGGATTTGAAAAAGAACTAGGAAACTGCAATTATAAAGAGGAATTAGTTGTAAGTTTTGAGAATATAATAACTGGTAGAGGACCGGCAGCGGCAATACCCTTTGCTTTTGAAATATTGAATAAATTTAAACCAGAGAAGCTAGAACAAGTTAAGGCAGGAATGTTGTTTTAAAAAATATACCCAAAGAGTAAAAATAAAGTGTGTAGCTGAATAGGCACACATTTATTTTTTGCAAAAAATTAAGCAAGTAGGGGGTCTATAAATGAGGGAAAAATGGGTTGTAATTAATAAAAAAGAAGAATTTGAAAAGCTCTCTAAAAATGTTAAAGAAAATCCTTTAGCCTTAAGAATATTAGCTAATAGAGGGATAAGTACAGTAGAAGGGGCTAAAAAGTTTTTAAGTCCAGACATAAATAATCTTTATGATGGTTTTTTATTAAAAGATATGGATAAAGGTGTGGATATAATAAGGGAAGCTGTGATTAATAATAAAAAAATAGTTATTTATGGTGATTATGATTGTGATGGAGTTATAAGTACTGTTATTTTATATAAAGCACTAAAAAAAGTTGGAGCTAATTTTTCTTATCATATTCCACATAGAGAAGAAGAAGGATATGGTATGCATAGTGGAAGAATTCAAAAGCTTAAAGATGAAGGCTATGATGTTATATTAACTTGCGATAATGGAATTTCAGCCTTTGAAGAGGTTAAGCTTGCTAAAGAACTAGGAATGGAAGTTGTGCTAACTGACCATCATGATATTCCATTAAAAGAAGTAGATGGGGAATTTGTATCTATAATGCCTAAAGCAGATGCTGTAATAAACCCTAAAAGAAATGATTGTACCTATCCATTTAAACATCTTTGTGGAGCAGGAGTAGCGTTAAAATTCTCACAATGTCTTTATAAAAAAATGGGAATTGAGGAAAATGAATACAAAGAACTTATTGAATATGCAGCTATTTCAACTGTATGTGATGTGGTAGATCTTTTAGATGAAAATAGAATAATAGTTAAAAATGGTCTTAAAATGATAAATAAAACTAATAATAAAGGATTAATTGAACTTAGAAACGTAACTGGGTTACAGGACAAGGAAGTCAATGAATATCATTTAGGATTTGTAATAGGCCCTTGTATTAATGCAACAGGGAGATTAGAAACAGCTAATCTTTCAGTAGATTTATTAATTACAGAAGATGAAAAAAAAGCAAAAGATTTGGCTAAAAAACTTTATGATTTAAACGCTAGAAGGCAAGATCTAACAAAAGAGAGCGCAGAAAGAATAGTAGAAAAAATAGAAAAAGAAAATTTCCATCATAATAAGGTTATAGTTGTTTATGATGAAGAAATACATGAAAGTATTGCAGGAATTGTAGCAGGAAGAATGAAAGAGAGATATAATCTTCCTTGTATAGTATTAACAAAAGGAAAAGAAATGCCAAAGGGTTCCGCAAGATCCATAGAATGTTATAATATATTTGAAGAATTATCTAAGTGCAAGGATCTTATGAGTAAATTTGGAGGACATCCAATGGCAGCAGGATTATCATTACTAGAAGAAAATATTCCAAAACTTAGAGAAAAATTAAATAATATATGTACATTAACAGAGGAAGATGTTAAGCCTGTAGTTAAAATAGATTTACCATTGCCACTTCAATACTTAGACGAAGATTTAATTAAAGTAATTGAAGGGTTAAGGCCTTTTGGGAAAGGTAATCCTAGTCCATTATTTGCAGTAAAAGATGTAGAAATAGATAAAATATGGTTAATTGGAAAAGAAAAAAACTATCTAAAATTAAGATGCAAAATTCCAGGAAAAAACTCAGCCATTGATGGATTATCTTTTGATAAACTTGAATATTTTAAAGAAGTGTATATTGATAAGTATGGAGAAGAAGTATTTTTAAAAGCTTGTGATAGTAATTGTATTAGAGGGAAAATAGACTTGATATATTATCCGAATGTAAATGAATTTAATGGTAGAAGAACTGTTCAACTGATGATAAAGAATTTAAGAATATCATAATGTTTAAGGCTCTTTCAAAAATAATAATAGATCAATTTTCTAGTCTATTATTTTTTTCAGGTGTCTAAGAAAACAAAATTAGAGTATCTAAAAATAAGATACTCTAATTCTTTAGTATTGCAATTCTAACTTTAATGCAATATTGTGAAATAAAGGGTTAACAGTTCGAAAGGATACTATTAGATTCCTTTTTCATAGCTCTCTACCATTTTCTTAACCATTTCTCCACCAACGCTTCCGCATTGTTTTGATGAAAGGTTTCCGTTGTAGTCAGTAAATGGTACACCCATTTCATTAGCTACTTCAGTTTTGAATTTTGATAGACCGTTCTTAGCTTCTGGTACTAAAGTTTTTGCCATTATTGTCACCTCCTTATTGATGATGATTATAGCTTGCGTAACTTTTGAAAAAATATAACAAGTAATTGAAGGAAAAAGTGGCAATAATATTAAAAATGGAAGTTTTATTTAAAATAGATATTATAAAATTAAAGATAGATTTAAGGAGTGATTCATATGAGTAAATATAAAATTATTATGACTGGCGGAGGAACTGCAGGTCATGTTACACCAAATCTTGCATTAGCGCCAAAATTAAAAGAAAATGGTTTTGAAGTTAAGTATATTGGAAGCGTCCTTGGAATAGAAAAGGAGATTATTAAAGATGCAAAAATACCTTATTATGAAATATCCTCAGGTAAGCTTAGAAGATATTTTGATATAAAAAATTTTTCTGATCCATTTAAAGTAATGAAAGGTGTTTTTCAAGCAAGTAAGATATTATCAAAAGAAAAGCCTGATATAATATTTTCAAAAGGTGGATTTGTTGCAGTGCCAGTTGTTATTGCAGCATCTATGAAAAAAATACCTGTAGTTTCACATGAATCAGATTTAACTCCTGGACTTGCTAATAAATTATCAGCACCTTTTTGCAGAAAGTTATGTGTAACTTTTAGAGAAAGTTTGAATTATATAAAAGATGGTAAAGGTGTTCTAACAGGAACTCCTATAAGACGAGAAATACTTGAAGGAAGCAAGATAAAAGGAAAACAAATATGTGGGTTTAAAGATAATAAAGATATACTTCTTGTAATTGGAGGAAGTTTAGGTGCAAAAAGTATTAATGATGAGGTAAGAAGGAATATAAAAGAAATTCTAAAAGAATTTAATGTTATTCATATTTGCGGCAGAGGAAACTTAGATAAAGAATGTGAAAAAATAAACGGATATAGACAATTTGAATATGTAAAAGAAGATTTGCCACATTTGCTGCAAGCAGCTGATTTTATAATTTCAAGAGCTGGCGCAAATGTAATTTTCGAACTTTTAGTTCTTAGAAAACCAACCTTATTAATTCCTCTTTCAAGGAAAATAAGTAGGGGAGATCAAATATTAAATGCAAATTCTTTTGAAAAGGAAGGATTTTCATTAGTATTAGATGAAGATGTTATGATGGAATCTGATTTATTAATGATAAAATTGGCGGAACTTAAAGAAAAGAAGGATATTTTAATAGAAAATATGCAAAATAGTAAGTTAAAGAACGGTGTTGATGAGATAATTAAAGTAATTGTACAGTGTATAGAGTTAAACAAGTAAAATACCCTAATTTATAGAAGATTAAGGGATATTAGCCTAATATAAGATTTCATAGACTTGCAAAAACAAAATAGTGGTATATAATAAAATAGTCAAGTAAAAATAGGTAATAAATATCCAAAAAACAGACCATATTTATGGTTAAAGGATGGAGTGCTGTAATATGAAAAAAGTATCAATTATTTATTGGAGCAATGGTGGCAATGTAGAAGTACTTGCTAATGCAATAGCAGAAAGTGCAGAAAAATATGGTGCGGATGTTACTGTTAAACATGTACAAGATGCAACTATTGAAGATGTAACTATGGCAGATGCGGTAGCATTTGGAAGTCCTTCTATGGACAATAATAAGATAGAACAACATGAAATGGAGCCATTTATAAAAGAATTTAAATTGCTTCCTAACAATAATAAAAAACTTGTTTTATTTGGTTCATATGGATGGGACGAAGGACAATTTATGAAAGATTGGGTAGTTAGAATGGAAGACTACAAATTTAATGTAATTGCAAACTTAGCCGTTAAAGAATCACCAAGTGATAAAGAACTAGAAATAGCTAAAAAACTTGGCGAGGAATTGACTAAATAGATTTAGAAGAAATTTTAATTTATGGAAGAGAGGTCAAATATAATGAGAAAAATGAAAACAATGGATGGAAATACAGCTGCGGCACATATTTCGTATGCATTTACTGATGTAGCAGCAATATTCCCAATTACACCTTCATCACCGATGGCAGAACATGTGGATGAATGGATGTCACAAGGAAAGAAAAACATATTTGGACAAACGGTTAAGGTTATGGAAATGCAATCAGAAGCAGGAGCTGCGGGCGCTGTTCATGGTTCATTGCAAGCTGGAGCATTAACAACAACTTATACTGCATCACAAGGATTATTATTAATGATCCCAAATATGTATAAAATAGCAGGCGAAATGTTACCTTCAGTTTTTCATGTTGCAGCTAGAGCTTTAGCTACATCATCATTAAATATATTTGGAGATCACCAAGATGTTATGGCAGCAAGACAAACAGGTTTTGCAATGCTTGCAGAAGGATCAGTTCAAGAAGTTATGGACTTATCAGCTGTTGCACATTTAGCTACAATAAAATCAAAGATACCATTTATGAACTTCTTTGATGGATTCAGAACTTCACATGAAATACAAAAAATTGAAGTTATTGAATATGATGAATTAGCAGCATTAGTTGATCAAGATGCATTAACAGATTTTAGAAGTAGAGCAATGAACCCTAATCGCCCAGTGACTAGAGGAACAGCTCAAAATCCTGATATATATTTCCAAACAAGAGAATCAGTAAATAGATTCTATGATGAAATTCCTGATATTGTTGAAAGCTATATGGCTGAAATAACAAAACTAACTGGAAGAGAATATCATTGTTTCGATTATTATGGAGCAAAAGATGCAGATAGAATAATAGTTTCAATGGGATCATCAACAGATGTTATCGAAGAAACAATCGATTATTTAAATGCTAATGGAAATAAAGTTGGACTTGTAAAAGTAAGACTTTACAGACCATTCTCAATAGAGAAATTATTGAAAGTTATACCTGCAACTGTTAAGTCAATTGCTGTTTTAGATAGAACAAAGGAACCAGGATCAATTGGAGAACCTTTATACTTAGATATTAGAAGTGCATATTATGGAAAAGAAAATGCTCCAGTAATAATTGGTGGTAGATATGGACTTGGATCAAAAGATCCAAACCCAACTCATATAGCTGGTGTATATGCTGAATTATGCAAGGAAAATCCTAAGAATGGATTCACTATAGGTATAGTTGATGATGTTACACATACTTCATTAGACGTTGTTGATATAGATGCAACACCTAGTGGTACAAAAGCATGTAAATTCTGGGGACTTGGATCAGATGGTACTGTTGGAGCTAATAAGAGCGCTATCAAAATCATCGGAGATCATACAGATATGTTTGCACAAGGTTACTTTGCATATGATTCAAAGAAATCAGGTGGTATAACAGTATCTCATTTAAGATTTGGTAAAAAACCAATTAAGTCACCTTACTTAATTGATAAGGCTGATTTTATTGCATGTCATAATCAAGCATACGTTTATAAATATAACGTACTAGATGGATTAAAGAAGGGAAGTAACTTCTTATTAAATACTATATGGACACCAGAAGAAGTAGAAGAAAAGTTACCAGCTTCAATGAAGAAATATATAGCAGAAAACAATATACAATTCTACACTTTAAATGCTGTTAAAATAGCACAAGAAATTGGTCTTGGTGGAAGAATCAACATGATAATGCAAGCTGCTTTCTTTAAGATAGCTAACATTATTCCAGTTGAAGATGCTGTTAAGTACTTAAAAGATGCCGTTGTTAAATCATATGGTAAAAAAGGTGAAAAAGTTGTTAACATGAATTATGCTGCAATAGACAAGGGAGTTCAATCAATAATTAAGATAGATGTTCCAGCTCATTGGAAAGATGTAGTTGTAGAAAAAATTGTTGAAGATGACACAATACCAGCCTTCGTTAAAAACATAGTTAACCCTATGACTAGACAAGAAGGTTTCGATTTACCAGTTTCAACATTTATAGGAATGGAAGATGGTACGTTTGAAGCAGGTACTGCTGCATATGAAAAAAGAGGCGTAGCTGTTAATGTTCCTGAGTGGGTTCAAGATAATTGTATCCAATGTAATCAATGTGCTTATGTTTGTCCTCATGCTGTAATAAGACCATTCTTATTAAATGAAGATGAAAAAGCAAATGCACCAGAAGCAATGAAGATTGTAGCTGCAAAGGCATTAAAGACAGAAGAGACTACTTACTACAGCATAGGAATAACTCCTTTAGATTGTACTGGTTGTGGAAACTGTGCTCAAGTGTGTCCAGCACCAGGAAAGGCTTTAATTATGAAACCAGCAGATACACAAGAAGAACAAATAAAAGTTTGGGAATATTCAGTTAATGAAATATCACCTAAGAAAAATCCAATGAAGAAAGAAACAGTAAAGGGTAGTCAATTTGAACAACCATTACTTGAGTTCTCAGGAGCTTGCGCTGGTTGTGGAGAAACACCTTACGCTAAATTAGTTACTCAATTATTCGGAGATAGAATGATGATAGCTAATGCAACAGGATGCTCATCAATTTGGGGAGGATCTGCTCCAGCTACACCATATACAAAGAATCATAATGGACATGGTCCAGCTTGGGCTAACTCATTATTTGAAGATAATGCTGAATTCGGAATTGGTATGTATCTAGGGGTTAAGGCTATAAGAGAAAGAATAGCTTCAAACTTAGAAGCAGTACTTGCTGAAGAAATTTCAGAAGATGCTAAAGCAATCCTTAAAGATTGGATTGATAATATAGAAAACGGCGAAGGCACTAGAGATAGAGCTGATAAAACATTAGCTGTTTTAGAATCATTAAAATGTGAATCAGTTAAAGAAGTATTAAGAGATAAAGAATACTTAGTTAAGAGATCACAATGGATATTTGGTGGAGATGGATGGGCTTACGACATCGGATACGGTGGAGTTGATCATGTATTAGCATCAGGTGAAGATGTAAATATCCTTGTATTTGATACAGAAATGTACTCAAACACTGGAGGTCAAGCATCAAAATCTACACCTACAGCTGCAATCGCTAAGTTTGCTGCATCAGGTAAGAGTACTAAGAAGAAAGATCTTGGTATGATGGCAATGACTTACGGTTATGTATATGTAGCACAAATATCAATGGGTGCAGATAAAAACCAAACTCTTAAAGCTATAGCAGAAGCAGAAGCTTATAAGGGACCATCATTAATAATAGCTTATGCGCCATGTATAAGCCAAGGTATTAAGATTGGAATGGCTAATAGCCAAGAGGAATCTAAGAAAGCTGTAGAATGTGGATATTGGGGTCTTTACAGATTCAATCCATCACTACAAGGAACTAAGAATCCATTTACTTTAGATTCAAAAGAACCAAAGAGTGATTTCAGAGAATTCTTAATGGGAGAAGTTAGATACTCATCATTAGCAAAGGCATTCCCTGAAGCTGCAGATGCTTTATTTGAAAAGACAGAAAGAGATGCTTTAGAAAGATTAGAAGGATACAAGAAATTAGCTAATCAAAAGTAGAGTTTCAAAATAGATAAGGGCTTAGCCCTTATTTTTTTTGGAGATACCTTAAATAAAAACTTAGTAATTATAACAAAAGAGGAATAAAAAGGTATGAAAATTAAAAAATAAGCTAATTTTACTAAGTTTTATGAAAAAAATCCTTAAAATGCTTTTATTTTATTTGATTTAAGGGTAGAATTAATTAAGACGACATAAGATATTTTAAATGTCTAATAAAAGGAGGAATTTAATATGAGTAAAGAATTAAACAAATGTTGTAGTACAGAAGGAAATGAAGGTTGTGGATGTAGCCATGATCATGAAGAACATAAAGGTTGTGGAGATAACTGTGGTTGTGGACACGATCATGAAGCAGAACATGAAGGTGAATGTGGAGATGACTGCGGATGTGGAGATCACGAAGACTTCGTAGTAGATTTAGAAAATGAAGACGGAACTGTTGTATCATGTCCAATAATAGATGCATTCGAATTTGAAGAAAATGAATACATTTTAGCTCAAAACCCAGAAGAAGATTCAGTTTACTTATTCAGATCAACTGAATCAGGAGAACTAGAAGTTCCAGATGAAGTTGAATTTGATAGAGTGTCAGCTTATTATAGTGAATTAGCAGATGAATCACAAGAATCATAAGAAAAAGATGCCTTAGGGCATCTTTTTTTTGCTTATTAATTTACAATTTATTTTAATAGTGATATATTTTTATTATAAGATATAAGAATAGAGAATTATTTTTTAATATTTAAGGGGTTTAAGAGGAAATATACCATAATCTGATTAGTTATTTAGAAAAATCCCTAATACGAGAAAAAGGGTGTAAGAAATGAAATATGCAGATTTACATATTCATTCATGTTATTCTGATGGAACTATGACACCAGAGGAAATTATTTGCCTAGCAAGAGAAAAGGGTGTAAAAGTTATATCCATAACAGATCATGATTCAATAGCATCTCAGTATGTTGCAAATAGTATATGGCAAGATGTAAGTATAATACCTGGAATAGAATTAAGTACAGAATTTCAGGAATTAGAAATACATATGCTTGGTTATAATATAGATATAGGGAATGAAAGTTTAAAAGAAGTAGTTAATAAATTGAATAAGTCTAGGCTAAATAGAATAGAAAAGATGTTGTTTGAGTTGAAAAAATATGGAATTCATTTAGAATTAGAGGATTTAGGTATTGATTTAGATTCTACAGTTGGAAGAAGTCATATTGCTAATGCTATGGTTAAAAATGGATATTTTGATAGTTATAAAGCTGCGTTTACATCTTATTTAGTTAAAGGAAAACCAGCTTATGTAAAAGGCTTTAAATTAAATTATAAAGAAACTTTGGAATTAATAAATACATCAGGAGGTATACCAGTCCTTGCTCATCCAGGTCAAATGTGTAGAGGTCTTGGAATGGAAAAGATAATAAAAGATTTAAAATGTTATGGATTAAAAGGAATTGAGGTATATCATCCAAGTCATACTAAAGAACAAACAAATTATTTTTATAATTTAGCTACAAAGTATAAACTTTGTATAACAGGAGGAAGTGATTATCATGGAAAACAATCATTTCATGATACTGGGCTTGGAAGCTATGGAATAAATGAAGTGTTATTAAATAAAATAAATAAAAAATAAGGCGCAAAATAGATTAGTACAAAGATTAATTATTTAAAAAAGCGCCTAAAATGGGGGGATAAATATATGAATTTATCAAAAAAAGCAATAGGTATTAATCCATCAATAACTCTTTCAATAACAGCAAAGGCTAAAGAACTTAAAGAAGCCGGAATAGATATAGTTAGTTTTGGAGCAGGGGAACCGGATTTTAATACTCCAGGTAATATTATTAATGCAGCTATAAAAGCAATGAGAGAAGGAAAGACAAAATATACTCAAACAAGTGGTGTTTTAGAACTTAGAAAAGCTATTTGTGATAAATTTAAGAAAGATAATGAATTAGAGTACAATCCTAATCAAATTATAGTTTCAACTGGAGCAAAACAAAGTTTGGCAAATGTTTTTATGGCAATATTAAATCCAGGTGATGAGGTTATAATACCAGTACCATATTGGGTTAGTTATCCAGAACTTGTAAGGATTGCTGATGGAAAACCTGTTTACGTTCAAACGGGAGAAGATTGTAATTATAAATATACAATAGAAGCCTTAGAAAATATAGTTACTGGTAAAACCAAAGCAATATTATTAAATAGTCCAAATAATCCAACAGGAACAATATATTCAAAAGAAGAATTAACTGAGATTGCTGAATTTGCTAAAAAATACAATTTAATAATAGTGTCAGATGAAATATATGAGAAATTAATATATGATAATAAGAAACATGTAAGTATAGCGTCTATTTCAGAAGATGCATTTAAAAGAACTATTGTTATTAATGGATTATCAAAATCTTATGCAATGACAGGGTGGAGAATAGGATATGCGGCAGCACCGCTAGAAATAGCAAAGTTAATGGTAAGTATACAAAGTCATATGACATCAAATACAAATTCTATAACACAATATGCGGCCATTGAAGCTTTAACAGGAACTCAAGAGAATATAAATTCTATGATAGTTGAATTTGAAAAAAGAAGAAACTTTATGATGAAAAAAATTAATGATATAGGCGGATTAGATATTATTAAACCAAATGGTGCTTTTTACGTTATGATAAATATAGAAAAATTCTTTAATAAAGAATTAAATGGAAAAAAAATTACTAGTTCTTTAGAGTTTTCAGAGTTATTATTAGATGAAGAGAAAGTTGCAGTAATTCCAGGAGCTGCATTTGGATTAGATAATTATATAAGAGTATCATATGCAACATCTATTGAGTTGATTGAAAAAGGTTTAGATAGACTTGAGGTCTTTTTACGAAAACTCAGCACAGCTCAATAAGTGAACATGCCAAAATAAAACTAAGCATGAATTCAAAGGGGAAAAATCATGGATAAATTAGCGATTTTTGATGTAGACTATACAATAACGAGAAAAGAAACATTAATGGAATTATTTAAATATGTTATTTCAAAGGATAAGAAAATGATTAAATTTTTGCCAAGAGCAATATTTAGTGGGACAATGTATGGAGTAGGAATTTATGATGAAAGAAAAGTTAAAGAGAAATTCCTGAAATTTATAGATAAAATAGAAGAAAAACATTTAGTAGATTTAGTTAAGTCTTTTTATGAGGATAGATTAAGTAAACTATTATATAAAGATGCATTAGATATGATGAAGAAGTTAAAGCATGAAGGTTATAAGATATTTTTAATTTCAGCATCGCCAGAGTTTTATTTAACAGAATTATATGCAATTAAAGAAGTCGATTTAATTATAGGAACTAAATTTCTTTTTGAGGAAGGTAAGTTTGCAAGGAAAATGGATGGGTTTAATTGCAAAGGTGAAGAAAAGGTGAAAAGGTTAATGGAAGTTATAAAGACAGAAAATATTGATGTTGATTTTGAAAACTCATATATGTTTTCAGATTCACTTTCAGATAAACCATTATTAGATTTAGTTGGAAAACCATATTTAATAAATTATAAAAAGAAGCATGAATTTGAAATACTAAAGTGGAATTAAGAAGGAGGATACTGATGGAAGCGATTAATAGTTTTTTCATTGAGGATGGTCATTTAGATTCAACAAAGAATTTCAATGATGAAAAAAATAGTAAAGATAAAATTATTTATGAAGTAATAAGAATAAATAATGGGGAACCATTATTTTTAGAAATACATTTAAAGAGAATGGAAAAGTCATTTAATCTTATGGATAAGAGTTTTCCTTATGAATATAATAAAATAGCTGAATATTTAGAAAGAGTTATATCTGCTAATCATAAAAAAGAGGGTAATGTAAAAATTACATTTAATATTGATGAAGATTTAATGAAGGTGTTTTATATTAAGCATATATATCCAACTGATGAAATGTATAAAAATGGAGTAGATACTATTTTGTATCATGGAGAAAGACATAATCCAAATGCAAAAGTAATTGATTGCAAATTTAGAGAAAAAGTAAATGAAGAAATAAAAAAGAAAAATGCATTTGAGGCAATACTTGTTGATAATAATGGATATGTAACAGAAGGAAGTAAATCTAATATATTTTTAATTAAAGATAATAAGTTATTTACTTCGAAGATAGAAGCTGTATTACCAGGGGTTACAAGGGAAAAAATTATAGAAATTGCTAAAAGTGAAAATATAGATTTTGAGGAAAAGAACAGTAAATATACAGAATTAGAAGAAATAGATGCAATGTTTATATCAGGAACTTCTCCAGGAATACTACCCATTTCTAAAGTGGATAGTATTATTATGAATGTTGATAATGAAATTATGAGAAAACTTATGGATCTATATAACAATAAAAATGTTTAATAAAAAAATTAATATAGTTTAAAACATATAAAAAAAATTAATACATCTATAGAAAGCTATGGTATACTGTATAATATATATAATATATTTAGGGGGACATTATGGATAAAGTGGGTACTGGGTTAGACACTAATGATATAGAGAATTTAAATGGAAGTATAGAAGTAAAGAATGGGAAAATAATAGTTAAAAATCCAATAGGATCTGGAGAGTATGCTAAAGTTATATCAGATAATGATTGTAAGTTATTGGTGAATGGAAAACAAATAAGAGAAACTTCAATTGTTAAAGAAAATGACGAAATAGTATTTGATAGGCAAGAAATTAAAGGAAAGAGGCTTATTAGTATAAAGACTAATGAAGATAATACAGAAGCAAGAGTTAGTATAAATTATGAAACAGGTTTTAGATATGAAATAAAAGATGCTATAGAAAATAATGTTTTAACACTAGAACATAATGAGGTACGGGGTGAATTGCCTCCTTTATTTACAGCGATAGAGATTATAAATTATCTTCATGAAAATAAAATAATAATGGGTATAAAAAAAGAAGAAATTAAATTAATAGAACAAAGTAGGGATATAAAAAACTTTTGTGTTGCAGCGTCAATTCCAGCAGAAGAACCTGTGCAAGATAAAATTAAACTTGTATATAATGTCAATAAAGATGAAGAAAATACAGATACTATGAGAAAAATAGATTATAAAAATAAAATTTTGATAGAAAGTGTAAAGAAAGGAGACACAATAGCCGAAATAATAAAAGGAAGCTTAGGTAAAGAAGGAATAAGCATCTACGGTAAGAAAATAAAAAATAAACCAGTAAAAGAGTTAAAATTTAAAGTAGGTAGTGGTTGCAGCTTAGAAGGAAATAAAATACTAGCTACTATAGATGGGAAAATATCTGTTGGGAAAAATATTTTTCAGGTAAATAAACTACATACTGTTAATGGAGATGTAGATATAAAAAGTGGAAATATTAATTTTCATGGAGATGTTAAGGTTAATGGAAAAGTAACTGAGGGAATGAATATAGTTGCTAATTCTATAAATGTTGTAGGTGGTACCTTTAAAGCAAATATTAAAGTAAATGATAGTTCTATAGTACTTGGTAATATAGTCAATACACAAATTAAGATAGGTGGACAAGACTTATTAAAACAAAAAAAAGGACAAGAACTATTATTGTTAAAAGAGCAACTGCAATCTCTTTTAGAAAATATTATTTTCTTGAAAGAAAAAAAGTTAATTGATGAAAATTTAACTGATGGGTATTTGGTAAAAACTTTAATTGAAAGTAAATATAAAACAATACCAAAGAATTGTACAGCTATAATTGGAATAGAATTAGCTAACTTAGATGGTAAGTCAGAATTAATTTCTATAATTAGAAAAAAATTAATAGGTGTAGGACCAATTAATATAAAGAAATACACTGAAATTAAAGAAATTATAGAAGTGCTAAATAATGAAATGGAATTACTTGAAATTGAAAATACTTTAAGTAAAGATTTGATAATTGAATATTGCCAAGAAGCAGATATTGAAGTTACAGGTAATGTTTCGATTATAGGTAAAGGAAGTTATATTTCTAAAATTTTTGCAATGGGGAATATAGAATTTACTGGAGAAAAATCTCAGTGTAAAGGTGGACATTTGAAGGCTGATGAACTTATAAAAGTAAATATTGTAGGAAATGAAGTAGGGGTAGGAACTAAATTGCAGGTTGAAAAAAATGGTCATATATATGCAGATGTAGCATATGAAAATACTATATTTATAGTAGGAAAAAGAAAACATGTTCTACTTAAAGATTCTAAGGATGTACATGCGTATAGTGATAAAAATGGAGAAATTATAGTAGATAAGTTATATTTATAAGGAGGGAAAAGTAATGAAGGAATTTAAGATATTGGTGTTTGAGTTAAATAAAGAGCTTTATGCAACTGATATAATGGAAGTTGAAAGAATATTAGGATATGAAAAACCAACTCAATTACCAGAATCGCCAGCATTTTTAGATGGAGTTATTAAGTATGAAGATGGAATATTACCTATAATTAATTTAGCTAATAAGTTTAAATTAAAAAGTAAAGCTATTAGCGATGAAAACAAGCTTATAGTTATAAAAAAACAAGTTGGTAAATTTGCTATACTTGTAGATAGTGTTTGTGAAGTTATAAATATAAATGAAGAAGATATAGATGATCCAAGAACTATATCAACTTTTATTTCACAAAAATACATAAAAGGATTAGTTAAAAAAGAAAATAAAATAATAATAATACTAGATTTATCAAAAATATTAACAGAAGAAGAAGAAGAAGCAATAGTATTTTAGAGGTGAACTTATTGAATGAGAATATAGAGGTTAGAGTAGGTATAGCTGATATGAAAATAGTTAAAAATCCAGAAAAAGTTTTAACTATTGGACTAGGTTCCTGTGTTGGAATATCATTTTATGATAAGAGAAAAAACATAGCAGGCCTTGCACATATAATGCTTCCAGATAGTACTAAGTTTAAAAAAATAACCAATGAAATGAAATATGCAGATTTAGCAGTTCCTATATTATTATCAAAAATGAAAGCTTTAGGCTGTGAAACCAGAAATATAGAGGTAAAGATAGCTGGTGGAGCATCTATGTTTCAATTTGCAGATAGCAAAATAATAAGTGATGTAGGGAAAAGAAATATAGAAGCAGTTATAGATATAATGAAAGTAACTGGGATGCGTATAATAGCTAGTGAAGTTGGAGGCAACAAAGGAAGAACAATGATAGTTAATTCAAAAGATGGAATAGTTGAAATAAAGAGTATAGGTTTAGAAATAAAGCATATTTAATAGAAAGTAGGATTTAGTAATATGGCTGTAAATAGTTATGATGTAATAGTTATAGGTGCTTCTACAGGAGGACCAAAGACTGTAGAGAAGTTGTTAATGGAATTGCCAGGAGATTTAGGCGTAGCGGTATTGATAGTGCAACATATGCCTAAGGGGTTTACTAAATCTTTTGCAGATAGATTAAATAGGTGCTGTGCTATAGAAGTGTTAGAAGCAAGTGATGGAATAAGGATAGAAAAGAATAAGGTTTATATAGCGCCGGGTGGATATCATATGGAAGTTATAAAAGGTGAAAAAATCATCTTAACTGATGGACCAAGCATATGGGGCGTAAAACCTGCTGTAGACAAATTATTTGTATCAATATCTAAAGTGTGGAAAGGTCACGCTATATCAGTAATATTAACAGGGATGGGTAGAGATGGAGCAGAAGGTACTAAAGCTATTAAAGCTGTAGGTGGAACTACTATATCTCAAGACGAAGAAAGTTGTGTTATATATGGGATGCCAAAAGCTGCTTATGAAACTGGGGCAGTAGATTATGTTTTACCTTTAGATAAAATAGGTTTTAAAATCAAGAGTTTATTGAATAAACGATAGGAGAATTTATGGATTTTGATGATTTTAATAAATGGGCATTTAAAGAACTAGGTATAAATTTAGAAGCATATAAACAAGAACAACTTAATAGAAGAATAACTAGTTTAATGTCTAGGGTTGGAATAAAAGATTTAAATGAATATAAAAAAGCTTTGCTTAGTGATGAGGATCAAAAACAAAAGTTTTTAGATTTTATAACTATTAATGTAACTGAATTTTTTAGAAATACAGAATTGTTTAAAGAATTAGAGAGCAATATAAAAAAAGATTTACTACCTAAAAATAATAAATTAAAAATATGGAGTGCAGCATGCTCTATTGGTTGTGAACCTTATAGCATTGCAATGATAATGCAGGAAATAAGTCCTACTGGTAAACATTCTATTATTGCAACAGATATTGATTCAACAATTTTAAAGAAAGCAAAAGAAGGAGTATTTGGAGAAGCAGATATAAAAAATGTACAAAAAAATATTCTGGATAAATACTTTATAAAAGAAGATAAAAAAATCATTGTAAATAAAAATATTAGATCTATGGTTACATTTAAAAAACACGATCTTATTGTAGATAAATATGAAAAAGATTTTGATTTAATAGTATGTAGAAATGTTGTTATTTACTTTAAAAATGATGTTAAGAAGGTTATTTTCCAAAGGTTTAATGAGTCTTTGAAAAAAGGTGGATTACTTTTTGTTGGAGCAACAGAGAGTATATATAACTATAAAGAATATGGATTTGAAAAAGTGTCAACTTTCATTTATAAGAAAGTATAAAAGGAGAGGGGAAAATGGATACATCACAATATATGAACATGTTTCTTGAAGAATCTATGGATAATCTGCAAACTTTAAATGAAGCATTGCTATATTTAGAACAAAGTCCACATGATGTGGATAAATTAAATGAAATATTTAGAGTTGCGCATACTATTAAAGGAATGGCAGCTACAATGGGATTTAGTGATATAGCAGAACTAACTCATAAAATGGAAGATGTCTTATCAAAGTTTAGAGAGGGCAAATTAAAAGTAACTGAATATGTTGTTACAATATTATTCGAGTGTCTAGATACACTTGAAAAAATGGTTAATAACATTGAAAACGGTAATGATGAAGCTATTGATATAAAAACAGTTATGGAATCTTTAGATAAAATTGCAAATGAAGAAAATGATAAACCAGAAGAAGTTATAGCGGAAACTATTGAAAAAAATATCAAAGAAGACTTGAATGAATATGATATATCTGTTGCAAAGCAGGCTATTGAAAATGGTATGAATGTAATAAATATTAATATTACACTTAGTCAAAATACAATTTTAAAATCAGCTAGAGCATTTTTGATAGTTCAAGAATTAGAAGCACAAGGTGAGATTTTAAAGTCAATACCATCAACAGAGGATATTGAAAATGAGCAATTTGATTTAGAATTGTACTTTATGCTAATCACAAGTAGTACAAAAGAGGAAATAAATAAAATAGTTAGTAATATTTCTGAAGTAAGAAAAGTTGAAGTAAGTGATGTTGAGGTAACTAACACCGAAGCAACAAATATTGAAGCAATAAATGTTGAAACAAAAAAAGAAGAAATTATAAAACCAAAGGAAATAGTATCTAATAAAAAAGAAGAACAAACTAAAGTTGAAAAGAAAAAGGATGTTAAGAAGGCTCATCAATCTGTAAGAGTTGATCTTGATAGAATAGATAAATTAATGAACATGGTTTCAGAACTTGTTATTTATAGAACTAGATTAGAACAAATAGTTATAGATGATAAATCACAGGAATTAGTTGAAACACTAGAGCAAGTAGAAAGAACAACTTCTGAGTTACAGGAGCTAGTTATGAAAATAAGAATGCTTCCTTTAGAAGTTGTATTTAATAGGTTCCCAAGAATGATAAGAGATTTATCACTAGAACTAAATAGAGATATTGATTTTGTTGTAGAAGGGGCTCAAACAGAGCTTGATAGAACTGTAATAGATGAAATAGGAGAACCTTTAATACATCTACTTAGAAATGCTGCAGATCATGGGATTGAAAGCAGAGAAGCTAGAATTGCACAAGGTAAAAACCCTCAAGGAACAATAAAATTAATAGCTTATCAAGAAGGTACTAAAGCTTTAATTAAAGTTACAGATGATGGCGCTGGAATAAATGTAGAAAAGGTAAGAGCTAAGGCTGAAAAAGTTGGAATTAACACTGAGGGTATGCGTAATAATGATTTAAAAAATCTTATTTTTGCTCAAGGATTTAGTACTAACGAGGTAGTTACAGATGTATCCGGTAGAGGAGTTGGAATGGATGTTGTAAAAACAAAGATTTCTGCCCTAGGAGGATCTGTAGAGGTTGTAAGTGAAGAGGGTGTTGGATCAACATTTATAATAAAACTTCCACTTACATTGCAAATTATACAAGCCTTACTTGTGAAAGTTGGTAATGAAACTCTAGCTATTTCTCTTGGATTTATAGATAGGGTAATTGATTATAAAGAAGAAAATATAAAGAAAACTAATGGTGAAGAAGTTATTGTCTATAGAGAAGAAATTATTAACTTAATAAGGTTAAATAATAGACTAGGTATAGACTCAGAAGAAAAAGAAAAAAGTTTTATTATCATAGTTAAGGTAGGAGGTAAAACAGTAGGATTATTGGTTGATTCTTTACTTGGACAACAAGAAATAGTAATAAAACCATTAGGAAAGACATTGAGTTCCTTAAAAGAGTATATTGGAGCTACCATTTTAGGTAATGGATTGGTAACATTAATATTAGATGTTGCAGTATTAATTTAGATAGGAGGGAACAATAAGTGAATTATAGTAACTTAAACCCACTTCAACTAGATGCGTTAAGAGAAGTATCTAATATAGGTGCAGGAAATTCAGCAACAGCATTATCAATTCTTTTTTCTCAAAAAATAGATATGGCTGTACCAAATGTTGATATAATAAAATTTGACAAATTATTAGACAACTATGGAGAAGATGAAGTTATAGCGGTACTTGTAAGAGTACTCGGCGAACTTTCGGGAAGCGTTTTATACATTTTTGAAAAAGATGTAGCTTTTAATATAGTAGAAAAGTTAACCGGTAGTAAAGAAAGACATATGGATGAAATGGCGATATCGGTAATAAGTGAAATTGGAAATATAATTTCATCTTCATTTATGAATGCCATATCAAAATTTATAAATGTTGAAGCTATAGTTTCGGTACCAGCAGTTGCTAACGATATGATAAGTGCAATATTAATTTCAACATTTATTGAAGCAGGACAGTATGACGAAGACATTTTAGAGATTGAAACAAATTTTATAGGGGATGAAAGTAGTAAAATAACAGGACATTTTTACTATGTTCCAGGTCCGGGAGCTTTAGAGCAAATTTTAAAATCATTAGGAATAGCCTAATTTTGGAGGGATAAATATGACAAGAGTATTAATAGTAGACGATGCAGCATTTATGAGAATGATGGTTAAGGATATACTTCAAAAGAATGGGTTTGAAGTAGTTGGAGAAGGTTGTAACGGAATCCAAGCGGTTGAATTATATAAACAAGAAAAACCAGATGTAGTAACAATGGATATTACAATGCCAGAAATGGATGGAATTGAAGCAGTAAAACAAATAAAGGCATTTGATCCAAGTGCAAAAATAGTAATGTGTTCAGCCATGGGACAACAATCAATGGTTATGGATGCTATAAAAGCAGGAGCTAAAGATTTCATAGTAAAACCATTCCAAGCAGATAGAGTACTTGAAGCTATCAATAAAGTTGTTGGTTAATAGTTTAAGGAGGCAGGTTAAATGCAATTTGTAGTATTTAAATTAGGGGAAGAACACTTTGCAGTGGAAACTGAAAAGATACAGAGTATAAATGATATGATGATAATAACAGAGGTGCCTAACTCACCAAATTACATTAAAGGGTTAATAAATTTAAGAGGAAGTATTAAGTCATTAGTTGATATAAACTTGCTTTTGAATATTGTTTCTGAAAAGAAGCAAAATAATATTATTATACTTAAGTTATATGAAGAAGAAATAGGTATATCAGTAGATGAGGTTGAAGAAGTTATAGAGGTAGATGAAATTAATATACAAAATTTACCGGAATATACAACAGAAAATTATATTAAAGGAATAATTAACTTAGATGGAAAGTTATTTACAGTTATAGAAATAGAAAAGCTGTTAAATAAATAAGAAAAGAGGGAAGGAAATGGCAGAGGTTTTATCGCAAAGTGAAATAGACGCCTTGTTGTCTGCCCTATCTACAGGGGACGTAGAAGGAAAAGAAATGATAGTTAAAGATGAAGATGTGCATAAAGTTAAAAAATATGATTTTAGAAGTCCTCAAAAGTTCTCAAAAGATCATATTAGAACATTAGAAATGGTTCATGATAATTTTGCTCGTATTATATCAAATTATCTATCAGGGCAGCTAAGAAAAAATGTTAAAGTTGATATTCAAAGTGTAGAGCAAATAACCTATGAAGAATTTATACACTCTATTCCAAATCCAACAATAATTACATTATTTAAGATGGCACCACTTCAAGGCAATATTTTACTTGAAATTAATCCAGAGTTTTCTTTTCAAATATTAGATATATTGCTAGGTGGAACAGGGGATAGAATAAGTGTTAATAAAGAATTTTCAGATATAGATAAAAATATAATGAGGGAAGTTACAACTGATTTGATAAAAAACCTAGTGTTAGCCTGGGAGGAAGTATTAGAAGTTGAACCCGTTTTTGAGGAGTTAATAACAAATCCTACAGCTAATCAAACCTTAGCACCAAATGAAGCTGTTGCATTATTAAACTTTTCAGTTGAAATAGGAAAGAAAACTACATATATGAATCTTTGCATTCCATATTTAAGTGTGGAAAAAGTATTAGATAAATTGATAGTTCAATATTGGTTCCGCAATGAAGTGACAGATGCGTTAGAAGAATCTACAGAAAAGATTAAAGGTTTATTAAAAACAGTAGATGTTTCTATGAGAGCTGAACTTGGTGACATAGAAATAACAATAGATGAGTTTTTAAAATTAGTTAATGGAGATGTACTAAGGCTAGGAACAAAATGTAATGAACCAATAAAAGTATTTGTGGAAGATGAAGAATGCTTCCTTGCAAAGCCAGGTATAGTTGGTAAAAATATTGGAATAGAACTTTTGGATATTATAGATAAGGATGTGAGATAAAATGAGCAATGGATTTTTATCACAGGAAGAAATAGACGCATTATTAAATGGCGATATAGAAGCTTCTAAAGAAAATGTTGATATTGAAGTATTAACAGCTATTGAAAAAGATTTATTGGGTGAAATTGGTAATATATCAATGGGGTCTGCATCAACAGCCCTTTACCAACTTGTAAATCAACAAGTAAATATAACAACTCCTGTAGTTAGTATAACGACTTTGGGAAAAATAAAAAAAGAATTTGACTATCCAAATATTATATTAGATGTTGAATATACAGAAGGTATAGTAGGAAGAAATATTCTAATAATGCAAGTTGCAGATGCAGGAGTTATTGCAAACTTAATGATGGGTGGAGATGGTAATGTACAAAATACAGAACTATCAGAAATTGAAATAAGTGCAGTTCAAGAAGCTATGAATCAAATGATAGGATCATCAGCTACGTCTATGGCAACTATGTTTGCAAGAATAGTTAATATATCGCCTCCGAATTCTAAAATTTGGAGCGAAATATCTGAAACAATATCAGATGCCTTAGATGAAGATGAAGAAATAGTAAGAGTTAAGTTTAACATAACTATAGGAACGTTAGTAGATTCAGAAATAATGCAAATTCTACCTATAGAAACAGCAAAGAAAATAGTTTCCATTATGATGGGTGAAGAGAACCTTGAAGAACCTGCACCTCAAGTTAATAACCATAAAGTAGAGGAAAAAACTATTTCTTATGAATTACAAGCAGAGGTTCAAAGAGAACCAGAAAGAGAAGTTAAGGCGGTTGAAGTCCATGAAGCTAAGTTTGGGCAATTAACACCTTCAAGAATAGGAGAACCACATAAAAATATAGATTTAATATTAGATGTTCCTTTAAATATTTCAGTAGTTCTTGGAAGAACAAAGAAAAGCGTAAAAGATATATTGAATTTAAGTACAGGATCATTAATAGAGTTAGATAAACTTGCTGAAGAACCTGTAGAAATACTTGTAAATGGCAAAAAAATAGCTTACGGAGAAGTTGTAGTTGTAGACGAAAACTTCGGAGTAAGAATAACTAATATAGTTAGTGGTGTAGATAGAATTAAATCTCTTAAATAAAATAATTTTAAAATGCTATGTAAATTATATTTATAATTTACATAGCATTTTTATTAATAATAATCTCTTATGGAAGTATTTTTCCTAATTGCTATAAACTTAAAAGAGTTATTTACGATAATAAAATATAGAATTAAATTGTGGAGGTATATTAAATGAACATAAAAGGTATGGGATCACTGGCAACTGTTAATTATTATAATAAAATCGCTAGTAATAAAATTGAAAAAATAGATAAGGTTAAGACTTCAGACAGAATAGAATTATCCAAAGCAGGTAAAGTTTTAAATGATTATGCAGTAGAAGCCTCAAGCTATGATAAGGCTGCAAAAGTTGAAGAAATAAAAAATAAACTTTTAAATGGAACTTATAATATAGATGCAAAGCTTACAGCTAAAAGTATGTTAGATGTCATGAAGGAGATAAAATAGAAATTATGATAGATAAATTAACAGAAGTATTAGTTAAAGAAGATAAAGCTCTTAAAAATTTATTAGTTCTATTAGATGAACAATTTAAACTTATTATGTCAAAAAATGTTTTTGGAATGGAAGAAATAGTTGAAAGGCTTCAAACTTGTAATAAGGGAATTGCAGAATTTGAAGTTGAGAGAAGGAAACTAATAGGAACTAAAAGTATGAGAGAAATAGTTAAAACTCTTGATAATGATAATTTAGATAATGTATATAGGGAAATTCAAAAACTTTTAGAAGAGATTATACTTCAAAAAGATACTAATGAGACTCTGATAAAGCAACAACTTGGATATACAAATAAAATGTTAAATATAATTAATCCGAGAAGAGAGGTTAAAATCTATAACTCATATGGAAATATTAAAAGGTAAAATATATTTTCAAATAGATATTAAGAGTAAGTGCGAGACTTATTTAAAAGTTTAAGCACTTACTTAAGGAGGTAAATATATGTCAGGATTATTTTCAACATTTAATATAGCAAAGCGTGGTATGAATGTTCAACAAAGAAGTATTGATGTAACATCACATAATATTTCAAATGCAAATACACCAGGTTATTCAAGACAAAGAACTAAAATTGAAACAACAAGGCCTATGGGAATGACTGGAGATGTAGGACAACTTGGAACTGGTGCCCAAGTAGCTGCAATTGAAAGAGTGCGAGATGGGTTCTTAGATTATCAAGTAAGAGGAGAAAATTCATCTCTAGGAAAATATGATACAAGAAGTAAATCATTACAAGAAGTAGAGACAATATTTAATGAACCATCCGAAACAGGAATATCATCATTAATGGGTAAGTTTTTTGATTCATTCCAAGAACTTTCAAAGCAACCAAGTAGTTCTAATGGAAGAACAGTAGTGGCTCAGCAATCAGCAGCCCTTGCAGATGCTTTAAATCATACATACACTCAACTTGAGAAGCTGCAAGCAAATGCACAAGATTCAATAAGAGCTGGAGTTACAGGGGTAAATAGTATTTTAGATCAAGTTGATAGGTTAAATCAAGAAATAATAAGTGTTAAAGTATCAGGAAATATGCCGAATGATCTTTTAGATAAAAGAGATACATTATTAGATGAATTAAGTAATAAATTTAATTTTGTAGTAGATAAAAAAGAATTTGAGGGAATCTGCATTAGACCAGAAGATGTTGGAGATATGAAAACTCCAAATGTAATAACTTCAAGTCCAAATACAGAAGCTGCAAGGTTTTCATATATATCAAGCATGGAAGTGGATAAAAACGATCCAAGTGGGAACACTCAGATAATTACATATTATAAAAATGGTAATATGAAAAATGATTCTAATAAACAAACCATGAAAGTATCAGGATTAAGCAAAGAGCAAATTAAAGATGTTATGGATAATAGAATTATTTGGGCAAACTCAAGTGGTCAAGCTACAAAGGGTGATGGTTATCCTATAAGAAATGGAGAAACAGTACAAGCTTCGGAAATACTTATGTTTAAACCAAGTAACGGAGAACTTAATGGGGTTGTTTCTGTACAAAAAGATATACAAGATTATATGAATCAACTAAATAAATTAGCTAAAACCTTGGCGTTTTCTGTAAATGCAGTTCATAGTGGTATGGATGACCCGTTAAATGGAGGAGGAAACCCAGATAGAGATGCAACACCGTTTTTTGTTAATGGTTCAGTTGTTAAATACAATAATAATAATATATTAACAAATCTTGATGATACTCTATCTGCTGAAGAGGAAATAACAGCTAAAAATATTTCAATGAATAAAGAGATATTAGAAGATGTTATGAAAATAAAAACTAGAACTAATGATGATAAATTTGCCTTTGCATCACATAATAATATAGATGGAGATGCAGATGGAGCAAGAGCTCTTGCTCTTGCGCAACTTAGAGATTCTATATTAAGAGTGCAAGATGTAAATGAAACTATAATTTCAAGAAAGGATATGTTTGACCTTTCAAAAGGTGGAAGTGTTCTTCAAGATAATGGTATGAAAATAGTTAATAGCTCAAGCGGTATGAAAATGGGTTCTTATTTTAAAGATACTATTGATAGATTAGGAGTGCAAGCTCAAGAGGCTAGTAGAATGACTGCAAATCAAGAAGAGTTATTATTTAGTTTAGAAGAAAGTAGAACTTCAATTTCAGGAGTTTCTTTAGATGAAGAAATGGCGAATTTAGTACAATTTCAACATTCATACAATGCAAGTGCAAAGATAATTTCTACAATAGATGAATTGTTAGATGTGGTAATTAATGGATTAAAGAGATAGTGAAGAGGAGATAATATTATGAGAATTACAAACTCAATGATGTCTAAAAATTTTTTAAGAGATGTAAATAGAAATCAAAACAATTTAAAAACCATAAATAATCAATTAACATCCGGTAAAGAATTTAGAAGGCCATCAGAGGATCCTTTTAAAGTTGCAAGAAGTATGCAACTACATGGGGATATTAGTACAAATAAGCAATATAATCAAAATATTAAGGATACAGTAAGTTTTTTAGATACAACAGATACAGCGCTAGATCAGGTTAACAATGTGTTCCAAAGAGTTAGAGAACTTATGGTGTCAGCTGGAAATGCAGCTTATGGTGATGATGAAAAAAGAGCTATTAAAGATGAAATAAATGAAAAAGTAAATGAAATATCACAGATATTAAATACTAGTTTTGATGGTAAATATATATTTGGAGGAACTAAAGGAAGTTCTAAACCTGTTGGTTCTATGGAAGATACAGTTACAAAAAATAATATAATGCATTTAAGTGGAAGAGATGGAGAAGTATTAGATCTTAATAGTACAGAGGAAGATATAAAAAACCAAATCAATATGATTGGTGGAAACTTAAACACTGAAATATCTCAAGGAGTTAAGGTTGAATATAACGTATCTGCAACAGATGTTTTAATGTTTGAAAATCTAGAAGGAAAATCTATTAATGTAATGAATTTATTTAAAGATATAACAAATAATTTAGATTCAGACATTACTGTAGAATCTAAAAAAGTTACAAATGAAAATCTTAAAGATATGGATGCTGTAATATCTAATCTTTTAAAGATTAGATCAGAAGTTGGATCAAAGCAAAATAGAATGCAATCAGCACAAGAACAAAATGAAGCAGAAAACTTCAATATGACTGGTATTTTATCACAAACAGAAGATATAGATTTTGCAGAAAAAACTATAGAAGCATCTGTTATGCAAAGTGTATATATGGCTGCGCTTCAAACAAGTGCAAAAGTTATACAACCTTCATTAATGGACTTTTTAAGATAGGAGGAGTACTAAATGGAATTAATTTCACCGATACATGGTAAAATTCAATATAAGAAGGAAGAAGTAATAACTTTTAAGAAGGGAATTCCAGGTTGTGAAGAATATAAAACCTACGTAATTAAAGAAATAGAAGAAAGTCCATTTAAAATATTACAATCAGTACAAAATAATGAATTAGCATTTATAATAATATCTCCATTTTATGTAATAGAGGATTATGAAATAAAGTTAAGTGGAGAAATAATTAAAAATATTAAAATAGAAAATCAAAAAGATGTAATGATCTATTCGATTGTTAATGTAAGTTCAAAGGTAGAAAATATAACAACAAATCTAAGAGCACCTTTAGTATTAAATATTAAAGAAAAGTTTGGGGAACAATTAATAGTAGATAAAGATGTGTACAAAATAAAACATCCTTTAATGTAAGGAGTGGAATTATGTTAGTTATTACTAGAAAAAAAGGTGAATCGTTACTTATAGGTGAAAATATTGAAATAACAATTTCAAAAATAGATGATGGAAGTGTTAAAATTGCAATAGAGGCACCAAGGGAAATAACAATTTTAAGAAAAGAACTTTACACCGAAGTTGAAAGTGAAAATATTGAAGCTATAAAAATAGATATGAATATACTTAAAAAGTTTAAAAAATAGAGGTGTTAATGTGGAATTAAAAGCTATGAGTGAAAGTGGACAAGTTGCTACAGAAATTAAAAAAGCAGACTTTAAACAAATGAAAAGCATAAAAACTACAGAGGGAACATCTAAAGATAAAGGCTATAAAGAAGAAGATATAGCAAAGGCATTAGTTAAATTAAATAAATTTTTGCAAGAGGATAATACAAGTGCAGAATACTCAGTTCATGAGGTATTTGGAGATATAATGATTAAGATTATAGATAATGATACAAAAGAAGTGCTTATGGAATTGCCACCAAAGAAAATACTAGATTTAGTGGCTAAGATGTGTGAGCGTGCAGGTGTGATTGTAGATAAAAAGGCCTAGATAATATTAAAGGATGTGTAGGGATGAATTTTTTATTGAATAAAATCGACACAGACCTAAGAAGAAAAGTTTACGAAGAAACAAGAGATGGTAAAATTCATAGAAAAGCAGAGATAGCTATATATAAAGATAGTGAAAAAGATCAAAAGAAAACATTTGAAGATTATATAAAAAAAGATTCAAAGAAAGAAAAAATAATTGTAGAAGCAACTAAAAATATAAAACCAGATATTAAAATAAAAGCAGAAAAAGAAGAAGATAAAAATATATCACCATATGGTTCATTTTTAGACGTGAAAAAATAGGAGGAGCAAATATGTACGGAAATAATGCATTAAATGCATATAAGAATAACAGCGTAAATCACTCATCAAAAGAACAATTGTTATTGATGCTGGTAGATGGAGCAGTAAGATTTGCTAAAACAGCAAGAGAAGATTTAATAAATAAAGATATAAAAAACAGTCATGAAAATTTAATTAAGACCCAAAATATATTTACAGAGCTCATGGTAAGCTTAGATCAGAATGCAGGAGAATGGGCTACGCAAATATTTAAAGTTTATAAATATATAAATGAAAAATTAGCTGAGGCTAATATAAAAAAAGATCCTAAAATTCTTGAAGAGGTAATACCATTAATAGAAGAAGTAAGAAGTATATGGTATGAGGCTAATAAAAAAGCTGTAATGGGATAAATAAGAGGAGGATAATAAAATGAGAGTATCAGGACTAGCTACAGGTATGGATATCGATACTATTGTAAAAGATAGTATGAAACCATATAGAATGAAGGTTGATAAAGTTCAACAAGACAATGATGTTTATGCAATGAAACAACAGTTGTATAGGGATGTATTAAAAGATTCAAAAGAATTTTATAGTAAACATTTAGAAGCAAAAAAAGATAGTTTGTTATTAGCAAGTAATTGGGAGGCGGTAAAGTTTTCTTCCTCAAATGAAAGCGCTGTAACAATGAAAGGAACAGCTGGAGCAATTGCTGAAAATTATACTATCGATATTAAAAAGCTTGCTACATCAGCAAATGCCACATTGACAGATGTTGAATTAGGAAGTACGGATACAATTGATATAGTTGTCAATGTAGGTGGAGTTGATAAAACAATAAATGTTAAGACTGCTAAGGATGATGGATCGGGCACGAAGAGTTCAAAAGAGTTAGTAGAAGAATTGAATACAAATCTAAAGGCTAGTGGATCAGATATTACAGCTAAATACAGTGAGTTTTCTAAAGGGATATCGTTAGAAACTAAGACTTTAGGGGTAGCAGCTAGCTTCACTGTGGCATTAAAAAATATACCAGTAAAAGTGGCTAAGGGTATAGATGCTGAAGTTACAATTACTAATAGTAAAGGTGAAGTATATAGTCATACAGGTGATAGTAATTTTTTAAGATTAGATGGTGTTGAGTTTACATTCACAGCAAAAACTGATGCTGCCAATCCAATTAAAGTAACTGGTAAAAATGATGTTACAGCATTAAAAGATAAAATAGTAGGATTTGTTAATGATTATAATAAATTGCTAGAAGGTATAAGTACTAAGCTTTATGAAAAAAGAGATAAGAAATATATGCCTTTAACTCCAGAGCAACGAAAAGCAATGAGTGAAGACGAGGTCAAATTATGGGAAGGTAAAGTGAAAGAAGGACAATTAAGAAAAGATAGTGACCTTGAAAGATTAGTAGGAGCTATAAAAGGTGCTTTGTCACCATTAATGGGTAAGCTAGAAAAAATGGGAATAAAGCCTATAAAAAATTATGCAGATAAAAATGGTATATTGGTAATAGATGAATTTAAATTAGTAGCAGCACTTGAAAATGACGCTACTGGAGTGAAGGATGTATTTAGTAAACCTCCAAGTGATAATAAAACAAAAGATGGGGGAATTCTGAACTCATTACAGGATGTTTTCAACGAGCAAATCAACAGTGTAACTGCTCCTTTAATTAAGAAAGTTGGATTAGAAGGATCTCTAACTAATGAGTATAGTAAAATAATGGATAAAAAGAAAATACAAATAGCAGAAATGGAAAAACAACTAGTACAAAAAGAAAATGATCTTTATCTAAAATACTCAAGACTTGAAAGTCAAATGGCAAAGCTAAATAGTCAAAGTGCTTATTTATCTAAACAATTTGGGGCGTAATAATGAGTTTGTATAAATTGCTTAATAGATATAAAGATATAACTAAAGAGATAGTTATAGAAGTTGGGAAAGATGGAGATCTTGAACCTTTAGTTAAGATCAGAGAGGAAATTATATCACATATAGAAGGGCTAGATTTTTCAAGAGAAGAAATTAAAGAACTAATGATTAAGCTTGAAATAATAGAAGAAGATAATATAATGTTTAAATCTATAAAAAAAGAAAAATTAAATATTAAAAAAGAGCTTAATGAAATAAAAATTAGGAGAGTTGCAAGAAATAAATATAACAGTAATACTTGTGTACCAACTTTCTTAAATAAAAAAATTTAAAATATTAAGTTTATAAAAATTTAATCTATAATTAAATATGAGGATTAGATGAAAATTATATATATTTAATAAAAAAAATTATAAAAAATTATAAAGTATATAATATGTTAAACGATATATATAATATAAAGCTTAAGCTTAAGCTTAAGCTTAAAATATACTTGGACAAGGATGTCCACAAAATTCAAGGAGGAATTTATTATGATAATCAATCACAATATGAGCGCAATGAACGCAAACAGACAAATGGGAGTAAATGGTGCTAATAATGCAAAATCTATGGAAAAGTTAAGTTCAGGTTTAAGAATTAACAAAGCTGGAGACGATGCTGCAGGTCTTTCAATTTCAGAAAAAATGAGAGGTCAAATTAGAGGATTAGATCAAGGCGTAAGAAATGCACAAGATGGTGTTTCATTAATACAAACTGCAGAAGGTGGAACTAACGAAACTCATAACATTCTTCAAAGAATGAGAGAATTAGCTGTTCAATCTTCAAATGGAACTAACATAACTGAAGATAGAGATCAAATCCAAAAGGAATTTGTACAATTACAAGGTGAAATAAAC
>NZ_FNJM01000039.1 GCF_900104115.1 Clostridium gasigenes
ACAGCGCTAATGGTACTGCACGGGCAGCTGTGTGGGAGAGTAGGACGTCGCCAGGTTAACAAAAAAGAGTCTGATTTAGACTCTTTTTTTTGCGTCTAAAATTATTTGGATAGTATTTATAGTTAGTAAGTAATGTAGTATAGTATAGGTATGGAAATAAATAGATATGAGAAGGAGTAAATATGAGAAAATCAATAAAAATAATAATACTAGTATCAATGACTTTTGTACTAATGGCTTGTTCTAAGAAACCAGTAGAGGAAGTAAGTGCAAGGTTAATATATCCAGATGGGTTACCGGCAATAGGTATAAGTAAATTTATTAATGACAATAAGAAAATAGATAACTATACAATAGAAAGTGAATTGCAAAAAACACCAGATGCTTTAGTAGCTGAATTATTAAAAAGCGAAGCTGATATTGCGGTAGTGCCATCGAATTTAGCATTACAAGTTCACAATAAAGGCTTAGAATATAAAGTAGCAGGAACTATTGGGTTAGGATCTTTATATTTAATAACTACTGAAGATATAACAGATATAAATGAGTTACAAAGTAAAGAAATTTATAATACAGGTAAAGGTCTTACACCAGATCTTATAGGAAAGGAAATATTAAATAGTAAAGGGCTAACTGAAGATAAGGTGAATTATTCATATGTAAGTGCTGCATCTGAATTAGCACCTATGATTATAAGTGGAAAGGCTAAATATGCTATAGTTTCAGAACCTGTCTTATCTACTATAATGAGTAAAAAATCTAATGTAAAAATATTATTAGATTTTAATAAAGAATGGATGGAATCAAAGGATACTAAAATAGGGTTTCCACAATCAACTTTATTAATAAAAGAAAAATTTTATAATGATGATAAAAAACTATGTAAAAAAATAGTAGAAAATATTAAAGAGTCCATAGATTGGGTAAATAATAATCCTAATGAGGCTGGTGTAATAAGTGAAAGTATAGGAATATCAGTTAATAAGGATATATTATCAAGTGCACTGGATAGAGCAAATCTGAAATTCTATAATATACAAGATACTAAAAATGAGTATATAAGATTTTTTGAAGTTATAGATAATAAAGAGTTAAATGAGGAAGGAAAAACTACTTATGAGGAAGTCTTCATTAAAGAATAATAAATATATTATTATAGCTACAATAATTATAATAATCTTATGGGAAATAGTATCTGTAGTAGTAAATAATCAAATAATAATGCCAGGAATAAAAAATATATTATTTGAGTGTGAAAAGATATTAGTTAATGGAGATTGTGTATCATTGATATACTATAGCTTAATAAGATGTTTTATTAGTTTTTTAATTTCTATAATATTAGCAGTTTTATTAGGTGTATTAAGTTATATTAATAAGTGGATATATAATTTTATATATCCTATATTAGCAGTAATTAAATCAGTGCCAACAATGGCATTTATAGTATTAGTACTAGTGTGGGTTTCTAAAGAAACTGCACCAATATTAATAGGAATTATTATATCATTACCTATATTTTATGATGTTACAATTAATACTTTGATTAATACGGATGTTAAACTTATAGAAATGTGTAGAGTATATAAAGTAAAAGAAATAGATATACTTAAAAAAATATATCTACCTTCAATTACTATTTCAATAAGTAATATATTAAGTTCTACTATTTCTCTAATATTTAAAGTAGTTATAGCTGGTGAAGTATATGCACAACCAAAGTATGGTATTGGAGCAGCTATTCAATTAGAGAAAATGCAATTAAATACGTCAGCAGTTATTACTTGGATAATTATTATAGCTATAGTTAGTATAATAGTAGATAAAATTTTAAGTGTTTTACTTAAGAAATTTAATAAGTGGAAGGGGGAAGATCATTATATTAATTAGTAATATAAATATTAGTTATGGAAATAGAAATATTTATAAAGATTTTGAAATTAATATAGAAGACAGTAAGGTTAATTGTATTATGGGACCCTCTGGTTGTGGAAAGACAACATTATTAAATTATATAAGTAATAAATGCCTTGAGGAAAATAAAAATATTTCTTATGTATTTCAAGAAGATAGGTTAATACCTTGGCAAACAGTATATGAAAATTTAGAATTAGTATGTAAGAGATATTATGAGGATAAAGATATAAGTAATAAAGTGAATAATGGTTTAAAAGAAGTTGGGTTATTAGATTATGCAAGATATTATCCAAATCAATTAAGTGGAGGAATGAATCAAAGAGTAAATATAGCAAGGGCTTTAGCAATTCCTTCTGATATAATAATTATGGATGAACCATTTAAATCAATTGATAAGAATAATAAAATTGAGATAATAAATAAAATGAAAAATATATTTAAAGAATCTAATGCAACAGTTATATTTGTAACACATTATGAAGAGGAAAAATTTCTTTTATCAGATAAAGTTATAAGATTAGGTGGAGAGCCAATTCAAATAATAGAGGAATATTATGTTGATAAAACAAAGCAAAAAGTATTAGATAATTAGAATTAATGTAGATTATGGTAGAAATATACTATAATCTACATTTCTATTTACAGAAGAGTTTGATAAAAAAAGTAAACTATTCCTGGCGTATCAATAGTAGGAAAATAGAGTAAATACTAGTTATATATAGAATTATATATAGTAGCTTTATTAAATAACAATATGATATATAATTTAGAGTTAATATCATGGTATTATTAAGTTCGTTCCTAAGGGGACAACAAACAAACCTAATAAATTTAGTAAACAACTTAAATAATTAACTTATTAAAATGTTGTTGACAGAGTTTAGAAATGGTGGTAAGATAAAGAAGTCGCAAATGACGAACTAAGAAAAACAGCTTGAAAGAAAGGTGTTGACAAGGTTTAGATGCGGTGGTAAACTAAGAAAGTCGC
>NZ_FNJM01000005.1 GCF_900104115.1 Clostridium gasigenes
ATGGCTTCATAGCTCAGTTGGTAGAGCAGTGGATTGAAGATCCACGTGTCCTAGGTTCGATTCCTAGTGAAGCCACCATTTACGGCGCTATAGCCAAGCGGTAAGGCATAGGTCTGCAACACCTTGATCCCCAGTTCAAATCTGGGTGGCGCCTCCATACTAAAAAACCTACAAGGTTAACTTGTAGGTTTTTTTATTATATAAAAAAATTATTCGCAACATAATTTACTAATTAATTTATAAATAGTAATACCTAAAATACAACCTAATGTATTTAAAATAATATCATCAATATCTAATACACCAACATTTAGAATAAATTGACCAATCTCAATACAAATTATAATAAATATACACAATAATGATGTATTTAATAACTTGCAAGATTTTCTAAATAATAATGATATAAAAAAGCCTAAGGGTATAAAGGTAATAATATTTCCTATAAGATTTATAAATATTACTTCAAAAGTATATTTACCATTATTTAAAAGAAATTCAGTAATAGTCTTAAATGGATAAAGATTATATCTACGTATACTTTCATAACTACGATATGGACCTATGAATACCTCCCAAATCATTAAGCACGAATACAAGAAGAAAAAAATATATAAACCTATAAGGATTTGTTCTTTTTTTTGATGCAATAAATTTCTAAATTGTTTTAGTATCATAAAATCCTCCTATAAAGTAATATTTTCAATGAGATTGACATTATAATTTTATAACTACCAGTAAACATATATAATAATATTACTATATAGTGGATAAAAATTATAGATTAAGTAAATTTTATTGTAAATAATTTTTATTTAAAGCATATATTGTTGTACGTAACTTTATTTTCATTGATAGGAGTTAAAAAACTACCGTGTTTAGGATGTCATAGTTTTTAGATGTTTTTAAATTTAAAGTATATTACTATATAGACCTTTAATTATTTTGTAATATTTAATATAATATTTTGATGTATGATATTAACAAAAGAGTAGTTAAGGGGGGAAATATATAAAGATGAATAAGAAAAAGAAGGTAATAAAGCATATGATTATAAGTGTTGTTATACTGATTTTTATATCTGTAGTTGGAGCTATAGCTGCAATAATGATAGTTCAAAAAAATGGACAGAAGAATATTACGACCATAGAATCACTTAATCAAAATGCAGATGCAATAATTGTATTAGGTGCAGGCGTTAAAGATGATGGGTCTCCCTCAGATATTTTAGAAGATAGATTAAAGACTGCAATTGAAGTGTATAATTCAGGAGTATGTAGTAAATTTATTTTAAGTGGAGATCATGGAAGAGAAAGTTATAATGAAGTAAGTGTAATGAAAGAATATATAATAAATAATTGTGATGTAGAAGAAAAAAATGTTTTTTTAGATCATGCAGGTTTTTCTACCTATGATAGTATTTATAGGGCTAAGGATATATTTGAAGTAGAAAATGCAATAATAATAACAAATGAGTATCATTTACCAAGAGCTTTATATTTAGCTAAAAAGATGGGGATTAATGCAAATGGAATATCTTCTGATATAAGAAACTATTTGTTTATTGAATCTTATAAAAGTAGAGAAAAACTAGCTCAGCTTAAAGATTTTGTTTATATAAATCTACTAAAGCCAGAACCAAAGTTTTTAGGCGAATCAATACCGGTCAGTTCTAGTGATGGAAGCGAAACGGATGATGATATGTAGACAATACTAAGGTGAGGCATTTGAAAAAATGCCTCATTTTTACTGTGTATAATCAGCATTATTATTGAAATATAGAAATATTAACTATATAATAAATGTAAAAATACATATTTAAACTAAAGCACGTTTAAATAAATATAGTCTAGTATACTGATGAAATATTTATTTGAATGTCCTTAAGGAAGGAGAAATATTATGTTTACAGCTAATTATTTTATTGAAAAACTACAAATGAATGCACATCCTGAAGGTGGATATTATAAGGAGTGCTTTGCTTCTTCGGAAAACATATCTTCTAGGGATTTAACAACTAAATTTGAAGGTGAGAGAATACTTTGGACTAGTATTTACTTTCTACTTAGAGATGGGGAATTATCTAACTTTCACAGATTAAAATCTGATGAAATGTGGTACTATCATTCAGGTTCTGCACTAACAATTTATATGATAAGCCCTGATGGTATTCTTACTACATCTCAGCTGGGATTAGACATTGAAAAAGGAGAAGTTCCACAGGTATTAGTACCTAAAAACTATATATTCGGATCGGCTATGAATAATGAAGGATATGCTTTAGTAGGATGTATGGTATCACCAGGCTTTGACTTCAAAGACTTTGAATTATTTGAAAGAAGTGATCTTTTAAATAGGTATCCAACTCATAAGGATGTAATAATGAAACTTACAAGAGTGTAGGGTTGGCTATTATGTAATAAATATATATAAAGGGAACTCTAATTAGAGTTCCCTTTATATATATTTCGAAATATTAAATTAGAAATCAAAATAACAGTCACAAAATAGAATAGCAAATTAATCTATTATTTATAGTGACTTATATAAAAATATTTTCAGAGATAGTAAGTAATGAATTTTTTGAATCATAATATAAGTTGCATCCAATAGGAAGTGTAAGATTTGGATAACTATGTCCACAAGGGAAATTTTTAATTATAGGAATATTTAAGGGAAGAAGCTTTTGAGTAATAATGTCTTCTAAAGTAAAGCTTTTTGAGTAATCAGGTAATGTGCAATCTGTAAAGTGTCCAAGTATTATTCCATTACAACCTTTGAATTTGTTTGAATAAATCATTTGTGAAAGTAATCTATCAATAACATAAGGATTTTCATTTATCTCTTCTATTAATATAATAGAGTTTTTAAAGTTGACGTCATAAGGCGTACCTATGGCAGAGCAAATCATAGATAAATTACCACCCATAAGCCTACCTTTGAAATCTTTTTTATTAAGAATATTAATATTTCCTAATTTATTCAAATCGTAAGAAAAATCTTTATTAGAATCTGTTAGTATATTTATAAAGCTATCTTTAGTTAGAGGATCTTTAAAATTAGAATTAATCATGGGACTATGAAAAGTTGTAAAGCCACATTTGTTACTTATATAGTTTAATAATAGAGTTATATCACTATAGCCACAAAATGGCTTAGGATGAGTTGTAATGATTTTAGTATTTAAACGTGACATTAATCGAACACTACCATATCCGCCCCTAAAACAGACTATAGCATCGACAAAAGGGTCTAAAAACATATCTGTTAAATCTTCAGCTCGTTCTGAATCGTTACCAGCTAAATAACCGTTGCATTTATAAATATGCTTTCCTTTCTTTATATTAAATCCTAAGTCTTCAAAAGCTAATATCTTTTCATTAATGAAGTTAGAATCACTTGGAGAGGCAGGGGCAATTATACCTATAGTTCCTCCTGGAGTTACATGTTTAAGTTTTATCAAAATTTCACCTGCTTTATAGTATTTAGTAATATTTTTTATATACTTTATATTTAAATATATTATAAAAAAATATAAGCTAGTACTGAAGTACTAGCTTATATTAAATTCATTATTTAATTAAGTAATCTTGAAAAATAATAAGACTAACTAAACATATCTTTTTTATATAATATGACTGCTGTTAAACCAGATAATACAAAAGTTATTGCAATTACTATTAAAAATGCATTTGGATCTTTGCCCCAATTAAAAGGCAATGGAGTATTCATACCAAAAATACCACTCATAATAGTAAATACAGACATTAAAATTGTAACAGAAGCTAAAACTTTCATAACTATATTTAAATTATTAGAAATAACTGATGCAAAGAAGTCCATTGTACTAGCAAGTATATTACTATAAATATCTGTCATTTCGATAGCTTGCTTATTTTCTATAATAACGTCTTCTAAAAGGTCTTTATCTTCTTCAAATTTTTGCATTAGTTCAAGCTTTAGCATTTTTTCTAAAGTAACTTCATTTGCTTTAAGAGACGTAGAGAAATAAACTAATGATTTTTCCAGCGAGTGAAGTTGTATTAATTCTCTATTTTTCATTGATTTATGAAGTCTTTTTTCAATCATTAAACTTTTTTTATCAATTTGACGTAAATATAGTAGATAGTAGGTAGAAATTTTATTTAGTATTTGTAATATAAATCTAGACTTTTTAAAGGAATAAAAAGATTTTACTTTACCATTAATAAAATCAGTTAAGACTTTACTATTTTTTAAACATACTGTTATAATTTGTGTTTCAGTATGAATAATAGCTAGTGGATAGGTATCGTAGGTAAGTGAGTTATCCTCCATTTCAGTAAAAGGTATATCTACTACAACTAATATACAATTATCTTCTATATCAATACGAGAAGTTTCCTCATCATCTAATGGTGCTTTTAAAAACGCTAAAGGAACACCGGTTTTCTTAGAAATGAGTATTAATTCTTCATCAGAAGGAGCTACAATATTAATCCAAGAACCGTTTTCTATTGTATCTAATACCTTTAATGAAGGCTCATTTTCATTAATGCTTTTATAAATTTGAATCATTTAATACACCTCCAAAATAATTATAATAACAATTATACTATTATAATCTTTATTGTAACAGAAACAAATAAAATTAATAATATACATGATGGAATTAGATTAATTTGTGAGATTAGTAGTAATATGAAGTAAATGAATAGATTCCTTTATAAATAGAGGATAACTTAAAACTAAAGGCTTATTTGAAGATTAATAGCTTATTTCAGCTATGGATAAAATATGAAATGATTAGTATAATCACAATATTGTTTTCGGATGGAATAAAAAATTTCTATATAGGAGGGCTCTACAATATGATGCATAGGGAAGTTGTTGCAAAAAAGAAGGTACCGGTGATTGCAATATCGCTTTTAGTTATTACGGTAGTATTATATTTATTTCAAGGCATTAAAAGTATAGGATTAGATGAACATATTATAGGTGATTTATTAAATACTGTATTATTGATAGTTGCTTCTATAGTTATATTAAAGGAATTTAGAGGGTGTAGTTTATCATATAAATATGCAATTATATCAGACAAGCTTATGGTAAATAAAATAAACTCTAAAAATGAAGAAAATTTAGAAAGTATTAAAATGTGTGATATAATTTATGTTGGCAAAAAACGTCAAATACCTAAAGAATATTCAAATATAAAAAATACTAGAAATTATTTATGTAATGTGATTAGAGAAGAAACTTATTATTGTATTTATAAAAATAGTGGGAAAGTATTTAAATTTACTTTTCAGCCAAGTGATAAATTTATTCAAACAATAATTAAACATAGTTGTTTATGTAATGAATAGCTTTATAAAAAAATAGACTTCCTTGTATAGGAAGTCTATTTTTTATAGAATTCATTTTTTACTTCACTCAAAAGGGTTTCCTGGGTAAGTATATCATATCCAGTAAAAGCTAAAGATAGTGCAGCTTTAGTACATTGTTCCATAGCGTGCTTTGAAATAGTGGATTCTGCAAACTCTTTAGTTCCATATTTAATATCGCGATCGCCTACAATTGAAATGTAGGGATGAATGCAAGGCACTGTTTTGCTAACTAAACCTAAACTTAGTCCAGCAGATATATCTCTAGGAGCATCTATATTTATAATTCCATTTTCTTTTAAGTTATGACTAAATAATCTGTTTAAAACTACGTTAGTTATTAATTCCTCATTTTCAGGTTCATAAAGAGAGATAGAATATTGAACTCTAATAAGCTTAGAAACATAAATTGCAATTTCCCTAAGTTTACTTTCCGCAATTTTTGCAACATCCATTTCTTTAGATCTTATATAGAATTTAGCTTCTGATTCTAATGGAATTAATAATGGGGTGGAACCTCCTTTAGACAAAATTGAGTTGATTTCAACATCTTCAGGAAAGCCTTTTAACAATGAATTTAATATGTTGAATGTTAAAAGAATACCATCTAAGGATGTGTATATGCCCTTATTTAAGAAGCTTAATCCATTATGACCTATATATTTTATGCTTAAAGGTATAATAGCAGAAGAACTACCACTTTCAGATGTAACTACATCTGGGTGAGCGAGCAAAACAACATCTATATCATCGAAAACACCTTGTTTTACCATTATAGATTTTGTTCCACCTAGGTACTCTCCAGGACAACCAATAAGGATTAAAGAACCACCTATTTTATCAATTATTTTTCCAAGTGCTAATGCAGCGGAAATTGATGTTGCTGTAAGTAAATTATGACCTGTTAAGTGTCCCTCTCCAGGAACTGCATCATATTCACATAAAAAACATACTTTAGGATAACCGGTACCTTTAGTCGCACGAAAAGAAGTTGCTAAATTTAAAAAATTATTTTCTACATTGAAATCATATTTAGATAAAAAATTACTAATATATTTACAACTTTTAGTTTCTTTATAGCTATCTTCAGGATTATTGTATAGGTATTTACATAATTCATAAATATCATCAGAACAAGTAGATAAATAAGAAATCATTTCTTGTTTCATAGTATATCCTCCCTAAATTATTTTCTTTATTAATTTCCCCTTAAAAGTAAAAAAATATTTATTAATTATATATTTAACTAAAAGTATAAAATTTATTACAAAAGGTGAGAATTAAAAGTATAAAGATAAAAGGGGATGAGTTTTATGAAAATAAAAATTAAGGGTATTAAAACAGCTAATGAAGAAAATGTTTGTTATATATGTAGAAATGAAAAGGATAATGGTATAATAATAGGGAAAAGCTTAATTTGTAAAGAATGTGAAAAAAAAATTGTAAATACTGATGTTGAAAGTATTGAATATGATTTTTATAAAAATAAAATAAAAGAAGCTTTTTTAAATTTAGTTATATAGATATGAGGTAACATAATGAAAAAAGGAAAATTGATAATAGTAGAAAGTGGAACAGATGGTAGCGGAAAAGCTACTCAAGCACAAAAATTATATGATAAGTTAATATTACAAGGAAAAAATGTTAGAAAAATAACTTTTCCTAATTATAATAGTCCTGCTTGTACACCTGTAAAAATGTATCTAAGTGGGGAATTTGGAGAAAAGGCTGAAGACGTGAATGCATACGCAGCATCAACATTTTATGCAATAGATAGATTCGCTTCGTTTAAAACGGAGTGGGGAGAATTTTATAATAATGGAGGCATTATTATATCTGATAGATATGTTACGTCTAATATGGTTCATCAAGCGGTTAAAATGACCAATAGTAATGAAAGAGAAGCATATTTAGATTGGCTATATGATTTAGAGTACAATAAATATGGGTTACCTATCCCAGATTGTGTGGTATTTTTAGATATATCTCCTGATATAAGTGAAAAACTTATGAAAGATAGAGCAAATAAGTTTACCGGTGAACAGGAAAAAGATATTCATGAAAGCGATAAAGAATATTTAGTGAATTGTTATAATAATTCGCTAGATATAGTAAATAAATATGGTTGGAAGAGAATTAGGTGTAATAAGGGTGAGATTCTAAGATCTATAGAAGATATTAGTGAAGAAGTATATGGATTAATAAAAGAATATATTTAATAAAATTTCCTTAAAATCTAATTTATTTATGCTAAAATATTATTAAAGTATTAGAATTAATGGAGGTAACTTTTATGAAATTAGTATTAGTAATAGTTCAGGATGATGATGCAATAGATTTAGTAGATGCTATAACTGAGGAAGGATTTAGAGTTACTAAACTTGCAACAACAGGAGGGTTTCTAAAAGCTGGAAACACTACTTTAATGATTGGTGTTGAAAAAGAAAAAGTTCAAAGTGTTATAGATGTAGTTAAATATGTATGCCAAAAGAGAAAACAAATAATAGCTACACCAACACCGATAACAGGCAATGGGGATATGTATATGTCTTATCCTATAGAAATAGAAGTCGGAGGAGCAACAGTTTTCGTAATTGATGTTGATCAATTTGTTAAAATATAAAAAGTAACGGAGATAGTGCAATGAGAAGTTTTATAGGACATAGTGATATAATTAATAGCTTTAAAAAAAGAGTTGCAAACAAAAGCCTTTCTCATGCACACCTTATAGTAGGGGTCGATGGTATTGGAAAAAGTAAACTTGCCCAAATATTTGCAGTACAAATATTAGGGGGGGATTATACAAGACAATATGTAGATATAATGAATTATCGCCCAACAAAAGCATCCTTTGGAGTAGATGAAGTAAGAGAATTAATAACGGAAGTTAATAAAAAACCTTTTGAAGGAAATAAGAAAGTTATAGTAGTTCATGAAGGTAATAAATTAACAATTCAAGCTCAAAATGCTTTATTAAAAACAATAGAGGAACCGCCAAGTGGTGTATTTATAATTATACTTTGTGAGAGTTTAGAGTTAATTTTAGATACAATAAAGTCAAGATGTCAAATATATAAATTAACACCTTTATCAAAAAATGAAACGACTGAATATATAAGAACTATTAAGAATAATGCTACAGAAGGTGAAATATTAGCTTCGATAGCTTATAGTGAGGGTATTCCTGGAAAAGCAGAGAGATTTTTAATAGATAGTAATCTTAAGAACTTAAGACAATTATTATTGGACGTGCTAAGTGAAGCGAATAATGGAGCCGCAGATGTTTTGCTAAGACATGAAAATTTATTATTATCTTATAAAGATAATAAAGATGAAATACTTAATATATTAACTTCGTTTATAAGAGATATAATGGTGTATAAGGAACTTAATGACACTAATTTAGTAATAAATGCAGATAAAATAGATAGTTTAAAAAAACTTGCAATAGGTATGTCGTATAAAAAACTAAATAAAATACTGGATAAAATAAGAGAAGCAAGAATAAATTTATTAAGCAATTCTAATTTTGCCATAACTATAAGGGTTATGCTAATTGGATTTATGGAGGGTTAATAATGATAAAAGTTGTAGGAGTAAGGTTTAAGAAAGCAGGTAAAATCTACTATTTTGACCCAAAAGAATTACATATAGAAAAAGAGGATTTTGTAGTAGTAGAAACAGCTAGAGGAATAGAGTTTGGAGAATGCGTTATAGGAATAAAGGAAATATCAGAAGATGATATAGTAGCTCCATTAAAGAGTGTTATAAGAGTTGCACAAAGGGAAGATATAGATAAACATAAAGAAAACAAAGTAAGGGAAAAAGATGCTTTATCTATATGTTTAAGTAAAATAGAAGACCATAAATTAAATATGAAATTAATAGATGTAGAGTATACTTTTGACAATAATAAAGTTATATTTTATTTCACAGCAGATGGAAGAGTTGATTTTAGAGAATTAGTTAAGGATCTAGCAACAATTTTCAAAACAAGAATAGAACTTAGACAAATTGGTGTTAGAGATGAGGCTAAAATGTTAGGTGGGCTTGGACCTTGTGGAAGACCTATGTGTTGTTCAACTTTTCTTGGAGATTTTACATCTGTATCTATAAAAATGGCAAAAGAACAGAATCTTTCATTAAATCCTACTAAAATATCAGGTATTTGTGGGAGATTAATGTGTTGCTTAAATTATGAGCAAAGTACTTATGAAGATATAAGAAAGAGAATGCCAAAGATAGGGTCAATAGTAGAAACAGAAGAAGGCATTGGAGAAGTAATAAATAATAATACTGTAAAAGAAAGTGTTAAGGTTAAAGTTAAAAGAGGTGATGAAGAAATAATTGAAGAGTTTAAAATCGAAAATATTACTCTTGTCACTGGACGATATGAAGATTATATAGACGAATCAGATATTAAATTGGAAATTGAATCATTAGAAGATAAAAGGCTGATGAAGAATATAATAAAAGATAATTAAGGGGGCAGACAGGGTGAAATCTTTAATAAAGGTTTATAACCTTAATACTAATGAAGATATTAATAATGTTAGAGAAGCTGTGGCAAGTAATGAGGGTGTTATTGCTTGCGAGGTTAATATTAGTAAGAAAGAAGTTAGTGTAGTTTATGATGATAGAGGCCTAAGTTTAGATGATATTATCAATTCTATTGAAGAAAAAGGATATAGTGTAGTTTAATGGTGGGAAATATATTTTAAGAAGTATAATTATATAAATTATACTAAAGTCTTTAAAAATATAAAACACTATGATAAAATAAAAAAGATATAAATATAGGAGGTGTTTTTTAATGGCATTTTTAATAGAAGATTCATGTGTAAACTGCGGTGCATGCGCTGCGGAATGTCCAGTTAACGCTATAAGCCAAGGTGATACACAATTTGTTATAGACGCAGATACTTGTATCGATTGCGGAAGCTGTGCAAATGTTTGTCCAGTTGGAGCTCCTGTCCAAGCTTAATAAACATAAAAACCGTCATTAATATGACGGTTTTTATTTTTTTATTTAAAAAAGTAGAATAAAATATTGATTTGTTATTTATTTAATACATAATAGTAAAATATTAACAAAAAATAGTGTGATATATTATTTATCTTAATATATATTATTAAAATCCGTAGTTATATAAATAACTACGGAATTTTTTTGAACATTTATTAATAAGTATTGGAGATGAGCTTCTAAATAACCTGTTATTTGCTTTCCGATTTCTAAGGTGTAAGAATTATAACGGAATTACTATTGGTAAAAGATAATTCAGAAGTTTGAATAGTAGAGTTATTAACTTTAGTAATATTTTTCATACGGGAAATAAATTTATAAGGCCCATCTAAATAAGAGTGCTCTAGAGAGGTTTTATAAAGCATGGGTAGTATATATTTAGGGCTAACATTAATTGATAAAGTTGCAGCTTCTGATCCATCTAAAGAAAAATGACCACCTATAGGAATAAGTAAAAAATCTAAATCTTTTAATTTAGATATAAGTTCAGAACTTAGCTTATGTCCAAGAGTACCTAAATGACAAAACTTTAAGTTATCTATTTCAAAAATATAAATAATGTTATTTCCTCGTTTTAATCCTTTAATATTATCAGAGTAAGTAGTATAACCTTCTATAGATATATAATCATTGCTATATTTTGCACAAGAATTAATTATTTTACAATCTTTTGTTAGATAATCATTAGTATTATCTATATTAAGAGAATTGCTTAAAGTGATTAAGTCAGGTTTAAAATCGTATTTTATTATAGAAGAGTTTAAATCTATTGGATTAATTAATATTCTTTTGCCAGTAGAATTCTTAATTAAGAAGGTAGTGTTGCCAAACCATTTAATTTCCATAAAAATCTCCTTTTAATCATATTTACATATATGTATTTTTAGGAAAAATTTATAATATAATTCATGAAGAAAGAAAATATATATTTATAGTTAAAAATAACTATGGTTAAGATGTTATTTAAATGGCAATAATTTCAAATAAGAAGGTTTCAGAAAAAACAAATCACTTATAAATATAATTATATAAAGTAATCAAAATAGATTAGGGGATTAATTAGATATTTTTTTGAAGATGTAAAAGAAGAATTATAGTAATTGTATGAAGGTTAGTAATATATCATAGTATATAGTATGGTATATTTTCAAATTCATTAAAAATGGTTTTATTAAACTATAGCAATAGGGTATGGAGGTAGAGAAATGATTTTTGGCAGGTTTACAGAAAGAGCTCATATTATAATAGGAGAAGCTCAAAAAGAATCTGAATATTTTAAACATGGATATATAGGAACAGAGCATATTTTATTAGGTATTTTAAATGAAGGGGGATATGCGTCTCAGGTTTTAAAAACAAAAGGTATAACTTTAGAAAAAGCAAAAAAAGTACTTGAAGAATATCTAGGATTCGGAGATGGGGAAATATCTATAGGAGAAATGCTTTTAACACCTAGAACTAAAAGGTTGTTTGATGATAGTTTAGTTAAGGCTAGGGTTTTTGATCATAGTTATATAAGCCCAGAACATGTGTTGTTAGCATTAATAGATGATGGCGAAGGTGTAGCATATACAATATTAACAAGATGTAAGGCTAACTTTAATGATATAAGAGAAGATTTAACAAAATTTTTAGCCGGAAAAGATTTCGAGGATATAAAATTAGAAAATAAGACTAATAAAAAGAGTAATAAAACACCAATGTTAAATCAATATGGGAGAGATTTAACAGCTATGGCAAGGGAAGGGAGATTAGATCCTGTAATAGGGCGAGAGAAGGAAAATCAAAGAGTCCTTGAAATTTTATGTAGAAGAGTAAAAAATAATCCTTGTCTTATAGGTGAACCAGGTGTTGGTAAAACAGCAGTAATAGAGGGGTTAGCCCAAAGAATAGTAAATGGGGATATTCCTGAAATGCTTAGAGATAAAAAGATTATAACATTAGATTTAACATCTATGATTGCTGGTGCAAAGTATAGAGGTGAGTTTGAGGAACGATTAAAAAAGGTAATTGATGAGATTAGTAATAGAGATGATATTATTATATTTATAGATGAAATTCATACAATAGTAGGAGCTGGAGGGGCAGAGGGGGCTATAGACGCAGCTAATATATTAAAACCAGCTTTAGCAAGGGGGCAAATAAAATGTATTGGAGCAACTACAATTGATGAATATAGAAGGCATATAGAAAAGGATGCAGCGCTTGAGAGAAGGTTTCAGCCTGTTAATGTAGGAGAACCATCAAAAGCACAAACATTACAGATATTAATGGGGTTAAGAGATAAATATGAATCACATCATATGGTTAAAATAACTGATAAAGCCTTAAATGCAGCTGTAGAATATTCAGATAGATATATAACAGATAGATTTATGCCAGATAAGGCTATAGATTTAATGGATGAAGCTGCTGCGAAAGTAAGAATAGAAAAATTAGTAACCCCCCCAAGCCTTAAAGTTATAGAAGAAGAAATAGATACATTAATAAGAGCTAAGGATGAGGCTATACGGGGTCAGGATTTTGAAAAAGCGGCTACATTAAGAGATGATGAGAAAAAATTAAAAGTAGAGTTTAAAAAAATTAAAGATGCATGGAGTAAGGAAAGTATTACTATAAGACATATAGTTGACGAAGAAAATATTGCAAAGGTAGTTTCTATATGGACCAAAATTCCTTTAGAAAAATTAACTGAAAAAGAATCAGAAAGATTATTAAAATTAGAGGAAATTTTGCATAAAAGAGTTATTGGCCAAGTGGAAGCTGTAAAAGCTGTATCTAAAGCAGTAAAAAGGGCTAGAGTAGGCCTTAAAGATCCAAACAGACCAATTGGTAGCTTTATATTTTGTGGTCCTACAGGCGTAGGTAAAACGGAATTATCAAATGCTTTAGCTGAGGCTATATTTGGTGATGATAAAAGTTTAGTAAGATTAGATATGTCAGAATATATGGAGAAACACTCTGTATCAAGATTAATAGGATCACCACCAGGATATGTTGGATATGATGAAGGCGGACAATTAACAGAGGCTGTAAGAAGAAATCCTTATTCTGTAATACTATTGGATGAGATAGAGAAAGCTCATCCAGATGTATTTAATATATTGCTTCAAATAATGGAAGATGGAAGGTTGACAGATAGTAAAGGTAAAGTAATAAATTTTAAAAATACTATAATTATTATGACCTCTAATATAGGGGCACACTCATTAAACAAGCAAAAAACAATGGGATTTGCAAGGGAGGCTACTGGTGAAAATACAGAATATGAAAAAATGAAGGAAAATATATTGGAAGAAATTAAATCAGAGTTTAAGCCGGAATTCTTAAATAGAATAGATGATATAATAGTTTTCCATAAATTAAAAGAAAATGATGTATTACAAATAGTAAATATAATGTTAGAGAATACTATTAAAAGATTAAAAGAAAAAAAGATATTTTTAAAATTAGATGATGATAGTAAAAAATTCTTGGTAAATAAAGGTGCTGATACAACTTATGGAGCACGACCGCTAAGAAGGATTATAACTAGGGAATTGGAAGATAGGTTAAGTGAAGAAATGTTAAGAGGTGATATAAAAACAGGGGATAAGTTGGATGTTTATTATGATGGGAAAAGCTTATGTTTTAAGCATATAGTATAGATCACACAATTGGAGAAATAATAGACTAGCAAATCTTACTAGTTATTTTAAAAAGCTCCCTAAGGTGTATTTTAAAAAAATATTACTTAAGAATCTATTGCAAAAAGTATATATGATATATATAATAGTATTAAGTTATACCCCTAGGGGGTAAGGAGGAACCTTTATGAGTAAAGAAATTAAGAATATTGAATTAATGATAATTGGCGGTGGTCCTGCTGGATTAACCTCAGCTATATATGCATCAAGAGCTAAACTAGAAATGATGTTGTTAGAAAATCAAATTCTAGGGGGTCAAGTAAGAAATAGTTATACAATTGAAAACTATCCAGGATTTAAAAAGATAACTGGACCAGAATTAGCAGATTTAATGCAACAACAAGCAGAGGAATTAGGGGCGACAATAGATGAATTCGATTCTATTGAAACAGTTGATTTTTCTGCTAATGAGAAAGTAATAGAAACTGAAGAGTATATTTATAAGGCTAAAGCTGTAATAGTTGCAACAGGAGCAAGTCCTAAGAAATTACCAATTCCAAGTGAAAATGAATTTGCCGGTAAGGGAATTCATTATTGTGCTGTCTGTGATGGAGCAATGTATGAAGGAAAAGTGATAGCTGTAGTTGGGGGCGGAAACTCTGCTTTAGAAGAGGCTATTTTCCTTACTAAATTTGCAAGTAAAGTAATTATGATAAGAAGACATAATTATTTTAATGGAGAAAAGGCTAATATTGATGAAGTTATGAATAATCCTAAAATTGAAGTTATGTTTAATGAAGACATAGTTGATGTTAAAGGTGCTGCTTTTGTAGAAAAAGCTATAATTAAAAATAGTAAGACTAATGAAGAAAAAGAAATTGAAGTTGATGCTGTATTTGGATTTGTAGGAACAGTTCCAATGACAGATATGTTTAAAGAGTATTTAAATATAACATCAAGTGGATATATTATTACTAATGAAAATATGCAAACAAATGTTGATGGTGTGTATGCAGCTGGAGATGTTAGAGAAAAGCAATTTAGACAAATTACTACTGCTGTGGCAGATGGTACAATTGCAGCATTAAGTGCAGAAAAATATATAGTAGAACAAAGGAGAGAAATATAATGATTAAAATTTATTCAACATCATGGTGTCCAGCTTGTGTTAAGGCAAAAAGATTCTTCGAAATGAAGGGTTGGGAATATAATGAAATAAATGTAGCTGATAAGCATGAAGATAGAGAAGAAGTATTTAAAATTTCAGGACAAAGAACTGTACCGGTTATACAAATTTCTGAAGAAATTATTGTTGGATTCAATAGAAAAGAAATAGAAGCAGCAGTTGGGAAATAATTTTTTAGTATTCACTATAAGATTAAGTAATATTAAAAAATAGCATACCTTTGCTATTTTTTAAAATTCCTAAATACATAAAAAAGAAACTCATTAATTTGAGTTTCTTTTTTATGTATTTAATTTTGAAAAATTATTTTTCAAGGGCAGTTTCAATAGCTTTTTTATCAAAACCAATTATAATAGCACCATTAATATCTAAAACTGGTACACCCATTTGTTTTGATTTGCTTACCATCTCTTCTCGAGCATCCATATTATCTTGAACATTTAGCTCTTCAAATAAAACCTCTTTTCCTTTTAAATAATTTTTAACTTTAACACACCATGGACAAGAATTTGTTGTGTATACTTTAACCATAATAATCACACTCCTTAAATAATAGATAACTATTATTATTTAATATTAATATTACAATATATTAATAATTTTTTCAATACATTATTAATATTTTTAATAAAGTTTATTTTAAATATTATATTCTATTTTAGACTATGATATTATAGGAATGAGGCATGTTAAAAGTTATTTGATAACATTTCCGTTATCTAAATTTGAGTTTAGTACCATGTTATCAAGAGAAGTTGGGATAGAGACATTTGATATATTAGCGGATAAATTTTTTTCTGCAGTGTCTTTAAGTATATTTTTAGAGGCAACATTAGAAAAATAATTGTTATAGATCAAAATATCAACTCCTTTAAACTTGATAAATTTATATTTTCCAAAAAAAATTTTTTTATACAATTTATAAAAAATTCATACAACTGGTCTAGACATCTATAACTATTATATATATAATAATAAGGAGGAGTAAGAATGATAGATAAAAGTAGTCCTATTCCTGTATATTATCAATTAAAAAATGATTTAATAATAAAGATATCACAAGGTATATGGAAACCGGGAGAATGTATAGCTAGTGAAAGAGAACTGTGTGAAATTTATGGGGTAAGTAGAATGACCATAAGGCAGGCTTTAGGTGAATTAGTTCAAGAAGATGTGCTTTTTAAAATAAAAGGTAAAGGTACATTTGTATGTGAACCAACAGTTAAACAAGAAGATATGATGAGTTTTACTGATATGATGAAACAAACAGGTAGGAATCTTAAAACTGAGGTTATCGAGTTTAATAAAATAAATACACCTGAACACTTAACTGAGATAATTTCCTTAGATAAAGTTTATATAATAAACAGAAAACGGATTGTAGATAATGAGTGTATAGCTGTAGAAAAAGTCTATATACCTGTTGATTATTGTGGATATATTGATGAGAAAATGCTTGAAGGTTCTTTATTTAAAATTCTTGAAGAATTTGGATATATGGTGGATCATTCTCAATCATCTATAGCAGCAGTAATTATGAATAGTGAATTAAAGGATTTATTTAAAGTAAGTGAAGCGGTTCCATTATTAAAAATGACAAGTAAAACATATACTCAAAAAGGCAAAATGATCTTCTTAGAAGAGTCAATTTATAGATCAGACAAGTTTGTATTACAAGTTAATATTTCAATGAGAGAGGGGAAAATAAAATGAGATTAATAATCACAAAAAACTATGAAGAATTAAGCAAAGTAGCTGCAAATGAATTGGCTTCAATAGTAAAAGAAAAGCCAAATGCAGTATTAGGACTTGCAACTGGTGGTTCACCAATAGGGATGTATAAAGAGTTAATAAAAATGAATAAAGAAGGAAAGATTGATTTCTCAGATATTACTACAGTAAACTTAGATGAATATGTAGGATTATCAGGAGATCATGATCAAAGTTATAGATACTTTATGAATGCAAATCTTTTCAATCATATTAATATAAATAAAAATAAAACTTTCGTTCCAAATGGGTTAGCTGAAAATATAGAAGAAGAATGCAGACGGTATGATGCTAAGATACAAGACCTTGGTGGAACTGATGTTCAATTATTAGGTGTTGGAAACAATGGACATATTGCATTTAATGAACCCGATGCAAACTTAGTAGCCGGAACCCATTTAACAAGCTTAACAGAAAACACAATAGAATCCAATGCAAGATTCTTTGATTCAAAAGCAGAGGTTCCTACGACCGCTTTAACTATGGGGTTAGGCGAAATAATGAAATCTAAGAGAATAATAGTTATAGCAAGTGGAGAAGGAAAAGCAGAAGCTGTTAAAGCTATGTTAAACGGAAAAATTAGCACTGACATGCCAGCATCAATGTTACAAATGCACAGAGATGTAATTGTTATAATAGATGAAGCGGCAGCTGAGTTGTTAAATAAATAATGAATTTATACTTTTTAAGAATATATTTATAAGAATTGGTACTATAATAAATAGTATCAATTTTTTTTATAATAATAAGTAATTGTTTTTTGTAAAATTATTATGATATATTATTATATAGTAAAGTAATAATAAGGTATCTGAAAGAAATAATAGTCAAAGGTGTATATGGACTAGTTATTTAATGGAATATACCTAAGATCGGAAGGTTAAGGAATGGCAAAGATTAAAACTGTATTTATTTGTCAAGAATGTGGATATGAGACACCGAAATGGTTAGGGAAATGCCCAGATTGTAGTAAATGGAATACATTAATTGAAGAAGTAAAAGAAGTTCAAGGTAAAAGCAGTAGTTCTACTGCTAGATCTATTAATAAAAAACCAATTACAAAATTAGCAGATGTAATATCAAGTAAGAGCGATAGAATAGTTACTGGGATAAATGAGTTTGATAGAGTAATGGGAGGTGGAATAGTAAAGGATTCTATTACTATAATTACAGCAAGGCCAGGAGCTGGTAAATCTACATTGTTACTACAAGTTGCAGATAGTATAGCGAGAAAAGGATGTAAGGTTATATATGCATCTGGTGAAGAAAGTGATAGTCAGATAAAGAATAGAGCAGATAGAATACTTAATGATATAAATGAAAATATATGGGTAGTTCAAGAAACTAGTATGGATAATGTAGTAGATGCTATAAATGAAATAGATCCAGATGTAGTAATTATAGATAGTATTCAAACATTCACAATGGAAGCGTCACTACCGGCAAGAGCTGGTTCCCCTACTCAAACAATGGAGTGTGCTAATGAATTACTTAGAATCGCTAAAGGTGATAAGAGGCAAAGAGCGATTATAATAGTTGGACAAATGACAAAGGCTGATGAATTAGCAGGACTTAGGGCATTAGAGCATTTAGTTGATGCTGTTTTAATAATAGAAGCAGATACAGATGAAGAATTACGGGGGTTACTCGCATCTAAAAATAGGTTTGGAAGTACAGGAGAAATGGGGTTCTTTCAAATGAGTGAAAAGGGTATGATATCTATTGATAATCCTTCGGAGTTCTTTATGACAAAAAGAGATGATGGTGAAATAGTTTCAGGAAGTACATTAACTGTAATCAAAGAAGGTTCAAGACCTATAATTATGGAAGTTGAGAGTTTGGTTTCAAAAGCATTTACTCCATATCCTACAAGAATAGGAGAAACATTAGGTAAAGATAAGCTAAATACATTAATATCTATACTTGAACAAAGAGGTGGAATAAACCTTTATGAGAAAAATGTAATAATAAAAACAACTGGTGGTATGAAAATTAAGGAGCAAGGAATTAATCTGGCGGTAATTATGAGTATAGTATCGTCTATAAGAGATAAAGGTATAGAGTCAAATATTGCATTCATAGCAGATGTAGGACTTACAGGGGAACTTAAAAAGGTTCCTTCTTTAGAGGGTAGAGTTAAAGAACTTGGAAGAATGGGATTCAAAAAAGTATATGTTGCTAAGGATTCGTTTGCAACAGGCATTAAATTTGATAATATAGAAGTTATTGCATTAAAGACTTTAAATGAAGTTATATATAATGTATATAAATAATATATAAATATAATTGTTAGATTATTTGAAATATAGTATTATAATCTTTAGGAAGTAAATAGTATAAATTAAAAATTATTAATAAATAGAACTTAAGAAAAGACGTAAAGAGAGAATCTAATGGATTGGGTGAGTGTATGAGAATAAAAGACGATAAAGAAATAAAAAATATTTTGCAATTAATGAGTCCAGGAACGCAACTTAGAGAGGGTCTTGAAAATATACTAAGAGCTAAAACTGGCGGGCTAATAGTAATTGGGGATGGAGAAGAAATAATGGAACTTGTAGATGGCGGGTTTCATATAAATGCTGAATATAATCCGGCGTATGTTTACGAATTAGCTAAAATGGATGGGGCAATTGTTATAAGCAGTGATATTAAAAGAATAATATGTGCAAATACACAGCTATTACCTCAATCGACATTGACTACTTTTGAAACTGGAACTAGACATAGGACTGCTCATAGAGTGGCAAAGCAAACTGGTAATATAGTAGTTGCCATATCTCAAAGAAGAAATATTATAACTATTTATAAAGGTGAAATTAAGTATGTGCTTCAAGAAAGTAGCATAATACTCGCAAGAGCTAACCAAGCGGTTCAAACGCTTGAAAAATACGTTAATGTTTTAGAACGAGTAATAAATAATCTTAATTTATTAGAATTTCAGGATTTGACAACACTATTTGATGTTGTTACAGCTATTCAAAGAACAGAAATGGTTATGAGAATAGTGGAAGAAATAAAGAAATATATAGTTGAACTTGGAAATGAAGGTAGACTTATATCAATGCAATTAAATGAATTGGTAAGATATATTGAAAGAGATGGTATATTACTGATAAGAGATTATTGCAAGGAAGGGCTAGATTACAATGAAATATATAATGATATTCAAAGGTTAAATTCAGAGGAATTACTTGATTTAGATTTAATAGTAAAGTACCTAGGTTATGGTGGAATATCGTTAGTTGATACATTAATATCGCCACAAGGATATAGAATAGTATTTAAGGTGCCAAGAATACCAACAACAGTAATTGAAAATTTAGTTAAACATTTTAAAGAATTAAAATATATAATAGAAGCTAGCACTGAAGAACTTGATAAAGTAGAAGGTATTGGGGAAGCTAGAGCTAGAGCTATAAGAAATGGATTAAGAAGAATAAAAGAACAAATATATTTAAAAAATGAGATTTAGCAAGCAATATTATATTTGAATGGGAAAAAGAAGAGCAGATTGAATTTCAACCTGCTCTTCTTATCTAAATGTGAATTTGCCAAGGGTGTCTATTTTATTTTGTTCCTTAAGCAAAACGTCATAAAGGTTTATATCTATGCTATTACACAATGAAGTTAAATAAAATAATTCATTACCAATTTCGCTTTCTATAATATCACGACAGTTATCACATAAAGTTCCATTTAGGTGACTTTCAAGAGTGTAATCAAATTCATTAAGTATTTCATTTTCTTCGTGTAGATTTTGTTTCTTAGCATTTATTTCAACACAGCCACAGTTTGTTACTGCTTTGGCTATGGCTCTATTAACTCTAGCACTGGATTCACTATATTTAGTCATTATATCTAATATGCTTTTATGTCTTAGTAGTGATTCACTTACGTTATTTTGAAAGTTATCAAAAATTATATCTTTCATTTGTATCAACTCCTTACTATTATTGGGATTGGCGTGTAATAATTACAAAGGGCTTGGAAGAGTCTTGTTAATATCTCCAGCACAGATATTAATGTTAGTACTATAATAGCTAATTTGCAAAAAAAATTATAGGGGGTACAAAAAATTAAATAAAAATTAATTCGAAGGATTATTTATTTTAGAAAATATTTCAGTATGTTATAATTAATATAATTCTTATTATAAAAAATAAATAAAAGAGAATTATATTAGATATTTATGTCAATAATCAAATAAGGAGGTGAATTTTATGTTAAAGAAAGTATTAAGAGGTATTTTTACTATTATAGGCTTAGTAATTGGTTATATTGTGGGTTATGCTGTATTAAATAATCCAACAGTAAAAGAAGTTAATTTCCTATCAACAGCAGTGGGAACGGTATCATCTACTATTTTTATAATGTTAATTTTTGGCGTTATATTATTTTTAATTTCTCCACGCATATATAATTCAATATCAAATCTAATAGAGTATGCAGAAAAAAATATTCAAAAGCTAAGCGCAACAGAAATATTATATTCAGCAATAGGCATAATAATAGCCGTAGGAATAACATCGTTAATAGGGTATCCAATAAGAAAGATAAGCCAACTTTTAGATTCGGATTTAGGTGCGGCTTTAGGTTTGATAATTATTTTGTTATTGAATTTAGTTGCAGCTATTATAGGGGCAGATGTATTTATAAAAAAGAAAGATAGTATTTCAATGTTATTAAGTGGTCTAAAAAAAGGGACAGGGAAAGAAAAGAAACATAAACCTGTAGTTAAAACTATAGCTAAGATTTTAGATACATCGGTTATAATAGATGGAAGAATTTTCGATATATGTAAAACAGGATTTGTAGAAGGTCCTCTGGTTATTCCTAATTTTATACTAGATGAATTAAGACATATATCAGATTCGTCAGATTCACTTAAAAGGAATAGAGGGAGACGAGGGTTAGATATATTAAATAAAATTCAAAAAGAATTAGATATAGAAACTCAAATTTGGGAAGGTGATTTCCCAGAGATAGCTGAAGTTGATAGTAAACTTTTAAAATTAGCTCAAGTTTTAAAAGGAAAGGTAGTAACTAATGACTTTAATTTAAATAAAGTAGCGGAATTCCAAGGAGTTCCAGTACTTAACATTAATGAGTTAGCAAATGCAATTAAACCAGTAGTTCTTCCAGGAGAAGAAATGAAAGTTTTAGTAGTTAAGGATGGTAAAGAACCTACTCAAGGAGTAGCATATTTAGATGATGGAACTATGATAGTTGTAGAAGGTGGAAGAAAATTCATGGGATCGCCTTTAGATGTAATAGTTACATCAGTGCTTCAAACAGCAGCAGGAAGAATGATTTTTGCTAAACTTAAAGAATAAGTAGTAGGTGGAAATATGGTAAGTGCTATTATTTTAGCTGGTGGTAGAGGAAAAAGGATGGGTTCTGAAATCAGTAAGCAATATATAGAAATTAAAGGCAAGCCTATTCTTTATTATACTTTAAAGAAATTCATTGATTGTAAATCTATAGATAGTATTACTTTAGTTTTACCAGAAGATGAAATAGAGTATTGCAGACGTGAAATTTTAGTAAGATATTCGTTAAATATAGATAATATAGTTGCTGGGGGTAAAGAAAGGCAAGACTCTGTTTGTAATGGGTTGGAAAGTATGATTAATACAAATATTGTATTAATCCATGATGGCGCAAGGCCATTTGTTTCTAATAAAATTATTGAACAGGGAATAAAATTTGCAAAACTATATGGAGCAGCAGCTCCCGGAGTTACTCCAAAGGATACTATAAAAATAAAAAACAAAGAAAGTTTTTCTGTAGACACACCTAATAGAGAAAATTTAGTTGCAATTCAAACACCTCAGGTGTTTGATTTTAATACAATATTAGAATGTCATAAGAAAATAAAAAAAGATAATGTGGTTGTTACAGATGATACTATGGTAGTAGAGTTATATGGTAATAAAGTGTATTTATATGATGGTGATTATACTAATATTAAAGTTACAACACCGGAGGATTTAATATTAGCAGAAAGACTTGTTTAATTACGTGGTATGTTGACATAGTTTTAGCCAAAAGATATAATAAATTCAGTTAAAACTTAATAATAGTAAAGCAGTGAAGAAGAATAGTAGAAATCGGTATTCAGAGAGAAAATTCATAGGCTGTAAAATTTTCAATAGATTTTGAACCAAATTTTGAGTTGTAGGTAAAAACTATCGGTTTAATACCGTTATCATTTTAGAGAACAAATTTAGGTGGTACCGCGATATAAGTTCGCCCTAATTAATTATTAGGGTGGACTTTTTTTATTATCTAAATATATAAGAGTTTAAGACAGGTTATGTAGTGAATAGTTATTTTTTAGATATGTCTAATGATGTAGTGACGTGTAGACTTTGTAAAAATTAATTTATAGTGCATTTAACTAGTCTAGAAATAAGGGGAGGAAATAATTATGAAAATGGCAAATATGCTTGTATCAACATTACGAGAGGTTCCAGCAGAGGCTGAAATAGATAGTCATAAGTTAATGCTAAGAGCAGGTATGATAAGAAAGATGGCTTCAGGAATATATAATTACATGCCTTTAGGATTAAAAGTATTAAAAAACATAGAAGAAATAGTTAGACAAGAAATGAATGATGCAGGAGCACAAGAATTTTTAGCCTCAGCGATTTTACCAGCAGAATTATGGCAAGAATCAGGAAGATGGGATGTTTACGGAGAAGAAATGTTTAGATTAAAAGATAGAAACAATAGAGAATTCTGTCTTGGACCAACACATGAAGAAGTATTTACGGATATGGCAAGAAATGAAATAAAGTCTTATAAGCAGTTACCAGTTAATTTATATCAAATTCAAACTAAGTATAGAGATGAAAGAAGACCAAGATTTGGGATAATGAGATCAAGAGAGTTCATTATGAAAGATGCATATAGTTTTGATAAAGATCAAGAAGGTCTAGATGTATCATTTGATAAAATGAATGAAGCTTATGTGAAAATATTTAATAGATGTGGAATAAATGCTAAATGTGTAGAAGCAGATTCAGGTGCTATTGGTGGATCAAACTCTGCTGAATTTATGGTTAAATCTGAAGTTGGAGAAGATGATGTAGTATTCTGTAATGCTTGTGATTATGCAGCTAATATGGAAAAGGCACCTTCAACAGTGGATAAGGCAGAAAAAGAAGAGGCTAAGGAATTAGTTAAAACAGAAACACCGAATATAAGAACCATTGAAGAATTAACTTCATTTTTTAATACTTCAGCTAAGAAGTTTGCAAAAACATTAATATTTAATGCTGATGGTAAAATAGTAGCAGTTATGGTTAGAGGCGATAGAGAAGTAAATGAGACTAAAGTTTCTAATGATTTAGGTGGAATAGCTCAACTAGAAATGGCATCTGCGGAAGATGTATTTAAAGCTACTAATGCGGCCATAGGATTTGCGGGACCAATAGGAATAAAAATTGATGAACTTTTAGTTGATGAAGAAGTAGCAAATATGTATAACTTTATTGTAGGTGCAAATGAAACAGGATTCCATTTAGAAAATGCCAATTATGGAAGAGATTTTGAAGGTAAGGTTGGAGATTATAGAAATATAACTATAGGCGAAAAATGTCCAGCTTGCGGATCAGAAATAACAATAGCAAGAGGAACAGAAGTAGGTCATATATTTAAGCTTGGAACAAAGTATTCAGAAACTATGAAAGCCACATTTATGGATGAAAATGGTAAGGACAAACCGTTTGTTATGGGTTGCTATGGGATTGGAGTTACAAGAACAATGGCATCAGTAATAGAACAACATCATGATGAGTATGGGATAACTTGGCCTTTGGCATTAGCGCCATATCATGTTTCAGTAATACCTGTAAATATAAAAGATGAAGAGCAAATGGAAATAGCAGAAAAGTTATATAATGAACTTAGAGCCTTAGGGGTAGATGCATTATTAGATAATAGAAATGAACGAGCTGGAGTTAAGTTTAAGGATTCAGAACTAATAGGTATTCCAATGAGAATAACAGTTGGTAAGAAGATTGGTGATGGAGAAATTGAATTTAAGTTAAGAACTAAAGAAGTAGAAGTTATAAGAGTAGAAGATGTTATTAATAAAGTAAAAGAAGAATTTAAAAAAAATAATTTTAAATTATAAAATAAGGAGGGCGTAAAATGAAAATTTTTAATACCCTAACTAGAAAAAAAGAAGAATTCATACCATTAAATCCAGATGAGGTTAAAATGTATGTCTGTGGACCAACAGTTTACAATTACTTTCATATTGGAAATGGTAGAACGTTTATAATTTTTGATACTATAAGAAGGTATCTTGAATACTCTGGGTATAATGTGAAGTTTGTTCAAAATTTTACAGATATAGATGATAAAATGATAAATAAGGCTAATGAAGAAGGAACTACAGTAAAAGCAATTGGTGATAAATATATAGATGAATATTACAAAGATGCTGATGGGTTAAATATAGAAAGAGCAACTTCAAATCCAAGGGCAACAGAATTTGTTTGTGATATAGTTGAATTTGTAAAAGAATTAATAGAAAAGGGCTATGCTTATGAAGTAAGCGGAGATGTTTACTTTAGAACTAAAAGATTTGAAGGCTATGGTAAATTAGTAGGACAAAATCTTGATGATTTACAAGCTGGAGCAAGGATTAATGTAGATGAAAGAAAAGAAGATGCAATGGATTTTGCAATATGGAAGGCTCAAAAGCCTGGGGAACCAGCTTGGGAGAGTCCATGGGGGGCTGGAAGACCGGGTTGGCATATAGAGTGTTCTTGTATGGTTAGAAAGCTGTTAGGCGACACTATAGACATACATGCAGGTGGAATGGATTTAGCATTCCCGCATCATGAAAATGAAATAGCACAAAGTGAAGCTTTAACAGGAAAAACTTTTGCAAAGTATTGGATACATGGAGCTTTTGTTAATGTAGATAATAAAAAAATGTCTAAGTCGCTAAATAACTTCTTTACAGTAAGAGATGTTTTAGAAGAATATGATGCAGATGTAGTAAGATTTTTAATGTTATCAGCACATTATAGAATTCAATTAAATTATAGTAAAGATTTATTAGATTCAGCTAAAGCATCAATTGAAAGATTGTATAATGCTATAGGGAACTTAGAAAGTCTTTTAGAAGAAGTTATAAAAGAAAATATGGATGCAGACGAAAAAGAATATCTTTTATCATTAGATAGCTATAGAGAAAAGTATATAGAAAAAATGGATGATGATTTTAATACAGCTGATGCTATATCAACTTTATTTGATTTGGTGAAAAATACAAATAGTAACATTACCATTGGTTCATCTAAAGAACTGTGCAATAAAGCTCTAGAGTTAATAAGAGAATTAGGGATGCCATTAGGTATTCTTCAAAAATCTACTAAAGTAAGTTTAGAAGATGAGATAGAAGGGTTAATAGATCAAAGGCAACAGGCGAGAAAAGATAAAGATTTTGCATTGTCAGATAAAATAAGAGATGATCTTAAAGAAAGAGGTATAATATTAGAGGATACACCACAAGGTGTGAGATGGAAAAAAGCTGATTAGATAGGATGGGCTGCATTTAGCAGCCTTTACTTCAGAGGGGTGGATGTATGTTAGACGATTTAAGAATAAGAGAATTTAGTAAAGATAAGGCTAGAAATTTGAATGCATTACAACTAGCGTTAATTGGTGATGGAGTTTATGAAATATTTATTAGAAATTATGTTCTTAGTAAAGATATAGATTTATCAGCTCATAAAATTCACGTTAAGGCTATTGGATATGTAAAAGCTAAAAGCCAATCAACAATAATACATAACCTAGAATGTGATTTAACTGAGGAAGAGTTATATATATTTAAAAGAGGAAGAAATACAAAATCAGCTACAGTACCTAAAAATGCTGATGTAAGAGATTACAGAGCGGCTACTGGTTTTGAGGCTTTAATTGGATATTTATATTTAATAGGTGACAAAGTGAGATTAGCATATATACTAAGTAAGAGCGTGACTGTAGAATTAAATTAAGATGAAAAAATATTTTCAAAGGTAATTTAATAGAATTTAAGGAGTGATTTTAATGACAAAAGGAACAAGAGTAGTTAGAAAAGAAATAAGAGAGAAAAGAAAAACAGAAGAATCAGGTACTAAGGAAGTTAGAGTTGGCAGAGAGGTTTCGTACTCAAAGGATTATGAAAGAAAATCAAGATATTCCAAAGATGCAAAATTTGAAAAACAACCAGTAAGCACAAGAGAAAATGGATTTAATAGAAACAAAAGCTCTAAGAGAGAAGATGAAAAGCCTCAAGAAGCACCAATAAGAGAAGATTTAATAATGGGTAGAAATTCAGTAATAGAAGCTTTAAAGAGTGATAGAACTATAGAGTGTCTTTATTTAGCTAGTGGAGATACAGAAGGATCAGTTAAGGTAATAATTAGTTTAGCAAGAGAAAAGAAAATAGTTATTAAGGAAGTAGACAGAAAGAAATTAGATTCAATGTGTGGAGAAGGAAATCATCAAGGTGTCGTAGCTATTGTAACACCATTTAATTATTGTCAAATTTCTGAAATGTTAGAGTTTGCTAAAGAAAAAGGCGAAGAGCCGTTCATAATTGTATTAGATGAAATAGAAGATCCACATAACTTAGGCTCAATAATAAGAACAGCAGAACTAAGTGGTGCTCATGGAATAATAATTCCAAAGAGAAGAAACGTAGGGATAACACCAACAGTTTATAAGTGTGCAGTTGGAGCTATAGAACATATGAAGATTGCAAAAGTAACAAATATAAATGCAACTATAGACATATTAAAAGAAAAAGGTATTTGGATTTATGGAGCAGATATTGAAGGAACAGAATTTAGTCATCAAGTTGATTTTAATGGACCTTGTGCTATTGTAGTAGGTAGTGAAGGAAGAGGTATATCAAAATTAACAGTTAAGAAATGTGATAAGTTAGTTAAGATTCCTATGGTTGGTAAAATTAACTCTTTAAATGCTTCAGTTGCAGGTGCTATAATGATGTATGAAGTATTAAAAGGTAGATTGGTAAAATAGTGTTTATTAATCAAAAGGTATAAGATGTGAAAATTGTATTTGTAGATGGATATAATGTCATAAATAGCTGGCCTAATCTTAAAACTGAAAAAGATCATAGTCTTGAAGGGGCTAGAAATAAATTAATAAATATACTTCATAACTACAGTGTTTTTAATGATTGCAAAGTTATAATAGTTTTTGATGCTTATAAAGTACATAGAAGTCTAGAAAATAAGGAGCAAATAAATAAAAACATTACCGTAGTGTTTACAAAAGATGGAGAAACTGCTGATGGTTATATCGAAAGAAAAGTGCATAGCTTAGGTAGAAGAGTCGAAATATATGTTGTAACTTCTGATTATTTAGAACAACAAACAATATTTCAAAGAGGAGCTGTAAGAGTTTCAAGTTTAGAATTTTATAGCGAAGTTAATACCTCGGAAAATATTATTAAGAATAAAGCAATCGGAAATAAAGCCACTAATAAAAATCATTTAGGTGATAATGTAGATAAAGATGTTCTAGCTAGATTAGAAGCCATGAGACGAAGTAATTAGCTTAATTGACTTGTATAGAGCCTTAAGCTATAATTAGCATGAAGTATTGGGTCAAGGGGTGAAATTAGTGATAAACAAAGGAAGTGTTAAAGAAGATTTTGTAGAGTGGAAAGATAAAGCTGATGAAGAAATTGTAGTAGAAGCAAAAGAAGGCAATAAGAGAGCTCAAGAATATTTAATATCTAAATATGAAAATTTTGTTAAATCTAAGGCTAAATCATATTTTCTTATAGGTGCAGATAAAGAAGATATTTATCAAGAAGGAATGATTGGTTTATATAAAGCTATAAGAGACTTTAAAGTTGATAGATTAACATCATTTAGAGCCTTCGCTGAGATTTGTGTAACTAGGCAAATTATAACAGCTATAAAAACAGCTACAAGACAAAAACATATCCCTTTAAACACTTATATATCCTTGAATAAACCCATTTATGAAGAAGAGTCTGATAGAACTTTATTAGATGTTATAGCTGGTATTAGAATAACAAATCCTGAAGAATTAGTTATAGGTCAAGAGCAAATTGAACTAATTCAAGGAGAAATGACAAAAGTATTATCAGAACTAGAATTAGAGGTACTTCATTCTTATTTAGATGGTAAATCATATCAAGAAATTGCATGTGATTTAGATAGACATGCAAAATCTATTGATAATGCATTACAAAGAGTTAAAAGAAAGCTAGAAAAATGTCTATCAGATAAAAAATAAAGTCATTAAAATTATATTGACAAAATTTTTGAATGATAGTAAACTTTATAATTGGTATATCAAAGATTAAAGAAGTAGGAATGCTCACGTAGCTCAGTCGGTAGAGTGTCGCCTTGGTAAGGCGGAGGTCGTCGGTTCAATCCCGATCGTGAGCTCCAATATATTTAAAAAAAGCAAAACGCTAGGCAAAGTTTATTTAAACAATAAAGGAGGAATTTACAATGGCAAAGCAAAAATTCGAAAGAAGTAAACCACATGTAAATATTGGAACAATTGGTCACGTAGATCACGGTAAGACAACATTAACAGCTGCTATAACAACAGTATTAGCAACACAAGGATTCGCGGAGGCTTTTAACTATGCAGATATAGATAAAGCACCAGAAGAAAAAGCGAGAGGTATTACAATTAATACAGCTCACGTAGAATATGAAACAGAAGCAAGACATTATGCACACGTTGATTGTCCAGGACATGCCGATTATGTAAAGAACATGATTACAGGAGCGGCACAAATGGATGGAGCTATATTAGTATGTTCAGCAGCAGATGGCCCAATGCCACAAACTAGAGAACATATACTATTAGCATCAAGAGTTGGTGTTGATTATATAGTTGTTTTCTTAAACAAAGCAGATATGGTAGATGATGAAGAATTATTAGAATTAGTTGAAATGGAAGTAAGAGAATTATTATCAGAATATGACTTCCCAGGAGACGATATTCCAGTAATAAAGGGTTCAGCTTTAGTAGCATTAGAAAATCCAACAGATGAAAAGGCAATTGCGCCAATCATGGAATTAATGAAAGCTGTAGATACTTATATACCAACACCAGAAAGAGCAACGGATAGACCATTCTTAATGCCAGTAGAAGATGTATTCACAATTACTGGTAGAGGAACAGTTGCAACAGGAAGAATCGAAAGAGGAGTTCTTAGAGTAGCTGATGAAGTTGAAATCGTTGGATTAGCAGAAGAAAGCAGAAAAGTTGTAGTAACAGGAATAGAAATGTTCAGAAAGTTACTAGACGATGCACAAGCTGGAGATAACGTAGGAGTTCTTTTAAGAGGAATTCAAAGAGCAGATATTGAAAGAGGTCAAGTTTTAGCAAAAGCTGGAACAATTAAACCACATACTAAATTTGTAGGTCAAGTATATGTACTTAAAAAAGAAGAAGGCGGAAGACATACTCCATTCTTCGATGGATACAGACCACAATTCTACTTTAGAACAACAGATGTAACAGGAGCAATAAAATTACCAGAAGGAATGGAAATGGTTATGCCAGGAGATCATATAGATATGAGCGTTGAATTAATCAACAAAGTAGCTATGGATGAAGGCTTAAGATTTGCAATCAGAGAAGGTGGAAGAACAGTAGGTTCAGGAGTTGTTACTAGCATAAAGGAATAATAATATTCTGAGAAATTATATAGAAGATAAAGTTACATTATTTAGTCTTTTACAAAGGTTGACATATTGACATAATACTTGATATATGATAATGTGTTTAAGTAATTAGAACTAATTAGAATAATAGAAAGTTTATCTTTTATATTATTTACGATAAATTGGAGGTGCAGACTGTGAGAGTAAAAATAACTTTAGCGTGCACAGAGTGTAAGCAAAGAAATTACAACACAATGAAAAATAAGAAAAACAACCCAGACAGAATGGATATGCAAAAATATTGCAAGTTCTGTAAGAAACATACACTTCATAGAGAAACTAAGTAGAACGCAATTAAAGTAATGACATACTCACGAAGATTAAGGATGTGAAGTAATGGCTATTAAAGAAAATGCGAAATTAAATATGGCTTCATCACAAAATGGTGGAATCGTTAAATTTTTTAGAGAGGTTAAGTCAGAAGTTAAAAGAATAAGCTGGCCGTCTAAAAATGACACTAAGAAGGCATTAATTGCAGTTGGAGTAGTAGGACTAGTATATATTATATTAGTTGGCGGATTAGATTATGTTTCTCAAAACCTCTTTGAATTTATCTTTAAACTAAAATAAGGAGGTTTAAGAAAATATGAGCGAAAGAGCAAGATGGTATGTAGTACACACGTACTCAGGCTACGAAAACAAGGTTAAAGTTAATCTTGAAAAAACTGTTGAAAATCGAAATCTTGAACACTTACTTCAAGACATACAAGTGCCTATGGAAGAAGTTATTGAAGAAAAAGATGGAAAACAGAAAGTTTCTCTTAAGAAGAAATTTCCTGGATATGTATTAGTTAAAATGTTCATGACAGATGAGTCATGGTATGTTGTTAGAAATACAAGAGGAGTGACTGGCTTCGTAGGTCCAGGATCTAAACCAGTACCTCTTACTGATGAAGAAGTAGAATCAATGGGAGTTCAAGAAAGTCCAATTGATATAGATTTAGAAGTAGGAGAAAGTATAACAATTATCGCTGGTCCTATTAGAGGATTTGTGGCGACTATTCAAGAAATAAACTTAGAGAAACGTAAAATTAAGGCATTAATCGATATGTTCGGTAGAGAAACTCTAGCTGAACTAGATTTTACACAAGTTGAGAAGTTGGTTTAATAATTTATTATAAACTAATCTTTTAATAAAGTGGGAGGGCTAAGGCCCGCATTACCACAGTATAGGAGGAATATACATGGCTAAGAAAGTAACAGGAATGATCAAATTACAACTTCCAGCAGGAAAGGCAACACCAGCACCACCAGTTGGGCCAGCTTTAGGACAACACGGTGTTAACATTATGGGATTCTGTAAGGAATTCAATGCAAAAACTGCAGCACAAGCTGGGTATATAATACCAGTTGTAATAACAGTTTACCAAGATAGATCTTTTAGTTTTATCTTAAAGACTCCTCCAGCAGCTATTTTAATTAAGAAAGAGCTAGGACTAGAAAGCGGTTCAGGCGTTCCTAATAAAACTAAAGTTGGAAACTTAACTAAAGAACAAGTAAGAAAAATTGCTGAAATAAAAATGCCAGATTTAAACGCGGCTACAATCGAAACTGCAATGAGCATGATCGAAGGAACTGCTAAGAGTATGGGCGTAACTATAGAAGCTTAATTCGCAAAAAAAAGTGGGAGGTAAAAGCCGTTAATACCACAAAGGAGGCCAATTATGGGTAAGAAGTATATTGAAAGTGCAAAAATGATAGATAAGAATGTTTTATACACTCCATCAGAAGCTTTAGAATTAGCAGTTAAAACTGCGAAGGCTAGTTTTGATGAAACTGTAGAATTACATGTAAGATTAGGGGTAGACCCAAGACATGCTGATCAACAAGTTAGAGGAGCAGTAATTCTTCCTAACGGAACAGGTAAAACTGTTAAAGTATTAGTATTTGCTAAAGGCGAAAAAGCTAAAGAAGCTTTAGAAGCTGGAGCAGACTTCGTTGGAGCTGACGAATTAGTTGGTAAAATCCAAGGAGAAAATTGGTTCGACTATGATGTAGTTGTAGCTACTCCAGATATGATGGGTGTAGTTGGTAGATTAGGAAGAGTACTTGGACCTAAGGGTTTAATGCCAAATCCAAAATCAGGAACAGTTACATTTGATGTTGCTAAAGCAATCGCTGAAATCAAAGCTGGTAAGGTAGAATATAGAGTTGATAAAACTTCTATCGTTCATTGCCCAATCGGTAAGAAATCATTCGGTGCTGAAAAGCTACAACAAAATTTCCATGCTTTAATGGAAGCTTTAGTAAAAGCTAAACCTGCAGCTGCTAAAGGACAATACGTTAAATCGGTATCTGTTTCAAGCACTATGGGACCTGGAGCGAAAGTTAATCCAGGAAAAATATTAGAATAATATTGACAAGAATTTTATTATGTTATATAATAAATTTTGTTATTAAATAGAATACTGTTTCCGTAGACAGTAGGTGCCGAAAGGTTTAAAGTGTATCGCCTACCTAGGATGACAAAATAATTGATTATTTTGGTCTTCCTATGTCTACTGGGAAGACCTTTCTTATTATAAATTACAGGTTAAACTGTAAGGAGGTGGACTACAATAATGAACAAAAACAGACAACTTAAAGAATTAAAGGTAGCTGAAATAAAAGAAAAGCTTGAAAAAGCTCAATCTGTTGTATTAGCTAGCTATCAAGGATTAACAGTTGAAGAAGACACAATTTTAAGAAAATCTTTAAGAGAAGCAGGCGTTGAGTATAAGGTTTATAAAAACAGCTTAGTAATATTAGCTGCTAAGGAATTAGGTATGGACAGTATTGAAGAATACTTACAAGGACCAGTTTCAATAGCTTTAGGTTATGAAGATGCTACTGCTCCAGCAAGAGTATTATTTGATTTTGCAAAAAGCCATAAGAAATTAGAACTAAAGGCTGGTATAGTTGATAGTGTTATCTACAACAAGGAACAAGTTGAAAAACTTGCTACAATACCATCAAAGGAAGTTCTTATTGCGAAACTTCTTGGAAGTTTCAAGGCTCCATTATCAAAAATTGCATGTGTATTAAATGCAATTAAAGAAAAGAAAGAAACAGAATCAGCTGAATAAGCTAAAAAAATAATTTACAAGAAATTTTGGAGGTGCCATTATAATGACAAGAGAAGATATAATTCAAGCAATAAAAGAAATGACTGTTTTAGAATTAAACGAATTAGTAACAGCTTGCGAAGAAGAGTTTGGTGTTAGCGCTGCTGCTCCAACTGCTGCTGCAGGTGCTGTTGCAGGTGCTGCTGTAGAAGAAAAAACTGAGTTCGACGTGGTATTAGTAAGTACTGGATCACAAAAGATCAAAGTTATTAAAGTAGTAAGAGAAATAACTGGATTAGGATTAAAAGAAGCTAAAGAAATAGTTGACGGAGCTCCTAAGACAATTAAAGAAGCTGTAACTAAAGAAATGGCTGAAGAAATGAAAGCTAAGTTAATTGAAGTTGGAGCTGAAGTAGAAGTTAAGTAGTTTTACTTCTAAAAATTAAAAGGTGCTGTTATGGCACCTTTTTATTTGTCAAAATGAAACTATATAAAATATCAAAGTTCTGGGATACTTTATATAGTTTTATAATTTTTTATTGAATGTTTTTCTATACTTTTTTAGAATAATAAGTAGGTAGATTATTAAAAACTATATATTAAGATGAACAATAAAAATATTGACAATGTAAGGTCATTATGGTACTATCAATAAATGTACTATTCAGTATGGATAATTATATATTTATGTAAAAATAAAGTATAATCAGTTAAAAATATGGTTATACTAAAAAGTGATGCTGTCCGAAAGCGTAAGTCCTTAGGGAAAGTATGCTTTTGGTTATTTTAGTTTTATACGAGGGGTGAAAATTCATGGTACATCCTGTCCAAGTAGGAAAAAGAACTAGAATGAGTTTTGGTAAGGTTAAAGATGTAACTGACATGCCAAATCTTATTGAAGTACAATTAGATTCTTATGAGTGGTTTTTAAAGGAAGGGCTTCATGAAGTATTTTATGATGTTAATCCAATAACAAACTTCACGGGAAACCTTGTACTTGAATTTGTCGACTATAAACTTGATATTGATAATATTAAGTATTCAGTGGAAGCGTGTAAGGAAAGAGATTGTACTTATGCTGCACCACTAAAAGTTTCAGTAAGATTACAAAATAATGAAACAGGCGAAATCAAAGAACAAGAAGTGTTTATGGGTGATTTCCCATTAATGACTGAACAAGGAACTTTCATAATCAATGGTGCTGAAAGAGTTATTGTCAGCCAATTAGTAAGATCACCAGGTGTTTACTACAATTACAGTGTAGATAAGAGTGGTAAAAAATTATATTCAGCGACTGTAATACCAAATAGAGGAGCATGGTTAGAATATGAAACAGATTCTAACGATATTATCTATGTAAGAATAGATAAAACTAGAAAACTTCCAATATCAATATTAGCTAGAGCTATGGGAATTGGTAGTGATCAAGAGCTTTTAGATTATTTTGGTGAAGAAGAAAGATTTAAAGCAACAATAGAAAAAGATAACACGAAAACTAAAGAAGAAGCCTTATTAGAAATGTATAAGAGGTTAAGACCAGGAGAACCACCAACAGTTGATAGTGCGGTATCTCTTATAGATTCATTATTCTTTGATGCAAAGAGATATGATTTATCAAGAGTTGGTAGATACAAGTTTAATAAGAAATTAGCTATAAACTTAAGACTTATTAATCATGTTGCAGCTTTAGATGTAGTTAATCCAAACACTGGAGAAGTTATAGTTGAGCAAGGCACTAAAATAAGTAGGTCTTTAGCAGAAGAAATTCAAAATGTAGGTATAAACTCAGTTGATATTTTAGTTGAGGATAGAGTTCTAAGAGTTATAGGAAATAACTTTGTAGATATTTCAAAGCATGTTTCGTTTAATATCGAAGATTTAAACATTAGAGAACTTGTTCATTACCCTACATTAAAAGAAATATTAGATAATTATGATGATGAAGAAATCATAAAAGAGGAAATTAAAAAGAACTTAAACAGATTGGTTCCTAAACACATAATTAGAGATGATATATTCGCTACAATTAGTTATGAAATGGGATTACCTTATTTAGTAGGTAATGTAGATGATATAGATCATTTAGGAAACAGAAGATTAAGATCAGTTGGCGAATTGTTACAAAATCAATTCAGAATTGGTTTGTCAAGAATGGAAAGAGTAGTTAAGGAAAGAATGACTATTCAAGATCAGGAATCCATAACGCCACAAATGTTAATTAATATTAGACCAGTTGCTGCAGCTATAAAAGAATTCTTTGGTAGCTCACAATTATCACAATTCATGGATCAAACAAATCCACTATCAGAATTAACTCATAAGAGAAGATTATCTGCACTAGGACCTGGAGGTCTTTCAAGAGAAAGAGCTGGTTTTGAAGTTAGAGACGTTCATCATTCTCACTACGGTAGAATGTGTCCTATAGAAACACCAGAAGGACCAAATATAGGGCTTATTAACTCGCTTGCAACATACGCAAGGGTTAATGAATATGGATTTATGGAAACACCATATAGAGTTGTAGATAAAGAAGCTGGACTTGTAACTGATGAAATCAGATATTTCACAGCAGATGAAGAAGATCAATATCTAGTAGCTCAAGCTAAGGAACCCGTTGGAGCTGACTATAAATTTGTTGATAAAAAAATTACAGTTAGAAATATGGAAGAGATACTAATAGTTAGTGCTGAAGAAGTAGATTTAATTGACGTTTCACCAAGACAAATTGTATCAGTAGCAACGTCTATGATACCTTTCTTAGAAAATGATGATGCATCAAGAGCTCTTATGGGATCTAATATGCAACGTCAAGCAGTTCCTCTATTAAAGTCAGAAGCGCCAATAGTAGGAACAGGAATAGAATATAAGGCTGCAGCAGATTCAGGAGTTTTACCAAAAGCTAAGAATGCTGGTACAGTTGTATATGTAAGTTCTAATGAAATTAGAGTTAAGAGAGAAGTAGACGGTGGAATGGATTCTTATAAACTTCTTAAGTTTAAAAGAAGTAATCAAGGTACTTGTATAAATCATAGACCTTTAGTAGATAAAGGTGAAATGGTATTTAAAAATCAAGTATTAGCTGATGGACCATCAACTGACTTAGGTGAAATAGCATTAGGAAAGAATATCCGAATGGGATTTATCACATGGGAAGGATATAATTATGAAGATGCTATGCTTATATCAGAAGAATTAGTTAGAGAAGATGTATTTACTTCAATTCATATTGAAGAATATGAATGTGAAGCTAGAGACACTAAGCTAGGACCAGAAGAAATAACAAGAGATATTCCAAACGTAAGTGAAGATGCTCTAAAAGATATAGACGAAAGAGGAATAATTAGAATAGGTGCAGAAATAAGATCTGGTGATGTTCTTGTAGGAAAGGTAACACCTAAGGGTGAAACTGAATTAACTGCAGAAGAAAGATTACTTAGAGCTATATTCGGAGAAAAAGCTAGAGAAGTAAGAGATACATCTCTAAAAGTTCCTCATGGAGAAGCCGGTATAATAGTAGATGTTAAAGTGTTTACTAGAGAAAATGGTGATGAGTTAAACCCAGGAGTTAATGAGCTTGTAAGATGTTATATAGCTCAAAAGAGAAAGATATCTGTAGGGGATAAAATGGCTGGACGTCATGGTAATAAAGGGGTTATATCTAGAATATTACCAGAAGAAGATATGCCGTTTTTACCAGATGGTAGACCACTGCAAATATGTTTAAATCCACTAGGGGTACCATCCCGTATGAATATTGGGCAAGTACTTGAAGTTCATTTAGGTTGGGCAGCTAGCAAATTAGGTTGGCATATTGCAACTCCAGTATTTGATGGAGCAACTGAAGGTAACATTGAAGAATGCTTACAAAAAGCAGGATATAATGTTAACGGAAAGACTGTATTATACGATGGAAGAACAGGAATACCTTTTGATAACACTGTAACAGTTGGAATAATGTATATCTTGAAACTTGCTCATTTAGTTGATGATAAGATTCATGCTAGATCAACTGGACCATATTCATTAGTTACTCAACAACCTCTTGGAGGTAAAGCACAATTCGGTGGTCAAAGATTCGGAGAAATGGAAGTTTGGGCACTAGAAGCATATGGAGCAGCACATACACTACAAGAAATATTAACTGTTAAGTCAGATGATGTTGTAGGTAGGGTTAAAACATATGAGGCTATCGTTAAGGGTGAAAATATTCCTGAACCAGGAGTTCCAGAATCATTTAAGGTTCTTATAAAAGAACTTCAAGCTTTATGTTTAGATGTTAGAGTATTAAACTATGATAAAGAAGAAGTGAATCTAAAGGAAATCGTTGAAGAAGAAATGGATTATCCAGAAGTAAACTTAGAAGTTAACATAGAAGGTGAAGAAGGTTTCGTAGCGAAACAAAAAATGCCTGAAGAAGGTTTTATACCAGAAGAAGATGAATCAGAACTTGAAGAAGAAATGGAATTCGAAAGTTTTCCATTAGATGGAATCAGCGAAGAATTAGAACTTGATGATTTTGTAAGTGATGAACACTAAATTTGAAGGGAGGATATACCCTTGTTTGAAACGAATAATTTTGATGCTATACAAATAGGATTAGCTTCACCTAGCCAAGTAAGAGAATGGTCTAGAGGGGAAGTCAAAAAACCAGAAACAATAAACTATAGAACTTTAAAACCAGAAAGAGATGGGTTATTCTGCGAAAGAATATTTGGACCTATAAAAGACTGGGAATGTCATTGTGGTAAGTACAAAAGAGTTAGATATAAGGGAATAGTTTGTGACAGATGTGGAGTTGAAGTAACAAAAGCAAAAGTGAGAAGAGAAAGAATGGGGCATATAGAACTTGCAGCCCCTGTTTCTCACATTTGGTACTTCAAAGGTATTCCATCAAGAATGGGTTTACTTTTAGATATGTCACCAAGATCTTTAGAAAAGGTATTATACTTTGCATCGTACATAGTTATAGATCCAAAGGAAACACCTTTACTAAAGAAACAGCTTTTAAATGAAAAAGAATTTAGAGAAGCTGTAGATAAATATGGAGATGAAAGTTTTATTGCTGGAATGGGTGCTGAAGCCGTTCAGGATTTATTAGGTCAAATAGACGTAGTAAATGGTGGAAGAGATCTTAAAGAAGAATTAAAACAAAGTAGTGGACAAAAGAAAATAAGAATCATTAGAAGATTAGAAGTTGTTGAGTCATTTAGAAAATCAGGAAATGATCCAAAGTGGATGATTATAAATGTAATTCCTGTAATACCTCCAGATTTAAGACCTATGGTCCAATTAGATGGTGGAAGATTTGCTACTTCAGATTTAAATGATTTATACAGAAGAGTTATAAATAGAAATAACAGATTAAAGAAGCTTTTAGATTTAGGAGCTCCTGATATAATTGTTAGAAATGAAAAAAGAATGCTTCAAGAAGCAGTTGATGCACTTATCGATAATGGTAGAAGAGGAAGAGCTGTAACTGGTCCTGGTAACAGACCACTTAAATCACTTTCAGATATGCTAAAAGGTAAGCAAGGTAGATTCAGACAAAATTTACTTGGTAAGAGAGTAGATTACTCCGGTAGATCAGTTATCGTAGTAGGACCTGAATTGAAAATGTATCAATGTGGACTTCCAAAAGAAATGGCTTTAGAATTATTTAAACCATTTGTAATGAAGAAGTTAGTAGAAGATGGTGTTGCACACAATATAAAGAGTGCTAAGAGAATGGTTGAAAGAGTTAATAATCAAGTTTGGGATATACTTGAAGAAGTAATCTCAGATCATCCAGTTTTACTTAACCGTGCACCTACGCTACACAGACTTGGAATTCAAGCATTCCAACCTGTTCTTGTTGAAGGTAGAGCTATAAAGTTACATCCATTGGTATGTACTGCATACAATGCCGATTTTGATGGTGATCAAATGGCGGTTCACGTACATTTATCAGTTGAGGCGCAAGCAGAAGCAAGATTCTTAATGCTAGCAGCTGGTAATATTATGAAACCTTCAGATGGAAAGCCAGTTTGTATACCAACTCAAGATATGGTTTTAGGAACTTATTATCTAACAATAGACAAAGAAGACTGTAAGGGCGAAGGATCATGTTTTTCATCTAAAGATGAGGCTATAATGGCTTATGAATTAGAGAAAATAGCAATTCACGCAGCAATAACTGTTAGATTATTTAAAGAAATAGATGGAGTACTACAGTCTGGTAGAATTAAAACTACAGTAGGTAAACTTATATTTAATGAGTCAATACCACAAGACTTAGGATTCGTTAATAGAGAAAATGAAGAAGAGAAATTCAATTTAGAGGTTGATTTTTTAGTAACTAAAAAATCACTTGGACTTATAATTGAAAAGTGTTATATAGTTCATGGACCTACAAATACATCTGTAATGTTAGATAATATTAAATCATTAGGATATCATTATTCCTCTATAGGAGCTATTACTGTATCTGCTTCAGATATGGTAGTGCCAGAAGCGAAGTATGGTTTACTTAAAGAGGCTGATGAAACTGTTGATAAGATTGAAAAGATGTATAAAAGAGGCTTTATTTCAGATGAAGAAAGATATCAAAGAGTTATAGAAAAATGGACTAAAACAACTGAAGATGTTGCAAACGCATTAATGGATAGTTTGGATAGGTTTAATCCAATATTCATGATGGCAGATTCAGGAGCCAGAGGGTCTAAGTCTCAAATCAAGCAATTAGCTGGTATGAGAGGACTTATGGCAAGTCCGTCAGGTAAAATACTTGAATTACCAATCAGAGCTTCTTTTAGAGAAGGTCTAGATGTATTAGAGTACTTTATTTCAACACATGGTGCTAGAAAAGGTAATGCCGATACTGCACTTAAAACAGCCGATTCAGGTTATTTAACAAGAAGACTTGTTGACGTATCACAAGATGTTATCGTAAGAGAACAAGATTGTGGAACTGAAGAAGGTATTGTAATATCTGAAATCAGTGTAGGTAATGAAGTAATAGAAGGTATAAATGAAAGATTACATGGTAGATATACAGCAGAGGATGTAATTAATCCAACAACAGGAGAAACTATAATTGGTAAAGAAGAATTTATAGAATCTTATATGGCTGATAAAATTGCTGCTGCAGGAGTTAAACAAGTTAAAATTAGATCAGTATTTGCATGTAAGTGTAGAGTTGGTGTATGTGCAAGATGTTATGGTATGAACATGGCAACTGGACAGAAAATCAATATAGGTGAAGCTGTTGGTATAATAGCGGCACAGTCAATTGGAGAACCAGGAACACAGCTTACAATGAGAACATTCCATACAGGTGGAGTTGCCGGATCAGATATCACTCAAGGGCTTCCAAGAGTTGAAGAATTATTCGAAGCAAGAAAACCTAAGGGGTTAGCAATAGTAAGTGAAATTAATGGGGCTGTAAGAATTGAAGACACTAAAAAGAAGAGAACAGTATTTGTTATGTCTGCAGAAGGCGAAGAATTCAGTTATGACATACCTTTTGGTTCAAGATTAAAAGTAAAAGATGACGACTTCGTTGAAGCTGGTGACGAAATCACTGAAGGTTCAGTAAACCCTCATGATATAGCTGCTATAAAGGGTATAGATGGAGCCAGAAGATATTTACTTGCAGAGGTTCAAAAAGTTTATAGACTACAAGGTGTTGATACTAATGATAAACATATCGAAGTAGTTGTTAGACAAATGACAAGAAAAGTTAAGGTAACGGAATCTGGGGATACAGATTTATTACCAGGTACTATGATAGATATGTTCAACTTTGATGAAGCCAATGAAAAAATAAGAGAAATTGGTGGAGAAGAAGCTAAGGGCGACAAAGTATTACTAGGTATAACTAAAGCAGCCTTAGCAACGGATAGTTTCTTATCGGCGGCATCATTCCAAGAAACAACTAGAGTGCTTACTGAAGCTGCTATAAAGGGTAAAGTAGATCCATTAGTAGGCTTGAAGGAAAATGTAATTATTGGTAAGTTAATTCCGGCTGGAACTGGTATGATGCGATATAGAGCTGTAAAGCTTGATGTTGAAGAAGATATCATAGAAGATGATGATTTAGATATAATAGAATAATACAATGCAATTTTATTGACATGTGTATGCTTAAATGATAAAATACAAATTGTGTGATTTTGAAAAGCTACACTACAGTATAATTATCTACATGATTCATATGGATAAAGTTTAACTTTACTTTTATGAACTTTGTAAAAGGAGTGTGTTCATGATAGACGTACTAGTAGGAAAAAAAGTCATAGGAATTAAACAAGCAAGTAAAGCTATTAACAATGGAAAAGGTACTGCATTATATGTAGCTGAAGATGCAGAAAGAAAATTAATAATTCCGTTATTAGAATTAGCTTGTAGTAATAATATCAAGGTTATCGAAATTGATACCATGAGAAATTTAGGTAAGATGTGCGGCATAGATGTTCAATCTTCCGCAACATTGATACTTGAATAATTAATTAGCTTTTATCTTAAAAGATAGATAAATTAAATTTCAGGAGGTGAAAATATGCCAACTATTAGCCAATTAGTAAGAAAAGGCAGAAAATCAATTGCTAACAAATCAACAGCACCAGCACTAAATGAGTGTCCGCAAAGAAGAGGAGTATGTACAGTTGTTAAAACTATAACTCCAAAAAAACCTAACTCAGCGTTAAGAAAAGTAGCTAGAGTAAGACTTACAAACGGATTCGAAGTTACTGCTTATATAGGTGGTGTAGGCCATAATCTACAAGAACATAGTGTTGTTCTTATAAGAGGTGGTAGAGTTAAGGACCTTCCTGGTGTTAGATACCATATTGTAAGAGGTGCATTAGATTGTGCTGGAGTAGCTAACAGAATGCAAGGAAGATCAAAGTACGGTGCAAAGAGACCTAAGCAAAAATAGTATTTTTACTATGGCAGTGCTTGTCTTTCCAAACTACATAGATTTATAAAAAAGTTTATATAGATATAAGAGACAATGCACTTTGCGGCATGCAATAATGCCGAGTACCGATGAACTTAAATTTAAATTGTTAAGGAGGGAAGAAAAGTGCCAAGAAAAGGACATATCGCAAAAAGAGATGTATTACCAGATCCAATATATAAATCTAAGGTTGTTACTAAGTTAATAAACAGCATAATGGAAGACGGTAAAAGAGGTGTAGCTCAAAAAATATGCTACGACGCGTTTGAAACTATGGCTGAAAAAACTGGTAAAGATGCATTAGAAGTGTTTGAAGAAGCACTAGCTAATATAATGCCTTTATTAGAAGTTAAATCAAGAAGAATAGGTGGTGCAAACTATCAAGTTCCGATTGAAGTTAGAACTGAGAGAAGACAAACTTTAGGTATCCGATGGATGCTTGCAGTTTCAAGAAAAAGAGGCGAAAAATTAATGTCTCAAAGATTAGCTGGAGAATTATTAGATGCAGCTAACAACACTGGTGCAGCTGTTAAGAAGAGAGAAGATACTCATAAAATGGCTGAAGCAAATAAAGCATTTGCTCATTACAAGTTCTAAAAAACAAACTGTTTTGGCTTTTGCCAAAACAGTTTTGTCGAATTCAAAAATACTCGCTTAGAGGAGGCAATACAAATGGCTAGAAAATTTCCATTAGACAAATTCCGTAACTTTGGAATAATGGCACATATAGATGCTGGTAAGACGACAACTACTGAGCGTATATTATTCTACACAGGAAAAAGCCACAAAATAGGAGAAGTTCACGAAGGTGCAGCTACTATGGATTGGATGGTTCAAGAACAAGAGAGAGGTATCACAATTACTTCTGCTGCAACTACATGTACGTGGAATGGTCATGAATTAAACATAATAGATACTCCAGGTCACGTAGATTTTACAGTTGAAGTTGAAAGATCATTAAGAGTTCTTGATGGAGCTGTTACTGTTCTTGATGCTAAGAGTGGAGTTGAACCTCAAACTGAAACAGTATGGAGACAGGCAGATAAATATGGTGTTCCAAGAATGATATATGTTAATAAGATGGATGCAACTGGTGCAGATTTCTTTAGATGTATAAACACTGTAAGAGATAGATTAAAAGCTAATGCTGTTCCAATACAAATACCAGTTGGTTCAGAAGATAAATTTAAAGGAATGATAGATTTAATAGAAAATAAAGCTATTATGTTCTATGATGATTTAGGTACAGATGTTAGAATAGAAGACATTCCTGCTGATTTAGTTGATCAAGCTAAAGAATACAGAATGGCTCTTGTAGAAGCAATAGCTGAAACTGATGAAACGTTAATGGAAAAATACCTAGACGGTGAAGAGTTAACAGTTGAAGAGATGATGGTAGCTTTAAGAAAAGCTACAATAAATAATGAAATAGTACCATGTATATGTGGTTCGTCATATAAGAACAAGGGTGTTCAACAAATGATTGATGGTGTTGTTCATTTCTTACCATCACCATTAGATGTTAAAGCTATAACAGGAGTTACATTAGATGGAGAACCAGCTGTAAGAGAATCTTCAGATGATGCACCTATGGCTGCATTAGCATTTAAAATTGCTACTGATCCATTTGTAGGTAAGTTAGCTTTCGCAAGAGTTTACTCAGGAATCCTTGAGAGTGGTTCATATGTTTTAAACTCAACTAAAGGAAAGAAAGAAAGAGTAGGAAGACTTGTTAAGATGCACGCTAATTCAAGAGAAGAAGTAGAAGCTTTAGAAGCAGGTGAATTAGGAGCTATAATCGGATTAAAGAACACTACTACTGGTGATACTTTATGTGTTGAAAGTAATCCAATTATACTTGAAGCAATGGATTTCCCAGAACCAGTTATATCTGTAGCTATAGAGCCAAAGACTAAAGCAAGTCAAGAAAGAATGGGAATGGCTTTAGCTAAATTAGCTGAAGAAGATCCTACTTTCAAAACTTACACTAACCAAGAAACTGGTCAAACAATCATCGCTGGTATGGGTGAACTTCATTTAGAAATCATCGTTGATAGATTAACTAGAGAATTCAAGGTTGAATGTAATGTAGGAGCTCCTCAAGTTGCTTACAAAGAAACTATTAGAAAAGCTGTTAAGGCTGAAGCTAAATATGCTAAGCAATCTGGTGGTAAGGGTCAATACGGTCATTGTGTGATCGAGATGGAACCTACTGAAGGCGAATACGTATTTGAAAATGCAGTAGTTGGTGGAGCTATTCCAAGAGAGTATATTCCAGCTATTGATAATGGTATTAGAGAAGCCGCTAAAAACGGGATTATAGCAGGATATGAAACTATAAACTTTAAAGTAAAAGTTGTTCATGGATCATACCATGACGTCGATTCATCAGAAATGGCGTTTAAAATTGCAGGTTCAATGGCATTTAAGAATGCTATGGCTAAAGCAGATCCAGTATTACTAGAACCTATGATGAAAGTTGAAGTTACAGTTCCAGAAGAATATATGGGAGATGTAATTGGAGACCTAAGCTCAAGAAGAGGAAAAATTGAAGGTATGGAAGCTCTAAGTGGAGCTCAAATCATCAGAGCGTTTGTTCCTCTTTCAGAGATGTTTGGTTATTCAACTACGCTAAGATCAAGAACTCAAGGTAGAGGTACTTATGCAATGACATTTGATCACTTTGAAGAAGTTCCAAAGAGCGTACAAGAAGCTATTAAAGGTGAAAAGTAATATAGCCTAGTTTAATATATTGTATCATTGCTTATATGTTAATATAAACAATGATACAATAATGACTATATGAGTGTTGTTATAGAATAAAATAACAGTTAAAAGTCAATAATAGTATAGAAAAATTATGTTAAAATAGATATAATAAATATGAAGGTTCATATAATTAATTTTAATACAAGGAGGAATTTACAATGGCAAAGCAAAAATTCGAAAGAAGTAAACCACATGTAAATATTGGAACAATTGGTCACGTAGATCACGGTAAGACAACATTAACAGCTGCTATAACAACAGTATTAGCAACAAAAGGATTCGCGGAGGCTTTCAACTATGCAGATATAGATAAAGCACCCGAAGAAAAAGAGAGAGGTATTACAATTAATACAACTCACGTAGAATATGAAACAGAACAAAGACATTATGCACACGTTGATTGTCCAGGACATGCCGATTATGTAAAGAACATGATTACAGGAGCAGCACAAATGGATGGAGCAATATTAGTATGTTCAGCAGCAGATGGCCCAATGCCACAAACTAGAGAACATATACTATTAGCATCAAGAGTTGGAGTTGACTATATCGTTGTTTTCTTAAATAAAGCAGATATGGTAGATGATGAAGAATTATTAGAATTAGTTGAAATGGAAGTAAGAGAATTGTTATCAGAATACAACTTCCCAGGAGATGATATTCCGGTAATCAAGGGTTCAGCTTTAGTAGCGTTAGAAAATCCAACAGATGAAAAGGCAATTGCGCCAATTATGGAATTAATGGATGCAGTAGATAGCTACATACCAACTCCAGAAAGAGCAACAGAAAAGCCTTTCTTAATGCCAATAGAAGATGTATTTACAATCACTGGTAGAGGGACAGTTGCAACAGGAAGAGTAGAAAGAGGAATTCTTAAGGTATCAGACGAAGTTGAAATCGTTGGATTAGCAGAAGAAAGCAGAAAAGTTATAGTAACAGGAATAGAAATGTTTAGAAAATTACTAGACGATGCAAGAGCAGGAGATAATGTAGGAGTTCTTTTAAGAGGGGTTCAAAGAGCAGATATTGAAAGAGGTCAAGTATTATCAAAAGTTGGCGGAATCAAACCTCATACTAAATTTGTAGGTCAAGTATATGTACTTAAAAAAGAAGAGGGTGGAAGACATACACCATTCTTTGATGGATATAGACCACAATTCTACTTTAGAACAACAGATGTAACTGGATCAATCAAGTTACCAGACGGAATGGAAATGGTTATGCCTGGAGATCATATAGATATGAATGTTGAATTAATCAACAAAGTAGCTATGGATGAAGGTTTAAGATTTGCAATCAGAGAAGGTGGAAGAACTGTAGGTTCAGGAGTTGTTACTAGCGTAAAAGAATAATAATATTCGTTTAAGCTGATAATTACTTTATAATTTTTAAAATAAAAGGCGCTTATAATGTGATCACAAAATAAAAGAGTAAAGGGACGCCTTTACTCTTTTTTTATTGTCAAAAATATAATACATAAAGTAAAAATTATGAGAATTATAAAATATATTCAATTTATAATTAATAAAAATATATTTTATAGATAATAACTAAAAAATTAATCTTAATAAGTAGAAAATATAAGATGTTATTTGAAATTCTAAATTATTTGATAAATTATTATTTGGACTATGAAAATGTTTAACATCTTGTATAATGGGTATAATATTAATAATAAAAATCTTTATGTGAAAAATACAATGAAAAAAATGTTGATTTAAATCTAAAATCAGAATAGAATAGATTTGCAAACAAAATTAAATTAGAAAATCACAAATATATAGATATAAAAAAGTAAAAAAAAAGGCTAAAAAAAGTCTTGTCAAAGATATGTAAAGATAGTATAATAAAATAGTTGTATAGCATACAGCGATGAGTTGAGAGGTTGCCGGACTTCCGGGTAATTCTTAATGAGTATGTCAGGATCTAGAATCCGACGACAGGGATTTTATAATTTGTTTGGGTAAAAGTATGAAACACCAGGAACAGTTTATAGAACAACCACTGTTGTGCGTTAGAAGTAAAGCGTACATGAAAAGGAGGGAAACCAAGATGTCAAAACAAAAAATTAGAATCAGATTAAAGGCTTTTGATCATACAATATTAGATCAATCAGCTGAAAAAATCATTGAAACAGCAAAGACAACAGGAGCTAAGGTTGTAGGACCTGTGCCTCTACCTACTGAAAAAGATGTTATAACAATATTAAGAGCTGTTCATAAATATAAAGATTCAAGAGAACAATTCGAAATTAGAACACACAAGAGATTAATCGATATAGTTAATCCATCACCAAAAACTGTTGATGCATTAATGAGATTAAATCTACCAGCTGGTGTCGATATCGAAATTAAGCTGTAATAGCAATATTAAATAAACAGTTTGAACTATTATGATTGCGATGCAATCCACTAATATGTTTAGGAGGTGTAAATACATGAAAAAAGCTATATTAGGAAAGAAAATAGGAATGACTCAAATTTTCGATGAAAATGGTAGAGTTATACCGGTAACAGTAGTAGAAGCTACTCCATGTGTTGTTGTTCAAAAGAAAACTATTCAAAAGGATGGTTATGACGCAATACAAGTAGGTTTTGGAGAAATAAGAGAAAAGCTTGTTAACAAGCCAAAGAAGGGACATTATGCTAAGGCTGGTGTATCTTTAAAGAGAAGATTAAGAGAATTTAGACTTGAAGATTGTTCAACTTATGAAGTAGGGCAAGAAATTAAAGTTGATGTATTTGTAGTGGGAGAAAAGATTGATGTATCAGGAGTTTCTAAAGGTAAGGGATTCCAAGGGGTTATCAAGAGATGGAATGCTAATAGAGGTCCTATGACTCATGGTTCTAAGTTCCATAGAGCAGTAGGTTCAATGGGAGCTTCATCAGATCCTTCAAAAACATTCAAGAACAAACATATGCCAGGTCATATGGGAGCTGTTAATAAAACAGTACAAAATTTAGAGGTAGTTAAGATTATAGCTGAGAAAAACTTAATACTAATCAAGGGTGGTATCCCAGGACCTAACAAAGGTACAGTAGTAATAAGAAATGCAGTTAAAGCTTAATTTCTGTAGAAAGGAGGAAACAAAATGTCTACAGTAGGATTATTTAACCAAGAAGGTAAACAAGTTGGAGATATCCAATTAAATGATAGCGTGTTCGGAGTTGAAGTTAACGAGAATGCAATGCATCAAGTTGTTATAGCTTTATTAGCTAACAAAAGACAGGGAACTCAATCAGCTAAAACAAGAGCTGAAGTTAGAGGGGGCGGAATTAAGCCTTGGAGACAAAAGGGAACTGGTAGAGCGAGACAAGGTTCTATTAGAGCACCTCAATGGATCAAAGGTGGTATAGTATTCGCACCAAAGCCAAGAGATTATAGAATGGCAACACCAAAAAGCATGAGAAGAGTAGCTATGAAATCTGCTTTAACATGTAAAGTTCAAGCTGGTGAAATGATAGTATTAGAAAGCTTAGAATTTGAAACTCCAAAGACTAAGTTAGTTATTGAAATGTTAAAAGCTTTTGAAGCTAAGAAAACATTGATAATAACTGCTGAATCTAATGAAGCAGTTTACAAATCAGCAAGAAATATACCTGGAATAGCAATAATTCCAGCAAACAACATCAATGTTTATGATTTACTAAAGTATAACAAAGTAATGATAACTAAAGATGCTGTATCAAAGATCGAGGAGGTGTACGCATAATGAGTTTAAATAGCCATGATATAATAAGAAAGCCTGTTATAACTGAAAAGAGTATGGCTGCTATGGCAGAGAAAAAGTACACTTTCATAGTTCAAATAAACGCTAATAAAGTTCAAATAAAGAGAGCGATTGAAGAAGTTTTCGGTGTTACAGTTGAAAATGTTCAAACAATGAGAACTATGGGAAAAACTAAAAGAATGGGCGTACATGTAGGTAAGAGAGCTGACGTTAAGAAAGCAATCATTACATTATCACAAGAAAGTAAAACTATTGAATTCTTTGAAGGAATGCAATAGTATAATAAGCGGAGTATTGGTGTAATTCGCCAGATAAGCTTAAAGTAAGGAGGGAATTTACATGGCAGTTAAAAAGTTTAGACCAACCACACCATCAAGAAGAGAGATGACAATGGCTACATTCCAAGAAATAACTACGGATACACCAGAGAAATCACTTCTTGTTTCTTTAAAGAAAAGTGGAGGTAGAAATTCTCAAGGTAAAATAACTGTTAGACACCGTGGTGGTGGAGCTAAGAGAAAATATAGAATAATAGATTTTAAGAGAAATAAGGATGGTATTCCAGCAAAAGTTGCTACTATAGAATACGATCCAAACAGAACTGCATACATTGCTTTAGTAGTATATGCTGATGGAGACAAGAGATACATTATCTCACCAAATGGATTAAAAGTTGGAGATGTAATAGTATCTGGAGCAGATTCAGATATCAAACCAGGTAATACTCTTCCATTAGGAAATATTCCAGTTGGTACAGTAGTTCATAACATTGAATTACAAGCTGGAAAAGGAGCACAACTAGTTAGATCAGCTGGTACAAATGCTCAATTAATGGCTAAAGAAGGGAACTATGCAACATTAAGATTACCTTCAGGTGAAATGAGATACGTAAGAATCGAATGTAGAGCTACAATCGGTACTGTATCAAATGCTACTAGTAATATTATCAATATTGGTAAAGCTGGTAGAAAAAGACACATGGGCTTCAGACCAACAGTTAGAGGGTCTGTAATGAATCCTTGCGATCACCCTCATGGTGGTGGTGAAGGTAAATCACCAATCGGTAGACCAAGTCCAGTTACTCCTTGGGGAAAACCAGCACTTGGATACAAGACTAGAAAGAATAAAAAATATTCTGATAGATTCATAATAAAGAGAAGAAACGATAAGTAGTCTGGGGAGAATATAATTTCTCTTCGCAGCTTGTCATCATAGAGATTATGAAGGGAGGCAAAATATAGTGAGTAGATCAACTAAAAAAGGACCTTTTATAAAGGAAGGGCTTTTAAAGAAAATCGAAGAAATGAATGCTAATAGTGAAAAGAAAGTTATTAAGACTTGGTCAAGAAGTTCAACTATTTTTCCACAAATGATTGGGCATACAATCGCTGTTCATGATGGTAGAAAGCATGTTCCAGTATATGTAACTGAAGATATGATAGGACATAAACTTGGAGAGTTTGCTTTAACAAGAACTTATAGAGGACACGATTACGATGAGAAATCATCAAGGAAAAGAAAGTAATTCCGGAAAGGAGGAACATAAATGGAAGCTAGAGCTATAGCTAAATATGTGAGAATGACTCCAATGAAAGTCGGAGTAGTTCTTGGATTAATTAGAGGAAAAAATGTTGACGAAGCCTTCGCAATATTACAATATACTCAAAGAGATGCGGCAGTAGTTATTAATAAAGTGTTAAAATCAGCTGTTGCAAATGCAGAGAATAATCACGAATTAGATCTAGATAAGTTATATGTTGCAGAGACATTTGTAGGTGCAGGACCAACTTTAAAGAGATTTAGACCGCGTGCACAAGGTAGAGCGTTCAAAATTCTTAAAAGAAGTAGTCATATAACTGTGATAGTTAAAGAAAGATCTTAGTAGAAGGAGGGAAAACAATTGGGTCAAAAAGTACATCCTCACGGACTTAGAGTAGGAGTTATAAAAGGTTGGGACGCTAAGTGGTATGCTTCAAAGAAGAACTTTGCTGATAACCTTATAGAAGACAATAAAATAAGAGTATTCGTTAAGAAAGAACTTTTTGTAGCTGGAATTTCAAAAATTCAAATTGAAAGAGCAGCTAAGAGAATAAAACTAAATATACACACTGCTAAACCAGGTGTTATAATTGGAAAAGGTGGATCAGGAATCGAAGCTTTAAAAGTTAAATTAGCTAAGATAATTGATGGAAAAAACATCTTAATCAATATAGTTGAAGTTAGAAATACTGAAACTGATGCTCAGTTAATGGCAGAAAATATCGCTGCTCAATTAGAAAAGAGAGTATCATTCAGAAGAGCTATGAAGCAAACAATCCAAAGATCTATGAGACAAGGCGCAAAGGGTGTTAAAACTGCTTGTGCAGGTAGATTAGGTGGAGCTGAAATAGCAAGAACAGAGCAATATCATGAAGGAAGAATTCCACTACAAACTTTAAGAGCAGACATAGATTATGGGTTTGCTGAAGCTGATACAACTTATGGAAAGATCGGTGTTAAGGTTTGGGTTTATAATGGAGAGATTCTTCCAACTAAAAAAGTTAACGCGTAAGAAAGGAGGAATTGATCATGTTAATGCCTAAAAGAGTTAAGCATCGTAAGGTACAACGTGGTAGGATGAAAGGAAAAGCTACTAGAGGGAATTTCCTTGCATACGGAGATTATGGTATCCAAGCGACAACTTGTGGCTGGGTTACAAGTAATCAAATTGAATCTGCCAGAATTGCTATAAACAGACATATCAGAAGAGGTGGAAAACTTTGGATAAAGATTTTCCCAGATAAACCAGTAACTGAAAAACCAGCTGAAACTAGAATGGGTTCAGGTAAAGGTTCACCAGAATATTGGGTAGCAGTAGTTAAACCAGGTAGAGTATTATTCGAATTATCAGGTGTTACCGAAGAAACTGCAAGAGAAGCTATGAGACTAGCGTCACATAAGCTACCTGTAAGAAGTAAATTCGTTAGCAGAAAAGATTTTGAGGAAATGGGTGGTGAAGAATAATGAAGGCTAGAGAATTACAAGAATTAAGAGCAAATGATCCTCAAGATTTAAAGCTTAAGCTAAATGAACTTAAGGCTGAATTATTCAACTTAAGATTCCAATTAGCTACAGGTCAATTAGAAAATCCAATCAGAATAAGAGAAGTCAAGAAGTCTATAGCTCAAATCAAAACCATCATTAGAGAAGAAGAGATTAGAGCATTCGCACAGTAAGACTGAAAGGAGGTAACGCCTCATGGAAAGAGGATTAAGAAAGAAAAAAATAGGTAAAATTGTTTCAGATAAAATGGAAAAAACTGTTGTAGTTGCCGTTGAAACTAAAGTTAGACATCCACTATACGGTAAAATACTAAAAAGAACTACAAAGTTCAAAGCTCATGATGAAAATAATGAAGCAAACATTAACGATAGAGTATTAATCATGGAAACAAGACCATTATCAAAAGATAAAAGATGGAGACTTGTTGAGATAATAGAAAAAGCGAAATAGAATTTAAGACCGAAAGGAGGATAATTCAATGATACAACAACAAAGTAGACTTAAAGTAGCTGATAACTCAGGTGCTAAGGAAATCATGTGTATCAGAGTTTTAGGTGGATCAAAAAGAAAGTTCGGTAACATTGGAGATATTATAGTAGCCAGCGTTAAAAGTGCAACACCAGGCGGAGTTGTTAAAAAAGGTGACGTTGTTAAAGCTGTTATAGTAAGAACAGTTTACGGACTAAGAAGAACAGATGGTTCATACATCAAATTTGATGAGAATGCAGCTGTTATTATAAAAGACGACAAGCAACCAAGAGGAACTCGTATCTTCGGACCAGTTGCTAGGGAGCTAAGAGATAAAGAATTTAATAAAATATTATCACTAGCACCTGAAGTTCTATAATAGAGGAGGTGGCTAATTTGAAGGTACACGTTAAAAAGAACGATACAGTAGTAGTTATATCTGGTAAGGATAGAGGGAAGACTGGAGAAGTTTTAAAAGTAGCTCCAAAGAATGGTAAAGTTACAGTTCAAGGAGTTAACATAGTTAAGAAGCATCAAAAACCAAATAGAGCTAATGCTCAAGGTGGTATAATAGAAAAAGAAGGAGCTATATACAGCTCAAAAGTAATGTTATATTGCACAAAATGCAAAAATGCTACAAGAATTAGCAGTAAAATCTTAGAAGATGGTACTAAGGTTAGAGTTTGCAAAAAGTGTGGAGAAACATTCTAGAATCTGAAAGGAGGTACTCAATATGACACCAAGACTTCAAGAGAAGTATGAAAAAGAAGTAGTGCAAGCTATGATAGAAAAGTTTGGATATAAAAATATTATGCAAGTTCCAAAGCTTGAAAAAATTGTCATTAATATGGGAGTTGGAGAAGCTAAGGATAATCAAAAAGTTTTAGAATCAGCAGTTAGTGATTTAACTATAATTGCAGGTCAAAAACCTATATTAACAAGATCAAAGAAATCAATTGCTAACTTTAAGATCAGAGAGAATATGGCATTAGGATGTAAAGTTACATTAAGAAAGGCAAACATGTATGAATTTGCTGATAAGTTAATGTCAATAGCACTTCCAAGAGTTAGAGATTTCCAAGGAGTATCAAGTAAGTCATTTGATGGAAGAGGTAACTACTCTGTAGGAATCAAAGAACAACTAATATTCCCAGAAATAGAATATGATAAGATTGATAAGGTTAGAGGAATGGATATTATCTTCGTAACATCAGCTAATACTGACGAAGAAGCTAGAGAATTATTAAGATTCCTTGGCATGCCGTTCGCTCAATAATAAGGAGGGAAAACCATGGCACGTAAGGCAATTATTGAAAAGTGGAAACTAGAACCGAAGTTTAAAACAAGAGCCTATACAAGATGTAGATTATGTGGTAGACCACATTCAGTACTAAGAAAATTTGGTATATGCCGTATATGCTTTAGAGAACTTGCTTATAAGGGAGAAATTCCTGGATGTAGAAAAGCAAGTTGGTAATAAACGGATGTAGTGAAAGGAGGCACATTAAATGGTTATGACAGATCCTATCGCAGATTTGCTAACTCGTATAAGAAATGCAAATGCTGTTAAACATGAAGTAGTAGAAATTCCTTCATCAACTGTGAAGAAGGCTGTTACAGATATATTATTACAAGAGGGATATATAAAAGCAATAGAGGAATACAACGATGGTGTTGTTCCGATGTTAAGAGTATCTCTTAAGTATGGTTCAAATAAAGAAAAAGTTATAACTGGTATAAAGAGAATATCTAAACCAGGATTAAGAGTTTACTGTAAAAGAGATGAAATTCCAAAGGTTCTTAATGGCTTAGGAATAGCGGTTATATCAACTTCAAAAGGTTTAGTTGTTGATAGAGAAGCTAGAAAAATGGGCTTAGGCGGAGAAGTTCTTTGCTACGTTTGGTAATTTTATAATTTAAAAGTAACTAAATAACATATATACATGAACAAGTAATACAGGAGGTGAAATTATGTCAAGAGTAGGTAGATTACCGATAGCTATACCTGCCGGCGTAACTGTAACTATTGCAGCAGATAATGTTGTTATAGTTAAGGGTCCAAAGGGCGAGCTTGTTAAGACTATGCACAAAGACATGAATATAGCAATTGAAGACAACCAAGTTGTTGTTACAAGACCTAGTGATCAAAAAGATCATAGAGCCCTTCACGGGTTAACTAGAGCTCTAATCAATAACATGACTATTGGAGTAGAAAAAGGATACGAAAAAACTCTAGAATTAGTTGGTGTTGGTTATAAAGCTCAATTACAAGGAACTAAACTTGTAATGAATTTAGGATATTCACATCCAGTTGAAATAACTCCAAGAGAAGGTATAACTTTCGAAACTCCATCTGTAACTAAAATTATAGTTAAGGGTATCGATAAAGAAAAAGTTGGAGCCGATGCTGCGGAGATAAGATCATGGAGAGTTCCTGAACCATATAAGGGTAAGGGAGTTAAGTACGAAAACGAAGTGATCAGACGTAAAGAAGGTAAAACTGGTAAGAAATAATTAGAGAGGAGTGAACCTTATGTTCAAGAAGGTAGACAGAAAAGCTTCTAGAGAGAGACGTCACCTTAGAGTACGTAAAAAAGTTTCAGGTACTCCTGAGAGACCAAGACTTTCAGTATATAGAAGTGAAAAAAATATATATGCTCAAATTATAGATGATGTTAATGCTGTTACTTTAGTATGCGCTTCAAGTGTGGAAAAAGATTTTACAGCAGCAGGCGGAAATAAAGAAGCATCTAAGCTTATAGGAGCTTTAGTTGCAAAAAGAGCAATTGAAAAAGGAATTCTTGATGTAGTATTCGACAGAGGTGGATACATATATCATGGAAGAATTCAAGAATTAGCCGAGAGCGCTAGAGAAGCAGGCTTGAAATTCTAAAAAACGAGGAGGGAAATACATGAGAATCGATCCTAGCACACTTGACCTTAAAGAAAAGGTTGTTTTTATAAACAGAGTAACTAAGGTTGTTAAAGGTGGTAGAAACTTCAGATTCAGCGCATTAGTAGTTGTAGGTGATGAAAACGGACACGTAGGCGTTGGTATGGGTAAGTCAATAGAAATCCCTGAAGCAATAAAAAAAGGAATAGAAGATGCTAAGAAGCAAATGATTACAGTTGCTATGGTAGGCACAACTGTTCCTCATCAAATATATGGTAAATTTGGAACTAGTAAGGTTCTTATTATGCCAGCTAAAACAGGTACAGGAGTTATTGCTGGAGGTCCAGCAAGATCAGTACTTGAATTAGCAGGAGTAAAGGATGTTAGAGCTAAATCATTAGGTTCTAATAATCCAAAAAACATGGTTAGTGCTACTATTAACGGGTTAGCAAACTTAAGAACAGCTGAAGATATAGCTAAATTAAGAGGCAAAACTGTTGAAGAGATATTAGGATAGGAGGTATAAGCAATGGCTAAGATTAAGATTACTTTAGTAAAGAGCTTAATAGGTAGAAAGAAAAACCATATCGCTACTGCAAATGCCCTTGGACTAAAAAAAATTGGTAAAACAATAGAACATGAGGATTCTCCTCAAATCAAAGGTATGATTAAAAAAGTAGATTATCTACTAAAAATAGAAGAAGTTTAAGAACGAGGAGGTGCATTGTGTAATGAAACTTCATGAATTAAAATCACCAGAAGGAAGTAGAAAAGCTCCTAAGAGACTTGGTAGAGGTACTGGTTCAGGTACTGGTAGAAATGCCGGAAAAGGTGAAAAAGGCCAAAACTCTAGATCAGGTGGAGGAACAAGACCAGGATTCGAAGGTGGTCAAATGCCACTATTTAGAAGACTTCCTAAGAGAGGATTCACAAATATATTTGCTAAGAAAATCGTTAGTATAAACGTTGATAGATTAAATATATTTGAAAATGGAACTGAAATAACTCCAGAATTATTACTTGAAAGAAGAGTAATAAGCAAAAGATTAGATGGAGTTAAAATTTTAGGTAACGGGACATTAGAAAAAAGCTTAACTGTTAAAGGATGTAAATTCTCAAAGTCAGCTGTTGAAAAGATAGAAGCAGCTGGAGGAAAAGCTGAGGTGATTTAGTATGCTATTAACCCTACGTAATGCCTGGAAGGTTCCCGAATTAAAGAAAAGATTTTTATGGACTATATTCTTAGTTGCAATCTTTAGGATAGGAATACATCTTCCTGTTCCTGGGATTGGAACAGAATACTTATCTGGATTAATAGAATCAGATAGTTTGCTTGGATTTTACAACTTAATTTCCGGTGGAGCTTTCAGTAATTTTAGTATATTCGCGTTAAGTGTTACACCATATATAAATGCATCGATTATTATGCAATTGCTTACTATTGCCATTCCTTCATTAGAGCAACTTTCTAAAGAAGGAGAAGATGGTAAAAAGAAGATTCAAAGTATAACTAGAATTCTTTCTATAGCAATTGGTTGTATTCTTGCATTTGGAACATACTCAATGATAAGAGGCACAGGTGCTACAGCTGGATTCACTGCAATTCAAGTTTTAGTACTTATAGTAACACTTGTTGTTGGCTCTACATTCTGTATGTGGCTTGGTGATCAAATCACTGTAAAGGGATTTGGTAATGGAATATCCATATTAATTTTTGTAAATATAATATCCCAATTACCCAAAACTGCGAAAACCTTAGCGGTTGGAAAACAGTCTGGTGAAATTGGAATAATAGAAATTGCGTTATTCTTAATATTTGTAGCAGCATTGCTGTTTATAGCTGTATTTTTCTCTTTAGCAGAAAGAAGAATACCAGTACAATATGCAGGAAAAGCTGTAGGAAATAAGGTTGCGAGAGCGCAAACTACTCATATACCATTAAGCATAATTGGATCAGCAGTAATAGCGATAATATTTGCTATGTCAGTTATGATGTTTCCACAGACAATAGCTACAATCTTTCCGGATAAAGAATGGGCAATGGCGATAACCGGGAGCAAATATAGTATATTTAATAAGAATTCCTGGATGTATCCAGTTTGTTATTCTATATTTACTGTATTCTTTACTTGGTTCTATACCCAAATAACATTCAAACCAGATGAGATGGCAGAGAATCTGCATAAATCAGCAGGTTTTATCCCAGGAATAAGACCAGGGGAAGCAACAGAAAAGTTTTTTGAAAGAGTACTTACAAGAGTATCTCTAATCGGAGGATTATTTGCAGCATTCCTTGCAATAACGCCAATATTAATTGAAAATTATACAGCTTTAAAAGGAATCAGTTTTGGAGGAACGTCTTTATTAATAATAGTTGGAGTTGCCATGGATTTCTCAAGACAACTTGACTCACAATTAGTAATGCGTCACTATAAAGGATTCTTAAAATAGATTAATAATGGAGATGATGCCCGTGAAGATTATTTTATTAGGTCCTCCTGGAGCAGGAAAAGGAACACAGGCAAAATCAATTAGTAATAGATACTCTATACCACATATTTCAACAGGAGATATTTTCAGAATGAATATTTCTCAAAATACTCCTTTAGGAATAGAAGCTAAGGAACACATGGATAAGGGACATTTAGTTCCAGATGAAGTTACCATTAATATGGTAAAAGATAGACTTGCTCAAGAGGACTGCATGGGTGGATATCTTTTAGATGGATTCCCAAGAACAGTTTTTCAAGCAGAATCACTTCAGAACTTTTTAACTGAAAGAAATGAAAAACTAGATACTTCTTTATTAATAGAAGTACCTATGGAATTTATTTTGGAAAGAATGATAGGAAGAAGAGGTTGTCAATCTTGTGGAGCTAGTTATCATATTAAATTCAATCCTACAAAGGTTGAAGGTAAATGTGATGTATGTGGTAGTGATATAGTCCAAAGAAAAGATGATGTAGAAGAGACTGTAAGAGAGCGACTTGATGTGTATGAAAGACAAACGCAACCACTGATTGATTTTTACAAGGAAAGAAACTTACTTTCAACAGTAGATGGAACAGAAGCTATTAATGAAGTTTTTGAAAGTATTTGCACAATTTTAGGGAGCAAAAAATAATGATAATTATTAAGAGCGAAAAAGAAATTGATTTAATGCGAATTGCTGGAAAAATAGTCGCTGAGACATTATTACTTGTTGGAGAAAATGTTAAACCAGGTATAACTACTGCTGGATTAGATAAAATAGCAGAAGAATTTATAACTAAGCATGGAGCAAAGCCTTCATTTAAAGGGCTATATGGGTTTCCTGCTTCACTATGTATATCTGTTAACGAGCATGTAGTTCATGGGATACCAGGAAGTTATGTATTAAAAGATGGTGATATAATTAGTGTAGACTGTGGAGCCTGTATAAATGGTTTTCATGGAGATGCAGCTAGAACATTTGCTGTTGGAAATGTATCTGATAAAGCTAAAGATTTAATTAGAGTTACTGAACAAAGTTTCTTTAAGGGAATTGAATATGCAAAAGTAGGTAATAGACTAACTGATATATCACATGAGATACAAAACTACGTAGAAGCTTCAGGTTTCTCTGTAGTGAGAGATTTCGTAGGACACGGTATAGGTAGAGTTGTACACGAAGATCCCGAAGTACCTAATTTTGGTAAAGCGGGGAGAGGTCCAAAATTAATAGCTGGAATGACTTTAGCTATTGAACCAATGATTAATGTTGGAACCTATAAAGTTAAAACATTAAACGATGATTGGACCGTAGTAACTAGTGACGGAAGTCTATCTGCGCACTACGAAAATACTGTTGTAATTTTACCAGATGGACCCGAAATATTAACACTAATTTAAAATAGTGTTGCTTAGTTATAAATTCGCATGATACCACAAGGTGACTTGTAGATTTATGGCTAAGGTAATCATCGAGGTGAAAAAATTTGCAAAACAATGACTTGATTGGGAAAGTAGTTTCTTCTGTTGCTGGAAGGGATAAAAGTTGTTTATATGTGATTGTAGATTGCATAGATAATGACTATATGCTTTTAAGCAATGGAAACACAAAAACAATTCAGATGCCGAAGAAAAAGAAACTAAAACATTTACTTGTTTTAGATGATATAAGTGATGATATTAAAGTTTTAATATCATCAAAAAATAGAGGTGCTGATTTAAAAATCAAGAGATTTCTAAAACTTAAAAGCATTGTTAAGGAGGGTTGATTACCTTATGTCAAAAGATGATGTTATAGAAATGCAAGGTACTGTATTAGAATCTTTACCAAATGCTATGTTCCAAGTTGAACTAGAAAGTGGCCAAACGATTTTAGCACATATATCAGGCAAACTAAGAATGAATTTCATAAGAATTCTACCAGGAGATAAAGTAACACTTGAAATATCTCCATACGATTTAAGTAGAGCAAGAATTACTTGGAGAGCTAAATAAGGGGAGTATTAAATTACTTACCAGAACAATTACAAGGAGGGTTAGCGATGAAAGTAAGACCATCAGTTAAGCCTATTTGCGAAAAGTGCAAAGTTATAAGAAGAAAAGGAAGAGTAATGGTTATCTGTGAAAATCCTAAGCACAAGCAAAAGCAAGGCTAATATAATTAAGTATTAGGCAAAAAAGTATTATATTACTATATAATAATTATTGACATTTACTTTAAAGTCACATATGATTATATAGGCATTTTAATTAAATAAGTAAATTTTAGGGCGGCTGACCGATAGATGAATAAAAATCTATCGACCTAAAATTTTATTATATAAAGCACAAAAATAATTAACTTTTATGCATTTCAATTATCAGGAGGTGTAAGTTTTAATGGCAAGAATATCAGGAGTAGATCTACCAAAAGAAAAAAGAGTTGAGATAGGTCTAACATATATATATGGAATAGGACTTTCTACTTCACATAAGATTTTAGCAGCTACTGGAGTTAATCCAGATACTAGAGTTAAAGATCTTAGCGAAGAAGAAGTAAATGAAATCAGAAATTTCATAACTAAGAGTATAATGGTTGAAGGTGACTTAAGAAGAGATGTTTCTTTAAACATTAAGAGATTAGTAGAAATAGGATGTTATAGAGGAATCAGACATAGAAAAGGTCTTCCAGTTAGAGGTCAAAAGACTAAAACTAACGCAAGAACTAGAAAAGGTCCAAAGAAAACTATGGCAAATAAGAAGAAGTAGTGAGGAGGGAATTCGATGGCAGCTCAAAAAGTCAAAAAGACTAGAAGAAAAAAAGAGAGAAAGAATGTTGAGCATGGTGCTGCACACATCAAGTCAACTTTCAATAACTCAATAGTTACTTTAACTGATGCGTCAGGAAATGCTTTATCATGGTCAAGTGCAGGATCTTTAGGATTCAGAGGATCAAGAAAAAGTACTCCATTTGCAGCACAAATGGCAGCAGAAAAAGCAGCAGAAGGTGCTATGGAACACGGTTTAAAGAGTATAGAAGTTTACGTTAAGGGACCGGGCTCAGGTAGAGAAGCAGCAATAAGATCTCTACAAGCAGCAGGATTAGAAGTAACTCTAATTAAAGATGTTACTCCAATTCCTCACAACGGATGTAGACCACCAAAAAGAAGAAGAGTCTAGGAGGTGTAATTAATGGCAAGATATACTGGAGCTACATGCAGATTATGTAGAAGAGAAGGTATGAAACTGTTCCTTAAGGGAGATAGATGTTTTACAGATAAATGTGCTTTTGTTAGAAGAAGCTATGCGCCAGGACAACATGGAGCGGCTAAGAAAAAGGTTTCTAACTATGGAGTTCAATTAAGAGAAAAGCAAAAAGCTAGAAGAATATACGGAGTATTAGAAGGCCAATTCAGAACTTATTACGAAAAGGCTGACCATATGAGGGGTATCACTGGTGAAAACTTACTTAAATTATTAGAAATGAGATTAGATAACGTTGTTTACAGACTAGGATATGGTGCTTCAAGAAATGAAGCTAGACAATTAGTTAATCATGGTCATTTCTTAGTAAATGGTAAAAAAGTTGATATTCCATCATACAGAGTTTCTGTTAATGATGTGATTTCAGTTTGTGAAAAGAGCAGAGGAACTGAAAAGTTCAAGACTTTTGTTGAAAATCCAAAAACTCTACCAAAATGGTTAGAAGCTAACGTTGAAAACTATGAAGGTAAAGTAGTTGCTGAGCCAACAAGAGAAGACATTGACGTTCCAGTTAACGAAACTCTTATTGTTGAGTTATATAGCAAGTAATAAACTATTATTTGGGATTTTAAGACTTGTTCTTAGTCCCAAATATAGAATCAGTTGCCCTCAGAATAAGGTTGCCATTTTAAATATAAGGAGGGTTTGTACATGTTAGAAATAGAAAAGCCAATGATAGAATGTATAGAAGCGAATGAATACGGTACTTATGGTAAATATGTGGTTGAACCACTAGAAAGAGGATACGGTATAACTCTTGGAAATGCTCTAAGAAGAATATTACTATCATCACTTCCAGGTGCGGCAACAACATCTGTAAAAATAGATACAGTACTTCATGAATTCTCAACTGTACAAGGCGTTAAGGAAGATGTTACTGAGTTAATCTTAAACATTAAATCTTTAGCGTTAATAATGAATGGTGATGGTCCTAAGACTATATATATAGATGCTCAAGGACCAGGAGAAGTTACAGGTGCAGATATAAAAACTGATGGAGACGTTGAAGTTGTAAGTAAAGACCTACATATTGCAACATTAGACGATAATGCAAAGTTATATATGGAATTAACAGTTAATAAAGGTAGAGGATATGTTACTCAGAACAAAAATAAGAGTGACGAACTTTCAATATCATCAATAGCTGTAGATTCAATATATACACCAGTTAAAAGAGTTAACTTTACAGTAGAAAATACTAGAGTAGGTCAAATTACTGATTATGATAAGTTAACTTTAGAAATCTGGACTAATGGAACTATTAAAATTGATGAAGCTATAAGCTTATCATCAAAAATTCTTATAGAGCATTTTAAATTATTTATGTCATTAGGCGACAGTACTAATGATGTAGAGATAATGATAGAAAAAGAAGAAGACAAAAAAGAAAAAGTACTAGAAATGACTGTTGAGGAACTTGATTTATCAGTTAGATCATATAACTGTTTAAAGAGAGCTGGAATAAATACAGTTCAAGAACTTGCTGGAAAGTCTATGGATGATATGATGAAGGTAAGGAATCTAGGAAAGAAGTCTTTAGAGGAAGTCGAAAGAAAGCTTAAGGAATTAAGCTTAGGATTAAGACTAAACGATGAGTAAGGAGGTAAATCCATATGGCAGGTTATCGTAAGTTAGGTCGTGCTACTGACCAAAGAAGAGCTATGCTAAGAAGCCTTGTTACAAGCTTTTTAAAGCATGGTAAAATGCAAACAACTGATACAAGAGCGAAAGAAACTAGAAAAATAGCAGAAAAGATGATCACTTTAGCAAAAAGAGGAGATCTTCACGCTAGAAGACAAGTTTTAGCTTTTGTTCAAGAAGAAGCAGTAGTTCAAAATTTATTTGATAATATAGCTCCAAAGTACGCAGAAAGAAATGGTGGATACACTAGAATGTACAAAACGGGCCCTAGAAGAGGGGACGGAGCTGAAATGGTTATACTTGAATTAGTATAATATTTTAGGGGATTAAGTTTTTAACTTAATCCCTGTTTTCTTATATAAATAAATATTAAACAGTGTATAAATTTTTACTTAAATTAATAATAGTAAATAGTTTCATTATATAATATAATATTTTTATGTGTATATACACAACTGAAATTTTATATAGCGTTTAGTAGTTATAAATAATGATAATATATGGAGGTCCTATATGGAAAATTCAATGATTAAATGTGAAAATTTATCATTCAAGTATACGGTTAATGAAGGCGAAGAAGAATTATATGCAGTAAAAGAAGTAAGCCTTAATGTAAAAAAAGGTGAGTTTTTAGTGATATTAGGTCATAATGGATCGGGAAAATCAACAATTGCAAAGCATATGAATGCACTTTTAGTTCCTAGTAGTGGAACTGTTATAGTAGATGGATTAGATACCTCAGATGCTAATAATCTATGGAGTATAAGATCTAAAGCTGGTATGGTTTTTCAAAATCCTGATAATCAAATAGTTGCGACTATTGTAGAAGAAGATGTAGCATTTGGACCAGAGAACTTAGGCGTAGAACCAAGTGAAATAAGAAAGAGAGTAGATGAAAGTTTGGAAAAAGTTGGTATGAGTGAGTATAAAAGACACGCTCCACATCTTTTATCAGGTGGACAAAAGCAGAGGATTGCCATAGCAGGGATACTTGCTATGAAACCAGATTGTATTATTTTTGACGAACCAACAGCCATGTTAGATCCATCGGGTAGAAAAGAAGTTTTAAATAATATAAAAGAGATAAATGAAAAGTATGGTATTACAATTGTATTAATTACCCATTATATGGATGAAGCAGCTAAAGCTGATAGAGTTATTGTTATGGATAAGGGTGAAATAATACTTGAAGGAATACCAAGGGAAGTATTTTCAAAAGTTGAAACTATGAAAAAAATTGGATTAGATGTACCACAGGTTACAGAACTATGCTATGAATTACAGAAAGCTGGTATTGATATTACGACAAAAATTTTAAATGTGGATGAGATGGTGAATGCTTTATGTCAATTAAAATAGAAAATTTAAAATACATATATATGCCTAAATCACCTTTTGAAAAGGTAGCTTTAGATAATGTTAATTTAGAAATTAATAATGGAGAGTTTATAGCTTTAATAGGACATACTGGCTCAGGTAAATCAACATTAATACAACATATGAATGGATTATTAAAACCAAGTAGTGGAAGAATAATCATAGATGATGTAGATATAACAGGAGGAGAAGTTAAACTTTCGGACATAAGAAAAAAGGTTGGATTAGTATTTCAATATCCTGAATATCAATTATTTGAGGAAAGTATTGAAAAAGATATAGAGTTTGGACCAAGAAATCTTGGATTAGAACAAGAGGAAATAACTAAGAGAGTTAAGAAATCAATGGAAATGGTAGGTTTAGATTATGAAACATATAAGGATAAGTCGCCTTTTGATTTAAGTGGTGGAGAAAAACGTAGGGTTGCCATAGCGGGTGTGGTTGCTATGGAGCCTAAGATATTAATATTAGATGAACCTACAGCTGGACTAGATCCAAAAGGTAGAGATGACATTTTAGCTCAAATTAAGACATTACATATAAAATACAAAATGACTATAGTTTTAGTAAGTCATAGCATGGAAGATGTAGGTAAAGTGGCGGAAAGAATTATTGTTATGAGTAAAGGTGGGGTAGTGCTAGAAGGTGTTCCTGCTAAAGTATTTAAGGAAATAGATAAGTTGGAAAGCATAGGGCTGGGAGTTCCACAAGTAACATATTTAATGAGATCATTAAAACAAAAGGGCTTTGATGTTTCGGAAGATATATTTACAGTTGATCAAGGAAGATTAGAATTATTACGAGTACTGAAAGAAAATAGAAAGTAGGAAGGGGGTGTAGAAGCAATGATAAAGGATATAACTATTGGACAATATATACCTGGCGAGACCTTCGTGCATAAATTAGATCCAAGAACAAAAATAGTGTTATCTATATTATTTATAGCTTGTTTATTTATTATTGATAAATTTGTGGGATATTCATTAATTGTAGCTTTTTTATCATTAACTATTTATACATCTAAAATACCACTAAGATACCTGTATAAGGGATTAAAACCAGTATTTTTTCTAATAGCACTAACAGCAACTTTAAATATCTTTATGATTAAGGGTGGGGAGTTATTGTTTAGCTATGGATTTATAAACATATATGAAGAAGGGGTAAGGATAGCTGTATTTATGGCTTTAAGATTAATATTCTTAATTATGGGCACTTCAGTATTAACACTTACTACTTCACCAATTGAATTAACAGATGGAATAGAAAAGCTATTAAAACCTATAGGTAAAGAGTTAGCTCATGAATTAGCTATGATGATGACTATAGCGTTAAGATTTATACCTACACTTATTGATGAGACTGATAAGATAATGATGGCACAAAAGGCAAGAGGTGCTGACTTTGAGAGTGGTGGAATTATAAAAAAAGCAAAAAGTTTAATCCCATTATTAGTTCCTCTATTTATAAGTTCATTTAGAAGAGCTGATGAGCTTGCTATGGCTATGGAAGCTAGAGGGTATAGAGGCGGAGCTGGAAGAACTAGAATGAAACAATTAATGTTTTCATCAAAAGATATAGTCGCATTTGTTATTTTTTTAATTTTATTAATAGGAAGTATATCAATAAGAGTATTTATATAGAAAATAGTACAGGGCTAAGGTGAAAATTATGAGGAATATTAAATTACTAATAGAATATGATGGTACGAATTACTTTGGGTGGCAAAAGCAAAAACTAGGAACAACGGTACAAGGCACTATAGAAATTGCTATTAAGAAAGTCACAGGGGAAGATGTCAAACTTATAGGTAGCTCAAGAACTGACTCAGGGGTCCATGCTAGAGGTTATGTTGCTAACTTTAAGACTAATAGTAGTATTCCTGGGAATCGCTTTAAAGAAGCTATTAATACAAAACTCCCTGATGATATAGTAATATTAAATTCTTTAGAGGTGATGGAAGAATTCCATGCTAGATATAATTCTAAAGGAAAAACTTATACTTATACTGTACTAAATAGTGAAATACCTAGTGCTATTGGGCGAAGCTACTCATATCATGTTAGAGGTAAGATAAATATAGAAAAAATGACGGAAACCTGTAAATATTTTATAGGAACACATGATTTTAAAGCATTTAAGAGTGATGGGAGCTCTGTAAAGACCACAATAAGAACTATAAGTGACTTACATATAGAAATAAATAAGAATAAAATAAAGTTTTTTATAACAGGGGATGGTTTCTTATACAATATGGTAAGGATAATAGTAGGAACATTATTACAGGTTGGAAGAGGAACGAAATTACCAATAGATATAAAAACGATAATAGACAACCAAGATAGAAAAGGTGCAGGAATGTGCGTGCCAGCTTTAGGGCTTGTGCTTGAAGAGGTTTTTTATTAATTCAAAATAAAAGTAAAAAAAAGTTGACACGCCCGTAAGCGTGTATTATAATAAGCTATGTTAGATTAGTTATGTATATAAGATCCATCAGCTAGGATCTTGATATAAAAGAAGTACTTGAAAAAAAGTAAAGCTTAATGTAAGTTCAAGGAGGAAGAAATATGAAATCATATATTGCAAAAGCAAGTGAAGTTCAAAGAAAATGGTATGTAGTTGATGCTGCTGGTAAACCACTAGGTAGAGTTGCTAGCCAAGTTGCTTCAATTTTAAGAGGTAAGAATAAGCCAACATTTACAACAAATGTTGATTGCGGAGATTTTGTTATAATCATTAACTCAGAAAAGGTTGTTTTAACTGGTAAGAAGTTAGATCAAAAATTAATGAGAAAGCATAGTTTTTATCCAGGTGGATTAAAAGAAACTCCTTACAGAGAAGTATTAATTAGGAAACCTGAATTCGCTTTTGAAGAAGCCGTTAGAAGAATGCTTCCAACAGGTGTTTTAGGAAGAAAAATGCTTACTAAGTTAAAAGTATATAGAGGCGCTGATCATGGTCACGCTGCTCAAAACCCAGAAGTACTTGAATTAAAGTACTAATATACGCTCACGAGGAGGAATAAAAAATGGCAAAAGTTCAATATTTAGGAACTGGAAGAAGAAAACAATCAGTTGCAAGAGTAAGACTTGTACCTGGAAACGGTAAAGTTACTATAAATGACAGAGAAATTGAAAAGTTTTTCGGTTTAGAAACTTTAATAATGATCGTTAATCAACCATTAATGTTAACTGCAACTAAAGATAAATTCGACGTTTTAGTTAATGTTCACGGTGGTGGATTTACAGGTCAAGCTGGAGCTATAAGACACGGAATAACAAGAGCTTTAATCAAATCAGATGAAACTCTTAAAGGTGAATTAAAGAAAGCTGGTTTCGTAACAAGAGACCCAAGAATGAAAGAAAGAAAGAAATATGGTCTTAAAAAGGCTAGAAAAGCATCACAATTCTCAAAGAGATAGTATTGCTTATATATGGGAAAGAGGGAATACCTCTTTCCCATTTTTTTTATATAAAACATATTCAAGAAATAACAAGGCAATATGCTAGTCTATTTTGCGTTACACGTAGTATAATGAGAACACATATAGTAATAATTACTAGAGGGTTTTATCTTCGTATGGACATAAAATATATATCGGCTGTTGATTTGTTATTTTTTTTAATATGTAAATGGAATATAATGAAAAATATGAAAAATTTTAATAATTATTACGTAGAATATGAAGAAAAAGTCCATATTTTGTAGAGTTATATTAAGAATAGGTTAAAAATCAGATAAATTACTTAACAAATGTTAATAAATGATGTAAACTAAGTTTGTAAAAACGACAAACAAAGGAGAGTAACTTTGGAATCATTAATGGTTATTATTAAGTTAATGGGCGGATTAGGTTTATTTATATATGGAATGAAACTCATGGGTGATGGATTAGAGAATGCAGCAGGAGAGGGTCTAAAAAATATACTTGAAAAAGTAACAAAGAATCCTTTAATTGCAGTTTTAGTTGGATCAATAGTAACAGCTATTATTCAAAGCAGTAGCGCTACAACTGTAATGGTGGTAGGCTTTGTAAATGCAGGAGTAATGAACTTAACACAAGCGGCTGGGATAATTATGGGGGCTAACATAGGAACCACTGTAACAGCTCAATTAGTAGCATTTAAATTGGATACAATAGCACCCCTTTTCGTTTTCTTTGGAGCATTTATAGTAATGTTCGCTAAGGTAAAGAAAAGAAAGGATATCGGAAATATAATTTTAGGGTTTGGTATATTATTTACAGGAATGGGAATGATGAGTGCCGCTATGAAACCATTAGCAGAAACAGAGGCATTCAAGGGATTACTAGCAACTGTAGGCGATAACATGTTTTTAGGAATTCTTGCTGGAGCTATATTAACAGCAGTTCTTCAAAGTTCATCAGCAACTACGGGGATACTACTTGCGTTAGCAACAACAGGAGTATTGAATATAACACAGGCGCTGCCAATAGTATTTGGATGCAATATAGGAACGTGTATTACGGCTATGATTGCAACAATTGGAACAAATAAAACAGCACATAAAGCGGCTATGTTACATTTGATTTTTAATTTAGGTGGTACAATACTATTTATACCAGTTTTAATGAGTGGTATTTTAGGAGAGATAGTTTCCAAAATTAGTCCTGATGATGTAAGTAGACAAATAGCAAATGCACATACAGTATTTAATTTAGTTAATACTGCAGTAATGTTGCCATTAACAGGAGTTTTAATCAAAATTGTTAATAAGATAATTCCAGGGCAAGATGAAGAAGAAGACCGTGGAGTAAAATATATTGATGATAGGTTATTGGAAACACCGGTTATTGCAGCTGGACAAGTTGTAAAAGAGACAATTAGAATGGCTAATAAAGCTAAAAAAGGTTTGAAACTTGCAATGAAAGCCTTTGATAATAATGATATAAAGTTAATAGAAAAGGTTTATGAAAATGAAAAAATAATAAATGATTTAGATGAATCTATAACTACTTATTTGGTAAAATTATCAAAATGCGAGTTGTCCGATAAAGAACAAGGAATAGTATCATCTACATTCCATACAGTTATTGATATTGAAAGAATAGGAGATCATGCAGATAATATTGCTGGATTAGCATCTCAAAAAATTGCTAAGAATTTAGAATATAGTGATGAAGCGATTCAACAATTACATACAATGTATGATAGTACTATTAAAGCCATAGACATAGCTATAGAAAGTTATATTAATAGAGATTTAGAAATGGCGAAAAGCATTCAAGAAGTTGAATCTAATATTGATAGACTTCAAAAAAAATATAGAGAACTCCACATTAAAAGACTTTATGATGGAACATGTAATGCATATGCAGGTGCTATATTCTTAGATGTAATAAGCAATTTTGAAAGAATTGGAGATCATTCAACTAATATAGCGGAAAGCGTTATTGAAAATAATTAGAATATAGAAGCATAAGGAATTTTTAAAAAATAACAAGTCAATATATGTATCAGTGGTTTGTTATTTCTTGAAATGTCTAAAGTATATTTAAATTACTTTGTAGAATTAGGAAATAAGGATATTAACATTTAATTAAATGTTAATATCCTTATTTTAATTTCATAGAATTTAAAAAAAATAACATCGCTAGATAAAAAATAGCGTCTAATATATATAAATAAGAGTTAATTCGGAATAATAAAAGTATAAAGAAACATAATAAATAAGATAAGAATAATTTATGGAGGGTAAAATATGAGAAAACTAAGAGTAATTTCTATATTAATGATATTTTTTATAGTATGTACGGTGCCAGTGAAGGCTACTATAAACGAAAGTGAACAAAAGGTAATATTGATTGACCCAGGCCATGGTGGATTTGATGGTGGAGCTAAATCTAAACAAGGAACTATTGAAAAAGGAATAAATTTAGAAATTAGTAAAAAACTAAAAGTTAATTTAGAAAGTAAGGGTTATAAGGTTGTGATGACGAGAGAGGCAGATGATGGATTATATAGCAAAGGAACAACAATTAGAGAAAAGAAGAGAGAGGATCTAAAGAAAAGATGTGAAATGAAAAAGGAAACTAATTGTGATATATTTATTTCTATTCATCAAAATATGTTTGCCCAAAGTAAATGTTACGGAGCTCAAGTTTGGCATGCATCAAATGAAAAAAGCTCTATACTAGCTAAAAATATACAAGATTCTCTAAAAGAAAAAGTAGAGGATAATAATAAAAGAGTTGCAAAATCAGCGGGTGATGCTTATCTTATATTAAGAGATAAGTATGAAGGTGCATCAGTGTTAGTTGAATGTGGGTTTTTATCAAATCCTGAAGAAGAAGCGAAGTTAAAGACCGAAGATCATCAGAATAGATTAGTAGAAGGATTATCTTTAGGCATAGATAGGTATTTTCAGGGATTAGACAATATAAATACTAATCAGTAATATTTCCTAGGAAATTTGTTGAAAGGTTAGAAATGGAAGGAGCATTATTAGAAACTCTATAGAATAAAAATAGAATCAATGTAGATTAATATAATAATATGTCTATTTAATAGGAAATTGTTAACTTTTGAAGATCATTAAAGTTACAGTCATTTATTTGAATATGAATTAGGAAGCTTAAAGAAAATAACACGTCAAAGATTAAGATGATATTTTAGGCTAGGAGAAGAACAATAACATGCTCATAACCAGTTTATGTAAAGGTTGTGATATATCGTAGCGCAAAATAAATCGGAATCTGATAAGTTATCTTTTGAAGCTTCCTTAATGAGTGTAATTTCAACTTTTAATATTTTAAAGAGATTATTAGGATAGTTATACATAATAGGCGAAATATTAATCATTTACTAATATATCGGAAATACCATCATTATAGTTTGGAGAAACATTAATACTGTTTTGTGGTATTTTAGGTATTTTATATCTTTTATATAAGATTAATGCATTATAGGTAATTAGAATTATTAGTACTGTTATTAAAGAGTAAATTATAAAATTAGCTAGGGTATAAAGTTTTTTATTATTCATAGGTGACCTCCTAATTATATCTTATTAAATTATAATAAGTAAAATCTAATAATATGATTATTTATTTACAAAGCATTGTAAATAGTGTGAAAGAATAATAAAATTAACTTATTAAAGTGCTTTTAAAAATAATAGACTGTAAATTGACCTATTATTTTTTGGGAAGTGCCTAATATTAGGAGTGATTGATATGAGAGAAATTAATGTTGAAGTAATAACAGATGCTGTAAAGAATTTATGTATAAACTCAAACTACTTTTTATCAAATGATATAAAAAGTGCATTACTAAAATCAAAAGAAGAAGAAACCTGGGATTTAGCAAAGGATATATTAGATAAAATTATAATTAATTCGGATATAGCCAAAAGAGAACAAATGCCTATGTGCCAGGATACGGGTATGGCTTGTGTATTCATAGAAGTTGGACAAGAGGTACATATAGTTGGTGGATTATTAGAGGATGCTATAAATGAAGGCGTAAGAAGAGGATATGAGGATGGATTATTAAGAAAATCTGTAGTTAAAGATCCTATAGATAGGGTTAATACTAAAGATAATACTCCTGCTGTTATATATTATGATATTGTTGCTGGTAATAATATTAAGATAACAGTTGCACCTAAAGGATTCGGATCAGAAAATATGAGTAAAATAAAAATGTTAAAACCTGCAGATGGAATAGAAGGGGTAAAACAATTTATTATAGAGACGGTTAAGGAAGCTGGACCTAACCCTTGTCCACCTATGGTTATAGGAGTAGGAATAGGGGGAACATTTGATAAGGCTGCATATTTGTCTAAGAAGGCTCTAATTAGACCTATTGATGAAGGGAGTACGATTAATTTTTATAAAAAATTAGAAATTGAACTTTTAGATACTATAAACAAATTAGGAATAGGACCTCAAGGATTTGGGGGTAAAACAACAGCGATTGGATTAAATATAGAAACTTATCCAACCCATATTGCGGGGTTGCCTGTAGCTGTTAATATAAGTTGTCATGCTACAAGGCATAAAGAGATAGTACTATAGGGGGGCTTTAATATGGAAAAAAGAATAAATACACCATTAACGGAGGAGAAGGTTTTGGGGCTAAAGGCTGGGGATAATATTTTGCTTTCAGGTACAATATATTCAGCTAGAGATGCAGCTCATAAGAGATTAATAGATTTGATTAATGAAGGAAAGGAATTGCCTTTTAATATAGAGGGAGAGATTATTTATTATGTTGGACCAAGCCCTGCAAAGCCAGGTGAAGTAATTGGATCTGCGGGTCCAACTACAAGCTATAGAATTGATCCATATACTAAAGCTCTTTTAGATTTAGGGTTAAAAGGAATGATTGGAAAGGGTGCTAGAAGTGAAGAAGTTATAGAAGCTATAAAAATAAATAAAAGTATTTACTTTGGAGCAATAGGAGGAGCTGCTGCGCTTATTGCAAAAAGTATAGTTAAGTCTGAAATAATAGCTTATGAAGATTTAGGATCAGAAGCAATAAGAAAGATGGAGGTTAAAGATTTACCTTTAATTGTAGTTATAGATTCAAAAGGAAATAATCTTTATAAAATAGGTCAAGAAGCTTATCTTAATACGGTTAAGTAAGTAAATTAAGATAATAAAAAAGGTTTTATCATTAAGAGGGCCAAAAAATAGACTAGAATCTGACTAGTTATTTTTTGAAGCCCTCTAATAAAGATGATAAAACCTTTTTTTACTTTAATTAAAGAATATAAGTTTTTAATTATTGATTTGTTATTTTTTAAATATGGCGGAAGCCTTTTCCGTTTACCTCTGATACATCTATTATAGTAATAAAGGCTTTAGGATCAATTTTTAAAAGTTTAAGTTTTACATGAATCATTTGAGAAGAAGTAACAGCACAATAAAGCATTTTTTTTCTATTATGTGTATATTCTCCTTCGGCGATTAAAGAAGTAACCCCTCGGTGCATATCTTTAATAATATAATTAATCATGTCTTGTTCTTTTTCAGTTAAAATTAGCAAAAGCTTTTTGCTATTAAATCCATTAAGGACCCTATCAACTACAACACTCTGAAGAAATATAGATATAAATGTATATAGTGCTTTAGGAAGTCCAAAGATTATAGCTCCTATAAGAACTATTATACAGTTTATTCCAAAGCTAACCTTACCTATTTCAAAGTTAGGATACTTTTTTCTGATTACCATTGTAATAATATCTACACCGCCTGTAGAACCATTTCTTAAAAATACTAACCCATATCCAAGTCCACATAAAACACCACCGTATATACAGTAAACTAGTATATCATCTATTTTTATAAGCTGCGATAATGGTTTAGTAATAATTAATGAAAGTGATAGAGATATCATTCCAATAGCAGAATATAAAGTGAACCTTTTATTTAACCTTTTATAGCTTATAAGGAATAATGGTAAATTAATTACAAATACTGTAATACCAGAAGAAATATTAGCAGTATATTGTAAAATTAGTGCAACGCCTGTAGCACCTCCGCTTAGTAATTTAGCATTAGTTAAAAAGAGATTTACCCCAAGAGATGCAATTAAGCAGCCTAGGAAAATAATTATAAAATCTAAGAGAACTGTTTTATTTTGTCTAATCTTTAGTATCATAAATTTACTCCTTGAATTAATCTTTTATATAGTACACAATGATTATATATTAAAACGAATAAAAAGTTAATAAAAAAATTAACTTAATAAAATTGTAATTTTTATAAATTAGAAAAATTTATAATTATAAGTTATGATAAATATAGAGAAAATATTATAAGAAAATGAACAATTTAAAAACATAAATATGAGGTGAAAATATGTTTAATGTACTTGTAGTTGATGATGAAAGAGAAATAAGAGATGCTATTGAAATATATTTACGTGGAGAGGGAATGAAAGTTTATAAAGCCAAGGATGGAATAGAGGCTTTAGAGATATTAGATATGGAGAAGATACATTTAGTTGTTTTAGATATAATGATGCCAAGATTAGATGGGATAAAGACATGCTTGAAAATAAGAGAAAAAAGAAATATGCCAATAATAATGCTGTCAGCTAAAACTGATGATGGTGATAAAATATTAGGGCTTAATGTTGGTGCAGATGATTATTTATCTAAGCCGTTTAACCATTTAGAACTTGTAGCAAGAGTAAAGTCACAACTTAGAAGATATGATAAGCCTTTAGATATAGAAACTGATGAGGATATTATACAAGTTAAAGATTTAATAATTAATAGTAAAGAAAGAGTAATAATACTTAGAGGTGAAGAGGTTAAAACAACGGCAACAGAATTTAAAATACTTCATTTATTAGCTTCAAACTTAGGTAAAGTATTTTCAATTAAAGAGCTATATGAAAAAGTTTGGGATGAACCTTTTTATAGAAGTGAAAATACAGTTACAGTTCATATAAGAAGAATAAGAGAAAAAATTGAAATTAACACAAAAGAACCTGAATATATAAAGGTGGTATGGGGTGTTGGTTATAAAATTGAAAGAGATAATTAAAAGATATCTAAGAGGAATATGGGGAATTGAAATATTAGTCTTAGTTATTTTAATAGGTTTTTTAACTATTAGTTATGTTAAAGAGTTTAATAGGCAGAATACACCAGGGGTTTTTGATTCTTTATTTAATGAACAAAAATTTATAAAAGATACTATTTATAGTGAAACTGAAGAAATTGCAAACATGATTTATTATTTATCAAATAATCTTAAATATATAGAAGATTATGATGTAGATAAAAAAATTGAAGCTAAAGTGTATGGAGAAAGTTTAAAAAATACATATAAATATGCAATATTAAATAAAACTACAGGCAATATAATAACAAGCGATTATGGACTTGAAGAATTTTATGGACCTAATTATGGCTTAATAGATTCAGAAGATGTATTAAGATATTTAAAAAATAGAGGATTCGCAAATATCATGATTGATAATGTAGACACTTTTAATTCCTATATAAATAGTGATATTAAGTATGTCGAAAAAGAAGGGTTGTCTAATTATGAAGAGTTTTATTACACATATCCAGAAGGCTATAAAGAGTTAATTAGAGAAAAGGCTATTACTGCAAAATTAATGATAGTAACAACAATAATAAGTATATTATTATTTTTTAAATTGTTAATTAATATTGTTACAAATGGAAAAGAAGTTAATTTGAAAATAAATACAGTACATAGACTTTTCTATGTACTAAGATATGGATTTAAGTATAAATATACTAGAAATAAACTTGTAACAGCTATTGTTGCAGCTTTTATAGTTATAGTATCCTACTTATATTTAGTAGCATCTATTAGGAATCAAAATTTATTATTAACACTTCTAACTAGATACCCCTTTAAAGGAACATTATTTATAGTTCTAATACCTTTATTATGCATTGTTTATACTGTTAAAAAAACTTTAGATATAGCTATGATAAATGAAGGTCTCAAAAAGCTAAATGATGGAAATTTAGATTATGATATAGATGATATAGGACAAAAGGAAGTAAAGGAATTAGTAGATAATATAAATCAGATTAAAGATGGCTATAAAATAGCAGTTAATGAGAAAGTTAAGAATGAAAAATTAAAAACTGAATTAATATCAAATGTATCACATGATTTAAAAACTCCTTTAACTTCAATAATAAACTATGTAAATATACTTAAGGATCCTAACATTACTGAAGATGAAAGATTAGATTATTTAGATATACTTGAAAAGAAATCTTTGAAACTTAAGGGATTAATAGAAGATTTATTTGAAGTATCAAAATTAAATAGTGGGAAAATGATATTAAATAAAAGTGATGTGGACATAATAGCATTAGTGCATCAGGGTGTTGGGGAATATAGCAGCCTATATGAAGAAAAAAATATTGAATTTAAGGTGTCATCTAAAGAGGATGAATTAGTTATTAACTTAGATGGAAAGCTGATGTCTAGAGTGTTTGAAAATATAATAATAAATGCGCTTAAATATTCTTTAGATAATACAAGAGTTTATATAAATATTACAAATAAGGATAATGAGCTTGAAATTGATTTTAAAAATATATCAAATTATGAGATGAATTTTAATGAAGAAGAGATTTTTGAAAGATTTGAAAGAGCGGATCAATCAAGAAATTCAGCTGTTGAAGGATCTGGTATAGGGCTTGCAATAGCTAGAAGTATAGTTGAACTTCATAATGGAAATATTAAAATAGATGTAGAAGGTGATATGTTTAAACTATATATAAAAATTCCTAAGTAATTGTAAAATAAATAATAGGTTTAAATATTGAAAAAGGGAATAGATATGTTATAATAATTCTTAACTAATAACTATTAGGGTTAATATTTTTTTAGTGTCATTATAAAAGAAAGGAAGGTATTATGAGTATAGTTTTTATAGAATACCCTAAGTGTACAACTTGCATAAAAGCAAAGAAATTTTTAGAATATAATGAATTAGAGTTTACAGATAGACACATAGTAGAAAATAAACCTACTAAAGATGAGTTAAGAGAATGGTTAATTAAGAGTGGCTTAAATATAAATAAGTTTTTTAATACATCCGGAAAGCTATATAGAGAAATGGAATTAAAAGATAAAGTTAAGGTCTTAGATCAAGAAGAACTTTTAGAAATATTATCTACAGATGGAATGTTAGTTAAGAGACCTATTATAGTAACTGATGAAATAGTTTTAGTTGGTTTCAAGGAAGAACAATGGGTTGAAAAATTAAAATAATATGTATTTTTTAAATATGAAAGTAAAACAATAAATATTAAAAGAATATAAAAGTCAACGGATAAAAATTATTAATAACCATAGAAAAAGGACGTATAATTGCATATACCTCCTTTTTTCTTTGGTTCTATTGGTTTTTTATATTTTACAAATAAAAAAATAAAAATTATAATAGGCTATATATTGTGTAAATAAATATAAAAAATAAAAAAATATACTACATATAGTGAGAAGGGGTTAACATGACTTATTTAAAAGCAATTTGTACTTTGGCAATTAAAGATATAAGAGATGAAGATGGAACTTATCAAGAAGAGAAGCTTATAAAAGCTATGGACCACATTATTAGACCTAATATGACAGAGTCTGAAATAAGAGATTGCTTAATTCAGGTATCATTAGAACTAACTTCAGATATGGAACCATCATGGCAATATGCAGCTTCAAGATTATATGTTTATAAGTTATATGATGAGGTAATGAGAGATAGAAAATCAGAAAATCAAGAAAATCCTTATGATAATTTATATGAATTTATTGTTGAACTAACGGAAAAAGGTTTATATGGTAAGTACATATTGGAGAACTACACAAAAGAAGAAATTTTAGAATTACAAAAAGAAATCAAGCCAGAAAGAGATTTCTTATTTACATACAGTGGAATAAATCTTTTGGCGAAAAGATATTTAATACAAGATTTCACTAGAAATCCATTAGAGCTTCCTCAACAAATGTTTATGGGAATAGCTATGCATTTAGCAATACCAGAGAAAAAGGAAAATAGATTAAATTGGGTTAAGAGATTTTATGATGTTTTAAGTTCATTAAAAGCCACAATGGCAACACCAACAATGTCTAATGCTAGAAAACCATTTTATCAATTAAGTTCATGCTTTATAGATACTGTAGATGATAGTTTAAAAGGAATATATAAATCACTTGATAACTTTGCGGAAGTATCAAAATTTGGTGGCGGAATGGGCATTTATATTGGTAAAATAAGAGCTCTACATTCTGCTATAAGAGGGTTTGAAGGAGCATCAGGTGGAGTGATTCCATGGGTTAAGTTGTTTAATGATACAGCAGTAGCTGTTGATCAATTAGGAGTTAGGAATGGATCTGTTGCTATATGGATAGATGCATGGCATAAGGATTTGCCAGAATTTTTACAGCTTAGAACTAATAATGGAGACGATAGAAAGAAAGCTCATGATGTTTTCCCAGGGTTATGTTACCCAGACCTATTTTGGAAGTTAGCTGAAAATGATATTGATGCTAACTGGTATATGATGTGTCCACATGAAATTAGACTGGCTAAGGGATATTCATTAGAAGATTTTTATGGAGAAGAGTGGGAAAATAAATATTATGAATGTGTAGAAGATGATAGAATTGAAAAAAGATCTATGTGTGTTAAGGATTTAGTAAGATTAATTATAAAAAGTGCAGCAGAAACGGGAACACCATTTGCCTTTTATAGAGATACAGTAAATAAAATGAATCCTAATAAACATAAGGGAATGATTTATTCATCTAACTTATGTACGGAAATTATGCAAAATATGAGCCCTATGGATATTCAAAAATCAGAAATAGTAGATGAGAACGGCGATACAATTATAGTTGAAAAGACTAAAGCTGGAGATTTTGTAGTTTGTAATCTTTCATCAGTAGTTCTTGGTAATGTTGATGTTAAAAATGATGAAGAACTTGCATATGTTGTTGAAACTCAAGTTAGAGCTATGGATAATGTAATAGATTTAAATTACTACTCAGTACCATTTGCAGAAGTGACTAATAAAAAATACAGAGCAATAGGGCTTGGAACTAGTGGATATCATCACATGCTTGCAAATAATTTCATTCACTGGACAGCAGAGGAACATTTAGAGTTTGCTGATAAGATTTATGAAAGAATAAATTATCATGCAATAAAAGCTAGTATGAAGATAGCCAAAGAAAAAGAATCTTATAAATGTTTTGAAGGATCAGATTGGAACACTGGTGAGTATTTCACTTTAAGAGGATATGATTCAGATGAGTGGAATGAGTTAAGAGAACAAATTAATACTTATGGTATGAGAAACGGATACCTTATGGCAGTCGCTCCAAATGGATCAACAGCGACAATAGCAGGAACTTCAGAAGGTGTAGATCCAGTAATGGCAAGATTTTGGCTTGAAGAAAAGAAGGGAAGTATAATACCTAAAACAGCTCCGAATTTAAATGAGGATAATTATTGGTATTATAATTCAGCTTATAATATAGACCAAAATTGGTGTGTAAAAATTAATGGAATAAGACAAAGACATATAGATCAAGGACAATCATTTAATTTATATATAACAACAGATTATACAATGAGACAAATTATGAATTTATATATAGAAGCATGTAAGTGCGGGGTTAAATCAATATATTATGTACGTTCAAAATCTTTAGAAATAAGTGAATGCGAAAGCTGCTCAGCTTAGGAACAGGAAATAAGATAGAAGAGGAGTGAATATATATGTCAATAACTAAAAAACCACTTTTTAATGAATTCGGAGATACAGAAGTTTCTAAAAAGAAAATTATAAATGGAAATACTACTAATCTTAATGATTTTAATAATATGAAATATAATTGGGTTTCAGATTGGTACAGACAGTCCATGAATAACTTTTGGATACCAGAAGAAATAAATTTATCACAAGATTTAAAAGATTATCAAAAGCTTAGTAAAGAAGAAAGAACTGCTTATGATAAGATACTATCATTTTTAATATTTTTAGATTCTATTCAAACTGCAAATTTAGTTAATATAAATAATTATATAACAGCAAGTGAAGTTAATTTATGTTTAACAATTCAATCATTTCAAGAAGCTGTTCATTCACAAAGTTATAGTTATATGCTAGATACAATTTGTTCACCAGAAAAAAGAAATGAAATATTGTATCAATGGAAAAATGATAAAGTACTTTTAGAAAGAAATAAATTTATTGGAGATTTATACAATGAATTTTTAGAAAAACCAACAGGAAATAATCTTCTTAAAACTATAATGGCAAACTATATTTTAGAAGGGATATACTTTTATTCAGGGTTTATGTTCTTCTACAATTTAGAGAGAAATGGGAAGATGCCAGGATCGGCTCAGGAAATTAGATATATAAATAGAGATGAAAATACTCATCTTTGGTTATTTAGAAATATATTAAAAGAATTAAGACAAGAAGAACCAGAGCTCTTTACAGAAGAAGTATTAGCAGAGCTTAGAGATATGATGAAAACAGGTGTTGAAAATGAAATAGCCTGGGGACATTATGTTATAGGTGATAGTATACAAGGAATAAATAAGAAATTAATAGAAGATTATATTAAGTATTTAGGAAATTTAAGATTAAAAGCGATTGGGATAGAACCATTATATGATGATTATGAGGAAAATCCGGCAGCGTGGGTTGATGCTCTTGCAGATGCAAACTCAGTTAAAACAGATTTCTTTGAAGCAAAGTCAACAGCTTATGCCAAATCTGGCGCGTTGATAGATGACTTATAAGGAATCTGAAAAAATAGCAAGCCAAGGTGGATTTAGAGGGGATTGTTATTTTTTGAATATGATTAAATAGAAAAAGGCATTTAAACATGAAGTAAACTTATGTTTAAATGCCTTTTTGAATTTTTAATTATAATTTAATAATTAAATTTAATTACAATTTCTTTTATTTCACCTTTAGAATTTTTTCTTGTTTTAAAATCTTTGATGTCTGGAAAATCATTTTCTAATTGGTGAGTTAATTCGTTAATGGTAGCCTTAGCTTTTTTTGAAATATCATTATCTTCTACAATAACAAATCTTTCTTTTTTAGTTGTAATTTCATTAAGGTGATCATCGATAACAACAAAATAGTTAGCTCCCTCTTCAATTACTGGATATTCAGTTCCAATACAAAGACTAGAACAACGAGTATCATTTATACATTTTACTAACATAGTAAACCTCCTAAAATAACGTAATAAAAAATATTTTAATTACTTAATATGATTTTACCATACCACATAAATGGTAAAAAATATATTGTGAGTTATGACGAAAAATTAAAAAAATAAAGAATAGTTCAAAAAAACATTATTTATATTAACATATATAAAAAATATGTTATAATACATTGTAGTTAAAATAAAATAAATTAAGTAGTTTAGTATTTCTATTAAGCTTTAAACTATTTTAGAATAAAGCTTTTATGGTCATTATTAAGGAGGAATCTTATAAATGAAAAAAGGTATAGCTGCATCCAAAGGATATGCAATTGGTAAAGTATTATTACAAAAACATGAGGAAATTATTATAACAGATTCAAAGATAAAAGATGTAGAGGCTGAAAAAGCTGTTCTACAAAATGCACTAGATGCATCAAAAGAGCAATTACAAAAAATAAAAGCTAAAGCAGTTGAATCAATGGGACAAGAAAAAGCTGAAGTTTTTGAAGCACATATTACATTATTAGACGATCCAGAATTCACTGGTGGAATGATGTTAGAAATAGAATCAAATAGCATAAATTCATTAAAAGCTGTTGATAATATAACAAATACATTTGTTATGATATTTGAAGCAATGGAAAATACATACATGAGAGAAAGAGCGGCTGATATAAAAGACGTTTCTAAAAGAATAATAGCGAACTTAGCAGGAAAAGGCGGAGAAGATTTAGGAATAACTGAAGAAAATACTATAGTTGTTGCTGAAGATTTAACTCCATCAGATACTGCACAATTAGATAGAACTAAGGTTGTTGCCTTTTTAACAAATATCGGAGGAAGAACTTCACATTCAGCTATAATGGCTAGAACATTAGAAATTCCTGCAATCGTTGGATTAAAAGATATAACAACTTCAGTAAAAACAGGAGATTCAATAATAGTTGATGGTATTGAAGGTATATGCATAATAAACCCAGATCAATCAGTAATTGATGAATATATGGCGAAAAAAGAAATTTTTATTGCAAAAGAAGAAGAATTAAAGAAACTTATAGGTGTTAAGACTAAGACTAAGTCAGGTAAGAGAATAGAAGTCTGTGGTAACATAGGTCAACCAGAAGATGTTGATAATGTATTAGCTTACGGTGGAGACGGTGTTGGGCTATTTAGAACAGAATTCTTATACATGGATAGAGAAAGTGCTCCAACAGAAGAAGAGCAATATAACTCATACAAATATGTATTAGAAAAAACAGAAGGTAAACAAGTTGTTATAAGAACACTTGATATTGGTGGAGATAAGACTCTTCCATATTTACCATTACCAGAAGAAATGAATCCGTTCTTAGGATATAGAGCTATAAGATTATGTTTAGATAGAAAAGATATATTCAGAGTTCAAATTAGAGCATTATTAAGAGCGTCTATTCATGGAAACTTAGCGGTAATGTTCCCAATGATTTCAGGCCTTGAAGAATTCCAGGCTGCAAAAGAATTTGTTGAAGAATGTAAGGTTGAATTAAAAGCTGAAGGAATAGCTTATTCAGATACTATACAATGGGGTATCATGGTTGAAATTCCAGCAGCAGCAGTTTGTGCTGATGAATTAGCTAAGCATGTTGACTTTTTCTCAATAGGAACTAATGATTTAATCCAATACACATTAGCTGCAGACAGAATGAGTGAAAAGGTAGCATACCTTTATAACCCAATGCATCCAGCAGTATTAAGATTAATCAAGATGACTATTGATGGAGCTCACAAACATGGTAAATGGGTAGGAATGTGCGGAGAAATGGCTGGAGATGAAGCAGCTATCGCAACATTAGTTGAATATGGTTTAGATGAGTTCTCAATGAGTGCTACATCAATCTTAACAGCTAAGAAAATAATAATAGAACAAAAATAATTTAAATATAAAATGCCTAGATTTAGTATTACTAAATCTAGGCATTTATTTTTTTGAAGATCTTTTAGAAAAATGAAAGGAAATAACAGTAAAAGATTCTTTATATGAGATTAGAATATAATTGTTGTGTTATTATTAAAATAATAAAACCTAATAAGTTTAGGCATTAAAGAAACTAATCAAGGTGAGATTTTTATGTTTGAAGATGACTTATATAAGAGAGGAGGAGTATTATGAGTAAATTAATAGAGATGTTTAGAGTGTTTTTTAAAATAGGAGCTTTTACCTTTGGTGGAGGGTATGCAATGATACCTTTAATTGAGGAAGAGGTTGTAATTAATAAAAAGTGGATTGAAAAGCAAGAGTTTATGGATATATTAGTTGTATCCCAAAGCTTGCCGGGGGCTTTAGCTATAAATTGTTCTGTTTTTTTAGGATATAAAATTGCAGGATTTTTAGGTGCGATTATAGCACTGCTTGCAGTAATAATACCTTCATTTTTAATAATAATAGTTATAGCTGCATTCTTTATGCAATTTAGAGATAATTATTATGTAAATGCAGCATTTAAAGGAATAACAGCAGCAGTACCTATGCTTGTTCTAATAGGAGCGATTAGTTTAGGAAAAGGTCTCGAAAAGAATATGAGAACAGCAATAACTATAATATTAGCTTTTATTGCATTAGTTATTTTCCATATACATCCTATTTTAGTTATAATAATATCAGCAATATATGGAATAATATTTTTAAAAAAGAAGGTGGGATAATTGGATATAATATTTAAGCTGTTTTTTTCATTTTTAAAAATAGGGGCATTTAGTTTTGGTGGTGGATATGCTATGTTACCTTTTATACAAAGAGAAATAGTAACAACTAATAATTGGATTTCTATGCCTGAGTTTATGGATATTATAGGAATATCACAAATGACGCCAGGACCAATAGCAATTAACTCAGCTACTTTTGTAGGCTATAAAATACAGGGCGTATGTGGAAGTTTAGCAGCAACTTTAGGAGTTATTACAACTTCGTTTATATTAGTATCTATAATAAGTAAAGTATTAGCAAAATTTAAAAATTCCGTTGTAGTTAAATCTGCATTACTTGGAATGCGACCTGTATTAATAGCATTAATATTATCTGCATTCTTAGGGCTTGCAAAAGAATCTTATTTAGATTTTAAAAGTATAGTAATAACAATTATAATAGGTGGATTGTTATTAACTAAAAAGGTACATCCTATTTTAGTAATTGTAATAGCAGCAATACTAGGTGTTATATTCTATATTTAGTTTGTTATAATTATAAAATAAAAGAAAAACTAGCGAAATAATGTTAAAATTAACATTAACATTAGGAAAATATTTTAATATGTCTTATTTGAAGTTTCTTTAAAAAATTACTGGTGAATAGGGTAGACTATTAAAATTTTCTAAATTACTAAACTTTAGATGAAAAGGACTGAATAATAGATATGAGTAAAGATATGAAAAGTGATTACGAAAAGGCTTTAAAGTTATATCATAAAGGTGAATTAAAAAAATCATTAGAATGTTGTGAACAAGGGATTTCTAAAAATCTTAAAAATAATTCAGTATTAAACCTAAAAGGGTTAATACTTTATTTAAAGGGAGATTTAGAAGGAGCAATTACAGTTTGGAAAATTAATAAAGATTTTAATGAGGATGAAATGTCTAAAACTTACATAAGAGATGCAGAAAATGATAGTGAGAGACAAAAAGAATTTGAAAAAGCTAGAATTTTAATTAAGGATCTACACATTAAAGAGGCTATTGAAAGCTTAAATATATGTAGAGAGAGCGATTTTAATTCAATTCAGGTAAATAATGCATTAGCTTTATGTGAATTTAAAAAAGGTGAATATGATAAAAGTAGGGGTTATATAAACAAAGCTTTAGGAATAAATAAAGGTGACATAAATACTCTTGCTATAAAAAAACAGTTAGATGAATTTACAGAAACTAAAAATGTTAAAAAAATAGTTATACCAATATTATTAATTTGTATTATTATTTTTTCAGTGATAATAATGGTTAATTTAAAAGGAAAAGATGACAAAATATCTAATTCTAACAATAATATAATTAATGATAAAGAGGTAGAACAAAAGGCTGTAGATAAGGTAGAGGCTGATATAAGTGAAGTTCAAGAAAAAGATGAATCAAAGGCTACTGAGGAAAATATAGAAGAAGTAAAATCTTTTAGTTCAGAGGAAATTGAAGAATATTATATTAGAGCAAGTACATATTTTGCAGACGGTAATTATGCAGAAGCTAGGAATAATTTAGATAAAGTTATTAAGCAATCAGTTGGCAATTATTTAAATGATGATATATTATTTTTGCTTGCATCTACATATGAAAAATTAGAAGATATAAATAATTCTATAAAATATTTTGAAGAGTATATAAGTTTATATGAAAAGGGGAATTATATACAAGAGGTATATTATAAATTAGCATTGCAATATAAAAGTATAAACATAGAAAAAAGTAAACAATATGCAAATAAGCTAAGAGATAATTATCCAGAATCTATTTATAACAATAATAATATAGATTCTATCTTGGTAAATTAGTCTAGGTATTTGAAAAAATTACAAGTCAAGATGCAAAATAAACTAGCATATTGGCTTGTTATTTTTTTTAGATGCCTTAAATAGGATGTGATTTTTAATGATAACTGTTATTAAAGGTGTTAAGGTGTATTCACCAAAGTATGAAGGTATTAAGGATGTAGTGATAGTTTCTGATAAAATAGAAGGACTATATGAAAATGTTGATGTTTCTAATACATTTATTCCTATAAATATTATAGAAGGTAAAGGCCGATTGCTGTTTCCAGGGTTTATAGACTCTCATGTTCACATAAATGGAGGTGGAGGTGAAGGTGGGTTTAAGACAAGAACACCTGAAATAAAATTTTCCGAATTAACAAAAGCAGGAATAACAACTGTTGTAGGTTGTATAGGGACTGATGGTGTTTGTAGAGATATGAGGAGCTTAATAGCTAAAGCAAATGCTTTAGAAGAAGAGGGAATAACTACTTATTGCTATACTGGTTCTTATGAAATACCTGTAAAAACTATAACAGATAGCATTAAGGGTGATTTAATGATGGTTGATAAGATAATAGGCGTTGGAGAAATAGCTTTATCTGATCATAGAAGTTCACAAGCTACCCTTAATGAATTTATAAACGTTGTAGCACAAGCAAGGGTTGGTGGCCTACTATCGGGAAAAGCTGGGATAGTTAATGTGCACTTAGGAGATGGAGCAAGAAGGCTTGAATATCTATTTTCTACAATTGAGGAAACTGAAATACCAGGAGCACAATTACTACCAACTCATATAAATAGAAGTAAAAAGCTATTTAGTGTTGGCATAGATTATGCTAAAAAGGGTGGGTTTATAGATTTAACAACTAGTTCAGATCCTAAATATTTAGAACCAGAAGAGATAAGAGCAAGCGAAGGGCTTAAGAAATTATTAGACAGTGGAGTAGAAATAAGCCATATAACTTTTTCATCAGATGGGAATGGTAGCATGCCAGTATTTGATAATAATGGACATTTAGTTGGACTTGGAATATGCTCTGTTAAAAGTCTTTATGAAGAAGTTAAAGAAAGTATAAAGAAATATAATGTAGATATTGAGGAAGCATTAAAGGTGATTACATCAAATGTTGCAAGTGTTTTAAAACTTAGAAATAAGGGATCAATAGAAAGAGGTAGAGATGCAGATTTTGTTTTAGTTAATGCAGATACTTTAGAGATAGATAAAGTAATAGCTATGGGCAAATTAGTTGTTGATAAGGGTGAAGCCATAGTTAAGGCAACCTTTGAATAATGAGAATTAAAGGTCATAAAAAAAGCCGATCTAAGGAGCTTTAAAAAGATAATAGACTAATTTAATAGTCTATTATCTTTTTTTAGAGCTCTAATTAGATTGGCTTTTTAAAATTAAACTTTGAAAAATAAATGTTGCCCTATCGAGCGACTATCGGTTTTTTTAATATCATGCATCCATGAGCAAGTTGCGATAGTCGGGTTATAGAAGAATAGAGCTTCGTTTGTTGGGTCATTACCTTTTATAGCTTCATAAACAGCATTAAAGCACTCCTGATTTGGAGTAACTGTTATTTTGCCATCTAAAACACATGAAAAAGCATTAGTTTGAAAAACTACATCTTTTACTGTACTTGGAAAGGCAGGATCTAAAACCCGGTTTAAAATTACAGATGCAACGGCAACCTTACCTTCATAAGGTTCACCTTTACTTTCTGCAAAAACAATTTGAGATATTAAATATACATCTTCTTCAGTTAAATAAATCATTTTGTCGTTGTGGTTAAACACTTCAACAGTGCTACCGTCAGTAATATCTATAAATGTAGTATTATAATCTTTTTTTGCATTATCAGAATCTTGAGTAGATACAAGGCATGCTGTAGTAGTACCTTGTAATTCTAATGCAGAAACTTCAATGATTTCTCCTGAAAAAGAAAGGGTTAATAAAAAAATAAATAGAAAATTTAAATATTTCATAAATAACCTCCTTCGGATATAATCCAATATTAGTATTATCCAAAAAATAAGAAATAATACTATAAATTATTTAATAATTCTTTAAATTTAGAATAAGAGGCTAAAACATCTTGGTATTTAGAAAAAATATTCTTATAATTATTATTAATTTCTTTCTTGTTTTTTATAGGATCTACGCATGAATTATCAAAGATAAGAGCGGTTTTAAAAGATTCAATATAAGGAGTATATAGCTTTGAAAATTCATCTAAAGTTGTATAATAATCACCATATCCATCTGGAATAGAAGATGATAATAACTTGATTTGTACATCTTTATAAATTTTTTCTTTAGCTTCAATATCATCAATTAATACTTGAAGATCTCTCTTGTCTTCTTTTATTTTATTTAAAGCAGGTTCTAAATCTTCGGTTAAAGTATTTAAATAAGGAATTAAACTCTTTAGCGAAATTATAAAATCTTGTTTTTGAGAATTTATAATATTTTGTGCTTTATTTACTTTAATTAAAGCATTAAGATAATTTTTTATATTATCGAAGAATGTAATAGTATCATCTGAAAAAGAAATATCAATACCTTGATTGGTTAAAAGTTTATAGGTATTTAAACAATCATCCTTGTAAGAGGTTAGTTCAAAAATATTTTCATCTATAACAGCTTTTTCTGGATCATTTATCAAATAAATAGAATAATCATAAAGTGTAATAGTAGTAGAGAGAGCAGATGCCAACTCCTCTTTAATATTTGAAGTGCTTTCATAGTTAGTTTTAATTGATGAAAGCTCTATAGGAATATCTTTTAAGTCTGTAGCCCCAATAGAAAGAACTTCAATAGATTTATTTCTATCTATTGACAAATCTTTAATACCTTTGCTTAGTGAGTGATTGATCTTACTAATTTTCGTGCCAATAGATTTAAGCTGCTTCATTTCCTTATTAGCACCAGTATTTGATGAGATTAAAAATACAATAATAAGACTAAACATAATGGTTGTTATTATAGCTAGAATAAATTTTTGATTTTCTTTAATTATAGCTTTTAACTTATCTTGCATATAAGGATTCCCCCCTAACACTATTTTTTGAACATCTTCAATGTTATTTTAAAAGATGTTTTAGGGAACTTAAAAAATAACTAATCACATTCAGGTATATTTTATTTCTGTTCCCTTACATAAATTTATATTATAGTTAAGTTACAATTATTATAAAATTATAATATTATTCTTAAGATTTTACAGAAAATATGTTAAGAATAATATTATTAGTGTATAATTCATATGATAGAGTAAATAAGGGGTGATCCCATGGAAAATTTTATAAGGTTAATAGTTAATACATTAAGAAATATATCGATATGGTCAGTCGTAGATATTTTAGTAGTAGCATATATTTTTTATAAGGGATATATGTTAATAAAAGAAACTAGAGCAGAGCAATTGTTAAAAGGGATAGTTTTAATAATTGTATTAATTCCAATAAGTTATTTGTTGAGATTAGAAATGCTTTATTATATTTTAAATAAAACTTTAACAATAGGAGTTTTAGCTATTATTATTATATTTCAGCCAGAAATAAGAAGAGCGCTTGAACATCTTGGTAGAACTGCATTTGAAGAAATATACAACACTCAAGATAAAGAGCAAAGGAATAACTCAGTAAATGAAATTGTAATAGCAGTTTCTAATTTAGCAGAAGAAAAAATAGGTGCTTTAATAGCTATAGAGCAAGGTACTGGAATTGGAGAAATAATTTCTTCAGGAACAATTTTAGATGCAAATATAACTGCAAACTTATTAGAAAATTTATTTGTAGTTAACACTCCGTTACATGATGGAGCAACGATAATAAGAAAAAATAAAATAGTAGCAGCTGGGTGTGTATTGCCTTTAACAAGCAATGATATTATTAATAAAAAGCTGGGAACAAGACATAGGGCAGCTATAGGTCTTTCGGAGAATTCGGATGCATTAGTTATAGTTGTTTCAGAGGAAACAGGAGTTATATCATTAGCCATTAATGGACGATTAACAAGAAATTATGATAAAGAAAAGTTGAAAGTAATACTACTTAAAATAATGGAACATAGAGAAACTAAGAAGGTAAAAACAGCAGGAGAGAAGGTGAAAACATGGATAAAAAGGATAAAAAAGAAAGAATAATAGTTCCACTAATCTGTCTTTTCATGTCTATTGGTCTGTGGTTTTATGTTTCTAATGTTGAAAATACAATAAGACAGTATGGTTTGACTAAGGTTCCAGTAGAAATATTAAATATTGAAACATTAAAAGATTCTAAATTAACATTAAGTCCAAATCAAGAATTCTATATTGATTTAAAGTTAGAAGGAAGTAATGAAATATATAAAATTAAGAAGGAAGACTTTAAGATAACGGTAGATATAAGTGAGTATGCGTTAAAAAAAGGTGGGAATAAAATGGCAGTGAATATTATAGAATCACCTGCAGACTTAACTATAAAAAATACAAACAATTTAAATATAGTTGTTAACTTAGAAGAAATATCTGAGAAAACAATAGAAATAAAATCGGAAATATCAGTAACTCCAAGAGAAGGTTATTCTATTGCGCCAATAGAAATTGATAATAAAGATGTTAAAATAACAGGAGCAGCATCACTAGTAGATAAAGTTGAAGCTGTAGTTATTAGAGGAGACGTAAAGGACGCCGTAGAGGATATAATAGGTTCATATGATATAATTCCAATTGATAGTTTAGGAAAAAAAGTTGAAGGTGTAGAACTAAAAAGTAAATATGCAGATGTGGTTATAAAAGTAAGTAAAGTAAGTAAAGGAAGAAGTATTCCTATAAAAATAAATACAGTAGGCAAATTACCGGAAGACTTAAAGTTGAAATCTATTGAAGGTTCACGGAAAACTTCAGAAATTGTAGGGGCTAAGGCTTTGGTTGATCAAGTAGTAGAACTTCAAACGGAAAAAGTTGATTTATCACAAGTAAAGGATAATGGAGAGGTAACTGTTGGCATTATTGTGCCAGAGGGTGCAACATTATTACAAGGAGAAGAATTTATAACTGTAAAAGTAAATGTTGTTAAGCTCGTAAGTAAAGATCTTGAAGTTAAATTTTCATTAAAGGGAGTTGCTGAAGGATTAACAGTAACGCCTGAAAAACCTACTATAATTGTAAAAGTAAAAGCTTTTGAAGATGAAATAGAGGCTATTACAGCAGATAAGATTAAAGCCGAATTAAATGTAGAAAAATTTAAAGAAGAGGGAACATTTGAAGGAACGCCTATAATAGATTTAGTTGGTTTAAATAGTACAGTATCAGTAACAACTACGGAAAAGATAAGTTTTAAAGTTGTAAAAGTAGCTGTTCCTCCAGTTAAGGTACCGCCACAAGCGTAATAAGGCATAGTAAAAAATAGAATTAATACACATTATAAAATATTTAGGCTAGAAAATTTAGTGAATTTTCTAGCCTTTAGTATTTTTAAAAGATCACTAATATGAAATTTAATTAACGAATAATTACTATTAATTAAAAAAGAAATATGTTAGAATAATTAAGAATCTGAAAGAAAGAATATATGTAGATGCTTAAAATTGATTATTTTAAGTGTGATTATAAAGTATAAATATAATATTGAAAAAGGGTGATAATATGGCTATTAAAATAAATAATATAATTTTAAAAATAGATGAAGATAAGAGTATATTAAAAAGTAAAATTGCTAAAAAGCTAAAAATAGATATTTTAGAAATTAAAAACTTTAAAATAATAAAAGAAAGCTTAGATGCAAGAAAGAAAAATGATATTAGATTTACATATTGTATTGAAATTGAACATGCTAATGAAAAGAAATTAGTAGAAAGATTAAAAGATAGAGATGTTAATTTAGAAGAAGATAGTTATGATGCAGAGATTGAATTTGGAACTAAGGAATTAAAGAATAGACCTGTAGTGGTTGGGTTTGGACCAGCTGGTATTTTTACAGCTTTGTTATTAGCAGAAAAAGGTTATAAACCGTTGGTGATAGAAAGAGGCGAAGATGTGGATAAAAGAACTGCCACTGTGGATAAGTTCTGGAAAGATGGCAAATTAAACTTAGAATCAAATGTTCAATTTGGTGAGGGTGGAGCTGGAGCTTTCTCAGATGGAAAGCTCACAACTAGAATTAAAGATACAAGATGTGATTATATTTTAAGAGAACTTGTTAAAGCTGGAGCACCAGAAGAAATAACTTATGTAGGAAAACCACATGTTGGAACTGACATATTAAAAAATGTTGTTAAAAATATAAGAGAAAAAATAAAAAGTTTAGGTGGAGAAATTAGGTTTTCTTCAAAACTTGAAAATATAAAGTCAGAAGATGGAAAAATAACTAGTATAGTTGTTAATGGAGAAGAAATTCCTTGCGAAAATGTTATTTTAGGAATTGGTCATAGTTCAAGAGATACTTATGAAATGTTAAATGAAATTGGAGTGTTTATGGAACCTAAAGCTTTTGCAATAGGAGTAAGAATAGAACATCCACAAGATATAATAAATAAGAGTCAGTATGGGGAGACTTACAAGCATTCAAGGTTAAAGGCTGCAGAATATAGATTAACTTATCAAAGTAAAAAGCTAGAGCGAGCAGTATATTCATTCTGTATGTGTCCAGGTGGGGTTGTAGTTGCAGCTGCGTCGGAGGAAAATAGATTAGTTTCTAATGGAATGAGTTATCATGCAAGAGACTTAGATAATGCAAATTCTGCTTTAGTTGTAACAGTTGGGCCAGATGATTTTGAAGGGGATTCACCACTTAGAGGAATGGAATTTCAAAGAAAATACGAAGGATTAGCTTACAGCCTAGGTGGTGGAGGAAGTAAGGCTCCAGTACAACTCGTGGGAGATTTTATGGAAAATCGAATAAGTGAAAAACTTGGAGGAGTAAATCCAAGCTATAAACCAGGCTTTGAATTTAAGGATTTAAGAGAATGTTTGCCAAGTTATGTTGTAGAAGCTTTAAAAGAAGCTATAGTTGAATTTGATAGAAAAATAAAAGGATACGCTAGTAGCGATGCAGTGTTAACAGGAATAGAAACTAGAACATCAGCACCAGTTAGATTAACAAGAACAGAAACTTTAGAGAGTATATCATTAATTGGATTATATCCAGCTGGAGAAGGTGCAGGTTTTGCTGGAGGAATAATTTCAGCAGCTGTAGATGGATTAAAAGTAGCAGAGAGAATAATTAAGGAATATAAACCAATCACCAGTATTTAATATTGAAATCTAGATAAGCATCTTTAAAAAAGATGCTTATTATTTTATGTAAAAATAAAATTAAATATTCTGAAAATTTAGGTTTTTGCAAAAAACTTTGTTACAATATTATCATAGGTAATATATGTAGTTTATAGCTATCATTATATTTATATAATAATTGAGAAAATGAGAGGGGTTTTTTTAATGAGTAAGAATTTTGAGGATTTATTATTGAAATTAGAAAATTGTAAAAAGAAAAAAGTAGCAGTAGCGGTAGCTCAAGATGAGCCTGTATTAGAAGCAGTTAAAGCTGCTAAAGAAAGAAATATAGCAGATGCAATTCTTGTTGGAGATAGTGAAAAAATAAGAGAAATAGCGGCTAAAATAGATATGAATCTTGCGGGATTTGAAATAATTCATGAAGCTGATCCTAAAAAAGCAACTTTACTTGCAATAAAATTAGTATCAAGTGGTACTGCAGATATGGTCATGAAGGGGCTTATAGATACAGCTACTTTTTTAAGAACTGTATTAAACAAAGAGTTTGGTCTTAGAACAGGAAAAGTAATGTCTCATGTTGCAGTTTTTGAAATAGAAGGAATAGATAGATTAATATTTTTAACAGATGCAGCTTTTAATACTTATCCAGATTTAAAGGGTAAAGTTCAAATATTAAACAATGCAGTAAATGTTGCTCATGCTTGTGGCATTGAAATGCCAAAGGTAGCACCAGTTTGTGCTGTAGAAATTGTTAACCAAGATATGCCTGCAACAGTAGATGCAGCACTATTAGCAAAAATGAATGATAGAGGGCAAATAAAGGGTTGTATAGTTGACGGGCCTTTAGCTCTTGATAATGCATTATCTTTAGAAGCAGCTCAACATAAGGGTATATCAGGCCCAGTAGCAGGTCAAGCTGATATAATATTACTTCCAAATATAGATGTAGCGAACGTTATGTATAAGTGCTTAACATACACATCAAAATCAAAAAATGGAGGCCTTTTAGTAGGAACATCTGCCCCTGTTATATTAACATCTAGAGCTGATAGCTTTGAAACAAAGGTTAACTCTATTGCACTTGCTGCATTAGTTGCTGAAGGAAAATAATATTGCGCAAAATAGATTAGACATTTCTAAATAAATGATGATAATAGGAGGATTTTGAAAATGATATTGAAATTATTAATTATTAATCCAGGATCTACATCAACAAAAATAGGTGTTTATGAGGGCGAGAAAGAAATTTTAGAGGAGACTTTAAGACACTCTTCAGAAGAAATAGAGAAATATAAAACAATTTACGATCAATTTGAATTTAGAAAAGAAGTTATTATAAATGTATTAAAAGAAAAGAACTTCGATATGAATACATTAGACGCTGTAGTTGGTAGAGGTGGAATGCTTAAGCCAATGGAGGGCGGAACATATGCAGTAAATGAACAAATGCTTGAAGATTTAAAGGTTGGAGTACAAGGACAACATGCTTCAAATCTAGGTGGAATATTATCAAATCAAATAGGAAAAGAGCTTGGAATTCCTGCATTTATAGTTGACCCAGTTGTAGTTGATGAATTGCAACCTATAGCTAGATTATCAGGTACACCTGAGATACCAAGAAAAAGTAAGTTCCATGCACTTAATCAAAAAGCAGTAGCAAAGAGATATGGAAAAGAATCAGGCAAGGGATATGAAAACCTTAATTTAATAGTAACTCACTTAGGTGGAGGAGTTTCAGTTGGAGCTCATAAAAATGGAAAAGTAATAGATGTTAATAATGCATTAGATGGAGATGGTGCTTTTTCACCAGAAAGAGCAGGAGCAGTTCCAGTTGGAGATCTTATTAAATTGTGTTATAGCGGAAAATACTCAGAAGCAGAAGTATGTAGCAGAATGGTTGGAAAAGGTGGTTTTGTAGCATACCTTAATACTAATGATGTTAGAGATGTATTAAAACTAGTTAGTGAAGGAAATAAAGAAGCAGAAGTAATTTATAATGCATTTATTTATCAAGTAGCTAAGAATATCGGAGAAATGGCTACTGTATTAGAAGGAAAAGTAGATGCTATAATAATTACAGGTGGAATAGCTTATTCAGAAAAAGTTATAGCTGATATAAAGAAGAGAGTAGGATTTATTTCAGAAATAGTTGTTTATCCAGGTGAAGATGAATTACTAGCTTTAGCTCAAGGTGCAATAAGAGTGATAAGTGGTGAAGAAGAAGCTAAGGTATATTAAAAAAACTAAATAATAAATTTAAAGCTCCAATTATGGGTATTACCATAATTGGAGATTTTTATATGTAATTTATAAATGACAAGATGGGTTTTAAGGAAATATTAAGAAAATACATTGCTTTTAATTAAGAAAATATAGGTAAATTTATAAGTAATGAATGATGAAAAGGTACATAAAAATAATAGATAGGTATTAGAATTTTTATGAAAAAAATATAGGAGGTATAGAGAGTGAAAGTTTTAGAAGTAAATAATTTACACAAAAAAATAGGTAAAAAGGAAATAATAAAAGGGGTAAGTTTTTCAGTAGAAGAGGGAGAAATATTTGGATTTTTAGGCCCGAATGGTGCGGGAAAAACTACTACTATAAGAATGTTAGTTGGGTTAATAAAACCTACATCAGGAAGTATTTCAATTTGTGGACATGATTTGCAAAAGGAATCTGTAGAGGCATTAAGAAACGTTGGTGCTGTTGTAGAAAATCCTGAATTATATCAATATTTATCTGGTATGGAAAATTTAATGCAAATTGCAAGGATAAGAAAAATATCTAAAGAGGAAGTTTTAGATACTATTAAATTAGTAGGACTTGAAAATAGAATAGATGATAAGGTAAGAAAATATTCATTAGGGATGAAACAAAGGCTTGGACTTGCTGCATCACTTTTATCAAGTCCTAAATTATTAATATTAGATGAACCAACTAATGGGCTTGATCCATCAGGTATATTAGATTTTAGAGAAGTAGTTAAAAATGCTGCTAAAAAAAGAGGTATGGCAGTGTTTGTATCTTCACATATATTATCAGAGGTTCAAAACCTTTGTGATACAGTAGCATTTATAAATGATGGTGTTATAAAAGCTGTCGAAAGTGTAGTTAATAACTCAATGAAAACTGAAAAAGATATTATAACTTTAGTAACTACAAGTAATAAGGAAGCGGTTATAAAAGAAATGAAAACTCTAGGGTTTGTTCAAAGTTGTAAGATTACAGAAAAGGGTATAGAAATAATATTAGAAGCAAATACCACCTCGAAATTAGTAAAGAATCTAGCTAAAGAGGATTTTAACATAGAGGAAATATATAAAGAGAGAAAAGGGCTTGAGCAAAGATATATGGAATTAGTTGAAGGAGGTATAAGATAAATGTTATTTGTTTTAATAAAAAATGAGTTAAGAAAATTAATTGCAAAACCAAAAACTTGGATAGTATTTATACTGTTTACCATATTTGTAGGGATAACTATATTTGGGCAATACAAAGTTGATAAAAGTATGAGATATAATAGTTCGCCAGAATATCAGTTAGAAAATGCTAAAAGTAATTTAGAATATTATACAGTAGAGATAAATAAAATAAATGATACGGCTGAGGATAAGAAGGCGGGTTATGTAGAAACGTTAAATTCATATGTAGCTGAAAAAGCTAAGATAGAAGAAAGCATAAAAGCATATGAAGATATGATAAAAAACGGCAATGACGAAGAAGTTTGGAAGTTGGAATTAGATAATCAAATAAATAATCAAAAAGAAACTATTAAAAATTTAGAAGATAAAGGGATAAACGAATATAATCAAAGTCAGTACTTAAAAATTAAACAAGAATTAGAATATAATAATAATTTGAAGGATAATAATATTAAACCTTTAAACGGATGGGAATTTGAGGCTTATGCACATATGAAAACTTTAATGAGCATACTTGGAATGGGGATTTTAGTGGCAGGTATTGCAGTGTTTATGAGCGATATAGTTTCAGGAGAATGTACGCCTGCAACTTTAAAATTCTTATTAGTTCAACCAATAAAAAGAGGAACTGTTTTACTTTCTAAATTCATATCAGTGGTAATAATGGTATTAGCTATGATTTTAGGATTAGAGTTAACAGGCTTTGGGGTAATGAATGTTTTAAGTAAAATAGAGGGCGGATCATATCCAGTTATTATAGGGAAGATATATGAAAGCAAAATTAACGTAGGAGGATTAGCAGAGATAAGTGAAAAAATTGGCACTGGAAATATGGTAACCAACAACGAAATGTTTATTAAAGCACTTATATTACAAGCATTATTCATAATAACAACTTGTGCAGTAATATTCTTAATTTCATCAATAATAAAAAGCAGTATGGTAACTATGGGGTTATCAGTTATATTATTAGTATTTGCAACAATATTAAGCGTAGCGTTAAGTTCAGTGAAAAAAATAGCACACTTATTATTTGTAAACTATGGTAATCCTATTGGACTATTAACAGGAGATTCAGTATTTATGTATAATAATGTTAACATGACTATTAAAATGGGTATAATAGTTATGATAATAACTACAGTAGTAAGTTATGTAATAGCACATGTAGTGTTTACTAAAAGGGATATATTAATATAATATAGGTATTAATATATATGAGATTGTAAATTATATAAAAAATAAAACTGTGATAGAATATACTTTTATCACAGTTTTTTGTTTAAGACTTATATAAGTGTGGTAAAATAATATGTAGAGAAGAACTTATACTCAAAGGGTATATACTCAAGAACGTAGTATATACTATTGAATAAAAAGAGCGAAGTAAATATTAAAAAATAAAAAAGGTAGGTACTATATGAGCATAGAAACTAATAACAACATAGAAGAAAAAAAGGTTATAAATTTTGAAGGATTAAACGCCAATGAAATTTGGCAAGGGTTATATAATAAAGAGTTAAACTGTAAAAAGAACATATTAGAATACATAGAAATTACAAAAGTTCTTAAAAGTGATGATGTTAAATCAAGCCAGATACAAGATACATATACATTAATTTATACAAGTATTGATAAAATGAATACTATAATTAAGCCTAATACAATTATGCATTTAAAAAATCAACTTAAAGCACAATTAGGTAAACATGTTGAGAATAGAGATCCGAAAGAAATTAATCATTTTATAGAATTCTTTAAAGAAGCGTATCCTAGGAATGATAGAAGAAAAGGATATATGTGGGTAATTATGGACCCTAGTAAAATAACAGAAGATCAAATTTGGACTACACTTGCATATATTAATGGATGGTGTTTACAAGATTGTAACAGACTCCATAGAAGTCAAACTCAAGATATTGTAGAAATGGTAGAATTATTAGTAAGTAAAAATAGACTTAAATATACAAATCAAGTTAAGAGTCTTTCAAAGTTACTTAATATTTTACAAATAAAGGTAGTACCTTTTAAAGATGGATTTAAAGTTATGAAAGCATCAAAATAAAATCATTATTTGCAAAGAGCCAATAACACTAAGTTCATAAATTGTTTAGTGTTATTGGCTACTTTTGTTTAAAATATATTAAATATGGTAGAATAATGAAGAGGGAGTGGTTAGAAGATGAGAACTTCATTAAATATAAATAATAAGCTTACAATGGTATCAGAAATGCGCAATGACACCATATTTCAAGTTTTAGAATATGATAATTTAGAAGGTGCTAATGATTTAAGTACATTAATGCAATTGAGTTTTATGAAAGAATCACAAGTGAAATTAAAGCAAGTGAGAATAATACTTGATGATACTGCAGTTAAAATTGAAGCAGGAGCACTTAGTTATATGAAGGGTGATATAAAAATAAAAAACAAAACTGGTGGGGTATTAGGGCTAGGTAAAAAATTGTTTGCAAGTAAGGTTACAGGAGAATCTATGTTTAAACCTGTTTTCGAAGGAACCGGAGAAATATTTTTAGAGCCAACGTTTGGACACTATGCACTTATTGAGTTAGAGGATGAAGAAATTGTAGTTGATGATGGAATGTTTTATGCTTGTGAGGAAGAAATAGAAGTTGGAGTAGCTATGCAAAAAAGTATATCATCAATGGTATTTGGAAATGAGGGTCTATATCAAACAAAGTTAAAAGGTAGTGGAATTGTACTTTTAGAAATACCAGTTCCAGAAAAAGAAATATTAAGATGTAAGTTGTATAAAGATACTTTAAAGGTAGATGGAAACTTTGTATTGCTTCGAACTGGAAATATAGATTTCACAGTAGAAAAATCTGGAACAAGCTTAATTGGAACAACGTTAAATGGAGAAGGGTTACTTAACGTGTACAGAGGGACTGGAGAAGTTTGGATTGTTCCAACTAAAGCTATTTATAATGAATTATCTGATACAGGATTAAATCCATTAACAAATCCTTCAGGAAGTAGTAATACACAAATATAGCTAATACTACTTTATTATAATAAAGTTGTAAATTGATGAAGAAATAGTTATAATTATGTTAATGAAAATTAAGGGGATGTGATGTTTTGAGTACAGTAGATAGCAGGCTTAAAAGCAAAGAATTAGATTTGTTTTTTGAAGCAGTATTAAAACTTCAAAGTGTAGATGAGTGTTATAAATTTTTTGAAGATGTTGCAACAATAAACGAATTAAAAGCATTAGCACAAAGAATACACGTAGCTGGTATGCTAAAAGAAAAGAAAGTATATACAGAAATTGTTGAAGAAACTGGAGCTAGTACGGCTACTATAAGTAGAGTAAATAAATGCGTAAACTATGGTACTGGCGGCTATAATCTTATACTAGATAGACTAGATGGGAAAAAGTAAAAGGTATATTAGTTGTAAAAAAAATCAAAAAAATATATAATATATGGAGTAAGAAACCTTTTTACAAATAATTATTATATTTAATATTTATTTATAGAAGGTTACTATACTAAATTAAAAGTATAAACGATGGAAAAGTGAGGTAAAATAATGGGTAGAATGTTCGGAACAGATGGAGTTAGAGGGATTGCTAATACTGATTTAACATCAATAACAGCATATAACTTAGGCAGAGCAGGGGCTTATGTTTTAACAGAGGGTACACATAAACCTAAAATATTAGTAGCAAAAGATACAAGAATATCAGGTGATATGTTAGAAGCTGCATTAGTTGCGGGTATATTATCAGTGGGTGCAGAAGCTGTTATACTAGGGGTTGTACCAACACCTACAGTACCACATTTAACTAGAGAATATAATGCTGATGCTGGAATAATGATATCTGCATCGCATAATCCAGTTGAGTATAATGGTATAAAGTTCTTTGATAACAAAGGATATAAATTACCGGATGAATTAGAAGATGAAATTCAAAGAATAATAGAAACAAATTTTGAAGGTGTTCCAAGTCCTACAGGTCATGATATTGGAAAATCAACAATAGATGTTGGTGGCTTAGATGAATATATAGAATTTGCAAAATCAACTATACCAGTAGATTTAAAAGGCTTAAAAGTAGCTTTAGATTGTGCTAATGGAGCATGTTACGAAGCTGCAGTTAAAGCGTTTAGAGAACTTGGCGCAGATGTTTATGTAATAAATGATAACCCAGATGGTACAAATATAAATGAAAATTGTGGATCAACTCATCCAGAAGAATTAATGGATTATGTTGTAAGAAAGAAATGTGATTTAGGATTTGCTTTTGATGGAGATGCGGATAGATGTTTAGCAGTAGATGAAAAAGGAAACCTTATTAATGGAGACATTGTTCTTACATTATGTGCTAAATACCTTAAAGACTTAGGAAAGCTTAAAGATAATACTTTAGTAGTTACTGTAATGAGTAACTTAGGTATGGATATTGCATGTAAAAGAGAGGGCATTAACACTATAAAAACTAAGGTTGGGGACAGATATGTTCTAGAAGAGATGGTTAAGAATGGTTATGTACTTGGTGGAGAACAATCAGGACACGTAATATTCTTAGATTACAACACAACTGGTGATGGTCTTGTTACTGCACTTCAAGTTGCATCAATAAAAAAGAGAAGTGGAAAAACTTTAAGTGAATTAGCTGGAATAATGAAAGAATTACCACAAGTTTTAGTTAATGCTACAGTTCCAAATGATAAGAAAAATATATACTTAGAAGATGCAGAAATAATTGAATCTATTAAGAATATAGAAAAAAAATTAAATGGGGTTGGAAGAGTTTTAATAAGACCTTCAGGAACAGAACCATTAGTAAGAGTTATGCTTGAAGGAGAAAATCAAGTAGAAATAAATAAAATGGCTCATGATTTAGCTGATCTTATATTAAGTAAAATATAAGAATTAGATGTGAAGAGTGTTCATATATAAGTTGTTTAATACTTATATATGAATGCTCTTTTTTGTATTGGGTGAAAATATTATAGTAGTTATTCACTTGGAATTTTAAAAGATTTACTTCAAATTTGTTATCAATAGTTAGTAATAGATATATAATACAAAGTAAAAGGCAGTGTGAAAATGAACTCAGAAGGAATAAAAAATTCCCTTTTCCTGTTGAAAACTATTTCTATGAATATAAAATAGTTGCTGGTAAGATAATTAAAAATGAATAATGAAGTATATAGCAATAAAAACCTTAATATAATAATATATAAATAACAAAAAGATAAATATGTTATTATATTAATAAAAAATACAGGGTTTTAATAATAAAAAGATAATTAAATGTATTATGAAAACAATATAAAAATCATATTGGTAAATATTTATATAAATAGTTGACGTTGGAAAAACAAAGTAGTAATATATTTACAATACCAAAATTTAATAGGACCTTAAAATTTTGAAAATGCGTTGATGGAGAAGGTTAATTAGGGAAAAAAGTTGTAGAGAGTTCGCGGTTGGTGCAAGCGAATACTTTAACTAATTAAGTATCACTCCTAAGCAGTATGGTTGAAAGAGAAAAAATGCAAGTAAACCATAACCGGTATGCTCCGTTAGAGGCAAGGATTTGTTTGAATCTGGTGATGTTTATATTAAGGCGGAATGTTATTCCCACCAATATTGATCTATATCATTAAAGGTGGGTTTTTTTCATACTTTTTTAAGGGGGGCGAAAAATGGATAGGCATGTTTTATCAGTATTAGTTAAAAATTCATCTGGGGTATTAACTAGAGTAGCAGGTCTTTTTGCAAGAAGGGGATTCAATATTGACAGTTTAACTGTTGGTAGAACAGAAGATGCTAAAATATCTAGAATGACAATTGCTTTAATGGGGGATGAAGATATATTAGAACAAGTTATAAAGCAATTAAACAAGTTAGAAGATGTACAAAGGGTAGTAGAATTATACCCGCAGCAATCAGTTTATAGAGAATTAGTTCTAATTAAAGTTCGTGCAACAGCAGAAAACAGAGCAGCGATAAATGAAGTGGTAAAAATATTTAGAAGTAAAATTATAGATGTATCAGTAAATGCAGTAACTATTGAATTAACAGGGGATGAAAGCAAAATTAATGCATTAATTAAACTGATGCAAGAATATGGAATTCAAGAACTAGTAAGAACAGGGCTATCAGGTTTAGAAAGGGGAGACACTGACATAACAAACTATGGAGAATATTTTAATTAGCATTTAGGCATTTGAAAAAAATAGACTAGCGTATTGGCTTATTATTTTTTTAAATATGCATTAAGCTAACTAAGATTAAGGGGGCGTTATTTTGTGAGTAAATGTAAAATAGATATTCTTGATTCTACATTAAGAGATGGGGCACAAGGACAAGGGATATGCTTTTCTTTAGAAGATAAATTAAAGATAGTAACAGTTTTAGATGAAATAGGGGTAGCTTATATAGAAGCTGGAAATCCAGGGTCAAATCCAAAAGATATGGAGTTTTTCAAAAAAATTAAAAATGTTAAGTTAAAGAATTCAAAGCTAGCAGCATTTGGATCTACTAGAAAACCTAATATAAAAGTAGAAGAGGATAATAATTTAAAAAGTCTATTGGAAGCAGAAACAGAGGTAACAGTAATTTTTGGGAAGTCATGGGATACTCAAGTAACAGACATTTTAAAAACTACACTAGAAGAAAATTTAAAAATGATAAAGGATTCAATAAAATTTTTAAAATCTAAAAATAAAGAAGTTATATTTGATTCAGAACATTTCTTTGATGGATATAAAAATAATAAGGAATATTCAATAAAGACATTAATTGCAGCAAAAGAATCTGGAGCAGATGTAATTGTATTATGTGATACAAATGGAGGCACGTTACCAAGTGAAATTAATGACATTACAAAAGATGTAGTTGAATTAATTGGAGGTAAAATAGGGATTCATTGTCACAATGATATTGGAATGGCTGTAGCAAATTCTATATGCGCAGTACAAGCAGGAGTTTGTCACATACAAGGAACATTTATTGGTGTAGGAGAACGGTGTGGTAATTCAAATTTAAGTACTATTATTCCAACTTTAAAGTTCAAAATGAATTATGATATTATTTCAGATAAGATAATAGAGGAGTTAACTTCTAAAGCCAGATATATAGCAGAAGTTTCTAATATACCACTTACAGATGAAATGCCGTATGTAGGAAATTCAGCATTTGCACATAAAGGTGGAATGCATGTAGATGCGGTATGTAAATCATCGGACTCTTATGAACATATAAAACCAGAATCAATAGGAAACAATAGAAGATTTTTAGTATCAGAAGTTAGTGGGAAAAGCACAATTTTAAGAGAAGTGCAAAAGATATTTCCGCTAATAACTAAAGATAGCAAAGAAATTCAGAATATTACGAATAGACTGAAAAAATTAGAGTGTGAAGGTTATAAGTTTGAAGGGGCTGAAGGTACTATAGAGCTTGTGATTAGAAAGATAATAGGTAAATATAAACCATTCTTTGAATTAAATCATTTTAAAATTATAGGAGAACAACCGGCGTGTAATGCTGATTTTAGTTCTACCGCATTAATTAATATAACTGTAGATGGAAAAACAGAAATGACAGCAGCAGAAGGTGATGGACCAGTTAATGCTTTAGATAAGGCTTTAAGAAAGGCGTTAGAAGTGTTTTATCCGGAGCTTAAGGATGTTAGATTAGTTGACTATAAAGTAAGAGTTTTAGATTCTGAAAGTGCAACAGGAGCGAAAGTTAGAGTATTAATTGAATCAACAGATGGAGAAGAAAATTGGAGTACAGTTGGGGTATCTAGAGATGTTATCCAAGCAAGTTGGGTAGCATTGGTAGATTCTATAGAGTATAAGTTAATAAAAGATATGGAAAGAAAAATGAAAATGTATTTTTAAGGGGGCAAAAAAAATGGGAATGACAATGACACAAAAAATATTAGCAGCTCACGCGGGGCTTGAAACTGTAAAGGCTGGACAATTAATTGAGGCAGACTTAGATTTAGTATTAGGAAATGATATTACTACACCAGTAGCTATAAAGGAATTTGAAAAATTTAAAGTAGATAAGGTGTTTAACAAAGAAAAAATTGCAATAGTACCAGATCACTTTACACCAAATAAGGATATAAAAGCAGCAGAGCAGTGCAAGTTCATAAGAGAATTTGCTAAAGATAAAGAAATAACTAATTTCTTTGAAGTTGGACAAATGGGAATTGAACATTGTCTAATCCCTGAAAAAGGGTTAGCAGTAGCTGGCGATGTAGTTATAGGAGCTGATTCACATACTTGCACATATGGAGCACTTGGAGCTTTTTCAACAGGGATAGGTTCAACAGATATGGCAGCTGGAATGGCTACAGGAAAATGTTGGTTTAAAGTGCCATCAGCAATCAAGTTTGTTTTGAAAAACAAGCCAGCTAAATGGGTTAGTGGTAAAGATGTAATACTGCACATAATTGGAATGATAGGTGTAGATGGAGCCTTATATAAATCAATGGAATTTGTTGGTGATGGGTTAGAATATTTATTAATAGATGATAGATTTACAATGGCTAATATGGCTATTGAAGCTGGTGCTAAAAATGGAATATTCCCTGTAGATAAAGAGACTATAGGATATTTAAAAGATCATGCAGCTAAAGAATGGAAAGTGTATGAAGCAGATGCAGATGCCCAGTATGATGAAGTTTATGAAATAGATTTAAGTACATTAAGACCAACAATAGCATTTCCACATTTACCTGATAACACAAGAACAATTGATGAAGTTGGAGATGTAGAGGTTGATCAAGTTGTTATAGGTTCATGTACAAATGGAAGAATTTCAGATCTAAGAATTGCAAGAGATATACTTAAAGGTAAGCAAGTTAAAAAAGGAATTAGATGTATTGTTTTCCCAGGAACTCAAAAAATATATCTTCAGGCTATAAAAGAAGGAATATTAACAGATTTAGTTGAAGCGGGAGCAATAGTTTCAACGCCTACATGTGGACCGTGTTTAGGTGGACATATGGGTATTTTAGCTAAGGGTGAAAGAGCAATATCAACTACAAATAGAAATTTTGTAGGAAGAATGGGGCATGTTGAATCTGAAGTTTATCTTTCAAACCCCGCAGTTGCAGCAGCATCAGCACTTACAGGTAAAATAACAGATCCAGAATTAGTTTAATAGGGGGATAAGAGTATGAATGCAAGAGGTAAAGTTTTCAAATATGGAGACAATGTAGATACAGATGTAATAATGCCTGCAAGATATTTAAACACATCAGATCCAAAGGAATTAGCTGCGCATTGTATGGAAGATATAGATGCAGATTTTGTTAAAAAGGTAGAAAAAGGGGATATTATAGTTGCAAATAAGAATTTTGGATGTGGTTCTTCAAGAGAGCATGCTCCAATAGCAATTAAAGAAAGTGGAGTAAGTTGTGTAATAGCTTCAACTTTCGCAAGAATTTTCTATAGAAATGCAATTAATATAGGTTTACCAATAATAGAATGTGAGGCAGCAGTTAAGGCTATAGATGCTGGAGATGAGTTAGAAGTAGAATTTTCAACAGGGGTTATAAAAAATCTAACAAAAAATGAGACTTATAAAGGGGAAGGTTTCCCAGAGTTCATGCAAAAAATAATAAATAACAATGGGCTAATTGGATATATAAAAAGTGGAAAATAATTAGTGAAATAAGTAAGCGATAAGCAGTAAGCAATTTAAATGGGGGTTTTAAAATGAATTATAAAATAGCGGTTATACCTGGTGACGGAATAGGGCCAGAAGTGATAGAAGAAACAGTAAAAATATTAGATAAAATAGGTGTTGATTTTGGTCATAGTTTTAAGTATGAATATTTATTAGCAGGTGGATGTGCAATAGATGAAAAAGGAACACCACTACCACAAGAAACTTTAGAAGCTTGCAAAAATAGTGATTCAATATTACTTGGAGCAGTAGGTGGACCAAAATGGGATATACCAAATGCAAAAGTAAGACCAGAGCAAGCTCTTTTAGGATTAAGAGGTGGATTAAATCTTTATTGCAACTTAAGACCAGCTCTTTTATATGAACCATTGAAGGATGCATCACCATTAAAGGAAAGCGTAATTGGAGATGGAATTGATATTCTTGTAGTAAGAGAGTTAACAGGTGGAATTTACTTTGGAGAAAGAGGAAAAGAAGAAGTAAATGGTGTTGAAAGTGCTTATGATACAGAAATATATAATGTTAATGAAGTTAAAAGAATAGCTAAAATAGGTTTCGAAACTGCAATGAAAAGAGATAAGAACCTTACAAGTGTAGATAAAGCTAATATATTAGAAAGCTCAAGGCTTTGGAGAAGAGTTGTGGATGAAATGTCTAAAGATTACCCTGAAGTTAAAGTTAATCATCTTTATATTGATAATGCGGCAATGCAACTTGTAAAAGATCCTAAGCAGTTTGATGTAATAGTTACTTCAAACATGTTTGGAGATATTTTATCTGATGAAGCAAGTATGATAACAGGTTCTATAGGAATGTTACCATCAGCATCACTTGGAGATGGGAAACTTGGAATATATGAGCCAATTCATGGAAGTGCTCCAGATATTGCAGGGAAAGGAATAGCAAATCCTTTAGCTACAATACTTTCAGCAGCAATGATGCTTAGACATAGCTTTGGATTAGAAGAAGAAGCTATGTTAATAGAAAAATCAGTAATTGAAGTATTAGAAGAAGGCTATAGAACTGGAGACATAATGAGCTTAGGAATGAAACTTATTGGAACTAAAGAAATTGGAAGATTAGTTTTAAATAAAATAGTTAAGTAACCTGAAAAAATAACGAGTAAGGTGCGATATATATTTTTTTTCTAAGATATTTAAAGTATCTTAGAAAATTAATAAACAAAGATATTTTAAGCTGGAAGAGGTGGAAATTATGAGAAGTGATATAGTTAAAAAGGGGCCATCAAGAGCCCCGCATAGAGCTCTATTTAAGGCTACAGGGTTAACAGATGAAGAAATAAAAAAGCCTTTAATAGGAGTAGTTACATCGCAAAATGATATAATTCCAGGTCATATAAATTTAGATAAGATTGTTGAAGGTGTTAAAAAAGGGATTTTATTATCCGGAGGAACACCTTTAGTATTCCCAACTATAGGAGTATGTGATGGTATTGCGATGGGACACGTGGGAATGAGATATTCTCTAGCAACAAGAGAACTTATAGCAGATACAATTGAGTGTATGACAATGGCTCATGGGTTTGATGCATTAGTTTTAATTCCAAACTGTGACAAAATTGTACCAGGGATGATAATGGCAGCACTTAGATTAAATATTCCAGCAGTTGTTGTAAGTGGTGGGCCAATGCTTGCAGGTAAGTTTAAAGATAAACCAGTATCGCTTTCAACTGTGTTTGAAGCAGTAGGTGCTTTTGAAAATGGTGCAATGCTAGAAGGTGATTTATGTGATTTAGAAAATAAAGCATGTCCAACTTGTGGCTCTTGTTCTGGTATGTTTACTGCAAATTCTATGAATTGCTTAGCAGAAGCATTAGGGCTTGCATTACCAGGAAATGGAACAATACCGGCAGTTTATTCAGAAAGAATAAGACTTGCTAAATATGCGGGTATGGCAGTGATGAATTTATTGGAGAAGGATATTAAGCCAAGAGATATAGTAAATGAAAAAGCAATAAGGAATGCATTAACTGTAGATATGGCGCTTGGATGTTCAACTAATAGTGTACTTCATTTAACAGCTATAGCAAATGAAGCTAAGATTGAAATGAATTTAGATATTATAAATGAAGTATCATCAAAAACGCCAAACCTTTGCAAATTAGCACCGGCATCCGAAACTCATATTGAGGATTTATATTGGGCAGGTGGAATACAAGCAGTAATTAAAGAATTATCTAAGAAGAATTTATTGAACTTAGATTGTATTACAGCAACATCAAAAACTCATGCTGAAAACATAGAGAAAGTAGAGGTCTTAGATAATACAGTAATAAAAAATATAGATAATCCATATAGTGAAACTGGTGGAATTGCAGTGCTTAGAGGTAATTTAGCAAAGGATGGGGCTGTAGTTAAAAGATCTGCAGTGGTTTTAGAGATGCTAAAACATGAGGGGCCAGCAAGAGTATTTAATTCTGAAGAAGAAACAATAGACGCAATACGTTCTAAGAAGATTGTATCAGGAGATGTAGTAGTAATTAGATATGAAGGACCTAAGGGTGGCCCTGGAATGAGAGAAATGTTATCACCAACTTCAGCAATTGCAGGAATGGGACTGGATAAAAGTGTAGCATTAATAACAGATGGTAGATTTAGTGGAGCAACTAAAGGGGCTGCCATAGGACATGTATCACCAGAAGCTGCAGAAGGTGGAGTTATTGCACTAGTAGAAGAAGGGGATATAATTTCAATTGATATAAATGAAGGAAAGCTTGAACTTTTAGTTTCTGATGAAGTTTTAGAAGAAAGAAGAAAAAAATTAAAAATTCAAGAACCTAAAATAAAAGAAGGATATTTAGCTCGTTATGCTAAACTTGTAAGTTCGGCTAGTGCGGGGGCTGTATATAAGTAAGAGGCATATACAAGAAATAATAAACTGTATATAGGAATATTATTTTTTGAAGGTGCCTAAAATAAGGAGGGGGCAATGTGTTATTAACTGGGGCAGAAATACTAATAAAATCTTTGATAGATGAAGGTGTTAAAACTATATTTGGATATCCAGGGGGATCTGTTTTAAATATTTATGATGAACTATATAAATATAGTAAGGAAATAAATCATATTTTAACAAGTCATGAGCAAGGGGCAGCTCATGCAGCAGATGGATATTCAAGAGCAACTGGCAGAGTAGGAGTTTGTCTTGCAACATCAGGGCCGGGAGCAACAAACTTAGTAACAGGAATTGCAACTGCTTATATGGATTCAGTTCCTATGGTAGCTATAACTGGAAATGTACCAAAAGCACTACTTGGAAAAGATAGTTTTCAAGAAGTAGATATAACGGGTATTACAATACCAATAACTAAACACAATTATATAGTTAAAGATGTTAATGAATTACAAAATATAATAAGAGAAGCATTTTATATAGCACAAGAAGGAAGGCCAGGGCCAGTTCTTATAGATATTCCAAAGGATATTACAGCAAATAAAGCTATATATGAAAAGTTAATACCAAAGAATGTAGAAAAGAAAGAAAAACACATAACAGCAAAATCCTTAGAAGAAGTAGCACTGCTTATAAATGAATGTAATAGACCTTTTATATATGCAGGTGGTGGGGTTAACATAGCAGGAGCTAGCGAGGAAGTAATTAGATTTGCAGAAAAAATAAATGCGCCACTAGCAACTACATTAATGAGTACATCGGCTATTCCTTGCAATCATAGACTTTATACAGGAATGATAGGAATGCATGGAACTAAAGCATCAAACGTTGCTGCAACGAAATGTGATTTATTAATAACACTTGGAGCTAGATTTAGCGATAGAGTAATTAGTAGCCCAGATCATATTAAAAATGCAAAGATTGTTCAACTTGAAGTTGATCCAGCTGAAGTAAATAAAAATGTAAAGGTTGATGCATTTATAATAGGTGATTTAAAAGTAAGTTTAGAGAGTCTAATGCCGTTAATTAACAATAAGAAAAATGAAGAATGGCTTAATAATATAAATAATCTTAAAACTATTAAAAAGTTAGAAATGCCAGAAGAAGGACCTTTAACACCAAAGTTTTTATTTGAGAAATTAGATAAATTTGATAAAGGGGATTTTATAATTACAACAGAAGTTGGTCAACATCAAATGTGGGCTGCGCAATATTTTAATTATAAAACACCAAGAACATTTATATCATCTGGTGGGCTTGGAACTATGGGGTTTGGACTTGGAGCATCTATAGGTGCTCAAATGGCGAAAAAGGATAAGAGAGTCTTTAACATTGCTGGAGATGGTAGCTTTGGTATGAATTGTAATGAATTAGTTACAGCAGTTAAAAATAATCTACCAATTATAGTGATAATTATGAACAATAATTCGTTAGGGATGGTAAGGCAATGGCAAAGCTTATTCTATGAAGAAAGATATTCAGAAACTACTCTTAATAGATCTACTGACTTTGTAAAATTAGCAGAGGCTTTTGGGGCGAAAGGGTTAAGAGTATCAATGAAAGAAAATTTAGAAGAAGTTTTAAAAGATGCTTTAAATACTAATGGACCAGTTGTTATTGATTATATAATACACAGTGACAAAAAAGTATTTCCAATGGTTGCACCAGGTGAACCGATCGATCAGATCATAATGGAAGAAGATTTAAAATAATTAGGGGGCTAAAAAAATGGCAAAGATGTATTATGCAAAGGACACAAATTTAGAATTATTAAAAAATAAGAAGGTAGCAGTAATTGGTTATGGTAGCCAAGGTCATGCTCATGCATTAAATTTACATGAAAGTGGAATTGATGTAGTAGTTGGTCTTTATGAAGGCAGTAAATCGTGGAATAGAGCAAAAGAAGCGGGGCTTAAAGTTGCAACAGTTGAAGAGGCTTCTAAGGCAGCAGATGTAATAATGATATTAGTTCCAGATGAAAAGCAAAGAGCTATATATGAAGCTGGAATTGCACCTTATTTAGAAGAGGGTAATGCTTTAGTATTTGCACATGGATTCAATATTCATTACACTCAAATAGTTCCACCTGCAAATGTAGATGTATATATGGTTGCACCAAAGGGGCCAGGACATATGGTAAGAAGAACATATACAGAAGGATCAGGAGTTCCATGTTTAATAGCGGTTCATCAAGATTACAGCGGCAAGGCTAAAGATTATGCTTTAGCTTATGCAAATGGAATAGGTGGAGCAAGAGCTGGTATATTAGAAACCACTTTTAAAGATGAAACGGAAACAGATTTATTTGGAGAACAAGCAGTTCTTTGTGGTGGATGTACAGCTCTTATAAAAGCTGGGTTTGAAACTTTAGTAGAAGCTGGATATGCACCAGAAAATGCGTACTTTGAATGTCTACATGAAATGAAATTAATAGTAGATCTAATGTATCAAGGTGGTATGAGTATGATGAGATATTCAATTTCAGATACTGCTGAATATGGTGATTATGTAGTTGGAAACAGAATAGTAACAGATGAAACTAAGAAAGAAATGAAGAAAATATTAACTGAAATTCAAGATGGTACTTTCGCTAAAAACTGGTTAGTTGAAAACATGGTAGGAAGACCAAATTTCAATGCAACAAGAAGAATGGAATCAGAGCATCAAATCGAAACTGTAGGTAAAGAGTTAAGAGGAATGATGAGCTGGATAGATAGCAAGAAATTAGATTAGGCATTTAAAAAAACATAAGTTAATTATAAAAAAAGGGGGTCATTCATAAATTATTATTAAAATAATTATGAATGACCCTCTTTTATAAAATTTTATACTAAATTAGAACTCTCTTTTTTCTTTAAACATAAGATTAAACGTTCAAGATAGAATATTAGGTCTAGCATTTTTATTTTACAATGTCTAATATTATTTACCCTGGATAATATTAGACTCATCAATTATTGGAGAAATATCTGAAATAGGAAGACTTTCAGATATATTTATTGATAATATAACCACATGTTGAATGCTATCTGCAGTGAAAAATAAGTTTGTATCATAATTCAATTTAACATTTTTTAGAGTTAAAGAATTATTATATATAGTATTTATAGCTGTTATTATTTCAGGTCTATCTCCAGTTATTTTAGAAGTGTCATAACCCTCTATATAGCTCCAAATAGCAATTTGGGTTGCAAAGTAAGCGTCCTCTTCAGAGGGCAAGTTTAAATCCTTGGGTGATCTATTTGGGTAACCACAAGCTAAAATATTTTCAATATCATAGTTCACAGTGCCTTGATTAGTAAAAATTTCACTATGAGGATAATCTTTATTTATTTGCAAACAATAACCAATTCCGTTAGCAGAGGTTAATTTTTTAGCTACCATAGAAAAATTGTCATAATAGACTTTTCCTAAAATAATATTACTGGTATCAATAACTAATCCATTAGGACTAGCCTGTGAAGAAAAAGTTGCAAAGCTTGTAAATAAAAATAAACTTAATATTAAAGTTATAAGTAGAAATCTTGGTTTATTAGAAATTTTCATATAAATATTTCCTCCTAATTAATTTTGTTGGTAATAGTGTTAGTATTTATTAAAGAAAATATGTAAATATAAACAATTATTTTTTAAATTATATTAATATAATAATTAGATTTTCAAGTCGGAATATAACCTGTTTAATAAAATAGGTTATAGATAGTTTGAAAAATATCGAGATAATATATTGAACAAAAGGGGGAAATAGCTCAAATAAGAGGTATAGAATAGTGTATAATAAGAGCATGGAAAACAAGTGAAAGATATATTATAGGAGATAAAAATGAATTACATGTATATATTAAAATGTTCAGATAGTTCATTATATACAGGGTGGACTAATGATTTAGATAAGAGATTTAAAGTTCATTCACAAGGAAAGGGAGCAAAATATACTAAAGGAAGATTACCTGTAGAGTTAGTTTATTTTGAAGAATTTGACAATAAAATTGAGGCTATGAAAAGAGAATATGAAGTTAAACAACTAACCAGAAAAGAAAAACAAAAATTAATTATAGAGAATGGATATAAAAAAAAGATTGACAAAAAAAGTGAAAGCAATATAATAGAGTTATAAATTTAATATTAGATCTTATTAAGAGTGGTGGAGGGACTGGCCCTTTGAAACCCAGCAACCTATTTGATTAAATAACAATTTTAATTGATATTTAAATGAATGTGGTGCTAATTCCTGCAGGGTTATCCTGAAAAATAAGAAGAAAAGTAATATTCAGTATTACTATTAGACTAGATTATTCTAAGTCGCTTTTCATTTTATGAGAAGTGACTTTTTTTTATCTAAAAATAAAAGGGGGCAATTTTATGAGCAATTTTAATGCATGCCATTTTGAAACAAGTGCAGTTAGGGGTGCTAGTGGTGGAGATGAGAAAACTGGGGCAATAAGTTTTCCAATATACCAAGCAGCTACATTTAAGCATAATGGATTACATGAAAGCACCGGATATGATTATTCAAGACTTCAAAATCCGACAAGAGAAGAACTAGAAAAAACTATAGCATTATTAGAATGTGGAAAAGAATCATTAGGGTTTTCAACAGGAGTAGCAGCTATAACAGCTTGTATAAATCTATTGGAATCTGGAGATCATGTGATTTTATCAGAGGATTTATATGGAGGAACATTTAGATTATTCAATGATATATACAGAATATATCATATTGAAGCAACATTTGTTGATACATCAAAAGAAGATGAAATTATAAAGGCTATAAAAAATAATACAAAAGTTATATTTGTAGAAACACCATCAAATCCATTAATGAGGATAACAGATATAAATATGATAGTAGATATATGTAAGAAGTATAACTTTATATCTATAGTAGATAATACATTTTTGACACCATATTACCAAAAACCTTTAAATCTCGGAATTGATTTAGTAGTTCATAGTGGCACTAAATATTTAGGTGGACATAATGATGTGCTCGCAGGATTTATAGTAGCTAATAACGAGGAGTTAATTAGTAAGCTTAGAATAATTCAAAAATCCACGGGAGCTACTCTTTCACCTTTTGATTCTTGGCTAGTATTAAGAGGATTGAAAACACTTCATATTAGAATGGATAGATGCCAAGAGAATGCTATTAAAATAGCTAACTGGTTAAAAGAAAATAAAAATATAGATAAGGTTTTTTATGTAGGGCTAAAAGAACATAAAGGATATGACGTAAATCAACTTCAAAGCAGGGGATTTGGAGCCATGATTTCATTTAGGGTAAAAGATAAAAATATAATTCCTAAAATATTATCAGGAGTAAGAGTTATTTCTTTTGCAGAAAGCTTAGGTGGAGTTGAGACATTAGTAACATATCCTTATACACAAACCCATGCAGAAATTCCGCTAGAAATTAAAGAAAAATTAGGGGTAGATGAATATCTATTAAGACTTTCTATTGGAATAGAGAAGATAGATGATTTAATAAAAGATTTAGAAAATGTATTGGAGGAATAATTATGAAATTTGGAACAAAAATTTTACATGGAGAGGGAAGTATAGATAAAAATACAGGCGCATTAAGTACGCCTATATACCAAACATCAACATATCATCAATTTGATATAGAAAATTTTGGGAAATATGACTATTCAAGATCTGCAAACCCAACTAGAGAGGTTTTAGAAAATTCTATAGCAGAATTAGAAGGTGGAAAATATGGATATGCATTTTCGTCTGGGATGGCTGCAATATCATCAGTTTTAAGTATTTTTTCAGCAGGAGATCACATTATAGTTTGTGGAGATGTCTATGGAGGAACTTATAGAGCTGTAACACAATTATTTTCAAGATTTAATATAGAATTTACTTTTGTAGATGCATCGGAGAATCTAAATATAAAAAATGCAATAAAGGAAAATACAAAAGCGATATATTTAGAAACACCATCAAATCCATTGTTAAAAATTATAGATTTAAAAGCTTCAATTAAGTTAGCAAAAGAGTGTGGTGCAGTTGTTATTGTAGATAATACTTTTATGTCACCATATTTACAAAGGCCATTGGAATTAGGGGCGGATATAGTTGTGCATAGTGCAACAAAATTTATTGGGGGGCATAGTGATGTAATTGCAGGGCTTGCAGTTACAAGGGATGAGGCTATTGGCAAAAGAATATATCAAATCCAAAATACATTTGGAGCAATACTTGGGCCACAAGATTGTTGGTTAATTCTAAGAGGGCTAAAGACATTAAAAGTGAGAATGAAAGAATCACAAAAAAATGCAGAAGAGTTAGCTTCCTGGTTAGAAGATAGAGAAGAAGTAGAAGCTGTATATTATCCTGGATTAGATTCACATAAGGGAAAGGATATTCACTTTAGTCAAGCATATGGTGGTGGTGCAGTATTATCTTTCAAATTAAAGAATTTAGAAAAAACAACAGAATTTTTAAATAAAGTAACAAATGTTGCAGTGGCAGTAAGCCTAGGGGCAGTGGAAACAATAGTTTCTTATCCTGTAAAAATGAGTCATGCGTCAATACCAAAAGAAGAAAGAGAAAAATTAGGAGTAACAGACACTTTAATAAGAGTTTCGTTAGGGATTGAAGATATTGAAGATATAATAAAATCTTTTGAAGATGCCTTAGTTAAATAAGAAAATATAAATAATTAATATTAGTAAAAGTGAGTTATAGATACATATAAAATTACATTGTATAAAAACATTTATATTACACAAAATACTAAATGAAATAAGAAAGTCTGAAAAACAACTATATAATTTATAGTTGTTTTTGAAGATATGTAAGTTTAAGGAGGATTTTAGTATGGCTAAATTAAATTGTTCAGTTAAAAATTGTACTAATAATTATGATAGTTATTGTTGTATAAATGAAATAAAAGTAGTTGGAGCACAAGCAAGTGCTTCAGAAGCAACTTGTTGCGAAAATTTTCAAGAATCTGAGGACGCTTTTACTAATAATATTCAAACACCAAATATAAATTTAAGTATTAATTGTGAGGCAACAAATTGTAATCACAATTCTAATTGCACTTGTGAGGCTGATTATGTAGATATTAATGGCGCTTGGGCTTATGAATGTGGAGAAACAAAATGTTCAAGTTTCTCTTGCAAATAATAATATGACAGGATTAATGTGCAGTGTGACTAGCTGTGCTTTCAATAAAGAAAACAAATGTTGCAATAATTCTATTTGTGTTGGTGGAAAATTAGCATCGCAATCTAGTAACACGTATTGCTCAAGCTTTCAAGAAGCAAAATTTTTAGTAAGTTTAAATGAAAATGGCAAAAATAGTGTATATATAGAATGTGAAGCTGAAAACTGTATTCATAATAAAGATGGAGAATGTAGTGCAGAAAATATTATTATAAGTAGTGAAAATATCAATGAATACAATGATACAATGTGTGGAAGTTTTGAGGTATCAATTATTAAATAGAAAATTTATAGGTAGCTCAACTAAGCTACCTATTGTTATTTATAAGTTTATTTTAGAACTCCTAAAGTCAAAGCAAATTAATAGTTAAGTTTTGTATAAAGGTCTAGACATCTATATGTATAGTTGTTAAGTTGAGTAAACAAGAGAAAGTAGGAGTAATATAAGAATAATTGCTATATATAATGGTAAATGAATAAATTTAATAAAAAACAGTTGATTTTAAGAAAAAAAGTGTTAAAATTAGTAAGAGTTTAAAAAAGTTTTGCATAGAATAAACTATATAAAGAATAATGGAGGTGAAATTAAAGCTAAAAATTAATTATTAATTATTAAAAATAAAAGCGCCAGAACTAATATGAATTTCAATTTAGTTGACGAGGATGGGGAGTATCGATTCTTCGGCGGGTGCCCCACGGTATGCACTACCGTAAAAGGTTAATAAAACTACGAAGTAATTTGTAGCACAACATTAGCTAGGTGTTAAAAACTTACGAGAAGGAAGGAAGAAATAATATGTGCGGAATAGTTGGATATGTAGGAAATAGAGAGGCATCGCCTATTTTAGTTGAAGGATTATCAAAACTTGAATACAGAGGATATGATTCAGCAGGAGTTGCAATAATAGAAAATGGAGATCTTACAGTTAAAAGATGTAAAGGTCGTTTAAAGAATTTAGAGAACAACTTACAAAAGAAACCAGTAAAAGGGACTATAGGAATAGGACATACTAGATGGGCAACTCATGGAGAGCCTTCAGATAGTAATTCACATCCTCATAGTAATGCTGAAGGAACAATCAGTGTTGTTCATAATGGAATAATAGAGAATTATATAAAACTTAGAGAATGGTTAGGTAGTAAAGGATATAAGTTTTATTCAGAAACAGATACAGAGGTAATTCCAAATCTAATAGATTATTATTATAAAGGTGACTTATTTGAAGCGTTAACAAAAGCTATAACTAAAATGGAAGGAAGCTATGCAATAGGTGTAATTTGCAAAAATGAACCAGATAAGCTTATAGCGGTTAGAAAAGACAGCCCATTAATAGTTGGACTTGGAAAAGACGAATTCTTCATAGCGTCAGATATACCAGCAGTACTTGAATATACAAGAGAAGTTTATTTACTAGAAGATAAAGAATTTGTAATAATTACAAATGATGGAGTAACACTTAAAACAGAAGATGGAGAAGTAATAGATAAAGAAATTTTTCATGTTACTTGGGATATAGATGCAGCAGAAAAAGGTGGATTTGAAGATTTCATGCTTAAAGAAGTTTACGAACAACCTAAAGCTATAAGAGATACATTAACATCAAGAATAGCAGGTGATGCAAAAGTATCATTAGAAAATATAAAGTTTACAAAAGAAGAATTAGATAAGTTTGATAGAGTGTTTATAGTAGCTTGTGGAACAGCGTATCATGCAGGATTAGTTGGGAAAACAGTAATTGAAAATTTAGCTAAGATTCCTGTGGAAGTAGATATTGCATCAGAGTTTAGATATAGACAACCGTTAATTACTAAAAATTCACTATTAATAGTAATAAGTCAATCTGGAGAAACAGCAGATACATTAGCAGTTTTAAGAGATTCTAAAAAGCTAGGAGCAACAGTTTTAGCAGTAACAAATGTAGTTGGAAGTTCAGTTTCAAGAGAAGCTCACCATGTTTTATATACATGGGCAGGTCCAGAAATTGCAGTTGCATCAACAAAAGCTTATGAAACACAATTAATAGCAATGTATATACTAGGATTATATTTAGGTGAGGTTAAAGAAACAATATCTAAAGAAGAATCTAGTATTATAAAAGAAGAAATAGCTAATTTACCAAGTAAGGTAGAAATGATATTAACTCAGAAAGAAGAGCTACAAAAATTTGCTGCCAAGAATTATATGGATAAGGATGTGTTTTTCTTAGGAAGAGGTCTTGATTATGCAATAGCATTAGAAGGATCATTAAAATTAAAGGAAATATCATATATTCATTCAGAAGCCTATGCAGGTGGAGAATTAAAGCATGGACCAATAGCTTTAATAGAAAAAGGAACAGTAGTTATTGCATTGTTAACTCAAGATAAACTTAAAGATAAGATGATAAGTAATATAAGAGAAGTTATAACAAGAGGAGCTAAGGTTTTAGCTATTGCAAATGAAGGCGATAAAGATATAGAAGGTGTAGTTGATGGAGTTATTTATATACCAAATACAAATCCAATATTAACACCAGTATTATCAGTAGTACCACTTCAATTAATAGCTTATTATATGGCGAAAGAAAAGGGTTGTGACGTGGATAAACCACGTAACTTAGCAAAATCAGTTACTGTAGAATAGAGAATTTATTTTAATAGGTAAGAGTATAGGTTTATAAAAAATGAATCTAAATGCATTATATGGTTATACTATAATTATAAGTATGTTGTGTAATCATAAATTTATAATCTATGGGGTGAAATATTATGGAAAATGAATTAGTAAAATTATTAAATGAATATAAAGAAACAGAAGAAGCTTTGGGCTTAGGGATGGATTGGTTAATAGAAAAAGATTATGCAAAAGGGAAACTAGATTTAGTGAAAGTAATAATAGCTGATTTAGAAAAATTAACTAAGGAAGTTTAATCTAACTATTTATTTTTTGAAGATACCTCAATATTAAAATACTCAAATATATATAGCTACACACTCATACATTTATTGTATGAGTGTGTAGCTTTTTTTATTTTAAAAGGTAATAAAATAATGTGTATAATATTATTGAAAAATATAGTAAATATTGAGTTTAAAACAAATATCTTGACAGTATATGGATAAATAATTATATTGTATACAAGGATACTATTAGGAAAAATTATATTATTTACAAAAAAACTATGCTAAAAATAAAGAAAAGTGTAGTTTTTTTGTAAATTTTGCTAAAAAATGTATACTAATGAAAAGAGACAATGGTATTATGAAATAGTAACATTATGTTTAAATTGCTAATGAGTGAAGAGGGGAATGGATATAGGAATGGAAATGAGTTTAATAAATACTAAGGATAAAAAGTTAATAAATAGAAAAATTAAAATAGTATTATTGTTATCTATAATTACAATATCTATATTTATTATCAATTTAATAAATATAGATAAAGTGAATATATTTTCAAATGAAATGTGTAGTAGTATCATAAGCATAAATTATGTTCTTGCATTTATGGCTGTAATTACATGTTGGTTATATTACTACATGTATAAGAAAGATGAGTTTTTCGTAATAACATTACTTTATATAAGCATTGTTAGTGAATATTTATGCGAAACTATTTTTATGATAAAATCAGAACAAGTATCTAAAATGATAGGTCTATTAATATTTACTTCAATATTTAGAATGATATTAATTACACTTATTATAAAAGAAGATAATAAATTAACTAAATGGTTAAATAAAAGAAGAGAACTATCGGTAATAATATCAGTAGTAGTGACTGTTGCTTTAATATTATTAGAAATACATTTTAAATATAGTAAGTTAATTATTAGTAGTAGAAACGTAATTATAATTTTGAACTTAGGAATAATAGTTTATTACAGTATTGTTATGACTATATTAGCTATTAAAATTATCAAGAAAAGTGATTTTATATGGGGAATAATAATAGCTAGTATAAATATGTTCATACTAAGAAAAATATATTCAATAATGGGTGTGTATAATTTTAATTTCAATGTTAATGTTAATTTATATTCTTGGTGCAAAATATTTACAGCGTGTGGTTTTTTTATATTAATAATAGGATTATTTATTGAAATAGTAAGTAGAGTTAAGGAAAATGAGGCTCTAAAGGAAGAACTTCAAGTGTTTTATAATTTAACTGATCAGAATCCTATAAATAATGTAATTATGTATAATGAAAAAAATGAAGTTATATATGCCAATAAATTAATGAGAGATAATGGATATAGTGAAGGGAATGATAAAAATAATACATATAAAAATATAAATATATTAAATAATAATATAGATATTAAAGAAATTAATCAGATTAATATAAATAATCAAAAGAATAGTAAAAATGTTTATTTTAAAGATATAATATTTTTAAAGAGTGGTAGTATAGTTAAATTAGATATTAGACAAGTTGAAATTAATAAGACTAAATCAAGAAGAGTAGTATCTTTTAGAGATATTACGGAAGATTATAAAAGGAATAGAGAAATAAAAATAAATGAAAACAAATTTATAACTATGACTGAAAGTATTAAAGATATAATATATACTCTAGATTTAGATGGCAACATTACTTATGTAAATACTATGGTTGAGCAAGTTGTCGGATACTCTAAGGAAGAATTAATAGGCGAAAAATACAATATTCTTTTAGATGAGATCCAGGAGAGTACATATAATTTCCTGAAAAACAATTATAAAGATAGTGCATTTATGGAGCACGATGTTGTGTGTAAAGATAAGAGTATAATTGTTATGGAATCGGTTGTTAGTAGAATTTATACTGACAACAACGAATTAGTTGGACATGTTATAGTTTCAAGAGATATTAGTTATAGAAATGAATTTGAATATTTAAAATTAAAATATAATGAAATGAAAGCTTATGACAAGATAAGAAATGAATTTTTTGCTAATTTATCTCATGAAATAAGGACACCTATAAATATAATTTATTCTTGTTTTCAATTATTGAGTATTCAGAAGGAAAACGGAGCTGAATCATTAGCTATCTATTATAATAAATATGAGGGAACAATTAAACAAAATTGCTTTAGAATGTTAAGGCTCGTAAATAATTTAATAGATATTAGTAAAATAGATTCAGGATTCATAAAAATGAAATTTGGGAATCATAATATAATAAATTTAGTAGAAGATATAACTTTATCAATAGTACCCTATGTAGAAGCTAAAAAAATAAATATAATGTTTGATACAGAAGTGGAAGAATTAGAAATAAAGTGTGATCCAGATGAAATAGAGAGGGTTATGTTAAATATTATATCAAATGCTATAAAGTTTAATGATGTCGGTGGAAATATATTTGTAAATATATCAGTTAATGAAACTTGGGTAGAAATTAGTGTTAAAGATACTGGAATTGGAGTGTCAAAGGAGTTAAGAGAATACATATTTGAACGGTTTATACAAAGTGATAAATCTTTAAACAGAAAAAAGGAAGGTAGTGGAATTGGACTGGCATTAGTTAAGTCTTTAGTGGAACTGCATAATGGAGAGGTTTACTTAAATGATAATGAAGGTAAAGGTAGTGAGTTTATAGTTAGATTACCTAATATTATTTGTGAGAACATTCAGGAAGAAGTTAAAAATATAAGTGGAAATAATTCTAAGCCTACAGAAGAAAAAATATCTATAGAATTATCAGATATTTATGATTTATTATAAATTAATATTATAAGTATAAAAACCATTAAGAGGTTATAGAAACTTTGCTTTTATAAAATTCCTATAACCTCTTAGTGATTTTTTTATTTCAGAACACAATACTCAAGTACTCTTCCTATTGGTTCATTTATTACTATTTCTGCTATGTTATCATATTGGGTCTCGGATTTATTTATAAGGATTAAATGTTTTCCTTTAAAATATTTAATAAATCCAGCAGCTGGATATACCATAAGAGAGGTTCCACCTATTATTAACACCTCAGCATTAGAGATAAGATCTATAGATTTATTAATTATATCTTCATCTAGTCCTTCTTCATAAAGAACAACATCAGGTTTTACTAAACCGTCACATTCCTTGCAATGTGGAATAATGCCTTCAAGTGAAAGTAATCCACATAGATCATAGAATTGTCCACAGCTAATGCAGTTGTTCCTGTGGATAGATCCATGAAGTTCTAATACATTTTTACTTCCTGCCATTTGATGAAGGCCATCAATATTTTGAGTTATAACACCTCTTAATTTACCTTTTTCCTCAAGTTTAGCTAGAGAAATATGTGCATTGTTTGGTTTTGCATTTTTATAAATTAACTTATCTTTATAAAATTTAAAAAATTCTTCTGTATGTTTAAAGAAAAAGCTATGAGAAACTAATTGCTCAGGAGTAAAATTTCTATTTAGATTTTCATTAAATAAACCAGTAGCACTTCTAAAATCGGGTATATTAGATTCAGTGCTTACGCCAGCACCACCAAAGAAAACTATGTTATTACTATTATCTATTATTTGTGATAACTTTTCTATACTCATTATAAACAACTCCAAACTATATTTATTACTTTTATTATTACATAATTAATGGGAAAAACAATGATTTTAATGTAAAAAATTAAGTCGTGATTAAGAAGTGGAAAAAGTGGTGATAATATAATATATAGGATAGGGGGAATAGTAAATGATAAATTTTTTAATTAAGGTAAAATACTATGAAAAAAATAATAAGAATGGATATGATAATATTTTGTTTTATAAATATAGTGATTTTGGTAAATGGTTTATTAAAAATAGGGAAAATACAGAAATATTAGATGTTGTAGGAAGAGTTTAATAATATAAAAGCAGTATAACAAATAGTTATGCTGCTTTTTGATTAATCTAAAAAAATAAGAAATATCTTTATTAGAAAGAGATACTTCTTTTTTATTTAACGGAGTATTAATCTTTTTGAAAAAGGAATTATAGTAAAAGTAGAAGCTTTTTAATAAAAAAAATTTAGTGTCAAAAATTATATTCTATCATTGACTTTTTTAGTGAAAACGGATAAGATAATATTAATATCAATGGAGATAATGTATTTGCCTACGGCTATATACATTATCTCTTTTTTTTTATAAAAAGGGGGCGTAGTAAATGGGAATTAATTCAGGAGATAGCGCATTTATGTTAATAAGTGCAGCACTAGTATTTTTAATGACACCTGCTTTAGCTTTTTTCTATGGGGGAATGAGCGCACGTAAAAATGTATTAAACACAATCTTCACATCTTTTATAATGTGTGGAATCTCATCGGTTCTATGGATTGTTATTGGATATTCATTATCTTTTGGTAAAGATATTCATGGTATAATTGGAGGATTTAATTACTTGTTTTTTAACAATGTAAGCGTAGATCCGAATGTTATTTATGCATCAACTATACCAGAAACATTATTTGCTACTTTTCAAATGATGTTTTCAATAGTTGCACCTGCACTCATAACAGGAGCGTTAGTGGGTAGAATGAAATTTTCTTCATTGCTAATGTTTATAACATCATGGCTTTTCTTAGTATATTACCCACTTACACATATGGTATGGGGAGATGGCGGGTTAATTAGAGCGTTAGGTGCAGTAGATTTTGCTGGAGGAAATGTAGTGCATATTAGTTCAGGAATAACAGGATTAGTAGTTTGTATTATGATAGGCAAAAGAAGAGGTCATGGAATGGTAAGTTATAAACCACATAATATACCATTTGTAGTTCTAGGGGCGGGATTACTTTGGTTTGGATGGTTTGGTTTTAATTCAGGGAGTGCATTAGGGTCAGGAACTTTAGCTATTACTGCATTTTTAACAACTAATACCTCTGCTGCTGCAGGGCTATTATCCTGGATATTAATAGAAAAAATTAAAAATGGTAAACCAACATTATTAGGAGCAGCTACTGGAGCTGTAGTAGGATTAGTAGCGATAACACCTGCTGCTGGATTTGTTCCAATTTGGGCATCTTTAATAATTGGTGCTTTAGTTAGTCCTATATGTTTCTTTTTTATGACAACTGTAAAAAAGAAATTTGGTTATGATGATGCTTTAGATGCTTTTGGTTGTCATGGTATTGGCGGAATTTGGGGAGGTATAGCAACTGGTTTATTTGCTAATACTTCAATAAATCCATCATTGCAAGGAAATGGATTGTTTTATGGTGATACGAAATTGTTTGTTGCTCAAATAATTAGTATTGTTATCACAATTGCAATAACTGCAAGTATGAGCTTTATTATTATGAGTATTATAAAACTATTTATGGATGTAAGAGTATCTAAATTTGATGAAGCTAATGGACTAGATTTATCAGAACATGATGAATCTGCTTATCCAGCATATATTGGACTAGATTAGGGGGTATTGTATGAAAAAAATTGAAGCTATTATTAGGCCAACAAAACTAGAGGAACTTAAAGAAGCTTTAAAGGAAGGTCAAATTAATGGAATAACTATATCTCAAGTAATGGGATGCGGACAACAATTAGGTTGGTCAGAGTATTATAGAGGAAATGAGGTTTTAATACATTTCCTTCCTAAGGTAGAAATAAAAATTGTTGTTGAAGACTACAAAGTAAATGAGGTAGTAAAACTTATAATAGATGTAACTAGAACTGGAGAAGCTGGAGATGGAAAGATATTTATAAGTGATATTTCTGAAGTTATAAGGATAAGAACTGGAGAGACTGGAAAAGAAGCTTTATAGGAAATAAAATCAGACGTAGTTGTAATAGGACTTAGTCTTTATGAACTAAATTTAGAATTGACATTAATACTGCATTATTCATAAATGAATTTGCAGTATTTTTTTATTCGAATGTTAATAATTATAAATTAAGGGTTAAAGGGTAGTTATAGTAATAGAACTTATTATATATTTTTCTATAGAGCATGTAGTTATAACCTATTGAAATAAAAAATTAAAAGATAAATATTAAATATATTTTATGGTTATACTATTGACAGAGAGATTAGTTTATTATAAGATGTAGTTGAGAATGAATTTCAACAACGATTAAAGGGGTGAGAACTTTGTGTATAGATTTTTATAAAAAATTAAATTCATTTGAAGGAAAAGACTACATAGAAAACTTTTTAGTTTATAGTCTTTCACTTGTAATTGCAGGATCAAAGCCAGCAGCTACAGTAACCTTCAAAAAGAAGGGTGAAAATCTATATGATAAGTGGATCACCTATGGAAGAGATTTTATAAGAAAAATTGATTTAGATTTTATAGAATTGAGAGATTGTGATGATGCTGTAATAGTTATGATATTTAGTGAGGTATCTTTAAAAGAAAATCTATTTAAAGAAAGTCACATAGAGTTCTTAGCAGCGTTAGGTTACTTAAAAAATGGAGAACTATGGGATTATTTAACAATGTTGGAGACTAGATATGATTTATATAATTGTCCACATGAGTTAGGTTTATTCTTAGGGATACCAGTTAAAGATGTTAAAGATTTTATGGAATGTACAAATAAAAAATGTTTAATGTGTGGTTATTGGAAAGTTTACAATGACCACAAAAAAGCTCAAATCATATTTAACCACTATGATTGTATAAAAGAGCATACTGTACAACACATGCTAAAGGGCAATACCTCTATTGACCTGGCATTCAACTTGAAAAATTTTTTTATTCCCTAATTAGTACATCCATAAACTTTATATAAATCTATAATTTATAGATAAGAAAGAGCACACTAGTACATCGGTGTGCTTTTTTTCATTTGGATATAGAAGATATTATTTTAACTAGTTATTTTCTTGAAGATATCTAATAATAAAGAGGAATCATAGAAATTAATAATTAATAATGTTATAATGTTCTTTATCAGAGAAATAGGAGGATAATTATGGGGGTTAAAGTAATAACAGATAGTACTTCATACCTATCTGGAGAAATGATAAATAAATATGATATTTCAGTAGTATCTTTAAATGTTACATTAAATAATAAGAGTATAAGAGAAGTGGATATAACTAATGAAGAATTTTACAAATTAATGGATGAAGTTAAAGAATTTCCAAAATCATCACAACCGTCATTAGATGAAACAAGTAATGCTTTTGAAAAACACTTATCTAATGGTGATGATATTGTTGGAATATTTATTTCTTCAGAAATGAGTGGTACTTTTTCAAGTACACATATAATAAAAGAAATGCTTTTAGAAAAATATCCAAATAGGAAAATAACACTTATAGATTCACGCTCTAATTGTATGCAAATGGGACTTGCGGTTTTAGCTGCAGCAGAAAAGGCAATAAATGGAGCAAGTTTAGAAGAGGTAGTTGAAGCTTGTGAAAGTGTAAAGCGAAAGAGTAAATTCTTATTTGCTCCACAAACTTTAGACTATTTAAAAATGGGTGGCAGAATAGGATCAGCAGGAGCTTTGTTTGGTAAAGTACTTAAAATAGTACCGATATTAACTGTTGAAGATGGAAAAACGTCAGTTGTTGAAAAAGTTAGAACAAATAATAAGGCTATAGAAAAAATATTATCTGTATTTATGAATGATATTAAAGAAAAAGGATTAGGGAAAGTAGTTATTCATCATATAAATTGTAAAAAAGAAGGTCAAAAACTTGCAGAAAAGATAAGTGCACATATAAATGAAAAGGTAGAAGTTATATCTATAGGACCTGTAATTGGAGTTCATGTGGGACCAGGAGCAATTGGGATAGCTTATAATACAGAAAGATAATAGTAGAAATAGATTAAGGCTATAAATATATTCATAGAATTTGAAAATATTTAAGTAATACAGAGATAACTATATGAATCCTAATTTGTAATTTATATTTAATTACAAATTGGGATTTTTTTATTTTATAATCACTAAGAATTATTTAAAGGATATAAGAGGTAATAAGACAGGGTAAAGTATATATTTATTAGCTATTTTATTGAAAATTCCTACAATAACAGAAAGTATAAATAAATCGTGAATGATTTTGAATTAATTTAAATGTTTTTGACTTAAAATGCTTGAAAATTACTTACAAAAGAGTTATTATGAATATAAGGAAGTGATGTAAATGTTAACAGAACAAAGATATCAAATTATTTTGAATGAAATTGATAGAAAGTCACTTGTTTATGTTAGTGAATTAGTTAAAGACCTAGATACATCAGAATCAACAATAAGAAGGGATTTAAATTTTCTTCATAAACAAGGAAAATTAAAAAAAGTTCATGGTGGGGCAACAGCTTTAGATAAGTTTATAAATACTAAAGATGATTTGCTTTCTACTAGAGAAAGTTTGAATATAGATGAAAAATTAGAAATAGCAAAATATGCAGCAAATCTTATAAAAGAAAATGATTTTGTATATATAGATGCAGGTACGACTACAGATTTAATGATTGAATTTATTAATGAAAAAGAAGCAGTATATATAACAAATGGTATAAACCAAGCTAAAAAATTAATAAATAAAGGGCTAAAAACTTATATATTAGGTGGCGAAATTAAGGAGTCTACAGAAGCAATAATAGGAGTAGAAGCCATAAACACTTTAAAGAGATATAACTTTAATAAGGGTTTCTTTGGAACTAATGGTATTTCAAAAGACAGAGGATATACAACGCCTGATATTAGTGAGGCATTAGTGAAACAAGAGGCTTTAAGAAGAACAAGAGAAGCTTATATTATGGCAGATAATTCAAAATTTGATGAAATAAGTTGTGTAACATTTGGACAATTAGAAGATGCAACGATAATTACAACAACAGTTAAAGATAATACTTATAAAGAGTTTATAGAAATAATAGAGGTGGCAAAAAAATGATTTATACAATAACTTTTAACCCTGCTTTAGATTATATAGTAAGAGTAGATGACTTTAAACTAGGAAGTGTAAATAGAACATCATACGAAGAAATTTATGCTGGTGGAAAAGGAATAAATGTTTCTATTGTATTAAATAACTTAGGAGTTGAGAGTAAAGTACTTGGATATATAGCAGGTTTTACAGGAGATGAAATAGAAAGAAAAGTTAAGGAATTTGGATGTGATTCAGATTTTATAAAATTACATAATGGAATGTCTAGAATAAATGTAAAGCTAAAATCTAGTGAAGAGTCAGAAATCAATGGTCAAGGACCACAAGTTAATAATGAATCATTAGAAGAACTTTATAAAAAATTAGATTTTTTAAAAGAAGACGACATACTTGTTTTAGCAGGAAGTATTCCATCAACACTGCCTAAAGATATATATGAATCTATAATGAAAAGATTAGATGGAAGAAAAATAAAATTTGTAGTTGATGCAACAGGAGATCTTTTATTAAACGTATTAAACTATAAACCATTTTTAATAAAACCAAATCATCATGAATTAGCAGAATTGTTTAATGTGGAAATTAAAAATGAAGATGAAATAATTCATTATGCTAAAAAGTTAAAAGAAATGGGAGCAAGAAATGTTCTTATTTCAATGGCTGGAGATGGCGCAATATTTGTTACGGAAACGGGTGAAGTTTTAAAAAGCGCTGTGCCTAAAGGAAAAGTAAGAAACTCAGTAGGTGCAGGAGACTCCATGGTTGGAGGTTTTATAGCCGGCTATTTAAAACATAATAAATTAGAAGAAGCTTTTAAAATGGGAGTTGCAACTGGTAGTGCAAGTGCATTTTCAGATGGTCTTGCTACAAAAGATAAAGTAGAAGAATTATTATTAGAAATAATTTAAATAACGGAGGGGAAAATTATGAGAATAACAGATTTGTTAAAAAAGAACGGTATAGCAATAAATCCTAATGTGAAAAATAAAGCAGAGGCTATAGATAAATTAGTAAACTTAATGGATGCTACAGGAAAACTTAGTAATAAGGAAGAATATAAAAAAGCTGTATTAGCTAGAGAAGAACTAAGCACAACTGGAATAGGTGATGGAATTGGTATTCCTCATGCTAAAACTAAAGCAGTTAAAAATGCTGGTTTAAGCGCTATGATTATAACTGATGGAATTGATTATGATTCGTTAGATGGACAACCTACAAAGTTATTCTTTATGATAGCAGCACCAGAAGGTGAAAATAATGTTCATTTAGATGTTTTAGCAAGACTTTCAACAATTTTGATGGATGAAGAATTTAAAAATACATTAATTAAGGCTAAATCAGTAGAAGAGTTCCTTAGATTAATTGATGAAAAAGAAAATGATAAATTAAATAAGGATAAAAATAAAGAAAGCAAAGATGGATATACAGTATTAGCAGTTACAGCATGTCCTACAGGGATAGCTCATACATTTATGGCTGCTGAAAGCTTAGAAAATAAAGCAAAAGAAATGGGTGTTACAATAAAAGTTGAAACAAATGGATCGGGTGGAGCTAAAAATGTTTTAACTAAAAAGGAAATAGAAAATGCTAATTGTATAATTGTAGCTGCTGATAAAAAAGTAGATATGGCAAGATTCAATGGCAAAAAAGTAATTCAAACTAAAGTTGCTAATGGAATTCATAAAGCAGAAGAATTAATAACTAAAGCACAAAATGGAGATGCACCAGTGTATAGACATGAAGGCTCAAATGAGTCCTCATCAGAGTCAGAGGAAAAAGAAAGTGTAGGACGTACAATATATAAACACTTAATGAATGGAGTTTCTCATATGTTACCATTTGTTATAGGTGGAGGTATATTAATAGCTATAGCATTCTTAGTGGATGACTATGCTATTAACCCAGCAAACTTTGGTAGTAATACACCATTTGCAGCATTCTTTAAAACAGTAGGTGGAACTGCATTTAACTTTATGTTACCAATATTGGCAGGATATATTGCAATGAGTATTGCTGATAGACCAGGGCTTGCGGTAGGGTTTGTAGGTGGAGCAATTGCAAGTGCCGGAGGATCTGGATTCCTTGGAGCGTTAATTGCAGGTTTCATAGCAGGATATGTAGTAGTTGGGTTGAAAAAATTATTTGATAAGTTACCAACTAGCCTTGAAGGTATAAAACCAGTATTGATTTACCCGGTTCTAGGAATATTACTAATTGGATTAATTATTACATTTGTTGTTAATCCTCCAGCTTCAGCATTAAATAACGGTATTAATAATGTTTTAAACAGTATGAGTGGCACTAGTAAAATATTACTTGGAGCAATTTTAGGTGGAATGATGGCAATAGATATGGGTGGTCCTTTTAATAAGGCAGCTTACGTATTTGGTACAGCTTCACTTGCAACAGGTCAATTTGATATTATGGCAGCAGTTATGGCAGGGGGAATGGTACCACCACTTGCAATTGCATTATGCACAACATTCTTTAAAAGCAGATTTACAGAAAGAGAAAGACAATCAGGATTAACAAACTATATAATGGGATTATCATTTATAACAGAAGGAGCTATTCCATTTGCAGCAGCAGATCCATTAAGAGTTATACCAGCATGTGTTGCAGGTTCAGCAACTGCAGGAGCATTATCAATGTTCTTCGAGTCATCACTTAGAGCACCTCATGGAGGAATCTTCGTACTACCAGTTATAACCAATCCATTAGGATACTTTATAGCATTAGTAGTAGGTTCGTTAGTTGGAATGATAATACTTGCAACATTAAAGAAAAAAATAAATTAATATAATTAAGAATCCGTATAGCAAATTATGCTATACGGATTTTTTTGATTTTAATTTTCTTTTGAGGGGCCATATTTCTTTTGTATATTCAACATAATAATTAGATATGATGTTAATATACAAGAAAAAAATGTTGTAGCTAGCTGTGTAGATAGGAGTTTGAAAATAGGGAATAAACCTAAAATAATATAAATAGCTCCTGTAACTAAAAATAAAATATTCATAGAAGTAAGATATTTATTTTTATCTATAAATGTAGTCCGTAATGTTTTTTTTGTTAAGGTATGGTTACTTAGTATAGCTAATATAAAATAGATAACTCCTAATAGAATAAAAAGATAAGAAATAAAATGTTCCATAATAATATATACCCCCATTCATTATAAATTATAGCAACATTTATAATATGATAGAGAAAAAACAAATAAAAATAAATTATTTAAGGGATGAATATTCTTATAACAAGTATGAAGTTACTACCTTTTAATACAAAAATATGGTATAATATTGACATATAAAGACACTAAATACAGGTTTTACAGAAAAAATAACTGACACATATAGAAGGTTTTCTAGGGTTCATAGGATGGAAGACTATAAAAATTGGGAGGCTAAGTAAATGTATACAGTTGGGATTATAACAAGTAGTGATAAAGGATATGCAGGAGAACGAGAAGATAAAAGTGGACAAGTTATGAAGGATATTGTAGAAGCAAATGGATTTAAAGTTAAAAAATATATTGTTCTTCCAGATGACAAGGAAATGCTAGCTAGTGAGTTTAAATATATGAGCGATGAACTAGGTGTAAACCTTATACTAAGCACAGGTGGAACAGGATTTTCAGTTAGAGACATAACTCCGGAAGCAACTAAAATGATAATAGAAAGAGATGCACCAGGAATATGTGAAGCTATAAGATGGTATAGCTTGCAAATAACTAAAAGAGCTATGCTCTCAAGAGCAGTATCGGGGATTAGGGGTAAGACATTAATTGTTAATTTGCCAGGAAGCCCTAAAGCTTGCAAGGAAGCTTTAGATTTTGTATTAGAGGATATTAAGCATGGAATAGATATTTTACTTGGGGAGGCAATTGAATGCGCAAGAAAGTAGTAATTATATTGATGATTGGTTTATTGTCGTCAATAAGTGGATGTGCAAATAAAGAAATTAATGGAAAGAAAGATGAGATTACAATTAGTGTAGCAGCAAGCTTAACAGAGCCAATTAATAAAATCAAAGAGGAGTACGAAAGTGCTAATAATGTGAAAATTAATGTTAATACAGGTGGGTCTGGAACTTTAAAAAGACAAATAAGTGAAGGCGCAGATGTTGATATATTTTTTTCAGCTAATGAAAAATTTATGAATGATTTAATAAATGAAGAGTTAGTTTTGAAGGAAGAGGTATGCTCTCCATTAAGAAATTCACTGGTATTAGTTGAAAATAATGCGGTTAGTGAAAAAATAAATAAGTTTGATGATTTAATAGGATTAAATAAAAAGATAGCACTTGGAGAAATAGAAACAGTTCCAGCAGGAGAATATGCGAAAGAGGCGCTGAGTAATATGAATTTATGGAAAGGTATTGAGACTAATGTTGTATATGGAAAAGATGTTAAAGCTGTTAAAACATATGTAGAAAGTGGTGATGCTGATTTTGGGTTTATATATAAAAGTGATGCTAAAGATTTAAAAGACTCGCAAATAGTTTTAGAGGTTCCAAGTAAAAATCATAAAGAGATAATATATGTATTAGCACCTATAAAATCAAGTAAAAATCATAAAGAAAATATTAAAATAATTGAATTTATAACTTCTAATAGAGGAAAAGAAATATTTGAGGAATATGGATTTAACATGGGGGACAAGTAGTGATAATAGATGCAGTTTATACTTCCATAAAAGTTGTATTAATTTCATTAATAATAACATTAGGAATATCTATAGTGGCGATAAAAATTTTAACTAGAAAAACTACTAAGTTTAAAAAAATTATAGAGACATTCATAATTTTGCCTATGTTTATCCCCCCATCTGCTATTGGATATTTAATATTAATAATTTGTGGAAAAAATGGGCCTATAGGTAAAATATTAAATGAAAATTTCAATACTTCTATTATATTTACATTATCAGCAGCAGTTATAGCAGCAGTTATTGTTACACTACCAATAATGTATCAAAGTATAAAGGTGGCAGTTTTATCAGTAGATAAAGATGTTAAGGATGCAGCTAGAGCAGGGGGAGCAAGTGAGTTTCAAGTATTTATTAAAATAATTTTACCACTTTCAAGAAGAGGAATATTAACAGGAATACTTTTGAGTTTTGCAAGAGCATTTGGAGAGTTTGGAGCAACTATATTAGTGGCTGGAAACATACCAGGAAAAACACAAACATTGCCAATGTCAATGTATTACGCAATAGAGAACAACAATAATAAAGAAGCTGTAACTATATTAATAATAGTGTTTATAATAGCAGTTTTTTTAATGAGTTTATATAGTTATCTAATTAATAAAGAAGATTAGGATGTGATTTGAAATGAAAATGATAAAAGTTGAAGATGCAATAGGAACAATGTTATCTCATGATGTAACACAGATAATCCCAGGTAAATTTAAGGGAAGAGCCTTTAAAAAAGGACATATAATAAGAGCGGAGGACATAGAAAAGTTATTATCAATTGGAAAAGATAATGTTTATGTATGGGAACCTAAGGAAGGTGAACTTCATGAAAATGATGCAGCTAAAAGGATTTCAGATTTAGTTGTAGGGGAAGGTGTGGATACTGCAGAAGAGATTAAGGAGGGGAAAATAGATTTTTTTGCAGCTAGAGATGGGTTGCTTAAAATAGATAAAGAGAACTTGTTTAAGCTTAATTCATTAGGGGAAATAATAGTTTCAACTTTGCATAATAATACCCCTATTAAAAAAGGTGAAAAAATTGGAGCAACTAGAGTTATTCCATTAATAATAGATGAAAATAAAATTATAGAAGCTGAGGAGGTAATAAAAAATAGTATTATTTCCGTAAAAGAAATAACTCCTAAAAAAGTTGTAGTTATAACAACTGGAAATGAATTATATTACGGAAGAATTAAAGATGCATTTTTACCGATAATAGAAAAGAAACTTAATGAATATGGAAGTTCAGTTTTAAATAAAATTATACTTCCAGATGATAAAGATAGAATAAATTTAGAAATTAAGAAGGCTATAGAAGAAGGCGCAGATATGATTATTTGCACGGGAGGAATGTCTGTAGATCCTGATGATGTTACGCCAAATGCAATAAAAGAATGTGGAGCAAAATTAGTTGTGTATGGTTCACCTGTGTTACCGGGAGCAATGTTTTTATTAGCTTATCATGAAGATATGCCAATACTAGGGGTGCCAAGTTGCGCTATGTACTCAAAAAGAACAGTTTTAGATCTAGTACTTCCAAGGTTACTTGCAGATGAAAAACTAACATTAAATGATATAGTAGCTTATGGACATGGTGGGTTATGTTTAGATTGTAATATATGTAATTTTCCACATTGTTCATTTGGAAAATAAAGAAAATAATATTTATAAGTAATAATAATAGTTAACATATATATAGGAGGAGAAAACTATGGATAAAAAGCTTACACACTTTGATGAAAGTGGAAATGCAAGAATGGTTGATGTTTCTGAAAAAGATAAAAGTAAAAGGGTAGCTATAGCAGTATCGAAAATAAGAGTAAACCCTGAAACTTTAAAACTTATAGAGGAAGGTAAAATAGGTAAAGGCGATGTTCTTGGAGTTGCAAGGGTAGCGGGTATAATGGCAAGTAAACAGACTTCAAATTTAATACCTATGTGTCATCCAATAATGATATCTAGCTGTGATATTGAGTTTGAAATAGATAAGGAAAAAAGCGAAATTAACATAAAATCTATAGTTAAATTAGTTGAAAAAACAGGTGTGGAAATGGAAGCTTTAATGGCAGTAACAATTGCTGCATTAACAATTTATGATATGTGTAAAGCTTTAGATAAAAGAATGGTTATTGAAGATACACATTTATTAAAAAAAACAGGAGGAAAAAGTGGTGAGTTTAATTTTTAAGTAAAAATCTAAATATTTTATTTAGTAAAACTTAGATTTAGACACTACTATTATTAAAAAATAGTAGATCCATTAAAAAAAATATGGAAGATAAATATGGAAGAAAGATAGATTATCTAAGAATATCAGTAACAGATAATTGTAATCTAAGATGCATTTATTGTATGAAAGAAAATCATAATGATTTTTTATCTTCTGATAAAAAGCTTACAGATAATGAAATATATAGAATAGTACTTGAAAGTGCAAAGCTTGGAATAAAGAAAATAAGATTCACTGGCGGAGAGCCTTTAGTTAGAAAAGATATTATGAACCTAATAGGAAGAATTAATAAGATAGAAGGAATAGAGGAAATATATTTAACTACTAACGGAATATTATTATTAGATCAAGTTGAAAATTTAGCTGCAAATGGAGTTAAAGGTGTAAATATTAGCCTAGATTCATTAAAGCCAGATAGGTTTAAAACATTAACTAGAAGAGGTGAATTAAAGAAAGTTTTAGAAGTTATTGATAAATGTATAGAACATAATATAAAAGTTAAGTTAAATACTGTTATTATAGGAGACATAAATCAAGATGAAATATTAGATTTTGTTGAGCTTACAAAACAGAAGGCTATAGATGTAAGGTTTATAGAACTTATGCCAATTGGACAAGGTAAATTATTTAAACCAGTTAAAAATACTAAGATTTTAGAAATAATAAAATCGGAATATAAAGAACTAGCTGAAATTAATAGAAATATATCAGAAGGACCAGCTAAATATATTAGAGTAAATAATTCATTAGGAAGAGTTGGATTTATAAGTGCAATAAGTAATTGTTTTTGTGATTATTGCAATAGAATAAGAATTACACCAGATGGATTTTTAAAGCAGTGTTTACATTGGAATTATGGAGTAGATTTAAGAACATTACTTAGAAATGGTATTTCAAACGAAGAGCTAAATAATATCATTAAAAATAATATATATAATAAGCCAGAAAAACATTTATTTAATGAACAAAACAAAAATGAAGAAATAAGATTTATGAATGAAATTGGAGGCTAATGCAATGAATAAAGTTATAGCAATATGTACAAGCAAGCAAAAGGGCACAGCTAAGGTAATGGTAGATGAGGCTAATCTAATATATGATTTTGGAATAGAAGGAGATGCCCATGCAGGTAAATGGCATAGGCAAGTAAGTTTGTTAGCATTAGATAAAATAGAAGACTTTAGAAGTAGTGGTGCAAATGTAGAATTTGGCGCATTTGGAGAAAACTTAGTTGTAGAAGGATTTGAGTTAAATAAATTACCAATAGGACAAAAAATACAAGTTGGAGAAACACTTTTAGAATTAACACAAATAGGTAAGAAATGTCATGACAAATGTGCAATATTCTATCAGGTAGGAAAATGCATAATGCCTACTAATGGGATATTCACAAAGGTATTAGTAGGTGGGAAAGTAAAAGTTGGTGACAGGTGCGAACTTATAGATTAAATCGCTTATGATTGAGCAAAAGTTATGAAAGATAGCAATACAATTCATTGCAAAATGAATTGTATTGCTATTTTACTTGTGCTTAGTAAAAAAATAAAATTGGTCGGTACTTTCGTCCATCTGAGTTAACGAAGGTGGAAAACACCTGCTTTCTACAGTTGTTTTAAATAGGATAATTAGATATAATAAAGATAGAGTAATAAGGAATTTAAAAAAATATATTAGCATATTTATTTATTATTTTTTAAAGATGTCTAAAGGTAGGTTTAAAATGAAAGCTGATGTAGAGTATTGTCTTGATGAAAATGTAAGAAATGAAATAATTATTATAAAAGATTTTGTTAAAAGTGAAGTAAGTGAAATAGAAATATTTCTTTTTGGTTCAATTGCAAAAGGAAAATATAAAAAAGATAGTGATATAGATATACTAATTTTAATTCCAGATGATAAATCTATTAAGGAATTAAGATTATTAAGGCATAAATTAGAAGATAAGATAGATATCTTAAAGTTATCCCGTAGCGTAGATATTAAACTTTATAATAGAAATAGATATATTAATTTGGCTAATAATACTAGTTTTGAACAGGAAATACAAAATGATTTGATAGATATAAGGAGCTGGTGATCTGTGGTAAAAAGAGACATGTTTTATTTTGCTGATATAGATGAAAAATTTATAGATGGGACAAAAAATAGTGTTGGGTTAGAAGATGGAGTATTAGTTCATTGTCAACAGTGTATAGAAAAAAATTTAAAGGGAATCACAGAAAAAAAATACGGCATTATATCCAGGGAGCATAATTTAGTTAAGCTTTTAGAAGTTTTATATTTAAATGATTATAAATATTTGAAAGAATTCAAAGGATTATGTAGAGATTTAAAGGATTTTTATTTTAGCAGAAGATATGCTTCAGATGATTATGAACTATTAACACATGAAGAATATTGTGAGTATATCCATAATTTTTATGAATTATTAGAGGCTCTTAAAGTAATAAGAAAAGAATTAGAGTAATTGTACGCAATAAAGAGTAGACTCTATCGGAAACTAAGAATAAGTTTATAAAAATATAATCTGTATATCAAATTATGATATATGGATTTTTTTTATTCTCTTATATGGCTTAGAGAAGTATAGTTAAGATTATTTGAGAGAAACTAATTTAGAATAATAATTTTAAAAGGAGTGATATTACAGATGGATTCAAAAAATAAAAGAGAAATGAAAAAAGAAAATTATCTTAAAAATGAGGTTAGGACAAAGGAACCTATGTCTAAAAATAGTTTTGTAAGTACTATTCAAAGTCCTGCTTTAAATGAAAGTGGAATTGAAGCAAAGAAAAAAGGGTTTTAGCAAATAAATAAATTTATAATTATGAAAAATTAATAAGCTAAGTGTTGAGCTTAGCTTATTTTGGGTTAAAAGTTTTCAATGATATCTTAATTAAATACATTTCTAAGGTTCTAGTATGAAAGTAAATTAATAGTTACCACTATTAATTTAGTTTAGATAGGATAGGTGTAAGCTTCTCTAACAAACCTTCTAATGAATTTAAATCATCGTCAGCAAGGTCTGATAATTTTACGCAGAGAATATCTTTAAATTTTTGAGTTTGAGAATTAAGTAATTCATTTGCTTTTTCTGTTAACTCCACTCTAAGAATTCTTCTATCATTGGGGTCTTCATATCTATTAATAAATCCATCTTGGATTAATTTATCTATAATAGGGGTCATATTAGGTTTAGATACACCAATAGTATTTGCTAAATGAGAAAGTGATACCGGACCAGAATGTGAAAGGGAAAAGATAACTTTAAAATGTGATGGTGGCATACAAGCCCCTTTAATAAAATGATCTTTATTGAAAGTTTTCTTACGTAATTCTAACAACATGTTAACTAAATCATCAGAAATTTTATTTAAATTTATAGTATCCATAGTAATTCTCCTTCGCATATATTAGTAAACGTCTAATTAATTATAAACTAAAATAATTGTGAATTCAAATAAAAAGTTATTGACTTATAATAGTTATGAAAATATAATTGATATATAATCATAAATAAATTAAAAGGTAATGGTGCTAAAAAGATACAGCAGAATAGGACTAGTTATTTTTGAAGCTACCTAAATAAAGAACTAGTAGACGAGAGGAGAAATGTATAAAGTGTTTAAATTAATTAAGTATTTAAAAAAATCTACGTTGCCAATCATAATTATTATTGGATTACTTATAGTACAGGCGGTCTGTGATCTTTCGTTGCCAGACTATACATCTGATATAGTAAATGTTGGGATACAACAAGGTGGAGTAAAAAACGCTGTTCCAGAAATAATTAGAAAAGAACAGCTAGAAAATATTATGGTATTTATGGATGATAATAATAAATCTCAGGTTATGGATAACTATATATTATTAGATAAACAGGATCTTAGCCAAGATGAGTTTAGTAAATATGTTAAGAAATATCCACAACTTGAAAATGAAAAATTATATAAACTTAACACTAAGGATAAAAAGTTAATAGAAAAATTAAATAATATAATATCACAGCCAATTGCTATTTTATCAGCAATTGAAAAGGATGGGTCAAATGGAAATGAAATTAAAGAAGGATTAATTAGTAATATTCCAAATAATATGGTTGTTCCAGAAAATATGGATACAATAACCCTTCTTAAAAATATGCCTAAAGAAATAGTTGAAGAAGTAAATAAACAAATGGGCGAAAAATTAAAAGATTTATCAGATAGTATGGTATCTCAAATCGCAATTCCATACATTCAAAATGAATATAAAGCTATAGGAGTAAACACAAGCAAACTTCAAAGTAATTTTATTTTGTATTCTGGTGGAATAATGGTGCTAATAGCTCTTATTAGTATGGTAGCAACAGTAATTGTAGCTTATATAGGTGCAAAAGTTGCTGCAGATCTTGGAAAAAATCTTAGAGGTCAAGTGTTTAAAAAAGTTGTATCATTCTCAAATACAGAATTAGATAAATTCTCTACAGCTTCACTTATTACAAGAAGCACTAATGATATACAACAAATACAAATACTTATGGTAATGCTTTTAAGAGTAGTATTTTATGCTCCTATACTTGGGCTTGGAGGAGTATTAAAAGTTATTCAAACTGATAGTTCAATGGCATGGATAATAGCAGTTGCATTAATTGCTATGTTATCACTAATAATAGTTTTATTTGCCCTTGCTATGCCAAAGTTTAAAGCGGTTCAAAATCTTATAGATAAGGTTAATCTTGTAACACGTGAAATATTATCAGGAATGCTTGTAATTCGTGCGTTTAGTACTCAAAAGCATGAAGAGAAAAGATTTGATAAGGCAAATATGGATTTAACAAAAACTAATCTTTTTGTTAATCGTACAATGGCAACAATGATGCCACTTATGATGCTAATAATGAATGCAATTACTATATTAATAGTTTGGAGTGGATCACATGCAGTTGATTCTGGAACAATGCAAGTTGGAGATATGATGGCATTTATACAATATACAATGCAAATAATAATGTCATTCTTAATGATATCAATGGTATCAATTATGCTTCCACGTGCAAGTGTTGCAGCTGGGCGTGTTGATGAGGTTTTAAAAACAGGATTTATAATAGAAGACCCAAAGGAAGTTAAATCTTTCAATAAAAATAAAAAGGGAATTATAGAGTTTAAGAATGTTTCTTTTAGATATCCAAATGCTGCAGAAGATGTATTAAGTAAAATATCATTTACAGCAAACCCTGGGAAAATTACTGCTTTTATAGGAAGTACAGGCGGTGGTAAATCTACACTTATTAATTTAATACCTCGTTTTTATGATGTAACAGAGGGTGAGATATTAATTGATGGAGTAGATATAAGAAATGTAAAACAACATGAATTAAGAGATAAAATAGGATATGTTCCTCAAAAGGGAGTTTTATTCTCAGGAACTATTGAAAGTAACTTAAAGTATGGTAGAAAGAACACTAGTGAAAAAGAATTAGAAAAAGCAGCACAAATAGCACAAGCTATGGAGTTTATAAATGAAAAGGAAGAAGGCTTTAATTCAGAAATATCTCAAGGTGGTACAAATGTATCTGGAGGTCAAAAACAAAGACTTTCAATTGCAAGAGCAATAGCTAAAAAACCTGATATATATATTTTTGATGATAGTTTCTCAGCACTTGATTTTAAAACAGATGTACAATTAAGAAAGGCTCTAAAAGCTGAAACAACAGAGAGTACTGTATTAATAGTTGCTCAAAGAATAAGTACTATATTACATGCAGAACAAATTATAGTAATTGATGAAGGTAAGGTTGTAGGTGTAGGTACACATAATGAGCTTCTAGAAAACTGTGAGGTATATAAACAAATAGCTTCATCACAACTTTCAAAGGAGGAGCTAGATCATGAGTAAAGAAAAAGGTGGAACTGGAAAAGGCTTTGGCGGAGGTCCTATGGGCGGCATGGGCGCTGGAGAAAAAGCGAAGAACTTTAAAGGTACAATGAAAGAACTACTTAAATATTTAAAACCATATAGAATAGCGATAATATTAGTAGTTATTTTTGCAATAGGAAGTGCAGCGTTTTCAATAGTTGGACCAAAAATGTTAGGGAAAGCAACTACGAAAATTTTTAATGGACTTATTGGAAAGGTACAGGGAACGGCAGATGCAGGTATTGATTTTGAATATATAGGTAGGATTTTAATATTATTACTAGGATTATATTTAATAAGTGCAGCATTTTCATTTATACAAGGATTTGTTATGTCGGGAGTTTCTCAAAAAGTTTCTTATAATATGAGAAAAGAAATTTCAGAAAAAATTAATCGTATGCCACTTAAATATTTTGATACTAAAACTCATGGGGAAGTATTATCTAGAGTTACAAATGATGTTGATAGTATAAGTCAAAATTTAAATCAAAGTATGACCCAAGTTATTACTGCAATTACAACTATAATAGGTATACTAATAATGATGTTATCAATAAGTTGGATGATGACAATTATAGCATTATTAATATTACCTATATCAGGACTATTAATTACTTTAGTTGTAAAAAAATCACAAAAATACTTTAAAGACCAACAAGAATATTTAGGTCATGTAAATGGTCAGGTTGAAGAAGTATATGGTGGACACAATATAGTAAAAGCATTTAATGGAGAAGAGGATGCAATTGAGGAATTTGATAAATTAAACACTAAGTTATACGAATCCTCTTGGAAGTCACAATTCTTATCAGGAATGATGATGCCTATAATGACATTCGTAGGAAACTTAGGATATGTAATGGTGTCTATTCTTGGTGGATGGCTTGCAATTAAGAAAACTATTGAAGTTGGAGATATCCTTTCATTTATACAATATGTAAGAAGTTTTAATCAGCCAATAGCTCAAACAGCTCAAGTTGCAAACTTAATGCAATCAACAGCCGCAGCAGCAGAAAGAGTATTTGAGTTCTTAGATGAAGAAGAGGAAGTTCAATTTGCTAAAAACCCAGTTAGCATAGAGGGTATAAATGGAGAAGTTACATTTAAGAATGTTCATTTTGGATACAATCCAGAAAAAACAATTATAAATAATTTCTCAGCTAATGTTAAACCAGGTAAAAAGGTTGCAATAGTTGGTCCAACTGGGGCTGGAAAAACTACAATGGTAAAACTGCTTATGCGTTTTTATGATGTAAACACTGGTGAAATATTAATAGATGGTCACAATATACAAGATTTTAATCGTGATGATTTAAGAGAATTATTTGGAATGGTTCTTCAAGAGACTTGGTTATTCAATGGAACTATTATGGAAAATATAAGATATGGAAGATTAGATGCAACCGATGAGGAAGTTATAAATGCTGCTAAGGCTGCACATGCTCATCATTTTATTAAAACACTTCCAGATGGATATAATATGGTTCTAAATGAAGAGGCTAGCAATGTATCACAAGGACAAAAGCAATTGTTAACAATAGCCCGTGCTATTTTAGCAGATCCAAGACTTCTTATACTTGATGAAGCTACAAGTTCAGTAGACACTCGTACAGAAGTTTTAATACAAAAGGCTATGGAAAATCTTATGGCTAACAGAACAAGTTTTATAATAGCACATAGATTATCAACAATAAGAGATGCAGATTTAATACTAGTAATGAAAGATGGGGATATAATAGAACAAGGAAACCATGTTGAATTATTAGAAGCAAATGGATTCTATGCATCATTATATAATAGTCAATTTGAACAAATGGAAGCATAAGGCATGAAAAAATAATAGCTTCAGAATAGATGTATATTTTGAATATGTCTAAATAGATTAAATCCCCCAGTTAATAAAATTATTAGCTGGGGGATTATTTATTGAAATTAGTTTATAGCATTTTGAACTTTCATATAAGCATAATCTAAGGCTGATGAAATATTATTAGTGCTTTTTCCACCACCTTGAGCAGAAAAATTACTTCCGCCACCTTTTCCATCTATTAGAGTTATAGCATCTTTTAATAAAGTATTCATGCTTACGATATTTAAATCTTTTGAACACATAAATATAAGTGTTGCTCTATCATCAGCTTTAACCCCAAATAAAACTATAACATTGTCATAAGCTACAAGTTTTGAAGCAAGTAGATTAACATGTTTTAAATCCATATCAGAATGAATTAATTTAATTATGCTAATACCGCCTATCTTATCACAGTTTTCAATGATTTCTTTTATTTCATAATCAGCTATTTCAGATTTTATAGCTCTGTTTTCAGCGGATAGCTTACTGAAATCTTGTGTTAATTTTTCAATTTGAAGTATTGCGTCTTCTGGGTTGCAATGTAGATTACTGCAAACGGTTGAAGCAAACTTATCATTAATAAAGGAATTTTGTATTCCTCTTTTTCCACATAAGAATTCTATTCTTGTGCCAGTTTTATGTTTTTCAAACTTAACAACTTTAATAATTTGAACTTCTAAAGTTGATTTAGGATGAACACCACAACAAGGGTTTATGTCTAAATCAGAAATTTTCACTATTCTTATTTGTTCACCTATTTTAATGGATGTCTTTTTAATAGATAATTTTTTTAGTTCTGATTTAGTAGGGTATAAAATATCGACAGGGATATTTTCAAATATTATATCATTTGCATAAGATATAGCTTCTTCTATTTGAGTAATATTAAGAAGCTTATCAACATCTATAGTGCAAGAAGTTAAACCTAAATGAGCTGCAACTGTAGATGCATTAAATTTTTCTAATAAACAGGCAGATATTATATGCTGACCTAAATGTTGTTGCATAAAATCAAATCTATTTTCCCAGTTAATAGAACATTTTACTTTATGAATTTTTATAGGTTTCTTATTAGTAATGTGATATATTAATCCATCATTTTCATAAACGGATGATACAGGGATAGATTCTATAGTTCCAATATCAGAAGGTTGACCTCCTCCTTCAGGGTAAAAGTTAGTTTTGTCTAAAACTATATGGAATTCATTATCTTTTTCAACTATGTTAATTATTTCAGCAGTAAAAGATTTTTCATATTGATTTTCATAATAAAGTTTTTCTGTCATCATAATCTCCTTATTAGTTAAGATTAGCAAATAATAAAATTAATATGTACATATTTATTAAATTTTATATTCATTACTTTACATTGTACTATTATAAGAGAATAATATCTATTTTAAAAATAAGTATGGAGATTTTTCTTGTTAATTTAGAGAATAAAGAAATAGAATAATTTCTTTATTGTTAGATTGAAAACCTAAGATTCAAATAAATAGAGGGGCTTGTTTCCTGTAGAGATATGCGAAATAAGACTTTTTTTTAAAAAAGTTTAGTAGAGATAAACCATAAGCTATGAATTTTTTAAATTCATAGCTTATAAAGGGCTTAAAATTGTTGTATCAAAGTTCTGTATAAAGCCCTCAAAATAAATTTTATGGTCTAGCATATATCTTACTATTGAGTTTTTAGATACTTAAATAAATTTTAATATAATCACAAATAGAGATGCTAAGCTTTGTTAGATCTAGGAAGAAGATTAGATACATAAAGTTTTTTCACCCTATTGTTATAAATAATACAATGTTTCTTACAAAATCTATTATACATAATAAACTACTTTATCTATTGATAAAGTTAAAGCTTTACTTAAATCTATATTGTAGCCAACATTACTATTTATTTTACTTTTTAATACCTTTACCTTCGGTCTAAGTGGTAAACCTCTTAGTGTTTCTTCCACTCTAGCTATATCTCCATTATTTAATTTTACTAAAGTGTTTTTTGGGAATGGTTCTATAATATTAAAAAATTTTACTGTTACATTATAATCAAAAGTTTTATCTACATATGTCATTATTGATTCTATAGAATCTGATGTTAATACGACGTCAGTAACGTTATGTAATAATCCATCATAAAAGTTTACAATACTTATTATTTTTGCAAATTCATTTATTTGGATACCTTTAATTTTATTTGGATATCCACTTCCATCAACACTTTCATGATGGTCTAATATTCCTAATAAAATTTCTTGATCTAGCATATAGTTATTTTTTAAATAGTTATATGCTAGGGTTGGGTGAGATTTTAGTTCTTCACATTCATATTTTGTAGATGACTCATATTGATGTAATATTTCATTTTCTAAGAATGCTTTCCCCATATCATGCATAAGTGCAGCTAAGCATAATTTAACTAATCTGTCTTTACTATAATTAAGCTGTTTACCTAATAGAGTTGATATTATTGCTACATTTAAAGCATGTGCATAATGATAATTTTCATGAGCTCTTATATCTGTTGTAGATATAACTGAATTATATGTTTTTAAGATTTTATCGACTATACTATTAGCTATTTTTATAATTTCGCTAAGGCTTCCCATTTCAACAGTAGTATACCTTTTATCAACATCTAAACTAGTAAATGCTAACGTTATTCTTTTAAGGGATCGAATAGATTCAATTCTTAAATATTCTCCTAATATATCATCAGTAATGTCTTTAGTAGTTTCACAATATTTATCTATAATATATACTGATAATATTCCTAATTTTCTTAAGTTTTCTATTGTAGTATCATTTAGAACTAGGTGTTTTAAAAAGAGTACTTCTCCATCGGAGTTATATATACTCTTTGCTAAAACTGAATCATTTTTCAAATACTTTACCGGGACCAATCTCATATTTACCATCCTTTAATAATATATTTTTGTTGTGAAATACAGATCTCAACATAACACATAGATATTTCATAATACTATCTATGATAAGTTCTGATTAAATTTCTACACTTTATTACAACTTAGTCTTTAAGGTGTAGAAATTTAATTAGATTTAATAATGCAACTTATATATATGTTGATTTCCAATATTTACTTATAGATCTTAGATTCTATAAGTAAGTGTGCTGGGTGTATGCTTAATTAGGGGATTGACAACAAGGTATAATAACAATGTAAAAAATGTATGATAAAAAAACTTGAATTATATAAAACAAGAGTCAAAAATTGTAAATTATATATCGAAAGTAAAGATATATTTAAAACTAAATATGAAAAAAAGCACAACTATTTAAAGTAGTGCTTTTACGAACTTCGGTTGTTAAAATCGTTTCTCAAGCGATTTGAAGTAACTTAAACGTGGAATGCCCGCAAGAAGCTAAGAACTAAAGCAACCAAAGATTTATATAAAATTATACTCAAAGTATACTCAAAGTATACTTCAAAATATGGAAAATTTCAAGCGAAAGATGGAATTTGGCTAAAAAGTTACTTATCCTCTAGGTGTTAGCCTAGGTTTTTTTATACAAAAAATTAGAATAACCAGTGACCATAGACGTTCCTGTTAGGGGTACCGAGCGCAATTTGTTAAAAAGTAATGCTAACAAAGTTTTGCATACATATTTATAAATATATTTAAGTATCTTAGATTCGCTATAAAATTTTATTGTTTTATAATTCATTTTTATATATATTTTTTTAATTTTGATTTTTATATAAGTTTTTAGAACCAGTATGATCTTCTTTACTAGATTTTATTTCAGTATCTATTGTTTTGTTCTTCTTTTTTTAATATTAATTTTAGAGTCAATATATATCATATAAAGTATATTGGTAGTTGTATATGAAGCTAAGACATCAACACTTATGTATTTGTAGTTTACTTTATATAAAAACTAAAAGGAGTCAATGAAAAAATAATCCAAAATAATACATAATATACAAAACAAACAAAGAAAGTGATATAATTATAAAAAGATATGTGGTAGGAAAAGTTATAAAACTTGATTTTAATGATGAATACATTATTGCAAGGGCAATACCTAAGTATAAAGCGGTGGAGATGAATTTTTCCAATTATGATGAAACAAAAAAAATATATAGAATCGATTCCTGAAAAGATCATGAGTTTTGGATTATAGAGGTTGAAAAAGAAATAGTACATGGACCTTTTAATGAAGAAGAGTTTTAACAAGAAAGAAAAAAAATCGGTTCCGGAAAGTATGGAATTAAAAGAATTGGATAGTTATAAAAAAGATTTTGAGTATGCATAATAGATAAAGGGGTTGTTGCTTAAAGTGATTTATAAAAGTCATTTTGCGACAGACCATTCGATTTAATGTTGCCAATTGTGTAGTCAAACAGGCAAGGGATTTCATAAAGTATAATTAAATTATATTATTATTAAAGTTTAAAGTTTAAAGTTTAAAGTTAATTATAGTATATTCAAATTAATCTAAAATTAAACCGGAAATAAACAATTTATAATAACTTAAAATTATTAACCAATAAAAGGTATTATTTCGCATAGCTTAAAGCGAAATAATACCTTTTGTTTAAGTTTAGATATAATTAAATATCAGTTAATTCTAAGTTATGTCTTCTGTTATCTAAAGGATTAAGGTTTATGTGATGAATTGTTTTGTTTTCACCAGGATTCATAAGAATTCTGTCTAAATGAATTCTACCATTTGGAGTATTAGCTATAACGCAAGTATCTCCATTTACTTTGTAGTTAACCCAAATATATTCATCAGTTATAACGTTGTTTAAATCTTCAATAGAAATTAAAGCTTTTGAATTAACATTACCATATTTATCTCTTAGGATTATAGCAATTGTATCTTCATCAATTTCTTCAATTTCATTTAAGTCAGTTCTTCTGAATACTTCTAAATTACATTTTCTGTTATCTAGAGGATCTCCATTAATATGTTTAACTGGCGTAGTTGCAGTAATATCCATAACTACTGTTTGTAAACTTTGTTTTAAAGGCTTAGATTTTTTATTAACCTTAGTTAAACTTATGTTTTGAACTAAGTAATTATTAAAATCTCTATGCCATTCTGCAAACCAAGTTCCAACGTTTTGCACTTTTTCTAAATCAACAGAGTCTATCTTAGCAATAAGTGAATCACCATTTTTCTTTAATATAGTTATTAAAGCAATGTCACCTTTAATTTCAACTTCATTTTTAGCGTTTTTATAATTAGTATTTATAATTGGACACCTCTTTCTTTAAAATTTAAATAAATTTTATATCATTTAGTTATTATAACAAATTAACATAATAAAAGATATTAAAATAGATAAAAGTATTAGATATAGCCTGTACACTGGTTTTAAAAGAAATAAATGACCTATAATATTGTACTAGTATTTATTTTAATGTGCCTTAATGATATAATGAATTCATTGCCATTAGCTAATGGCTAAATAAAAAAGTAAAGTGAGATTATAAAATGAGAAATGAAAAATTAGAGAAATCAATAAAGAAGTTAGATAAAGAAATACTAGCTTTAAAGGTTGCTTCAAAGTATTTGTCAAATAAAGATGAAATTAACGAAGTAAAAGACACTTTAAATAAGAAAAGACAAGTTTTAGCAGATGCACTATACTTAACTGATAACCAACATTATGAAGAGTGTTGTAATGTTATAGCAGATATGCTTAATAAAGAGTTAAGTGAAGAAGAGCAAAGAGATTTACTTTATATGATAAAAGAAAAGTTCGGAAGACAAGCACCTAACATAACTAAGCAAAGTAACGGACTTAACGCTTGGCTTAAAGAATTAGCTATGGAATTTGAATGGGTTGAAAATGATGGAACAGATTGGGCTGTGTTAGTTATAACTGGTTTTGGAGTTCGTCAATAATATGTTTATTACATATAACAGATGTTATTATTTTGAGATAATAACATCTGTTTTTTTATTTTAAAGATTTTATAAAAAAATCGTGTTATATATAACCAAGTTATTCTTAGTGTGATAATATTAAATATAAATATTATTTTAAATTTTAGATTGGATAATTAAGTGCAACAGTAATAAATATAAGAGGAGATTTATATGGATATTGGGGTAATAGGATTTGGAGGCGTTGGAAAAGCTTTTATAGAATTATTAATTATGAAGAAAGATAAAATAGATATAAAGGTTAAATATATAATAAAGAGCAACGGTGGTATTTATAATAGTAATGGAATTAACATAGAAGAACTTATTGATTTTGTGAATAGTGGCAAATCTATTTGTGAATATAGTAAGTGGACAGAGAAGGATATAACTATAAATACAATAATTAAAAATAGAGATGTGGATACTTTAGTTGAATTAACTGGTACTAATATAGAAGATGGTGAACCTGGGTACACTCATATTAAATTAGCATTAGAGAATGGAATTAACGTTGTTACTGGAAATAAAGGACCTATATTACTATATTATAATGAGTTAAAGGATATAGCATATAACAATAATGTTCAATTAGGAATAGGATGCACAACTGGTGGAGCGTTACCTTCAATAAATGGAGGACTATTAGATACTGCAGGAGCAGAAATATTATCTATAGAAGGGGTCCTTAATGGAACTAGTAATTATATTCTTAAAGAAATGTATGATAAGAAAATAGAATATAGTGTTGCTTTAGAAGAAGCTCAAAAAATGGGAATAGCAGAAGCAAATCCAAAGTTAGATGTAGATGGATTTGATACTGCAAGTAAAATATTAATTTTAGCTAATGTTTTAATGGGCTATAGGAAATCTATTTCTGATATTTATATTAAAGGAATATCAGAAATAACAGCAGATGAAGTTAATTTAAGTATATCAAAAGGTGAAAAAATTAAACTTATAGGAATGGTTTATAAAGAAGACAATTGTATAAAGTGTAAGGTTGAGCCTAAATCATTGAAAAGCACTCATCCGTTATATTTTGTGGACGGAAAAAATAAAGGGGTATATTATAAAACAGATACATTAGGCGATATTAGTATAGTTGGAGGAGCATCAGGAACAATAAATTCTGCTGCATCTATTTTAAGAGACATAATTAATATAAAAAATGGTGTAAAATTTGTTTGATAACATAAATAAAAGGTGCAATAATAGGGTAAATTAAAAAAATGAATATAATGAGGTATTTTTATGGAGAAAAAAGAATTTAGAAATATAATTATAAAAAATAGAGATAGTTTAAGATTAGTTGAAAGAAATATTAATGATAAATTAATATTAGAAGCTTTATTGGAAAGTAAAATGTACAAAGAAAGTACTAATATATTTACTTTTATTAATTATGGAAGTGAAGTAAATACTAAAAGTTTCATTATTAAAGCATTAGAAGATGAGAAAAGGATTTTTATTCCTAAGACAGTTAGTGGAACTAGAGAAATGAAAGCGGTAGAAATAAGTTCATTAGATAATCTAAAGCCAGATAATTGGGGAATTTTAGAACCAAAAACTTTTAAAGGTGAAATAGATAAACAATGTTTAGATTTAATTATAGTTCCGGGAGTTGCATTTGATAAAGATGGAAATCGTATTGGATATGGTGGCGGATATTATGATAGGTACTTTAGCGGATTAAACTCTAGAATAAAAAAAGTAGTATTAGCCTATGACTTGCAAATAGTTGAATCTTTAGTAACTGAAAAACACGATGTAACTATAGATTTTATAATTACAGAAAAAGAAATAACAGAAATAAAATAGAGCTACAAGGTATATAGAAAAAAATAACAGTTATAGTTATATGTATATTTCTAAATTAAATAAATATTATTTGAATAATTGTTGCAAAAAACAATTGTTGGTGTATAATGGAATAAATATAACGTTTAGAAATTTTATTAAGAATGGTGGAGGGACTGGCCCTGTGAAGCCGAGCAACAACTAATAATCATTTATTAGAATTGTGCTAAATCCTGCAGGTTCGTCCTGAAAAATGAAGGAATTAAAATAGCTTTGAAAAGTTATTTTTATATTAGTGTGATTAAAAGGTTGTTTCTTATTTTTAAGAAACAACCTTTTTTATTATATATAAAAAATAAAAGGGGGCTTTTAAAATGAATAAAGAATGGAACCCGGGAACTATATGTATTCAAGGAGGATATACACCAAAGGCTGGGGAGCCTAGGGTATTGCCAATATTTCAAAGTACAACTTATAAATATGATGATCCAGATTATTTAGAAGAAGTATTTAATTTAAAGGCAGCAGGACATTTATATAGTAGAATATCAAATCCTACTGTAGCTGCACTTGAGGAGAAATTTGCAATGCTTGAAGGTGGAGTTGGAGCAGTTGCAACAGCATCAGGCCAATCTGCGGTTCTATATTCAATATTAAATTTATGTAGTGTTGGGGACCATATAATATCAGCATCAACACTTTATGGAGGAACTATTAACTTATTTACTGTTAATTTAAAGAAAATGGGAATAGAAGTAGATTTTGTAGATCCAGAGGCTAGCGTAGAAGAAATTCTTTCAAAGGCTAAAGAAAATACAAAACTAATATATGGAGAAACAATCGGAAATCCAGGATTGAATGTATTGGATTTTGATAAATTTAGTACTGTAGCAAAGAAGTTAGATGTACCTTTTATTGTAGATAATACAGTTGGAACACCATATTTATGCAATGTATTTGAACATGGAGTTAATATATCGGTACATTCAACTACTAAATATTCAGATGGTCATGCACAGGCTATCGGAGGAATAATAGTAGATGGTGGAAACTTTAATTGGGATAATGGAAAAAATTTAGAATTAGTAGAACCAGATCCTAGCTATCATGGAATTAAATATGTAGAAGAATTTAAGGATGCGGCTTATATAACAAAGTTAAGAGTTACATTATTAAGAGACTTAGGTGCATGTCAAAGCCCATTTAATGCATATCTAACTAATTTAGGTCTTGAAACATTACATTTAAGAATGGATAGACATTGTGAAAATGCTTTGCAACTTGCAAAGTGGTTAAGCAATCATCCAAAGGTTAATTGGGTTAATTATCCTGGATTAGAAGGGGATCCACAATATGATAGATCACAAAAATACCTTAAAAAAGGTTCAAGTGGATTATTAACTTTTGGTATTAAAGGTGGAATAGAGGAGGCTAAAAACTTTACAAAAGCTTTAAAATTAGTAGCGCTTGTAGTTACATTAGGTGATACAAGAAGCTCCATATTACATCCAGCAACAACAACTCATAATCAATTATCAGAACAAGAACAAAGAACTAGTGGGGTAACTCCTGATTTACTTAGAGTATCTGTAGGAGTAGAAGATATTAGAGATATAATTAAAGATTTTGAAGAAGGATTTAAATCTATATAAGCAATTTGGGGAAATAAGGTATCTAAAAAATAACAGTTAAGGTGCAAAATATAATAGATATAGACTAGTTGTTTTTTGAAGATGCGTAAATAAAAAGGGGGATTATCTAATGATTAAAATAGCTATAATGGGATATGGAGTAGTGGGAAGTGGATTAGTTGAGTTAATAGATGAAAATAGAGAAGCGAAGAAATGCAATGAAGAGATAGTTATAACAAGTATTTTAGTAAGAAATAAAGAAAAACATAAAAATAAAAATCATAGTGAAGTGTTAACTACAGATATAGAAGAGTTCTTTTCTAAGGAAAGTGATATTGTTGTTGAGGTAATGGGTGAAATAACAAAATCATTAATATATGTTAAAAGAGCACTGAATTTAAAAAAACATGTAGTTACAGCAAATAAGGATTTATTAGCTGAATATGGAGAAGAATTATTTGAACTAGCAAATGAAAATGGAGTAGCATTAAAGTTTGAGGCATCTATTGGTGGAGGAATTCCAGTAATTAAATCATTGATTGAATCCTTAGAAGGAAATAATATTAATAGTATTAAGGCAATTTTAAATGGAACAACAAACTTCATTCTAACTAAAATGGATAAGGAAAAGCTTAGCTATGAAGAAGCATTGAAGGAAGCTCAAGAATTAGGGTTTGCAGAAGCTAACCCAGAAGCAGATGTTATGGGTTATGATGCAGCAAGAAAGCTATCATTACTTTCAACTCTGGCTTTCAGAAAAAAGGTATCGTGGAAAAATATTAATATACAAGGAATAACAGAAGTTGAAAGTGTAGATTTTGATTATGCAGATAAGATTAATTGTAAGGTGAAATTACTTTGTATTAGCAATAATTCAGACGAGGGTGTTTATGCTACAGTAAAACCTGTTCTTGTAGAAAATGAAAGTGTATTAGCACAAATAAATAATGAGGTTAATATAGTAATATTTAATGGAGATTCTATAGGAGAAATTATACTAATTGGTAAGGGTGCAGGAAAAATGCCAACGGGTTCAGCTGTTTATGCGGATGTACTAGATATTGTAAATAAGAGATTTACAAAAATAACTGCATTTAAAAGAGAAGAGGCTAAAATTATAGAAAATTTACAAGGTGAATGTAGTGCTGTTTTAAGAATTGAAAATTCAAAAGAACAGGATATTATAAAGAAATGTGCTAATGAATTTACATTTATTCAAGTTTTACAGACCCAAATAGAAGGTGAAACTGGAGTTTTAGTAAAAGCAAATTCAGAAATAGAAATTGATAGGTTTATAGATGGTCTATTGGCAAATAGTTACGTGAAATCTATAAAGAAAATTATTAAAATTGATTAAAGGAAAAATATATAAAATAAAGTTAGAGATAGAATAGATTAAAGAGAGTATGAAACAAAGTTTCATACTCTCTAATTTTTTATTAATAAATACTAAAGTGATCTAGTAGCTATTTCTTCTAATATTCTAGCTTTTACTACATTAACAGCTAGTGGACCTTCTTCTCCATTTTTTCTGCTTCTTACAGAAGCTTCGTTGCTCTCTAATTCTTTTTCACCAACAACTAAGATATAAGGTGTTCTCTCAAGTCTAGCTTCTCTGATTTTATAACCGATTTTTTCAGCTCTATAATCTGCAGTTGCTTTAATACCACTGTTTTTGAAATCCTTAACTATTGATTCAGCATAATCATTATACTTATCTGATATTGGTAGAACTATAACTTGATTTGGAGCAAGCCAAGTTGGGAAAGCACCAGCATATTTTTCTATAAGCATTGCTAAAGTTCTTTCGTAACAACCAATTGATGATCTATGGATAACAAATGGAATCTTTTTATCTCCATTTTTATCAATATAGCTCATTCCAAATCTTTCAGCTAAAGCGAAATCAATTTGAACAGTTATTATTGTATCTTCCTTACCATGAACATTCTTAAATTGAATATCAAGTTTTGGACCATAGAATGCAGCTTCGCCTTCAGCTTCAACATAATCTATTTTAAGATGATCTAAAATTTCTTTCATTAATGATTGAGTTGAATTCCAAGATTCAGGGCTTCCGATATATTTTTCTGTATTATTTGGATCCCACTTAGAGAATCTGTAAGTTATATCACCATCAATACCAAGAGTAGTCATAATATAGTTGATTAAATCAACACATCCTCTGAATTCTTCTTCTAATTGATCGGGAGCGCAAACTATATGACCATCTGAAAGAGTAAATTGTCTCATACGGATTAAACCATGCATTTCGCCTGAAGCTTCTTTTCTACATAAAGTAGAAGTTTCAGCATATCTTATAGGCAAATCTCTGTAACTATGTTGACCTGCATTATAGATAGAGAATTGGAATGGACAAGTCATTGGTCTTAATGCAATAACTTCTTCATCCTTATCTTCATCACCTAAAATAAACATACCATCTTTATAATGATCCCAGTGACCTGAAACTTTATATAAATTATTTTTAGCCATATTAGGAGTTTTAGTTAATAAATAACCTCTTTTTTCTTCTTCATCTTCAACCCATCTTTGTAGAGTTTGAAGTATTTTAGCACCTTTAGGCATGAATAGAGGAAGACCTTGCCCAACATTTTCATCAGTTGTGAATAATTGAAGCTCTCTACCTAATTTATTATGATCTCTTTTTATAGCCTCTTCTAAAGCTTCTAAATGAGCATCTAAATCAGCTTTCTTTAGGAAAGCAGTTCCATATATTCTTGAAAGCATTTTATTCTTTTCGTCACCTCTCCAATATGCACCAGCACTTCTTAAAAGTTTTGGTGCCTTAACAGCTTTTAATGACATAAGGTGAGGACCTGCACATAAGTCAACGAAATCACCCATTTTGTAGAATGAAATTATTTCATCTTCAGGAAGGTCTGTTATTAATTCAACTTTGTATAATTCATTTGCTTCTTCCATAAGTTTTATAGCTTCAGCTCTTGGAAGAGTAAATCTTTCAATTGAAGGATTTTCTTTTATTATTTTTTTCATTTCATCTTCAATCTTAACTAAATCTTCTGCTGTGAATGCTTTTTCAATATCAAAATCGTAATAGAAACCATTTTCTATTGCAGGTCCTATAGCTAATTTAGCAGAAGGGAATAATCTTTTAACTGCATAAGCTAAAACATGAGAAATACTATGGCGAACAGCATCGCGTCCTTCTTTAGAATCAAAAGTACAAATGCTTAGCTCTGAATCAGTAGTTACAACATAACGTAAGTCAACAACCTCACCATTTACTATACCGCAACAAGCATTTCTAGCTAATCCTTCACTAATTGACTTAGTAATATCAAGAACTGAGATTTCAGATTCGAATTCTTTAACTGAACCATCTTTTAAAGTTATTTTTAACATTTTAATTTCTCCTTTCGTTTCTTAATTAATTTATTTTAATTAGTATATTTTAATAAGGCAATGTAAAATTAGAAAATACTATTGAGAGTGTGGGAAGTATAAATTGCTTAAAAAACTAAACAAAAAAGCTCCCGTCCAATTTTCATATAGAAAAAGGGACGGGAGCATAAAAATCCCGCGGTTCCACCCTTAGTTGCTTATAAATAAAAATCTAAAATTAGATTTTCAAATTACACACCTACATTTTAATAGTAGGGAAGTAAAAAAATAAGCCGCTTAAGTAAATATCGTAACGTGATATAACGGACTTTATTAGAGTCACTCAGAGGTGGTTTTCAGCTTTGTTCATTTAAAAATACTCACACCAGTGTATTCTCTCTCTGAAAATGAAGTTAATGCTTACTGTCCTCTTCAACGTATTTTCTTTATTTGTTCTTAATTATAATAATTTTAGATATCAATGTCAACATACAAAATATCTTTATTTGCTATTTAAAAAAAATGACTGAAAAAATAGAAATTTAAAAAATAAATTCTCTAAATTATTAATTTGTATTATTAATATGAGAATTTGAAAAAAAAGTAATAAACTTATTGATTTTTTTTAAAATAACATATATAATAGTAAACAGAACATGCAGGTGTGGCGGAATTGGCAGACGCACTAGACTTAGGATCTAGCGCCCTTGGGTGTATGGGTTCAACTCCCTTCACCTGCACCAAATATTTTCCAAAAACTGTCGTGATATTCATATGAATATCACGACAGTTTTTATTTTTGGCTATTTTTTAAAAGGCTTAAAAAGAGATATATTTATATTAGAAGTAACAAACGCAGAAATTTTTGAATATAAAATAAGAACAAAGTGAAATTAAATACTTTATTGAATATTTAATGATATTTTAGTTAATATTAGTATTATTAAAAAGACATTAGGGAGCGTCGAAAAAATAACCAGTCAGATGATTTAACTTATTATTATTTTTCAGTTCCCTTAGAATTTTTTGAAGAGGCCGTATAACTTCAGTTATACTACAGTAGCGTTAGTATAAATTTTCCCTCCCATAAGAGCTTTAATAATATCGTTGTTTAAATAGCCTTCCTTATGAAGAATAAGATTTTTTAATAATCTTCGTAAGGAGCCACTACGAATTTTCAAGATACCTAAAAGTTCTTTTGGTGTATAATAAATATTTGGTAAAATATTATATAATTCTCTTTGTAATTCAAGTTTATATTGAATGTCAGTGTTTAGGCAATGATGAGGACCAGATTTTCCTCTATGATGCAAAGGGCAAAGATATTTATAGTTAAGGTCAAAATCAAAGCCACCCTCATGTTTATGGATAATATGATGGATATCGGCACTTGCACCGCAAATTTCACAATGGCACAATGCAATCCCCCTCCTAATAAGAACTTATTTTAATGTGCCTTAGGGATATTAAAAAAATAACTAGTCATAATCTTTGACTTATTATTTTCTTTGAACCCCCTTATTTACCTTTAGAATCTGTAAAAATCCGGAGGTAAAAGTAAAAAAATTATTCTATATATAGTGGTTACATGAAATATATATATTAAAAAATAAAAAGATATATGAAAAATGATTATATAATTGAAGGATATGGTATGATATAATATATAATATATTATAGTATAATATATAAAATAAAAGAAGGAAAGGTGATAAAGGTGAGGCAAAATTATAATTCATTTGACTATTGGGAAGGTTTAATTAGTGAAAATAAAACTATCAGAGGACACATGTTTATGGATAAAGCTCCAACTAATAAAAGCCTTTACGTTCATACTTTAGTTTATTGTAAAAACAACGGACTTAATAATATATGGGGTTATTTCCCTGATGAAAGGGCACTAGTAGGATATATACAATATTCATTTTTACAAGAAGCCTTTTATAAATGGATTTATGGTAAAAATAGATTAGTTACTAAAATACCAAATGTAAGTGTAGAAAAAATTATCGCTGACGGTGAAAGAAATAAGTTAATTTCAAAAGAAGAATCAGAAAACATGAAAAGACATCTTCAAATGATCATAAAGTGTTGGTCATTACCAAGAGAAAAAATAGTTTTAGAAATAACTAGATTTGTAAGAGACTTCAATAGAACATGGTATGGAGATAGTACAGAATTTTTATATTTAAAAGTATTTAAAACAACAAAGGATCTTGGTGAATTTGTAGTTACTTCAAATTATATTACAGCTACAGAATCAGAATTCGAAAATAGAGTTGGAGTAAGCGTAGAAGAATGGAGAGAAATTTGTAGAGATGCAGTTATAGATAGAAGTAGAGGATCTGAATTTAGAGATATACTATTAAAATCATTAACAGAAGTTATTTAGGTCGATGAAAATAACCTATAATATAACTAGTTATTTTCTTGAATATACCTTAGAAACATGAAAATAAACTAGAATCCTGACTTGTTATTTATTTAAAGATCCCTTAGGTAGGGGACTATTAATGAGGAAAAAAATATTAATGTTGAAATAAAAAAAGAATTAGCAAATGCTAATTCTTTTTTGTTTGACCATTAGGATCAGGTGCCATTGGGGAATGGGACTTGGGAATCCTATTTATATTATTGACTATATTTTCAAAATACATACATTAAATATAAAATTTAATATGTAAATAATTTAAAGGTTGACTTAATAATTATTAATATATAGTATATAAAATATCTTTTGCCAATGGGAAAATAAAAACAAAGGAGAAAAGAAGATGAAAAAACAAGGAAGTGGATGGGCGTTGTTACCTTTAGGGGTATTTATACTAGTATATTTAGGCTCATCAATAGTAGCTAAAGATTTTTATTCAGTATCGATAGTAGTACCATTTTTAGCCGCTGCATTAGTAGCTTTAATCATGAATAGAAAAAGTACTTTTGATAGTAAGTTGGAGATTTTTTGCAAGGGGGCAGGCGATAATAATATTATATTAATGGTTATAATATTTATATTAGCAGGTGCATTTGCAGAAGTAGCTAAAACTATGGGGGCAGTTGATGCTACTGTTAATTTAGGTCTATCATTGCTTCCAAGTAATGTATTAATAGCAGGACTTTTTATTATAGCATGTTTTATAGCATTGTCAGTTGGAACATCAGTTGGAACAATAGTATCCCTTGTACCAATTGCTGTAGTAGTTGCAGAAAAAACAGGAATTTTAACGGCTATAGCGGTTGCAGCGGTAGTAAGTGGCGCAATGTTTGGGGATAACTTATCTATAATTTCAGATACAACTATTGCAGCAACAAGAACTCAAGGTTGTGAAATGAAAGATAAGTTTAAGATGAACTTTAAAATAGTTTTACCAGCAGCAATTGTTACAGCTCTTATATTTGTATTTATAAGTAGAGGATATGTAGCGACAAATATAGAAGCTTTAGAATTTAATATTATAAAAATAGTTCCATATATAGCTGTAATATTATCATCACTTGCAGGAATAAATGTAATTTTAGTTTTATTCTCTGGGATATTAGTAGCAGGAAGTATAGGATTAATTTATGGAAGCTTTAATTTATTAGGGTTATTTGGAGCAATATCAACAGGTATTGAAGGAATGAGTGAATTAATTATAATATCTATTTTAATAGCAGGTACAATAGAAATAATTAAAGTTAATGGTGGAATAGATTTTATATTAAATAAAGGATTAAAAGGATTCAAAACAAAAAGAGGCGCAGAATATGGAATTGCAGCGTTAGTAAGTTTAGTAGATATATGTACTGCAAATAATACAGTAGCAATAGTTACGGTAGGACCAATAGCTAAGGATATATCAAATGAATTCGAATTAGAGCCAAAGAGAATAGCAGGAATTATAGACATGTTCTCATGTGCATTCCAAGGGATTATACCTTATGGAGCACAATTGATTTCGGCAGCAGGACTTGCAGCACTTTCACCCTTTGCAATAATGAAATATTTATTCTATCCATATTTAATGGGAATAAGTGCAGTTGTAGCAATCTGGTTACATTGGAGAACAAGAGAGGATAATAGAATAACTAGAATAGAAATCTAGTATTTTAGCTATAGATTTAGGAATTTTAAAAAAATAACTAGTCAATATACATTTAATATTGACTAGTTATTTTTCGCGTCCTATTTCTAATGTTTATAAATTAGTTACTAAGCAAATGCTTTGAGAGGATATACCTTCACCAGTACCAGTAAATCCAAGGCCTTCTTCCGTAGTTGCCTTAATATTTATTTTATCAAGAGTAATATTAAGGGCTTTTGAAATGTTTTCTCTCATAGTTTGAATATGAGGGGACATTTTGGGAGCCTGTGCAATTATGGTTGAATCTATATTGCTTATCGAATATCCATTAGTATGGATTAGTATACCCACTTCTTTTAAAAGATCTATGCTAGATATGTTTTTATATTTTGGATCGGTGTCAGGAAAATGTGTTCCTATATCTCCTAAAGCGGTAGCACCAAGCAAAGAATCAATAACTGCATGCACTAATACATCTGCATCTGAATGCCCTAGTAGTCCTTTTTTATAAGGTATAGTAACCCCACCTAAAATTAAATCTCTATTTTCGACTAATCTATGTACATCGTATCCCATTCCAATTCTCAATTTGAAATCCTCCTATATAATAAAATAATAATTTTATTATATCACAATGAATAAAAAAGCTTCGAAAAATAACTATCCAATTATACTATTTTATATTATGAAGAAGATAATTGGTAAAATTAAAACCTATCAATTATAATCATAAAATATTATTAGTAAATATGGATAGTTAGCTATAAGACTCATAAAATTTTTTTGAACGCATAGATTTTTGAAGGCTTAGAAGTATCTTTTACAAAAAAAATGAAAAACTTTTTTAAAAAATAATTAACTCGGCAGAATAGATAGAGCTTTTTTGAAACAATTCTTTTGTGAGTAAATTTAAAGTCAACATAAATAACATTTCCTTTCATAAAAATCACCTCGTAAAATACTAGGTTTAAATTAGAAATAATAAAAAATACACATTGTTTATGGTATAATATATGTAAAAAAGTAATAAATGTTATTGGAGGATTAGCTTTGATAGAAAAGTTTAGAAGGATAGTAGGATTAATTTTGGTAATTGTAGGTATAGGTTTAATTGGCTCAGTAATATATAATAGAATTGAGACAAATAAAAAGCAAAATGAGTTAAAAGAAGTTCTTCAAGATGTTATAAAAGAAGATTCAACTAGTGAAAAAACAACTGAAAATAAAGAGTTGGATAATTTAGGATATACACCGATCGGATTAATTGAAATACCAAGCATAGAATTATCACAAGGATTAGTAGAAGGGGTAACGGATGAAATACTTCAGTATTATATAGGACACTTTGAAAGTTCTGTAAAGCCAGGGGAAAAAGGAAATTTTGCTGTTGCAGGTCATAGAGTATCGAATTACTCAGAAGCGTTCATAAATTTATATAAATTAAAACCTGGAGATTTAGTAAGTGTTAAAAGTAGAGGAAAAGAGTTTATATATCAAATAGATAAAAATTTCATAGTAGATCCTGAAAATGTTGAGGTTTTAGACCAAACAGAAGATGCAACAATAACATTAATAACATGTACAGTAGGAGCAAAACAAAGAGTGATTATTAAGGGGAAGTTAATAGATACGAAGGTGATATAGTAGTTTCAAAGAGGTGAAAAAATGAGTGGTTTTGATAATTACAAATTCAGATTTTCTTCGTTGCACCAACTTAGTTTAGCTGGTGCAACAATTGTTAAACAAAGAGGAAATCAAATAGTTTTAATGGGGAATGAAATAGAACTATATAATGTGTTAATAAAAGATTTAGTTAATCAATGTCCAAGTGATGATATAAGAAACCAAATTTTAAATATTGCATATTACATAGTATCTGATTTAGAATGCTATGAAAAAACAATTAAAGATAGAGCCTTACCAATAATTAAGATTAAAGGAAAAATACAAGTAGCGAGATCTTTTTTGGAATTATGGCAAGACTATATAATAGCATATGTAGTGATTTTAGGAAATCCAAATTATAAATATATTCAGGACTATTTAAAAATAGAAGAAAGTGTAGTAGGATTAGAAGTTAAGGGCTTAAAATTAGATAAATCAAAAGAAGTATTTACAGGAATAGTAATTTCTAAATCAAAAAAAAGAGCAACTATATTAACATCTAAAGGTGAATTCAAGAAAATAGACAAGAGAGATAATATAGATATTGGCGAAGAAGTAACTGGATCTGAAAGTAAGGGTTTGAGAAGTTATAAATTACATATATCAATAATAGGAATATTAATTATTATAATGGTATCTATTGCGATAAATAGATATACAACAATAACAAAAACTATAGTAATTAACACAACATCTGCAATTAAAATTGAAGTTAACAGCTTTAATAAAGTTGTAAATACGCAAAGTCCCACAACTAAAGGTGTAGAAATGTTAAAGGAAATCCAAATTGAAGATAAAGGTATGGATGAATCTTTATATGAAATATTAAAATACTCCTTAAAAAATGAAATGATTCCAACTAATGATGTTTTAATAACTGTAAGTGGAGAAATGATTGATTTCGAAACCTTAGAAGAAACAAAAAAGTTTTTAGAAGATAATGATATAATGGTTAAATTTAATAATTCGGGAAATGAACATTACATAAATCAATAGAGAGAGTGAATAGGTGAATAATATGCAACAAAAAAATAGTGATAAAAATAAATCTAAAAATAAACCAGGAAATAAAAATTTTACTAATAAAAAGTATAATAAAAAAAGTGATGTAGATAAAGAACCAATAATAGTTCATACTGATAGAAATGAAGAAATAAGGTTAAATAAATATATAAGTGAAACTGGAATATGCTCAAGACGTCAGGCTGATAACTTAGTAGAAATGGGAAGGGTTACCGTTGATGATGTTAAAGCGACAATGGGAATCAAGGTTACAAAAGGTCAAGTTGTTAAAGTTGATGGAAAATCTATAAATAAGGTTGAAAATTTAGTTTATATAGTTTTAAATAAACCAGTGGGGATAACCTGTACAACTGAAAAAAATGTTAAGGGTAATATAATTGATTTCGTTAAACATAGAGAAAGAATATTTCCAATTGGAAGGTTGGATAAAGATTCACAAGGACTAATTTTATTAACTAATGATGGTGATATAGTTAATAAAATATTAAGAGCTGGAAACAATCATGAAAAGGAATATGTGGTTACTGTTGATAAAATGATGACTCATGATTTTATAAATAAAATGGGTAGTGGGGTCGAGATTCTTGGAACAGTTACTAAAGAATGTTTGGTTGAGAGACAAGGAAAATTCATGTTTAAAATAAATTTAACAGAAGGTATGAACAGACAAATTAGACGGATGACAGAAGCCTTAGGTTACAAGGTAGTAAAGTTAGAAAGAATACGAATTATGAATATAAATATATCTAAACTTAGAATGGGACAGTGGAGAGATCTTACATCAAGAGAACTTATAAAATTAAATGAACTAATATCAGAATCGGCAAAGACACTTTAAGTGTTTTTGAAGATACATTAGATAAGGTGCTTTCAAAAAATAGATTAGCAAATTGATCTATTTTAAAAAAAGTGACTAAAATGACCCTTGAATAAAATTTAAGGGTCATTTTTATATTAAATTATTAATATAATATAATTTGAATTAATAATGTATTCATGTAAAAAAATATATTATAATAATGTTATTGGAATAGTAGACAATTAATGTATGTTATACACATAATCCACAATAGCCTGTGGATAACTTGTTGAATTTTTTTTATAGCTATGTTGATAATTTACTCTGTTTATGTAAATAATAAGAATAAATATAAGGTTTTTATATTATTTTATCATATAAGGAGGAACTATATAATGAAGCTATTAAATAGGTGTGTAAGTATTTTAATCATATTAATTGCTATTACTAATACTTGTCCACAAGGGGTGTTGATAAATTTAAACAGTCAATTTGTTGAATCATCGTTAGTTGTGGATAAAATTATAAAAGAAAAAAATGATTATTTGACTATTGATGTAAAAATACCTCAAATTAATGGATTAAATAATAAAGAGGCAGAAAAAGTTATCAACAACAAGATTTTAGATTTTACCAATATGTGGATAAAGGATGCTAAAGAAATCGCACAGGAATATTATGGAGGTCCTAATAATGTATATCCTATATTCCCATATCAATTAATAGCAAAATACACTATGAAAAGCCAAAATAAGATATTAAGTTTTTATATTGATTATTATCAATATACTGGAGGTGCTCATGAAATAACAAATAGAGTATCTTATAACATAGATATTAATACTGGACGAGAACTATTGTTAAATGATTTATTTGTAGATGAGTATGAATATGAAAAAGTAATTAATAACGAAATAAAAAAACAAATAGCTAAAAATCCTGATATTTATTTTCCTGGTAAGGATGGGTTTAATGGAATTAATAAAAATCAGCAATATTTTATAGATGGAAATAATTTGGTAGTGTATTTTGGACTGTATGAGATTGCACCATATGTAACAGGAATACCGGAATTTAAAATTCCTATTAAATTGTTTGGAGAATCATTTAAATATATTTAGACAGATAAAAATGCATTGGTAGAATAGTGGGGGGAAAAATATGATTAAAATAAAAGAAACCTTTGAAAAACAAAAAGAGTTTTATGATACAGGGAAAACTAAAAATATAGATTTTAGAATTAGTAATTTAAAAAAGTTAAGAAAAATAATAAAGAATAATGAAGAGTTGATAATTGAAGCTCTTAAAAAGGACCTTGGAAAATCACCTTTTGAAAGTTATGCAACAGAGATTGGATTGGTTTATGATGAACTAAATATTCATATTAAAAATACTAGAAAATGGGCTAAGAGAGAAAAGAAAAGAAGCCCATTAGTTCATTTCCCAGCGAAGAGTTATATTTATAAGGAACCTTATGGGGTAGCGTTAATAATAGGACCCTTTAATTATCCAATTCAGCTAATATTAGCACCATTAGTTGCAGCTATAGCTGCGGGTAATTGTGTAATATTAAAACCTTCAGAAAATACTATAAACACATCTATTTTATTAGAAAAGATAATAAATGATAATTTTGATGAAAGCTATGTAAAAGTGGTGAATCCTTTAGGTGGAAAAGAGATAGTTTCATATTTATTAGATTTAAGATTTGATTATATATTCTTTACAGGTAGTGTAGGTGTTGGCAAAATAGTTATGAAAAAAGCTGCTGAAAATTTAATACCTGTAACTTTAGAACTTGGTGGTAAAAGTCCTTGTATTGTGGACAAGGATGCAAAACTAGAGCTTAGTGCGAAAAGATTAGTTTGGGGGAAATTTTTAAATGCAGGTCAGACTTGTGTAGCTCCGGATTATTTATATGTTCATAAGGATATAAAAGAAGAATTTTTGAAAGCTGTGGTAAAGGAAATAAGAAATCAATTTGGAGAAAATATAAAAGAAAGTATAGATTTCACTAGATTAATAAACTTAAAAACATTAGATAGATTAAAGTCGTATATGAATGATGGGGATATATTTTTTGGTGGAGGATATGATGAAAAAGAATTGTATTTTGAACCAACAGTAATAACTAATATAAAGAATAGTTCTAAAATAATGGAAGAAGAAATATTTGGACCAATATTACCTGTTTTAGAATTTGAAGATATAAATGAAGTAATTAGATATGTTAATGATAAAGATAAGCCATTAGCACTATATTACTTCTCTGAAAACAAGGATAATATAGAACATGTTTTAAATAATACTACTGCTGGAGGAGTAACTATAAATGATACTATTATACATGTAGCAAGTGCTTATTTGCCATTTGGAGGAGTAGGTAGTAGCGGTATGGGGTCGTATCATGGTGAGGCAAGCTTCGATACATTTACTCATAGGAAATCAGTAATTAAAAGGGGGACATTTATAGATATTCCAATAAGATATGCCCCGTACAATGATAAAATAAGTATAATAAAGAAATTAATGAAGTAATATTGTATAAAAATAAAAAAAATATCTGAGTTAGATATCTAACTCAGATATTTTTTTTAAGCTATATTTCTTTTATCTTCTTCTATTTTAATATCTTGAGGTGAAGAAGTTTCTTTATTGCCTCCAATAAGATCTTGTATAATTTTTATTATTTGAATTATAACAGTTGGAATAAATGCTAGTAAGTATATCATTCCAATTTGATAAGAATTTAAAGTAGCTACTTCAAATAATTTTTTAAGGAATGGCACAAATAATACTAAGTTTAAGAATAGTACACCTGTTCCAAAAGCCATCCAACTATATCTGTTAGTAAATAATCCAAGTTTAAATATTGATCTATTTCCTCTACAGTTAAAACCGTGGAATAATCTAGCTAAGCATAATGTTGAAAATGCCATTGTTGAGCCTATAGCATTATCATATTTTAAACCAATGGTAAATGCTATAATAGTAAAGATAGCTATAATGAAACCTTCAACAGCTATTTCTAAAATAAAATCTTTCGATAGTATTGATGCGTTAGTGTTTCTAGGTTTATCTTTTAATAAATCTTTACGAGAACGCTCAGTACCAATTGCAATTGCTGGCAGACTATCTGTTAAAAGATTTATAAATAGTAAATGAACTGGAGCAAAAATCATTGGTAATGCCATTAATGAAGCGTATAATACTGAGATTATACCTGAAGCATTACCTGATAATAAGAACTTAATGGCATTTTTAATATTGTTATAAATATTTCTACCATTAGCCACTGCTTTAACAATAGTCGCAAAGTTATCATCTGTTAAAATAACTGATGCAGCATCTTTAGAAACTTCAGTTCCTGTAATACCCATTGCAATTCCGATATCGGCTTGTTTTAATGCAGGAGCATCATTTACACCATCACCTGTCATAGCAACTACTTGCCCTTTTTCTTGCCAAGTTCTAACTATTCTAATTTTATGTTCAGGAGATACTCTAGCATAAACAGAAATAAATTCTATATTTGCATTAAGCTCCTCGTCAGACATTTTATCAAGTTCTAGACCTTCTATAGCTCTGTCGCCATCTCTTAAAATACCAATTTGTTTAGCAATAGCAGAAGCAGTTATTTTATGATCGCCAGTAATCATAATTGGTTTTATACCAGCAGTTATACAATCTGCAACAGCAATTGCTGATTCTTCTCTTGGAGGATCAATCATTGATATTAATCCAATGAAAGTATAGTTATGTTCATCTTCAAGAGTTAATTCAGTTGGCTCAGCTACTTCCTTATAAGCAAAAGCTAAAACTCTAAGTCCGTTTTGGGATAATTGTTTATTTGTATTAATTATATTTTGCTTATCTTCATAAGAAATTTTTCTAACTCCTTCAGAAGTTTTAATGAACTTAATTCTATCTAATAAAACATCAAAAGCACCTTTGGTAAATATTAAATATTTATCATCAAAGTGATGAAGAGTACTCATTAATTTTCTATCCGAATCAAAAGGCAATTCAGCTAATCGTTTAAAATCATTTCTAACTGATAATTCATCAATAGTAAATTTGTGAGATAGATTTACTAATGCAACTTCAGTTGGATCTCCGATTTCTTTTCCATCTTTTGAAGTGGAATCATTACAAAGTATAGCACTTTTTAATAAATAGTTCTCAACGGAGTTCTCTAGGTTAAGAGTAGTTCCATCAATAAGTTTATTATCAACATAAACTTTGTTAACTGTCATTTTATTTTGAGTTAAAGTACCAGTTTTATCAGAACATATTATAGATACAGAACCTAAACCTTCAACCGCTTTAAGTTTCTTTATAATAGCATGTTCTTTAGCCATTTTTTGAGTTCCAACAGCTAAAACAATAGTAACAATTGAGCTTAATGCTTCTGGAATAGCAGCAACTGCTAAAGCAACAGCAAACATTAGTGAATCAAGAATTGGTACTTCTCTATATATACTAAGTATGAATACTAAAATACATATAGCAAGTATTGCCATAGCAAGCTTTTTACTAAAATCATCTAAGTTAGCTTGCAGAGGTGTTTTCTTTTCTTGAGTTTGATCCATTAAAGTGGCTATTTTACCTAGTTCAGTAGACATACCTGTACCGGTAATTATAACTAAGGCTCTACCATAGGTAACTAAAGAACCGGAAAATACCATATTCTTTTGATCTCCTAAAGCGATTTCTTCCTCTTTAATAGTTTCGATAGTTTTATTAACACTTTCAGATTCTCCAGTTAAAGAACTTTCATTAACTTGAAGTGAATAGTTTTCAATAATTCTACCATCGGCTACAACTAGATCGCCAGATTCTAAAACTAAAATATCGCCAGGTACAACATCTTTTGAATTTACTTCAAGCTTTATACCGTTTCTAAAAACTTTAGTGGTAGGAGAGGATAGCGCTTTAAGGCTGTCTAAGGATTGTTCAGCTTTAAAATGTTGAACAGTTCCAAGTATTGCATTAAGAATAATAACTGCAAATATAACCAAAGTACTTTCCACGTTGCCTGTGGCCATAGAAATAATGGCTGCAACAATTAAGATACAAACCAGTAAATCTTTAAATTGACTTAAAAATACTTGCAGTACAGTGGCTTTCTTTTTTTCACTTAATTCATTGTGTCCATAGGTTTCTAAATTAGATTTAAATTGATTATCAGATAATCCTTCCTTAGTTACTTTAAAATCATTTAAAGTTTCCTCAGCGGATTTAGAGAAATAATTTTGCATAAAAATGCCTCCTTCAAGGTTTTTAATAGGTACTAAAATCTTTTGTTCATTACATCTAAAATTAATATAGAGTAAAGATGCATAAAAAAGAAAGAGACCTTTAATATAATTCTTACCTAAAATAAGAATTATATTAAAAGTCTCGTAACCAAATTGGTATATAACACCAGGCTTTTAAGGCCGCGATTGTTGATGTTATATTTATTACTACTCCCTTTTAATACAGAGAATTAATATGATAATAAAATTTTATACTTAATAACTTTAAAAGTCAATAAATATAATTATTTGTCGTAAATTTCTTTGTCAATTTTAATATAAAATATTACAAGATAATATAAAAAATATTAGGATTAATAATTTCACAAAAAAATATATAGAGCATATAATACTGTAATAGCATTACATGGAGTTGAAAATTAGTGATATACGGGCTTATATTAGCTGGAGGAAAAGGAACTAGGCTTTATCCTTTATCAAGATCAGAAAGGCCAAAGCAATTCTTAAAGGTTATAAACAATAAAAGTTTTTTAGCAAATACTGTAGATAGGATAATTCCTTTAATTAAAAAGGATAATATTTATGTAGTTACAAACCAAGAGTATGAAGAAAAAATAAGGGAAGAATTAGAAGACGTTCAAAAAGAAAATATTTTTACAGAGCCAGAGAACAAAGAAACGGCAACTTGTATAGGGTTATCAGCAGTTAAATTATTAAAAAAAGACAAAGATGCTGTAATGGTAGTTCTACCTTCTGATCATCACATAAAAGGGGAGAAGGATTATATAGAAACATTATCTCAAGCTGTAGATATTGCTAATAAAAGAAAAGGTGTAGTAACCTTAGGAATAGAACCAACAAGGCCGGAAACCGGATATGGATATATCGAAATGGGAGAGAGAATATTAGGCGAAAGAGCATCATACAAAGTTGAAAGATTTACCGAAAAACCTAACACTGAAGTGGCAAAGGATTTTTTGGAAAAAGGAACTTATTTATGGAACTCAGGTATCTTTATTTTTAGAGCAGATGTAATTCTAAGAGAAATAGAAAAATATCTTCCAAGGCTCTATAAATCATTAATGGAAATTTATAGATCGATAGGAGAAGAAAATGAAGAGGAAGTAATAAAAGAGCAATATAAAATAATTGATGGAATATCTATTGACTTTGGAGTAATGCAAAAGACGAGAAGAGCATTTGTAATAAAAAGTGATTTCGAATGGGATGATATTGGAAGTTTTTCAGCGTTAAGTAGGTATTTAAATACCGTTAACACTAATAGTGTTAGTAACAATGTTTATTTAGAAGAATGTACTAATTGTTCTATATTCGGAGAAAAAAATTTAATTATAGGTCTTGGTGTTAAAGATTTAGTGATAGTAGATGCAGGGGACGTAATATTGATTATGGATAAAAATAGAGATCAAGAAATAAAGCATCTATTAAGTAAGTTAAATGAAAAAGAAGAATATGATAAATATGTTTGAATAATAAAAAAGAGATTTATCCTAATAAATTTAAGGATAAATCTTTTTTTTATTTTAATTTAAAAAAAATAGGCATTCAAAAAAAGATTAACTATTTTAATCTATATTTAATAGCACAAGAGGTAATATATATAGTAGTAGATAAAAAGTACCGTTTGTGTAATTAATAACTCATTGTTTATATAAACATATAGGACTATGATAATAATATAAAAATAATATAAAAATAATATAATTTAAATGTTGATGATTTTGAAAAATATATTATAAAAGTAGGTGAAATAAAAGATGTTAATGAATACTCATACAATGTTAGCTAAAGATTTTATATATAATATGGATAGTAATAAAAAAGAGTTGATTAATGAAAATCATTTCATTTGGGGAAATATAAAACCGGATTGTGTTTCTACCTATAAATTTAAGAAGCATTATCTTGATGAAAGCTTAGATATGGTTGTGAATAAGATCCAATTTCTATCATCATTAAGTTTGGAGGATATATATAAGAACCATTATGAAAATAGATTTAGTCAAGAATTGGGTGTTGTTTGCCATTTTTTATGTGACTTTTTCTGTGTTCCCCATAATAAGAGATGGGAATTTAAAAGTGCAAATGTAATGAAAGAACATGTTATGTATGAGAGAGATTTATCTAGAGTAGCTAAAGAATTCAAAATAAGAAAAGATATAGAAAGAAGTATAAACTCCAAAGAAATTAGAAGTTATATTATGGACCTTCAACAAGAATATGAAAAAGTAATGGAATATAATAATGATTTAGATTTTGCATATTATGTATGTCAAAGCGTTATTAATATGATTTTAGATGAAGTACTTATAAATGAAAAGATAAAAGAATATAAGGTTAATCATTAAGTTAGGGAGCATAAAGATAATAACAAGTTGAATAAGCTATTTTAGACGGTTGAGTATTATTTGTTTTCAAATTGTAATTTAAAATAGAACTTACTATTTATAAATAGTAAGTTCTATTTTTGTTGCGTGAATATAACTAAAAGTATAGTTGACAATTTTACTAGGGAAAGCATATAATGAATTAAGAGAAACATATGAGCATATATTCATGTGTTGTAAGGAGCAATTTATGGAGGATAATAATAAAATAGAAAAGTGTAGTTGTAACGTAATTCATAAAGATGTAGTAGAAAAAGTTAGATTATCTATTCCTAAGGAAGAAACACTATATGATTTAGCAGAGTTATTTAAGGTTTTTGGTGATTCAACTAGAATAAAAATATTATGTGCTTTATTTGAAGCAGAAATGTGTGTATGTGATATAGCGAATCTTTTAAATATGACTCAATCAGCTATTTCCCATCAATTAAGAGTTTTAAAGTCTAATAGATTAGTTAAATACAGAAGAGATGGGAAAGTAATATACTATTCATTAGATGATGATCATATAAAGCATATTTTTGACGCAGGACTTAGTCATATAACAGAATAATATAATTCTTAAATTAAAGTTTAAAGGGGGAATAATAATGGAAAAAAAGTTTTTGTTAAATGGATTAGATTGTGCTAATTGCGCAAATAAAATAGAAGATAGGATTAATAAGCTAGAAAGCATTAAAGAAGCCACTGTAAATTTTTCAACTGCTACTTTAATTTTAGAAATAAAAGATGGTTATGAAAAAGAAGATATAATTAATCAAGTAAAAAATATAATTAAAAAATTAGAACCAGGTGTTAAGGTTACGGAGAAAATTGGAAAGGTAGTAGCTAATCGAAATATTAAAAAATGTGAAAGTGCAAAATGTTCAATTAGTGATCATAAACATGAACACTCAAGTGATGATTCAGGATGTTTGGATAAAGGTCATAATCATACAAAGAAAACTAATGTTAACAATGTAGAAGGTAATCATGAATTGCACCATGAAGATAAGCATAAAGAAGAACATGGTCACGACCATTCACATGATGGACAAAGTTTTAAAATAAAAGATAATTTAACTTTAATAATTGGAGCTATAATATACATTATAGCAATTATAACTAATGGTAATGGACTGCTTTCAATAATATTATTTGCAATAAGTTACGGGTTAATAGGTGGAAAAGTTGTTTTAACAGCTATTAGAAATATATTAAGAGGTGAAATTTTTGATGAAAACTTCTTAATGACAGTTGCAACTTTAGGCGCATTTATAATAGGAGAATATCCAGAAGCCGTTGCAGTTATGTTATTTTATGAAGTTGGAGAACTGTTCCAAAGTTATGCAGTTAACCATTCAAGAAAATCAATAACATCATTGATGGATATAAGAGCAGATTATGCAAATATATTAAATGGGAATGATGAAAGAAGAGTGTCACCTGAAGAGGTGGGGGTTGAGGAAATAATTATTGTTAAACCAGGAGAAAGAGTTCCTTTAGATGGAATAGTTATAGAAGGAAAAAGTTTTGTTGATACTAGTGCTTTAACAGGGGAATCAGTTCCAAGAGAAATAACAGTAGATAATGAAATATTAGCAGGATGTATAAATACAAATGGAGTTTTAAAAGTTAAGGTAACTAAAGAATTTGGTGAATCAACTGTAGCTAGAATATTAGAATTAGTTGAAAATGCATCAAATAAAAAAGCTCCAACAGAGAAATTTATAACAAAATTTGCAAAGATATATACTCCAATAGTAGTATTTTCAGCATTGGCATTAGCTATATTACCACCGCTTTTAATACCAGGGCAAACATTTAATATTTGGATATATAGAGCTTTATCATTTTTAGTTGTATCATGTCCTTGTGCGTTAGTTGTTTCAATTCCTTTAGGATTATTTGCAGGAATTGGTGGAGCTTCTAAAAAAGGAATATTAATTAAGGGTGGAAATTACCTTGAAGCTTTAAAAGATATTGATACTGTAGTTTTTGATAAGACAGGAACATTAACTAAAGGTGTATTTAAAGTAACAGAAATAAATGCAGTAGATATAGAAAAAGATAAGTTATTGGAAATTGCAGCTTTAGGTGAGTCACTATCAAATCATCCAATTGCTCAATCAATAGTTAAAGCTTACGGGAAAGAAATTAATAAGGATCAAATTAAAAATTATGAAGAAGTATCTGGCCATGGAATTAGTGTTAAAATTAATGAAGAAGATATACTTCTTGGTAATTATAAATTAATGAATATGTTCAATATAAAATACAATGAAGTAGAATCTATAGGAACAATAATTCATGTAGCAATAAATAAAGAATATAAAGGAAATATAATTATTTCAGATGAGATAAAAGAAGATGCAGCAAATGCTATAAAAGAGTTAAAGAAAATTGGGGTGCATACAACTGTTATGCTGACAGGAGATAGAAAATCAGTGGCAGAAAGAGTTGGAAAAATTATAGGAATAGATAAAGTATTCTCAGAATTATTACCAATAGATAAGGTTGAAAAAATAGAAACATTGCTTAAGGCTAAGAATTCTAAGAGTAAAATAGCGTTTGTAGGAGATGGAATAAATGATGCGCCAGTACTTGCAAGAGCCGATATAGGAATTGCAATGGGGGGAATTGGATCAGATGCAGCAATTGAAGCTGCTGATGTTGTATTGATGAAGGATAATCCAGAATCTTTAGTTGAAGCTATAAAAATAGCTAGAAAAACTAATAAGATTTTATGGCAAAATATAATATTTTCATTAGGAATTAAAGCATTCGTTCTTATACTTGTAGCTTTAGGAATGGCTAGTATGTGGGCAGCAGTTTTTGCAGATGTAGGTGTAACAATAATTGCAGTCCTAAATTCGACAAGATGCCTAAAATAGCCATTGACAAATTTCATCATTTTAAATATAATTAGTGAGGTTAAAAATTTCAGGCGTAGGGATAGCATACAAGATCGTGAATCTTGTTACAGAGCTTGGCTCTGTATTAAATTGTGAGACTTATGTATAACGCATCTGCTACGTTATACATAAGTCTCTTTTTTTTATAAAAATTATTATTTTCAGATGTTATTATAATAAAATTTAAAAGTATGAAAAAATATTTTTATATTAGGAATCTTCAAAAAAAGACTAGTATGTATCTAGTTATTTTTTGAAGATGCCTTAATAATAAAATTTACAACTTTGTTAAATGGATAACTGCTAAAAGTTAAAAATAGAAAAAGTTTAAATATAGATTAAATAAGTAGGATATGATATTATTATATATATTAAATTAAAATAACTAAAATGTTAAGGAGAAGTGTACAGTATGGAAAAGAAAAAGAATATTTCTATGGCTGTAATTAAGCGATTACCTAAATATCATAGATATTTACAAGAGCTAATGAAAAATGATGTTGATAGAATTTCTTCAAAAGAACTTGGGGAAAAAATCGGATTTACAGCTTCGCAAATACGTCAAGATTTGAATTGCTTTGGTGATTTTGGTCAACAAGGCTATGGTTATAATGTTAAGGACTTATATAAGCAAATAAGTTTAATACTTGGATTAAATAAAGATTATAAAACAGTAATAGTAGGTGCTGGAAATATTGGTCAAGCGATTGCAAATTACAGTAGGTTTGCAGAATTAGGTTTGTTTCTGCAAGGTATATTTGATGCTAACCCGAAACTTACAGGTTTAAGAATGATGGGTACAGAAATTCAAGATATAGATAATATGGAACCTTTTCTTCAGGTTAATGATATAGATATTGCTATGATATGTGTACCAAGAATTAATGCTCAAAAAGTATGCGATACCTTAGTTGCAGGTGGAGTAAAAGGTATATGGAATTTTGCACCAGTAGATTTAGTAGTTCCAGAGGATGTTACTGTAGAAAATGTACATCTGTCAGAGAGTTTACTAACGCTAATATATTTATTGCATAAGAGTTAATAATAAAAACTAAATTGTTAAAATTATCGAAAAATTGAAATAAATATTGAAATAATTAAATAGTACGATTATAATAATAGTTGAAGTTTAAAAACTTCGATTATTTTTTACCTATACTTGTTAGAATATTAACAAAGATTAGTGAAAACGATTGGTTTTTTTATGGGCTTCAATAAAAAGCAAGTCAACTTATGAGAAATTTAAATGGGTAAATTTTAACTATGCTAAGTTTATAAATTTAATAAATTAAGCAGATATAAAAGGGGAGGACTTTAAGCATGGAATTAAAAAATGTACTTCTTGAAAAAGAAGGTAATTTAGCTATTGTTACAATCAATAGACCAAAGGCTTTAAATGCTTTAAACTCAGAAACATTAGCAGATCTAGATATTGTTATAACAGATTTAGAAAATGATAATGATATTTACTGCGTAATCCTTACAGGATCAGGAGAAAAAGCTTTTGTTGCAGGAGCTGACATTGCTGAAATGAAAGACCTTAATGAGAAGCAAGGAAAAGAATTTGGTATTCTTGGAAACAAAGTGTTCAGAAGATTAGAAAACTTAGGAAAGCCAGTAATAGCTGCAATATCAGGTTTTGCACTTGGTGGTGGATGTGAACTTGCAATGTCATGTGACATAAGAATAGCATCGGAAAGAGCTAGATTTGGGCAACCTGAAGCAGGGCTTGGAATAACTCCAGGTTTTGGTGGAACTCAAAGACTGCCAAGAATTGTTGGAATTGGAAAAGCTAAAGAATTAATTTATACAGGAGCAATAATTAAGGCTGATGAAGCGTTAAGAATAGGTCTTGTAAATAAAGTTGTTACTTTAGAAAGTCTAATGGAAGAAGCTAAAGCTATGGCAAACATGATAATTGCTAACGCTCCAATTGCAGTTAAATTATGTAAGGATGCAATTAATAGAGGAATGCAAGTAGGCATAGATAGTGCAATAGTAATTGAAGCTGAAGATTTTGGAAAATGTTTTGCGACAGAAGATCAAGTAGAGGGAATGGGTGCTTTCATAGAAAGAAGAACCAAAAACTTCCAAAATAAATAGTCGCAATATTAAATAAATAAAAAATAATATAAATATTCAAACAAATAAAAAGTGTAAGGAGGTTTTTAGAAAGTAATTAATTATTTTCTAAAAAAAGCCTAATTATAAGGAGGTAACTTGAATGAATTTTACATTAACTAGAGAACAAGAATTAGTAAGACAAATGGTTAGAGAGTTCGCTATAAACGAAGTTAAACCAATTGCTGCTGAAATAGATCAAACTGAAAGATTTCCAATGGAAAACGTTGAAAAAATGGCTAAGCTAGGTATGCTTGGGATTCCATTTTCTAAAGAATATGGTGGAGCTGGCGGAGATACTCTTTCATATATCCTAACAGTAGAAGAATTATCAAAGGTTTGTGGTACAACTGGTGTTATAGTATCTGCTCATACTTCACTTTGTGCATCATTAATAAACCAATTTGGTAACGCAGATCAAAAAGTTAAATATTTAACTCCACTTGCAAAAGGTGAAAAGCTTGGAGCCTTTGGGTTAACTGAACCAGGAGCAGGTACAGATGCATCCGGACAACAAACAACTGCTGTTTTAGATGGGGACAACTATATCTTAAATGGTTCAAAAATATTTATAACAAATGGTGGAGTTGCGGAGACTTTCATAATATTTGCAATGACAGATAGAAGCAAGGGAACAAAAGGAATATCAACATTTATAGTTGAAAAAGACTTCCCAGGTTTCTCAATAGGAAAGCATGAAGATAAGCTAGGAATTAGAGCATCTTCAACTACAGAATTAGTTATGCAAAACTGTATAGTTCCAAAGGAAAACTTAATTGGACAAGAAGGTAGAGGATTTGGAGTAGCAATGAAAACACTTGATGGTGGTAGAATTGGTATAGCAGCTCAAGCACTAGGAATTGCAGAAGGAGCTTTAGAAGAAGCTTGCACATATATGAAGGAAAGAAAACAATTCGGTAAACCATTATCAGCATTCCAAGGTTTACAATGGATGATAGCGGATATGGATGTTAGAGTTGAATCAGCTAGACTTTTAGTTTATAAAGCAGCCTTCTTAAAGGATGCAGGTCTTCCATATGCAGTTGATGCAGCAAGAGCAAAACTTGTAGCATCAGAAGTAGCTATGGAAGTTACAACTAAGGCAGTTCAAATCTTTGGTGGATATGGTTACACTAAAGAATACCCAGTAGAAAGAATGATGAGAGACGCTAAGATAACTGAAATTTATGAAGGTACTTCAGAAGTTCAAAAAATGGTTATTGCAGGTAGCGCATTAAGATAAGGAGGAATTATAGATGAATATAGTAGTTTGTTTAAAACAAGTTCCAGATACTGCAGCAGTTAAAATTGATCCAAAAACAGGAACTCTTATTAGAGAGGGTGTTCCTTCAATTATAAATCCAGAAGATAAACATGCATTAGAAGAGGCTTTAAACATAAAGGAAGCTACAGGAGCTACAGTTACAGTAATAAGTATGGGACCTCCTCAAGCACAAAACGCTTTAAGAGAAGCATTATGTATGGGTGCTGATGAAGCAATACTTATAACTGATAGAGCATTTGCAGGAGCTGATACATTAGCAACTTCAAAGGCACTAGCAGGAGCTTTAAAGAAAGTTAAATATGACATAATATTTGCAGGAAGACAAGCAATTGATGGAGATACAGCGCAAGTTGGACCAGAAATAGCTGAACATTTAGATATTCCTCAAGTAACTTATGTTCAAAATGTTAAAATTGAAGAAGATGGTTTGTTAATAAATAGAGCATTAGAAGATGGATATGAACTAATAAAAGTTCAAACTCCAGTACTTTTAACTGCAATTAAAGAATTAAATGAGCCAAGATATATGAATGTTCAATATATATTTGATAAAGCTGATAAAAAGATTACTATATGGTCAGCAGATGATATAGAAGTAGATAAAGCAGAACTTGGTCTTAAGGGATCACCAACTAAGGTTAAAAAATCAATGACTAAAGAATTAAAGGGTGTTGGAGAATTAGTTCAAGAAACACCTATGGAAGCTGCTAAATATGTTTTAGCAAAATTAAAGGAAAGACACTATATCTAGTAATTATAGGAGGGGAAAAAGATGAATATAGCAGATTATAATGGCGTTTGGGTATTTGCTGAGCAAAGAGGCGGAGAACTTCAAAAAGTTTCTCTTGAAATACTTGGCGAAGGTAGAAAAATTGCTGATAAATTAGGAGTTAAATTAACTGCTCTTTTACTTGGTGATAATGTTAAGGCTTTAATAGAAGATCTTGGAACACATGGTGCTGACGAAGTACTAGTTGTTGAAAGTGAATTATTAAAAAATTATACAACTGATGGATATACTAAGGTTATCTGTGACTTAGCTAGAGAAAGAAAACCAGGAATATTATTTATTGGAGCTACTTTCATTGGTAGAGATTTAGGACCAAGAGTCGCAGCTAGATTATCAACTGGTTTAACGGCTGACTGTACTGGATTAGATGTAGAAGGTGAACATGGGGATCTTTTAGCTACAAGACCAGCTTTTGGTGGTAACTTAATGGCTACAATTGCTTGCCCAGATCATAGACCACAAATGGCTACAATAAGACCAGGAGTTTTCACAAAACTTCCAAAATCAGAAGCAGAATTTGTTACTGAAATAGTTGAAGTAAACTTAGTAGATAGTGATATAAGAACTAAGATTATTGAAATAGTTAAGGAAAACAAGGATATAGTTGATATTGGTGAAGCTAATATAATAGTATCAGGTGGTAGAGGTGTTTCAACAAAAGAAAACTTCGAACTATTAGATGAGTTAGCTGAAGTTTTAGGTGGAACTGTCGCAGGTTCAAGAGCAGCTATAGATAATGGTTGGATCGATAAGGCTTACCAAGTTGGTCAAACTGGTAAAACTGTAAGACCAAACATCTATATAGCGTGTGGAATATCAGGAGCTATACAACATGTTGCTGGTATGCAAGATGCAGATATGATAATAGCTATAAACAAAGATGCAGGAGCTCCAATTATGAAAATTGCAGATTATGCAATTGTTGGAGATGTAGCTAAGGTATTACCAGAGATGATATCTCAAGCAAAGGCTATGAAAGACGCTGAATAAGCAGTTATAGTTAATTATTGCACATATTAATTTATGAGAATTAATAGGGATATTCGATTAGAAATACTCTGTATATATGGTTAAATTATAGGATGAGGAAGTAGGATTTAGGGTAAGGGAGCGGAAAGAAAATAAACTGAAATCTGACTAATTATTTTTTGAAGTTCCTTAAGTACTACTTCCTCAACTAGGGATAGATGTAGATAAATTTAAAATTTAGGAGGGTATATATTATGGAAAAAATATTTGTACTTGGTGCTGGAACAATGGGAGCTGGAATAGTTCAAGCTTTTGCACAAAAAGGACATGAAGTTATAGTTAGAGATATAAAAGAAGAATTCGTTGAAAGAGGAATAGCTGGAATAAATAAAGGTTTAAGCAGACAAGTTGCTAAGGGCAAGATGACTGAAGAAGCTAAAGAAGAAATACTTTCAAGAATATCAGGAACTACAGATTTGAATTTAGCTGCAGATTGTGACTTAGTTGTTGAAGCAGCAGTTGAAAATATGAAGATTAAAAGAGAAATATTTGCTGAATTAGACCTTATCTGTAAACCAGAAACTATCTTAGCTTCAAATACTTCATCTTTATCAATAACTGAAGTAGCATCAGCTACAAAAAGAGCAGATAAGGTTATAGGAATGCATTTCTTTAATCCAGCTCCAGTTATGAAATTAGTTGAAATTATTAAGGGAATGGCTACATCACAAGAAACTTTTGATACAGTTAAAATTTTATCAATAGCTATTGGAAAAGAGCCAGTAGAAGTTGCAGAAGCTCCAGGGTTTGTTGTTAACAGAATACTTATTCCTATGATAAACGAAGCAACAGCTATATTAGCAGAAGGAATAGCTTCAGTAGAAGATATTGACACTGCAATGAAATATGGTGCTAATCACCCAATGGGACCTTTAGCACTTGGAGATTTAATAGGATTAGATGTTTGCTTAGCAATCATGGATGTTTTATACAGTGAAACAGGAGATACTAAGTATAGAGCTACTAGTCTTTTAAGAAAGTATGTTAGAGCTGGATGGCTTGGTAGAAAATCAGGTAGAGGTTTCTACGATTATTCAAAATAAGATCATAAATATAAATAAGAGCCATATTTCAATTAGTTTATTGAAATATGGCTCTTTTTAGTTGGTAATTTATAATATAAAGTTATTGTAGTAAAAAAATATTTAGAAAATTCAAATTTATATGATATAATCTTCGATAAGATATATCAATTAGAAGGAGGGAAACTTATGGACTTTAAAGAGGTTATTTTTAAAGCAGATAAAGTTATAATAAAAGAAGTAAAGAATTTTAACATAAAACAAATATTAGAGTGTGGGCAATGTTTCAGATGGGAAAAGATAAGTGATACAAATTACATAATAGTTGCCTATAGTAAGGTAATAGAAGTGGTGCAAAATGACGATGAAGTTACAATACTAAATACTAATGAGGAGGATTTTAAAAAAATTTGGATTAAGTATTTTGATTTAGAAACAGATTATAGCACTATAAAATTAGAACTCGCAAAAGATGAAATTCTTAAGAAAAGTGTTCAGTATGGATATGGAATTAGAATATTAAATCAAGATTCCTTTGAAATGTTAATAAGTTTTATAGTTTCAGCAAGAAATAGTATTCCTTCAATTATGAAAACTATTAAGAAGATGTCAGAGCAATGGGGAAATGAAATTGAGTATAAAGGAAAAAAATATCATACATTTCCAACTCCAAATGCTATTAAAGAAGCTAGCCTAGAAGAAATTCAAGGTACAGGTGCTTCGTTTAGAAGTAAATATATAATAAGCACAATAGAAAGAGTAAATGGAGCTATAGAATTAAAAGAAGATATGGTTCTTAATCCAGATAAATATAATTTTACAGAAGAAACTAGACCAGAAATATTAGATTATGATTTAGAATATATAAAGAATTTAAATGATGATTCGTGTCATATAGCTTTGCAAAAATTTATGGGCGTAGGAGCAAAGGTTGCAGATTGTATAATGTTATTCTCAATGGGGAAACATTCATCATTTCCAGTAGATGTTTGGATAAAAAGAGCAATGATTCACTTTTACGTGGCACCAGATGTCACTTTACCTAAAATGAGAATATTTGCAAGAAATAAATTTGGATCACTTTCAGGTCTTGCACAACAATATTTATTTTACTATGCAAGAGAAAATAATATTAAGGTTTAGTGTTTAAATAAAAATGTTAATAATTTATAATTTAAGTCATATTAATAAAGTAGAATGTTAATTATAAAAAAATGTATGAGAGGATAATTAGAAAAGGGGGAGTAGGGTAATTATGAAATATTTAATAGCTATAGTCTTATTAATAGTAATTTCTTTTATATCAATTTTAGTTACAATGTCTTTAATAAATAAAGATGATAAATTAAAGGATAATTTTAAAGCCTCATCCGTATTTATGGTTGTAACATTACCTATAATATCATTAGTTGGAGGCATATTATTTCTGATATTTAAGTTAATCGCAGTTATAATGAAACTACAAGCCTCTACTTTTGCAATATTTATAGTTGCAATAGCTGGAGAGGTTAGTATATTTATATGTGACTTTATAACTAAAAAAATAATGATTGGAATAAGTACTAAATATTTTGCTAGCAAATATAAAAATAAGGAATTAACAGAAAAAGAAATGATGATAATCTTAGAAAATAAGCAAAAGACATTTAATATATATAGTTTAGTAATAATGTTTTGTATTAATATGATTATATACTTTATGGTTATGATTGCTACATCGGTTGATTACACTGCTACATTTTTAATTATTATTTCTATGATAAGTTTATTTACTTATAAGGTATTATTTAGAAAAAATATAACTACTGGTAATTAACTGCTTAAAAATAAACTGTAATAATAAAAACAAATAGAACTACGATTTTTTATGAAAATCGTAGTTCTATTTGTTTTTAAGGCATAAATTAATATTATGCCTTAAAATAAAAGAAAAAGTGTATTATAAATTGAAAAAAAGTATTGACAAGATAAGTGAAAACTTTTACAATAGAGACAAGTGGTAATTACCAATAACGAATAAGTCTAACTGGTATTGAAAGTTAACTTTTAATTTTATGGAGGTGCAACATGGCAAATATATTATTGACAAGAGTAGATAATAGATTAATTCACGGACAAGTTGGAGTAACTTGGGTAAATCATTTAGGCGCTAATTTAATATTAGTTGCTAATGATGAGGTATCAAAAGATACAATACAACAAAGTTTAATGGAAATGGTAGTTCCAGACTGTATAGCAACAAGATTTTTTTCAATAGAAAAGACTATTAACGTAATTGAAAAAGCATCACCTAAACAAAAAATATTTTTAGTATGTAAAACACCACAAGATGCGTTAAGACTAGTAGAAGGTGGCGTGAAAATAACGGAAATCAATATTGGTAATATGCATTTTAGTGAAGGGAAAGAACAAATATCATCAACAGTTTCATTAGATGAAGATGATAAGAAGACTTTAAGAAAATTACATGAATTAGGAGTGAAAATAGAACAAAGAAGAGTTCCAGATGAAAGGGTGGAAGTAGATTTATTAAAACATATTTAAAATATCATTAATAAAATATTTCTAGTTTAAATTGTGTTTATTTTAAATTAATATATTTAAAAAAAACAATTAATAAAAGGGGAGGAAAATTTTATGTTTGTACAGGCGTTATTAATCGGTATCTGGGCTGGTATTGCTGGTATTGATATGTTTGATGGGTTAACTCACATTCATAGACCACTAGTAACTGGGCTAGTAATTGGACTTATTTTAGGAGACATGAGAACAGGACTTATAGTAGGAGCTACATTAGAATTAGTATGGATGGGTATGGTACCTTTGGCAGGTGCACAACCACCAAATGTGGTTATAGGGGGTATAATTGGTACAAGTATAGCTATACTTGCTAAATTAGAACCGGCAGCAGCGGTTGGTATTGCAGTTCCTTTTGCAGTAGCAGCACAAGCTGGTATAACTTTATTATTTACAGCATTTTCTCCAGTAATGCATAAAGCAGATAAATATGCGGCTGATGCGGATACAGGGGGAATAGAAAGAATTAATTACATGGGAATGGCAATATTATTTATATCTTACTTCATATGTGGATTTTTACCAATATTCTTTGGTGCAGATAAAGCAGCTACAATTGTTGGAATGATACCAACACCTTTTATTGAAGGATTATCAGTAGCAGGTGGAATGATGCCAGCTATTGGGTTTGCAATGTTATTAAAAATAATGTTAAAGAAAGAGTATGTTTGCTTCTTAATAGGTGGGTTTGTACTTGTTACATGGTTCAAAATATCAATAATAGGACTTGCTTTAGTAGGATTAGCTATAGCCATGTATGATTATTATGCAAGTGAGAGTAGAGGAACACAAATAGTGAAGGAGGAGTTTGAAGATGGAATCTAATTATCAATACAAGGATACTAGTACACCAAAAGTAATTACTAAAAAAGATTTAAATAAAATGGCATGGCGTTCATGTTTGTTACAAGCTTCTTTTAACTTTGAAAGAATGCAAGCTTGTGGACTTGTATATTCATTGATTCCAGGTTTAAAGAAAATTCATAAAAATAAAGAGGATTTAGGGTCAGCGATGACCGATTATATGGAGTTCTTTAACACTCATCCGTTCTTAATTACATTTATAATGGGACTTGTAGTAGCCATGGAAGAAAATAAAGAAGATAGAAATACAATTAGAGCAATAAAGATTGCGACAATGGGACCTTTAGGTGGAATCGGAGATGCATTATTCTGGTTAACAGCGCTACCAATTTGTGCTGGTATTGGAATATCATTAGCTCAAGAAGGTAACCCAGCAGGACCTATAGTCTTTTTGGTATTATTTAATGTAATACATTTTTCTTTAAGATTTGGTTTGATGAAGTATGGTTACAACACTGGTGTTAGCGCTATTGCAACATTAAAAGAACAAACTAAGAAAATTTCACATGCAGCTTCAATATTAGGGTTAACAGTAGTTGGTGGACTTATAGCTTCAATGGTTACCTTAAAAACTCCTTTAGTTTTAACAGCAGGAAAAGCGGTAGTTGCAATTCAAGCAGATGTTCTTGATAAACTTATGCCAAACTTATTACCTCTTTTATATACTTTATTAATATACAAATTATTAAAGAAAGGATATTCACCAATTAAGTTAATATTCTTTACAGTTATACTAGGTGTAGTAGCTAAGTATATCGGAGTGTTCTTTGTTGGAGTGAATATATTATAGAAATTTAAAAAAAATTGGACTATGCCAAGGATAAAAGGCGTAGTCCTTGCTATTTTTAAAAAATGTCTTAAAAAGTAATTGACAATATATAATGAAAGATTTAGAATAAATACAAGTGGTAATTACCATTATAAACAATTAATATAAATTAGTTTTTAATTTTTGTATAAATATAGTTTATATGAAAAAGTATAAGGAGATAAGAACATGGAAATCATTGATAAGAGTTCTAGAACACCATTATATTCACAATTAATGGAAGTATTAATAGGTAAAATAGAAAAAACAATGGATGATAATGATCAATTGCCTTCAGAAAGAGAAATTTGTGAAACTTATGATTTAAGCAGAACAACAGTGAGGCAAGCATTAGATGAGCTAGAAAAGGAAAATTATATATATAAGATTCATGGGAAAGGTACATTTATATCACCAAAGAGATATAATCAAGATTTAATATCTTTTTACTCGTTTACAGAAGAAATGAAAAAAGCAGGTAGGAAACCAAAGTCAGAGGTTATAGGGTTTGAGCTAAGAGAATCAGGAGAAAAGCTAGCTAATATATTCAAACAAAATAAAGATGATCTTGTTTATAAAATAACTAGAATAAGAAAAGCAGATGAAATTCCTATGATGTATGAAGTAACATACTTACCTTTTGGAAGGTTCGAGGAATTAACAAAAGAAAAATTAGAAAAAAATCCAATGTATGAAGTATTTTTATCAGAATATAATGCTAGGATAACATCAGCAGAGGAAGTTTTTGAGCCTATTCTTACAAATAAATTAGAAAGTGTCTATTTAGGAATTAAAGAGGGTTCGCCAAGTTTGAAAATAGAGAGGTTCACCTGTGAAGGCAGTAAAATAATAGAGTATACTGTAGGAATAGCAAGAGGGGACAAATTTAAGTATAGAGTTCAATTAAGTAATACAAAATAAAATGCTAAAAAAAAATATAGAAAAAAAGAAATAAAAAAATTTATAACAACTGGTAATGATGACATTAACAGTATGGAGGAGTAAATATGTTATTTGGAATGTCAAAAAAAAGTGTGGATGATTCAGGTGCTATATATACAGCAACAGAAATTAATCAACAGCCTGAAATGTGGAAAAAAGTATATTCTATAGTAAATGAAAGTAAAGAAAAAATTCAAGAATTTATAGGCAAGAAGTTAACTGAAAATACTAGAATAATATTAACTGGTGCAGGTACATCAGATTATGTAGGAGATACAATAGCACTTCATTTAGCAAAACAACTAAATGTAAGAGTGGAGGCTATTGCTACAACAGATTTAGTATCGAATCCAGAAAAATATATAGAAGACAAAACACCTACTATATTAGTATCATATGCAAGATCTGGAAATAGTCCTGAAAGTGTAGGAGCCTATGATATATTTAAAGATAATGTTAATGATATAGCACAACTGGTAATTACCTGCAATGAAAATGGACAACTAGCAAAGAAGGCAGCAGGAAGCAGTAATAATTTATGTTTGTTAATGCCAAAGGAATCAAATGATAAAAGCTTTGCAATGACAAGCTCATTTAGCTGTATGCTACTTGCGTCATTATTAGTGTTTGATATTAAAAATTTAGAAAAAAATAAAGAGTATGTTGATATTGTAACTGCTAAAGGAAGCAATATTTTAGATAATAATTGGAAAGACGTAAAACAATTAGTTGATTACAACTGCGAAAGAGTAGTTTACCTAGGCTCTGGCCCATTAAAAGGATTATGTCAAGAAATGGCTCTTAAAAATCTAGAGTTAACTAGTGGAAAGACAATTACAGTTTGTGAATCGGTATTAGGGTTTAGACATGGACCTAAATCAATAATAAATGATAATACATTAGTGATTATAATGAATTCTACAGATGAGCATACAAATCTTTATGACATGGATTTAATAAGAGAAATACACAATGATTTAGGAAATCATAAGTTATGTGTTATGAGTTATAAGAATAATGAAGAATTAAATGGATTGTGTACTAAATATATAAATATAGATGGAAAAGATATTCCTGAAATATATACTGTATTTAATTATATGCTACTTGGTCAAATGTTTGGGTTATTTAGCTCATTGAAACTTGGAATATCTCCAGATAATCCAAGACCTGATGGAACAGTTAATAGAGTTGTACAAGGTGTAACAATACACAAATATGATAAAAAATTAAGATAAATAAAAAATGAAACAATAATGATATGGAGGCTTTATTATGGTTGGAATAATAGTAACGGGGCATGGTAAGTTTGCAACAGGTCTTATAAGTTCTATGGAACTTATTGCAGGGGCACAAGAAAATGTTATAGGAGTAGATTTCCTTGAAGAGGACACTACGGAATCATTAGAAAAAATGATAGAAGAAGCTATTAATAAATTAGGTGATGAAGTGTTGGTTTTATCAGATTTAGCAGGGGCTTCGCCTTTTAGAGCAGCGGCTGGGTTAAGTCAAAAAATAAAAGAAAAAAATATAGAAGTAATCGCTGGAACTAATTTAGGAATGCTGCTTGAAGTTTCATTATGCAGAACAGGAATGTGCAGTTTGGATTTATTGAGAATGGCAGTAGATGCAGGAAAAAGTGCAATAAAAATATTTAAAATAAAGAAAAGAGAAGAAGCGGTAGAAGAAATCGATGGGATATAGAAAAAATATGAAATAGGGGGAGATTTAAATGAAAAAAATATTATCTACAAGAGAAATGTTATTAAAAGCACAAAAAGGTGGATATGCTGTGCCCGCATTTAATATTCACAATTTAGAGACGCTACAAGTTGTTGTTGAAACAGCAGCAGAATTAAATTCACCAGTTATATTAGCAGGAACACCGTCAACAATTGTATATGCTGGTGGGGAGTATATTGTAGGGATGGCTGAAGTAGCAGCTGAAAAATATAATATACCAATAGCAATACATTTAGATCATTATGAAAATATTGAAGAAATAAAACATTATGTTGATTTGGGATTTAAATCAACTATGATAGATGCTTCACATGAGGATTTTATAAACAATATCAAAGCGGTACAAGATGTTGTTGAATATGCACATAGATTTGATGCGACAGTTGAGGCGGAGCTTGGAAGACTTGGTGGACAAGAAGATGATTTAATAGTAGATGAAAAAGATTCAATGTACACTAATGCAGATCAAGCAAAAGAATTTGTAGAAAAGACTGGTATAGATTCTTTAGCAATTGCTATAGGTACAGCTCATGGATTATATAAAGGTAAAGCAAAGCTTGATTTTGAAAGATTAAAAGAAATAAGATCAAAGGTAAATGTTCCTTTAGTTTTACATGGAGCTTCAGATGTTCCAGATGAATTAGTTAAGAAAGCTATATCGTTAGGAATATGTAAAGTTAATGTAGCTACAGATTTAAAAATACCATTTTCAAATGAAGTAAAAAAATACTTTATAGAAAATCCAGAAGCAAATGATCCAAGAAAATATATGACTCCAGGTAAAGAAGCTATGAGAGAAATAGTTAAACATAAAATAATGGTATGCGGAAGTAATGGAAAAGCTTAAAATATTTAATTACAAAAATATTTAGTATGTTAAAGGCATATTAGAAAAGGGGAGATATAGATGCATCCAATTAAAGAAATTGTGAGTAAATACAAAAATGGAGAAAAAGAAGGGGTTTTTTCGGTATGTAGTTCAAATAAATATGTTATTGAGGCCTCCATGGATAGATTAAGAAATAGTAAGTTATATCTACTAATAGAATCTACGGCTAATCAAGTTGATCAGTTTGGTGGTTATACAGGAATGAAACCAAAAGATTTTGTAAGCTATATATACGAACTTGCTAAAAATAATGAATTTCCAAGAGAACGTATAATTTTAGGTGGAGATCATTTAGGACCATTAACTTGGACAAACATAGAACCACAAGAAGCCATGGAAAACGCTAAAGAATTAGTTAAAGCATATGTCTTAGCTGGATTTACTAAAATACACATAGATACAAGTATGCCCCTAAAAGGAGATCAGGAAAACGGAATATATAATGATGAATTAATAGCTAAAAGAGCAGCTTTCCTGTGTAAAGTATCAGAAGAGGCATATAGTAAATTGTCAAAGGAAGAACCTGCTGCAATTCATCCTGTTTATATAATAGGAAGTGAAGTTCCAATTCCAGGTGGAGCTCAAGCTTCAGATGAGGAAGAAGAAGGCATAGCTGTTACTAAGGTTGAAAATTTTAAAACTACAATAGAAACCTTTAAGAAAGAATTTAAAAAAATTGGAATGGAAAGTGCTTGGGATTATATAGTTGGGATTGTTGTTCAACCAGGTGTAGAATTTAGCAGTGATTATGTATGGGGATATAAAAGAGATAAGGCAAAGGTATTGACGGAAGCTTTAGAAGATTACCCAGAATTAGTTTTTGAAGCACATTCAACAGATTATCAATCACCAAAGGCATTAAGGGAAATGGTTGAAGATGGATTTAGTATATTAAAAGTAGGTCCAGCGTTAACTTTTGGATTTAGAGAAGGGGCATTTGCCCTTAATAATATAGAAAATGAATTGTTAAAATATAATTCATCCGTTGAATTATCTAAATTCATAGATATATTAGATTTTAATATGGCTAAATACCCCAAGGATTGGGAAAAACATTATTCAGGAAAGAGCGAAAAGGTGAAATTAGAGAGAAGATATAGCCTGTCAGATAGATGTAGATACTATATGCCAAGAGAAGAAGTTAATTATGCATTAGAAAAAATGATAGAGAATTTAAATTCAGTAGAAATTCCTATAACGGTAGTAAGCCAATTTATGCATAATCAATATAAAAAGATTAGAGATGGAGAAATGGAGCTTACAGCTATAAATCTATTAAAGGATAGAATAGGCGAATATATAGATGATTATATATACGCTGTAAGTGAACTTTAAAAAATAATTAGTAAATAATAAAACTATGGTCTAAGTATTTGGAAATACCAAATACTTAGACCATTTATATTTTAAGATGACTAAATTGAAAAAAACAAATTAAAATATAGGGAAAAAAATGGTATAATAAATATAGAAATTTAAGAGGGGAGAATAGAAATTATGATACAATTTGAAAATCAACTTAAAAAATTAAAACATGAGGTGTTAACAGAAGTTGCAAAACTTGCAAAAGAAGATAAATTAACCCCTTTGGAAATAGAAAAAATTCCTTATGAGATAATTAAAGGGGACAAGCCTCAATATAGATGTTGTGTTTATAAGGAACGAGCTATAGTTTTAGAAAGATCAAAATTAGCAGCTGGGTACTTAGCTAATGGTGATAATGTTAATGATGAATTTATAGATATTAGTCCAGATGATCAAATAATATATGTAATAGAAGCAGCTTGTGATAAATGTCCAATAAATAGATATAACGTAACAGATTCTTGTAGAAATTGCTTGGCACATAAATGTAAGGAGACTTGTAATTTTGGTGCAATAAGCTATATTAATGGAAGAGCGTATATAAATCAAGAGTTATGTAAGGAATGTGGTATGTGTAAAAAAGCCTGTCCTTATGATGCTATATCGGATGTTATGAGACCTTGCAAGGGTTCTTGTCCAACAGGAGCTTTAGAAATAGATCCAGAAGATAGAAAAGCTATGATAAAGGAAGAGACTTGTGTAAACTGTGGTTCTTGTATGTCTGCCTGTCCTTTTGGAGCTATATCAGATAAAAGTTTAATTGTGCCAGTAGCTAAAGGATTAGCTAAGGGTAAAAATCTGTATGCAGTTGTTGCACCAGCTATTACAGGTCAGTTTGGAATGAAAACAACTTATGGCCAAATAAAAAATGCAATTAAAAAATTAGGGTTTAAAGATATGGTAGAAGCTGCTTGCGGTGCTGATGCAGTAACTATTCATGAAAGTAATGAATTTATAGAAAGAATGGAAAATGGAGATAAATATATGACAAACTCCTGCTGTCCAGGCTTCTTAACATATGTAGAAAAAATGTTTCCAGGAGAGCTTAATAAAGTTTCAGGAACAGTATCTCCAATGGTAGCAACAGGAAGATATATAAAATCACAAGATCCAGAGGCGAAAGTTGTATTTATAGGGCCTTGTACAGCTAAAAAAAGTGAAGCAGTACGAGAAAGTATAAAAGATGCAGTAGATTACGTTTTAACTTTTGAAGAGTTACAGGCACTATTCTCAGCTTTTGAAATTGAGGTAGCAGAATGTACTGATGAAATAGTTGATGATGCGTCTATATTTGGAAGGGGCTTTGGGGTCCATGGAGGTTTAACAGCAGCTATAGAAAACTATGTTAAGGGTGAAAAATTAGAAATAGACTTTAAACCTGTAAAGGTAAGTGGCGGAGCTGAAATTAAGAAAGCAATGACTATGGGGAAAATAGGAAAGCTTCAAGGAAATTTTATAGAGGGAATGATGTGTGAAGGCGGATGCATAAACGGAGCTGGAACATTAGCAACAGCAATGAAGGCGAAAGCACCATTTACAAAAATAAATTTAGGTACAACAATAAAGGCTGTTTTAGATAATAAAAAGATAGAAGAGTATAAGAATATAAATTTAGAGAGAGAATAGAGATATAAGGCATATAAAAAATAACAAGCCAAGATAAAAAATGCACTAGCATATTGGCTTGCTATTTCTTTGAAGATTACAAAAGGATGGGTGAGTATACTTGGAAAAACAAATTAACTTTATGAAAAAACAAAAAAATAAAATTGTAGGATTAGTTATAATTTTAATATTAATATTAGCATTTAGAAAGTATTTGACAGAGTATGCTCATTACTTTAGAAACCCAGAGGAACTTAAATCATTAATTTTAAGTTTTGGTAACTATTCATTTTTAGCATATATAGTTATACAAATTGCACAAATTATAATTTTCTTTATTCCAGGAGAATTAGTTCAAATAGCTGGTGGATATATATTTGGGTCTTTTAATGGGTATATATTATCATTTGTAGGAATTTTAATAGGAAGTGCTTTTAGTTTTATATTAGCAAGAATACTTGGGAAAAAATTTGTGGAGAAAATAGTATTTAGCGAAGATAAATGGATATTTAGAAAAATAGAAGAAATTAAAAAACATCCAGGGAAATTTAAAAAATTAGTGTTTATATTGTACTTAATACCAGGAATCCCAAAAGATATATTAGGATACATATGTGGCGTGACAGATATAAGCCTAAAAGACTTTTTAATAATATCAATGATAGGGAGAACACCAGGATTGTTTATATCTTGTTTCTTTGGAGGTAATATAGCTAAGGATAATTTGGTGATGTTAGCACTAATAGGAATAGTATGTGGAGTAATATTTATATTTAGCGTGGTAAAAGGAAAGCGGTTTATAGCTAATTTTGGCAAAAAATAATTATAATATTGTTGGCACTCTTGAGCAAAGAGTGCTAATATTATTAGTAAGAAAAGAATAATATATATTATAAGGAGGGGTTTTTATGAACATTAAACCACTTGGAGACAGAGTAGTAATTAAAAAGTTACAAGCAGAGGAGACAACAAAAAGCGGTATAGTTCTAACTGGAGCTGCAAAAGAAAGACCACAAGAAGCAGAAGTTGTTGCAGTAGGGCTTGGAGCTATAGTTGATGGGAAAAGAGTAGAAATGGAAGTTAAAGTTGGAGATAAAGTTTTATACTCAAAATATGCAGGATCAGAAGTAAAGGTAACTGGAGAAGAATATACTATATTAAAACAAGAAGATATACTAGCGATAGTAGAATAGAGGGGGATAAATTTTATGGCTAAAATTATTATGTTTGGAGAAGAAGCTAGAAGAGCTATGCAAAGAGGTGTAGATCAATTAGCGGATACAGTAAAGGTAACTCTTGGACCAAAAGGTAGGAATGTAGTTTTAGATAAGAAGTTTGGTTCGCCACTTATAACTAATGATGGAGTTACAATAGCAAGAGAAATAGAACTTGAAGATCCTTATGAAAATATGGGAGCTCAACTTGTAAAGGAAGTTGCAACTAAAACTAACGATGTTGCAGGGGATGGTACAACTACAGCAACTCTTTTAGCTCAAGCAATTATAAGAGAAGGTCTTAAAAATGTAACAGCTGGAGCAAATCCAATGTTAATTAGAAATGGTATAAAAATGGCTGTTGATACTGCTGTTTTAGAAATTAAAAATATTTCTAAACCTATATCAGGAAAAAATGATATTGCAAGAGTTGCAGCTATTTCAGCATCAGATGAAGAAATAGGTGAATTAATAGCTAATGCTATGGAGAAAGTAGGCAGCGAAGGTGTTATAACTATTGAAGAATCTAAATCAATGGGAACAGAGCTTGAAGTTGTTGAAGGTATGCAATTTGATAGAGGATATGTGTCCGCATATATGGTTACAGATACAGAAAAGATGGAAGCTGTTTTAGATAATCCATTAATTCTTATAACTGATAAGAAAATTGCAAACATACAAGAAATACTTCCTATATTAGAACAAATAGTTCAAGCTGGGAGAAAGCTTGTGCTTATAGCAGAAGATATTGAAGGTGAAGCTATGGCTACTTTAGTGGTTAATAAGCTAAGAGGGACATTTACTTGTGTTGCTGTTAAGGCACCAGGTTTTGGAGATAGAAGAAAAGAAATGCTACAAGATATAGCTATTTTAACTGGCGGTCAAGTTATTGCAGAAGAGCTTGGAATAGATATTAAAGAAGTAACTTTAAATATGCTTGGGCAATGTGAAAGTATGAAAATCACTAAGGAAAGTACTACTATAGTTAATGGTAGAGGTGATAAGAACCTAATTAAAGATAGAGTTAACCAAATAAAATCTCAAATAGAAGAAACAACTTCAGAATTTGATAAAGAAAAGTTAACAGAAAGGTTAGCTAAACTTGCTGGTGGAGTTGCTGTTATAAAAGTTGGAGCAGCTACAGAAACTGAGCTTAAGGAAAGAAAGCTAAGAATAGAAGATGCCCTTAATGCAACTAAGGCAGCAGTTGAAGAAGGTATAGTTCCAGGTGGTGGAACAGCTTATGTAAATGTAATTAATGAAGTTTCAAAGTTAACTTCAGAAGTTGCAGATATTCAAGTAGGAATTAATATAATAGTAAGATCCTTAGAAGAACCAATGAGACAAATAGCAACTAATGCAGGCGTTGAAGGTTCTGTTATTATAGAAAAGATAAAGCATAGTGAAGTAGGAATGGGATACGATGCATTAAATGGAACTTATGTAAATATGATTAAAGCAGGAATTGTTGATCCAACTAAGGTTACAAGATCAGCACTTCAAAATGCAGCATCAGTAGCATCAACATTCTTAACTACAGAAGCCGCAGTAGTAGATATTCCACAAAAAGAATCTGCTATACCAGGTGGAGCACCAGGAATGGGAATGGATGGAATGTACTAAAAGTAATTTAAAAGAGCCTATATTAGTTTATAGGCTCTTTTAACGTATAATAAATTAAAAAAGTAGAATTTATAATTAATTTATTATAAAATAGAATGTGTGAATAAAAGAAGAAAGTTAGGAAAGTATGTAGAAAGTTAATATTAGTAAGATTAAAATATAATAAAGGTCGCAAGTATTACTTTAAGAGATTTTTATATGAAAATCATTGGAGGATGAAGCTGTGTTTAAAAATAGTGAAAGCGGTAAAAGTAAGGGGTTTACGCTGGTAGAAATAGTAGTTGTACTAGCAATTATAGGTATACTAGCAACTATAGTAACTCCCAATTTAACCTCGTACATAAAAGAATCAAAAAAAGTTAGAGTTATTGAACAAGCAAGGAAGGTTGTAATATCAGTAGAAGCAGTTAATACAAAATCACCTAACTTAATTGAAAAAAGTAAAAAAATAAATGAAATAAAAACAAAATTAGGAGGACTTATAACAGATGAAGATATAAATTTATTAGATCCATCTAATAAAACGGTTCAAGATTGTTATAACGTAATAGATTCTGAAAACTATACATTTACTATAGGTGATAGTAATGAAGTAGTTAATATAAACTCAATTAAATAATAGATGAACAAAGTGTAATGAGTATTTTAATAAAATAGGTTTAATGTAATTATAAGCAAAGATTTTTTTGAATCTTTGCTTATAATTACATTAAACAGAATATTATGAAAATTGGAGGAGTTAAAATGATATTATTTGTGTTGTTAATAGGATTAATTATAGGTAGTTTTTTAAATGTATGTATTTATAGGATAGCTAGAGAGGAATCTATTTCATATCCGCCATCGCATTGTACAAGCTGTGGGTATGAGCTTAAATGGAAAGATTTAGTTCCGGTAATAAGTTATTTATTTATAAAAGGTAAATGTAGAATGTGTAAAGAGAAAATTTCCATAAGATACCCTATAGTTGAACTTGTAAATGGAATTATATATTGTATGTTATTTTTAAAATTCGGAATTACAATTGTATTTATTAAATATTGTGTTCTAGCATCAATTTTAATAGTTATAGGGATGATAGATTACGATACTAAGTTTGTATATAGATCAACGACAATATTTGCATTAGTTACTGGATTTGTTTTTGTAATAATAACTTGGGTTATGCACAAGAATGGTGTAGTAGATAGTTTAATAGGTGCGCTTATAGGCTTTGGTATTATATTCTTAATCGTGATTTTAACAAGGGGCATGGGTGAGGGTGATATAGAGATAGCAACGGTTTGTGGATTGTTTCTAGGCGTAAAAGGAATAGGTATAACATTGTTTTTATCAGTTTTAATAGGCGGAATAACAGGTGTAATTATTCTTTGCTTAAAGAATAAAACTGGAAAAAGCGAAATGGCATTTGGACCTTGCTTAGCGATTGGCTCAATTATCACTATGATGTGGGGATCTGCAATTTTCGATATATATATCAAAGCAGTTTTTTAATAATTAATTTAATACTATTTAATAAAATTTAATAGTATATTTTACCAAAAATTCATTGAATTTCAAAAAAAGTTATTATATAATAAATAGTAATCTTGGAAAAATAATGAAAAAGAAATGTGGACAAGGAGTGAGTTTTATGGTAATTAGTGAAAAAAAAAGACTTGGTAATATACTTGTAGATGCAGGTAAAATTAATCCATTTCAATTACAAAATGCTTTAAAAACTCAAAAAATGTTAGGGAAAAAACTTGGAGAGGTGTTAATTGAAAGTAACATAGTATCTGAAGACGATATAATACAGGCAATTGAGGGTCAAACAGGAATTAAAAGAATAGATTTAAATAATGTTAAATATGATAAAAAAGCTATAAAGCTTGTATCACAAAATTTATGTAACAAATATGTGCTAATTCCTTTTGGATTCGAAGGGACTAAAATAAAAGTTGCATTAGCAGATCCATTAAATATTTTTGCAATAGATGATGTATCGATATCTACTGGATTAATTGTCGAATCTTTTATTGCTAAAAAGTGTGAGATACAAAAGTTTATTGAAGTTAACTATAGTAGTCAGGAAGTAAGTATAGCAGCAGAACAATTGCTAAAAGAAACTATACATTCTAAAAATATAGTAGAAAATATTGAAGAAATGAATGATATTAAGAATGCTCCAGTTGTTAAAATGATTGAGCATCTATTTAAAAATTCGGTAGAAATGAGAGCATCTGATATACATATAGAGCCTTATGAACATGAAATAAGAATTAGATACAGGATAGATGGAGAGCTTCAAACAGTTAATATATTAGGGAAAGAAAGTTTAGCTCCATTAGTGACTAGAATAAAAATATTAGCGGGATTAAATATAGCAGAAAAGAGAGTGCCACAAGATGGAAGAATAATTACTAAAGTGGGTAATAATGATGTAGATTTAAGAGTATCAATTTTACCAGTAGTAAATGGAGAAAAAGTAGTTATAAGAATATTAAATAGAAGTAGTTATAAAGTCGGAAAAGAAAGACTTGGACTTACTAAGGAAAATCTTAAAAAAATAGAAAATATAATTGTAAGCCCTCATGGAATAGTTCTAGTTACAGGGCCTACAGGTAGTGGAAAATCGACAACTTTATACACTCTATTAAGTGAATTGAATTCAGATGGAGTTAATATTGTTACAATAGAAGATCCAGTAGAATATACCCTAAATGGAATAAACCAAGTAAATGTGAATACAAAAGCTGGTATGAGTTTTGCAAGTGGGCTTAGAAGTATATTAAGACAAGATCCAGATATAGTAATGATTGGAGAAGTTAGAGATGATGAAACTGCTAAAATAGCAACTAAAGCAGCTATTACAGGGCATTTAGTTTTAACTACATTACATACTAACGATGCTCCGTCATCAGTAACAAGACTTATAGATATGGGGATAGAACCTTATTTAGTAGCAACATCTATTGCAGGAGTTATTTCTCAAAGATTAGTCAAAAACATATGTTACCATTGTAAAGAATCATATGAGGCATCAGAATATGAGAGAAATATACTTAAAATTGAGAAGGACAAGCTTTTAACTCTTTATAAAGGAAATGGATGTGGATACTGCAATAATACGGGGTATTTAGGTAGAAGTGGTGTTTATGAAATAATGGAGATAACAAGGGAACATAGAGATGCTATAAACACAACTAGAGATCCTAATGTACTTATGGATATTTCAATAAAAAATGGAATGAGTACACTTGGAAAAGAATGCGAAAAGTTAGTTCTGCAAGGGGTAACAACAGTTAATGAACTAGCGAATATAACATTATTAACAGATATATAGGAGGTGAATAAATCTTGAAGAAGTTTAAATATAGAGCTATGAAAAAAGATGGTGGGAAAATAGATGGGGACTATGAAGCCAATTGTGAAGAAGATGTTATTTCAATGATAACATCTAATGGATATTATCCACTGAAAATTGAAGAAGTTATTGAAAGTGCTAAAATTGAATTTAAATTTCGTGAAAAAGTAACCTCTAAGGATATGTCTATTTTTTGTAGACAAATGTACACAATGCTTGATGCCGGTGTATCTATAAATAACGCACTTAATATGCTTTCAAATCAAGTTTCAAATAAAAAGTTAAAAACTACTTTAGCAGAAGTTGAAGAAGCAGTTAAAAAAGGTGAAATGCTTTCACAATCAATGGGAAAACATAGCACTGTATTTCCTAAACTTCTAATTAGCATGATTGAATCAGGTGAGGTTAGTGGTAATTTAGATGAAATGATGCTTAGAATGTCAGTTCATTTTGAAAAAGAAACTAAAATGAATAATAAAATTAAGGCAGCGATGACATATCCTACTATTTTAAGTATAGTTGCAGTAAGTGCTGTAATGTTTATTATGACCTTTGTTATGCCAACATTTATTGAAATGTTTGAAACAGAAGATATACAATTACCACTAGCAACAAAGATATTAATGGGTATAAGCGGGTTTTTAAGTAATAATATTATGCTTATTATAATTGCAATAATATTAATAGTTATTGCATTTAATTTTTATAAGAAAACAGAGAATGGTCTAATAAGATTAAGTAAAATAAAATTAAAACTTCCTATTATCGGTAATTTAACTAAAAAGATAATAGTTTCAAGATTTACAAGAACTTTATCTACTTTATTATCATCAGGAGTTTCTTTAGTACAGGCACTTCCAATAGTTGCGGGTGTTTTAGGAAATAAAATAGCAGAAGGTGAGATTTTTAAAATTACAGAAAGAGTAGTAAGGGGAGATGGCTTAAGCGAGCCAATAAGAGAATGTGATATATTCCCAGAAATGCTAGCCTCGATGGTTAGTATAGGAGAAGAATCGGGATCTCTAGATGATATATTAAACAAAACAGCAGATTTCTATGATGAAGAAGTAGAACAGACTATACAAACAACTACAGCACTTATAGAGCCACTACTAATAGTAGTAATGGGAGTAGCTATAGGATTTATAGTTATTTCTATAATGTTACCAATGTTTGATATGTATAGCGGAATGTAGATTTAAATTTAAAATTTAAATAAATAAGTAAAATTCAAGGGGGAATAATTAATGATTAAAAATTTAAACAAAAAAAAGAAAAGTAAAGGATTTACTCTTATAGAGTTAATCATCGTTATTGCTATTATAGCAATATTAGCGGCTATAGCTATTCCTAAATTTGGGGAAGTTAAAAAGAATGCTAATTTGAAAGCTGATATAGCTAATGCTAAGTCAATAGCTAATTCCGTTTCATCATTAATTTCAGATGATAAGATAGTTCCAATTACAGGAGGGATTATTTCGCAAGTAGGGCCTACAGCTAATGCAGCAGGTGATAAGGCGGCGCCATTAATAGAAGACTACCTTCAATCAGTTTCAGCGCCTAAATCAAAGCTACCAGCAGGAACTGAAATTACAGATTATACAGTGGCGATAAGTGAGAAAGGAGACATTACTGTTTATCTTGCAAATGTAACTAATCAATTGTTCCCAAAACAGGCAACTGCATTAGTAGATTAGGTATATAAAATTAAAGTGTAAAGCTATTTAGCTTTACACTTTAACATATAATTTGAAATAAGAAGTAACATATAGAAGAGGTGAAAAGATGTCAGAAAAGAAGAAAATAGATTTTTCTAAGCTTAAAAAGTTAGGGGAAATGGATATAAAAGATTTAAATAAGATATTTTCAAAAAATAGTAGTTCAAGCAAAGCTACATCGAATAGTAAATTTAAAAAGATGGTTAAAGCTAGTATGGAAAAACCAAAGAATATTTTAGCTTTTGACATTGGTTCAAGTTCTATAAAAATGGTAACTGGAAAGTATTTTAAAAATAAGCTTACAATAAATAAGTTAATAGACATACCAACTCCAGAGGGAACAGTAGGTGATGGAAAAATATTAGGTAAGCAAGCTTTAGCTGATATGATACAATTTGCATTAAAAGAAAATAGAATAAAGATTAAGGATGTAATATGTACTACAAATTCATCTTTAGTAATAAATAGAGAAATAGTAATACCTAAGGTAGAAGAAGAAGAAATGGAAACTGTAATAAGATATGAAATAAAACAATATCTACCTATAAATCTAAACGATTATATAATTCAATTTGTAGTTTTAGATGAAATTATAGATGATGATGGTGCTAAATTAAAAGTTAGTGTTATCTCTTATCCAGAAACAATGGTATATGCATATTATGATTTATTAAATTCATTAGAATTAAACCCATATAGTTTAGATATTGCATATAATTCTTTAAATAAAATTGTTAATTACTCAAACCTTAACGAAGATAATGGAGAAATTTTAGGTGGTGCTGTTGCTTTTGTTGATATGGGAGCAACCTCTATTAATGTGACTATATTGAAAAATGGTAAATTAGATTTTACTAGAATAATAAAGACTGGCGGAGATAATATAAATTATGCCTTAAGTCAAAGTTTAGATATGTCAATAAAATCAACAGAATCTACGAAAATTGAAAAGGGAAACCTATTAGATATAAGAGAAGATGACATTGTAAATACAACAATAAGACAAGTTATAGATGAAGGTTTAGAAGAACTTGAAAGAATACTACAGTTCTATGTAAATAAATCATCAGGTATAGAAATAAGTAAGATTTATATATATGGTGGGGTAGCTAATACCGAAGGTATAGATTTATATATGGAAGAAAAGTTAAAGATTAATGTAGAAAAAATAACAAAATTAAATAATGTTGATTTTTCTTCAAAGGAGCTATTAGAAGAACCGATTGGTGAGTTTATAAATGCAATAGGAGCTATTATAAGATTATAGGAGGAGAAATATATGAGAAGAGATATAAATTTCTTTAGCCAATATCAAGGTAAAAAGAAAGAGAAAAAAAATCAAGATATTTATATATACTCCTTACTAGGTTTCTTAGGGGTACTTATAATAGGATCATTGTTATGGAATAGTACTAGTCTACTTTTAACAAATAAGAAAATAAAGGAATATCAAGCTAAACTAGAGGAGCCAGAAATACAAGAAAAAATAACAGAGTCAGATGAAGTAAATAGCAAGTTATCTATATTGAAAAATTATGATAAAGAGCTAGTTACAATATCTAAGAGCTTATATAGCAGAGAAATTGTAACAACAAATATATTAGATAAGATAAGTTCAACGCTTCCAAGTGAAGTAACTTTTAATAGTGTTAATATCACAAATACAGATATTAATATACAAGCAGAATCTACAAAAAGAACTGCTATAGGTGAAATAGAATATAATTTAAAACAATTAGATAATGTTCAAGATGTCTATATTGGTGGAATATCAGGGGAAGAAAAATATACCTTTGATATAAAATGTGTTTTAAAGGATGTTGAATAATATGAAGATGAGTAAAAAAGAAAAGTATTTATTAGGTATTTTAGGTACAGTTTTAATTAGTATATTATATTATCAATTTATTTATATTAATCAAGTTAAGAAGCTTGATGTAAAGAAAAAAGAGAAGGTTGAAATAGAAACTAGACATGATGAGGTTTTACAATCTATAAAAACATTAGAAAGCAGAAAAGAAAATTTAAAAATTCTAAATTCAAGTATATTAGAAAAATCATCTGATTTTTATCCAACTATATTACAGGAAAAGATTATATTAGAAATAGATAAGCTTTTAACTGATAGTGGACTAAATGGAAATATTGCTTTTAGTCCAATTGAAGTAGCTTCAGTAGAAACAATGGTAGCGCCTGAAGTGGCAAAGGCTGAAAGTTCAATGAAAATAATTGCTGATGAATATAACGGTAGCTATAAATCAGAAGAAGAAGCAAAGAAACAAGAAACGCCAAATGCAGGTAAAGATGAAAAAAGTGGTGAAAAAGTAGAATCGCAAACAGGTGTTGCAACTGCGGAGCAATTAAAAGTAGCTATTAATTTTACAGGAAGTTATGATACTTTGAAAAAATTTATTTTATCAGTTCAAGAATATAAGAGAAAAGTTGTAATTACTAATGTTGCAATTACTCCAAAATCTGAAGCTCAAGTTACTGGAACTATGAATATTGAGTTCTATGCAGTGCCTAAATTAGGTGATGATGATGCAGCTTATTTAAAGTGGACTATGGAAAGTGTACATGGAAAAGATATACTTTTTAGTACAGGGGCTGCAAGTGGAGCTTATAATTCAACAGTAGAAGAACAAGGAACAAAAGTAGATATAAATGATTTTGTTATGATGTTAAGACCAACTAGTTCAGAATTACCTGTATTAACTATTGGTAAGGCAAAAGATTCTTCAAGAGAAACTTATTTATATTCTGATAATGCAAAAATTGAAGATGTTGAGATTGAGTTTAATGAAGAAAATGAAAAAATATATTATAAATACAAAACAACAAAAGATTTTTATCCTAAAAGTAATACAAGTGTAGGTAAAGAAATTACAACTATTTCTAAGGATATAGTTATGGAAATAACAAGTGAAGCAAGAACTTCAACTAATGATAATTCAACAGTGAAATTAAAGGTAATTAATAACACAAAGAAAAATGTTAATCTAATTATTAAAAGTGACGACAATAGTAATCCGAGAGTTTCTGTAGTGAGCGAAGGAAATACAGTTAATGTTACTAAAAAGTAGGTGCTAAAAATGACAAATAAATATACAAGAAAAAAAGGGATGACATTAATAGAGGCAATCATTAGTGTTGCCCTTTTCAGCATTTTAATAATACCTATATCAGGTCTGGTTATGACTGCTATGAAAACAAGTGAAAAGGCAGAAGCAAAGCAAGAAGCATCATATATAGGTCAGGGAATATTAGAGGAAATGAATATTTATGATGAAATTACTATAAAAGATGGGAAATTTAAATTTCTAGATGGTGGTGAAATTTATGAGGACAGCAAAAATTTGTACAAGGATAAAGGAAACATCATTAGAGATGGTTTTAATGTTGAAGTAACATTGAATAAAGATAGTAATTTTGAATATAAACTTAGTAGTGATGCAGATAGTGATGATAGCAAAATGGATTATATATTAACGCTATCAAAAAATGTTATATCAGGTAAAACTGAAGTTAAATGTGGTAATAAAATTGAGGAAATGCCTAATGATTCAATACTAAAGATAGATGAGTCTGGAAGGATGACTTTGAATGATAATACTCCAAACAAAATTGTAGTTGAAAAACCTAAAGTATCTAATAATAAAATTTCAATATATTTAGATAAGACTTTTAGTAATAAGGAAATAAATATAGATGTAGAAAATGAAAAGAAAAATGTAACTGGTAATAAGGAAGTTTTAGAAGTATATATAAAAAGTTCAAAAGATGTCACAGATAAACTGAATGTTACTGGTACAAAAGGTAAAGTTAAAGTTTATGAAAATATAGTAGATATTCCTAGGGGCGAAATGGGCGATTTATATAATATACAAGTTGATGTCAAAAAAAATAGTGATGTTTTATTTACTGGAAAAACAACTAAAAATATAGTTTTTAAATAATATTTCATTTATTTATGGGGTGGTGATTAGGTAATGAAGAAGAAGAGAAGAGGATCAAGTTTAATTATTGTTATTATAATTATGGCTATTTTATTTACTACTGGATCAGCAATTCTTACATTAACAGCAAGTGATTATAAAATGAGAACAAATGCAAGTAAGAAGCTAGAAAATCTTTATGCTGCAGATTCAGGTCTTGATATTGTTGAGAATGTAATACTTAAAAACTCTGAAGCAGCTATTATTTATGCTAATAAGAAGATTAAAGAAAAATATGATGGTCAAGAAATGACTAAGGCTTTATATGAAAAGATAAATATAGATTTTAAGGCTGAATTTATTAATTTTCTAGGTAAAGAAGCGTCGGGTAATGGGGCAAATAGTTCAGATGCAATACTTGCTCAAGGAATTATAGATGGAAAGTATAAGGTGTTAAATGCAGTTGGGGATGAATTTATTTGGAAAGAGGATATTGATAAAAAATCTGAAATTGAAATAATTGAATATAAGTATGCTGAGGATAAAGGTAATATAATAATTAAGATTAAATCTACTTTTGAGACTATGGATAGAGAAATTAAAAATAAAAAAATTCTTACAACTAAGTACACCGTAGGTATCCCTGATTATAAAGAACCTATATCAAGTGACAGTGTATTAATAGACATATATCCAGTATTTGATGCAAAAGTTATAACGGCTGATGGAAATTTAACATTAAAAGGTAAGGCTGAAGTAAAAGGCGATATATGGGTAAAAGGAGATAGTGAATTAGGTGAAAATCCAGCCTATGCTTTTGATAAGTATAGGGGTGGTATATCTGTCGAAAATGGTGAATTGAGTTTAAAAGGAAATATAATTACAAATAGAACATTACATTTAAAGAATGAATCTAAGGCTATTGTAACAGGGGATGTTTATGCGTTAAACGCTTATGTTGGAAAGTCTGATAAAACAGGAAGTTCAAAAGATAATAAATTACAAATAGAAAAGGAAGATAATATAGGCGGAAATCTTATAGTAAATAATGATTTATCTCTAAATGCAATAAATAGTAATGTTAGTATGAATAATTTTTATGGAATAAATGATAAAACTGATGATTCACTTACAAATATAAGTAAAGCAATGAAATCAAGTAGTATTATTGTTAATGATACTAGCGATACATCAACATTAACAGTTACTAATGATACTTATATAATGGGAGTTGCTTATATAAATACATTAGAAGATAAATATCAAACTGGTGAATCGGTAGCTATAAAGGGAAACTATATAGCATATTCTGATGTATTGCCAGGATATGAAGATAAAGTAACTTTAAAATATTATAATCCACTACAGTTAATTGAAACTATAGATGGAGGAGAGACTAAAGCTAGTTATTTCAAAAAGTATTATGAAGAAAATAAGAATAGGCTTAGAAATGGTGGAGTTTATTTAAATAAAGAAAATGTATACTCAACAGGAGCATACGTTACAAAAAATAAAGATGGTAGTAGCAGTGTGGGTAATAAGGCTATTAATATTGCTAATGTAACGGAAAAAAGAAAAGAGTTTGCTAAAAATGTATTTTCAATGGGGAACACAAATAAGGATGAAACATATCTTTATGAGGCTGGAAAAGTTTCGAAAACAGTAGAAAGTGAGATAGATTTTACTAGGGCGCTTTCTACAACTAGTATAAATGAAACCTATGGTAAACTTAAATTAAATAATGACTATAGTAAAACTGTTGTTATCAAAGGAAAAGATGATATAGAAACTTATGACAATAGTAAATACATTGTAATTGATGGTAGTAAAGCTTTGAAAGCTGTAATAATAACTAATGGAGATGTTATAGTTACGGGTGAAGTAGATTTTACTGGCAATATAATAGCAAAGGGGAATATTGAGATTAGTAATAATAATAATAAATTAACATATGACTCAAATATAACAAGAAAAGTTATAGCAGCTAATTATGATGTTCTTAAGGATATTTTAAAGACTGGGACATCAATTGGTCAGGAAGCTAATATAGCTATAGGAGATAAGGTAAATATAGATATAACAACAGACGGATATAATCTGAAAGGATTACTAAAAACTAGTAACTGGAAAATAGTAAAGTAAAGAGGTGAGGAGAATGGCAAAGAAATCGACGGGATTTACAATAATTGAGCTAATTATAACATTAGCACTTACAATATTAACCCTAGGGGTAATTTATACATTCTTCTTCTCAAGTAATAAAACAATATCTACTACCGAGTTGAGTTTAGAATTACAATCAGAAGCAGAAGTTATTCAAAAAGAATTAATAGAACTTTCAACACAGGCGACGGAAATAGTACTAATTAATACAAGTAAAAGTGAAAGCATAAATTATAAGGCATTAAATACTGAAGGTAAATTAGATATAACTAGCTTGCAAATTAAATCATATGATGATGCATCAAGTAGTGATGTTTTATATAATTTAAAATTGGTAAATAAGGAACTTAAAATTCAAGATAAAAATGGAAATGATATAAAAACATTATCAAAAAATGTTAAGGCATTTAAAATTAGACCATTAGACATTAATATGGTAGGTAGTAGTGTGCTAGATAAGGAAAAAGCTAATTTTAAAGATTCGCCAGGGCTAGAGTTTACTGTAGATTTAGAAACAGTAAAGGGCTATTCAAAAGTTGAATACACTGCACGTGCAATAGCTAAGTTTAGAAATAAAGAGTAGGTAGAAATTTAAAAAGAGTTTAAAAAAATAGGGAGGGGGATAAGACCTTATGAGATTTCAGTGGAAGGGAAGTAAAGAAAATTATAATAAAAAAGGTTTTTTAAAGATAAGTAGTAGTTTATTATTGTGCATATTTATTTTAGGCTTAATAGTTATACCTAAAAGTGAACCTGTTAGTGCAGATGAGATAAAGCCAAAAATAGATGTAACCTATTTAGGAAGTAAGCCACAAGAACCAATGACCGGTCAAGATATTGAAGTTAGGTATCAAGTAACACCACAGCCATTTCAATATAAGATAGTAAAACCAAAAGAGATTGTACTAGTTTTAGATGGATCAGGGAGTATGAATGACAATAATAAAATAGGGAATTTAAAGGCTGCAGCTAATGCATTTATTGATAAACTTAAGCCAGTAGAGAATTTAAAGATTGGAATAGTAGTTTACAATTATATAGCTAAAATAAATCCGACTGAAAATAAAAGTATTAATGAAAATGAATATTTATTAGATGTTAGAGACCCTAGGTTAAAAGCTGTTATTAATAATATAAAACCTTATAGTCAAACGGGTACAGGCGATGGATTAAGAGTGGGAGAATTCTTATTACAAAAAGGTGATCCTAATGCAGATAAGACGTTAATATTAATGTCAGATGGAGAACCAACATGTTATTCGATAAAAAAAACAGGTCAATATTATGAAAAAATAGATGGTTTCAATTATTTGGAAAATTCTAACGAGATAGATATTAGGGTAGATGATTATGCATATAGAGGTAAATCGGGATTAGAATATGCTACAACAATAGGCGATATAATTAAGAAAAAAAATCATAATATATTTTCTATTGGATATGGGTTAGGTTATGCTAATAGTTCTAGTAATATTAAGATGCAAAAAATACATACTTCTATGGGTGGTGTAGTTAATAAAGATCCAAGTGATATTAATAATACATTCTTTGCAAGTGATGAAGGGGCTATAGAAAGTATATTCGGAAAAATTGCAGATAAATTATTGAAGTCGTATAGTATTAACGATGTTAAGGTAAATGGGTATTTAGGGAGCGGGCTTACTGCTGTAGACGGGTTTGAAGTTAATGGTAATAATAAAGATGTAATAAGTGTACCGCCAATAGTTTATGAGTTAACTAAAATTAACGGAGAAGATTGGTACACTGCTAAACCTATAATAATAACATTTAAAATTAAAGCTAATGAAGCGGGGAAGTATCATATATTTGATTCTAATAGTAAACTTGAATATACAGCTGTAGATGGGAAAAAAATATCTATACCAATTACAGATGATTCAATAGTAATAAAAAAGTTTGCTATTGAGGATTCAAAAAAATTGCAGGTTGATTTTTATCCTGAAAAAAGTGGATATTTAATGGGTGATTCAGCAAAGGTAGTTGCTGGTTTTACTAAACCAGAGGGCGATGAATTTAATTTTAATAATGCTAAATTTGATATAACTAATGGAATACCTATAGCTATTGAACTAAAAGAAGGAAAGCCAGGTTTAGATTTTGGGACAATAAATGACGGAGTCCCTACACAACAATATAGTTTTAATATTAAAGATAATATAACAGAAAGTACAAATGAAACAACTAGCCATATAATAAATGGCAAATATTCGTATATAGTTAAACAAGATGGTAGTACAGCTGAGATATCAGGCAGTAAAGATGCTGCTATTAATATAAAAAGAGGTTCCGTTTTAGCTGAAATAGTTGATATAAATGGGGAGAAAATTAATAGCGGAATAAAGGTATCTCTACAGGATACATCAACAAATAGCACTTTTTCAACTAGAGAATCAAATGAGATTACTAATGGTATTGTAAAATTTAATACTATACCAACAGGTAATTATAAGATGACATTAACAAATATTCCAGCGGGATATGAATTTAAAAATGGAAAAGAAGCTATTGTTAGTGTTAATTATGAAAATAATATAGCTAAATATACATTTGTGTTAAATGATATTAGTAGTATAAGTGTAAATCCAAATATAAATATAAATTACAAAAGATCTATTCCAGAAAATCCGACAGTTGGAGAAAATATTGATGTAGATTATGAAATAGTACCAGAATCATTTAAGTTGAGCAAATCTGAGCGCGAAGAGATTGTATTAGTTTTAGATGGATCAAATGTGAATAAATTAAAAGTTGATGCTAATAAATTTATACAGAATCTCAAGACATTTATGAATGGTTGGCATCCAGAAGGGATTTTATATAATGTTAAGATCGGAATTGTAGTTTATTCTTCTGGAGCTAATATATATGAAACGAATAGTAGTGAAATATTGATAGATAAAGATGATGGTGGGTTTGAAAAATTTATTAATGGGATAGAACCATCAAAAGGTGAAAATATAGGAGAAGGGTTAAAAAAAGCAGAATATATATTAACACATCCTGAGAAGTCCAGTGTAAATGCAAATAAGACAGTGATATTAATGTCAGAACTACCAACTGAATATGATATGAAAATGGGTAGTGTAATTAAAGATAAAGGTTATAATGTGTTCACTATAGGATATGGGTTAGGTAATAAGGATAAAGAAAAGAAAATGAAAGAGATACATTCTTCTATGGGAGGAACAGACAAAACATTTTTTAAAAGTGGAACTGAAGTTATAGGCAATATAATTGAAAAAATGAATAGTAAAGAGTCATTACAAAAATACTATAGAGTTAATAATTTAGAGTTGAAAGTTAGGACTGGAGATGCATTTGATGAAGTAGATGGTTTTGGAGAAGGTAATAATAAAGCACATACAATAAAAATTCCGGAAATAATTTATGAAAAAAATGAAAAAAATCAGCAGTATGAAGCAAAGAAGATACCAAAAACATTTAAAATAAAAGCCAATAAGCCAGGAGAACATTATGTATTTAATGAAACTAATGAAAATTTAATGGAGTACACGAATTTTAAGAATGAAAAAATTTCTAAAAAGATTCCAAATCATAAAATAAATATTAGTGATAGCATTTATGAAATTAAGCACGGATTGTATGAGGGGGTTAAAGATAATCAAATATATATTAGTGAAGAAAATGTAACTATTGCTGGTGGAACTAATGTAAATTTTGGAGCTGAGTTTACAATAAAATCGACTATTCCAACAATAAAGCTAGATATTGATAAAAACTATGAGAATATAAAAAATATTAAAGTGTATAAATTAGTTGAGGGTAAATTAGTGGAATTAGGTAGCGAGATAGTACAAGGTACTGACACCACTAATGAAAAATCATACAAAATAGTATTGCCTAAAGGAATATCGACTGGCACTAAAATATTAATAAGATATTCAGCTAAATTACCTAATAGTAAAAAAATAGAATATATAAACAGTATTAAGGTAGGATCATCCCTAAAAAATGCAACGGTAACTACTACAGATACTGATGAGAAAGATAGGTTGCCAGATTTATTTTAAAAGATAATATTATAATAAAGGAAGATTTATATAAATAGGTCTTCCTTTAATTTTTTTCCAACATTATTTGAAAACCAATTGAAAAAAATTGCAATATTAGTTGCAAACTTATTGACAACTATACACCCTAGTTATATAATAATTTTAAATTAATAATAGTTGCACATTTTATTGCTTGTATATCCCCTGAATATGGCAGGGCGTATCTACCGGAAACCTTAAATTTCCGACTATGAGTGAATTTAATTGCTATACCCATAGGGATAATAGGCATATTAACTTCACTTAGAGGTTTAATGTGCTTTTTTTTATATACAAAAAACGGAAAGACAAGAATTAAAACTTGCATAAAAATCGAAAAATGAATTAAAAATTTCAATAAGGCATTTTAAAATTTAAAGATGCCTAAAATAGGGGGAAATACATATATGGCTAAAATTATTAAAACAGCTTATACTTTCGATGACGTGTTATTAGTTCCAAATAAGTCAGAGATATTACCTAAGGATGTAACTTTAAAAACAAAGTTAACTAAGAAAATTACTTTAAACATCCCACTTATAAGTGCAGGAATGGATACAGTAACAGAATCTAAAATGGCAATATCAATGGCGCGTGAGGGCGGTATTGGAATTATACATAAAAATATGTCAATAGAAGCTCAAGCTAAAGAAGTAGATAGAGTTAAGAGACAAGAAAATGGAGTTATAACTGATCCGATATTCTTAGGACCTGATAACACTCTTCAAGAAGCTGAAAACTTAATGTCACAATATAGAATATCTGGTGTTCCGATAACTGTTGATGGTAAATTAGTTGGAATATTAACAAATAGAGATGTAACTTTTGAAACAAATTTTGAAAGAAAGATAAGTGAAGTTATGACTAAGGAAAACTTAATTACTGGAAATGAGCATACTTCAGTAGAAGAAGCTAAAGAGATATTAAAGAAGCATAAAATTGAAAAATTACCTTTAGTAGATAAAGATGGATACTTAAAAGGTTTAATAACTATAAAAGATATTGAAAAAACTAAGGAATTTCCAAATGCAGCTAAGGATGAAAGAGGAAGACTTTTATGTGGGGCAGCGGTTGGAGTAACTGGAGACATGCTTGAAAGAGTTGAAGCTTTAGTTAAGGCTCAAGTAGATGTTATAACTATAGATACAGCTCATGGACATTCAAGAGGCGTATTAGATGCAGTTAAAAGCATTAAATCAGTATATCCAGAAATTCAAATTATAGCAGGAAATGTAGCTACAGCAGAAGCTACTAGAGATTTAATTGAAGCTGGAGCAGATTGTGTTAAGGTTGGAATAGGACCTGGATCAATTTGTACTACAAGAGTAGTTGCAGGAGTTGGGGTACCTCAATTAACAGCAGTTATGGATTGTGTTGAAGAAGGAAGAAAAACTGGAACACCAATAATTGCAGATGGTGGAATTAAATATTCAGGAGATATAGTTAAGGCATTAGCAGCAGGCGCATGCGTTGCAATGATGGGATCATTACTTGCAGGTTGCGATGAAGCTCCAGGAGCTATGGAAATTTATCAAGGAAGAAGCTATAAAGTTTATAGAGGAATGGGATCTCTTGGAGCTATGAAATGTGGTTCAAAAGATAGATACTTCCAAGATGGAAACAAAAAGCTTGTACCAGAAGGTGTTGAAGGAAGGACAGCTTATAAAGGGTCTGTAATAGATACTGTATTCCAACTAGTTGGTGGAATAAGATCAGGTATGGGATACCTTGGATCAAAGGATTTTGAAACATTGTACGAAACAGCTACTTTTGTTGTTCAAACAGCATCAGGACTTAGAGAATCACATCCACATGATATAAATATTACAAATGAGGCTCCAAATTATAGCGTTAATTAATTAAGATATAAAAAATAACAATGGTTAAATTTTGTCCATTGTTAGTTTTAAACATAGTTAAAGGTTGAAAACTTACATATATAATAGTAGACAATATATAAGATGAAATAAAAAATACTTTTTTGGAGGATACGAATGCAAAGAGAAATAGTTTTAATAGTAGATTTCGGTGGACAATATAATCAATTAATAGCAAGAAGAGTAAGAGAATGTGGGGTTTATTGTGAAATAATACCTTATAAATGGACTTTAGATAAAATAAAAGCTAAAAATCCTAAGGGTATAATATTTACTGGTGGACCAAATAGTGTTTATGGCGAAAATACACCTAAGGTAGCAGATGGAATATTCTCACTTGGAATTCCTGTACTTGGAATATGTTATGGAGATCAATTAATGGCTCATAGGTTAGGTGGGAAAGTTGAGACAGCTCCAGTTAGAGAATATGGAAAAACTAATGTAAACTTAGATAATTCTTCAAGATTATTTGCTGGAATAGAAAAAGCTGAAACTTGCTTTATGAGTCATACAGATTATATTTCAAAGGCACCAGAAGGTTTCAAAATAACAGGATTTACAGATGTATGTCCAGTGGCAGCAATGGAAAATGAAGAAAAAAATCTATATGGAGTTCAATTCCATCCAGAAGTTGAACATACTCCATTTGGTCAAAAAATGCTTTCAAACTTCTTACATGATATATGTAACCTTGGAAAATCATGGACAATGGCTTCCTTTGCACAAGAAAAAGTTGATGAAATAAAGAAACTTTGTGGAGATAAAAAAGTGCTTTGCGCATTATCAGGTGGTGTTGATTCATCAGTAGCAGCTATGATAGTTCATAAAGCTATAGGTCATAACTTAACTTGTATATTTGTTGATCATGGTCTTTTAAGAAAAAATGAAGGTGATGATGTTGAAAGAGTATTTAAGAAAGAATTTGATATGAACATTATAAGAGTTAATGTTCAAGATAGATTCCTTGGAAAATTATACGGAGTATCTGATCCTGAAAAGAAGAGAAAGATAATTGGAGAAGAGTTTATAAGAGTATTTGAAGAAGAAGCTAATAAGCTTGGAGAGATAGATTACTTAGTTCAAGGAACAATTTATCCAGATGTAGTTGAAAGTGGAACTGAAACTTCAGCAACTATTAAATCACATCATAATGTTGGGGGGCTTCCAGAGGATATGAAATTCTCTCTTGTAGAACCTTTAAGAGAATTATTTAAAGATGAAGTAAGAGCAGTTGGAGAAGAACTTGGAATTCCTCATAAATTAGTGTGGAGACAACCGTTCCCAGGACCTGGACTTGCAATAAGAGTTCTTGGTGAAATAACTGATGAAAAGCTAGAAATAGTTAGAGAATCGGATTCAATATTCAGAGATGAAGTTGCAAAAGCTGGTCTTGATGAAAGCATATGGCAATACTTCACTTGTCTTCCAAACATAAAATCAGTAGGAGTAATGGGAGATGAAAGAACATATTGTCACACTGTAGCAATAAGAGCAGTAACATCAAGTGATGCGATGACTTCAGAATGGGCAAGATTACCTTATGAATTATTAGACATAGTATCTCGTCGTATAGTAAATGAAGTTCCAGGAGTAAACAGAATTGTTTATGACGTAACTTCTAAACCACCAGCAACTATCGAATGGGAATAAAAATAAATAAAATATCATATTAAAATAAAAAGAAGAGATTAAATAGATTAATAAAATATTTAATCTCTCTTTTTTATTAATATTTTTGTTACTAATTTTATAATTTTTAAACAAAAAAATATACAGGTATGAATTAAATAGTAGTAAATACAAATAACTATAGTATAATCTGGGTGAAATAAGAGCAAAATATGTAATGGATTATTATGGTGAAGCTAAGAATTGTGATATAATAATTATTGAGTAAAAGAAATTCAATAATAGACGGAGGTATAGTTATGAAGAAAGGTTTAGTATTAGATTTATCTAAGGTAGCACCCTATGCACAAGAAACTGAATTAAATTATATGGAAGCGATGGTTAATGCTACTCATGAAGTTTTACACAATAAAACTGGAGCAGGAAATGAATTTTTAGGGTGGCTTGATCTACCTGTTAATTATGATAAAAATGAATTTGACAGAATAAAAAATGCTGCTGAAAGAATTAAAAAAAATTCAGAAGTGTTAATAGTTATAGGAATTGGTGGATCTTACCTTGGGGCAAGAGCTGCTATAGAAATGTTAACTAACAATTTCTATAATTCATTAGGAAGTAAGCACAGAAAAACTCCAAAGGTATTCTTTGTAGGAAATAACATAAGTTCAACATATATTACTGATTTGTTAGAAGCTATAGAAGGCATGGACATTAGTGTTAATGTTATATCAAAGTCAGGTACAACTACAGAACCTGCAATAGCATTTAGAATATTTAAAGACTACATGGAAAAGAAATATGGTGTTGATGGAGCGAAGACAAGAATATTTGCAACAACTGATAACAGCAGAGGCGCATTAAAATCATTATGTAATGAAACAGGATATGAAACTTTTGGAATTCCTGATGATGTTGGTGGAAGATTCTCAGTGTTAACAGCGGTTGGTTTATTACCAATAGCAGTAGCTGGAATTAACATAGATGAAATGATGAGTGGAGCAGCAGATGCAAGAGAAGAATATTCAAAACCTTCATTAAAAGAAAATGATTGTTATAAATATGCTGCAATGAGAAATGTTTTATATAATAAAGGTAAAAAAATTGAAGTTTTAGTAAACTATGAACCTTCAGTTCATTTCTTTAATGAATGGTGGAAACAATTATACGGAGAATCAGAAGGTAAAGATCAAAAGGGAATATTCCCAGCAGCAGTGGACTTTTCAACTGATTTACACTCAATGGGACAATTTATCCAAGATGGTTCAAGAAACTTATTCGAAACTGTTATAAACATAGGAAAGGCTAAAAAAGAAGTTGTTATAGGAACAACTCCAGGAGATACTGATGGATTAAACTTCTTAGCTGGAAAAACTATGGATTTTGTTAATAAGCAAGCATTCAAAGGAACTTTATTAGCTCATAATGATGGTGGAGTACCTAATATGATACTAAATGTTCCGGAAATAAGCCCATATTACTTTGGATATATGGTTTACTTCTTTGAAAAAGCATGTGCAATGAGTGGATACTTACTAGGAGTTAATCCATTTGATCAACCAGGAGTTGAAATGTACAAAAAGAATATGTTTGCTTTACTTGGAAAACCAGGATATGAAGAGTTAAAAGCAGAACTTGAAGGAAGACTTAAGTAAGTGAAAATTATAGTAGATGGAGATGCCTGTCCGGGCATCTCCATCATTCAAAGAATAGCAAAAGAAAATAATTTAGAATTAATTGTATATTGTGATATACATCATATTATTAACTTAGAATATGGGGAAGTTAAGGTTGTAGAAAGTGGTTTTCAAAGTGTGGATATGTATGTAGTAAATCTTTGCAAGTCGAATGATGTTGTAATAAGCCAAGACTATGGAGTTGCAGCCATATGTTTAGGTAAAAAAGCAAATGTAATTAATCCAAAGGGATATCTGTATACTAATGACAACATAGATAAGATGCTAGAAGAGAGACATTTATCACAAAAAATTAGACGTGGTGGTGGAAGAACTCAAAATGCAAAAAAGAGGACCGCAGAAGATGATTTAAGGCTTGAGAAGAGTTTAAAAAGAGTTGTAGAATGTAATATAAAAGAGTAAACTGTAGAAATAAAGCTATAGTTTGCTCTTATTTTTTTATTTAGCCGACAAAATTCAGTATATATTTTAAAATTTAAAATGTATAATATAATTACAATATTATGTTAAATAAGTATGTAATTGTGTTAGGCATCTGAAAAGAAATATATAGGTATAATGAAGTGTTGCTTTTGAGGATGACTTAGTACAGAGGGGTGGGCATTTATGAGCGAGGTTTTAATAACATTTGATAAGAATTATGAAGGGTGTATAGAAGAGGAAATAAATATAAAGGCAATTGTAGGGGAAGATCAGGGAATTGGGTTGCAATATAAGTTTATTGAAGGTACAGATGGAATATGGAATCCAATACAAGATTTTTCAAGTAAAAATATTTGTTTGTGGAAACCGCAGACAAAAGGTAAACATATAATTATGGTACAAGCTAAAAATGAAAAATCTAGTAAACCTTTTGATCATTTAGGAAAAGTTGAATTTATAGTAAAAAATGAAGAGGAAGAAAAAAATATGAAAACTAAAATTATAGAAGATATTAGTTTAGATAAGACATCGTTTAATATTGGAGAAAAGATTCGTGTTGCAGTAAAGGGCAATTACGAATTAGCTCTATATAGATTTTGGATAAAGGGAAAACAAGGATGGGAAGCACTCCGTGATTACAGCAGAGAAAATAAATTAGTATATACAGCTAGTGAAGTTGGCACTGTTGAAATATTAATAGAGAGTAAAATGCCAGAATCGGAAAACAATGTAGACGAATTTACAACTATTAGGTTTAAAGTTGTTGAGGGGAAAAAAATAGAAATTATAGATTTTGAGTGTTTAACTGAAAGTATACTTGTGAATGAAGAGTTAATATTTAAAGTTATAACAAATTGTGATAGTAATAGAAATTTATTATATAAATTTTTAAAAATAGATAAAGATGGAAAAACAACTTGTATTCAAGAATATTCATCAAGAACAATTATTTCATTTAAGGAAAAAGAATGGGGAGAATATAGACTTTTATGTTTAACTCGCGATATGTTTTCGAATAAAGAGTTTGATGATAGAGCTATAATTACTTATGAAGTTAAACCTTATGAAGAAGTATATATAAAGAATTTTTCTAGTAATTTAAATTCTCCACAAGTATGTGGAACAGAAGTGATGTTCAAAGTTGATGCAAAAGGGGGACGGGAACTTCTTTATAGATATATAATAGAAGGACCAAATGCTGAAGATACAGGTTATATAAGAGATAATACCTTGCTTTGGGTTAGCAAAGCTGAAGGTGAATATAAAATTATTGTTAAAGTTAAGGATATATCTTATGAAGAAGATTATGAGGATATAAAAATTTTAGACTTTGAAATAGATAAAAAAAGTGAGAAACCAGTAAAAATAGTAGATATAATAACTAGTAAAAATAAAAATTCTGTTATTTTACAACCTGTAAATATTAAGATTAAGGCTGAAGGTGGAACTGTATTAAAATATTCATTCATAGTATTTAAAGATGGAAAAGAAATGGAGAGGGTGGAGTATGGAACTAGTAATTGGGTAAACTTCACCCCAGAAGAAAAGGGTGAATATGAAGTTGAAGTAAGAGTTTTAGATAAATATTCTTTAAAGGAATATGATAGTCATAGCTTTGTATATTTAAAGGTTAAGGAGTATATACCAGCAGAAATTGATTATATATTAGTGGAGTCTAAGGAAACTTACTTAGTTTTGGATACAATAGATATTGAAGCTATAGTTCAAAATACAAGAAGTGTAAAGCTTAAATATGTTACTAAAATTAATGGTCATGAAGTTGAAGATACTGGCTATATTAATGCGAGGAAATTAAAAATAAAACCAAAATGTCCAGGAAAATATACTTTTGAAATATTTGCTAAAAATATAAAATGTGAAGATGGATATGATAATAAAAAAGAAATAAGTATTTATGTTCACGAAGCAGTACCTATAAATTCTACAAAAATTGAAGCGTTAAAGGATAATATAAAAGTTAATGAAGAAGTAACATTCCAAGTGAGTAGCATAGGTGGAAAAGAAGTTTGTTATGAATTTTATATTATGGAAAAGGGTCAATGGGTGAGAGCTCAAGAATATAGTAGAAAAAATTATTATACATTTTTACCTTTCTCACCTGGAGAATATAGGGTTTTAGTATTAAGTAAAAGTTATTATAAAAAGGTTAATTATGAAGATTATGATAAAGTGAGCTTTAAAGTGTGTTAACTTAGGTAGAGACCTTAGACGTATTAAATGATAATAAATTAATATTCCTTAGGTAGGTGGGAAAAGAGAAATTCAAGGGGATTCTCTTTTTTCGCTTAAGAATAAGAAAGAATAAACGATATATATACTATGGACTAGGCTTAAATTATGGAGGGCATAAAATGAAAATTACAAATATAGAAGAGTTTATGGGAACAACTATAGCTAAGGATGCTTTGAAAAAGACTATGGGAGATTCTCCTGAGTTTGATATCGTTTATGAGGCTTTAATTCAAAATTCAAAGAATAAAGAAACTGCTTTAGTGAATACAAATAAAGATGAAGAATCTAATTATTTGCCAACTGCTGTAGGGCAAAAATTAGATAATTTGCCTATGAAAGTTAGGACGGAATCAGTAGACGGTATATACAATAGCACAGAAGGTAAAGAAAATCAAAATTCAACTGTTAATAAAGGGTTGAAAGTAGATGTGAATGAAGTAGATAGTGATAAAAGCAGAATATATACAGCTGTAGATAAATATGCAACTCAATATGGAATAGATAAAAACTTAGTTTTAGGAATTATAAAACAAGAATCTAATTTTGATGCGAATGCTGTTTCAGGATCAGGTGCAATGGGTGTTATGCAACTTATGGATTTTAATTGTGAAGCGTATGGAATAACAGATCCTCTTAATATTGAACAAAATGTAGAAGGGGGAGTTAAACATATAAAAGAATATTTAAATATGTTTAATGGTAATGTAGAAATGGCTCTTATGGCATATAATGGGGGCCAGGGAACAATGGAGAGACGGGGTGTTAAGTCATCAAATGATCTTTATAAAATGCCTTCAGAAACTCAAAATTATGTTCCAAAGGTTATGAATTATTATAAAAATGGAATTAGTGCTTAAGTCATATTAAAAGAAAGAAGCGTAAGGAACTTCCTGATTAGGATGTTCCTTTTGTTATGTAGTAGATTAATTAGACTAAAAGGGATTGGAAAGAAACTAATAAGTCAAACATCCTAGTCAATAAGTAAAATTTATATTGTGCTTTTAAACTTTTAATAATAGAATAGATGTTAATTGAAAAAAATAAACATAGATGTCGATAGGAAAGGAAGAGGTGTTTTAATGGAAAGATTAGATAAAGTATTATCTAACTTAGGTTATGGAACAAGAAAAGAGCTTAAAGGTATTTGCAGAAAGGGCTTAGTTAAAGTTAATGGAGTAGTAATCAAAGATAGTGGAGCTAAGGTTGAACCTGAAAGTGATGAAATATTTTTTGGTGAAGAACAAATATTTTATAGAAAATTTATATACTTAATGATGAACAAGCCAAATGGAGTTATTTCGGCTACTCGTGATAATAGAGATGAAACAGTAATTGATTTATTAGAAATGAACCATCAAATTTTCGATCCATTCCCAGTGGGAAGATTAGATAAGGATACAGTAGGATTATTATTCTTAACTAATGATGGTGAATTAAACCATAGATTAATAGCACCTAAATGGCATGTAGATAAGGTATATAGTGCTAAAATTAATAAAGAAGTTACAGAAAGCGATATAGTAGCTTTCAAAAATGGAATAACACTAGATGATGAGTATTTATGTAAAGAAGCCAAACTTGAAATACTATCAGCGTCAGAAGAAGAATCAGATATACTAGTTACAATACAAGAAGGTAAGTTTCATCAAGTTAAAAGGATGTTCCAAGCTGTAGGGAAAGAAGTTACATATCTTAAAAGAATAGAATTTGGAACAATAAAGTTAGATGAAACACTTGTAGAAGGCGAATATAGAGAGCTGACAGATGAAGAATTAGCTATTTTAAAGAACTTCTAACGAACGTTAAAAATAAATGAGTTGAAAACATTCATTTATGCATAAAATTATAATGAAATTAATTAAATATCTTGCATTTTTTAAATGTATGAAATATAATATTTGGGCAAGGATAAATAAAAGGATATAAATAGCCCCCTTTTTATTTATTGCTTATTGCTAAAACGCAACCTGGCCCCAAGGGTTGCGTTTTTTTGCGTAAAAATGTAATCTTTAACATTGGCTAATTTAAATAAAAATATCTAATTTAAATAAAAGCATTTAAATTAGATATTTTTATTTAATAATTATTGTGACAAATTTAAGTAAAAAAATATATATAGAATAAGAGTTATTTTAGAAAAGTCACATTGGCACTAAAAATGAAATATTATACTCTGAATAATGAAAGAAAATATTCTTAGGAAAAAAATAGTGCAGGAAAAAAGTCTTTTAAGTATAAAATTGAATGTTAAGAAATTAAATATTGTATTTATTTTTAAAAAGAAGTAAATTTAATGGTTTACTTCTTTTATTTTAATACTTTTTTGGCAACAATATAAAAGATATGTATGGTATAATATAAGTTAGTAGTAGAAAGGAGGGTGTTTTTATGGATTTAAAGACATTACTTAACAAAGAGCAGTATGAAGGTGCCACAACTATAGAAGGCCAAGTGCTAATTTTAGCAGGGGCAGGGACTGGTAAAACAAGAGTACTGACATATAGAATGGCACATATGATAGAGGATTTAGGTATAGCACCATATAAAATATTAGCTATTACTTTTACTAATAAAGCATCAAAAGAAATGCAGGAAAGAGTTAAAAGAATAATAGGCGAGAAAGCTGATGATATGTGGATCTCAACTTTCCACTCAACTTGTGTAAGAATACTAAGAAGAGAAATAGAGAAAATAGGCTATAAAAAGAGCTTTAGCATATATGATAGTTCTGACCAAAAAGTACTTGTAAAAGAATGTATGAAGGCTATTGGTATAAATGATAAAGATCTAACAGAACAAGAGATAATAGGAAAAATAAGTAGAGCTAAAGATAGCATGCAAAGCCCAGAAAGCTTTATGAGAGAACATGAAGATAATTTTAGAGAAAAGAAAATTGCAGATGTTTACGCTATGTATCAAAAAAGACTTAAAGAAAATAATGCTTTAGATTTTGATGATTTAATAGGTAAAACTGTTGAGATATTTAAAAAAGATGAAGAAACATTAGAGTTTTACCAAAGAAAGTTCCAATATATTATGGTAGATGAATATCAAGATACTAATGGAGTTCAATATGAGTTCATAAAATTATTATCAGCTAAGCATAAAAATATATGCGTGGTTGGAGATGATGACCAATGTATATATCAATGGAGAGGCGCAGATATTAGAAATATTTTAGACTTTGAAAAAGATTATCCAGAGGCTAAAGTTATAAAACTTGAGCAAAATTATCGTTCAAAGGGAAATATACTTGAAGCGGCTAATGTTCTTATAGTAAATAACTCTAACAGAAAGGGTAAAGAACTTAGAACAGAGCAAGAAGCAGGAGATAAGATAAAAGTTTACAGAGCATATTCAGATAGTGATGAAGGTGACTTTGTAGCGACTAACATAAAAGAAATAAAAGAAGCAGAAGATAGAGATTATAAAGATTTTGCTATTCTTTATAGAACAAATGCACAATCACGTATATTTGAAGAATGTTTAAGAAGAAAAGATATTCCTTATAAAATTGTTGGTGGAACAAGATTCTACGACAGAAAAGAAATTAAGGATATGGTAGCATATCTTAAGGTTATGGTTAATCCAGAAGATAGCATAAGTTTAAAGAGAATTATAAATGTTCCTAAAAGAGGAATAGGTGATGCAACAATTCAAAAAGTAGCAGATTTTGCTCAAGGTTATGAAGTTGCATTGTGGGATGCGCTGTCGGAAGCTGGTAACATACCTACTTTAACAGCTAGAAACTCAGGCGGAATAGGAAAGTTCATGGAGCTTATGGATAATTTCATGGTTTTAAATGAGACTGTACCTCCTTCATTATTAATTGAAACTATATTAAAAGAAACTGGATATATAGAGGAACTTGAAAAATCAAAAGAAATTGAAGATAAGAGTAGAATAGAAAATCTTAAAGAATTAGTGTCTGATGCTGTGGATTTTGAAAAAAATAGTGAAGATAAGAGCTTAAGTGCATATTTAGAAAAAATATCATTAGTTCAAGATACTGATAAAATGGGTGATGAAGATGATGGTATAGTCTTAATGACTGTGCATAGTGCTAAGGGGCTTGAGTTCCCAGTAGTATTCTTAGTTGGAATGGAGAATGGTATATTCCCAGGAAACTCATCTTTTGAAAAACAATCAGAAATGGAAGAGTCAAGAAGGCTTTGTTATGTTGCAGTAACAAGGGCAAAGGAAACTTTATATATTACATCAGCTGAAGTAAGAAGAGTATTTGGGAGAACTGTAGCATATCCTCAATCTGATTTTATTGCTGAAATAAAAACTGATTTAAAGGAATATATAAACGGAAAAGCGGCAGGTACACCTTCAAGAGCTAAGGTGTTTAAACCAAGCGCTCCTGCATACAATCCACATAGTTTAAGAAAAAACTTTGGAGATAACAGAACTTATGCATCAGCAAATCCTCAAGATGTTATAGAAGATGAAGCAGCAGTAGCTGAAAATGAAAATATGTTAACTAAAGAAGAAACCACTATTGGTAGAAAAGTTAGCCATGAAAGATTTGGTATTGGAACTATAGTATCAATCGAAGATGTTAGTAGAGATAAAAAATTAACAATAGCCTTTGATAGACAAGGGGTAAAAATATTGTTATTATCTTTAGCAAACTTAGAATTGATTTAGGTACCTTAAAAAGAATATAAATAATGAGAGTCCTCCGTAAAGGAGGGCTTTAATTATATAGGGGTGGATTTTAGTGGATGAGAAAGCGAAGATAGAACTTCTAGTGGAAGAATTAAATAAATATGCATATGAATATTATTCTTTAGATAATCCTACAGTAACAGATAAAGAATATGATGAAAAATATGATGAACTTAAAGCTTTAGAAAAAGAAAATGAATATGTACTTCCGTACTCACCAACATTAAGAGTTGGTGATAGGATTTTAGAAGGTTTTAATAAATATACTCATAAAGCTAGGCTTTGGAGTTTGGATAAAGCACAAACAATACAGGAAATAGAAGATTGGCATAATAGGAATATCAAATTTGTTAATGAAATGAATTTAAGAGGAGAAGAACTTCCATCTTTGAAATATGTTTTAACTAAAAAATTTGATGGGCTTACGGTAAATCTTACATATGATGAGAATGGAATTCTAGTTACAGCAGCAACTAGAGGGAATGGTGAAACTGGAGAAAATGTTACAGCACAAGTACAAACCATAAAAGCAATACCCCTTAAAATAGCAAGTGGAGATTTATTTGAGATTCATGGTGAAGCTATTATGACAACAGAAGCCTTTGAAAATTATAATAAATCATCGGAATCACCTCTTAAAAATCTAAGAAATGGTGCGGCAGGAGCTTTAAGAAATCTTAATTTAAAAGAAACTGCAAAGAGAAATCTATCAGCATTTTTTTATGATGTAGGATACAAAGAAGGTAATGCATTTAAAACTTATGAAGAAATGCTAGGATTTATTAAACGAAAGGGATTCCCTATGGATGACTATATAAAATATTGCACAACTTTAGAAGAAGTAGAAAAAGAAATAAACTATATTAATGATATAAGGTTTGATTTGAATTATGATATAGATGGAGTAGTTATAGCTATAGATGACATTAAAACAAGAGAACTTTTAGGATACACAGTTAAGTTCCCTAAATGGGCAATTGCCTTTAAGTTTGAAGCTCAAGAAGCTACAACTACGCTTTTAGACGTAGAGTGGAATGTTGGTAGAAGCGGTAGAGTTGGACCAACAGCAATACTAGAACCTGTTGAGCTTGCAGGAGTAACGGTGAGGCGTGCAACTTTGAATAATATTGATGATATTAGAAGAAAGGGAGTAAGGATTGGCGCAGAGGTTCATATACGTAGATCTAACGATGTTATTCCTGAAATAATGGGAGTAGTTAAAGATAGTTTAGAAGATACAGTTGAAATAAATGTCCCTAAAATTTGTCCTGCTTGTGGAAGTCATGTTGTTCAAGATGGAGTTCATTATTTTTGCGAAAACACATTATCTTGTAAGCCGCAAATGGTTAAAAGTATAGTACATTTCGCATCAAGAGAAGCTATGAATATAGTAGGGTTTTCAGAAAAAACAGCAGAACAACTTTTTGAAAAACTTGATATAAAATCTATTTCAAATTTATATAGGTTGCAAACCGAAGATTTATTGCAATTAGAAAAATTTAAAGAAAAAAAGGCTAAGAATATTTTAGAGGCAGTTGAAAAAAGTAAAGAATGTGAGTTGTATAGATTTATTTATGCACTTGGTATTCCAAATGTAGGTGTTAAAACAGCTAAAGATTTAGTTAATACATTTAAATCCCTAGAGGGATTGAAAAATGCTACATTTGATGAATTGGTAGCTGTTCCAGAAGTTGGAGATATAGTTGCAAAAGGTGTAATTGAATTTTTAAAAGAGGAAAAGGTAGTTAATACTATTGATGAGCTATTATCATTAGGAGTGAATCCAAAGTATGAAGAAAAAAAGATAATTTCAAGTCCATTTGAAGGGAAAACAGTAGTAGTAACAGGTACTCTTAAGAGCTATTCAAGAGGAGAAATAAAGAGTAAGCTTGAGATGTTAGGAGCTAAAGTATCTGGAAGTGTAAGTAAGAAAACAGATTATGTGGTAGCTGGAGAAGAAGCGGGCTCTAAATTGATAAAGGCAAATGATCTTGGTGTTAGAGTTTTAACAGAAGAGGAGTTCGAAACTATAGTAAGGGGATAAAAATTATGGGAGAGTTAAAATCAAAAGATATAGTGACAGCCATATGTATGACAGCAGCAATGATAACTAGCGTTATAATAATATGTACTTTTTTGACTACATATCAATTTTTTTATGTAGGACAAATATTTAATTCGTATTATATGTTACAAATGGGAGTATGTATAACTATGATACTTTGGGGAATCAGGTTTCTTTTATATCATAAAGGTAAAGAGAGATATATATACTTTCTTATTTGTATTACAATATCTGTTTCATTAATATTTTTTATTATCAATTTAGTTAATTAAAATATTTAACTAAGAAAGGCTCCATGTTATAAACATGGAGCCTTTTTAGTTGGTCATTTTATAATTAAAAAGAGATAATATCATCTGATTCATCATCAGATGAGTGATTATTAAAAAGTTCATCTTCGTTAATAAGATCATCTACGTCAAATGCATCTTCTGTACTTTTATGTGAAGATGTATATTTAAAATTTAATTGTGAAATACTTTGATAAATTTTATCAAGTAAAAGATTTTGTATTCTTTGGTTTTTATACATTTTATTAAAAGTTATGAATCCCCATATGCTTACAAAAATAAGAGTTCCCATAAAAATTATTGCTATTGAATAGAATATAATTTGAAAAACTTGAACTGCCAATACCATGATATAACCTCCAATGTAAATATAGGGTAATTATATCATATAAATAGTTGTTATAAATAAAAAGTAAAAACTATTTAGAAAAATTAATAAACTTAATTAAGAATAAAGTGATTAGTTAAAAAGTTTGATGGATATAATTAAGAGGATAAAAGCAAAGGAGAGAGTATATGAAAAAAATATTAATTGCAGTGTTATCAGGTATATTAGTAGTAATATTCTTATTAGGCTTTGTTGATATAGCGAATGAAGTTCCAACCCAAAACAAAGAAGTATTTACATATTCAATAACTACAATTCCTAGAGAACTGAAAGCAGTAGGTTCTTTAAATAAGAGAGAACAAGATATAGTATGTGCTACTAGTAGAGGGCTAGTAGAACTTGATAAAGATAGTAAAATAGTACCTTCATTAGCTGAAAGTGTTGATGTAAAAGAAGATGGAATAGAATATGATTTTAAAATAAGAGATAATATTTATTGGAGCAATGGAGAAAAAATAACCGCAAAAGATATAGCTAATTTTTTTAGAGAAGTATTAGCAGAAGAGAAGGAAGAAAATATCACAGCTTTATTAGATGTTTATGGGGCAAAAACTTTTAGAAGTGGAGAAGGAATATTTACTAAAGATGTAGGGATACAAACAGCTGAAGATAGAATTACTATAAGACTTAATAGCAAGAACACAAACTTTTTAAATGAATTAAGTAAACCTCAATACAGAGTAAGAAAAGATCTTGTTTTGTGGGAAGATATTAGTGAGAATTTTAAAAACGTTGTATATTCAGGGGAGTATAGTATAAATTCAATGGACATGAGCGAAATAGTTTTAACAAGAAATAGTAAAGCAGATTTAAATATAGTAGAGGCTATACATATAATAGAGGATGAAGGCGAAGAACTTGCTATGGCTGCTTTTGAGGTTGGAAATAGAGATATAGTAGTAGGGCCTCCTAAAAGCCAGCTGACAAGGTTAGAGGAGGAGGGTAGATTAGTAACTACAAATTCGGATTTAGCAATGTATTTAGCCTTTAACCCTAACGGAAGTTCATTGCCAATGGAGGGGAAAAAGGAAATATACTCATTGATAAATAAAGCAATAGGAGAATATCAACTTCAAAATAACATTTTATTAGAACTCGCAGAAGGAAGTTATTTTAGGGATGATAAAGATGACCTTGCAAAGTTGCAGGCAAGAAAGGTAATGAGCAATACAGAAACAAAATGGAAAAAAGTTGAAGAAATTGTGTTAATTGCAGAAGAAAGTGCTGGGAACAAGGAGCTATGTAACTTTTTAACTCAGTGGTTTATAGATAACTCTGAAATTTCATTAACTTATAAGTTAATAAATAAGTCTGAACTAGGTAATTTGCATAATGAGAATTATTATAATGTTGCATTAATACAATGTGAAGCATCCTTAAATAATAAAAAAATATTATATGATAAGGTAATAAACTTTTTACCAAAGGATTATAGCAAAAATTTAGAAGATGTTAAAAAAGAAGAAGAGAAGAATACTATGTTTACAAGTATGGAAGAGAACCTGTTTAATACATATTCAGTATTGCCATTATTATTTTATAATGAAAACATAGCTATAAGTGAAAAGATAAAAAATGTAGCTTTGGATGGAAATGGGAATATATATTTTGATAGACTAGAGAAATAATATAGGCAAATATTTTTTAGAAAATATAAAAATGATTATACTTATTAAAAAAAATGTTGCTTATAGTGAAAGACCGGAAGTGAAACTCCGGTCTTTTTAATATTTAACTTAAATTATGAATCTTAAAAATGTTAAATTTTTATTTCAGTTATTTCAGTTGTATCAGTTGTATCAGTTGTATCAGTTGTATCTGTTGATGGTAAGTTAACAGTATCATAAACAGATGCGTTTATAACTAGTGTTGGTGGTTCAACTGTGTCCTCGCAACCTGTTTCGCAATCCGATGGAATATAAGGCAACTCAGGTTCTGAGGTATCTATATTACTAGGATTAGTGAAAGTTGGTTGAAGGTTAGAGTCTAAGCTACTATTATCTAATATGCTTAAAGAGGTTTCTGAAATAAAATCATCTTTAAATAAAAGAATAAATAAATAAAAACTAAACATATTTCTATAACTATCGAAAGAAGAACTATTTATATCGAAAGAATTCTTCTTTTTTGAATAGGTAATGGTTTTATTAAATATAGGAGCCACACCGGAACTGATAGGTGAAGAGAAATTAGGCATTCTAAAATAGCTCTCATCTAACATATCAGTGGAATTTAGAGTTAAGCCTCTATATCGTTCACAGTCATCTAGTGTGGGTGCATCTGGCCAACTAGGAACAAGTCCGGAACCTATATAATATTTTCTATATAAAGAAGAGATCATATTTTTATAATCGTTATAACAATTATTTTCATTAGCGAATATTATAAATGATAAAAAATAAAAATTTACATCAAGGCAAGAGTATTTTATATCTTTCTTACCAGATAATTTAATGAATATTTCCGTATCTTCATCATAAAGAGTAGTAAGTTTATTTATTATTTCTTTAGATTTTTCATTGAAACTAATCATTTTAGTATGTTTATAAGATAAGACTAAGTTGATTACAAATAAAGAAGTAAAATCTAAGGAATCAACATAATAATCTTTTTCATCAAATTTGTTAATTAAGAAATCAGTTAAATCAATAATAAGAGTTTGAGTTTTGCTATCTTTAGAGTATTTGTAGAAGAGGTTAATAGCTAATAAGGTTTTACAAATTTCTTCGAAAGAACATTCATAAATTTTTTCTTTGAAATTTAAAAACATTTCAAGAATTTCTAAAGAAAACTTGTTATATTCTTCAGCTATGTCCTCATCAGGAAACTTTTTTGAATATAAGTAATAAGAAACCATCATAAAGGCTTGGTCAGAAAATTTGAATTTTTTGCTTTTATCTACTAGGTTAAAACCTTTATAATTATTTTCTAAAAGGTTTTTCTTGTCTATAAATACACCTTCAGGATTTCTTAAGTTAACAGAATAGAATTTTAGCTGATCGCGAGATAGCTTTCTATAAACTTCTGATAGACAATAAAAATTAGAATCTATATCTTTAAAACTATCATAGTAATCAATTAATTCTAAAATACATAATGTCATCATGGCATTAGTTGTTGGGCATATTTCTTTCCTAAAAGTATCTTCATCAAAACCGTTGGAATTTTTGTTGTGGATATAGTTTGGTGATGATTTCTTATACATACATAATAGTGGAGAAAAATTTCCAATTGTGGTAACATCAATGGAGGGAGAAAGTTTCTTATATGATTTTATTGAAGAAACTAATCCGCATTTTGATTCAAGGACCAATGTCCTTACAGCTTCTTTTGATAAATGAAAAAGTTGACCGTTAATTTCTTTTTGGGATAAACTATTCATTCTAAAAAATGGTCCAATATATCGCAATTTATTCACCTCTTAAATAATCCGTATATTAATAATATGATTTAATAGATGAAATAGTGCATGAAATTTAATAATAAGATATTTTCAATAAAAGAATTAGAATAAATACATTTTAATACTATATACAGTATTTATTTTAATGCCTAAAGTAAAATGGAGGAAATATAATGAGGATAGATGGAAGAAAAAATGAGCAAGTAAGAAGTACTAAAATAACTAGAAACTATACAAAATATGCAGAAGGATCAGTTTTGATTGAAGTTGGAGATACAAAGGTAATTTGTACTGCATCAATAGAAAATAAAGTTCCACCATTTTTAAAAGGGTTAGGAGAAGGGTGGATAACTGCTGAATACAATATGTTGCCAAGGGCAACTGGAAATAGAAAACCAAGAGATATATCAAGGTTAAAGTTAGATGGTAGAACAATGGAAATACAAAGATTAATAGGAAGATCATTAAGATCTGTAATTGATTTAAAAGCACTAGGGGAAAGAACTATATGGATAGATTGTGATGTTATACAAGCTGATGGTGGAACAAGAACGGCATCTGTTACAGGAGCTTTTGTGGCGCTTATTGATGCTGTTAATAAGCTGCATAAGAAAAAACCATTTAAAGTTTATCCTGTAAGAAATTTTGTAAGTGCAACAAGTGTTGGTATAGTTGGAGACCAAAAGGTCATAGATCTATGTTATGAAGAAGATTCTAAGGCTAAGGTAGATATGAATGTTGTAGGTACGGATGAGGGTGAATTTATAGAAGTGCAAGGAACAGGTGAAGAATGTCCCTTTAAAAGAAGTGAGCTTAATGAATTATTAGATTTAGCCGAAAAGGGAATAAAACAAATGGTACAACTGCAAAAAGATTCTCTAAAAATGGATGCACTTTGGATTGGAACGGGGGAGAGTAAAAAATAATGAAAAAATTAATTATAGCAAGCAATAATAAAGGCAAAATTAAAGAAATTAAAGAAATATTAGTTGGATTACCTTTGGAGGTAGTTTCATTAAATGATGAGAATATTAATATAGATGTAGTTGAAGATGGCATAACATTTGCTGAGAATGCTAAGAAGAAGGCTATGGAAATTTATGATTACCTTTTAAATAGAGGTGATAAAGATTTTCTTGTAATGGCAGATGATTCAGGTATAGAGGTGGATCATTTAAATGGGGCACCAGGTGTTTATTCTGCAAGATATGCGGGTGAACATGGTGATGACGATAAGAACAATGAGAAATTATTAGCAAATCTTAAAGGCGTCCGTTGGGAAAACAGAGGTGCTAGGTTTGTATGTCAATTAGCAGTAGTAGATGACAAGAAAATGTATAAAAGTGTGACTGGATATGTAGAAGGTCATATAATGGAAGAGATTAATGGAAGTGATGGATTTGGATATGATCCATTATTTTATTGTGATGAATTAAAGACCTCTTTTGGAGAAGCTAAATCAAGTGAAAAAAATTTAGTATCTCATAGAGGAAGAGCTTTAGTAAAATTTAAAATTTTAATTAGAGAGTTTTTGTAGGAGGAAAATTATGAAAATAGCAGTAATAAGTGATTCGCATAATGTTAATAGTGCAATACAGGCTGTAAAACCTTATATAAGTGATGTAGATATAGTTTTGCATCTAGGAGATGGTGCGGCTGATATAAAGGAGATTACAATGGGTTTTAAGGGCGAAGTTTATGGGGTTAAAGGAAATTGTGATTTCTGTGAAGGATATCCAAATGAGAAGATAATAAAAGTTCTAGATAAAAAGATATTAATGTGTCATGGACATATTTATAATGTTAAAATGGAACTGAATACTATAATGTGTAGAGGAAAAGAATTGGGCGTAGATATAATTTTATTTGGGCATTCTCATTTATGTATTATAGAAAAACAAGATGGATTATTACTTATGAATCCTGGAAGTATATTTAGGGGTGCTGGTATTATTCGTAGAAGTTTAGGTTATTTAGAAATTGAAGAGGGGAAAGAGGTAGTATCTTATATAAAGGAAATAAAGTAGATAAATACATACACCTATTAAAAACCGACAAATAATTAAATTAGCTTAATATAGCTTTGATTTATGACATGATATATATTAAAATTCAAAAAAGGTGTTGACGAATTTGCTTTCATATTGTAGAATAAATCTTGTCGCTGTGAGAAACAGCTAGTTAATAAAAAACATAAAGACTCTCCGGGGTGTGGCGCAGATGGGAGCGTGCGTGGTTTGGGACCATGAGGCCGCAGGTTCAATCCCTGTCACCCCGACCAATTTTAAAAAACACTTAATATGCGGATGTTGCATAGTGGTAGTGCTTCAGCCTTCCAAGCTGATAGTGCGGGTCCGATTCCCGCCATCCGCTCCATTTTAAAACAAGTTTTGAAAATTTGTTGACAATTGGAGATAAATAAATTATAATAATAAAAGTTCTGAAAAAAATATGCGTTTTTAGCTCAGCTGGATAGAGCAATGCCCTTCTAAGGCATGGGCCAGGAGTTCAAATCTCTTAAGACGCACCAATTCGGGGTGTGGCGCAGATGGGAGCGTGCGTGGTTTGGGACCATGAGGCCGCAGGTTCAATCCCTGTCACCCCGACCAATTTTTAAAAAACACTTAATATGCGGATGTTGCATAGTGGTAGTGCTTCAGCCTTCCAAGCTGATAGTGCGGGTCCGATTCCCGCCATCCGCTCCATTAAAACATAATATCAAATATATTGTTTTAACAATATGCGTTTTTAGCTCAGCTGGATAGAGCAATGCCCTTCTAAGGCATGGGCCAGGAGTTCAAATCTCTTAAGACGCACCATATGGTGGACGTAGTTCAGTTGGTAGAGCGCCAGTTTGTGGTTCTGGTTGTCGTGGGTTCGACCCCCATCGTTCACCCCATTAATGGGATATCGCCAAGCGGTAAGGCATCGCACTTTGACTGCGATATGCGTAGGTTCAAATCCTGCTATCCCAGCCAATTTTGGTTCACTAGCTCAGTTGGTAGAGCACTTGACTTTTAATCAAGGTGTCCCGGGTTCGATTCCCGGGTGAGCCACCATTTATATATGCAGATGTGGCGGAATTGGCAGACGCACTAGACTTAGGATCTAGCGCCTTCGGGTGTATGGGTTCAACTCCCTTCATCTGCACCATATATAAATTATAAGGAAACTCATTATAAATGAGTAAATTCAATTTAATAAGTGAAAAAAGAATTTTATTTGCGCGGAAGTGGCTCAATGGTAGAGCGTCACCTTGCCAAGGTGAATGTTGCGAGTTCGAGTCTCGTCTTTCGCTCCAATCTCAATTAAAGTTAATACTTTAATTGCAACATGCGGATGTTGCATAGTGGTAGTGCTTCAGCCTTCCAAGCTGATAGTGCGGGTCCGATTCCCGCCATCCGCTCCATTAAAACATATTGTTTTAAAAAATAACGTGCGGCTTTAGCTCAGCTGGATAGAGCAATGCCCTTCTAAGGCATGGGCCAGGAGTTCAAATCTCTTAAGCCGCACCAAATATGCATTATTAGCTCAGTTGGTAGAGCACCTGACTCTTAATCAGGGTGTCCCGGGTTCGATCCCCTGATAATGCACCATATGGTGGACGTAGTTCAGTTGGTAGAGCGCCAGTTTGTGGTTCTGGTTGTCGTGGGTTCGACCCCCATCGTTCACCCCATTAATGGGATATCGCCAAGCGGTAAGGCATCGCACTTTGACTGCGATATGCGTAGGTTCAAATCCTGCTATCCCAGCCAATTTTGGTTCACTAGCTCAGTTGGTAGAGCACTTGACTTTTAATCAAGGTGTCCCGGGTTCGATTCCCGGGTGAGCCACCATTTATATATGCAGATGTGGCGGAATTGGCAGACGCACTAGACTTAGGATCTAGCGCCTTCGGGTGTATGGGTTCAACTCCCTTCATCTGCACCATATATAAATATAAGAAAACTCAGTAAAACTGAGTAAATTATATATGCTAAATCATAGATTTAGAATATTATTTACGCGGAAGTGGCTCAATGGTAGAGCGTCACCTTGCCAAGGTGAATGTTGCGAGTTCGAGTCTCGTCTTTCGCTCCAAATTGCAATTGAAGTTAATTCTTTATTGCTACATGCGGATGTTGCATAGTGGTAGTGCTTCAGCCTTCCAAGCTGATAGTGCGGGTCCGATTCCCGCCATCCGCTCCAAAACAAAAAAAGGACAACTATTTTATAGTTGTCCTTTTATTTTACGGAAAAATTATATTTATCCACAAAAAAAGTGATTTAAACAATACTTATCCACAGTAATTATATGTTTAAGTCACAAAATGTTGATAAAATTCAGAATAATCGCAAATAACTGTGGATTAAGAATATTTTATGGGGATAACTTTTTTTAAAAGAAAAAATAAAAAGGAGTAGATAAAATGATTCTTGAGGCGTGTACAGGAGCTTATATGGAAGTGGTAAAGGCTGTTAATAATGGAGCGAATAGAATTGAGCTGTGTGGTAATTTAGGAGAGGGTGGAACAACACCAAGTTATGGAATAATAAAAAAGACTATAGAAACTATAAATTTACCTATAAATATTATTATTAGACCTCGTGGTGGAAATTTTATATATAATAAAGAAGAAAAAGAAATAATGTTTACGGATATAGAAATGTGCAAGTCCTTAGGGGCAAGCGGATTAGTAATTGGATCTTTGACATATGATAAGAAAGTTGATGTTGAATTTATTTCTAAAGCAAAGGTATTAGCAGGAGGATTAAATATTACTTTTCATATGGCATTTGATGAAATTGAAAATAAGAAAGAAGCTATAGATATTTTAGTGGATCTTAAAATAGATAGAATACTTACTAAAGGTGGAACAGTTTCAGCATTAGAGAATTTAGAATCGCTTAAAGAGTTAATAGGATATGCTGATAATAGAATAATTTTAATACCAGGTGCAGGAATTAATGAAAATAATAGAGATATGGTTATAGAAGTAACTGGAGCAAAAGAAATACATGGAACTAAGATTGTTGGAAATCTAAAATAAATATAAAAAGGAGTTTGTGATTAATTTTACAAACTCCTTTCTTATTTTATAGTAGAAAATTTTTGAAAGTTCATTAGGTCTTTGTATGGTGCACCTAGAGGGATTCGAACCCCCGACCTGTGGATTCGAAGTCCAACGCTCTATCCAACTGAGCTATAGATGCATAATTTAATACCTAGTTTATTATAAATCTTTATGCGACTTTTTGCTATCTTTTTTTTTAGGTTATAAAATAAACTATATTATAGGTACATTAAAATGAGAAGAGAACTGTATTAAATATAAAAGGTTACTACTTATTGTTTAGAGAATCTCCTTTAAGTGTTGTTACAATTTTTATAGGTTAAATTTCATCTTTAAAAATATTTATTTCAGCTTTTGCAAGATAGTTATTTAATTAAAAACCTTATTTCTAGTATAAATAGTATTTAATATACAATAGATGATAGCATATTATTAAAATAATATGTAAATATGATAGACTATAATATGTTAATAAATAGAATATACTATTATATTTTCAATAAAATAGTATATTAATATCCTTAAACATTACCTGGTGTATCAATAGTAGTAAAACGTATTAAAATGCGTAATAAGAGGAGCATTATCATGATAATCTTAAAAAAATACTATATATTGAAAAGTTATAATTAAAACCTATGATAGAATAGTCATTGTGCTTGAGAGCGACAAGAAAATACATTAAGAATCTTAAAAAAGTAAATTATAAAATTTATTGACAAGAAATTCTTAAGGTGGTAAGATAAAGAAGTCGCTTGAGTGGCAAGATCTTTGAAAATTGAACAGATAATTAAAGTTAAGTAATAATAACCAGCAATTCTTTTTGAGAGTCAGCGAATAAAGGAAACTTAGCTCGAAAGAGATAAGGAGTACTACAAGATTAAACTTTTTAGTGAGAGTTTGATCCTGGCTCAGGACGAACGCTGGCGGCGTGCCTAACACATGCAAGTCGAGCGAGAGGAGTTCTTCGGAACAAATCTAGCGGCGGACGGGTGAGTAACACGTGGGCAACCTACCTTATAGAGGGGAATAGCCTTTCGAAAGGAAGATTAATACCGCATAACATTGCAGTTT
>NZ_FNJM01000025.1 GCF_900104115.1 Clostridium gasigenes
GTTCCGAAGAACTCCTCTCGCTCGACTTGCATGTGTTAGGCACGCCGCCAGCGTTCGTCCTGAGCCAGGATCAAACTCTCACTAAAAAGTTTAATCTTGTAGTACTCCTTATCTCTTTCGAGCTAAGTTTCCTTTTATTCGCTGACTCTCAAAAAGAATTGCTGGTTATTATTACTTAACTTTATTTATCTGTTCAATTTTCAAAGACCATTTTCTCCAGTCACCCTTAAGCGACTTTCTTAGTTTACCACCGCATCTAAACCTTGTCAACACCTTTTTTTCAAGCTGTTTTTCTTAGTTCGTCATTTGCGACTTCTTTATCTTATCACTCGGTTTAAACTCTGTCAACAACTATTTGTTATGTTGTTTTTTCTTTGTTTGTCTCTTGCGACTTCATTATCTTAACATCTTTTCTCTATTTATTATTCCCATCAATTCTTTATTTATACATAATTATAATAAATATTCTAACTTATTCTTCATTTTCTTCTTATTTACTACTATTGATATCCTAGGTACCGTTTGCGACTCTTTATATGTATATATTACAAATTTTATATTATTTTATATGTATTTAAATTATAGTTTAACCAAATACTATAATTATATATGCACTATTATTATTAAAAGACTTAAAATCTATTGATAATAAGTTATAATTTTCTTTAGAGGTGATTAAAAATGACAAACTTTTTAATAAATGACTGGGAACATCTACTTAATAATGAGTTCAACAATGATTACTACACAAACTTAAGAGTTTTCCTTGTAAATGAATATAATACTAAAACAATATACCCTCCTATGAATAATATATTTAACGCACTAAATTTCACTTCATATAAAGATGTAAAAGTCCTTATACTTGGTCAAGACCCTTATCATGGTCCAAACCAAGCTCATGGATTAAGCTTTTCTGTTAATATAGGTGAAAAAATACCACCTTCTTTATTAAACATATATAAAGAACTTAATAATGATCTTAATTGCTATATTCCTAACAACGGTTATTTGAAGAAATGGGCTGATCAAGGAGTATTATTACTTAATTCAGTTTTAACAGTAAGAGCTCACACCCCTAATTCTCATAAGAATATGGGTTGGGAGATTTTTACCGATAAAATAATAAGTCTTCTTAATGATAAACCCGAACCTATAGTTTTTATCTTATGGGGTAATTATGCGCTTAAAAAAAGTTTTCTTATAACTAATAAAAGGCATCTAATTATTACATCAGCCCACCCTAGTCCCCTTTCTGCATCTAGAGGTTTTTTAGGTAGTACTCCCTTTTCTAAAACAAATACTTTTTTATCATCAATAGGTGTAAGGCCTATCGATTGGCAAATAGAAAATGAATAAAAAAAATACCGTTGTTATCAAATAACAACGGTATTTTTAAAAGGGAATTCAATCTATATAATTTTCTTACTACCTTTTTTATATTTTCTGAAGAATGAGCATCCTAAAGACATCAGTATTCCAATTACTCCACCTAATGCAAATGTAAATATTATATTACCTGTAAATATACCTATTAAAACACCTATCCCAACTCCGGTAGCTATTCCTTTTGCTAAACATTCGTAATCTTCTTCTGTTATCTCTGTTTTTTCTAACATAAATACTCTCCCCCAAAATTTAATATCTTTAATTGTTAATTATTATTCTAAATTAAACTTCTTAAGACTTCCTTAATTAAATCTTAAAGTATAATTAACTTTAGTTTCTTTTTTCCTATATTTATATATTAAATCTTTTACTTAACTTTGTAAAGAGTTATCTTATACTTTTTTTTATTTTATTTATTACATTCTTGCAAGTTTTATATTATCTTTTATTATACAATGTCTTAAATTTTATTTATTAGGTAATTACTATACTATAAGAAATTCTGGTATTTTTGAAATTAATTTTAATATATTATATAGTATAGTAATTTTTAGGAGCCTCCTATTGAAATATATAATATTCTTTATATCAGCACTTGGTATAGCCGGCGGCTATTTTTATTTTGACTATAAACTTTCTATAGCTAGAAAGCAACAAATGATAGCAACTAATCAATATACCACTCTTAGAGCAAATTATAAAAAATTAGCTAAGAGTAGATCTACTAATAATTTTAGTAGCAACATTAACATTAGCGTCAAATTTTCAACTCCAATTTCTAAAGCTGGTATTACTAACCCTAATATTTCATTATATCTTGCGCCATTATATGATGCTCCCGCTATTAGAAACATCAATATAAGAATGGAAGTTAGTATTTTAGATAGTGCTGAAGTAAATAATGAAACTTGGTTTTATGTAGCATTACCTATTGATAGTACTATTAACTCCCGTGGTTGGATTAATAAAAATAATTTTTCTACAATTTATAGCAATTCAAAAGATGTAGCTAAGTCTTATTAAATTTTTAATTAAACATATACTTATTTAAACAAATCTAAAAAAAGCTGAATCTAGCCTTTATTATGGCTAAATTCAGCTTTAATAATTAAATATAGTATTTAAAAGATCTTAATAATTCGAAAAAATAACTTTTCTATTATTCTATTTTTATTTAACAATTATGCTTATGGTCATAAATATTATATATACTATTATACATCCTATAAAAGGCCAATTTATAACTTTATCCCCACTATAATCTTCATGTTTTTCTAATACTATTATTCCTCTTTTAATATTCCGCTCTTCTAGCTTTCTTATTATTAAATAAACAAAACTTGCAAATACTATGGCTATGGCTCCAAATACAGCAACCATTATTAATTTTTCATTTATCGGTAGTGATTGTACTGATTTTTCTGTTGCTTGTTCCATTAGATATTCCTTACCGAAAATAATATTAATTAACTTTTGCATAGTTACTGATGTTCCATTTATTAAGAAATGGATTATTGCTGTTGCAAATATACTTTTTGTAGCTCTAACCACTAATGCTAATATAAATCCAAGTACTGTTGCATATAAAAATTGTTGTGGATCTAAATGTAGCATACCAAAGAATAATCCAGTAACTAATGCTGCTTTATATTTATTGGTATTATCATATCCGGATAGTACAACACCTCTTATAGTAACCTCTTCAGTAATTGCTGGTAAAACTGCAACTAACATTAAAAGAAGTATATATGGTGTTGATCCTATTCCAGTCATAAATGCACCAATTTTATTTTCAAAGAAGAAAGATGTTATTAGGGCAAAGAATGTCATAATTGGCTGACATACAAATCCTAATAATATTATTAATAATACATCCTTTAAATAAAGTTTATTTAATTTAAAAGTATCTCTTGCTGAAGATTTAGTTACTATTACATAAATAATTGCCGGTATTAGAAATATTATTGCATGACTTAACACCAATAATATTCTTACATCACTTACCCCAAACTTCTCGTATATAGGTCTTAAACCGTAAGGTAAAAATATTTCTAATAATAATATAATTAAAAAATATAGATTTGCTTTAAAAACTTTTTTCATATATATCCTCCATAATATTTTCTTTATATTTATTGTATAACTTATCATTAGTGTGGGCATACTTTTAATGAAGCGAGTAAGCTTCCACAGTTAATCGCCTCTCCCCCATTTTATTTATATACAAAAGGTAATCTCCTTTAAGACTTTTAGTTTTAAAGGAGATTATTTTTGTACCATATAACTTTATTAAACTAATTTAAAAGCAATTTAATAAAGCTATAGTTATCAAATCACTTCTCTATTTAAACATCTCTAGTTCTTTTTCAAGCATTTCTAAAGCACTAAAAGTTGCTTTATTCCTTACTTCTTCTCTGCTTCCATTAAATTCAAATTTCTTAACTATAGTTTTATCTTTTACTTTTATTCCTATATAAACTAATCCTACGGGTTTCTCAACTGATCCACCACCAGGTCCCGCAATTCCTGTTGTAGCAATTGATACATCAGTATCGGCCTCTCTCGCTATCCCTTGAACCATTTCCATTGCTGTTTCATAGCTAACTGCTCCAAAGTTTTCTAATGTTAATTCACTTACTCCAAGTCTTTTTATCTTAGCTTCATTTGAATATGTAACTGCCCCTTCCTTAAATACTTCCGATATCCCTGGATAGGATATTAATTTTGAAGCAACCAGTCCACCTGTACATGATTCTGCTGTTGAAACGGTTAACCCATTATTGCATAAAATCTTTGCCACTACAAACTCTATTGAATTATTATTTTTATCCACTTTTGTAAATTTCAATTTTTCATTAGTCATACTAATCCCCCTCTTAACTTAAAGTATATTACACTAATAATATATAGTAATTATACCAACCATTTACTACTTCTTATTATATTATACTTTATAAAATAAAAAAAAGACTCGTGAAGTTGTATTTATATTTAATAAATTAATCCTCTTCAAAAAATAACCATCCTAATTTTTCTCTATTCTCTACTCTTTATTAGCATTAATATAATAGGCACCGTCATTTTTTAACCCTTCATTTACTATTTCAAAATTATTACCCTTTAATATTGAGGTTATTGTATTTAGATCTTCTTTTTTACTTTGTTCTAATGTAATGGTAAAAGTATCTTTACTATCTACAACACCCATATAGTCAAATATATTACTATATTCTCTAACCCCTAAATCTCCCTTTATATCCATTTTATAATTTGGCATATGCAACCTCCTATATGATAAGCGCTAAACCCTTAGCCTTATATATATTTTGTTCAGGTAATAATTATTTATACATATATTATTTTTATATACTACAGTTCTTACTCTTTACTTATTTAACTCAAAATTTACTTTTTCTCTTATTATATATAATGGTCTACCGTTGCTTTCATCAAATATTTTTCCTATATATGTTCCTAAAACACTCATAGCTACAAGTATTATTCCTGCAATTAAACTAATATAACTTGATAAGTAAAATATCACACTAACTCTATTCCCAAACATAGTATTGCAAATTGCATATATTATTTGAATAAAGAATATAGTAACAAATAATAAACCAATTCCGCCTATTATTTTTATTGGTTTATTTGAAAATGATACTATTCCATCTTCAGCTAACTTAAGCATTTTCTTTAAAGGATATTTTGTTTCTCCAGCAAATCTTTCTGCTCTAACAAATTCTACATAAGTTTGATTAAACCCAATCCACGAAACCATCCCTCTTACAAACCTATTTTTTTCAGGCATACTATTAAATACATCTACAGCTTTTCTATCCATTAATCTATAATCACCAGTATCCTTTGGTATCTCTATATCAGACATTACATTTAATATTTTATAGAAATATTTAGCTGTTAATACCTTAAAGAAAGTTTCTCCTTCCCTTTTCTTTCTCTTAGCGTATACAACTTCATATCCATTTTCCCACTTATCTATCATATTTACTATAAGCTCTGGTGGATCTTGAAGATCTGCATCAATAATAATTACTGCATCTCCATGTGCTTCTTTAATTCCAGCTGTGACTGCTATTTGATGACCAAAGTTTCTTGCAAAATCTATTATTTTAATTCTATTATCTTCTTTTGCAAGTTCCTTTAACATTTTTAAAGTTCTATCTTTACTTCCATCATTAACAAAAATTAATTCGTAATTATATTTAACATTATTCATTACTTCTGATAATCTTCTATAACATTCCCCTACAACTTTTTCTTCGTAATACATTGGTACTACTACCGATATAAGTTTCCCCATACAATCACCTTCACTCTAATTATTTGTTTTACTAAAACTTATGTCTAATAATACTTTGACTTTTAAATACATACCTTACGTCTTAATCATTTTCTTTATTTATTAAATGTCCACACTTTATTACCTATAAAATTAATTATAGTTGTTAATCCTAAAGATGCGCCTTGTGCTATAACCTCATTTATCCCTATCTTTTGCGCTAATAAAATTAATATGCAATTATTTATAAACATTGTTCCTATATTTACTACTATAAACTTACAAGCAGTAGCTATATCTTTACTATTACTTTTAAATACCCATCTATTATTCCAAAAATAGCTATTCACTATTCCACAAATATATCCGATTGTATTAGCCACAATTATGTCTATACCCACAAATCTTAATACATTAAATATCCCAATAGTTATTGCAGTATTTAACACCCCTACTAATCCAAACTTTATAAATTTCTCCATGATTCTATCCTTTCTATCTAAACTTAAAGATTTTTAAAAAATATTTACTGATAATATGATATATTTTCTTTCAAATCTCTTAAATTTAATTCCCTAATCTTCAATTTCTATTATATTTAAAATAATTATTCTTAATTATCTTTTCTCCAATATCATAAGCTTTTAACAAGTTGTTTTTCTCTTCTTCATCTTTGCACTGGCCTTTTATTATATTTCCCTTAATTACAGTTGCATCTCTATTTGTATTAACTAAAACTCTACCCATAGAAGTTTTTTTATAATTAAAATCCTCTACCCCTAATAAATATAAAACAGTTGGCATAATATCAACTTGTCCTCCGTGCTTATTAAACGCTTGCTTATGACCATTTTTCGAATATATTATTAAAGGTATTTCTTTAGTGTATTCTTTCCACCAATTACCTTCATAACATAAATCTTTAATATCATCATTATAATATTTATGTACACCTCCATGGTCTCCATAAATAACCACTATTGTATCATCAAGTAACCCATCTTTATCTAACCTGTCTATAAACATACCAATTTGTCTATCAGTATAACTAATACTCTCGAAATATCCACCTAAGTAACTTTTATCTATTTTTTTAGGTAAATTTAATACCCTATATTCATCATCTATATTAAATGGTCCATGACTAGTTAACGTAGAAGAATGAAGATAAAATGGCTCATTTATTTTATCAATCTTATAAGCTAATTGATTTAAAAAACTTTTATCTGATAATCCATACCCAACATATTCATCATAAAAATAATCATCGTCATCCCAAATTTCACTAGCGCCAAATCCATTTCTATGAAGTTCTAACCAATTAAACTCTCCAGGTTCTAAAGGATGAGTAGATATAGTTTTATATCCTTGATTATTCAAAACCCTCTGTAATGAATTAGGATAAACTACTTCACCATAATTTAAAGCTGTAATATCCCCGCCCAAAGGAAATATAGATGTATTAACCATATAATCACAATCTATACTATTACCTGCATTATTTTGCTCATATATATTATTAAAATACAAGCCTTCTTTAATTAACTTATTTAAAATAGGAGTTATCTCTTTACCATTGGTCTTTTTATTTATAACAAAATTTTCTAGAGACTCTATTTGCAGAAAAATAACATTCTTACCTTTAAACATACCCTTATACTCATTATCAAGTAAGTTCTCATTATTACTTACTATCCAATCATCTATTTCCTTCATATCTTCAGCTTTAGGATTATGAAATACCCTCTTCAAAGTTGTTATAGCCTCATATCCATGATATCCTATTGGACCTGGTGCTCTAATTGACATCAGAGTTGTCCAACTTTTATCAAACATTTTTCTATCCCAACCTGCTAAGCTTAATACATCTAAGGATATAAATGAAATAAATATGCCTAGTGTAGCTATTATAAATGTTACACTAAATTTAATTAAATTTCTTTTTTCATTATTTATTATTTTACATACTAATACCCATACTATTATTAAAATTATATCTATAACAAATAGTATATCAGATGATTTAAATATAAATATATCTCCCTTCATTGGATTAAATGTTCCTGGAAAGAAAATGTTTTTTAAACCTAGTAAATCCATATTCATTCTATAATATCCTAAATCCATAACTAACAAAATACTATAAAAGATGTTTAATAAATTATAATATATAATTTGCTTATTATAAGAAAGTAAATATCCGAAAGAAAAAACAAGAATAATATACATCAAATGTACCAAACTTAACTTTATACTTATATTGTCTATTATTAACTTATCAGCTTTTCTCTCTTCTAATATAGTTAAAAATACAGTAGTCTTTATTAACATATCTATAACAATTACAAATCTAAATATAGATATCCAGTTACTCCTTATCTTATCCTTAGCATTACAATATATGAATTTTAACAAATCAAACTTCATTATCTAACGCACCTTTCACATTATACCGATTTTATACTTTTATATTTACATCCTATAAAATCAATTCCCTTTGATATACTCCAATACACAGAAATTAAAATAATTACATCAGTTATGAAGTTGAATAGAAATAATTGTTTTGTAGTATCAGCTTCTCCATTACCTACAAAAGGCATAGGGAATTGTAGTGCTGCTATAAATATTAGAAGCCAAATTATATATATCTTATTTCTAATTTTATTATTACCTTTATTCTTAACATATTTATAAATTGAAACCGAAAAAATCATAGTATAAATTAATATAACAAACCTAATATTTTTAGGAAATTTATTTTCTCTAAATTTAGACCATATTGTAAATTTATCAAATTCTCTTATAGATTCTTCACTATAGCTTCTTGAATATTTACCTAAACCTGTCCCTGTTATAAATGCATGGTTTGCAGTATATTTCATTCCTTCTATAAGTCTTATTGGATGCGTTAAATAAAACTTAGCTAACTTTCCATTTGACATCTTTCTATAGAATTCATTTTCAGTTATTTCTGTTTTAGGTGCATATTTAACATATTCATCTGGATTTAAATAAGCATGTTTACCAGCTTCAACATACATATCTGAATTTAATCCTAAATCTATTAAATCTTGCTTTGGATCATTTGAACTATTAAGTACTCCATAAAACACAGAATTATATTGAGTATCTTTACTCATCTCTTTATTTTTCATAGTTATTCTCATAGGATATATTAATATTATAACTAAGAAAACTGATAAACACACAAGATTAACTTTACTTATAACCTTTCTATTATCCAATAATACTTTAACTAACATAAATATTATCATAGGCATGGCTGTTATTATTTGCATTTTAGATCCTACAAATAAAAATGCTGCAATAAATATAAATACTATTCTACCTATTATCTTATTATCATCTTTAAGTGTATATTTTTTATAAACATAAGAACTATATGCCGCGATAAATAACATAAGTGTACTAATCATCATAGGCTCACCATATAGACTGTTAAACCATATTAAATAATTTCCATCTAAAAAAACGAACAAACTTAATAAGCTTAAAATTCCAAACTTTAATCTGCTTTTTATGTTCATACTTTTCATTATTATATATAATGCTGAAACATATATAATAACGTAAATTACAGCTAAATATTGAGTTTTAAATACATCTTCTCCAATAGACCTACAAATAAGTGATATAAAATATATTATATATCCAATAGTACTACTTTCAAATTTAATAAATCCATTATCTTTAATAGAGTAATCTGTTACTGTATATTCGTTAAATCTTTTAAAATCTAGATTTATAATATCTTCATGGATTAATCCTATCCCACCCTCTGACATAACTCTTTGAAAATCTCCTTGATCAGCAACCCCTGGTTGTGGATATGAAAACAATACATACTTTATTATTATTAATGCTAAAATCAAAAATAATATTCTTTGGTAAAATAAATTTCTTTTTTTTAACCTCATTAATCTAATTTCCTTTCTAACTAATATTAAAATAATAATTAATCCATATGCATGAAACCTTAATAGACTTCAAATAAATAACTAATCAAATTCTGGTCTATTTTGTATTATAGTTCTTCTCCTATAACAAAATATCTTCAAAATCTTTAACTTGTTATTTTCTATCAGCTTACTTAGTTATTATTTTTTACATAATTTGAATATTTTCATTTGTATATCTTCATAGTGTGTATTTATAATCAAAATGTATTTTCCATTACAATTATACCATAATTTTCAATAATATTGATATTTGCTTTATTTTTATTCTATCCAATTTCTATATTAATAATCTTTTTAAAAATAACAAGTCGATATGATAGTCTATTTAATACTATTTTTAATCTTAACATAAACCCTAATTTATTCTTCATTATTTTGCCTTATGATGATAATTAACTAATAAACTGGAAATACTATTAATATATATCATAGTAAATTTATAAAATTATTGATATCGTCATGGAGGTCTTTGAATGTATATATTATTATTAATTATTTTGTTTTTTTTATTAATAAATATAATCTTAGTCTCTACTGTAGTTGTTCTAGAAAAAAAAAGACCTGAAAAAACACTTGCCTGGATTCTAGTATTAATTTTTCTTCCTCCCATAGGCCTACTTTTATATATTTTTTTAGGTCGAAGTTGGAAAATAAATAAACTAGATAAAACCATTTCCTTTAGTTTAAAAGAGTTATTATATCCATTAAAGTTTTCTCATAAGTTAAATAAATATGGATCTTTAATGGAACTATTAGCAGCAAATTCTTATTCTCCGGTGTTCACTAATAATAGCATTAAAGTTCTAAATGGAGGTAGTGAAAAATTTGATGCCTTAAAGAAAGAATTGCTTAAAGCAACTAATCATATACATTTAGAATATTATATTGTAAAAGACGATGTTATCGGTAACGAAATAAAGGATATTCTAATAAAAAAATCTCTTGAAGGTATAACCGTTAGATTTATAATAGACCGAATTGGTTCTTCTAAGTTAAGTCATCGATACGTTAAAGAGTTAAAATCTGCTGGTGTCGAAGTAGTTTTCTATAGCCACTTTTTAGCTCCATTCCTAAGAATTATAAACACTCAAATTAACTATAGAAATCATCGTAAGATTATAGTTATAGATGGTGAAGTTGGGTTTTTAGGTGGTATTAATATTGGCGATGAGTATTTAGGCAAGGGTGAACTTGGCAATTGGAGAGATTGCCATTTTATGATTAAAGGTGATTTTGTACTTGGTCTTCAATCAGTGTTTCTTGATGACTATTCAATTGTAAAAAAAAGTTGCAATGAAGATTATAATATTCCAAGTAATATTGAAAATTATTTCAAGACAGCTACCTCTATAGGTTCGACTGTTATGCAACTTACAAAAAGTGGCCCAGACTCCGAATATCCTTCAATAATGCAAAGCATAATTAAGATGATCAGTATGGCAAAAACAGAAGTAAATATTATTACGCCATACTTTATTCCGCCAGAAGCACTTGTTGATACTCTTAGAATAGCTATACTAAGCGGCATTACTGTAAAAATAATATATCCTAAAAAAGCAGATCACTTTATGGTAAATAGAGCTTCACTTACCTACATAGCAGAATTAGTTAGATGTGGCGCAAAAGTATATTTATATTCTAATAAAGGTTTTATTCATTCAAAAATACTTACTGTAGATAATGAGATTTGCACTGTAGGTACTGCTAACATGGATATCAGAAGTTTTGAATTGAATTATGAAATAAATACAGTAATATATGATAAATATGTTACTGAGGATTTAAACAACATTTTTTTACAAGATCTTAAAAATTGCACTGATTTTAGTCTAGATACCTTCGATAAAAGTTCACTAATAGATAGATTTATTAATGGTCTATGTAGATTATTTTCATCTATATTATAGCCTAAAAGAATATTATCCTAATATAAGCGTCGTTAAAAAAAAGAGAGTTTTTCTAACCACTATTACAGTGATTAGAAAACTTTCCTTCTTTTTATATAGATATTATTATTTTTTTTAAGACTCCTTATTTGACTTAACATTTTCATATATCCATGTTAAAATCATAGCCATACCTCCACCAGATATATCTATTATCACGTCTTTAAATGCCATTGCTCTACCTGGTATAAAGTATTGATGAATTTCATCTGAACCTGCATATAATAAAACCCCTAATAAAGTATATAATTTAGCATTTCTTTTACCCATATACAAACAATTTACTCTATATAAAAGCAAAAATAGAATTAGATATTCAGTGAAATGTGATGCTTTTCTTATTATAAAAGTTGCTAACTCTCCAAAATACGAATCTAATCTTATACCTAAAAACTCAAATATTTTTATTACCAAATCACTTTGATTACCTGATACCTCACCCGTTTGATTGGACATAAAGAATATTATTCCCATCCATACTAATAACATTACCCATGATATCACTTTGTTTTTTCTGATCATATCTATTCTCCTTAAGTTTTAAAGCATCCTCAAAATAATAGACTTTACTTTGATATATATTTTATTACAAACAAATAAATTTAATACACTAGTAGTAGTGCTATTCTGTATTAAATAAACAAATCATGAAATAAAATAAACTCTCATATTTACTATTATATTTTTAAAGATGTCTAAATTAAATAATATATTAATCTCCTTAAAAATTATACACTATTTAATTTTAACTTGTATAGATATTAATCACGATCTATTAAATATCTATTAATATAAGCTAAAGATTGCTCTAACATTCCTTGTCCTCTCTCTATATCTTGTACTTTAACTTCTAAGTTACACATCCTTTGTTCTACTAGGTGTAATGTATCTTTTATATCATTTAATAATTTCCCTTCATATGATACTTGTGCTCCATCAGGATCTATATATACTTTTTCAGGAACCGCACCACATTCAGTACATGTTGCATAAACACCATCTCTATCTGTATCTTTAAATACTTTAAACGTATCATTATTACATTTAGAACAATTTGACAACATTATGAAATCATAATAACTTATATCATATTTATTTTCACTCTTACATTGGTCACACGTTAATACTATTTCATTATTATCAGTTACTATATGGAATCTACTACCACTGCATCCCTCTTTTTCACATACAACAGTTCTTATCATATAAGCTCACCTCTCTCTTACTCAATTAATAACATAAATATATGCCTCATATTTTAATATGTTTATTTTATTAAATATATGCTATATTCTTATTAATTATCCTTCTATACCTATTTCTATAATTGCTAATATATAACCCTTCTTAGTAGTTTCTATGCCTAAAATATCTTTTTTAAAATAACTAGTAATATTCTAGTCTATTTTCTTTTTAGCTCTATAAATGTAAAGGGCATAAATACATATATGTATTTATGCCCTAATAATAACTTTCTTATAATTATTCAACCTATCTTAAACATTTTATCTCTTCTTCTACTTCTTTTATTAATTCGTCTATCTTATTTATATTCTTTCCTGCTAATAGCAATTCCCTTTTCTCTAATTTTAGTTCTATTATCCTTTGTTCTAACCCAGATTTATTGCCCACAAAAAACACTCCCCATTTCAAAGTTTGTTTTGTTTGATTTTATATTCATTAAGTACCTTACTAGTTTATGAATGAAAACCAGTTTTGTTAAAAATAATCTTATTCTCTATTTAAACCTTTACTATATATTATTAATTATAATATATATAATTAATAATTGATAACTAAATTTTTAGAGTTTTTATTCTCTTTTTCGACAGTTACAATAATATCTAAATTAAAGCAAAAAAAGTTACGATATAAATCGTAACTTTTAATATGGTGGAGGTAACAGGAATCGAACCTGCGACCCCCTGCGTGCAAGGCAGGTGCTCTCCCAACTGAGCTATACCCCCATATGGTGGACCTTCAGGGACTCGAACCCCAGACCGACCGGTTATGAGCCGGTTGCTCTAACCAACTGAGCTAAAGATCCTAGTTTTGACCTGGCGACGTCCTACTCTCCCACACAGCTGCCCGTGCAGTACCATTAGCGCTGTAGAGCTTAACTTTCCTGTTCGGAATGGAAAGGAGTGTTTCCTCTACGCCATCATCACCAGATTACTTATTAAGTATAACTGTTTTAAACTTATTTGTCAACAGTTATTTTAAGATTCTAAATGTTAATTTAGTCTCTTATATTTTTTTATCAGAGTTTTGTTCTCTGAAAATTGCACATGAATTATTGTAAATTGGTCAAGCCCTCGACCTATTAGTATCAGTCAGCTAAATATGTTGCCATACTTACACCTCTGACCTATCAACCTCGTGTTCTTCAAGGGGTCTTACTAGCTTATGCTATGGGAAATCTCATCTTGAGGGAGGCTTCACGCTTAGATGCTTTCAGCGTTTATCCCGTCCCGACTTAGCTACCCAGCGATGCTCCTGGCGGAACAACTGGTGCACCATAGGTCGGTCCATCCCGGTCCTCTCGTACTAAGGACAGCTCCTCTCAAATTTCCTACGCCCGCGACGGATAGGGACCGAACT
>NZ_FNJM01000003.1 GCF_900104115.1 Clostridium gasigenes
GAATCCTTCTTCGGACATATGAAAGATGAAATTCACCTTGGAAAATGCAACACATTTAATCTACTGAAACAAGAAACTGATAATTATATTGATTATTACAATAACAATAGATATCAATGGAATTTGGCCAAGCTATCACCAAATAAATACTACGAATATCTAGAAACCGGTGAATATCCGATTAAAATCTAGCTAAACTAATTTTATATATTAATATAATTTAAAGCACTGGTAAATACCTACAAACGGTATAATACCAGTGCTTTCTTGTCATACATCTTCCATAAAAAATATTCCAATTCATTTTTTAGGCGTTTTTTTCTAACTGTCCTTGACATAGGGACCACTTTATTTTCAGCTATATTGCAGTTTAATTGCTTTATATTGAAGATGTTAAATCCTTGACTAGTTATTTTCTTCTCTTAAAAACTGATATTATTTCTCTACTTTCACCATATCCCTTATTAGTTGAAAAACACGATACCAATTCCCATCCTTCTTCTCCAAGCTTATTAATTTTACTGTCAAAATCCTCTATTTCTAATATGCCACCTTGAAATCCTTTAGTTTCAACTTTAATACTTACATATTCCCATTTTTCCAAGACTATCACCTCTCAATTCATATATATTTCTTGTTTAACTAATCTTTCTAAATGATAAACTTTTACAGGGTTATTTAAAAACCTCTTTCATATTGCTTAGGTAAATATTCTAATTTTATACCAGTATTTTTAGCTTGGTTTAGAACCCAATTTGGATCTCTTAATAGTTCTCTTCCTATATAAACTAAATCTCCCCTTTTACTTTCAATAATTTCTGTTCCTTCATTACCTGTAGTTATAAGTCCACCTACTATAACTTTTATATTAGCATTATTTTTTATATATTCCCCTGCTGGTATTTGATAACCTGGGTAAATATTTATTTTTGCTGGCACCACGGCTCCAGTACTTATATCTACTATATCTATACCTAAATCTTTAACTAACAAAATAATTTTAGCCATATCTTCTTTTGTGTTTCCACCCTTTTCATAATCTTCTGCTGAAACTCTAAGCATTATAGCTTTATCATTTGGCCAAACTTCTTTTACTTTTAGAATAACTTCTTTTAAGAATCTTACTCTATTTTCAATATTTCCACCATATTCATCATTTCTTTTATTAGATAATGGTGATAAGAATTCTGATATTAAATATCCATGAGCCCCATGTATTTCTATAAAATCAAATCCTGCATCATCTGCCCTTTTAGCTGCATTTTTAAATTTTTCTGCAACTTCTGCAATATCTTTCTTTGTCATTTCCCTTGGTGTTTTTAAAGTTTTTTCTTCTTCATTGAAATGAATTGCAGATGGTCCAATAACATCTTCACTTAAAACAGAGCACTTTCTACCTGCATGCCCAAGTTGAATTCCTGAAACTGCTCCATATTTCTTTATACTATCTGATATTTTTCTTAAACCTTCTATATGAGAATCATCCCATATACCAAGATCTCTATTAGAAATTCTACCTCTTGTTTCTACGCCTGTAGCTTCAATAATAATAGCGCCTACTCCGCCTATTGCCCTAGCTGTATAATGAATTTCATGAAAATCATTTGCATAACCTTCACTATCTGCACAGTACATACACATAGGTGCCATAACTATTCTATTTCTAAATATTAGGTTCTTAACTTTAAGCTCTTTAAAAATCCCCTTCATAATTACTCCTTTCAATGCTTTTTATATATTTAAACATATTTTTCAAGTTCAATCTCTTCTTTCTTTATTATATCTTAAAGACAATTAAAATAGATTATAAAAATAAAAATATTATAATATGAAGTAAATGGTAACATGTGCATAAAATAGGAATAAGTTAATTATAGATAATAAGTAATTTGGAGGTAAATATGTATCTATCAATACCAGATGCTTTTTTGGTACCAATTTGTTATGATAAAGAAGATATTTTCTATATTAAAGAAACAGTAATATTACAACAACGTAATGGTAATATTTATTTTGCAAATAGAAAGGATATAGTAATTGGTATATCTTTACCTACTCAAAGAGAAGAACGCTGGGTTAGGGATAGGGACGTTATGGAAGGATATTCACAAGGAAAAGGGATTCCTGTAAATATTAAGGTTTCTGATACTGATTTAGCACAGCAAGCTTCACAAGTAGATGAACTAATATTAGACGGAATAGATGTATTGATTTTGGCACCTACAGATTCGGATGCTGCAGCAGATATGGTTGAAAAGGCCCACAAAGCGGGAATCAAGGTAATATCCTATGATAGACTTATAAAAAACAGTGATATAGATTTATTTATAACTTTTGATAGTCTAAGGGTCGGAGAGCTTCAAGGAAGATTCCTTATTGAGAATGCTCCAAAAGGGAACTATATTATTCTGTCAGGAGATGCTGATGATAATAATGCTAAGTTGTTAAAAGAAGGTGCAATGAAATATATAAACCCCTTAGTTAATAAAGGAGATATAAAAATAGTTACAGATCAAGCAGTAGATAACTGGGACCCCAAAAATGCTTTTATTATAGTAAGGGATTCTTTAATTGCTAATAACAATAAAATTGATGCGATATTAGCACCAAATGATGCCATAGCAGGAGCTGCAATTGAAGCATTGTCAGAAAAAGGTTTAGCAGGTAAGGTTCCCATAACAGGACAAGATGCAGAATTAGCAGCGGCGCAAAGAATAGTTGAAGGAACTCAACCAATTACAGTATTTAAAGACACTAGACAATTAGGTAAGGCGGCTATAGATGCTGCAATAAAAATTGCTAATGGGGAAGCTATAGATATAAATAATACTGTATATAACGGTAAAATTAATGTACCTGCAATACTTATGTCACCAGTAATTGTAAATAAGTATAATCTAGATAAAATTCTTATAGACAGTGGCTATTTAAATAAAAAAGATGTTTATAAGAAGCCCAATCAAACAGAGCAACTATTATAGTATGTCTCTATTAAAATTAAAATATATTAACGTAACAATAATAACCTTGAAGCATAAATTTAATTATTTATGCCTCTTCTATTTCTACTTTTTTTCATTCCTCTTGTTGCATCTAATGGTATTTTAACCATACTTACTAAAGAAACTATTACAATTAGAAATGCTATTATTATAGGAATTGAAATATTATCTAAAGTTATTAATTGAACTTTTCTTCCTAATAACCCTATTATCACAAAAGATATGGTTATTAAAACATACGCAATGAAAAATAGTATTGCTGATTTTTTATTATCAACCTTTTCACTTGAACTTTTAGCAATAAACTTTAAAACCCCAATTGCAACTATTAAAGCTATTATGCTATTCATAATTGGTGCTAGTGTGATTGTATATTTTATATTGATTAAATCACTTAATTCATTTGGCTTACTACTTAAAACTAAAATTACTATATCTAATGCAAAAAAGAACACTATTGCATAAATCATATTTGGAATGTGGTCTATAAGCATTTTAAGCTTATAATTCTTTACACTATCCTTGTAGGAGGCTATAACTTCTTTACAAAACTCCTTATAATCACCTATAATCTCAAATAAATTTTCGCCTCTATCCTGCGCCCCTAGAAGTATTTCATTAATATCATTTATTGCTTCTTCAGCATCATAAGCCGTTAACTCCACTCTAATATAACATACAATATTTGTTACTAAATCCTCATATTTATCATCTATCTTCATCATATTCTTATAATTATTTTTTATTTCTTTACTAGTCTTACTCATCATTTACACCCCTTTATAATTTTTTAAAATACCATCTACAAAATACTTGAACTCAATCCATGTATTTTCAAATTCACTAAGTTCTTCTTCTCCCTGCTGTGTAAGTGAATAATATTTTCTCTGTGGTCCAAAAGGAGATTCTTTTTTCTCAGACTTCAGACTTTTTCGTTTTTCTAATCTAGTAAGAAGTGGATAAATAGTGCCTTCTGTACATTTGCCAAAACCAAAGTTTCTAATCTCTGTAACAACTTCATATCCATAAGTTTCACCCTTATGCTTAACTATTTTTAAAATGCAGCCTTCGAGTACTCCTTTTAACAATTGTGATTTATTTTGCATATTAGCCTCCTTACTATGCAATACATAATAGCTTTTCTAAAAAATATACTTACTTTATAAAATATGATAGTTAGTTATTTTTATAGGTATTATGTTTTACATAGTACCATAATATTATTACTATAATTATTTGTCAATAATAATTTATATATTAAAAATGTTATTCCAAAATTCCTCTATAACAAAAAGACTTAACTACCTTTTATTTGGTATCTAAGTCTTTTGTTATATTTAACCTATAATATAATATGAGAATTTTCATATATTTTAATAAATAATTTAAAAATCCTCAGGTAACCTTATAAATAAATTCCCTACATAATATTCATTCATTGGGCTTTCTATCATTCTATCATCATCAGTATATTTATTATTTTTTCCCCCTCTAACATTATCAAAAACACCTTTCAAATTAAGCATTCCATATCCCCACTGTGGATTAGGATATACGTCTCCTGGTCGTTTTTCAGCACCTCTTATTAAATACGTTTTTAATTTTGTAGCATACATAGTGGGATCATTACCATCAATAATTCCCCATTGAAAAAGTAGTGCACATGCTCCTGCCACAACAGCTCCGGCTACACTTGAACCACTAATAATTTTAGTGGTTCCTCCTACTGCTGTTGTCTTAGCATTAATGCCACCAGCTGCAATATCAGGCTTAACCATATCATTTCTTGTATATCCCCTTCCAGACTGTGGCATAATTGAGTTATTATTTTGATTATAATATGCTACAGTTATTGCATTAATAGCGGTTCCTGGGAGAGTCAATGTAGTATACGGATTAGGTCTAAGAAATCTTGTACCGGGTGCTAAAAGTTCTCTTTGTGATATCCAAGAATCATATTTTCCTACTACAATTAACTCTCCTATAAGCTTAAATTGCCATATACCATCTCTAATATTTCTCGCAGTAATAACTATTTTTTGGTCTCCACTTATTTCCTCTGGTATAAAATATTCTATTGTCATTCTAGTTTCTTCATACACAAAAGTAATATCTGTAATTTCCTTAAGCTTTGGAGGTATTCTCTTAATAACCTCGCCTGTAGGAGAAGTTATTGTTAGTGATACTTTATCCGGCTTAGAAATCCATATTTCAATACGTATATCCTTCTGATTTTCTCCTATCTTAAGTTCTATAATACTCATATCTCCTGTCTTTTTTATTGTTCCAGAAGTATGAGTGGCAGTATTTCCTTGATTACCCGTTGGATAAACTACCGCTACTCCAATAAATGAGGTAATTTCATCTGAATACCTTTCAGTAAATGATTCTCCAGTATGTGAACCATTGTTTGTCCCTGTTCCACTATATATTACAATAGGCTTATTTAATTTAGATGCTAACATATATAAATATCTCTGAGCTAAAAATAAAGCTGTATTTTTATATGATACTTCATCTCCATAAAGTGCATAAAAATCTCTAAAAGCCTTATTACCAGGTCTCATCTTTACAACTGCTATACTACAGTTTGGAGCTACTCCTATAAGTTCTGGATTAGCACCTCTTGCACCTATAATTCCTGCCATATTTGTTCCGTGGCCTATTTCATCTTTAGATGGTACAATTGCATAGGGGTCCTCACCATTCCTCTTTGCTTGTATAGCCTTATTTATATCTTCTTGTGTGTATATACTACCTGCTAAAATTTCTGAAGGTAGAGTATCACCTTCAATATTTTGGTCATAAATTGATATAATCCGAGAAGTTCCATCCTTATTTATAAATTCTTCATTTAAATAATCTATTCCTGTATCAATTATACCTACAATTACACCTGAGCCATCCAAAGGTAAATATTCATTATTATAAAATAGAGGTGCCTCTGATGCTACTACCGGAGATATATCACATAATGTAAGGGCTGATCCTGGATCTGCATAAACTATTTCAGGAGTTGTATTTAACACTTTATTTACTAGTTCATATGGAATTGTTATAACTGCACGTCTTTCATCTATTACATATACATCCGAGTCTGGGAACTTCTTTATCGCATTAACTATATCTCCCCTATATTCAAGCATGATGTTCATATTACTTTCTTTCAAGAAATAGTTTACTTTTTTATTTATAGGAACTTGTCTGCTTTCCTTATTTTCTAAGCCTCTAATATTATCAAATATACCTTTTATATTTAGCATACCATATCCCCACTGCGGATTAGGATAAATATCACCTGCTCTTTTGCTTGCACCTCTTATCAAATAAGTTTTCACTTTTGTAGCATACATTGTGGTATCATTACCATCAATAATCCCCCATTGAAATAATAGCGCACAGGCTCCCGCTGTCACAGCCCCTGCTACACTTGAACCACTAACAATTTGAGTTCCTCCATTTGCAGCAGTTGTAATAGCATTAATTCCACCAGCTGCAATATCCGGCTTAATCCTATTATCCCTTGTATATCCCTTTCCAGATTCAGGAACAATTGAGTTATTATTTTGATTATAAAATGCTACAGTGATTGCCCCATTGGAAGTTCCTGGATTAGTTAATGTAGTATTTGAAGTAGAACTTAGAAATTTTGTATTTGGTGCTAAAAGTTCTCTTTGTATTATCCACGCATCATATTTTCCCACTATAATCAACTCACCTATAAGTTCAAATTGCCATATACCTTCTTTAATATTTCTTGCAGATATAATTATTTTTTGATCTCCACTTAATTCCTCAGGTATAAAATATTCTATTGTCATTTTAGTTTCCTCATAAACAAAAGTAATATCTGTGATTGATTTAAGTTTTGGAGATATTTTCCTAATAACTTCACCTGTAGGAGAGGTTATTGATAAAGCTACTTTATCTGGCTTTGAAATCCATATTTCAATACGTATATCCTTCTGATTTCTTCCTATCTCAATCTCTATAGTAGCTGTGTCTCCCTTATTTTCTATTATTCCTGAAGTATGGGTATCTGTATTTCCTTGATTGCCAGTGGGAACAACAACTGCTACCCCATTATATCTAGAAATTTCACTTATATACTTTTCAATAAATGCGTCTCCATTGTGAGGACCCGTATTGGAACCCAGTGGAATATATATTACAATAGGTTTCTTTAGCTGAACTGCCAAATTATACAGATGTCTTATACCAAGTAATATCCCTGATTTTTGGTATGCACTCTGACTTCCATAAATTCCATAATATTTTCTAAAAGCCTCATTTACAGGGCTAAGCTTTATTATAGCTAAGTTACACCTAGGAGCTACTCCTACGATATCAGGGTTAGCTCCTCTTGCTGCTACTATTCCCGCCATATTTGTTCCATGACCTATTTCATCCTTAGAGGGTACAATTACATAAGGATCTCCACCATTTTTCTTGGCTTCTATTGCCCTATTTATATCCTCCTGTGTATATACAATTCCTATAGGACCCTGCGATTCTATTAGCTTCCCTTCAATAATTCTCTCTTCAATAGTTCTATCTACAATTACTAAAATTCTAGAAGTTCCATCCTCATTTATAAACTCTTCATTTAAGTAATCTATTCCTGTATCAATTATACCTACAATTACCCCTGACCCATCTAATGGTAAATAAACATTATTATGAAATACGGTGGCTCCCGATGCTTCTACTGGTGAAATATCACAAGTTGTAAAAGGTGCATTTGGATCTGCATAGACTATTTCAGGCGTTAGCCTTAACACATCACTATAAATCTCATATGGTACTGTTATTACTGCACGTTTTTCATCTATTATATATACATCCGTATTTGGAAACCTCTTTAAAGCATTAACTATATCTCCCTTATATTCAATTAAGTCACTCCTATTATTCATATCAAAAAAATAATTAATTTTTGGGGGAGTTTCTCTACTTTCTTGTTCTCCTAATCCTCTAATATTATCAAAAACACCCTTCATACTTATGGATCCAAACCCCCACTGTGGATTAGGATACTCATCTCCTTGCCTTTTTTGTGCTCCTCTTATTAGATATGTTTTAAGTTTTATTGAATACATACCTTTATCCTTACCATCAATAATTCCCCACTGAAATATAAGTGCGCAGCACCCGGCTACTACTGCTGCCGCCACACTTGACCCAGTAATAATTTCAGGTCCCCCACCTACTGATGTTGTTAATGCATTAACTCCTCCAGCTACTATTTCTGGTTTTATTCTACCATCTCTTGTATATCCTCTACCCGATTGTACTTCAATAGCATTATTTGTTTGATCATAAAACCCAACGGATATAGCATATCTTGATGTTGATGGAATCATTAATGTTCCGTTTGGATCGGGCCTTAAAAATTTTGTGTTAGGCGCAAGTATTTCCTGCTGTGGTAGATACGCATTATATATACCTACAGATACAAGTTCTCCTACAATCTTAAAGTTCCATATACCTCCAGTTATATTTGTAGCTACAATTGTAATTTTTTCATCACCTGTTATTTCTTCTGGTTTAAGGTATTGAATAAACATTTTAGTTTTTTCATATATAAAATTAATCTCTGTGACTGCTTTGTTTCTAGGAGGTATTCTATCAATTATTTCTCCAGAAGGAGATGTAATTGATAATGTTAATTTATCTGGTTTAGAAATCCATATTTCAAATCTTAAATTTTTTTGATTATTATCTACTATAAGCTCAATGTTACCAACGTCACCTTCTTTAGCTACTAATCCCGATGTATGAGTATCTGAATCTCCTTCATTTCCATTTGGTACAACAACAGCTATTCCTCTGATTCTTGAAATTTCATCTATATATCTTTCATTAAGTGCCAATCCATCATGAGACCCCATACCGTAACCTAATGGTATTAATATTACGATTGGTTTTTCTAACTTAAGTGCAAGCTCATATAGATACTTTATTCCTAAATATATTGCAACACTTGAATAAGTAGGTGTATTTCCATATACATAGAATTCCTCTCTAACTCTCTTACTTGCAGGAAGTAGCTTTACAACAGCGAAATCACATTTTGGTGCTGTTCCTACAAATTCCGTTCGTACACCTCTACCACCTACAATTCCTGCCATATTTGTACCATGCCCTATTTCATCCCTTGAAGGCACTATATCATATGGATCAGCACCCTGATTCTTAGCGTTAATTGCATTATTTATATCATCTCTAGTATACTCACTTCCTATAGGCTGCCCATCAGGCCTTTTCCCCGTATTAATAGTTTGATCCCAAATTGATAAAATTCTTGAGGTACCCTCTGGATTAATGAACTCCTCATTTAAATAATCTATTCCAGTATCAACTATACCTACAATAACTCCTTCTCCATCTAAGGGTAAGTAAAGATTGTTATGAAACTGCTCAGCTCCAGATGCCGCAACTGGTGAAGTATAAGTCAATGTATAGATCCCTACAGGATTTTTATAAATAATTACATCAGGAAATTTACTAACTACCTCATCTATATCCATATCTACAACTGATAACAATGCACGGTTTTCATCAAGTACAAACACCGTTGCATTTGTTAATTTACTTATAGCACTAACAATATCTCCAGTGTATTCTATTATTGCATAACTTGCATTTTCATCTATTAAAATATCCTCTGTAACCTGTCTATGATCTTTTATATTAATATTATTATTTTTTATACTAACACCCCCATCATATAGGTAATCTTATGAATAAATTCCCCACATAATATTCATTCTTATCTATTGGTTTTTTAATAAATATATCATTCACACTGCTAATAATATTAGATTTTAATCTAATATTATTAAAGACACCCTTCATATCAACTGCTCCATATCCCCACTGTGGATTTGGATATATGTCACCTTCCCTTTTTGATGTCCCTCCTATTAAATATGTTTTAACTTTTGTTGAATATAAACTTGTGTCATTTCCATCAATAATTCCCCACTGAAATATAAGTGCACAGCATCCAGCTACCACTGCCGCTGCTACACTAGATCCACTAACAACTTGTGTTCCAGAACCTACCGTAGTTACTAAAGCATTTACTCCTCCTGCTACTACATCTGGTTTAACTCTATCATCTCTTGTATATCCTCTACCTGATTCTCTTACATTAGAATTATTATTTTGATTATAATATCCAACAGATATAGCATATGCTGATGATGATGGAATAGTTAATGTTACATACGGATCTGGTTTTAAAAATCTTGTACCCGGAGCTAGTAATTCTCTTTGAATTAAATAAGCATCATACCTACCTGTTACAACCAATTCTCCTATAAGCTTAAACACCCAAATTCCTTCCTTTATATTTCTAGCTTTAATTGTAATTAGCTCGTCACCTGTTGACACTTCCGGCATAGAGTATTGTACATATATTATAGTGCTTTCATATAGAAATTTAATTTCTGTTATTTTATCAGTTGTAGGTGGTATTCTTTGAATTATTTCTCCAGAAGGTGAGACAATTGACAGTGCAAATTTATCTGGTTTACTAACCCATATTTCAAATTTTATATTTTTTTGATTTTCATCTATTTTAAGCTCAATATCCATAGTATTTCCTACCTTAGCTATTGTTCCAGAAGTATGAGTATCTGAATCTCCTTGATTTCCTGTTGGAACAACTACAGTTATTCCACTTACCTTTGAAATCTCGTCTATATATCTCGCAATAAAGGATAATCCATTATGACCGCCCATATTTGAACCTAGAGGTACAAGTATTATCATTGGTATTTTTAACCTGCGGGCTAAATCATATAAATACTTAATACCTGAAAATACAATTGAAGTTGAATAAGTAGTTTCATTTCCGTACACCCCAAAATCATCTATTACTGTTAATGGTGTAGAGTATAACTTTACAATAGCAAAATTACATTTTGGTGCTACGCCTATAACTTCTGGGTTTGTACCTCTTGCTCCTATAACTGATGCCATACTAGTACCATGTCCAATTTCATCCTTTGAGGGTACTATTTTATAAGGATCCTGCCCATCATTCTTAGCTTTAATTGCGTTATTTATTTCTTCTCTAGTATACTCGCTGCCTCCGAACTGTCCTTCTATAACTTTTTTACTACTAATCGCTTGATCCCAAATAGATAAAATTCTTGATGTACCATCTTCATTAATAAACTCTTCATTTAAATAATCTATGCCAGTATCAACTATTCCTACAGTAACACCCAATCCATCTAGTGGCAGATAAATACTGTTATGAAATGTATTTGCTCCCGATGCATCTAATGGTGAAATATCACATAATGTATGTAATGCAGTAGGGACTGCATAAATAATTACATCAGAAAGTTTATCAAGTACTTCCTGTATATCCTGTATACTTCCTACAATTATTAATATTGCACGCTTTTTATCAACAATAACAACACGGACATTGGGAATTTCTTTTACAGCGCTCACAATATCTTTTTGATATTCTATTGTAGCAAAAGTACTCTCTGGTAATACAACAAACTCTTCATCTGTAAGGTTTGGAATTACCTGAACAATTACATCAGAAAGTTTACCAAGTGCTTCCTGTAGATTTTCTTCAGCTACTACTATTGCACGCTTTTCATCAATAATAAAAACACGGGCATTTGGAACTTGTTTTATAGCATTTCTAATATCTCCTTTATATTCTATAGTCGCAGAAATATTTTGAGGTATTTCAAAAGCCTCCGTCTCCGGAATTTTTTTTATATTCTCTTCTAATCTCCAATCCTGTCTCCCATTAGATGGTTTTATATTAATTTTATTATTTTTTATATCAGTCCCTCCTTCAATTAAATATTTTTAAGTATCCTATAGGTAATCTTATGAATAAATTACCAACATAATATTCATTTTCATCTATTGATTTTTTCATAAATATATCGTGTTCACTAAGCTCATTAGTTTTTAATCTAATATTATTAAAGACACCCTTCATATCAACTGCTCCATATCCCCACTGTGGATTTGGATATATGTCACCTTCCCTTTTTGATGTCCCTCCTATCAAATAAGTTTTAACTTTTGTGGAATATAAACTTGTATCATTTCCCTCAATAATTCCCCACTGAAATATAAGTGCACAGCATCCAGCTACCACTGCCGCCGCTACACTAGATCCGCTGATAACTTGTGTTCCAGAACCTACCGTAGTTACTAAGGCATTTACTCCTCCTGCTACTACATCTGGTTTAACTCTATCATCTCTTGTATATCCTCTACCTGATTCTATTACATTAGAATTATTATTTTGATTATAATATCCAACAGATATAGCATATGATGATGATGATGGAATAGTTAAGGTTACATACGGATCTGGTCTTAAAAATCTTGTGCCAGGAGCTAGTAATTCTCTTTGAATTAAATAAGCATCATACCTTCCTGTTATAACCAATTCTCCTATAAGCTTAAATACCCAAATTCCTTCCTTTATATTTCTAGCTTTAATTGTAATTAGTTCCTCACCTGTTGATACTTCTGGCATAAAGTATTGTACATATATTATAGTGCTTTCATATAGAAATTTAATTTCTGTTATTTTTTCAGTTGTAGATGGTATTCTTTGTATTATTTCTCCAGAAGGAGAAATAATTGATAGTGCAAATTTATCCGGTTTACTAACCCATATTTCAAATTTTATATTTTTTTGATTCTCATCTATTTTAAGCTCAATATCCATAGTATTTCCTACCTTAGCTATGGTTCCAGAGGTATGAGTATCTGAATCGCCTTGATTTCCGATTGGCACAACTACAGTTATTCCACTTACCTTTGAAATCTCGTCTATATATCTCTCAATAAAGGATAATCCATTATGGGGACCCATATTTGAACCTAGAGGTACAAGAATTACCATAGGTATTTTTAACCTGCGTGCTAAATCGTATAAATACTTAATACCTGAAAATACAGCTGAAGTTGAATAAGTAGTTACATTTCCGTACATCCCAAAATCATCTCTTACTGTTAATGGTGCAGATATTAACTTTACAATAGCAAAATTACATTTTGGTGCTACTCCTATAACTTCTGGCTTTGCACCTCTCGCTCCTATAACCGATGCCATACTAGTACCATGTCCAATTATATCCTTCGATGGTACTATCTCATAAGGATCCTTCCCCTCACTTTTAGCTTTAATTGCGTTATTTATTTCTTCTCTAGTGTACTCACTACCTCCGAACTGTCCTTCTGGGCTTTTACCTGTACTAATCTCCTCATCCCAAATAGATAAAATTCTTGAGGTACCATCCTCATTAATAAACTCCTCATTTAAATAATCTATTCCACTATCAACTATTCCTACAGTAACTCCCAATCCGTCTAGTGGCAGGTAAATACTATTATGAAACGTACTTGCTCCCGATGCATCTAATGGTGAAATATCACATAACGTATGCAATACAGTAGGAACTGCATAAATAATTACATCAGAAAGTTTATCAAGTACTTCCTGTATATCCTGTATACTTCCTATAACTACTAATATTGCGCGCTTTTTATCAACAATAACAACACGGGCATTTGCAATTTCTTTTACAGCGCTCACAATATCTTTTTGATATTCTATTGTAGCAAAAGTACTCTCTGGTAATACAACAAACTCTTTATCTGTAAGATCCGGAATTACCTGAACAATTACATCAGAAAGTTTATCAAGTACTTCCTGTAGATTTTCTTCAGCTACTACTATTGCACGCTTTTCATCAATAATAAAAACACGGGCATTTGGAACTTTTTTTATAGCGCTTTCAATATCTCCTTGATATTCTATTGTTGCAGAAATATTTTTCGGTATTTCAAAAACCTCCGCGCCTGGAATATTTTCTACATTTTCTTCTAATCTCCAATCACTTCTACCCTTAGATGGTTTTAATCTAATATTATTAAAGACACCCTTCATATCAACTGCTCCATATCCCCACTGTGGATTAGGATATATGTCACCTTCCCTTTTTGATGTTCCTCCTATCAAATAGGTTTTAACTTTTGTGGAATATAAACTTGTGTCATTTCCATCAATAATTCCCCACTGAAATATAAGTGCTGAGCATCCAGCTACAACCGCAGCTGCCACACTAGACCCACTGACAACTTGTGTTCCAGAGCCTACCGCAGTCACTAAAGCATTTACTCCGCCTGCTACTACATCTGGTTTAACTCTATTATCTCTTGTATATCCTCTACTTGATTCTCTTACATTAGAATTATTATTTTGATTATAATATCCAACAGATATAGCATATGAGGAGGATGCTGGAATAGTTAGTGTTACATATGGATCTGGATTTAAAAATCTTGTACCAGGAGCTAGTAAATCTCTTTGAATTAAATAAGCATCATACCTGCCTGTTACGACCAATTCTCCTATAAGCTTAAATATCCATATTCCTTCCTTTATATTTCTAGCATTAATTGTAATTTTCTCATCACCAGTTAATACTTCGGGTATAAAGTATTCTACATATATTATAGTACCTTCATATATAAATTTAATTTCTGTTATTTTATTAACGCTAGGTGGTATCCTATCAATTATTTCTCCAGAAGGAGAAATAATTGATAGTGCAAATTTATCTGGTTTACTAATCCATATTTCAAAATTTATATTTTTTTGGTTTTTATCTATTTTAAGTTCAATATTCTGAGTATCATCTTCGTTAACCATGGTTCCAGAGGAATGATTATCTGAATCTCCTTCATTCCCTATTGGCACAACTACAGTTATTCCTACAGCTCTTGAAATTTCATCTATATATCTCTCAGTAAGTGATAGTCCGTTTCGACCACCTCTACTTGCACCTAAGGGTACCAGTATTACCATAGGTATTTTTAACCTGCGTGCTAAATCGTATAAATACTTAATACCTAAAAATACAACCGAAGTTGAGAAGGTAGGTGCATCGCCATAAACACCGAAATAATCATTTAAAACCTCTGGTCTAGGTCCTAACTTTACAATAGCAAAATTGCATCTTGGTGCTACTCCTATAACTTCAGGATTTACACCTCTGGCCCCTACAATTCCTGCCATACTAGTACCATGCCCTACTTCATCCTTTGATGGTATTATTGCATAAGGATCCTGTCCATCCATCTTAGCTTTAATAGCACTATTTATTTCTTCCCTAGTATACTCACTGCCTCCAAACAAATCTTCTCGTCTTTTTGCACTAGGAATAGTTTGATCCCAAATAGTTAAAATTCTTGATGTGTTATCTTCATTAATAAACTCCTCATTTAAATAGTCTATACCAGTGTCAATTATACCTACCGTAACTCCTAGTCCATCCAATGGTAAGTAAGTACTGTTATGAAATGTGGTTGCCCCAGAGGCCTCCACTGGTGAAATATCACACAAAGTATACAATCCACTAGGATTTACATAAACAATTACATCAAAAAGTTTATCAATTACTTCCTGTACATCTCCCCTAACTGCTAATATTGCACGAGTTTTATCTGCAATAAAAATACGGGCATTTGGAATTTTACTTACAGCACCGGCAATATCTCCTATATATTCTATAGGACTAAATACCGTATCTATTAATGTAAAAAACTCCTCATCTGTCATATTTTCTTCTAATCTACTTTGACCTCTAACATTAGCTAATTGTAGTAAATTTAATGAATCATATGCACAAACAGTTCCATATCCCCATCTAGGATCTGGATAGGGTATCTCTAACCTATCTCTTTTTGCACCTTTTGAAAGATAATACTTAAGTCGCTCTCCATAAAGGAAAGGATCATTCCCCTTAACTATTCCCCACTCTAGAAGTAATGCACATATTCCTGCTACATTAGGCGATGCCATTGAAGTTCCTGTTTTAGTATCAAACCCCCTATTTGAGACTGTTGATAATATATCTTCTCCTGGAGCTACTATATCTGGTTTTTCAAAGGAAGTTCTATAGATCTTCCCCCTTCCTGAAAATGAGGAAAAAGTATTTGTCATATTATTATAACTACCCACTGAAATTGCGCTTTGTACTGTAGCTGGTATTCCTAAGGTATTATATACATCAGGTTTAAGAAACCTTGTTTTTTCATTAATTGCTTCTGTAATAGGAAGCCATATATCATATATTCCCCTATATTTATTAAGAACTTTTAAAGTTACTTTCCATTCACCACTTGGTAAGTACTGTAATCCAGGCAAAAGACTTATAGATATTTCACCATTTATGTCAAAGGGCTTAGGCCCTGTATTATAAATAAGACATTTATCAACACCTATGTTAAGTTCTCTGTATCCATTACGTATTACTATTTCTCCACTTTTTTCGCCTAAGGGATTTTCTATCTCAATGGATATATCAACTAAAAGAGGTTTATATAATTGAAGCGATAGTGCCATTTCAGAATCAGATACACTTAAAGGAATCACATTAATATCGCTTAATTCACCACCTACATGGTGAGCTGCGTCACCTTCATTACCTGCTGCAATAACTATTGCCACTCTCTCAAGCCTACATATAGTTTCTATATATTGTTCTAAAAGACTTGTACCATTATGTGCCCCATCATTAGTACTTAAACTAATGTTTATAGCAAGTGGTTTATTCATTTCATTTGACTTATCTACTAAAAACTTTATTCCTCTCATAATCTGAGTACTTAAAGCAAAATTCAAAAAACCGTATCTAGTAGTCTTTACCATTGCAATAGAACTTTTAAAAGCTACTCCATAATTTTGCTTAGGTATGTTCCCACCTGCGCAAGCTATTCCAGCTACATGTGTCCCATGATCTAGTGGGTCTCTTACATTTACAATTGCATATGGGTCTGGTGCTTTTAAAGCTTCATTTATTTGAGCCTTATCATAAATCTTTCTATCCTCAGCCAAATCATAAATAAAATCAATTCTTGTATTTCCATTCTCATCTCTAAATGCAGGATGGGTATAATCTATACCAGTATCAATAAATCCAACTAATACGCCCTCTCCAGTAAGACCATACCTGTCCCAAGCATTTGTAACGCAACTAGCCTTATTACTTTCAAGATCAGAAGTAAATAAAACCTTAGGTAACTCTACATACTGTACTCCTTGTAGCTCTGATATTTTACGAATATCTTCAGACTTTACAGTAACAATACCAAATCCATAACCTAAATTTTCAAATGTTCCACCTATTGCCTCAACAGACCTTGTAACTTTATCTAAATTGTTTCCAAACAAAACTACTATTTCTATATTTCCTTTATTAATCTTTTCATTTTGTGATAAAGGAACCACCTTATATAGTAACTGTTCTGGTATTTTATTTAATAAGTTCAATTTAGCGTCAAACTTGTTACTTTCTATGTTAATCTCCCCCTGAAAATCTATTGCTATATAATAGGTTATTCAAATATTCTTTAATAAAAACCATTTAAATTTATAATTTGTTAATTTTTTAAAATTTATTTCTCAATTCTTAATTAAATATTAATCACATACCACTAAATCAAAAATTAAGTAAAAAAATAAAGCCATGTATTTCTACATGACTTCTATTATTTTTCAATTATATCTTTTACATATTTATTATTATAAAATCTATATAATCTTTTATTAATAACTCTTGATAAGCTGAATATTTTTCCTCAATAATACAATTTTTTATTTCTTTATATGCCTTAAGCCCATAAATTGTGGTTGTATTAGATATTTCATTCTATGCCTTCTATACTTTTAACTTTCCCATTCCATTTGTATTTTATTGGTAGTATAACATCATCCCCTTGCCTTATAAGTTCATAAATAATCAGAGATTTTACACTTTCATATGTTCCCCATAAAACTTGAGAGTTTAATACATAATCTAAATCTAACCCTTCTAAAAGTGTAAACATAGTATTTATGTTTTGTTCATCAACCCCTGCAAATGCTTCATCTAAAGCTATAATTCTTGGACAATCCTTTTTATCAGCAGCATTATATCTTGCATTTATTGCTGCAAATAATGGGATATACATTGCCATAGCTTTTTCTCCACCTGATAATTTGAAAAATTCATTATCTGTTAACTCATTTAATTTAGAACTTTTATTGTTACTATATGACAATCTAAATTCATACCATTCTCTATAATCTAAAACTTCCTTAATAATAGCTTGATAGCTCTTATTTATATCCTCATCATTTGCTAACTTTTTTGCCTTTTTAAGACTTTCCTTGAAATGATTAGATAACTTTTCTCTTTCATCTGCATCCATAAATTGTGGGTTACCTATTATCTTAGTTAATTCCTTTGAACCTAGTTCCCCTATGTTTTCTGATTTTTTTGCTATCCATTTTAAATCAAGCTTTAACCCATTAGATGTATCCATAGAGCTCATTAATGTATTTATTTGCTTTACCCACTTATTAGCATTATAAATTTTAGCACTTATTTTAGAGCTTAATGTATTTATAAGCGTATCTTCAAAAATTTCTCTTTCTTTATCGCTTATTAATAATTTTTGGTCTTCTATTGACCTAACTAAATGATTTATTAAATCTATTAACTTAATATTTCTTCTGTTTATCTTAAACATTAAATCTATTCTTATTCCACCACTTAAGATTTCATTTATTTCTTCATCTTCTGTTTTAGTATAATCTAAAAATATGTCTTCCTTTTTCAAATTATATTCAACTAATTCCGAACCATATTGTGATATAGTTTCAAATAGTTTAGATACTATACGATCTTTCTTTTCTATAAGTCCTTGTCCCTCAGATTCTAAAATCTTAATTGCAGCCTCTTCTTCATTTAAATCTCTTATTTCTTCAATATACCCTAGAGATATCTCATCATTTAAAATCTTTTTATAATATTTAAATATATTTTTTTCTTTTTCAAGCTTATCCTTAGATTTAATTATATCTTTTTGTATAACCTCTATTTTAGCTTTATTTCTTATATATGATTCTCTCGAAACCTCTATTGCATCTGGATAGTTTTCGGTTATGTGTATAACACTATTTAATTCTTCTTTAGTCTTACCTAAATTTAAGCTTTTAAGTATTTCTTCTAAAGATTGTATTTCTGCACTTATTTTTTCTCTTTTTCCCTTTAATCCATGTATTTCACTAATAATAATATCTATATCAAAATTTATATCTTCTATAATATCTTTAGTACTTTTAATTTCTTTTTCTATATGGCTTTTATTATTATGGTTATGTTTTAAATTATTTATTGCTTCTATATATAATTTAATTGACTCTACCGCTTCTTCAAAAGCCTCTAAATTTTTAGGAATCTTAATATATTCGCCTTCTTCAATTATCCTACTATCTAATTTTTCTTTATCTCTTTCTTTTTCAAATAATTGATCTCTTATAATTTTCAACAAACTTTCTCCATCTTTTAACTTTCTTTTAGCTTCATCAATTAATGTTATACTTGTTTCTATATCATTCACTTTTGGAAAATTATCAATTTCATTTGTTATTGTAAAAATAGATAGTTCTATATGAGTTATACTTTGAGTTATTAACAGTTTCTCTTTTTTAAGATTTTTTACATTTTCCTCTTCTTCAATAGATTCTTTATTATTTTCAAGTTTTATAATTTCATTTTCTAATTCTTTTATCTCATTATCTTTACTTTCATTTTTATTATCTAACTTTATATTTTCATCTTTTAATTTCATTAATTTTTCTTCAGCTAGTCCCTTTATAATAAACTCTATTTTATTTGCTTCATAAATTTCTTCTACTTTATGTATAGTTCTAAATAATTCATTTAGCTCCTTATCCTTTATTTTTAGTTCTTTACACTTGTCCAAATATCTATTTATTTTTTCTATATACTCTATTTTAGAAGTTGTTAACAGCTCTATGCCCTCATTTAATTTTCTATCTAGTTCCTTAACTTCTCTTTTATTTTTATGTTCTAGTAAAAATATTTTATCTAATTCTTTTTTAGCTTCGCTAAGTTTTATAATTAGCTTATATATACTACCTATTAATTGTTCATAAGATCTTGCATTTTCTAATACTAAATCCAAACTACAATCTTCTTTAAGGCTTATTTCATTTTTAATATTTACTATAGACTCATAATAACTTTTTTCTCTATAGTATTCTTCATCATCTAATAAACCCTTTATAGCCTTATCTATATTATATATTTTAAGTTCTTTTCCCTCTATTTCACCTTTATTTTTTCTTTTTTTATCTAACTTATCCTCTTCAATTTTTTTCTTATTTTCTAACAAATTAATAACTTCATTATTTTCATTTTTTAATTCGACTAATTTTTCAGATATTTTAAATCCTTTATGATTTTCTAATGCTTTTCTCTTTATCTTTGCATCCTGTAATATTAACTTTAATTCTTTAATCTCTTCTTTACTAACTTCTTTTAAAATTTCTGCCGCACTATTTTCTTTATATAATTTATCAATACTATCAGCTTCATTTTTCACTCTTAATCTGCATCTATTATAATCTAGTCCTTTTTTATATATAATTGTTTTATTATACTTTGAAAATGCATTATAAATTTTTTCCGCACTTCTTAAACTTTTATCTAATTCTTCTAGATTATTATTTAGGCTGTCCATATTGTCCATAGCTTCTGATATATCTCTAAGATCATCCTCTGAAAGGGTATTTAGTGATTTATTTAATATTCCATATATCTTAGTTGGTTTAAAATCCTTTGATAGCTTAGGGCTCCTTAGCTCTATTAAAAGATTTAATAGTTCTTTATAATTTTCAATATCAGAATATCCAAAAAGATGTTCATTTACCTTATTCATATATTCTTTTTGACTTAAGGTAAATACGTTACCTTCACCTAATCTATTTTCAAACTTCTTTTGATTTAATGGAATCTTTTCTCCTGAGAATTCATATAATTTAAAATCTTTATTTATTCTTCTACCATCTTTTAATATAAAATGCCAGCTTTCTAATTTTTTCCCTTTTCTTGCTCTAAATCCAATTCCTATAGTTATATAAGTTTTTGATTCTGGTTTTTTAAACTCCATATAAAGATATGAAATTCTATCCTCTTCACCATCTTCCATAAGTATATAATCTTCTATTCTTCTCGATTTTGTACCAAATGGATCTATTCTGTTAGGTCTTTTATCTCCATCTAATAATAAAGGAATAAAGCTTTGAGTTGTTACTGATTTTCCACTTCCATTTGTTCCTTTAAATATTACCTTACCATTTTCAAGTTTATATTCTTGATCATCATAATACCAAAAATTGAATAATCCGAACTTATTTGCAACCCATCTACTACTCATTACTCTTCCTCTCCCTATAATCTTTTGGGTACTCCCCTATAACTTTTGCTATTAAAGGCAATAGTATAATCTTATCCTTTTCTTCTTTAATCATAGAAAAGTTTTTCATAAACTTTTTTATTTTACTTACTATTATTTCTTCACTGTAATCTCTAAATTCTTTAGTAAAACCATCTCCATATTTATTTCTTGTATTTATTATTAAATCTTTAAATTCATCTACTGAAATAATAACTATGTCCTCTATAGTTACATTTAATTTTTTTTCTTCTATTAAACTTCTGATTTCTTTATTTACAAATAGCGTTACTACTCCATCTCCATTTTTACTTGGAAACACGTCATTTACTCCCGATGATTCACCAAGTGCAACCATTGCTCCATTTCTGTGAACATGTAAATTCCAGTCTAAGTTTTTTTCAAATGCATTACAAATTGGAGCTCTATAGTTTTTAATATATTCATAATCACTATCTTCTTCTATATTATTGTAAACTATTGGTGAAAGTAATAGTTTTCTATACACTCTATTTTTTCTCATTACCCCTCTTTCATTATATAATTCTCCAAAAGTTTCATTAAGTAAATCTTCATAATTTTCCATTTCATCTAAGTCTTTAGAAAATCGCCTTACCATGTACCTTGATATACCTGTACTTTCATATAAAACTTCTGCAGCCTTACTTTTACTAAAGTCATCTTCATTCCCATCATTATTTTTAATTAATCCAAGATCTAATGAAAATTTCATTACTTTTATAAGTGATTTTCTATTTGAAAACACTGTCCAATCAATTTTTTCATCCACATAGGCGCTTTCTATATACTCTGTAAGGTTTGACAATATAAATTGCTCTTCTTTATTTTTATCCTCAAGGAACATAAGTATATTCAGAAAAAATATATACTCTTTTTTATCCGTAAAGTCACTAATTCCCATCCAACTTTCTGGTGAAGATGGGATTTTCTCTAGTTTTATAAATTCATCTTTTATTATTAAATCATAACCTAAGTTATTACTTATAAAATCTTTATATGAGCTTACATTATCCTTTATAGAGTAATATAAATCTCTATCTTTTTCTTTTATAATCATATAATTTTCTATTAAATCAATAAGCTCCAACATCTTCACTCCTATTAAAAAACTATTAAAAAACTATTTAAAAACTATTTCGTAATCTGGCATTGTAAAATCTCCATCTTCACAGTTAATTTTTATATTATCTTTAGGTTTTAAATTTACTATTTTATATGACTTTCCATATTCATTTCTTATCCAACTATTTGATTTATCATTTATTGATTTAGATAACCATGTTAAAAATATTATTCTTTCTTCTTTAGAAATTCCTGCTAAATTTCTGAAAATTAATTTATTATCTTTTATATAACTTTCTATTAACTCTTCCTCTTTTTTTCTTTTTTCTAATACCTCTATTCCCTTTTTATTTTTTTCTTCTGATTTATTTTTAACTATAGCTGTACTTGCTGTTTTTCTACCATAATCTCTACGGCTTGGCGTAATAGTCACAACTGTTGGATTTTCCTCAAATATACTACTATTGATGCTCTCTGTTTCTCTCTCTGTGTTACAAACTATATGACGAGTATTAAAAACACCAAATACTAGTGATGAGAGTTTATGAGCCTCTTCAATATTCTTTGTATTATTAAATATCTGCGCAAGTTTTCTATAATCTACTAGCCTATTTCCTCCCCCATAGTTTATTTCAGTTATTTGAAGAGCATATCTTGTTATTTTTCTTATTATTCCGTTTGTACTTTCTAAAATTTGTTCTCCCATTGGAGTTCTTCCTTTTATAGCTACAAACCATTCCTTCATACTCATATATCTTCCCGCATTAATTTCATACCTTGCATTTTCATTGTAATCAGCATTTAAAGCTATTGTATTTTTTTCATATTTAACAATTTTTTTTATACATAAATCTAATCTTTCTGTATCTTCTTCTAATATTTCTATACTTTTTTGTATTTGTGGTACGTTAATTTGTATTCCCTTTATAAATTCTCTTAAATACTTTATAAAACTCTCTTTATATATTAAAAATTCTGTTGTTTTTAATAACTCCTCTGTTTTAGGATTAAAAAACTTACTTATATAATCTTGATAATTTTCATTAAGATGTTTAAAATCTCTATTTAACATTTCCCAAAGACTAAATAAATCTTTGCCATTATTATTAATTTCTATTTTTTCTAATTTTTTCAATGTATCTCTAAACCTTTCTATTAAGGATATTTCTAAAGAACCTCTCATACCATCACTTGCAGCTTCAATCTTTATTAATGTTCTTTCAAGTTCTATTGTTGCATAAGAAATTTGATATCTAAATTTCCTATTTTTAAACTCTTCAATAGTTGTTGTTCTTTTTGTATCTTGAATTGCAGCAAAGTTTCCCCAGGATTTTAATGCTTCTAAATCCCCTTTTAAATTATCCAATGTGTAGCTGTTAAAACCCTGTACATTTATTATTTCATCATATATTTCTTCAGCATATAGCCAATACTTCATCTTTTCATAATTAATATAAGCTATTCTAATAATATTTCTATATCTCCAAGTGTTATCCGTATTTAAATAGTTTACTTCTGTTACCCTTTTTCTAACATTTGTACTAATCATTAGTTGCTCCTTTAACCACTCTGTAATTAATCTAATTTAATCTAATTATAACATATTTTTCAATTTTAAATTATATAGAATGATTCATATCTAAATATAAAATGTCTATATCTAAATATGAATCATCCTAGATTTTATTAAAAATAGCCAGCGTAATTCAATAATTACACTGGCTATAAAATCTATTCTATCTTTAACTTATAATGTTTTAATGTACCACACATCACAAGCAAAATGTTCTGTTTCAATTAAAGGTTTTTCTAGTTTTATAAATCCATTTTTTTTATAAAACTTATTTGCTCCAATCATATTGCTAAAAGTTTCTAAATAACATTTACTATAATGTTTTTTTGCAAATTCTAAGGAAATTTCCATTAGTTCATTTGCAATACCTCTTCCTCTTACTTCTTTTAATGAATACATTTTCTGTAGTTCACATATGTTTTCTAAATTTTCTAGTGGCCCAATTCCACAGCCAGCTATTATTTTATTATTTTCTTCAACAACAAAGTATTTTGATCCTTTATTTTTATAAAGCTCATAAAATCTGCCTAAATTTGGATCAGTCCAAGCACACCCTGGTTTATCACCTCCAAATTCTATTAAACATGTTCTAATAAGTAACTCTACTTCTTTATTATCTTTTTGCTGTATTTCTCTTATTATCATATATTACTCCTCCATTTTTGTTGGTGATTTCATTACAACTCCAATTAACAATACTTCTATAAATGACATTACTATTAATAATATGATTCCTATTATATCTATATTGTTATTTATTATCATACCTCTTCCCATCAATATTATTAATGCTAAAATTATAACTACATATATGGAAAATATAATTTTAAAAATTTTATTATTCCATGTTTTCTTTTTTAAAAACGCATGCCATATTAGCGGTTCTTTATTTTTCTTTTCATATTTTACTTTATGTTTTAAATACCTATTTTTTATTGCTTCTTCATATTTAAGTTGCTCTGCTTCTTGTTCTAATTTTGATTTATTAAAACTTTCTACTAGTATCCCCCATATAAACCCCTCCCTAAAATTATAGTTCTTTAGCATTAATTATCTTATTAGTATTAATTGTCATCTCTTGAAAAACACTTTTAAAATCTTCATAATATTTTTGTCCGTCCTCTGTTATAGAATAGTATTTACGCTTTGGCCCTAAAGGTGATTTACCTATGCGACAACTTATTAAGTTCTTTTTTTCCATCCTACTTAATAAGGGATATAATGTACCTTCATAAATATCTTTAAATCCATACTTCTCTAATACCACTAAGATTTCATATCCATAAGTCTCCTCATGTGAAATAATACTTAATACGCATCCCTCTAAAATACCCTTTAACAGTTGTGATTCATCTATAATAATCCCCTCCTACTTTGCTCTTCATAGTAGTAACATTATTTTACATTCACTACTTAGATATGTCAAGTAGTGAATGTATTTTTTATCATGAATAAAGCACTCACTTAATAAATATGTAATCCAATATTGAAGTATAAAATCAAAGTTTAAGATATTTTCTTTACACCTATGCCAGCTTCTTTTATACTTATTTCATTGTATTATTTTAACATGTAAGGTAATATAAATTGTATTATTCTATAAATTACAAACGAAAGAAGGGATTATTATGTTTAATTGTGCTTTATGTTCTGTACACGCTTGTAATAGTGGTGATATTGATAGATTTCCTAGAAATTGTCCTTGTGTTAATGAAAAAACGGAGGAAATTAAAGAATTATATAATGAAAAAGGTAATTTAAATATTGCTCGAGCATCAGCTTTAGTAGTAAGTGAAGGGTATTGTCAAAAGACAAGATTAGAAGAAACAATGGATTTTGCAAATAAATGTGGATTTAAAAATATAGGACTTGCATTTTGTATAGGATTAGCTAATGAAGCTAAAACCTTAAGCAAGGTTTTTTCATATAATGGATTTAATATAAACTCAGTTATATGCAAAAACGGGAGCATACCTAAAGAATTTATTGATATTAACGAATCAACTGTACCAATGTGCAATCCTATAGGACAAGCTATCTTTTTAAATGAGACTAAAACAGAATTGAATATAATTTTAGGTTTGTGTGTTGGTCATGATTCTTTATTTATAAAATATTCAGTAGCACCTGTAACTGTCTTTGCCGTAAAAGATAGAGTTTTATGTCACAACCCTTTAGCAGCAATTTATCAAGCAGACGCTTACTATAAAGATAAATTATTTCCTAAAAAAAAGTGATAAGTATCTACTATAATAGTTATATTAATTTTAAGGAGGATTAAATTTGAAAAATAAAATAGGAGTTTGTTTTGGGATAATGTTATCATTAACTATAGGATTATTCATCGAGGCATTAGCATTGCTTGCATACCCACTCTATCCATTTGCCTTACTTACATTTCTATTCTGTATTTATTCGGGCGTATGTTCCTTTTTTTTGTACAGGATTAATAAAGGGAACTATAAGTAAATATTTTAATTAATACTAAATATTCATATAAATTTAGTTGGTGAAATAATGAAAAAAATAGGCCTTAATTTTCTAACACTTTGTTTATACTGTTTTCCGTTTGTATACTTCTCTATATATACAGATTTTACCAACGGTTCAATGATTGGTTATTTAATAATAATAATAATAACTTCAATTATAGCCTTTGAAGTTAAATGTTTTAATAATGTATTTGTTCTTAATAATAGGAAATATACTATCTGCAATTATTTCATATTTCTTTATTTGCAATATAATTAATGAACAATGGAACACTTATTTTAAACCACTAATGCCATATCAATTACTAATATTGGTTAGTTTGTTAAATTTAATCCCCCAACTATTTGCAATAAAGTTGGCAGGTAAATATAAAGAAAGAAAAAATATTAAATAGACCTTAACAATTTCTCATAATTATTTTCTATAAAAGTCGTCCTATTAATGCTAATGCTATAAGATGTGCTGGATAGAATATATAAAACATCCATTTGGTAATTGTATTTTTCAAGCCTAATTTACCGTTATACATAAGTATTAATGGTAATGCAAACACCATCATCCATTGATAATCAGATAGGAACAGTTGCTGATAAGCATCTGGTATTCCTATACATGTGAATACTGGCATTAAACTAAATAAACAATAAACTATTGCCATTATTATTTTTTTATCTCTAAAGAAATAGAATATAAGTGTCATACCTAAGCCAAACATAGACGCTTCTGTAAACATATATGCCGCACCTATTGCAACTACAGCTAAGGTTGCAAGTATGTATATATATGATTTTTTAGATTTTTTAGCATAATCTATAACCATTAACATAATTACTGACAAAGTAAGTGATAAGAATATATTATTGTGAATTCCTATAATCTTATCTATCCCTATCATAACAACTCCAAAGCTAGCTAATCTTGATAAATATTTCACTTTACTTTTAGTATGGAAAAATCCTTCTACTATTAAATAGAAAAATATAGGTGCTGCAATTTTTCCTAAATATCCAAACCAAATAGGTACATCTATGCCTGATTGCCCTATATATGTGTAAACATGATCTAATAACATAGTTATCATAGCTATTATTTTTAACGTAAATGAATTTAATTTTTTCATTTTTTAACTTCTCCTCTATTAACATATTGATCATTTGGAATTTTATTATTCCTATAACCTTATTACAATGCTAATTTTATTCTATTACATTAAAAACACATATCTATTTACCTTTCAGTTAGATTACATTTTTGTAATAATACCATAATTTTTTTTTATTCTAACCTGATTCTTTATTGAATTTTATCAAATATCTTTAAGTTATCATAAAATAAATAATATTCCTGATTCAACTTTAGTTCTATTTATTATCTTTAACTCTATAAACAAGGAATATCCCAATACATACTAGTATTAATGCTATTAAAATCTTAATATCAAATATATTTTCTCCTAAAATTATTGCTGATAGTAATGTTCCAAAGATTGGTATTGAGAAATTAAATATTGTTATTATCCCTACTTTATTATATTTAAGCAGTTGTGCCCAAATTACAAAAGCAACTGATGATAAAAGTGCCATGTAAATTAATAAAATTGATGATGTTAATGTGAACCCTACTAGTTGTCCACCTAAGACAAATCCTAAAATAGTTAAAACAGATCCACCAATAGTTAATTGGTATCCTGTCGCTATTGATGGATCTATCCTTTGAGTAATTCCTTTACCGTATATAGCAGAACTTGAAAGTAGGAATGCTGCAATCATTATAAATCCTTCTCCCTGAAAGCTAAAAGAACTATCTAGCAATGATTGTCCATTAAAATTAACAATTATAACTCCAAGAAATCCTATAATGCATCCTAATATTTTATTGAAATTAAGTTTATCATTCTTATAAAGAAAATGGGCTATTATTATACTAAAAAATGTTGATGTTCCATTTATTATTGATCCTCTTACTCCTGTTGTGTACGATAAACCAATATAGAAAAATATATATTGAAGAGTAGTTTGCCCAAGTCCTAATATGGTTACTTGCAAAGCTTGCTTTTTAGATAACTCGAATATTTTTTTCTTTCCAACTACCTGAACTATTAATACAAAAATCCCCGCAATTAGAAATCTATATCCTGCAAATATTAATTTTGTTGCGATATCATCTGAAGGTATATTAAATAATGAATATCCAACCTTTATTGAAGGATACGCACTCCCCCATAAAGCACAGCATAATATTGCTAATAACATAATGTTTTTTCTATTAGTATAAAATTTTTCTCTATCCATATCACTTTCTCCTATTAGTTATTTTTTAATTAAGTTTACAAAATCCTAATCAAATTTATCAAATGAAATAATATTATGTTTAAATTAAAAACAACAAGCCAATGTAGGATGTATATTGGCTTGTTGTTTTTTTTAATATGAACAAAAGTTATATAAATCCAAATGTTCTTACTGGTACCCCATCACTATTTTTTATTTTTAATGGCGCTACAATAAGCTTAAACAGTCCATTAATTATTTTTTCTAAATTTAAGTTTTCTATTATTAAAATTTCTTTTTCTAAAAATATTTTATGAAGAGTCATTTCATCTTCTGATTTCCCAATAGAAATACAATCTACCCCAACCCCTTTTAGGTTAAAGCTTGATAAATATTCTGCTGCCTCAATTGTTAATGTGGGATAATTAGTTAGGTATTTTTCACTGCACCAATATTTTTGCCATCCCGTCTTTATTAATACAAACTCTGCTTTTTTTATTTCTTCAATGTGTATAAGCAGGTCTTTTTTAGTTATTTCTTTTTCATTTATATTACTAAAATCTAAGATAACTGCTGGTCCCATTAAATCTTCTAATTTATATTCATCAATATATTTACCTTCTTTAAGCATATGTCTTTGTGAATCTATATGTGTTCCTGTATGGGTAAAAATATTTATACTTCTTTCTTCATAATGATCTTTATCTATAGTAGATATTTGCTCTATTTTAGGTTTTGTATCCTCTGTATATGAAGTTATTCCATTATCTATAGTGTGTGTAAAATCAATAACCATAAAATCCACCTTTTTTATCTTTTATTTTTTAGTAACTGATGTTACTGTTGATTTTTCTACAGATACTCCATCTAATAAAACATCATATTTAACACAACCTAAACCTTCTGAATAATAATATACTTTTACTGTTTTTTTACCATTACTCTTTACCTGTTCCCATGTTTTTATATAAGCACCTTTTAATGTTTCCTTATCTAATTTTAAATTTTCCCCTACTTCAACAATTTCTTTATTATCCCATTTAGTTCCAACTTTTAATGGCTCATTTAAAATCAATAATTCCTGTGATTTATCATTTTTACTTAAATAATTTATTTTTCCTATATCTTTCATTTCTTTATCTGTTAAATCACCTGTGAAAACCTTATTTAGACCTCCATTTTTTATACTATAAACATTTATAACAGGTCCTTTCCCAGTTGTCCCAACTACTTGATATGATGTGCCATCACCTTTTATAAAGTTATCATTTGATATAACATCACTGCCTTCACACTTAACTTCATAATTCCCATTTGGTACAAACATCCCTATATTTAAAGTTTTATTACTAACCTTAGTACTATCCGCTACAGGTTTATTATCATCTGCATTTTTCTTTTCCTCTTTGGCAGTGCCTTTATTAGTGTCTTTATCATTCTCGTCTATCTTATCTGTCTTCTCATTTTTCTTTTCAATATTATTAACAAAGTCATTAATAGTAGAACACCCCATTAGCCCTACAGTCATTGAAGATGCTAACATTACTGCGAATATTGTTTTTTTCACATTCATTTATACCCCACCCCTTCTTATTAAGCACTTTCAAAAATAACAAACCATTTTTAAGCACCTTAATATAATTTATGAATATATCATGTAATTACATTCCTTTTTCAGTAATTATTTTATTGAATTTTTTTTCTGAAAGAATTTCATGTGTTACAAATTCTCCATTATAGAACAAGCTATAAGAAGTAAAAGGTGCAGGAGCATTTTGTGCCTGGCCTGTGGTCTCAAACCTAATGGCTCTAAAAGGAATCCCTTTAGATTTTGCTATTTTATCAATAAGAGGAACATATTTGGCAGTAAAGGGACATTGATATGCATAATATAGAACAAAGCCCATCTCACTAATTTTAAGCGTTTTTACAGTTTCCTTAAAGTATGGCTTTTTTGCATTTTTATCAAAAGATAAGCACATTAACTCATAGTATGGACCTACAGTATCAACTACTTCAAAGTTTTTATATTTCAAATACTTCGAGTCCGATAAATAAGGCATTTTCTTTTTTGATGATAACATCACAAGTCCTACTTTGCCCTTTTCTTTGCTGTCTTTCACACATTCCTCTAAAAACATATTAGAATATCCCATGCCTTTAAACTGTCCTGAAATCCATAAGCAGTTAATAAACATATATCCATCAGCCTCAATTGGGTACCATGCTTTTTCCGCAGGTATGTACTCTATAAAACATTTCCCACGAACATCTCCTTTTTTAAAAACAAGACCATCATCAAAACGTTCTGCTAACCAGGATTTTTTTGCATTCACTTGGCAATCACTATTATTAGAAATAGCACAGCAAATATGTTCTTGCTCCAAATTTTCCTTTGTAACTGTTATAATATTCATTTTTCTCCCCCCAATGTTATATAAATAGTCTTTGCTTAGTAATAATTTTTTTTAATTTTAGGATTAATATTACCTGTTTACTAGTTTCTTATTTATTAGCGATAAATGTTGTTATTTTATAATACCAACATTTATCGCTAATAACTAGGATTAACTCTAAACACTTATATTATCTCACTTAATAATTTTATTTATCTATAATAAATCTCCATACTTTTCCACATATTTGTTCTTAACAACCGTAACTAAAATCATATAGGCAAATATAGTAGCAAATAACATTAAGAAATATATCCCTGGCATAGGGTACATTCCTAAAGTTTTCCCAAAAGCTGTGTATGGAATAATTGTACCTATTAGAATTGAAATACTTGTTAATACTATTACTGGCATTGATGCTCTGCTTTGTATAAATGGCTTTTTGGTACTTCTAATCATATGAATAACTAATGTTTGTGTCCATAATGATTCAACAAACCATCCTGCGTTAAATACCATCATAAATAATGTTTTATCAACATTTACATTTCCATAGCTACCACCACAAACTATTGGGCAAATAACAAAGAACATTAATATATATGTAGTAATATCGAAAACTGAACTAGTTGGTCCTATCCATAACATAAAGCTCCCTATTGATGATGAATCCCACTTTCTAGGGACTTTAAGAAATTCTTCATCTACATTACCCCAAGGAATTGATATGCAAGATATATCATAAATAAGATTTAATACTAATAATTGTACAGGTATCATAGGTAAAAACGGAAGTACTGCACTTGCAACTAAAACGCTAAACATATTTCCAAAATTAGAACTTGCTGTCATTTTAATATATTTAATAATATTAGCAAAGGTCTTACGACCTTCAACAATTCCTTTTTCAAGAACCATTAAATCTTTTTCTAACAATATAATATCTGCAGATTCTTTTGCAATATCTACGGCTGTATCAACTGAAATTCCAACATCGGCTTTTTTCATTGCTGGGGCGTCATTTATTCCGTCTCCCATAAAGCCAACAACATGTCCATTATCTCTTAACATTGATACTACTCTTGCTTTTTGTTCAGGTGATAATTTTGCAAATATATTTATTTTTTCTACTTCAACTTTTAGTTCTTGATCTGTTAACAACTCAACTTTAGAACCTAAAAGTATGCTTTGAGGACGGATTCCAACACTTTCGCATACATATTTTGTTACTTTTTCATTATCTCCTGTGAGTACTTTTACACTTACACCATATTCCTTCAACGCTGCTATTGCTTCTTTTGCTGAAGATTTTGGTGGATCTAAGAACCCGATATATCCCATAAGCACCATATTGCATTCATCCTTAACAGAAAACACTTCTTGTGTTGATATTTTGTTTTTTCGTGCCACTGCTATAACTCTCATTCCACTTTCATTTAATTCATCTACAGTTTTAAGAATTTCTTTTTTAACCTCTTTAGTTAGCAATTTAACTTCACCTTTGTATTCTGCAAAGCTACAAATATCAAGCATCTCTTCAACTGCACCCTTTGTAATTAACTGTGTTTTACTATTTTTATCATTTAAAACCACTGACATTCTACGACGAGTAAAATCAAATGGTATTTCATCTATTTTTTCATATATTTTATGATAGTCTTTAAATCCTTCTTTTTCACCATGCTCTAAAATAGCAACATCAAGTAAATTATTAAGTCCAGTTTGAAAATAGCTTACTAAATATCCCTGTTTTAATACTTTAATATCTTCATTTCCATGTATATCTAAATGACGTTCCAAAACAATTTTATCCTCTGTAAGAGTACCTGTTTTATCGGTACATAAAATATCCATAGCTCCTAAATTTTGTATTGAATTTAAATTTTTTACTATTGTTTTGCATTTAGCCATTGCTACAGCGCCTTTAGCAAGGTTTGTAGTAACTATCATCGGCAACATTTCTGGAGTTAGCCCAACTGCAATTGATATTCCAAATAAAAATGCATTAGCCCAATTTCCCTTTGTAATACCATTAATTACAAACACAATTGGAACCATTATAGCCATAAACTTAATTAATAAAAAGCTTACTGAATTAACTCCTTTATCAAAACTTGTTGATTCCCTTTTTTGGGTTACTGCATCTGCTATACTTCCGAGACAAGTATCATTTCCGGTTAATAAAACTATAGCTATAGCAGTTCCACTTATTATATTAGTTCCCATATATGCTAAGTTTTCATATTCAAGATAGCTAGATTTATATGATTTAATTTCATTATATTTTTGGTTTGCAAATTTTTCAACTGCTTCAGATTCTCCTGTCATAGCTGATTGGCTTACAAACAAATCCTTTGCAAATATAATTCTAGCATCTGCTGGTATCATATCTCCTGCATTTAATTTTATAATATCTCCTGGCACAATATCTTCAATTGCTATTTCTATATCAATGTTATTACGTGCTACGGTTGCTGTTGTTTTTATCATAGCCTTAAGCTTTTTACCTGCATTATTTGATTTTCCCTCTTGTATAAATCTCAATGCTCCACTGATTGTAACCATAATAGCTATTATAATTACTGTTGTTAAATTTTTATCCTCTGGTAATGACATTACATAATCAGTTATGAAAGATACTAGTGATAATAGAAAAAGTACTACTGTAAATGGATTTATAAAAGCATCTATTGCTCTTTTATACCAAGAATTTTCATTACCATAACTTATTTCATTATTTCCATATTCATCAAGCTTGATCTCTACTTCATTATAAGTTAATCCTTCATCTCTTGATTTTAAGTTTTTAAACAAATCATTTTTGTTTATTGTTGCATACTCTATTAATTTAGCTTCTAGTTTCTTTCTCTTAATTTCCTTTTCTTGTATTGAGTTAATATTCTTATTTTTTTTTAATAATAATTTCATTATTATTCCCTCCTCAAAATTTAATTTTTGAGTATATAGGAACAAATGACAATAAAAAAAACCTGTTTACTATAAATTTATATAGCAAACAGGTAGCATAATTGAAAAACTCTTATAGGTATATATTTTTAGGCATCGTAAACAAGCAAAGTAGTAAGTAATAATTTTAGGAAACTATTATTTTTTCCCATCTCTACTTTTATTGTCTTTGATTTCTTATGAAAATATAACCTTTTTAAGTCAAATCCATCTGTTCCCATATCACTACTACTTTCTGATTCCACTTGTTTTCACCTCACTTATTTTTTTAAATTAAAAATCCTCATTGGCTAAGCTCAACGAGGACGAAAAAACAAATTATTAATTGTCTTTATTTAATAATATACCCGTTCAAGCTTTAGCATCTTAGGGCAATATAATTGCATTAAAATACGCCTTGTATTCGACGTATCCTGCTAACCTACTAATAATGTCTCCATTATTTCGCGGTAGCAACCTGTATCCCTAAGGTAACCTCACCTACCGAAAATTATTTAGTTTTATCTCTACTATATTATATGCCTATTCATCCAAATAAGCAACGGTAAATTTATTCCAATTCTTATCTCTACCTTTTATTTTTTGTATTTAAGTAACGTTTTTTATATTTAAGTGATGCATATTTCCCTATCTTATTAACTACGTTGTAATTTGTTATACTTCCTACAACACCAATAATAGGAATTCCCTGAATAAACTTCGATGTTACCATTACTTCAAATAAATTGTGGGAAGTTTCTTTCATTTCATCATCTAAATTTTCATTAACAATACCATTAAAATCTATATTGCCAGCTAATTCATCTACTTTTGTATTATATCTACCTTGTACTTCTTCAGTTGTAACTGCTGCTGAAATAAGATTAAAAATATATATTTTTTCATTATTACTTTCATAATTAAAACCATAACTTAAAGAAATCTCATATATGGTTTTTAAAATCACAGAAATAAGCAAGGGTATATCTGGCAGACCAAGTCCTAATAACCCAAGTCCTGCGCCCTCAATTGTTGCTATTGATTTGTTCACTATCCTACTTTTATTTGGTTTTATATCCATAGTTCTTATACTTTTTTTACTAGTATTTCTATCTATATAATAGTTATTAACATCATGTTGTATGTTAATTTCTTCTTTGTTATAAGTTTTTTCAATATATTTCGTACCTTTTTCAAATACAACTTGAAATCCTTTATAAAATGCAATATCCATAGTTTTCTTTAGTTTATCAGGTATTTTCGCTTCAATTTTATTCTTAAACGGAGTTAAATTTTCTTTTATTAGCTTATTTGTCTTCTTATTTAATATTTTTTGTTCTTTTTTTTCTATTTTAAGCAATTGCTTATTTAGTAACTTTTTCATATTCACTTCTCCCTTCTTAAATATTACCTTTAACCTTTTCTTTAGCCTTTAATATTCTCATTACTGCATCATCTATTCTTTCTTGTTTTATGTTTCCTTTATTAACTTCATCTTTTAGATATTTAATTAATTCATCATATTGTGAAATATCTTTTCCTGGAGTTATTGTAATATCAGGCATAAGTGCAATATCATTTCCACTATTTATAGCTAATTTTACTGATTCGTATTTATCATAATTTTGAGTTATAGCCCCCATGTCTAATGCATCTGTTATAACTACCCCTTTAAATCCCATCTCATTTTTTAATAAATCTGTTACTATTGGTTTTGATAAAGATGCTGGAGTTCTACTACTATCTAAAGCTGGCACTGATATATGCCCTACCATAACAAAATCCACATTATTTTTTATTGCTTCTCTAAAAGGAAGTAATTCTACATTTCTTATTCTATTTATATCATGAGACACTTCCACAAACCCTTTATGAGAATCCGCTGATGTATCTCCGTGACCTGGAAAATGTTTAGCTGTAGATAAAATCCCTTCCTTTCTTAAACCATTAATAAATTCTACTCCAAATTGACTAACTATCTTTGGATCCGAGCTAAAAGCTCTATCCCCTATAATTGGATTATTAGGATTAGTGTTAACATCCATAACTGGAGCATAATCCACATTAAATCCAAGCTGTTTTAATGCTTTTCCAATAGTTTGTGCAGCTTCAAATGCTTTTTTAGGATTTCCTGTATTCCCTATTTCAGTTGCTGCTTGTATATTCAATTTTATTGGTATTCTTGAAACCCTTCCACCCTCTTCATCTACTGTAATAAAGAATGGAACTTTATCCTTCATATTTTGAATTTCACTTATCATCATAGTTGTTTGCTCTTTATTTATCATATTGTTTTTAGATAGAATAATTCCACCTGGTTTTCTTGTCTTAAAGAATTCTTTAACACTTTCAGTAACCTTTGTAAAATTAACTTGGTTATTATCTTCATAAATATATGGAATATCAATAATAATCATTTGTTCTAATTTTTCTTCTAATGACATACTATCTAATAATATTTGTGCATCTTCTTTTTTTGTACTTGATTCCCATGCTACTACATCCATAATCATAAATCCACCAAAACATAAAACTAATACTAAAGTTGCTAATAATAGGATGTTTCTTTTATTCATATATAATACTTCCTTTACTATCATATTCTTAGTATTAGTATTCCCTAAAAATTCTTTTTCAAGCTTTAACTTCAAGCTTTCACCTAATATAATTTTACTAATAGAATCTATTTATCTCAATGACCTTAGACTTTTAATATATTCTTTTCAACTAAAATAAGCACCTATAAAAGATGCTTAGCATTAGTTTAATTATTAAGACATTTTCAACAAAATAACTAATAAGATTTTGGTGTATTTTTTTTTATTTCCCTAACATATCTTTTATCTAATAAATTATGTAAGTGGAAGCCGCCTCTATCTGATACGAATCCCAATATTCCGCCACATATTAAGGCAGGCAACACCGCCCTCCAGTTTCCCGATGTAGCAAATATACAACAGCACCCACAAAAAGCGCCTGGTATAAATTCTAATGTTTTAAACTTTGCTTGTATGCACATTATAAAAGAAAAAAATCCAGTAAATAAATAAGACCATTGCGAGCCCTTAAAATAAGATGAACATATTATAATTGCCATAGCCCATATTATCCCACTAATATTAGAATAAATTGATTTTTTAAATCCACTTAAGCTTCCACCAGAAGCAAAATAGCTTGTACACCCTATAAATCCTATCCAAGTAATTAAACCTGTAGAATTACTTATCCATGCCCAAATACCTGAAAATATACCTACACTAATAGCTGTAATAGTTGATCTGCTCATTATATTCTCCTCTTAAATCTTATAATAATACAATTGTATTTAGGTAGCTCCAAAAAAATAACTAATCAGATTTTGATCTATTTTCTTTTAGTTCCCTTACTCTATAGTAAATATAATAACTTTATACTATATTTTTTGATTTCGTTTACAATAGATATTATATCACTTGCTTTTAACAACGTCTATAATTATAAGTACTAATATTAACTAGTATAACTCTTTTTTCTTGACATATTAAATTATAAACTTTAAAATCTAATGACGATTATAAAAGTGAGGTATAAACATGCTTATTGGTAAAGACATTTTAGATGAAGAAAAATACTTAGAATCAACTATTGATACTGTTAAAGAATTGTTAAATAAATATGTTGATTCAAGCGAAGTGCAAGACAAGGAAATAATTAAACATAGAAAATTTCTTTGGGATAATAGAAGCGAACTAGATGAAATTGAAATTAATGAAAACTGTGGCCAAGTAGCCCTTCAAGAACAAATGTATTCTAATAAAATAACTAGAATGAGAACTCTTGAAAAACAACTTAAGTCACCTTATTTCTCTAGATTAGATTTCAGACAAAATGGAGAAGATATAGAAAGTTTCTATATTGGTTTATCAAGTGTTGAAGATGAAAAAGACTATAACTTTTTAGTATTTGATTGGCGTTCACCAGTTTCAACTATGTTTTATGATTTTGAAGTTGGCCCTGCTTTTTATGAGGCTCCTGGTAGACGAATAAATGGTGAAATTGAATTTAGCAGACAATTTAATATAAAAAATGGTGAAATAGTATTTATGCATAGCTCTAATGAATCATTATGCGATGACTCATTAACCTCAATGCTTGGAGGAAATGCTACTGATAAAATGAAAAATATAGTAGCTACTATCCAAAAAGAACAAAATGATATTATTAGAAATGATGATAGTAGAATATTATTTATTCAAGGGGCTGCAGGTTCTGGTAAAACATCTATTGCATTGCATAGATCTGCTTATCTTTTATATAAACATAGAAAAGATCTTAAAGCTGATAATATTTTAATCTTTAGTCCAAACCAAGTGTTTTCGGAATATATTTCTGATGTATTACCTGAACTTGGCGAAACTAATATTCTTCAAACTACATTTGAGTTATATTCAAAAACATTCTTACCTTCAAATTATATATATGAAAGTAAAAATGAGCATTTAGATTATATTTATTCAAAATGTGAAGATATAGATTTATTAAATTTAGAGGCTAAATCTATGGAATATAAGAATACTAATGAATTTATGACAGTATTAAATAAATTTGCTCCAAGTATACCTGAACTTATAACTGACTTTAAGCCTATATTTATAGATGATAAACAAATAGTAAGCAAGCAAAATGTCTCTAAAGCTTTCTTAGAGAGGTTTAATAATATTCCTTTCTTAAGTAGAATTGAAGTTGTTAAACAAAGTTTATTTTCTCAAGTCGAAACTAAATATTTATCATCAGATGATAATTCTCACTTTGACTATGTAGAAGATAAAAGGAATTTTTACGATTATTGCAAAGAGCAGGTTGATATTCAAGTAGATGAAATGATTAAGACATTAAATCATGTAGAAATTTATAAAATACTTTGGGATAATATTAAAAAGTTCACAAATAAAGATTTAATATCTGTAAAAGATATTACATTAGAATATTTAAATTGTGGAAAAGTAAAATATGAAGATATTACTCCAATAATTTATATACGAGCATCAATGGAAGGCTTTAGAAATTACAGTAATGTAAGACATATACTTATTGATGAGGCACAAGATTATAGTCCTCTTTTTTATGAAATAATTAAAAAATCATTTTCAAATGCATCAATTACAATTATGGGAGACCTTAACCAAAGAATTGATAAGCATTCTAATGTTAACAATAAAGAGGATATATTAGGTGTATTCCCAAATATTAAAACAGTAGCTTTAACTAAGTGTTATCGTTCTACATATAATATAACTAATTTTACAAAAGATATTTTAGATACTCATGAACCTATTGAAGCAGTTGATAGAAAAGGTGACAACCCAACTATTCACATTACAACTGATAACTTAGAGTTAAATATCACAAATATTATTAATGAAATGAAAGCTAAGAATTATACATCAATAGCTGTAATTTGTAAAAACAAAGCTAATTGTGAATTTATATATAACAAGCTAAAAGCGAAGGATCCTTCTGTTAATATTATAGATAGCGACGCTTCTGAATTCAAACTTGGAATTAATGTTATATCTTCCTATTTAGCAAAAGGACTAGAATTTGATGGTGTTATTGTAGCTGATGGAGAAAATTATTTATTTGATTTAGATAAGAACTTATTCTATACAGTTTGTACAAGAGCTTTACATGAACTTCATGTATTCTCTACTAAACCATTAGATCCTGTTCTTCCTAAAGATAAAAGCTTATATTCATTATTAACTTATTAATTTAAACTTAGGAACTTTTAAAAATAATAATCCAATGTTCTACAGTTTAATTAGTTATTTTAAAAATATATATTATCAATTAAAAAGAGGTATTGGAAGCATAAATTAACTTCTAATACCTTTTATTTATGTTAGTGAACTTCAAAAAAATAACTAGTCAGATTCTAGTCTATTTTCTTTCAGCTCCCTTATTCATACTGATACTTGTAATATTGATATTTTATAAAATCTTAATTCTAAGGTAATTTATTTCCAGCTGCTCTATATATTTCATACCATTCTTGTCTTGTTAGATTCACATCTGAAGCTTTGCAAATATCTTTAAGACGAGCAGCATTAGTTGTTCCAACTATTGTTTGAATTTTTGCTGGATGTCTTAATATCCAAGCCGTTGCTATTACCGTGTTAGATACACCTTTAAGCGCTGCAATTTCATTAATTTTTGCATTTACTTCTGGGAACTTATCATTATCTAAAAATACACCTTCAAACATTCCATATTGGAAAGGTGACCATGCTTGAATTGTAATATCTTTTAGACGACAATATTCTAATATACTTCCATCTCTATCAATAGATGAATTTATTTTCATATTAACATTTAAGCCTGAATCAATCATACCAGTATTCATTATACTTAATTGTAATTGATTAATAATAATTTTATTATTTAAATACTTATTTAAAAGTTCAATTTGCATTGGATTTTGATTGCTTACACCAAAGTGTCTAACTTTACCACTTGCATAGAGCTCTGCAAAAGCTTCTGAAACTTCTTCTGGCTCCATAAGTGTATCTGGTCTATGTAATAAAAAAGTATCAAGATAATCAGTTTTTAATCTTTTTAAACTAGCATCTACTGAATTTATAATATGCTCCTTTGAAAAATCAAAAAAGCCTGGTCTTATTCCACATTTGCTTTGAATAATCATTTTTTCTCTTATAGTAGGATTCATATCTATTGCCTCAGCAAAAATCTCTTCAGATTTCCCTGCTCCATAAATATCGGCATGATCAAAGAAATTAATGCCTTCATCTAAAGCAGTATTAATTAATTTTGATGCCTTTTCTTTAGAAATATCTGCCATCCTCATACACCCTAAAGATATTTCTGAAGCCTTTATTGCACCATTGCCAATATTAATATTTTTCATTTTAATCGCCACCTTTTTAAACGTTATCTTAATTATATACTAAATATATTTAATAGCTATACTTTATTACTATTTGCAATTTATAATTATTTTTCAGGTTACTAATTTACTATTCAAGTAATGGAACACAGATATAAATCACCTATGTTTTCTTAATCACTTGAAGATTTTGTTTTAATATAAGATTATGCTAGCTATAAATAATTATATTGTACATAAGTTTTATGTTATAATTATTATGTTAAATCACTACATAATTGTAGTATTTATACAAAGTAAAATTATTTTAATTATCTTGTAAAGCGAGATTAAGAAGTACATTATTACTTATTTACAAAATATTGAAAGGAAGTGTCCTCTTAATGAGAATTGAACGAATTAACTACTCGGTACAGTTGAAATAATCTGTAAGCAGATTGTGCTGAGGTTAAATTTATTTGCTAACAGTATCAACTGTACTAATTTTTGATTTCATATTAAAAATTAAAAGGAGTACAGTTATGAAACACTATTTAGATATTTTAAACAAGAAGAAATTACTGGTTATTGGTTATATATTATTGGGAATAGTATTGGCTTTGCTTAATGCTTTTAGTGCCCGCTATTTTCAAAAGGTATTAGATGATTTTGGAGATAAGGCCCTTTCTTTCACGACAATATGTATTTATGCATTTATTTTAGTACTCATCTGTGGCTTTAACTATTTCAATGAATATCCAAGTTGCAAATTGTCCCAAAGTATATACTTGGATTTTAAATTAAAGGCATTGAAAAAAATGAGTACCATAGATTATCGACACTATCGATCATTAGGCACCGGTAATTTGGTTCAAAAAATAGAAAACGGAGCTAATGCAGGTAAAAGCATATTATTTGATTTTTACTTTAGATTATTTAGTGAATTAATTCCAAGTATAGTTTTCAGTTTGATTTTTATTGCCAATATTGACAAGCATATTATGATTTTTATTGCAATTGGTTATGTACTTGTCTTTGCGGTAACCAATATTTTGCTGAAATACTTATATAAAATTAAAGCACATATTTTAAATAATGAAGAAATCTTTAATAAATATGTAGTTCGTTGCTTTATGGAATTGATTATATTTAGAACTAATAAAAAATTTGAGCATGAGATAAGCAAAACATCAAATGCATCTGAAGAAATTATAAAATCAAAGACTAAAATGAAGATGATTCATGAAGCATTTTTTGCAATTTTCGGATTGTTTATTACACTTATAAAAGTAATTATTATATTCATTAGTTGGAAAAACAATGCATTGTCCGTAGGTTCAGTAGTTGCGTTACTTACCTTGATTGATAAGGCATATTCGCCAATTGCTATATTTAATGTATTGTTTGTACAATGTAAATTGGATAAGAGTGCCTTTAGGCGATATACGGATTTATTGGATATGCCAGATGATCTTAAATTGAATTCTGGAAAGATAGTAAATTCCATAGAGGGTAATATATATTTTAAGAACGTGTGCTTTTCCTATGATGAGAAGAACATCTTTAAGGATTTATCCTTTGATATTCCTGCTGGGAGTTCAGTTGCATTTGTGGGAGAAAGTGGTTCAGGAAAATCAACAATTGTTAAGCAAATCATGGGTTTGGTTAAACCAGATGCAGGAAATATTTATATTGATAGAAATGATTTATCAGAGCTTAACTTAACTCATTTTTACAATCACGTTTCTTATACTTCACAGGAATCCCCTATTTTTGATGGAACCTTACGAGAGAATATTGTTTTCGACAAGGATATTTCAGACCATATAATTATTGAAGTATTAGAACGTGTTAGCCTAACATCATTTTATTCTTCTTTACCAAAAGGACTTGATACAGAAGTTGGTGAAAGAGGTGTCATTCTTTCAGGTGGAGAACGTCAAAGATTGGCATTAGCCAGAGTGTTCTTTGGGGATGCAAAAATTGTTATATTGGATGAAGCTACTTCAGCCATGGATAATATTACTGAAGAATTGGTAATGAAAAATATTATGCAATTCTTAAAAAACAAAACAATTATCACTATTGCTCATCGTCTGAATACAATAAAAAATGTTGATAAAATCTATGTATTTAAAGATGGTGAAATTGTTGGTATGAGTGACTTTAATGAACTATTATATCATAATGAATATTTCGGACAGTTATGGAATGCGACAATGGAAAATCAAAGATAGATTTTGATTATTGCATTAGCTTGGATATTTTATAATGCAATGTAATTTATAAATTACATTGCATTATTTAAATGGATTGATATCATTCAACAGCTTTTTAGTCTACCTTCTCTTGCAAAATATTCCTCTAATTATTATAGCTATTCCTACTGCAGTAAATCCAAATAACATAATAGCTTTAAGTAGATTAATAGGCATAAATACCATTCTAAAGTTCATTAATATACCTATAAAGAACCATATAATCCCGATTGAAACTAATGCCCATCCAGCAAATGAATTTTTATTACATAGTATAATTATAATTCCTATCATTAATAAAATAAAAGCTACTCCACAAGGTGTTCCTAGTGTTATTCCTTTTGAAAATCCAAGTCCCGAATATATCATTGTATTTTTAAATACTATAAGAATTCCTATTAATACTATAATTGATCCTATTAAACTTGTTAAATTATTAATTCTAATTGGTGGTTTTCTATAATGTCTATAACTTGGCATTAAATTTCTTCTAAACCCTCTTCTAAATCTTCTTTTATACCTCCTTTCAATTCTCAACTCTATGTTACCTCCTTAAAATTATTAAGTAGCCTGCTTCCTATATATAAGTTCTAAATATAAATTCTAATTTATTTTCTAAATTTTATTCATCTTCACAAAAATACTATTTTATATTAAGGATTTTTTTCTTATACTTCTATTTTATGTATTAAAATTTAATATGTGATTACTTTCATATTACAAAAACCTCTCATAGTGGATTTACTACCATGAGAGGTTTTAATTCATTTTTTATAGTATTCCAAATGTTAATATAAGCGTTGCAAATACTATTGATACCATTGACATTAGTTTTATTAGTATATTTAGTGATGGTCCTGTTGTGTCCTTAAATGGATCTCCAACTGTATCTCCAACTACTGCTGCTTTATGTGCCTCTGATCCTTTTCCACCTAGCACTCCAGATTCAATGTATTTTTTAGCATTATCCCAAGCACCTCCTGAATTAGCCATCATAATAGCTAACACAAACCCGGTTACTGTAGCTCCTACAAGTAATCCTGCCACTCCATTTGGTCCAAGTAGCAACCCAACTATAATTGGTGTTAGTATTGCTATTAATGCTATTCCTATTAATTCTTTTTGAGATGATTTTGTACATATATCTACACAAGCTGCATAATCTGGTTCTTCTGTTCCTTCCATGAGCCCTTTTATTTCTTTGAATTGTCTTCTTACTTCTACAACTATTTTACCTGCTGCCCGTCCAACAGCATCCATAGTTCTTGATGCAAATAAAAATGTAACCATTCCTCCGAGAAATAATCCTATTAGCACTTGGGGATTAAGTACTGATAAGTTAAATTCAAAAGCTCTTCCTCCATTTTTAACTAATGTTTCAATTGAGTCTTTGTATGCTGCAATAAATGCTAGTGCCGTTAATGCTGCTGATCCTATAGCAAACCCCTTTCCTGTTGCTGCTGTTGTATTTCCTAGTGAATCTAACGCATCAGTTCTTTTTCTTACTATTGGATCTTGGTTTGACATTTCTGCTATGCCGCCTGCGTTATCCGCTACTGGTCCATAGGCATCTGTTGCAAGAGTTATTCCAAGTGTTGATAACATACCAACTGCTGATATTGCTATTCCATACAGGCCTAAACTAAAATCATTTTGTCCTCCTGATAATGTAAAGCTAACAAAAATAGAAATTCCTACTATAATTACTGGCATTGCAGTTGATGCCATTCCAAGAGATAGCCCACTTATTATAGTTGTTGCTGCTCCTGTTTTTGTAGATTCTGCAAGCTTCTTTGTTGGTTTATAGTTATCACTTGTATAATATTCTGTAAAGAATCCAATTAAAACACCTGCTATAAGTCCTGATAATATACTGTAATACACTCCCATATAATTAGATCCTAGTACATTTCTAACAATAAAGAAAGCTCCAATTGCGACAATTATAGATGATACATATATCCCTCTTCTAAGTGCCCTTAATAGATTTTTTTGAGTAGCATCCTCTTTAGCTTTTACAAAAAATGTAGCTATTATAGATGCAATTACCCCAAGTGATGCTACAAGTAATGGTATTGTAACACCTTTAATTCCAAGACCTGCTGCAACTGCCAGTGCACTTGATGATACTAATGATCCTACATAAGATTCATAAAGATCTGCTCCAAGCCCTGCAACATCTCCTACATTATCTCCTACATTATCTGCAATAACTGCTGGATTCCTTGGATCATCTTCTGGAATCCCAATTTCAATTTTCCCAACTAAATCTGCCCCTACATCTGCAGCCTTTGTAAATATTCCCCCTCCAACTCTAGCAAATAGTGCCATAGATGAAGCTCCCATACCAAAAGTTAGCATATTTGATGTTATTTGAGCTATACGTTCTATTTCTGGTAGTGCATTATAATACCAATCTAGAATATAGTACCATATTCCTAAATCTAGAAGTGCAAGGCCAACAACAACAAGGCCCATTACAGAGCCACTTGCAAAAGCTACTTTCAAAGCACCGTTTAAACTTTTCTTAGCTGCATTAGTAGTTCTAGCATTAGAATTGGTTGAAACTTTCATTCCTAAAAAACCACTAAGCCCCGAAAAAAATCCTCCTGTAATAAATGCAAAAGGTACAAATATAGATACGTACCCCATCCTACTTAATATAAAAAATATTATAAACATCCCTAAAAAGAATATTGAAACACCTTTATATTGACGAATTAAATATGCATTAGCACCTTCTCTGATACTTTCAGCTATACGCTTCATAGCATCATCACCTTCATCTAACTTAAAAATAGTAAATGTTAAATAGGCTGCAAATAATAATGCAAGTGTAGCACCAATTGGAACAAAAACAATTAAATCCATTATGATTCCTCCCTCTTTATATTTATTTTAGTGTTCTGCCTTTATAATTTTCACTCTTTATATACTATGAATCTAATTTTGTTATTATATCTTCTATATTTCTAATCTTAATGGATTTATACCTTCAAAAAGTAGCTAGTCCTATTATTGTATATTTTCTTTCATCTCACTTATCCTAATGTTTATTATTTTAATTACTACTAATTAGTTTTTATATTTATAATAAATGTGTATATTTTATATTTATTATAGAAAATATACATATATAAGGAGTCTTAAAAATATTAGTCTAAAGTAGCATTTTTTTGAAGATGCATTAGGAGGAGCTTATATGAAGAAGCTTATTAACCCTGATTTATATCATGGTAAACATAAAAAAAAGAATTTTTTTGAAGGTTGGTATTTCAAAATTGTAGATAAGAATAATGAAAATCAACTTGCTTTTATTCCAGGTATTTCCAAAAGCATTAAAGCGAAACATAACCATTCTTTTATCCAAGTATTAAATAGTGAAAATCGTAATTATACATATTATAAATATAATGAAAAGTGCTTCCGTTATAATAATGATAATTTTAAAATTAACATAGATAAAAGTCTTTTTGCCTTAGATCGTTTAAAATTAGATATCTCTTGCAATAATAAATCATTAAAAGGTAATCTAAAATTTAACAACACTATAAAATGGCCTGATTCTAATATAAATCCTGGCAGTATGGGCTTTTATAATTACTTATGGTTTATGAAATGTTATGCCCAAGTTTGTGTTTTAGATGGGGATATTGAGGGAGTCTTATGTGTAAATGGTGAATTAATAGATTTTACTGGGGGCACCGTTTATATTGAAAAAAACTGGGGAAATAGTTTTCCAAAATCATGGGTATGGATTCAAAGTAATAGCTTTAGTGATAATAGAGCCAGTGTTACATGTTCTTTAGCTACAATCCCATTTCCAATAAAAGATTTTCGTGGATTTTTAATTGGAGTAACTATAGATGATTATTTTTATAGTTTTACTACTATTAATAGAAGCAAACTAAACCTTAAACAATGTGGCACCGATGTAGAAATAACTGTTTATAATAAGAATCTAAAACTCACATTAAAAACTTTTAGTTATAAAGATACATATATGCTTTGCAAAGGTCCCCTTAATGGTAAAATGATTCCCTTAGTTAATGAAACCTTATGTGGTAAAGTTTTAATGATTTTAGAAGATACTAAAACTAACGCTATAATATATAAGGGAATTGGAGAAAGTGCAGGAATTGAGTATGGTGGTGAATTATTAAATATAATAGATAATTAATTATAAAAGAGCTCCACTAAGCAGCCTTTAACAGTATTTAAACTGTATCTACTTAGTGGAACTCAATTACTTTTACAAATGCTAATATTTAATTACCTTTCACATAAAGTTCTTTAAACATTATTTACATTTCAACCAAATCTAATAATAATTTGATTATCTACGTTTTAATGCATCTATTGGATCCATTTTTGATGCTTTTAATGATGGATATAATCCTGAAATAATACTTAATGTCGCACAGAATAATAATATTAACCCTGCATCTTTAAGCGGTAATTTAGCTACTTCCATATATGGAGCATTGTTTGCAAAGGTTCCTAAGAATTTATAAACTAAATTATTAATTACATTAGAAATTCCTATAGAAATTCCTATTCCTATTATTGCAGATAGTATTCCTATAATAAATGATTCTGCAACAAATATATTCATTATATCTTTGCTACGGGCTCCAATTGCACGCAGTATACCTATTTCATTAGTTCTTTCAAGAACTGAAATATATATAACTATTGATATCATTAATACCGCAACTACAATAGACACTCCTGCAAACCCCATTAAACCCATTCTTACTTGTTTCATTGTACTCTCAATTTGCTTTGTTATAGTTTTACCTGCCATTTCAAATTGATATTTATCTTGATTTCCATCTAATCTCTCTACACTTGCTTCAATAGATTCTGCACTTTTACCATAAACTATCATGCTAGAAGCTTCCATTTTTTTCTTATCTAAATTAAATTCCTTTTCATAATATTTAATATTCCAATCACTTGAAACATAATATGTATTCATAAGCGTTGTTGTATTTGCAATCCCAGATATTTTAAGAGGCTTTACTATTATTTCTGGAGGTTTTCCTTGACCCCTCATCTTATCTGAATGACTTGTTTGTTTCACAAAAGAAACATATATATTTTTCCCTATTAGATCTTCTAATTTTTCGTCATCTTTTATTATATTTTTTGCAGTTGAAAGTGAAATTACAAATTCATTTAATTCACCTTCATTTGGTACTGTTCCATATTGAATATCATCCTTAACATCTTCAATTATTCCTGGTGACATCATATCAATTAATCTTTTTATTGTATCCTCTTCTGATAATTTATTAAAGAAGTCTTCCGCCTTTAATAAATCTTCTTCTAAAGAGTAAAATGACATCATTGGTATGTCCTCACCTTTAAGTGGAAATTGATAAGCATAAAATTCATTATCTAATGAATTAATTTCTTCTATATCTTCATATCCTAATTTTTTAATATCATTTGGATTTTTATCTATATTTTCTTTATATCCAACCATCACCGAGTTCGTAGGAAAAACCCCTCTAACCTGTGTATTAACCGAATTAGTTGTTCCAGATGTAATTGCAATTGCAAGAGCTATTCCCGCTATTCCAATTGATGTTCCAATAGCTGTTGCCAGTGTACGTCCCTTTTTAATCCAAGCATTTCTGAGTGATAGTTTTAATGCAGTTAATACAGACATTTTAGATTTCGTTTCTTCTTTTTTAATTGGAATAATTTCCATTTCCCTACCCTTAGCTAAATTTTCATCTATGGAAATTATCTTTCCATCTTCCATATTTATAATTAAATCCGCATAGGCCTCTGCGATTTCTGGCGAATGAGTTACCATTAAAATCAATCTTTCCTTTGATATCTCTTTAAGTAAATCCATAACTTTTTCACCAGTTTTTGCATCTAATGCTCCTGTTGGTTCATCTGCTAAAATGATATCCGGATCATTTGCAAGTGCTCTTGCAATTGCCACACGTTGGCGTTGTCCCCCGGATAATAAATTTACTCGTTTTTTTATTTGATCCAAAAGACCTACTCGCTCTAATAAATATTTTACTTTTTCTGATCTATCTTTTTTAGAAATTCCTGATAAATCTAAGGCTAATTCAACATTTTGCTTAGATGTTTGTGAATTAAGTAAGTTAAACTGTTGAAATATAAATCCTATTGTATTTTTACGATAGGAATCTAAATCCTTTGTCCCAGCTTCCTTTAATGATTTACCATTAATAATTACATCACCTTCAAAATCACCATCTAATGCCCCTAAAATATTCATTAAAGTTGTTTTCCCACATCCTGAAGGACCAACAATCGCTACTAATTTACCACTTGCTAATTCAAAAGTCACATCATCTAATGCTTTAATTTCATGTTCTCCAATTTTATAACTTTTCTTTAAATTTTTAATTTGTAACATTCCTATTCCCTCCTCTCTACTCATCTCTTAAAGCATCTACAACTTGAATTTTAGTTGCTCTTTTTGATGGAAAATGCCCCGCCATAATTGCTACAAATACACTTATAACTATTAATCCTATAATTGTTGCAAATGGAACTTTAATATCTGTAAATGGAATTCCGGATATTGGAATATTAATCAACTTATCAGCATCAACTTTAAGAACATCAGTTATTACTTTATTTGCTATTGGTTGTAATAAGAATGCTACTGCTATTCCTGTTACCCCTGCAAATAATCCTATTAACGCAGATTCAGTTTTAAATATACGTGCAATATCTTTATTTCTTGCACCTACTGCCTTTAAAATTCCAATTTCTTTTTTACGTTCAAGAACACTTGAGAATACAACAATTCCTATTAAAATAGATGAAACTACTAATGCTACAGATACAAATACAATCATAACTGCTTGAGCTAAATTAATTAGTGTTTTTAATGCATCCTTCACCATAATGACTTGTGATGTTGCATAAAATCCTTTATCTACACTATTTAACTTATCCCCACTACCACCATTCTCTTGACTATTTATCCAATTTAATACTTCGTGATTATTTTTTACTTCATTAACTACAACTTCAGCGGTTACTTGCACATTATCTTTTAAAGCAAAGTATCCCTCTTCGTTAAGCCAACTATATACTGAATCATATGTATAATATACAGATCCTGAATCTAGAGCAATTTCATTTGCAACTCCAACAATCCTAAAATCTTTAGTATATTTATTTCCAAGTACTTCTTCTCCTGTTAATGGACTCTTACTAGTTTCTTGGATTATTACATTTATCTCTTTATCTATAGCTTTTTTATAATCATCTTTTTCTGGATCCATTCCATACTCTTTGATAATCTTTTTTGCCATATTTTTATTTACTAGTAACTCATTCTCATTCTCTTTTGGCAACCTACCATCTAGCACATGAGTTATATTAGCTAAATTATTTTCACCAGCTAAGGCATTAAATGAAGCCTCTTCTATAATTTCATTATTAACTTCATAAGTTGTTATGTTATTAATATTTAAAGCCTCTCTTACCTCAACTACATTTGGATTTTCTTTAATCTTATCAAATTCTTTAATATCTTTTGGATATTCCTTAAGTTGTCTTTCTTCATCTTTAAACTTCATTCCAACTTGTATCACATTTGCACTTACAAAAGAATTGGTTTGACGATCAATATAATCATTAGCTCCACTCCCAAGCCCGACAACCAGTAGTATCCCTCCAATTCCTATAGAACCTGCAATAGTTGTTATAGCTATACGTCCAATTTTTTGCTTAATGTTTCTAAATGATAGTTTTAATGAATCTCCAAAAGACATACTTCCATTTTTCTTTTTAAGTTTTGATTTCAAATGGTTTGTATCTGCTTTAATAATCACCTCATCATTTTGAATCTCCCCATCTAAAATAGACACAACTCTTGTTGAATATTCATGAGCTAATTTTCTATTGTGAGTTACCATAATAATTAGTTTATCATTTGCAACTTCCTTTAATAAATTCATTATTTGTATTCCTGTTTTTTTATCTAATGCTCCTGTTGGCTCATCAGCTAAAATAATATCTGGATCATTTGCAAGTGCTCTTGCAATTGCTACCCTTTGTTTTTGTCCTCCAGATAATTCTCCTGGTTTATGATTCATATGTTTTTCAAGCCCAACTTTTACAAGAAGCATTTTTGCACGTTCAATACGAATCGCTTTAGGTAATCCAATTAAGTTCATGACCATTTCTATATTTTCTAATGCTGTTAAATGTTCAATTAAGTTAAAAGATTGAAACACAAACCCAATATTATTTTTACGATATAAATCCCAATCTTTCTTTTTATATTTAATTGTTGATTTACCTTCAACAATTAAATCGCCGGTTGTAGGCTGATCAAGCCCCGCAATAATATTTAACAATGTAGATTTACCACATCCTGAAGGTCCTAAAATAGAAACAAATTCACCTTTTTCAAAATTAAGCGACACTTCTTTAAGTGCATTAAAAGTTTCTTTCTTTTGTATAGAATATGTTTTAGTAATCTTATCTAAATTTAAAAGCATAAATTTCTCCTTTCTAATTCCACCTTAGTAACAAAAAAATAGCTAGTTAATACTCTAGTCTATCTTAAATGATTATCTAATTTTATTCTTTATTAATTAGTACTTCTCATTATTGTTATAAATATATAATGATTATGAATTCATAATAATCTATTCGCTGTTATTAGTCAACATATAAAACAAATGTCTCCCTTAAACTCTCAATCACTACCTATTATTGTCATTTCTACGTATATTAAATCCTAATTAACAATACAAATTCTATTAAAATTTTAAAATTTTCCATTTATGGCAATACTTCAATAGAGGTGATTAAAATGAATATTTACAATACTGTACCTAATATATCACTAAATCTTGATAGTCTAAATATTCTAGACTTACTTTATAAACGCCAAAATAATATTAAAACCTGTCCTCACTGCAACTGCACTAGTTTTATTAAACATGGCTATTATAAAACTCTTCAACGCTTTAAATGTAGCAATAAAATCTGTAATAAAACCTTTTGTGCAACTACTAAATCCCCATGGAGTTATTCTAAGAAAAGTTTCGACTTATGGAAAGATTATTTTAAACTAATGTTTGAAAACAAAACACTGATTGAATGCTCCACCACTTTAGATATACATAACACAACTGCATTTTACTGGCGCCATAAAATTCTAGTTGCAATGAAATTATTCTTTAAGCCTCAGCCTCTTAAAGAATTTATAGAAATAAATAAATTTCGTTTCAAAGAAAATTTTAAAGGATCTAGAAATATAGTTACTGATGAAAGAAAATATATTTGGCTTATATCGGCTGTTGATATAAATAATACTATTTTATCAGAACTAGTTTCAGTGGGCCCTATTAGCGTACCTATAATCAAAAATTCTATTTATAAAAAAATCCCTAAAGATGCTTATCTACTATCTTCTGCAGATACTCACTTGAGAGCAATAGAAATAATTCATAATAAAAACCTAACAACTCCTCATCCAAAGGATAAGGAACTTGTTAGGTCTTTTAGTAAATTCATAGCACCTTGGCTTAATAGATTTAAAGGAATAGCAACTAAATACTTAAATTCTTATTTAACTTGGTATATTTTGAATTTCAAGAAATATTATAATAACTTTATGAAGTTTATTATTGATTTGACTCTTGAAAATTCATTTACTAGATTTATTGATTTCAAATCATTTAATCTTTCTCTTAATTGATATTCACTATCAATCAAGTATATTATATAAACTTATATTGCAACGTAAATTTTGAGAATACTAAATATATTTACGCTATATTGTTAATATATTTATACTCTTACTATTTTTCAGTTTCTTATTTATTAGCTATAAATGTTGTTATATAAAATAACTAATATAAAATAACTAATATAAAATACTAATATAAAATATTTAAACTTTAATATCTCACATTAAAATTTATGTAAATCCCTATCAGCTTTTTTTAGTTAAATATAATTAATAATACTTATTCTACTAATTATTACTGCGAACTTGTCCTTTGATTATCAATGGTGATATTTTACTATTATATTTAACAACATTTATCGCTAATAACTACGATTAGTTACCAATAGCTATATTACCTCTATTTATATGTTGCATTAACTCTTATCGCAATTACTATTATTATTACTATAGTTATTATTCTATTTTTACAATTAAATTCCTACATATATTAACTTTTATAAACCTTATTAATTCTAAACTTAATTTCAACAATATTATTCCATTTAGAGTGGTTATTTTATCAAGTTCAATGATCTCTCTGCTTCTTTTTTAACAATATCTATGCTTTCAATTTTAATTATTTCTTTTAGTTTTGAAATTACAGTTTTATTATTAAAAGCTGAAAACGACATTACTATTTTCCAACGAATAATATTATCTTCTTTATACTTTTCATAACAGTTTATAAGTTCCTTAATAGCTATTTCATTATCTGCTTCTTTATTATAAAAGCATAAAAAGCCTATGGCATCAACTAATTCTCTAGCTTCTATTACATCACATTCATTAAGTTCTTTTAATAATGTAGATAATACTGAAATATTCATTTTGCCAATAGTTCTTGCTATAATATCTCTTGGCAATGGATAACTATTTTTCTTTGAAACTGCCTTTGGTAATTCCTTATGCTGGTTTTTGCCTATTCTACCTACATACTTAAACATTTCAATTAAAGTCTCATCGCCTCCCCTATCTAATACATTACATATCTCTATCTTTGTATATAGACTCTTTTCTCTAACTAATATATCTAATATTAACTTATGAAATTCTAATTTATTAATATTATTATCCTTAGATAAAAGCCTTATAGCCAAGGTCCTTACATAAGCCTTTTTAGATTCTATTATTTCAAACAAGTCTGGATTTCCCACTAAGCAAGATTTATCTATATCCATATCTTCTATATACCCTCTGTTTCTTAAATCATATTTGCTACTTTTCATATACCTTACCGCCTTTATACCTACTACATTCCTAGATTATATATATTCATTATTAAAATTGAAATTATTATTTTTTAACAACACAGGCTATTCCTAAATTTATTTTCGCAAATTCTAATAATAAATCCTGTAATCCTAATTCAGTTTCATAATTGATTGGCTAACTGAATGTTGTGTCATATAAATCTCTTTTGCTACTTTAGAACAACTCTTGCATTTACCTACCCTGCAAAATACTTTATATAAGTCTAGTTTTGTTATCATATAACTTCTCCTTATACCTATTATTCAATTTATTTATTTTACTTATATAATTAATTTAGTATATATTACAAGTATAGACAATAAATTTTAAAAGTATTAAGGAGATATTATATTGTAAAGATTAGTTTGAACTGTGTTAGGGGTCTTCGTTTCCCAATTATAAACTGTGGAAATAATAGCAAAGGGCATTTCTAAAAAAATAGTCTTAATGCTTAGCTATCCATCTGATGAAGTTGGTAATAAGTTAGTAGATATAGATATGCTTGATGAAAAAGGTGTTAATCCTTGAACAGATGTTTTAACTGAAAAACAATTTCGTGATTATTTCGGATATGAAAAGCATACTTTTACATGTGTTGATTATAAATCTTTAATTAAAGAATATGGTGTTGATTGTAAAGTTATATTTTCAAACAATCCAAAAACTATCTTAGCTATACAAAATAATATTTGAAATAACTTAAACTAAATAAGCAGTCTAAATGATTATTTAGACTGCTTATTTTTTATAGTTCATTCTGATCAAATTGCTTTTTAATTAAGGTTCTTTGAAAAACTAATTGTTCATAATTTTATTAGTTGTATTATACATATTGCAAAAATAGTCTATTTATAGATACTCATGTTATAATATACTAAGTATTTATTAATTTTATTATTAATGAAATTAAATATATAACATAGGAAAATACTTAGCTTAGGCATATTTAAAAAATAACACTTCAATCTGCTAGTTTATTTTGCACCTTGCCTTGTTATTTTTTACAAATGCGTTAAATGGAGGAATATTAATGAAAACTAATTATCACACTCACAACTATAGATGTAATCATGCAAAAGGTACTGTTTTGGAGTATGTTTTAGAAGCACTTAATGCCGGCCTTGATGAAATAGGTATATCTGATCACTTACCACATCCTGGTAAAGATTTTGCTTCAAAAAGTAGAATGTCCTATGATGATCTAAATAATTATTTTAATGATATAGATGAAGCAATTAAAATATATGGTGATAAAATATCTATAAAAAAATCTATAGAATGTGAATATTTCGAAGAATATCAATGGCTTTATGATGAACTTAGAGAAAAATATAAAGTAGATTACTTGATACTTGGAGCTCATTTTTTTCCTTATAAAGGTGAAATGACATATATAGGCAAAGTAGATTTAACCCCTGAATTATTAGAGGATTATGTTAATTATGTTATTACCTCAATGGATTCTGGTAATTTTAATTACTTAGCTCACCCAGATCTTTTTGGAATGCAATATTTGAATTGGGATGAGCATTCAGAAAAAGCTTCAAGAAGAATTTTGCAAAAAGCACAAGACCTTAATATCCCTTTAGAAATAAATATAAATGGACTAAGAAGATCAACAATTCTATATAACAAAGGAGAAAGACATCCCTATCCTCATAAAGACTTCTGGAGTCTTTCTAATGAATATGATGTTGATATAATTATAGGGATTGATGCTCATAACCCTAGTGAAATGAATGATTTAGATATGGGTCATAAATTTGCTAAATCTCTAGGAATATCAGTAATAGATAGACTAATATTTTAGGACAACCCACACCTAAAAATAATAATCTAATCTGACTAGTTATTTTTTAAATATCCCTTATGCTACTAATTCTAGTATTTTACATAAAAACTAAGAGAGTAATTTAGTATTCTTTAAAATACTAAATTACTCTCTTTTAATTATTTATATTGTTAATAACTTTTAATAGGTTTAAAAGCTCTTTTCTATTCTTATCTTTCTTTTAAAGAATCTATAAAGTCTATAAATTCATAATTGTTTTCTTCATTTACTTTAATTACATTTTGCAATTCATCAAGTTCATTAACTTTATATAATTCTATTAGTGAATTTTTATCTTTACCAAAGTATTGCGAAACTATTTTAATTCCATCTACAGAATTCATATCTATGTACTCTGCATATTTTTTATCTTCAATATAAGTTATATTTCCTATTTCTTTATCTAATGAAACAACTTTTATTACTGTAAGCGTTTCTCTATTATCATTTATGAAGTTTAAGAATTCATAGAACTTTTTATGATCATTACATTTAATGTACTCTTCTCCAGTTCCATAACCTGTTCCATGCACATTTTCCTTTTCTTTTGAAGATACTATTCCTTCTGAAAAGAAATAATTAAGTTCTTCTAACCACTCTTCACCTAAATATTCTTCTTCCTCCGGATTAATTTTAAACCATACACTTATTTCTTTTGTATTTTTAACTATATCATTTTCCATAATAAATCTCCCTTTACTTAAAACTATTGAATATATCATCTAATTGAGTCTTTAATTTAAACTTTATATAATAATAATTTTGCCATATCTTTTAATAAAAAGAAAGGGAAATTATATTTTTTATTCTTTTATTTTTATAATCTAACTAGACACAGTATATTATGGTAAAATATTGTTAAACTAATAAGTAATATGAGGTAATATTACAGCCTAGTAAAGGATGAAAATTATGAAAAACTTAAAATTTTATTTTAAATTCATTATATATTATTTAACTAATAACATTATAAGCTCAAAAGATATTGGGAAATCTTTTGATAGGATAAGTAATAATTATGATTCTATATATTTAAAACAAATTATTAATTCTAGTACTCCTATGCTTGATGAAATAATAAATAAGTTGCAATCCAATACTAAAGAAGATTTGAATATTTTGGATCTTGGTTGTGCCACTGGTTTTAATAGTAACTATATTTATAGCAAATTAAAAACCGGCACCTATATCTTAGTTGATATTTCCAAAGGCATGCTAAATAACGCTAAATCAAATTGTGATTTTAACTGTGTTTTTGTAGAAAGTGATATGTTAGCTTATTTAAATAAATGTTCTGATAATTCTATGGATGTAATAATTTGTTCCTATGCCATTAGCTATAACTGTCCTAAAAAAATAATTAAAGAATGTTGCCGAGTTCTTAAAAATGGTGGCTTCTTTGGAGTAATTGATAATTTAAAAGGAACTTTACCTGAACTTAAAAAACTTTATCCTAAATTGCTTGTTAATCATCAAGATTTAGTAAATAAGCTTATTGTTAAATTACCTTACTCTAGAAATGAATATTTCTTTGAAAAAATGTTTGTTGATAATAGATTTAATAGAATAAATTTAAAATCTGACTCACATATGCTTAATTTCAATAATAAGACTATCCTATGCGATTTCCTTTGTACATCCGGCATATTATCCCCTTTAGATTCAGCAATTGATTTAGAGCATCCTAGAGTGAAATTTACTTTAGCAAATTTGTTAGACTATTATAATATAAATAACCTTACTCATAAATATATTTGGGGTTCCTTTAGAAATGATAAGTAAGTCAGGGTAAAATAAATATCAAGAATACTAACTCGTTATTTATTTGGATATATCTAACGTAAGGTACTTAAAAATAAATAATTTATACATATCTACATGATGAGTAGAAAAAAGACTGAAAGCTAGATATAACCTAACTTTCAGTCTTTTTTTATATGCCTGATATAATTTTAAACGCTTATATCACTTTTTATTTCTAAAGCTTCCTTATTTGCTTCTATTATTGGATTTATATATTCTTCAATAAATTCTACTGTTTGACTTGGTGCTCTACCAACAAACTTTATTGGATCTATTATTTTAAGTATTTCTTCTCTTGATAATTTAAAACTATCATCATTTATTATTCTTTCTATAAGATCATTATCAAGACCTTCGCCCTTAACTCTTTCTGCCGCTGCCATTGAGTGAAGTCTTATGCTCTCATGAAGTTCTTGTCTGTCACAACCTAATTTAACAGATTCCATCATTATGTTTTCCGTAGCCATAAATGGTAACTCATTAATTACATGAGCTGCTATTACCTTTTCATATACAACCATATTTTCTGCTATGTTAATATAAAGGTTTAATACTCCATCAAGTGCAAGGAATGCTTCTGGAACCGCTATTCTCTTATTTGCTGAATCATCAAGTGTTCTTTCAAACCATTGTGTTGATGCTGTTATCGCTGGGTTTAATGAATTAACTATAACATATCTAGCTAAAGATGCAATTCTTTCACTTCTCATTGGATTTCTCTTATATGCCATTGCAGATGATCCTATTTGATTTTTTTCAAATGGCTCTTCAATTTCTTTCATACTTTGAAGTAATCTTAAATCATTACTAAATTTATATGCACTTTGTGCTACCTGTGATAATGTATTTAAAATTATTGAATCTAATTTTCTTGGATAAGTTTGACCTGTAACCCCATAACTCTTCTCAAATCCCATTTTTTCAGCTACTATTTTATCTAATGCCTTAACCTTAGTCTCATCATCTTCAAAAAGATTCATGAAGCTTGCTTGTGTTCCAGTAGTTCCTTTAACCCCTAGTAATTTTAGAGTTGATAACAAGAAATCTATATTTTCAATATCCATCACTAAATCTTGCATCCAAAGTGATGCTCTTTTTCCAACTGTAGTTAATTGAGCTGGTTGGAAATGTGTAAAACCTAGTGTTGGCATATCCTTATATTTCATTGCAAAGTTTGATAAATGATTTAATACTGTTACTATTTTCTTTTTAGTTAAAAGAATAGCATCTCTCATTATTATTACATCTGTATTATCCCCTACATAGCAACTAGTAGCTCCTAGGTGAATTATCCCCTTAGCACTTGGACATTGTAATCCATATGCATATACATGGCTCATTACATCATGTCTAACTTCTTTTTCTTTCTTTATTGCTTCTTCATAATTTATATTATTAATATTAGATCTAAGCTCTTCAATTTGCGCCTCAGTAATATTAAGCCCTAATTCTTTTTCACCTTCTGCTAATGCTACCCATAATTTTCTCCAAGTTGTAAATTTCATATTTTCAGAAAATATGTAGCTCATTTCCTTTGATGCATACCTTGAATTTAATGGTGAGTTGTATAAATCTCTCATCCTGTATAACCTCCGAATAATTTTATATTTTTATTTCATATAATTCGTATTATATCATAAATATAATATTTTTTCAGTTATATTATAATTTTTTTTCTCATATATATAAGTTGAAATCGAAATCAAAGGAGGATTTTTCTATGTTTAAATTATCAATAATTGATAAAATTTCATTCTTATTAGTAATAATTGGAGCTATTAACTGGGGTGTAATAGGTTTATTTAACTTAAATTTTATATCCTTATTAGTTGCAGGTTCAATCATTTTACAAAAAATTATTTATATTATGGTATTTGTTGCCTCTTTAAACTTAATTTATTTGGTATTCAAATGTAAGACATTTAAATAAATTTAATTCTTACATATATTTTTTACAATTTTATTTTTCAAATGCAAAAAGAGTGCCAAATGGCACTCTTTTTATTAGTCTTCTAAAGTTTCTATTAACTTAACTATTGCATCTACTGCTAAAGCTTCGTCATCTCCGTTTGCTGAAACGTTGATTGCCGCACCTTTAGTAACTCCTAATGAAAGAACTCCAATTAAGCTCTTAACATTAGCTTTTTTACCGTTAAATTCTATGCTTACATCAGATTTGAATGATGAAGCTTTTTTAACTAATAAAGTTGCTGGTCTAGCATGTAAACCAGTTCCGTTGTTAACTACAACCTCTTTAGATACCATTAAAACACACCTCATTTACTAAATTTAATTTAGTTACCTAGGTAACTACTCCATTATAAACGCAAAAAGATAAAATTTCAAGTTTTTACTTAAAAGCTTTTCATTTTTTTAAAACTACCTTGGTTGAATGATTAATTTTATAGCTGTTCTTTGCTCACCATTAATTAATATATCTGTGAATGCAGGAATACAAACTATATCTTTTCCGCTAGGAGCCACGAATCCTCTTGCTATAGCTATTGCTTTTACTGCCTGATTTATAGCACCTGCCCCCACTGCTTGAATTTCTACTATATTCTTTTCTTTAATAATAGCCGCCACTGCACCTGCTACTGAATTTGGATTAGATTTTGTTGAAACTTTTAATACATCCATTTTACCATTACCCCCTATTTAGAAAATCGTTTACACTTTGATGCAAACTATATTCTTGCTATTTTATATATTCTACTAAAATTGTATAATTCCTTTTATATTTATATATATTTTGCAAATAAAAATACATTTTGCAAAAGCAAAATGTATTTTTAATTTATTTAGCAAAATCAACGGCTCTAGTTTCCCTTATAACGTTAATTTTAATTTGTCCTGGATATTCTAATTGTTCTTCAACTTTTTTAGCAAGGCTTCTAGCTAATTCTATTGCACCTGCATCGTCTAATTTATCTGGTTTAACCATAATTCTAATCTCTCTACCAGCTTGAATGGCATATGACTTTTCTACACCCTCATAAGAATTTGCGATTTCTTCAAGATTTTGTAATCTTTTAATGTAATTTTCTACTGCTTCTCGTCTAGCACCAGGTCTAGCTGCTGATATGGCATCTGCTGCTTGAACTAACACGGCTTCTAATGTTAACATTTCAACGTCACCATGGTGAGCTGCAATGGCATTACAAATTGCAGGGGATTCATGGTATTTTTTAGCCATTTCTCCACTTATAACTGCATGTGGTCCTTCTTGTTTTACAACTTTACCTATATCATGTAATAAACCTGCTCTTCTTGCTAGATTAGCATCTAATCCAAGTTCTGAAGCCATTAGACCAGCTAAATATGAAACTTGTATGGAATGCTTTAATACATTTTGTCCATAACTAGTTCTATATTTTAATCTACCAAGTAGTTTAGTTATTTCTGGATGTAATCCATGAATACCTGTTTCAAGAGCGGCTTGTTCGCCTTCTTCTTTGATATCAATTTCTACATCTTTCGTAGCTCTATCTACCATTTCTTCAATTCTTGCTGGATGAATTCTTCCATCTACTATTAACTTTTCAAGTGCTATTTTAGCTATTTCCCTTCTTACAGGGTCAAAGCTTGATAAAATAACCGCTTCTGGAGTATCATCTATAATTAAATCTACCCCTGTTAACGTTTCAAGTGTTCTAATGTTTCTTCCTTCTCTACCAATAATTCTACCCTTCATTTCATCATTAGGTAGGGCAACAACGTGTACTGTTGATTCTGAGACATGGTCTGCAGCGCATCTTTGAATAGCACTTGTAATAATTTCTCTTGCTTTTTTATCTGCTTCTTCCTTTGCCTTTGCTTCTATATCTTTAACCATCATAGCTGATTCATAAGTAATTTCCTTTTTGATTTCATCTAAAAGAATTTCCTTAGCTTGATCAGAAGAAAGATTTGCTATTCTTTCAAGCTCTTCTCTCCTATTTTTATGCAGTTCTTGTATATTGGCCTCCATTTGATCAATTTTTTGCATTCTATTATTGATTGTTTCTTCTTTCTTTTCTAAAAGATCACCTTTTTTATCTAATGACTCTTCTTTTTGAATTAATCTTCTTTCAAGCCTTTGGATTTCATTTCTTCTCTCGCGAGAATCTTTCTCAAAATCATTTCTTAGTCTATGAACTTCTTCCTTTGCTTCTAAAATAGATTCTTTCTTAGTAGCCTCAGCTTCTCTTTTAGCATTTGCTAATAAATTTTCCGCCTCTTTTTCTAAGCTTTCAATTTTACTTTTTGAAGCACTTTGTATAGCCTTATGTAATATAAATCCTAAAACAACTAATATTACTATATCAGCTAATATCCAAAAAAATATTTCCATATTAACACCTCCTAATATATTTAACCCATTTATCTTTTAATAAGAAAATGTAGTCGGTGTCATACTTAATTCTTGCTGTTACTTTGATTATGACAAACCAGTATTTGCTATTATTTTATCTTAAAAATAAAATTATGTCAAGTTTAGTTAAATAAAATCTATTTATTAAATTTTAATCTTTTACAATTATTAATTTATCAATATATTCTATATAAACTTATTATTAAACTATAAAATATTCTTTAAGACTTATTTTGAAAAATTTTCGAAAAAATTAGACTAGCGCTTAGAACTTCTTTTTATAAGAAGTTCTTTTACACCAGTCTATATTATAAACATATATTTATATTTATATTCATACTAAGTTATACTACCAAGAAATATTTTTTATTTTTTTTCAGTTCCCTTACTTGTTTCCTTTACCACTTTTGCTGCTTCTTTAACCGCCTCTTTTAGATTCGGTCCTTTTGCTAATGGTAAATTATGTTTTGCTCTAATTTTATTTTCAATATCTAGAGCAACTTCTGGATTTTCTTTTAAGTATATTTTAGCATTTTCTCTACCTTGGCCTAATCTTATTTCTCCATAAGCAAACCAAGCTCCACTCTTTTGAACTATTTCATCTTTAACACCAACATCTACTATATTTCCTTCTCTTGATATACCTTCATTATACATTATATCAAATTCAGCTTGTTTAAATGGTGGAGCTACCTTATTTTTAGTTACCTTAATTCTTGTTCTGTTACCTACAATGCTATCACCTTGTTTAATTGAATCTATTCTTCTTACATCTAATCTAACTGATGAATAGAACTTTAAAGCTCTTCCACCTGGAGTTGTTTCTGGGCTACCAAACATTACTCCAACTTTTTCTCTTAGTTGATTAATAAATACAACTACGCAATTAGATTTACTTATAGTTCCTGTAAGTTTTCTTAATGCTTGTGACATTAATCTTGCTTGAAGCCCTACATGTGATGCTCCCATTTCGCCTTCTATTTCAGCTCTTGGAACTAACGCTGCAACTGAATCCACAATTACAACATCAACTGCACCAGATCTAACTAATGCTTCTGCAATTTCTAAGCCTTGTTCTCCAGTATCTGGTTGTGAAACTATTAGGCCTGCTATGTCAACTCCTAAGTTTTTTGCATATCCCGGATCCAAAGCATGCTCAGCATCTATAAATGCTACAGCTCCGCCTGCCTTTTGTGCTTCTGCTGCAATATGAAGAGCAACAGTTGTTTTACCTGAACTCTCAGGTCCATAAACTTCTATTATTCTACCTTTTGGAACTCCGCCAATTCCAATTGCAATATCTAAATCTAAACATCCTGTTGAAACAACATCTAGATTTAACTTACTATTTTCTCCTAATTTCATTATTGCACCTTTACCAAATTGTTTTTCTATTTGGTTCATTGCATTCTCAATCGCCTTTAATTTATCTGCATCTAAATTCGCCATAATTATTCCTCCCTCGAACATTTGTTCTATACTTGAATTATAAATTAATTATTGTATATAGTCAATATTTTTTTAAAATATTTTCCATATTAAAAGTTCCATCTATATACTAGAAGGAACTCTCTTTTTTATCAGTATTACCCAATTATTATGTTTTTAAACTATTTATCCATATTTATAACTTTTTTATTCTTTCTAAAATAATCTACGCCTGAAAGTATAGTTGCTATTACCGCTAATATTAATAATGTATTTGGTACATATTTAAGAGTTGTTTCCATAAATACATTACCCACTACTAATGATGTAAGATATTTTGATGTACCTACACTAGCTTGTATTAATAAGGCTACTATTGCAATTATTTGAATAACAGTTTTAACTTTTCCCCAATAACTTGCAGATATTATTTTCCCTTCTGAAGCTGCTAAAGTTCTTAAGCCAGAAACTGCAAATTCTCTTGCAATTATTATTACAGCTGCCCAACTTGGTATTACCTGCATTCCAACTAATGAAATCAATGCGGCTGTTACTAGAAGCTTATCTGCTAAGGGATCCATAAACTTTCCAAATGTAGTTACTTGATTTCTACTTCTTGCTATGTATCCATCTAATTGATCAGTAAGTGAAGCTATAATAAATATGATTGTAGCTATAAATGTCCCAAAAGGAATGCCTTGAGCCGCTATAAAAATTAAAAATAATGGTACTAAGAAAATTCTTAGCATTGTAAGTTTATTTGCCAAATTCATTGCATACATCTCCCACTAAATCATACTCTAATGTTTCTATTACTTTTACTTTTACTATATCACCTATTTTAATATCTTCTTTACTATTTATATAGAAAAGACCATCTATTTCTGGAGCCATTTCTGAATTTCTTCCCATGAAATATTTACCTTTTCTTCCTTCTATAATAGTATCATATATTCTTCCCATTTTCAATTTGTTTAATTCTTTTGATACATCTTTTTGCAGAAGCATAAGTTCTCTTTCTCTTGTAGCTTTAACTTCCTCTTCAACTTGATTATCCATAGTAGCCGCTGGTGTTTCCTCTTCTCTTGAATATTTAAACACACCAACATTATCTAACTTGTAGTCTTGCAGGAATTCTTTTAATTCTGTAAAGTTTTCATCTGTTTCACCTGGAAACCCAACTATTAATGATGTTCTAAGCACTATACCTGGAACTTTTTCTCTTAATCTTTTTATTTTATCTGTTATAGTCTTCTTATCTGTTCTTCTTGCCATTAATCTTAATATATTATCACTTATATGTTGTATTGGTAAATCTAAATATTTAACAACTTTAGGATTACTAGCTATTTCATCTATTAATTCTTCTGTAATTTCTTCTGGATAGCAGTATAATAATCTAATCCACTCTATACCTTCAACTTTAGAAATTTCTTTTATTAGCTTATGAAGATTTTTTTCATTATATATATCCATACCATAAAAAGTTAAATCTTGCGCTATTAATATTACTTCTTTAACTCCATGGTCTCTTAAATGCTTAACTTCTTCAATAATATTTTCTATTTTTCTACTTCTAAACTTTCCTCTTATTTTAGGAATAATGCAATAAGTACAGAAATTATCACAACCTTCTGCAATTCTTACATATGCAGTATGCTTATCTGTTGTTAATAATCTTATTCCTTCATTAATGTTATCATCACTATAATTCGTAACTCTAACTCTTTTTTCTTCCTTTATGAAATCCATTATTAATTTATGTATTTTCATATAATCATTAACGCCCATTAATATATCTATCTCAGGCATAGATTCCATTAATTCATCACCATATCTTTGAATTAAACACCCTGTGGCTATTAACATTTTGCACTTATGTTTTTGTTTATACTCTGCCATTTCAAGAATTGTGTCTATAGACTCCTGTTTTGCTTTTTCTATAAACCCACATGTATTTACTATTATTATATCTGCATTCTTAGGATCATTAGTTATTTCATAATGCTTATTAATTGATCCTAGCATTAATTCTGAATCCACTCTATTTTTATCGCACCCAAGGCTTATCATTCCAACTTTATATTTTTCCAAACTTTATTTCCTCCTATGTTGTGTATTAAACATATTTTAAAAAACTCAAAATATTTTTATTTATCATATTTAATATTCCTAAATTTATTTTAAAGTAATGATTTAAAATTTACAAGTTTTTTTACTCTTCTACAGCTATTTCTTCTTTATTAACTAGTACCTGTCTAGGTCTACTTCCATCTTTTGGAGAAATAATCCCTCTTTCTTCTAATTCATCCATTATTCTAGAAGCTCTATTAAATCCTACTCTAAGTCTTCTTTGAACAAAAGAAGTTGATGCTTGATTATATTCTACAACTATTTTAATTGCTTCATCTATTAATTCATCTCCACCATCTTCATCATCTTCTTTAGAACTACTTTTGGCACCATTATTTATATGTTCTATTATTGCTTCTTGATAATCAACCTCTTCGCCTCTGTCCTTTATATTAGAAACAACCTTCTCTACTTCTTCCTCTGATATAAAGGCTCCTTGTACTCTCAAAGGCTTACTTGCTCCTGTAGGGTAATAAAGCATATCCCCTCTTCCTAAAAGCTTCTCAGCTCCTACTGAGTCTAATATAGTTCTTGAATCTATACCTGATGAAACTGCAAATGATATTCTAGATGGAATATTTGCTTTAATAACTCCTGTAATTATGTCTACAGATGGTCTTTGAGTTGCAATTATCAAATGCATTCCAGCTGCTCTTGCCATTTGAGCTAATCTACATATATATTCTTCTACATCATTTGGACAAGCCATCATTAAATCTGCAAGTTCATCTACTATTATTACAATATAAGGTAATTTTTCTTCTGTAATACCCTTATCAAATAACGAATTATAAGACTCTATATTCCTTACTGATAAATCTGCAAAAAGTTTATATCTCTTTGTCATTTCATTTACAGCCCAATTTAATGCTCCAGCAGCCTTTTTGGGATCTGTAACAACTGGTATCAATAGATGTGGTATTCCATTATACACACTAAGTTCTACAACCTTTGGATCAATCATAAGCAATCTAACTTCTTCAGGTGAGTATTTATACACTAAACTTACTATTAATGTATTTATACAAACAGATTTACCTGACCCTGTAGCACCCGCTATTAATGTATGAGGCATTTTAGTAATATCCCCAACAATGCATTTACCTGCTATATCTTTTCCAAGTGCAAATGCCAACTTATTATCTGAATTTATAAATTCTTTAGAATCTAGTACTTCTCTTAAAAATACGGCTGTTTGCTTTTTATTTGGAACTTCTATTCCAATTGCTGATTTACCAGGTATTGGAGCTTCCATTCTAACTCCACTTGCAGCAAGACCTAGTGCTATATCATCTTGAAGATTTACAAATTTAGAAACCTTAACTCCAGGACTTGGTTGAAGTTCAAATCTTGTTACTGATGGCCCCTTTGTTACTTGAACTACTTTTCCATCTACTCCAAAATCATTTAATATTCCTTCTAACTTATTCGCACTTTCAATAAGTTCTTTTTTATCTTCACTTCTTAATTTCATTTTTGAATTTATATTTAATAACTCTACTGATGGATGTAAGTAAACTTTTTTTACTCGTACTTCTTTCTCACCTATAATACTTTCTTCTATTTCTTTAGTAACAACTTCTTTAACTTCATTTGGTAACTTTTCTTTCTTTTTATGTTTTTCTTCACCTTTACTAGTAACTTTATCTACAACTTCTATTAATGGTGCTACCTCCAACTTTTCCTCTTCATAGATTTCAATGTTAAACGGATTATTTTTATCGCTTTCAACTGCAACTTCTTCCATTGTTTTATCATCATCTAAGGATGAGCTTTTAATAAAATCCAATATTTTAATTTTATTATTTATACCTTGGATAAACTCATCACGGTTTTTGTCCTTAGGAACAACATCTATAAAATCAGATTTAACTTTCTTTTTCTTTACCTCTAATTCTTCACTATTATATTCTTTTTTAGATGCTTTTATTTTCTTTTTATCTGATACATCGCCTTTAAAGTACATTATTATATCATATAAGGTTATGTCAAACACTAATATAGTTCCTATAGATCCAACTGCTATATATAAAACATAGGCTCCTATAAATCCTAGCATTTTGCTTAATGGATATGCCATAAGATGGCCAAAAAAGCCTCCATGAATTTCTCCATCACTTATCATTATTTTTTTCAAAGACTCGCCAAAACTACCAACGTTATCTGTTGTATTTAGTTTTGTTGTTGCACATAATAATATTAACATTAATACAACTAATGTTGTTCCAACTAGTCTTCTGCTAAATTTTATACTGCCTTTTGATATTATACTATCTACTCCAAAATAAATTAAAAATGCTGGAAGTATAAATGCTCCAACACCAATTAAATTATATATTATTTTTTTTGCAAACACAGATAAAGCTCCTGCCCATGATGTATAAATAGCAACAGCTAATAAAATTCCAACCGCTATATAAATAATACCTTTAATATCTCCATTTGTAGTCTCACTTTTTTTGTCTACAATATTTTTGCGACCTTTTTTACCCTTAGTATTTTTACTATTAACCCTAGCCACTTTATCACCTCGCACTACATATTATATCTTTATCCACTTATTGGGAACAAATTCTTTACATAGTATATTATAAACTTTATCTATGAAAGTGCAAACAAATTTATTATTATTCCACTAAAAATAAGCTGAATTTGTATTTAATTTCAAATTCAGCTACTACTTCAAGATATTTTTTCAATTTTAGTAATTCATCTCCAAATAAATAATAAGTCAGTATCTTTATATTTTTTTTGCAATGTCTAAGTTATTTTGAAAAATAACTAGTCAATATACTAGTCTATTTTATTTTTCTCTTCTTTTTGTTTAATAAGTTCATTTAACTTATCAATAGCATTTTTAATTCCACCAACTTCATTTATAAGTCCACATTCCACAGCTTGCTTACCTATTAATATAGTTCCCATATCATTTAATAATTCATCTGATTTTAACATCATTTTCCTTAATTCATCACCATCTATTTGGGAAGTTCTTATAATAAAGTCATCTATTCTTTCTTGCATTTTTTTAAAGTAATTAAATGTTTGAGCTACTCCGATTACAAAACCATTCATTCTTATTGGATGAATTATCATAGTTGCTGATGGAGTAATAAAAGAATAATTTGATGAGGTTGCAAGTGGCACTCCTATGGAGTGACCTCCTCCTATTACTATTGATACTGTAGGTTTTGATAATGAACTTATCATCTCTGATATAGCAAGACCAGCTTCAACATCTCCACCAACAGTATTTAATACAATAAGAACACCTTTAACTTTTTCATTTTGTTCTATAGATATTAATTGAGGTATTACGTGTTCATATTTAGTTGCTTTTGTTTGTGGAGGCAATACCATATGACCTTCTATTTGCCCTATTATAGGAAGTATTTGGACTCTTTGGTCATCTCCAATACCATTTGTATTTCCAAACTCTTTTATTTGTTCTATTTTTACCTTTGATTCTGATAAATTTTCTTTTATCTCTTCATTTTCACGGTTCCCTGAATTTATGTTATTATATTTATCCATAAAAAAATCCCTCCTGTATATTCTTATTTTGCACAGGAGAGATTTTTTTATTCTATATTTCGCAAAAAATATTACATATTTAAATGTCCATTAGGATCATTAACTAAATAAAAAATCAAAATACACTAAAATATAATTACTTATTTCTTTTAATATTCCTTAGTCATTAAAAACTCCTAATTTAAATACTTTGTGTAATAAATTTGTTGCTTCTACTACTTTTCCTGAGTGTATTAAACACCAAATTGTCATATGAGAATCTGCTGTTTGTAAAACTTCTATATCGTGTTCACTTAAAGTAGCCATAATTTTAGCCATAATTCCTGGTACCCCAGTCATTCCAAATCCAACCATTGCTATAGTACTACAATTTTCTATAGTAGTGAATTCTATACCTGCTTCATTTAATACACTATTAAGTTTTTCTTTCTCATCGCAATCTATTGTGAATATTTGCTCTGATGGAAATATATTAATTAGGTCTAAACTTATTTTATTATCTGCTAAAATATCTAAAAGATTTCTATATTTAGACTCTCCTTTATTATCTGCAAGTTTAACCGAAACCTGTGTTCTATTACTTAAATGAGTTATTCCTGAAATAGCTGTATTTTCATGGTCTGAACCAAAGCTATTTATTAATGTACCTTTACAATCATTCATTGTATTTTTAATTAATACAGGAATATTACCTCTTCTTGCCACATCTACAGCTCTTGGATGAATCACCTTGGCCCCTTGATCCGCTAGCTGAAAAACTTCATTATAACTTATTACATCTATTAATGATGCATTGTCTACAATTCTAGGATCAGCTGTCATTATACCATCAACATCTGTATATATTTCTATTTCTTCTGCTCCTAGAGCAACTCCTAATATACATGCTGAGGTATCACTTCCCCCTCTTCCAAGTGTTGTAAAATAACCTTCTTTTGTTATTCCTTGGAACCCTGTAACAACTGGAATTTTTCCAGCTTCAAGAATTTCTGTTATTATCTTAGTTTTACTATCTATGAATTGAGCCTCTGTAAATGCATCATTTGTAATTATACCAGCCTGCCCACCAGTTAATGGAACTGCTAACATTCCAGCTTCATACAGTGTATTGCTCATAACTACAGAACTAATAATTTCACCACAACACATTAACATATCTGTGGCTTGCTTATTTTTCTTTTTAAAATCATCATCAACTAATGATAATAATGTATCTGTAGCATAAGGTGCTCCTTTTCTTCCTATTGCAGAAACAACAACAACTGGTGAATAGCCATTTTCTATTGCACCTTTAACTTTTGCTACTACTTGCTTTCTTCTTTCATCTGAAGATACTGATGTACCTCCAAACTTTTGCACGATAATTTTCAAGTACTACGCCCCCTTTTATGATCTTACACGTTTAATCCTATCTTTTTCTGCAGACACTACAATTACATTGGCCCCAACCTTTGTAACGTATCCCCAAGGAATTTCAACATACTCCCGTCCACCAAAAAATCCATTTTTGCTCCCTGAAACAGCTGCAATAATAAATTGCAAATTTCCTTTTTCATCAATAATAAAATCCAAGGCTTGCTGAGTATCATACTTTTCGGCCTCTTCAGTATTAAAAATTTCATACCTCTCAAGTTCACTAAGCAATCTATACTTACTGTCTCTCTTTTCTTCTTCATAATAATCTTGCTTTCTCATAAAACATACCTCCTTATTATCCTAATTCATATTCAAAAAATAATAAGCCAATATGCTAGTATATTTTAAGCATACATCTCACCTTGACTTGTTATTTTTTTCAAATCCCTAAGTAAATATTATGTTATAAGAAAGTATTTTATTACCAATTATTATTATTATATATTATATCTTAATTTTCGCAATTTTGCTACTATTATCATAAGCTTCCTTACTATTATTAACTATAGTATTTAATTTTTTGTAATCTACTTTTTGACCTACATAAGCTGTACTAATAATTCCTGGTTTAAAACATTCCTCAAGGACATATTCTATGTCATCATTATTTATATTGTTAATTCTATTTATAACATCTTCTTGAGTTTTTATTTTATTTTGAAGCATTACACATTTAGCATTTGCGAACATTCTTGAAGCAGTACTTTCTAAACCTAATATATAACTAGCTTTAATTTTTTCTTTATTTATATCTAAAAGTTCTTTTGATATTCCACCATTTGCAAACAATTTAAGTTCTCTATCTATTACTGATAAAGCTTTATCTGCATATTGTTTGCTAAGACTTGTATATATATTAAAAACACCTACTCCTTTATAAGGTTGTGGGTATGAATAAACAGTATAGCATAAACCAAGTTCTTCTCTTACTTTTTGGAATAAAATTGAAGATGCTCCACCACCAAATATATTATTTAATAATACTAATGCATATCCTTTTTCATGAGCATAAGGTAATCCTTTTAACCCTAAATCAATATGAAGTTGTTCTATTTTCTTTTCTGCATACTTACTATCATTTAATAGAATTGGAGTATCATACTCTGGAACATATATTTTACTACTTTCCCACTTTGAAAAATATTTTTCTATTAAATAATTTAACTCTTTTTCATCAAACTTACCACAAATTGATAAGACTGAGTTATGTGGAGTATAGTGATTATAAATAAAATCTACTATTTTTTCTCTGTTAAAAGATTTAACTTTATCTATAGTCCCAAGAATAGGTCTAGCAAGAGAATTTTCTCCAAAAATAGCTTTTGAATGAAGATCATCTAATACATCTTCTGGAGTATCTTCACTCATATTTATTTCTTCAATTACTACGCCTTTTTCTTTTTCTATTTCTTCTGGATCAAACTTTGAATGTAATATCATATCTGATAATACATCTAGCGAAAGGTCTAAATGAGTATTTAGTGCCTTAACATAATAACAAGTTGCATCCTTGCTTGTGAATGCATTTATTTGCCCTCCTACATTTTCAATATCTCCGACTATTTCTTTCGCAGTTCTTTTATCGGTACCTTTAAAAAACATGTGTTCAATAAAGTGTGATATACCATTTACTTCTGGTTTCTCATTCCTAGAACCATTTTGAACCATTACTCCAACGCTTACAGAATTAACATGTTCTATATATTCAGTAACTATTCTTAGTCCATTTTTTAACGTATATAAATTATACATAAAGTCCTCCTATTCAGTCTTATTTCATCTTTTTAATTTGTTTTCTTTCAGCTTCCCTTAGTTTATTTAAAAAGCATTAAAATTATTCTATATAAAGAAAAAAAGGCAATAAATTGCCCTTTTATATATATATATATATATATAACTATTCTTTATCCGATACTTCTTTTACTTCTTTCACTTCTTTTACTTCTTCTATTTCTTCTGGTAGAGCATCTTTTCTTGAAAGATTTATTCTTCCTTGGTTATCTACTTCAGTTACTTTAACTAAAATCTCATCTCCAACTGCAACAACATCTTCAACCTTGTTTACTCTTTCCCTAGCTAACTTAGAAATATGACATAAGCCTTCTTTATTAGGAAGTATTTCTATAAAGGCACCAAAAGCTGCAATTTTAATTACTTTACCTAAGTAAATTTCTCCAACTTTAGCTTCTTTTACTATACCTTCAATGATTTTTATAGCCTTATCTACACCTTCATGTTCTGGTGATGATACGAATACTGAACCATCTTCTTTAATATCAATCTTAACTCCAGTTTCAGCTATAATTTTATTTATAATCTTTCCACCAGCTCCAATTACATCTCTTATTTTTTCTGGATTGATGTTTATTGTTACTGTTTTAGGAGCATGAAGAGAAACTTCACTTCTTGGTGCTGGCAGACATGCATTTATCTTATCTAAGATAAGAAGTCTTGCAGTTCTTGCACCGTTAATAGCATTTTCTATAATAGTAAAGCTTAACCCTGCAATTTTAGTATCTACTTGAATGGAAGTAATTCCTTCAGTAGTACCTGCTACCTTAAAGTCCATATCTCCAAAGAAATCTTCTATACCTTCGATATCAGTTAAAACTTCTTCTTTAGTTAAATCATCTGAAGTTATAAGTCCCATTGCAATACCTGCAGCTGGTCTCTTAAGAGGCACTCCAGCATCTAATAGAGCAAGTGTACTACCACAAACTGAAGCTTGTGAAGTTGATCCATTTGAACTTAATACTTCTGATACTAATCTAATAGTGTATGGGAAGTCTTCTTCTGAAGGAATTAGTGGTACTAAAGCTCTTTCAGCTAGTGCACCATGACCTATTTCACGTCTACCAGGTCCTCTTAGTGGTCTTACTTCTCCTACTGAATAAGCTGGGAAGTTATAGTGATGCATGTATCTCTTTGAATCTTTACCACTAATACCATCTAATATTTGGAAATCTCCAACTGAACCTAATGTTGCTACTGTTAATACTTGAGTTAATCCTCTAGTAAACAATCCTGTACCGTGAGTTCTTGGAAGTATATTTACTTCACAATCTATTTGTCTAACTTTATCAAAATCTCTTCCACCTGGTCTTCTTCTATGATTTAGTAACATATCTCTAACAACATACTTTTGCATATTGTACATAATTTCTTTTAAGTCACTTAATTTATCTGCATATTTTTCATTAAATTCTTCTGCAACCTTTGCATTTACAATATCCATAGCTGCATTTCTTGCATCTTTATCAGTTATCCACATTGCTTCTTTAACCATAACTTTTGCAAAAGCCTCAACTTCAGCTTTAAAATCTGCATCTGGTTTGTAATAATCTGGTGTCATTTTAACTTTCCCAAATTTAGCTACTGCTTCTTCTTGGAATTTAATTATTGCTTGAGCACTTTCAAAACCAAACTTTATTGCATTTATCATAACTTCTTCAGGAATTTCGTTTCCACCAGCTTCTATCATCATTACTCTTTCACTAGTTGTACAAACAGTTAATTCCATTTGACTTAATTCTCTTTCTGCTGATGTTGGATTTAAAATAAAGTTTCCATCTATAAGCCCTACCATTACCGTTGCAACAGGTGTTGTGAACGGAATACTTGATAAACATAATGCCATAGATGCTGCATTTGTTGCTAAAATTTCTGGTGCATTATCTTTTTCTACAGATACTACTGTACAAACAACTTGCACGTCATTTCTGTACCCACTTGGGAATAAAGGTCTTAAAGGTCTATCAACAGCTCTTCCTGCAAGAATAGAGTTTTCTGAAGGTCTTCCTTCTCTTTTTATAAATCCACCAGGTATTTTTCCTACTGAATATAATCTTTCTTCATATTCTACGCTAAGTGGAAAGAAATCTATACCTGCTCTTGGTTTTTCTGAAGCATTAACATTAGTTAATATTACAGTATCTCCATAACTCATGAACATTGCAACATTTGACAACTTTCCTATGTTACCAAACTCAATCTTCATTTCTCTTCCTGCTATATTAGTTTTTAACATGTTATTCATTTTGCAACCTCCCTTCTGGTTCCTCTAAATATTAGGTATCTGACAAAAAATAACCGTAAATAGAAATTGTGTATTTAAAATCATGTATAACCTTAAATATATTATAGTATATCTAAACTGTTATCTTTTTTCAGATACTTATTTTGTTTTTTTAAAATAATAGAGCGGTAAAACCGCTCTAAAAATTATCTTCTTAGATTTAACTTTTGGATTATAGCTCTATATCTTTCGATATCTTGTGCTATTAAGTAGTTTAAGAATCCTCTTCTTTGTCCAACCATCATTAAAAGACCTCTTCTTGAGTGATGATCTTTCTTGTGCATTTTTAAATGCATTGTTAATGAATTTATTCTTTCAGTTAATAGAGCTATTTGAACCTCTGCAGATCCAGTATCTCCTTCACTTCTTCCGTGTTCTTTGATAATTTCTAATTTTCTTATTGCGTCCATAATTGGCACCTCCGTATAATTATCCCCTAAATCCATGAAAAAAGATTGTATCTCAGATCTTAGAATTAGGTTATCCACTAGTTATTATATCAAAACAAAAACTAGTTGTAAATTAAAATTTTATATTTTTTATAAAGATTTTACTCTTTATTGCAAATTCTTTATCTTTTTTAAGTTTTTCTACTAATGCATCTAAAGACTGGAATTTTTTTTCATCTCTTATCCGTTCTAAGAATAAGACTTCTATCTCTTGTCCATAGATTTCACTATCAAACTCTAAAATATATGTTTCTATAGTTAAGTCTTGCCCATTTACTGTAGGATTATGCCCAACAGATGTAATTCCTTTAAAAATACTATTATTCCAAATAACATTAGTATAATATACCCCAATTTTTGGAATAACCATTCTTTCATCAAATCCTAAATTTGCTGTTGGGAAACCTATTGTTCTTCCAAGTTTTTTACCATGGTTAACCTTTCCACGAATACTATAAGGTCTTGATAGCATATTTCTTGCTTCATTTACTTTACCCTCTAGAATACTTTTTCTAATTCTTGTGCTGCTTATTACCTCTTCCTTATATTTCAAAGGATCTATAACCCACAATTCATATCCATACTTTTCTTTTAGGTTTTTAAGAAGCTCTATATCGCCTTCATTTTTATGTCCAAACTTAAAATTAAATCCTACTATAATACCCTTTACGTTATAATCAACTGAAAGAATTCTTACAAATTCTTCTGGAGACATTCGCATAAACTCTTTAGTAAATGTTCTAATTACTACAACATCTACATTCTCATTTTTTAAACACTCTAGCTTATATTGTAAATTCATTATAAATTTTGGAGCAAACTCAGGCTTTATAATAGAAAGAGGATGATTTTTATATGTAAAAACCATACTATTTCCATTACGTTCTTTAGCTACATAAATAGCCTTACGTATAAGTGATAAATGCCCCACATGAAGGCCATCAAAACTTCCTAAAGCAACATAATTAGCTTTATTATTTTCTTTTATAATAATATCATCTAATAATATCATATAAATATCTCCTAATTATTTAATAGCTTTTGTATTTTAAATCCTCGGTCATCTTTTTTACCAAGGCCTATAAAGTTATCATCTTCATCATAAACTCTATAAAGCTTATCTATTATAACTGTATCCTTTGTAAATCTATTATCACAAAGTCTAACACCATTTATTAATAGTTTTGTATAATCATTGCTTACTGTAAGTTTGCTATACATTTGTAATGCTTCTTCTATTGAAATGATATAATTCCCAATGTTTTCTTCTGTAAGGTCCTCAATGTTTATTGATTCTCCCTCTTCAAAAACAGATGTTTTACTTCTTTTAAGATCTGACATTGTTGCTCCAACATTTAAGACTTCACCAATATCATAACATAAGCTTCTTATATATGTTCCTTTTGAGCAAGTAACTTTCATCTTTACATAAGGGTTATTTATTTCAATATCTTCTATATTATAAATTGTTATAGGTCTACCTTCTCTTTCAACTTTTATACCTTGCCTTGCAAGAGTATAAAGTCTAACTCCATTTTGCTTAAGTGCAGAATACATTGGAGGTACTTGAAGGTATCCCCCCTTAAAATCATTTACAGCCTTTAATATTTCCTCATAACTTAGATGTGTGGGATCCATCTCTTCAGTAATATCTCCCTCTAAATCATAAGTAGTAGTTTTAACTCCTAGTTTAAACTCTACAACATATACCTTTTCTGAATTCATTATATAATCTATTATTTTAGTAGCTCTTCCAATACAAATAGGCAGAACACCAGTAGCCTCTGGGTCTAGAGTCCCTGTATGTCCAACCTTACCTGTATTAGCAATCTTTTTAATTTTTCTTACCACATCAAAGGAAGTCATTCCTTTGTTTTTAAATACGTTAATTACCCCGTTCATTAATTCATGGCACTTTCGATTGCTTCTATTATTTTCTCTCTTGCTTGTTTTATTGTAACATCCTTAATTTTAACACCAGCAGCCTTAATATGACCGCCACCGCCTAAACTTTCGGCAATTTTTCTTACATCAAAATTATTTTTAGATCTAAGACTTGCTTTAGCTCCATCTTCTGCTTCTTTTATCAATACAGCGATTTCTACACCTTTTATCTGTAATGCAAAGGAAATTATATCTGATGTATCATGATTTAGCAAACCTAGGTCTTTCACAAGAGATTCTGTAATTTGTATTATAGCTACTTTATTATCTAATAAAAGTTCCATATCAGTTAAGGCTCTTCCTATTAGCTTCATTTTATTAAAGCTTTTATTATCGAAAAGGCTTGTGTAAATAAATGTATTGTTTACACCTATTTTTTTTAGCCTTGCCGCTATTGTATGAGTTCTAAAAGTTACATTTGAATGTCTAAATGCTCCAGTATCAGTAACTATTGAAGTATAAAGACATGTACCTACATCTAAAGTAGTTTCTGTTTTTTCATTAAAATCTATTCCTAGGAATTCTAGTAGTTCAAAAACTATTTCTGCAGTTGCTGCAGCTTTCGGATCTACATAATTAATATCACCATAATGATCATTTGTAATATGATGATCTATATTAACTATTTCTCCTTTGAATTTCTTTAAATCTGCTGAAATTCTTTCAAAACTTCCACAATCTAAAACAATAACCATATCTGTATCTTTAGTTGGGACTATTGTTTCTCCGTCCCCTTCTTCTGAAGATTTAAGATATCTTAGACTATCACTAATAATATCTTTTGAAATTAAATATACATCTTTACCTAAAAACCTAAGACCATTTAATAATCCAAGTGCACTACCTACAGCGTCACCATCTGGTGACACATGGTAGGTAATACCTATTTTTTCTGCATTATTTATTTGTATGCTAATATCTCTAAGTGACATACTACTTTCCTTTAGCCTTTCCTAATAACTCTTCAATTCTTAATCCTCTATCAAGAGATTCATCAATTTCAAAGATTATTTGAGGATTATGTCTTAGATTAATCCTTATGCCTATTTCTTTTCTTATATATCCGCTAGCTCTTTTAAGTGCTTCAAAAGTATTTTTCTTTTCTTCTTCACTTTTTCCAAAAATACTAACAAACACCTTTGCATAGCATAAATCCTTAGTAACTTTAACAGATGTTACTGAAACCATCGCAGTCATTCTTGGATCTTTTATTTCATCTCTAATTATTTTACTAACTTCTCTTCTAACTTCTTCATCGATTCTTCCGCCTCTATAATTAGCCATTTAAATCACCTCTTTTAAAGCTCTTTTCTTTTAATTGCTTCCATTGAATAAGATTCTATAATATCTCCATCTTTAATATCATTAAATCTTTCAACATTAAGACCACATTCATAACCCTTAGCAACTTCCTTAACATCATCTTTAAATCTCTTTAATGATGCAAGTTTAGTTTCTACTATAACTATTCCATCTCTTATTATTCTACAATCAGCATTTCTTAAGATTTTACCATCTATAACATAACAACCTGCTATTGTTCCAACATTTGAAATCTTATAAACTAATCTTACTTCTGCTTTACCATTTATAACTTCTTTATATTCAGGATCAAGCATTCCAATCATAGCTGATTTAACATCTTCTATAGCATCATATATAATTCTATAGCTCTTTATATCAACATGTTCTTTTTCTGCAAGTACTGAAGCATTTAAGTCAGGTCTTACATTAAACCCAATTACTAAAGCGTTTGAAGCAGTAGCAAGTGTTATATCTGTTTCTGTAATAGCTCCAACTCCACCACGAATAACTCTAACCTTTACATCATCAGTTGATAGTTTTTCAAGAGATGTTGTTATAGCTTGAACTGAACCTTGAACGTCCGCTTTAACTATAACACTAAGTTCTTTTACACTACCTTCTTTTATTTGGCTATAAAGATCTTCAAGTGATACTCTTGTAGATGCTTGGAAACTTGCATCTTTAAGCTTTTGCTTTCTAGTTTCTGCTAAGTTTCTTGCTGTCTTTTCATCTTTAACTACGTTAAATCTGTCTCCAGCTACTGGAACTTCTGAAAGTCCTAAAACTTCTACAGGCACTGATGGGCCAGCCTCTTCTATTTTGTTTCCTCTATCATCAAACATCGCTCTGATTCTTCCATAAGTTGAACCAACTAATATTGAATCTCCAACTTTTAATGTACCGCTTTGAACAAGTAAACTTGCAACAGCACCTCTACCCTTATCAAGTTTAGATTCTATAACAGTACCCTTAGCTTTTCTTGTTGCATCTGAAACTAATTCTTGCATTTCAGCTGTTAATAATAACATTTCAAGTAAACTTTCAACATTTTCACCAGTTCTAGCTGATACAGGTAGAATTAAAGTATCTCCACCCCAATCTTCTGATACAAGTCCAAACTCAGTTAATTCTTGTTTAACTTTATCTATGTTAGCACCAGCTGCATCCATTTTGTTTATTGCAACAATCATTGGAACTTTAGCAGCCTTACAGTGATCTATAGCTTCTTTAGTTTGTGGCATTATTCCATCGTCTGCTGCTACAACTAAAATAACTATATCAGTTATTTGTGCTCCTCTAGCTCTCATAGCTGTGAAAGCTTCATGTCCTGGAGTATCTAAAAATGTGATTTTTTCTCCATTTAAAGTTACTGTATAAGCACCTATATGTTGAGTTATTCCACCAGCTTCTGATTCTGTAACCTTTGCTTTTCTTATAGCATCTAATAATGAAGTCTTACCGTGATCTACGTGACCCATTACTGTTATAATTGGAGGTCTCTTTTTAAGATTTTCTGTAACTACTTCTTCTTCTTCTTCGATAACCTCATCTAATTTTTCCCTTTCTTGCTTTCTTGCAAGTAAACATTCATACTTTTCACAAACTTTTTCTACTGTAGCAAAATCAATTTCTTGATTAACTCCAGCCATAACGCCTGTAAACATTAATGTTCTTATAACATCAATTACTGGTTTAGAAAGTTTTTCTGAAAGTTCTTTAACAGTGATTGTATCACCCATTTCTATAACTCCAGAACCGCCTTCTCCCATACTTATGTTTTCTTCCTCTTCATCGTCTCTTTTTCTTTTCTTTTTCTTAGCAACATTATTAACTTGTTCTGCTAATTCATCTTCATATTCGTCAACGATGTTTTTCTTTTCACCATCTTCACTAGTTCCTAATAATTCTTTTATTAAATCAACATCTTCGTCCTCAAGAACGCTCATATGATTCTTTACGTCTACACTAAATTCTTCCATTAATAAAGTAATAAGTTTCTTTGAACTTATTTCTAATTCCTTTGCCAATTCATAAACTCTAATTTTTGACAATAAAATCACCCCCGGTTAATTTTAAGCTTTTTCTTCTTCATATAAAGAAATAAGCTTTTCGGCCATACTCTTATCTGCTATGGCTAGTATCTTTATCTCTTCTCTACCTATTGCACTTCCAATTTCTTCTTTTGAGAAATCTTGAATACAAGGTATCTTTTTGAATTCGCAATGTTTAACAAACTTACTTCTTGATTTATCAGAAGCTTCCCTTGTTATTATAAATAGAAAAAGGTCTCTTCTATTTCTTTGTTCATTGCATTTACTATATCCTTCAATTACATTACTAGACCTTTTTGCTAAACCTAAAAAATTAAAAAATTTATTCATTTATTATCTCTTCCCTTAATCTATTATATACCTCTTCACTTATAGCGGTATCTAAGTTTCTACTAAGTCTTTTAGCTTTGAAGGCCTTTTCTAAGCATTGCGTATTTTTGCATACATATGCTCCTCTTCCTGATTTTTTACCAGTTAAATCTACAGAAACTTCTCCTTCAGGACTTTTTACAACTCTGATAAGTTCCTTTTTAGGTTTCATTTCCATACATCCTGTGCACATTCTTAAAGGAATTTTCTTTACTTTCATAAAAACCCCTCCTATTCTGCCAAATCTTCAGTTGTTTCATTAGCTAAATCTGTACCTTTAGAGTCTTCTGCTTTTATTGCGTCTGCTTGAGTCTTACTTTTTATATCTATTTTCCATCCACATAACTTAGCTGCAAGTCTAACATTTTGGCCTTCTTTACCTATTGCTAGTGAAAGTTGATTATCATCAACTACTACTTTAGCTGATTTACAATCTTCCTTAACTTCAACACTTAAAACTTTAGCTGGACTTAAAGCATTTGCTATAAGTTCGCCTTGATCCTTGCTCCATTTTATTATATCAATTTTTTCACCCTGTAACTCATTTACTATATTTTGAACTCTTATCCCCTTAGGACCAACACAAGCTCCCATTGGGTCTACATTTTCATCATTTGAGTAAACAGCTATTTTACTTCTTGAACCAGCTTCTCTTGAAATACTTTTTATTTCTACAACACCTTGGAATATTTCAGGAACTTCTAATTCAAATAATCTTTTAACTAAGCCTGGATGAGTTCTTGAAACTAATACTTGAGCACCTTTTGAAGTATTCTTAACTTCTACCACATATAGTTTTAACTTTTCGTTAAACTTATATTCTTCGCCAGGTATTTGTTCGTTTTGACCTATAGCACCTTCGATTCTACCTAAGTTTACAAATACATTACCTTTATCTTGTCTTAAAATTGTACCTGTAATTATATCATATTCTTTTTCTTTGTATTCAGAGTAAACAATTGTTCTTTCTGCTTCTCTTATTCTTTGAGTTACTACACCTTTTGCAAGTTGCGCAGCTACTCTTCCAAAGTTCTTTGGAGTAACTTCAAAATCCACTATATCATCAAGGTCATATCTAACACTCATTGCTTTAGCTTCTTCTATTGATATTTCTGTTACTTCATCATATACATCCTCAACTACTACTTTTTGAGCATAAACATGTATTTCCCCTGTTTCTCTATTCATAGTTACTTTTACATTTTGCGCTGTTGTTGTCGCATTTGCATAATTTTTCTTATATGCGGCAAATAAAGCATCTTCAATTGTAGTGAAGACTAAATCTGCGCTTATTCCTTTATCAGTAACTATTTCTTTAAGAGCACCTATAAACTCTTGGTTCATATCTATATCCTCCTTATTATATTTCCCCTTCTAAATTGGCTGACTTAATTTTGTCTTTTGGAACTGTTACTAATTCAGCAGCTTCTTCTTTTACTCCAGCTTCAGCTTCTGCTTTCGCTCTTGCTTTTGCCTTTGTTTTCGACTCTACTATTTCTTCTTTTTTTGCTTCAATAATAAGAAAATCTTCAGTAACTTCTTTTAGTATTCCTATAACCTTTGTTTTTTCATCAAGAGGTGTAGTGAATGTTATTAACACTTCTTTACCAATACTATTTTTATAATGGTCTTCTGTAAATAATTCTCTGTTTAATCCAGGTGAAGATACTTCTAGGAAGTAAGCCTCTTCAATAGGATCTTCTGTATCCATGATTTCACTTACTGCTCTTGAAAGTTTTTCGCAATCTGATAAAGCAATGCCTTCTTCATTATTTATATATATTCTTAAATAATATTCTCCATCTTCTTTAATGTATTCAATATGATAAATTTCATAATTTAACTCATGGGCTATTGGTCTTACTATTTTATCAATTTTTTGTATTAAGGCATCATTTCTCATCTTAATCCTCCTTCTTCTATATTCAATTTTAATAGATATGATTTCCAGAAAATATATACAAAAACGCAACTAGCTAGTAGTTGCGTTTAAATAGAAAGAGTGGGTGATTACATCCCCACTCTTAATTCTCTAGCTATTAGTAAATCACGTCTTTGACCATGTTAACATAGTTTACTAATAAATACAAGGTTTTAAGAGTTATAATTTAAGCACAGCTTTCAATATTACTTTCCCTCAATATATATTATTTATGCACAATGTTATATATATTAAAAATTTATATTAAAATAAAGAAAGTTGATTAGTATCTGACAAGCCTTCTAAACAGCCATGATTACTTAATGCTTCTATTACAGTTTTAGATGCTTTACTTCTCATTCTTATATCTTCTTTTGATATAAATTCGCCATCAGCTCTAGCTTCCATTATACTTTTAGCAGCATTTGACCCAACTCCTTCAAGTGCATCCATTGGAGGTCTTATTTTGCCATCTTCTATAATAAATTTAGTAGCATGAGATTTATATATATCAACCTTTAACATTTTAAATCCTCTTTTATATAGTTCATAAGATAATTCTAAAACTGTTGTCATTCCCTTATCCTTAACCGTAACTTTATTACCTAAGGCATAAAGTTCTTCAAGTTTTGCCTCTATTGCACTTTCTCCTTTGCAAATAAGATCTGCATCAAAATCATCTGCTCTTACTGTAAAGTATGTTACATAATATGCTTCTGGATAATAAACCTTAAAGTAGGCAACTCTAACTGCCATCATTACATAAGCAACTGCATGACCTTTTGGAAACATATATTTAATCCGTCTACAAGATTCTATATACCAATCTGGCACATCATTTCTCTTCATTTCAGCTTCGTGATCTGCTGTTAATCCCTTACCTTTTCTTACGCTTTCCATTATTGTAAAGGCATTCTTAGGTTCAACGCCTTTATACATAAGGTAAACCATAATGTCATCTCTTGTAGATATACAATCTTTTAGAGTTGTATCTCCTGATTTAATAAAATATTGAGCATTATTTAGCCAAACGTCAGTACCATGGGAAAGCCCTGATATTCTAACTAAATCAGCAAAACTCTTTGGTTGTGTATCTACAAGCATTCCACGAACAAATTTTGTTCCAAACTCTGGCAATCCATAACTACCTACTTCACATTTTAGTTCATCTCTTGTAACTCCTAATGCTTTTGGAGAAGTAAATAAAGATATTACCTTTGGATCATTAAGTGGTATTGTTTTTGGATCAATACCTGTTAAATCTTGAAGCATCCTAAGCACCGTTGGATCATCATGTCCTAATATATCAAGTTTTAAAAGCCTACCTGATATTGAATGATAATCAAAGTGAGTAGTTGTTATCTCCGATTCTGAATCATCTGCCGGACGTTGTATTGGAGTGAAATTGTATATTTCATTATCCTGTGGTACAACCATGATTCCACCTGGATGTTGACCTGTTGTTCTTTTTATCCCTGTACATCCAAGAGTTAATCTTTCTATTTCTGCATTTGATACAACTAATCCTCTTTGATCCAAATATTTTTTAACAAATCCATAAGCTGTTTTTTCTGCTATAGTTCCAATTGTTCCAGCTTTAAATACATATCCTGTTCCAAATAAAACTTCACAATATTTATGAACTATCCCCTGATATTCTCCAGAGAAGTTTAAATCTATATCAGGTTCCTTATCCCCTTCAAATCCTAAGAATGTTTCAAAAGGAATATCATGACCATCTTTTACATAAAGAGTTCCACAATCTGGGCAATTTTTATCATCTAAATCTGCTCCAGAACTTATAGATCCATCCATAAAGAACTGCGATTTTTGACAATTCGGACATACATAATGTGGTGGTAACCCATTAACCTCTGTTATATCAGACATTGTTGCTACAAAGGATGACCCAACAGAACCTCTAGATCCTACTAAATATCCATCTTCTAGTGATTTTGCAACAAGTTTTTGGGCAATAAGGTATAAAACTGCATATCCATTATTAATAATTGAATTTAATTCTTTATCTATTCTTTTTTGAACTACCTCTGGAAGTGGATTTCCATAAATAGAATGTACTTTATCCATAGTCATTTTTTTAATGTCTTCTTCTGCGCCTTCTATTTTAGGGGGATATGTTTCATCTGGTATTGGTTTTAGCACATCTATTGAATCTGCTATTTTTCTTGGATTTCTAATAACTACTTCTCTCGCTATTTCTGGTCCTAAATATGAAAATTCTCTAAGCATTTCATCTGTAGTTTTTAAATATAGTGGAGGTTGATTATCTGCATCAGAGAATCCTTGACCACCCATTATAATTCTTCTATAGACTTCATCTTTAGGATCTAGAAAATGTACATCTCCTGTAGCAACTGTTGGTTTATTACATTGTTTTCCTAATTCATATAGTCTTTTATTAATTGCTTTTAACTCCTCATTATCTTTTACAATACCTTTTTTTATAAGATATTGATTATTTTCAAGTGGTTGAATTTCAACATAATCATAAAAGCTTATTATTTCTTTTAATTGTTCATCACTTTTCCCATCTAAAACCGCTTTATATAGTTCTCCACCTTCACAAGCACTTCCAATAATAAGACCTTCCCTCATTTCCATAAGCCTGCTCTTTTTTGTTCTTGGCTTTCTAAAGAAATTATCTAAATGAGCCTCTGATATTAACTTATATAAGTTTTTCAATCCTTGTTGAGTTTTAGTTAAAATTATTATATGGTAGGTATTCTGCTTTTTAATATCTACATTACTTAAAAAGGCTTTATTTAAAGCTGATAAATCATTAATTTCATTTTCCTCTTTTAACTTTTTAAATGATATTAATAATATTTCTGCAGTAGCTTTTGCATCATCTACAGCTCTATGATGATTTTCTAGGGATATCCCTAAATGCTTTGCAACAATATTTAGCTTAACTCTTTTAAGTTCAGGGTATAAAAACCTTGCTAAATTTACTGTATCTAAAATTGTATTATTAAATTTTAGCCCTAAATCATTACAATTTTTTTTAATGAAACCTGTATCAAAACTTGCATTATGTGCAACTACAACACTATCCCCTACAAATTCTATAAACTTTGGCAGAACCTCATCAATAATTTTCGCTTCCCTAACCATTTCATCCGTAATACCTGTAAGTTCAGTAATTTTATAAGGTATTTTACATTGTGGATATATAAAGGAACTAAACATATCTACAGCTTCACCATTAATTACCTTTATAGCACCAATCTCAATTATTTTATTATTTTTTGGTGAAAACCCTGTAGTTTCTATATCAAAAATTACATACTCATCATTGAAGCTTTGCCCTTTATCATTTAAGGCTATAGGAATCCCGTCATTAACTAAATATCCTTCAACCCCATAGAGAACTTTTATCTTATTTTTTTTCGCAGCAATTTGAGCATCTGGAAAGGCCTGAACCACTCCATGATCTGTAATTGCAATTGCTGGATGCCCCCATTTTGAAGCTCTTTCAACTATTCTTGTTACTGATGCAATACCATCCATAGAACTCATATTAGTGTGACAATGTAATTCAATTCTTTTTTCTTCTGATCCATCCATTCTTTCCATTTTACTCATTCTTAGGATATCCCGGCCCATAATAACAACTTCTCTTGCATAGGTATCATATATAGCTTCTCCTCTTACCTTGCAATAAAGACCCTTCTTAACATTTTCTAGAACAGCTTCAGTTTCTTGTGGTTTTAAGAAACATTTAACTGCTATAGATCCTTCATAATCTGTTATAAAGAATGTAAGTATTGTCTTACCTGTTTTTGTTTCTATAATTTCTGTTTTAAATACATCTCCAAGCACTGCAACATATCCTGAAGTTTCATTAATATCTTTAATAGACGTAGCTTCTAAACTTATGCTTCTTCCAAGTATTGAATTCTCACTTTTAGGTTCTCTCTTAAATTCTTTCTTTTCATAAGTTTTCTTTTGTTTATCAACAGATTCTTGTTTTGGTTTAGAGCTACCTGGCTCTCTTCCATTTAATATATTTTTAATATATTCTTTTTGTTCTTTATCTTTTTCTACATAACTATCCTTAACTTCTAGTTCACTATCATACATAAGCTCTACTTTTACATTCATTCCAAATATATCTTCTATACTTGTAGCAATATCTTTTGGAATATCTTTTTTTATAAGATGATCTGTTAGTTTATCATATCCGTTTTTTACCACCAATCTATTATCTTTAACTTCTTTTATCGCTGTTAATAACAATGTTTTAGATAATGGTGTCTTTTTTATAATATCTTTAACCACATCTAGCCAGTAACTTTCAATTATCTGTTCCAAAGTAATATTTGATACATCCTTATAGAATAATATATCTATATCAACATTAAGCCTTAATACATTCTTAATTGCTTTTTTCACTAATTTCTCTTCGTCTTTAAGCAAATACTCTTTTCCTCTAAGTACCACTTTCAACAAATTACTTTTCCTTAAAAATTGAAATCTTATAATTTTAATTTCCTTATCATCAATAGATTCTGTTTTATTTATTTCAATTATAATTTTCTTTAAAATATCTTCTGACAAAAGCGCCACCCCACCTTATTTTCTATAATCAGTATAAAAAAGCCAGCTTACGCTGACTTTTTTTATATTTTAGCCTATTTTATCCATTGGATAAGTTCTTTTAAGTTTCAGTTTACATAGTTTATTCCATTTTGGCAAACTTCACTTTAGTTATTTTTTCAAATACCTTATAAAGTTTCTATTTCTTCTAATAAAGCTTCTACAAGATTTTCTTCTTTTACTTTTCTTATTAACTTACCCTTTTTAAATATTATTCCTTCTCCATTTCCACCAGCAATCCCTATATCAGCTTCTCTTGCTTCTCCAGGTCCGTTAACTATACATCCCATTACTGCAACCTTTATGTTCTTATTACAATTTTCTAATCGTCTCTCAACTTCTTCTGCAATCTTTATAAGGTTTATTTGAGTTCGTCCACAAGTTGGACAAGATATAAATTGCATTCCACTTTCTCTAAGTTCTAAAGCTATTAACATTTCTTTTGCAACTTTAATTTCCTCTATAGGATCACTAGTTAGAGAAACTCTAATAGTATCACCAATACCTTCTGCAAGCAATGTACCTATTCCTATGCTTGATTTTATAGTTCCTCTAAAAGTAGTACCTGATTCAGTTACTCCTAAATGAAGAGGATAATCACAAGATTCACTCATTAATCTATAGGCATCTATCATTGTTTTAACATTTGATGATTTTATTGATATTACAATATCGAAAAATTCTAGTTCTTCTAATATTTTAACATGCCTAAGAGCAGATTCCACTAGTCCTTTAGCGGTTGGTTTTCCATCTCTTGCTAGTATATCCTTTTCTAACGATCCTGAGTTTACTCCAATTCTAATTGGTAACCCCTTTTCTTTCGCAGCTTCTACAACTAGTTTAACCCTTTCAACGCTTCCTATGTTTCCTGGATTAATTCTTATTGCCGAAACTCCATTTTTTATTGATTCTAGCGCTAATCTATAATCAAAATGAATATCTGCCACAACTGGGATAGGTGATTTTTCACATATTTCCTTTAAAGCCTCTGCCGCTTCCATATCTGGCAATGCGCATCTTATAATTTCGCACCCAGCATTATAAAGTTCATTTATTTGATCTAAAGTTTTTTTTGCATCTCTTGTATCAGTATTTGTCATTGATTGTATTGAAACAGGCGAATCTCCGCCTAGAAATTTATTACCTACTTTTACTTTTCTCGTTTGTTTTCTTTCCATGTTTATCCTCTCCTAAAATTTAATTGGGAATAATACATCCTTAACTGTAATTAGTATCATAAATCCAAAAAGAAGTATCATTCCTATATAGTTTACAGTAGCTACAATTTTATCTGGAACTTTTCTTCTAGTTATTAACTCAATCAATAGTATAACTGTCCATCCTCCATCTAATGCTGGGAATGGTAATAAATTAAATACCGCTAAGTTAACACTTATAAAAGCTGTGAAATACATAAGATTCAAGATACCACCTTTTGCGGCTTCCCCTGATAGTCTAATTATTGTTACAGGTCCACCTACATCAGTTTTTAAGTTTGCTTTTCCTGTAATTAGCATTTTTAAGCCTTTAAATGTTTGAACTATAAGTGTCTCTGTTTGTTTAAAACTTTGCTTAAACCCTTGGTAAAACGTTGGATTTTCTATTCTAACAAAGCTAACCCCTATAAGATATTTACTTTCATCATCTATTTTGGGAGTTATTGTTACTTCATTAATCTCTCCTGATCTTTCAAATCTTATATCTACAGGATTCCCCTTTGACATAACAATTCCCATTGCTACATCATCTTTTGAAAATACCTTATCTCCATTTATATTCAAAAATTTATCTCCATTTTGAAGACCCGCCTCATATGCAGGAGTGTTTTCCTGCACGCCTCCAACTTCTGGAAGGCTATATCCATTTTTAGATAGTATTATTGTGAATAAAACTAAAGCTAATAAAAAATTCATTATTGAACCAGCTAAAATTACACTTATTCTTCTTAAAGGAGATTTTGATGAAAAGCTTTTATTATCTTCAACTTCTTCCTCTTCTCCAAGCATTTTAACATATCCACCTATTGGCAGAATACCAATAGAATATTTAGTTTCTTTTCCCTGAGCTGAAAATATTTTAGGTCCCATTCCAATAGCAAACTCTTCAACTTTTATTCCATTAACCTTGGCCATTACAAAATGTCCAAGTTCATGAACAATTATAAGTAAACTAAAGGCAAGCATAGCAAAAACTATATACACGTACATCACTCTCCTAATTATATATTGATCTAATATATTTCCTTACTTTTTCATCTAATTCTAAAATATTATTTAAATTTAATTCTTTAGTTGCATCTTCCTTAAAATATTCCATACATTCTTCTATTATTTCAGCAACTTGCAGAAATTGTATTTTTTCTTCTAACAATAAAGCTACCGCTTCTTCATTAGCTCCATTTAATACAGTCGGCGTTAATCCACCTTTTCTTCCCGCCTTAAATGCTAACTTTAAGCATTTAAAAGTTTCAAAATCTGGTCTTTCAAATGTTAATGATCCAACTTCATAAAAATTTATAGAATTTGCAACTTCAGCTTTTCTTTCTGGATAATTAATTGCATATTGTATTGGCAACCTCATATCTGCTGACCCAAGTTGAGCAATAATACTTGCATCCTTATATTCAACCATTGAATGAATAATACTTTGTGGATGAACAACCACTTCAATATTATCATAATCACAATTAAATAAGAAATGTGCTTCTATAACTTCTAACCCCTTATTCATAAGGGTAGCAGAATCTATTGATATTTTTTTACCCATTTTCCATTTAGGATGCTTTAATGCCTCTGCCACTGTAACTTTTTTTAAATACTTTGTATCTTTTCCTCTGAAAGGTCCCCCAGAAGCTGTTAATATAATTTTTTTAATATCCTTTTCAGTATATCCACTTAAAGCCTGAAATATAGCACTATGCTCTGAATCTACAGGTAAAATCTTAGCCCCCATATCCCTAGCCTTATTCATTACAAGTTCTCCTGCAACAACTAGCGTCTCCTTATTAGCTAATGCAATATCTTTTCCAGCTTCAATTGCACAAAGAGTTGGCACAAGTCCTATCATACCAACTATAGATGTTACAACCATTTCTATTTCATCTAATGAAGCTATAGTTTTAAGCCCATCCATACCCTCAAGCACTACTATATCTAAGTTATTACTTATGCAATAATTTTTAATATTTTTTGCACTTTCAATATCCATCATGCCTACATATTTAGGTTTAAACTCATCTATTATTTCTTTCATTTTTTCTATAGATGAATTAGCTGTTACCCCTATTATTTTAATTTCTTCCCCTGATTTCCTAACTACATCTAATGTTTGGGTTCCAACTGATCCTGTAACCCCTAGTATTGAAATGTTTTTCATTTTTACCTCCTTAGTTTAGAGACCTTCAAAAAATAAATTAATTTTTATTATTATTTTTTTTTGAAAGAGCCTTATTTCCTTGTATACTTTGTTTTTTATTTGTATAAATTATATCTTTTGCAATTATAGAATAAATTGGCCCTGCTATAATACCTATAACTCCAAATATATTCACCCCTATGTATATAGAAAGCATTACAACTAACGGATGTATATCTAATTTACTACTTAAAAACTTTGCTTCTAAAATTTGTTTATTTATAAGTACTAATAGATATAGCGCAACAAATCCTATTACTATTAAATATCTCTTCATTATAATATTGTATATTATAATTGGTATAAAAACAATTATTGTTCCAACATAAGGTAATATATCTAACATACCACATATAATTCCAAGAAATAAACTATTTTTAACCCCTAATATTTTAAATCCTATAACTATAATAACCGTACTTACAATCACTATTAAAACTTCTATTAAAAATACTTCCTTTAAATTTTTTTTCTTAATATAAATGCTTTCTATTATTTTCTTAGAAAATACATTTGATAGCAGATCTAACACTTTGTCCTTATCTACAAGTATAAAATATGTAGCTACATTACCTATAAAATATCCTATAAAACTGCTTCCAGTTATAGACGCTCCCTCTGCTATCATTGGCGTACTTATAATTTTGCTTAAAGTTTCTATTCCTTTATTTAAATCAAAATTAAGTAATACTTTTATATTGTTCAAAAAAATATTTACTGTTTCTATATTTCCTATATATAACTTATGAAATATTCCTATTAAGTTATTTCCAAAATAAAAAATTGTAAACCCTAATAGAAAATTAATTAAAATTATGCTTATTACTGCTGCAACTTTATTATTCATTTTAAACTTTACCAGAATTTTATAACTTGGAGTAGTAAATAAAAGCATTATTAATATAATAAAAAATGGTTGGAAATAAATCTTTATACTTAAAGTAATTATTACTAAAACTATAAATAAAACAATCAAATTAATAATTTTTTCATATTCATTATATATTTTCATAATCTCTCTCCTTTTACCTTGTAGTAAAAGTATATTACTTTTAAGTTTATTCAATTACTCCTAAAGTAGCTATTTTTAAAATAACTACTCATATTTCGGCCTATTTTGAGCTATAGTTCTTAGGCTAGCACAAAACATCCTCAAAATTTTCACTTGTTATTTTCTTTTAGCTCCCTTATATAAATATAGAACCATACGCAAATGCGTACGGTTCTATATTTTATATATAAAAAATAATTTATTAAATTCCCACTATAAATGTTAAGTAATAAAATACCACTGTAGCATTAAATAATATAGAATCAAACCTATCTAATATTCCCCCATGTCCAGGAATTAGATTACTATAATCCTTAATTCCAACATATCTTTTTACTGATGATGCAACTAAATCTCCAAACTGACCCATAACTCCACACAGTGCACCTATTAAGAAATAATGTATAATTGCAACTTGTGGAACAAAAGAGCTTATTATAATTCCAAAAACTCCACAACCTATTGTACTTCCAAAAAATCCCCCAATTGAGCCTTCAATAGTTTTTTTAGGGCTCACTTTAGGACAAAGTTTTCTTTTTCCTAAATACTTCCCTGCATAATAAGCACTTGTATCCGCGAGCCAAGACCCTATAAATATTAGCCATACTAAGTAAGCTCCACCTACTTTGTTGTTTACAAGAGGTATAAAGCTAAATAAAACAACTACGTAAATAAATCCAAATAAAGTTATGGCAACATCTATAAATGTGTATTTTTGATCTATTATTGGCATACATAATAAAACAAATGTCGCAATTATTACTAAAAACATTAGTGTTTCGAAATTATTATTTGTTATATAGAAGATTATTAATAATATATACCCAACTATTGATATTGGATTAAATTCCTTTTGTTTTAGTGCATTATAGAACTCATATAGTCCAAACGCTGATAATACTATTGTAAATCCTTTTAAATAAGGACCTCCAAGTAATATAAATATTATAAATGGAGCTATCATTAATGCTCCTAAGTACCTGTTATCCGATTTCATAATATCCACCTCACTTCTTTATACGCCGCCAAATCTTCTATCTCTATTTTGATAATCATATATAGCTCTATGTAAATCCTTTTCTTTAAAATCTGGCCAATTTACATTTGAATACCAAAATTCTGAATAAGCACATTGCCATAATAAAAAATTGCTAATTCTTTTTTCTCCAGAAGGTCTTATTATAAGATCTGGATCTGGAGTACCCTTTGTGTATAAATAACTTTCAAAAATATCATCTGTAATATCATCTAAATTTATTATACCCTTTTCTACATCTTTAGATACAGCTTTTACAGCTCTTAATATCTCATCTCTTCCGCCATAGTTAAAAGCAATATTTACAACTACTCCCTTATTATCTTTTGTTAACTCTACTGCATCTTTAATTTCTTTTTGGCAGTCATCAGCTAGCTTTGTTGTATCACCTAAAATTTTAATTACAACTCCATTAGCATTAAGTTCACCTATTTCATTTCTTAAATATTCAACTAAAAGTTTCATAAGAGCTCCAACTTCGTCCTTTGGTCTCTTCCAATTCTCAGTTGAAAACGCATATAAAGTTAAGTATTTTATTCCAAGTACGTGTGATTCTTTTATTATTCTTCTTATTGATTCTACACCTGCTCTATGACCCATAGTTCTTGGTAATTTTTTTTCCTTAGCCCATCGACCATTCCCATCCATAATAATGGCAATATGCTTTGGTATGTTATTTCTATCTATTTCAATTTCTTTATTTTCAACTTTATGTTTTTTAGATTTAAAAAATCTTAACATACTCATCCCCCCGCCATTTTCTTTAGGCATCTTCAAAAAAATAGACTAGCATATTAACTAGTTATTTTTTTGAAGATGCCTTATGGAAAAGAACCTGCAATTAAGCAGGTTTTATATTGACATAACTTCTTTTTCTTTTGCTAATATTAAAGCATCTATTTCTTTAACTACAGCATCTGTTACTTTTTGAATCTTATCTTCGCCGTCTTTAATTTCATCTTCTGAAAGACCATCTTTCTTTAAAGCTTTAATCTTTTCGTTTGCATCTCTTCTTATAGATCTTAATGCAACTTTTGAATCTTCTCCAGCTTTTTTAACTTTTTTAACAAGATTTTTTCTAGTTTCTTCAGTTAATTCTGCTACTATTAATCTAATAACAATTCCATCATTTGATGGATTTATTCCTAAATTTGAAGTTAATATTGCTCTTTCTATATCTTTTAGCATGCTTTTATCCCAAGGCGCTATAACAAGCACTCTAGGTTCTGGTGCTGAAATATTAGCAACTTGACTTATAGGGCACATGCTACCGTAAGCTTCAATTTGAATCTTATCTAACATAGTAGGATTTGCTCTACCAGCTTTTAATGTAGCTAAATCTGAGTTTAAAACTGAAATAGTTTTGCTCATTTTTTCTTCTGCTAATTTTATAATACTTTTCATTTACAAACACCTTCCTTATTTCTTACAAACTAACGTTCCTATTTTTTCACCACTTATAGCTCTTTTTATATTTCCTTCTGTTTCTAATCCAAATACTAATATTGGAATACTGTTGTCCATACATAATGACGTTGCAGTTGAATCCATAACTTGTAATCCTTGTTCTAAAACTTCTATATATGATAGTTTATCATATTTTTTAGCATCTGAATACTTATTAGGATCTTTATCATAAACTCCATCAACGTTTTTAGCTAAAAGAATAACATCAGCTTCTATTTCAGCCGCTCTTAAAGCTGCAGTAGTATCAGTTGAGAAATAAGGATTTCCTGTTCCTGCTGCAAAAATTACAACTCTTCCCTTCTCTAAATGTCTAACTGCTCTTCTTTTTATAAATGGCTCTGCAATTTCTTTCATTTCTATAGCTGTTTGAACTCTAGTCATTACACCCATACCTTCTAGTGCGTCTTGAAGTGCTAAAGCATTTATACAAGTTGCAAGCATTCCCATATGATCTGCTGTAGATCTGTCCATACCTTCTCCTGTTCTACCTCTCCATATATTTCCACCGCCAACAACTAAGCCAACTTCAACTTCCATTGCTATTAAGTCCTTTACTTCTAGTGCGATCTTTTTAAGTACGTCAAAATCAAATCCAAAGCCCTTTTTACCAGCTAATGCTTCTCCTGAAATTTTAAGTACAACTCTCTTATATGCAGATTTTTTCATATTAGTACCTCCACGAATTCATTTTTTAGCTTGTTCTCTTTAAAAAAAGAGAACACAAAAGTGTTCTCTCGGTATTATTTGCCCATGTTTGCAACTTCTTCTGCAAAGTTATTTTCAGCCTTTTCAATACCTTCTCCTCTTTCGAATCTTACGAATCTTGAGATTGAGATTGGTGAACCAACTTCTTTTGATTTTTCTTGAAGATATTTAGTTATAGTTAAATCTCCGTTTTTAACCCAAACTTGCTCTAAAAGACAAACTTCTTTGTAATACTTTTGAATTCTTCCCATAACCATTTTTTCAACGATTTTTTCTGGTTTTCCTTCATTTAAAGCTTGAACTCTATATATTTCTTTTTCTTTTTCTAAAGACTCATTATCTACTTGAGTTTTATCTAAGAATAATGGGTTAACTGCAGCAATTTGCATACATACATCTTTAGCAACTTGCTTTAGAATTTCGCTATCTGTATCACAAGCAAGTTCAACGATAACTCCTATTCTTCCACCACCATGGATGTAGCTTTGAACTATCCCAGCTTCTACTGTGAACTTTCCAAATCTTCTAACTGTCATATTTTCGCCTAATCTAGCGATTAATGAAGTTAATGCTTCTGCAATTGTAGTTTCTTCTTCATACTTTTCAGCAATGAATGCTTCAATTGTAGTAGCTGAAGTTTTTGAAGCCATTTCAGCAACCTTTGTAGCAAAACCTACAAAATCTTCGTTATCTGCAACGAAATCTGTTTCACAGTTAACTTCTACTATACCAGCAATTTTATTATCTTCTGATATGAAAGTTTTAACTATTCCTTCAGCTGCAACTCTTCCAGCTTTTTTAGCTGCTGCTGCTAATCCTTTTTCTCTTAATACTTCAACAGCTTTTTCCATATCTCCCTGAGTTTCTGTTAAAGCCTTTTTACAATCCATCATTCCTGCGCCAGTTCTTTCTCTTAATACCTTAACTAATTGAGCAGTTATCATAGTAGATTCCTCCTTAGAGATAATTGTAATCTCTTTTATTTAGTTTTAAAGGTAAATGAAGGAAACCCCTCACCTACCTCTTAAAAATTATTTATAAAATTTATTCAGCTGATTCTTCTGATTCTTCTGATTCTTCGTTTTGTCTTCCTTCTATAACAGCGTCACACATTCTACCAGTTATTAACTTAACCGCTCTTATCGCGTCATCATTTCCTGGTATTACATAGTCAACTTCTTCTGGATCACAGTTAGTATCAACTATTGCTACTACTGGAATTCCTAAGATTTTAGCTTCTGATATAGCGTTCTTTTCTTTTCTTGGATCAACTACGAACATCGCACCAATATTATTAGCATCTAGGTTTCTTATTCCACCTAAGTTCTTTTCTAGTTTTTCCATTTCGCCTTTAAGCTTTATAACTTCTTTCTTAGGTAATACATCAAATGTACCATCTTTTTCCATAGTTTCTATAGCTTCTAATCTCTTTATTCTTGTTTTGATAGTTTTGAAGTTTGTTAACATTCCACCTAACCATCTATTGTTAACGAAGTGCATGTTTGATCTTAGTGCTTCTTCTTTTATTGCATCTTGAGCTTGTTTCTTAGTTCCTACGAATAAGACATCCTTACCCTCAGTTGAAACTTCTCTTATGAAGTTATAAGCTTCATCTACCTTTTTAACTGTTTTTTGAAGATCTATTATATATATTCCGTTTCTTTCTGTGAATATATAAGGAGCCATCTTAGGGTTCCATCTTCTTGTTTGGTGTCCAAAATGTACACCTGCTTCTAATAATTGTTTCATTGAAATTACTGCCATTGTTTGTTACCTCCTAGGTTTTTACCTCCACTGTCTTCTTTCTTATAAAGTTTCCGTTTAAGGCACCATCTTTATAAATTAGACAATGTGTGTATTTTAGTTCTTAGTTATTATAACATAATGTTAATTTAGTAGCAACATTTTTTATTTTCTATTTTTATATCTTCCTAAGGCCTCATCAAAAAAAAGCACGATATATAAATTAATATATCATGCTTTTATTAAGACGTCTTTTTAAAAAACAACTAATCATTGTACCTTGTACCTTGTTTTGTTATTTTTTTAAGATGACTAACTATTTAATTTTCTTTAATTCATCTAATAGCTTTTCATTTAATATCTTAATATGGGTACCCTTCATACCAAGAGATCTTGATTCAATAACTCCAGCACTTTCGAACTTTCTTAAAGCATTAACTATAACACTTCTAGTTATTCCTACTTTATCAGCTATCTTAGATGCAATTAACAAACCTTCCATTCCATCTAATTCATGAAATATATGTTCAACTGCTTCTAATTCCGAATATGATAATGTACCAATCGCTAATTGAACTACAGCTTTCTTTCTTGCTTCATCTTCTATTTTATCTTGCTTAGCTCTTAACATTTCCATACCAACTATTGTAGAACTATATTCAGCTATTACTAAATCATCATCAGTGAATGGTTCTTCAAATCTAGCTAATAAAACTGTTCCAAGTCTTTCTCTATTTCCTATAGTAGGTACTATAGTTGTTATCTTATCCTTCATTATACATGAACCTTCACCTTCAAATACACAAAGGCCTTTATTATTTAAATTAGCCATAGTTTCATTTACATTTAATAACTTTTCATTATACTCCTCTGGGAATCTTTTCTCATCAACAACATGTTTCTTCATTATTTCACACTCAAATTCTTTAGAAAAACTATGCCCTAATATTTTCCCTTTTCTACTTACAACATATACGTTACAAGAAAGTACTTCACTTAATATTATACATATATCTTCAAATGATACAGCTTCTGTCCCTGACTTTTGAAGTATTTTATTTAGCTTTCTTGTTTTATTTAATAATGATGACATTTAATCATCCTCCTTAATTGCCCTCTAGTAACTATATTTTAAATATTTAGAATATTTAAAATGTTTTAAATTTTTAAAACATTTTTGCCACCAATATATACTATCACAAGGCTTGCTTTATTTCAACAAATTTCACAATGTTTTCGACATTACACCTTATAAGGAGGTTAATTTATTACTTCATTAGTCTGTAATTGATTTCTTTTTCTTAATTATTATTTGTCTCTTTTACAACTTCTATTTTATGGTTACACTCTTTATTTGAGCATTGTATGAAATTCCCTTTAGTTTTACTATATTTTAACACCATGTAAGCATTGCACTCCGGACATTTATCCTTAACTGGTTCATTCCAACTAACAAAATCACAAGCTGGATAACTAGAACATCCAAAGAATTTTTTACCCTTCTTACTCTTTTTAACAACAACCTTTTTTTCACACTTAGGACAAGGTGTATCAATTTCCTCAACTATTGGCTTTGCATTCTTACATTCCGGATACCCAGGACAGGCTAAGAAGTTACCATATCTTCCATGTTTAATAACCATCATTTGCCCACACTTATCACAAGGAACCTCACTAACTTTATCTTCTATAACAACTTTTGAGATTTCTTTTTCTGCTTTTTCTATTGCTACTTGCAACGGTGCAAAGAACTCCCCAACAACTTTTCTCCATTCCTCATTACCACTTTCAATAGAATCTAAGTTTCGTTCCATCTCAGCAGTGAAATCTACATCTACTATTTGCTTGAAATATTCACTAACTATATTGTTAACAATAAATCCAAGTTCTGTTGGAAGTAGATTTTTCTTTTCTCTTTCTACATAAGTTCTTCCAAGTAAAGTAGAAATAGTCGGAACATAAGTACTTGGTCTTCCTATTCCCTTTTCTTCTAATATTTTTACAAAGGATGCTTCTGTATACCTTGCTGGTGGTTGTGTAAAATGTTGAGCCGCTTCTATTGATTCCGCCTCAAGTATTTCACCCTCTTCTAAAACTGGTAATGTTACTACTTCAGCATCTTCTTCTGTTGCATATTCATAAAGCTTCATGAATCCATCAAATTTTATTGTTGATCCACTAGCTCTTAATTTATAATCTCCATTTTGTATTTCTATTGAGTTTGTATTCATTTCACAAGAAGTCATTTGACTTGCCACAAATCTTTTCCATATTAAAGTATATAACTTATATTGCTCTCCTGTTAAATTTCCTTTTGCAATTTCTGGCGTAATCTCTATATGTGTTGGTCTAATAGCTTCATGAGCATCTTGAATATTTTTCTTGCCTTTATAAACTCTCGGAATATCTGGAACATATTTTTCTCCATACATTTCAGCAACTAATTCCAAAGCTTTTACTTGTGCCTCATCTGCTATTCTCATAGAGTCTGTTCTCATATAAGTAATTAGTCCTACTGTTCCATAACCTTTAACTTCAACCCCTTCGTAAAGAGTTTGAGCTATAGACATGGTTCTTTTAGTCATGAAATTTAATTTCTTTGAAGCATCTTGTTGAAGTGTGCTTGTAGTAAATGGTGGCAGTGGATTTCTAGTCTTTTCACCCGTCTTTACTTTCATCACCTTAAAGTCACTCTTTTTAAGTTTATTTATAATTTCATCTGCTTCTTCTTTACTAGTAATATCTATTTTCTTACCCTTATAGGTAGTTAATTTCACATCAAATTTCTTCTTTTCTTTTTTCATATTACAATCTACAGTCCAATATTCCTTAGGAATAAATGCCTTAACTTCTTCTTCTTTATCACATATAAGTTTTAATGCTACTGATTGTACTCTTCCCGCACTTAATCCCCATCTTACATTTTTCCAAAGAATTGGACTTATTTCATAACCAACAAGTCTATCTAATATTCTTCTAGCTTGTTGTGCATCTACTAAATCTAAATCTATTTTTCTTGCAGCTTTAATAGAAGCTTTAACTGCACTTTTTGTAATTTCATTAAATACAATTCTACAACTTTCGTCTTCTGATATTTTTAAAATATTTGCTAAATGCCATGAAATAGCTTCTCCTTCACGGTCAGGATCCGTCGCCAGATAAATTTTATCAGCTTTTTTAGCTGCTTTTTTTAATTTATTTAACAATTCGCCTTTTCCTCTTATAGTTATGTATTTAGGATTAAAATTATCCTCTATATCAACGCCTAACTTACTTTTAGGCAAATCTCTTACATGCCCCATTGATGCTTCAACAGTATAATTTTTCCCAAGATACTTCCCAATAGTTTTAGCCTTTGCTGGTGATTCTACTATTACAAGATTATGTCCCATACAAAAAACTCCAGTATAAATACGGAGTTTGCACCCCCCTTATTTCTTATGATAATTTAGCGTAATAATTTCCCGGAAGGCAAATTATTTCATTTCTATTTTGCATTTCAAATAATAACCCAAACAATACCGCTCTGTCAACATTTACCCTTTCTATTATGTCATCTAAATGTTTAGGTTCACTACTAATAACTGTTAAAAGCGCATCTTTAACTCCATTTCCTACTTTAGCATAACTATTTTTATAAATTCCAAAAAATGTTCGAAGATCTTCCATTTCCGCAAAAGTACTTGCTCCATCACCAATAAGTTTATTACACCCAGTACTATTACTTTGAAGAACAGATCCTGGCACTGCCATTACTGATTTGCCCTCTTCTAGGGCATATCCTACAGTAATTAAAGAACCGCTTTTAAGAGATGCTTCTATTACTACTAGTTTTTCACTTAACCCACTTATTATTCTATTTCTTCTTGGAAAGTTATAGCTTATTGGCTCAGTACCTGGAAAAAATTCTGATAATAATAATCCTGTTCTCTCTATGTCTTTATATAACTTCTTATTTATTTTAGGATAGACCACATCTATTCCACAACCTAATACTCCAATAGTTCTTCCGCCCTCCTCAACAGCAACTTTATGCGCAATTGAATCAATTCCACTTGCAACGCCACTTACTATTGTTATAGAATTTAAGCACAGTTCTTTAGTTATACGTTTTGTTACTTCTCTTCCATAATTAGTGCAGTTTCTTGATCCAACTATTCCACCTGTTTTATCTTTTAAAAGACTTTTATCTCCTTTGTAAAATAATATATACGGAGGTTGTTTAAGATTCATTAATGACATTGGATAATCTATAGATGTGTAGGTTATATAGCCAATGCCTTCTTTATTTAAATATTTTTTAAATTCTCTTATTTCATTTAATGTTATTGTTTTTAAATTATTTATTCTTTTTCCACGTAATATTCTAGCCTTTACTATATTATCAATATTATTATGTATAACTTCTTCATTTTCATACATACCTAATAATTTAATTTTACTTTCGTTAGAAATTTCAAGTAATATAAACCACAATATAAATTCTTCCACTAATATCACTTCCTTTATTATATTATTTCACCATTAACATTTTTTCTATACCCTATTGCTTCATATAAATGATGTTCTAAAACTTCAGAACATCCTTCTAAATCAGCTATACTTCTTGCTACTTTAATAATTTTTGTATATCCTCTCATTGTTAAATTATATTTATCATAATATAGTTGTAATAAATCTGTGCTCCCGGATGATAAATTACATAATTTCATAACATCTTTTCCAACTACATCGGAATTGTACTTATATATAGTATCTTTAAATCTCATTTCCTGTATTTCTCTTGCAAGTTCAACTCTAAATTTCATAGATTTAGTGTCATTAACATTACTTAAATTCTTCCTTTTATCTATATCCGATCCTTTAATTCTTGGAACAAAATTTAATATATCTATTCTATCTAAAAATGCTCTAGACAATTTATTTAAGTATCTCCTTTTTTCTCCCTCTGTACAAATACAACTTTCTTCACTTATACCCCCACAAGGACAGGGATTAAAGGCTCCGACTAACAAAAAATTAGCAGGTAATTTATAACTTCCACTTAACCTACTTATATTAATAATTTTTTCTTCTATTGGTTCTCTTAGCACTTCTAGTACATCTCTTTTAAATTCTAAAATTTCATCTAAAAATAAAACTCCATTGTGGGCCAATGTAATTTCACCAGCTTTAATTTCTTTCCCACCTCCAACTAATGCCGTTCTAGTAATTGTATGGTGAGGATTTCTAAAAGGCCTAACTATTCCGCACTCTTCTTTAAATAACCCCGAAATACTATAAATCTTTGCAATCTCTTTTTCTTCTTCTAATGTTAACTTTGGCAAAATTGATGGCAGAGCTTTTGCAAGCATTGTCTTTCCTGCACCTGGCGAACCAAACAATAGTATATTATGTCTTCCAGCTGCTGATATTTCCATTGCTCTTTTAGAAGTGGTTTGCCCTATAATTTCTCCAAAATCTAGATAACTTGAATTTACTTTCTTCTTTATGTCTTCTATTTCATAAGGCATAAGATCTTCATTATTTATAAACCCTACTACTTCATTTAAACTTTTAAATGGATAGAACTGGCCTATATTAAAATATCTTATTTCTTTTAAATTTTCTAAAGGAAATATGAATTTGCTCTTGTTTTTTTCATCACCTTCAAAAATTATAGGTAACGCTCCTTTAACTCCTTTTAAATCTCCACCTAAGGAAAGTTCCCCAAATAAAACGTAGTCCTTTAAATTCTTTTCTTCAACTTGCTTAGATGCTATTAATATTCCTATTGCCATAGGAAGATCTAACAACGATCCAATTTTTCTAACATCTGCTGGCGCTAAATTTATAGTTATTCTACCAAGAGGAAATTCAAATCCACTATTTAATATAGCTGACCTTACCCTCTCCTTTGCTTCTTTAATAGATGTATCAGGTAGTCCCACGATATTGAAATTTGGTATACCTTTGCTTATATCCACTTCTACAGTAATTAATATTCCATCTAATCCGTTATGTGTTGCACTTATTATTTCTATTGACATAAAATCACCCCTCTAAATTATTGACAAAGAATAAAATAATAATCATTGTATTTTTAAAATATGATTATTAAATTTTAAAAGAGGCTATATTTATAATAGAAAAACCTTATAAGTATGGAGGTATTTTATTATGAAAGGTTTTAATAAAGATATTGGTAATTATGGTGAAGATCTAGCTTTTGAATTTTTAAAAAGAAATGGCTACTTTATTTTATCTAGAAATTTTAGAAATAGATGTGGTGAAATTGATATTATATGTAAAAAAGATGATTTAATTATTTTTGCTGAAATAAAAAGTAGGTATAACTATAACTACGGTTCTCCCATAGAAGCTATTACCTACTCTAAACAAAAGCAAATCATTAAATTATGTAAATTCTATATATATATTAATAAGCTTATTAATTATAACTTTAGATTTGATGTAATTGAGGTTTTTTTCAATAAAGATAATAATCTTTATTCTATTAACCATATTATTGACGCTTTCCGCGAAAGTTAATTTCTTTAAGTATATTTAAAAAATTTGTTAAAGAATTATAATATATTCCTTAAAAATGATAATCTATGAATTTCACAGGCCCCTACTTCTTTTAACCCTGCAATGTGCTTTACCGTACCATAACCTGAATTTTCTTCAAATGCATAATGTGGATATTTTTTACTATACTCTTTCATAATCTTATCTCTGTAAACCTTAGCCACTATAGATGCTGCTGCAATAGACGCTGATTTAGTATCACCCTTTATAACTGCTTTATTTTGAATATTTAAATTTTTTACCAAATATCCATCTGAAAGCACCAAATCCGGTGTTAAATCTAATCTAGTACAAGCTTCTAAAAATATTTTATTATTTGAGTATGCAATTCCTTTTTCATCTATCTCTGTATTTGAAGAAGCTGAAATATAATAATTAACTGCCTTTTCTTTTATTATTATCGCTAATTCTTCTCTCTTTTTTGCACTTAATTTTTTAGAGTCATTTATTTCTAAAATAAGGTTATCTTCTAAACAATTAAGGTCTAAAATCACGGCACAGGCTACTATTGGTCCAGCCAAGGGGCCTCTTCCAACTTCATCTACTCCTGCAACATATTCATACTCTCCAAAAGATTTATCAAAATTATACATAGCTTTAACTCTATTAATCTCGGCTATAATTTTATCTTTTTCTCTTTGAATTCTATTTCCTAAACTTTGAACATTTTTTCTCTTATCTAATATTAATATGTCAATAATTCTTATTAAATCAACCTTGTATAAAGAGTCTTTAATATCTATTTTATCCACTTCTTCTTTAATAGATTTAAAACTTAGGTCTTTAATATTAAGATCTAAAATATCCATTATTTATATTCCTTTTTCTTTTCAGCTACTTTTTTCTTTAATTTTTCTTTTCTTTCAATTCTCTTTTTTTGTTTTTCTGTTAATTCTTTTTCTTCAATTACATCTTCATAGTCATCATCTGGACTTTCTAGAGATATATTTCCAAGCTTTCCACCTCTAAACTCGTCAAGTAGTATTACCGATATTCTATTGTAGTCAATTTCTCCACGTGCTATTATACAACCTCTTTTTCTTGCTATTGCATCTAAAGTTTCTAATGGATTTTCATTTACTTCTTCTATCTTATATCTTTCTATTATCTTTTGTGAATGATTAACCTGAAGTTTTTCTACAAGCTTTAATGCTAATTCTTCAATATCCATTATTTCATCTTTAATAGCACCTGTAAATGCTAAATCCAAAGCTGTTGCTTCATGCTCAAATCTTGGCCATAAAACTCCTGGAGTATCCATCATTTCCATATCCATTTTAGTTTTTATCCATTGTTTATGCTTAGTAACTCCTGGTCTATCTCCAGTTTTCGCAATATTATTTTGAGCCATTTTATTAATAAATGTAGACTTACCTACATTAGGTATTCCAACAACCATAACTCTAGTTACAATCTTAACTACACCTTTTGATTTTAATCTATCATGCTTTTCTTTTAATAACTCATTTAAAATTGGTTTTATTTTATTTAGACCAACTCCAGTTATACAGTTAACTTCTATTGGCTTAACAAGGTCTGTTGTTAAGAAATCCATCCATACTTTTGTAATCTTTGATTCTGTTAAGTCACTTTTATTCAATAAAATTATTCTTGGCTTACCCTCGCAAAGTTTATCTATATCTGGATTTGCTGAACTTCTAGGAATTCTAGCATCTCTAATTTCTATTACAGCTTCAACTAATTTTAAATTATCTTCTATTTCTCTTTGAGTTTTTTTCATATGTCCTGGGAACCAATTTATTTTAGCCATTACATTACCTCCTAATTAATCAAGTTATTCTTAACTTCAGCTGGAGTTTACTTTTTCAAAGGATATCTTACTCCAGCAGAAGCTTATAAGAACTTATCAAGTTCGAATAAATTGTATTTAATCATGTTAATATACCTTTTATATTATAGCCATATTTATAAATAAATAGCGAAAAAGGGACTTATAAAAGTCCCTTTTTATCTACTAAATTTAAATATTATCTAGTTAATAACTCTTTAACCTTAGCAGCCTTACCAACTCTGTCTCTTAAGTAGAATAATTTAGCTCTTCTTACTTTACCTCTTCTACTAATTTCAATCTTTTCTATAACTGGGCTATGAACTGGGAAAGTTCTTTCAACACCAGTTCCTAGAGCAACTCTTCTAACTGTAAAAGTTTCTCTTAAACCACCATTTTGTTTCTTCATTACTGTACCTTCGAACATTTGTACTCTTTCTCTAGTACCTTCCTTGATCTTTACATAAACCTTAACGTTATCTCCAACCTTAAAGTTTGGTAAATCAGTTCTTAATTGTTCAGCTTCAATAGCTCTTAATATTTCATTCATTGTGTAAGTCCCTCCTTGTTTTTTAAATTCGACGTTCTTAACAAATTGCTTTGACAGAGGACCGTTCGTACTAACACAAAGTCTATTCTAACATAAGTTATGTAAAATTTCAATAATTTTAATTATCTTCTTTTAATAATTTTATGTCTTCTTTGCTAAGGCATACTCTTTTAAATAAATCTGGTCTCTTGTTTTTAGTAATTAAAAGGGATTGTTTTCTTCTCCATTGTCTAATCTTTTCATGGTGTCCTGATAATAAAATATCTGGAACTCTATCCCCTGCATAATCATCTGGTCTTGTATATTGAGGATATTCTAATAATCCATCAGAAAATGATTCATCCATATGACTCTCTTCTTTTCCAAGAACTCCATTTACTAACCTTAAAATAGAATCAATAACTGGAATTGCAGCCATTTCTCCTCCAGTTAAAATAAAATCTCCTAAAGAAATTTCCATATCAATATGATTATAAACTCTTTCATCTATACCTTCATAGTGTCCACATATAAATATAAGTTCTTGTTCTTTTGATAAATTTTCTGCCATTTGTTGATTAAACTTTTTACCCTTAGGCCCAAGAAAAATAACTTTCCCCTTATTAGCTTCTTTGCAATGATTTATAGCATCTATTATAGGTTGAGGTGTCATAACCATGCCAGCTCCACCACCATAAGGGTAATCATCCACTTTTTTATGCTTATTCAAAGAAAAATCTCTTATATTAATAGCTTCAATTTCCATTAACCCCTTTTCCTTTGCCTTCCCTATAATGCTATGATTAAATATATCAAACATTTCAGGAAATAAAGTAAGGATATTAATCTTCATCTTGCCATTCTCCTACTGGTTTAATAGTTATTTTTTTATTATCTATATCAATATCTAATACAACATCTAAAATAACTGGAATCAACAATTCTTTAGGGCTCTTTATCCAATAAACATCATTACTCTTTGTTTGAATAACTTCATCTATTTTACCAAGTTCTTTTCCATTTGTATCATATACAAAACATTGCACTAAATCTGCTATGAAATAACAATCTTCTTCTAGCTCTATAGCATTTTCTCTTGGAATTTCTATTATTTTAGTTTTATATGTTTCAGCTTGTTCTATTGTATCAACACCTTCTATTCTAACTATAACCCTATCTTTTTGATATTTACAACCTAAAAGCTTTTTTTCTTCTCCATCAATAATAACATACTCTAACTCGTCAAATCTTTTTGGATCATCTGTTAAAGATATTACTTTCATTTCACCCTTTAATCCATGTGTGTTAACTATTTTTCCAACTCTTAAAAATCCGCTCATTTTTTCACCTCATAAAATATTTTTTTATATGTGTAAAAAGAGTTAGGAATATCCTAACTCTTTACATCAATAATTTCCACTACTACTTTTTTGTCGTCTTTAATTGCTGCAGCTTTGACAACAGTTCGAATTGCTTTCGCTATTCTTCCCTGTTTGCCTATAACTTTTCCCATATCTTCAGGAGCAACCTTTAGTTCAAGAATAATTGATTGCTCTCCTTGAAGCTCATTAACTGAAACTTCACTTGGATTATCCACAAGGGATCTAGCGATTACTTCAACTAATTCTTTCATAAACAACTGTAATTAATATTAATTACAGGTTCACCTCCTAAAAACTACTTGTTAACTGTAGCTAATAATCTTTTAACAACATCTGTTGGTTGTGCACCATCATTTATCCATTTTGTAGCCTTTTCTAAATCAATTTTGATTTCAGCTGGTTCTGTTAATGGATTGTAGTAACCTATTTCTTCTATACATCTACCATCTCTTGGGCTTCTTGAATCTGCAACTACTACTCTGTAGAAAGGAGCTTTCTTTTGACCCATTCTTCTTAATCTAATTTTAACTGCCATGTTTAATTTCACCTCCTTTAAAAATCATTGGTAATATATTTATTTCTAACTCATAAAAGGCATCTTACCAAATAATCCTTTTTTGCCTTTCTTTTGTAATGATTTCATTTGCTTCATTTGCTTTTTCATCATTTCATAACCTTTAATGAGTTTATTAACTTCTTGAATTGTTGAACCTGACCCTCTAGCTATTCTCTTCTTTCTTGAAGAAACAGTTGAAACTAATTTAGGATTTCTTCTTTCCTTTGGACTCATTGATTGAATTATTGCCTTTTGTTTTGCAATTGCTTTTTCACCTGCTGTGAAATCAACATTTTGCATTTCTTTTGGCATACCAGGCATCATTTCCATAATACTACTTAATGAACCTAGTTTCTTCATTTGATCCATGGCACTTAAATAATCCTCATAGTTAAAGTCATTTTCCATCATTTTTGTACTTAAATCTTGAGCTGATTTTTCATCAAAAGCTTCTTGTGCTTTTTCTATTAATGTAAGTACATCTCCCATTCCTAGGATTCTTGAAGCCATTCTATCTGGATAGAACACTTCAAAGTCAGTCATTTTTTCTCCAACTCCAATAAACTTAATTGGCTTTTCAGTCATATGTCTAATGGATAGAGCAGCTCCACCTCTAGTGTCTCCATCAAGCTTTGTTAATATTACTCCAGTTATATCTAAAGTATTATTAAAGCTTTCTGCAACATTTACGGCATCCTGACCTGTCATTGAATCTACAACTAATAGTATTTCTGTTGGGTTTATCTCTGACTTAATATCTTCAAGTTCACCCATAAGTGCTTCATCTATATGAAGTCTACCTGCAGTATCTATTATTATAACATTATTTCCATTATCTCTTCCGTGAGCCATACCAGCCTTTGCTATATCAACAGGGCTAATTTTGTCTCCCATTTGGAATACTGGAATATCAATTTGTGATCCAACAACCTCTAATTGTTTAATAGCTGCTGGTCTGTAAACATCACAGGCTACTAAAAGAGGTCTTTTATTATTTTTCTTAAGTTGAAGTGCTAATTTACCACACACGGTGGTTTTACCGGCTCCTTGAAGCCCAACTAGCATTATAATTGTTGTTCCATTATCTGAGTAATTTAATTTACTTTCACTACCACCCATAAGATTAGTAAGTTCATTATTAACTATTTTAATCACTTGTTGTCCTGGTGTCAGACTATCTAAAACCTCACTGCCAGAGCACTGCGTGCTAACGCTTGATATAAATGTCTTAACTACTTTGTAATTAACGTCAGCTTCTAATAATGCAAGTTTTACCTCTCTCATAGCTTCTTTTATATCTTTTTCAGTAAGCTTTCCTTTGCCCTTAAGCTTTTTTAAAGCTTCCTGTAACTTATCTGCTAAACCTTCAAAAGCCATGTTAACCCTCCTATGATTATAAATCCTCTAAAGTATATTTATACTCTTGATAATCCTCTTTTGATAGAGAATATTTATTTTTCATATTATCTAAAAGATCTATAATTTTCTTATCTTTTTCCAAACTTTTTTTAAGTAAGTTAAGCTTACTTTCATAGGATAGAAATTGTTTATAGCATCTATTTATTAGGTCATGGGTAGCTTGACGACTTGTGCTGCTTATTTCAGCAATTTCCGCTAATGATAAATCATCATTATAATAAAGCTCCATAATACCACGTTGCTTTTCTGTTAATAATGATCCGTAGAAATCCATTAACCTTGAAATTTCAAATCGATCTTTCATAAATATCACCTTACCCACAAATAAATTCTACCAAAATAATTTCCACCTGTCAAGTACTTTCACTTAACACCTAGTTATTTTTTTAAAATAATGCTTCTGCAAAACTTTCTGCATCAAATTCTTGAAGATCATCAATACCTTCTCCAACTCCAACATATCTAACTGGTATATCTAGAGCGTGTTTTATAGATATAACAACACCACCTTTTGCAGTTCCATCAAGTTTTGTAAGTATAATTCCATCTATTTTACACACTTCCATAAATTGCTTTGCTTGAATTATTGCATTTTGTCCTGTAGTTGCATCTAAAACCAATAAAGTTTCTTTTGACGCTTCTTCAAATTCTCTTTCTACTATTCTCCCTATTTTTTCGAGTTCATCCATAAGATTCTTTTTATTATGAAGTCTACCTGCCGTATCGCAAATCAATAAATCTACATTTCTTGATTTAGCTGCTGATATAGCATCGAAAACAACTGCTGCTGGATCTGAACCTTCACTATGTCTTATCATATCAACATTTGCTCTAGAGCTCCACACTTGAAGCTGATCAATAGCTGCTGCTCTAAAAGTATCCGCAGCTGCTAACAACACCTTTTTACCATCATTTTTATTTTTAGCTGCAAGCTTTCCTATTGATGTAGTTTTACCTACCCCATTTACGCCTATAACTAGAATCACCTTTTTATCACTCTTATCTTCTGGTACTTCATCGCCTTCTAACATCATTTCTTTTATAACAGCTTTTAGAGCTGGTCTAACTTCATCAATATCATTTATTTTTTCTTTTCTAATTTTTTCTTTTAATCTTTCTATTATAGTTATAGTTGTATCCATGCCAATATCAGACATTATTAATATTTCTTCTAGTTCTTCATATAAATCATCATCTATTGATACTGCTAACTTTAATACTTCATTTATTTTATCTGTTAGCGCATCTCTTGTTTTTGTTAATCCTGATTTTAAATTGTCAAAAAGTTTTCCAAACATCATTTGTCCTCCTAGTTATTTTTGCTTAAATCTACTGAAACAACTTTAGAAATCCCCTTTTCTTCCATAGTTATACCATACATCATATCACTAGCCTCCATAGTTCCTTTTCTATGAGTAATTACAATAAATTGAATGTGATCTGAAAACCTAGTTAAAAATTCTGCATATCTGTAAACATTAGCATCATCTAATGCAGCTTCAATTTCATCTAATATACAAAAGGGCGTAGGTTTCATCTTTAATATAGCAAATAATAGAGCTATTGCCGAAAGAACCTTTTCTCCACCAGACATAAGATTAATATTTTGAAGCTTTTTACCAGGTGGCTGAACATTTATTTCAATATTTGCAGTTAACTCATCCCCATCTGAGAGAATAAGTTCCCCAGTTCCTCCTTTAAATAGTTCTTTAAAGGTTTCGTTAAAGTTTTTATTAAGGATTTTAAAGTTTTCTTTAAATATACCTTGCATTTTAGTTGTCATTTCTAAAATAACCTTAAGAAGTTCATCTTTTGCTTTATTTAAATCCTCTTCTTGGGCAGCCATAAATTCATACTTTTCACATACTTCTTCATATTCGGCTATTGATGCAAGATTTACAGTTCCTAAAGCTGTTATTTTAGACTTCAATTTATAAATTTGTTCTTTAATAACTGAAAGATTTTCTATTTCTACTGCTATTTCAGCTGCTTCTGCTAAAGTTAGATTTAATTCTTCATTTAGCTTTTTATATAATCCATCTCTTTCACTTTCAAACCTAGCATTTGTTATTTCTTTTCTATTTAAATCATTTTCATCAATTCTTATTATATCAATTAATTCACTAGTTAAACCATCTTTAATTTTTAATTTCTCTTTTAAAGTTATTTTTTCTATTTCATCTTCTTTAAATATCTCTTCTAACTGGCTAATTCTATATTCTATAACTTTAATTAATTCATTTTTTTCTTTTATGCTTTTTTCAATGTATTGTATATTTTTATATTGTTCCTTGCACTCTATATTTAAAGTTTCAATTTTATTATTCTTCTCTTGAATTTCTCGGTCTTTTCTAGATAATTCTACTGTTCTACCTTGAATCCATTCATCTAATGTTGCTTTTAAAAGCTTAATTTCTATAGAAACATCTCTAAACTTTTCTACTTCACTTCTTTTAATATTAAGAATTTTTTCTATTTCTAAAGCTTTATCTTTATTATTAACATTTTTATTTTTAAAAGCTTTTTGTTCCTCTTGTTTTTTAATTATTTGTTCTTTTAACTTAGAAAGTGTTTGTTTATTATATTTTAATTGCGATATAGATAATTCTAATGAACTCTTAAGCTTTAAACTTTCACTTTCTAAACCTCTAATTTCACTATCAAATCTTGTTATTTCAATATTTTTTTCATGAATTTCATCACGCTTGTTTAAATTTTCATCATCTAAAACTTTAATACTAGCTTTTATTTCCTTAAGTTCACTAACTTCTTTAGTATACTTTTCTTTATTATCCTTAATAGACAATTCTAACTCTTGAATCTCTCTCTTTCTTCCAAGTATATTAGAGTTCTTAGAATATATACTACCTCCTGTTAATGCTCCTCCAGGGCTTATAACTTCACCATTTAACGTAACTATTCTAATCTTATGTTTACCTATCTTTGAAATTTCAAGAGCTGCATCCATATCTCTAGCTATAATAGTTCTACCTAATGAATAATCCATTATATTTTTATATCTATCATCAAAATTAATTATATCTGATGCTATTCCTAAATACCCTTCAGCACTAACTATTTCACTTTGAACTACTATTCTATTCCCCTTAATTATATTTAAAGGTAAAAATGTAGCTCTTCCTAAACGATTATCTGTTAAGTATTTAATAAGTTCCTTAGCTATTAATTCATTTTCCGTAATTACATTAGATATAGCTCCCCCTAATGATATTTCAATAGCAATTTCATATTGCTTGTCTACAGTAAATATATCACCAATTACTTTTGTACCTTCTTTAGCTTTTGATATTAGTCCTTTTTCTATTCTATCCATTAAATTCTTAACTGATTTATTATAACCTTCATAACTTTTTTCTAAGTCAGAAAGTGTAGTGTATTTACCTTCTAAGTTATTAATAATCCTTGTAATTTCTTTTACATTCACCTCTTTTTTAGTAGAAGTGCCTAGTAAAGATGTTATTTTCTTTTTATTCTCTATTATTAATGTTTTAATTTCTTCTCTTTCTAAATTACTAGTTTCTATATTCTCATTTAAGCCTTTAGCTGTTCCACTATTTATGCTTATATTACTTTCTATAGATTTTAATGAATTACTTAAATAAGTTTCTCCCTCTTCTGTATTTAGGATATCTTTATTTAATACAGCTATACTATTATTAATTTCTGAAGTTTTTCTTAAAAGTTCAAATTCATCATCTTTTAAGGAATTAACTTCTTTTTCTAGTCTTTGAATTGTAATATTTAATGTTTTTATATTATTTTCAAAGTTTTTAATATTTTCTTCTTTTTCAATTTGATTATTTCTTTTTTCATGAAGTTCGCTTTTTAAAAAAATTCTTTCATCTTCTAATATTTTCACACTATTATCTAATTCCGTAATTTCATTAGTATTTTTTTCTATTATACTTAAAAGATTCTTAATTCTTTCTTTAAATAGTTCAATATCATTTACACTTTTAGAAGCATCTTCTTTCTTTGAGTAATAATCTTTTTTTTCTATATTATTTTTTTCATCTAAAGAATTTATTTTAACTTCTAATTCTTCAATTATAGTTTTTTCGGCTTCTAGCTTTTTTCTTTTTCCCAGCAAAACAATATTACGTTCTTTTATATCCTCAGTTAAACTTTTAATTTCGTTCTCTACTTTTTTTATGTACTGAACCACTGTAGAAACTTCTTTAATTTTTAACTCATCTGCTAGATTTTTGTATTTCAAAGCCTTTTCTCTTTCGATTCTAAGAGGCTCTAATCTCTCTTCATAAGTTCCAATTATATCTCTTATTCTAACTAAATTATTTTCTGTATTTGATAACTTCTTCTCGCCTTCTTCTTTTCTTGATTTAAATTTTACAATACCAGCAGCCTCTTCAAGTAAAGATCTTCTCTCTTCAGGCTTCCCGCTTAATATTGCATCTATTTTACCTTGTCCAATTAATGAATAACCTTCTTTTCCTATACCTGTATCCATAAATAAATTATTTATATCTTTTAATCTACATTTTTGATTATTCATAAGATATTCTGTTTCACCAGATCTAAATATACGCCTAGTAATTGTTACTTCTGAGTAATCTGTTCCAAGCTCTCCATCTGTGTTATCTAATGTAAGGGATACTTGTGCAAGTCCTACCGCTTTTCTAAATTGAGTACCTGCAAAGATTACATCCTCCATTTTTCCACCTCTAAGAGTTTTTACACTTTGCTCTCCAAGTACCCATCTAACTGAATCAGAAATATTACTTTTTCCGCTTCCATTAGGTCCAACTACTGCTGTTATCCCTCTTTTAAACTTTAACTGTGTTTTATCTGCAAATGATTTAAATCCCCTTATTTCTAATGATTTTAAAAACATTGATCCACTCCCTATCTAAAACAATATGCCTGGTAATAATGTAATAATAAATATAATTGCTAAAAAAACTGTTATTACATATATCATTTTTTGTCTTGTTGCTTTTTTCATAAATATCACTCCTATGCTATATTAGTCTATTTTTTCAGATGCCTTAATTTTATTATATATATATATAAATAGCAATAAGGTAGGCTTTATTTATGCCCACCTTATATTTTTTACCATTTAATTTATTTTTCAAGCACCTAGATTATTATATCTTCTATTTTTTTAACTACTATTAACTTTATTTTCCCAATCTTCAACTTATCATTTATAGTTACATTTATTTGACCATTATGATTTTGTTTAAGATTATTAAAATAAACTTTCTTATTTGCATATAGTTTACTTAAATCTTTAGAATTAACCTCTAATATTATATTATCATTTTTTTCTATTTGATTTTGTATATTCTCGCAAATTAAACTACTTTCAACAAGTTCTCTAAATGATGGGTGAAATGGTCCATCTATTATATCTTGTCCCCAAGTTATAGCTTCAGTTGGTTGTAATCCCATTCTTATTATTTGTATATTTTCTTTTTTGTACAACTTATACATTTCTTTTGATATAGAAACTGCATCCTCTAATGAATACGGCGTGAAACGTCCATCCTTATACATATCTTCCATTGGAGTATCACGAATTACAAGGGCTGGATATATTCTGCATAAATCCGGTTTCATTTCTATTGATTTTTTCACTGTTTTAATATCCTTTTCAAATGTATCTCCAGGAAGACCTGGCATAATTTGATGCACTAATGTTATTCCATATTCTTTAATTAGTTTTGATGCATTAACTACTTCTAAGACCCCATGACCACGTCCAGATAGCCTTAGCACATCTTCATCTAATGATTGCACTCCAAGTTCAATAACATCAACTTTATATTCTTTTAAATAATCTAATATACCTTTGTTTATCGCATCTGGTCTTGTAGATAATCTAATTTTATTTATTAAGCCTTTATCTTTATACTCTTTGGCAACACTTAAAAGCTCTTTTTGTTTATCAACATTTATCGCTGTAAATGTGCCTCCAAAAAATGACACTTCAATAGTTGCACTTTTGTTATTTATACTTTCTAAATATTCATCTATAGTTTTTACTACATCTTTTGCCTTTACCTCATTAACTACTTTTGCAATTCTATCTTGATTACAAAATACACATTGATGGGGACATCCTTGATGTGATATAAAAACTGGGATGATGTAATGATTTTTACTCATTTACTTCCTCCAGAATTTTCAATGCTTCTTTTGCTGCATTTTGTTCTGCTTCTTTTTTACTATATCCATCTCCACTTCCGAATTCTTTATTATCAACTATTACTGTAGTAAAGAATTTTCTTCTATGTGGTGGACCTTCATACTTTGTTAACTCATATACTATAGAAACTTCTCCAGTCTTTTGAAGTTCTTCTTGCAATTTAGTTTTATAGTCTAATACTATATCATTATTAATCGCCATATTTATTATTATTTGGAAATGTCCTAAGATAAAATCTTTAACAAATTCTAATCCTTTATCTAAATATATTCCAGCTATTAATGCTTCTACAGCATCTGCTATTATAGATACTCTTTCTCTTCCGCCTGTTAGTTCTTCGCCTCTACTAATTCTAATAAATGATCCTAGTTTAAGTTTACAGCCTATTTCATATAATGAGTTTTCACAAACTATTAAACTTCTTATTTTAGTAAGCTCACCTTCACTTTTCTCTTTATAATTTAAGAATAAATATTCTGTTACACAAAGTTGTAGTATTGCATCTCCTATAAATTCATATCTCTCATTATATTCTTGGTCTTTATGTTGATTTGCATAAGAGCTATGTGTTAATGAGGTTTTAAGTAACTTATTTTCATTAAAACTTACTCCAATAGTTTCTTCAATTTCCTTTATATTAAATTTATTCATTTTTATTACACTCCTTGGAGTTTATTCTTCAATTTGCTTACGGATATTTTTAAAAATAACTAACAAATTCAAGAATAAACCAAATATAGTAAATATAAAATCCCGCTAACTTAGCGGGATTTTATTATTATTCTAGACTAGCTTTTAAGTAATTAACTACATCTCCTACAGTTGAAAATCCTTCTGTATCTTCATCTGGAATTTCAGTTTCTAATTCTTCTTCAAGAGCCATCATAAGTTCAACTAAATCTAATGAATCTGCATTCAAATCCTCTGAGAATGTTGACTCCATAGTAATCTGATCTTCGCTAATGCTTAACTTATCAGCTATTATTCCTCTAATTTTTTCGAACATTGTTTTCACCTCCTAAATACATCCATTAAGATAATATTATATATTATATTTATAGTCAATATCTCTTATAATATAAATTATAGATTATTTTGAAGTTCTTCTTTTATCTTGGCTAAGACATCATTATCATAAAAAGCTTTTGTTTGTCTAATAGCATTTTTAAATGCTTTTGCATCAGAACTTCCATGAGCTTTTATGCAAATTCCATCCACGCCTAAGAATGGTGCTCCACCATATTCTTTATAGTCAAATTTAACCTTTAAACTTTTGAAAACAGGTTTTAAAAGCAAAGCTCCTAGTTTACCTCTTATTCCACCAGTTAAAATCTCATCTTTCATCATACCTAAAAGTGTAGAAGCTACTCCTTCATACATCTTTAATAAAGTATTACCTGTAAAACCATCACAAACTAGTACATTAACATCACCAGCCGATACATCTCTTGGTTCTACATTCCCTACAAAGTTTAGGTTTTGTTCTTCTTTTAATAGCTTAAATGCGGCTTTAGTTAATTCATTACCTTTCTCTTCTTCTGCTCCTATGTTAACAAGACCAACTGAAGGTTTTTCGTTTCCGATTACACCTTGATAGTAAATCTTCCCCATATGAGCGAATTGAGTTAAATAATTTGGCTTACAATCTACATTGGCTCCAGCATCAATTATCATAAAGCTACCATTTTTACCTGGCATTATAGGTGCTAAAGCTGGTCTTTCAACGCCTTTAATTCTTCCTACTATCAAAGTACATCCTGCAAGAAATGCTCCTGTGCTTCCACCAGAAATAACTGCATCACATTCTCCATCTTTAACTAACTTCAAAGCTTTACATATACTTGAATCTTTTTTCTTTCTTATAGCCATTACAGGATGTTCATTAGGCTCAATTACCTCTTTTGCATCTATAATTGTTATACAATTACTAATAAATTCTTGTTTTCTAAATTCTTCTTCAATTAGCTCCTTTGGTCCTGTTATATATACTTTAATATCTTTATATTCCATTATAGCTTGAATAACACCATCCACTACAGCTTTTGGTGCATTATCTCCACCCATACCATCTATAGCTATCTTCATAAAATTCGCCCCTTATTCTTATATATAAAAGAAAAGAAAGTCTTAAGACTTTCTTTATTCTGCTGATGTAGCAACCACTTCTTTACCTTTGTAGAATCCACAGTTTTTACAAACTCTGTGAGATAACTTCATTTCGTTACATTGTTGACACTTAACTATTCCAGGTAAGCTTAACTTATAAGTTTGAGCTCTTCTTGAATCTCTCTTTGCTCTATACGTTTTTCTAGCAGGATTTCCCATTATTACACCTCCTCATTTGCAAACAACTCTTGTAGCTTTGCCAATCTTAAGTCTACATCATTTGTCGTACATTGACAACTATCTTCGTTAAGATTTTTACCACATTGGTGACAAAGTCCATTACAGTCATTTTTACACAGCCTCTTAATAGGTAAGGTTGAAATAATACTATTTTCAACTATTTCGGTGATATCTATTGAATCACCTTCTACAAAAATAATTTGCTCATCTTCGATAAGTTCCTTATCCATCGTAAACCTTTCTTCTATATCAATATCTATTGGATAGATAAAGGTTCCTAAGCACCTTGAACAACAAAGCTTAAGCTCTGTCTTAACTGAAGCATTAACAGTTAATATTTCTTCTGTTGATTTAACTTCACCAACAACCTCAACTGCTTCTGCTGTAATCTTTTCACCATCAAAATATAATGGCTTTAAATCATAAGTTACATTGATTTCTCTTTTTCTTTCTTTTTTAGACATCAATTCTCTAAATTCTATAATCATATGTAACCCTCCGAATTATGTCCTAAGACATTAAATGCTTTTACTGTTAGTATATGTATTTCTATAATTTTAGTATTAAAAATTTTTCCGTACAATATATACCCAATAAACACAATTTATTATATAAACTGCAACTAAAAAAGTCAAGCAATTTATATAAAATTACTCTTATATTAATTTTACTGTGTCTCTTGCAATCATTAATTCTTCATTAGTTGGAATTACAAATGCCTTAACTTTACAGTTTTCCTTAGATATTTCTCTAACTTTTCCTCTTACTGCATTTCTTTCTGTATCTATTTCTACTCCTAGGAATTCTAATCCTTTTAAGCATGCCTCTCTAGTTTCCGGACCATTTTCTCCAACACCAGCTGTAAATACTATTGCATCTACGCCACCCATAATAGCTGCATATGCCCCTATTTGAGCTCTAACCTTATAATGGAATATATCTAAAGCTAAGTTAGCTCTACGATTATTTTGTTTAAATGCCGCATCTTCTATATCTCTAAAATCCGAGCTTATTCCTGAAATTCCAAGAACTCCTGATTCTTTATTTAAAAGATTGTTTGCATCTTCAACTGAATAGTTTAACTCTTTTATTAAATAAGTAACAATAGCTGGATCTATACTTCCACATCTAGTTCCCATAGCAACTCCATCAAGAGGTGTGAATCCCATTGAAGTATCAATTGATATACCATTTTTAACAGCACATAAACTTGCTCCATTTCCTAAATGACAAGTAATTATTTTCAAATCTTTTATATCTTTTCCCATAACTTCTGCAACTTGCTCTGAAACAAATTTGTGTGAAGTTCCATGGAAACCATATTTTCTTATTGAATGTTTTTCATATAATTCATATGGCAGAGCATATATAAATGCTTCTTCTGGCATAGTTTGGTGGAATGCAGTATCAAAAACAACAACCATAGGTGTTTTTGGCATTAACTCTCTACAAGCATTAATTCCAATTATATGTGCTGGATTATGTAATGGTGCAAGCTTTACGCAAGCTTCTATATCTGCCATAACTTCATCATTAATTAAAACTGATTCACAATATTTTTCTCCACCATGAACAATTCTATGACCAACTGATGAAATTTCTTCCATTGAAGATATAACACCATTTTGCTTATCAACTAACGCTTCTAAAACCAGTTTTATTGCAGTTTTGTGATCTTTCATTGGTTGTTTAATTATATATTTATCTTTTCCTTCAACCTTTTGGATTAAAACTGAACCTTCGATTCCTATTTTTTCAACTAATCCTTGTGCTAAAGATTCTTCAGTTGTCATATCTATTAATTGATATTTTAATGATGAACTACCACAGTTTATTACTAATATTTTCATTCGTGAAATTCCTCCTAAAAATTATTGGTTTATTTTTGCTCTTGTGCTTGAACTGCAGTTAATACTACAACATTTACTATGTCGTCATCACTACATCCTCTTGACAAATCATTAATTGGTTTTGCAAAACCTTGACACATTGGTCCTATAGCATCTGCATTTGCAAATCTTTGAACTAATTTATATCCAATATTTCCACTTTGTAAATCAGGGAAAATTAAAACATTAGCTCTTCCAGCTACTTTACTGTTTGGTGCTTTTTGAGAAGCAACCTTTTCAACTATTGCAGCATCTAACTGCATTTCTCCATCTATTAATAAATCTGGTCTTAATTCTTTAGCAAGTTCTGTTGCGCGTCTAACCTTATCTACAGTTTCATGGTCAGCACTTCCCATAGTTGAAAATGATAACATGGCAACTCTTGGCTCTATTTTACATAATTTTCTAGCTGTATCTGCTGTAGCTATAGCAATTTGTGCTAATTGCTCATAAGTCGGATTTGGGTTTACAGCACAATCTGAGAATAATAATAATCCTTCTTCACCATACTTTGAACCTGGTACCATCATTATGAAGAAACTTGATACTACCGAAACACCTGGTGTTGTTTTAATAATTTGAAGTCCTGGTCTTAACAAGTCACCAGTTGTGTGAATTGCTCCTGAAACCATTCCATCTGCATCATCTAGTTTAACCATCATTGTTCCAAAATATAAAGGATCTCTAACAATTTTGTCTGCCTTTTCCATTGTCATACCTTTATTTTTTCTTAGTTCATAAAACTCTTTAATATATTCTCCAAGTCTTTCTGACTTTTCTGGGTTAACAATTTCTATCCCCTCTAAATTCACACCTATCTCTTTTGCTTTTCTGTAAATTTTTTCATCATCTCCAATTAAAATTGGATAAGCGAGTTCAAGTTTATAAATTTTTTCAGCTGCTGATAAAGTTCTTTCTTCTTCACCTTCTGGAAGAACGATTCTTTTCTTATCAGCCTTTGCTGCATTCCATAATTTTTTCATAAGCTCCATAATTAATTGCTCCTTTCAATAAAGATACATATATCTTCATATACTAATATACTACTAAGTAAGTATGCTTTTCAACACTAAAATGCTTCAACTATTTAATTCTTTATATTAGCAATTTTCTGAAAATACCCAAAATTAACTTCTACAATAGTAATGGCTTACATTCTATCTTTTACTTTTTTAATAATATGTTATAATATTTTTATATTTTCATAAAGGAGTGTAATTATGAATATTACCGGAATAATAACAGAATATAACCCCTTTCACAACGGACATCTCCACCACCTATCATCTGCGAGGGCAGTAACTGGCTGCGATGGCGTAGTTTGCATAATGAGTGGAAATTTCATGCAACGTGGTGAACCTGCAATAATTGATAAATGGGAAAGAACATATATGGCAATTGAAAATGGAGTAGACCTAGTTATTGAACTTCCAACATTTTATGCTTTATCTTCAGCAGAACATTTTGCAAAAGGCTCATTATCTATTCTTGACTCTTTAGGCATAATTAATAACATTTTTTTTGGAAGTGAATGTGGAAATGTAGAAGATTTAGTTAAAATAGCTAGTGTTTTAACTGATGAACCCCTAGAATTTAAAAATGAGTTAAAAGTAAATTTAAACAAAGGCCTAACATTTGCTAAATCAAGAGAACTTTCTTTAGTAAAAGTATTAGGAGACGAGACTTTATCAGAGATACTTCAAAACTCTAATAATATTCTTGGAATAGAATACATAAAAGCAATTTTATCACTTAATAGTAAGATCAAGCCTATTACTCTAAAAAGAAAAGGATCAGCTTATAACGATAAAAACCTGGCCTCTGAGTTTTCATCTGCTACTAGCATTAGAGAATCTTTAAAAAATCCTAATTCATCAGATGAATTAGCAAAATATATGCCACCAAAAAGTTATGAAATATTAAAGAAATTACAGGAAAATGATTACCCTTTTATTTTTGAAGAAGAAATGTTTAAGTTCATAAAGTACAGGATAGTTAGTAATTGTATAAATTTTAACAACCTTTTAGAAATCTCTGAGGGACTTGATAATAAAATTATCAAAGAAATATACAATAGTAACTCTTATGAAGAGTTTGTTTTAAATATAAAAAGCAAAAGATATACCTATACAAAAATTTCTAGACTTCTTACACAAATATTTATTGGACTTGATATTTATAACTCTAAAAATTTGTTTAATAAAGATTTACTTTATGCGAGAATCCTTGGTTTTAACAATAAAGGCAGAGAGATTTTAAAAGAAATGAAAAAAACTTCTACCATTCCTTTAATTACAAAGGTTCCAAAGAATATAGATAACCCCCTACTTGAATTAGATATAGCCGCTACTAAGTGTTATTCCTTACTTAATGCTAAAGTTCATCCTTTTAGCGATTATTTAAAAGGTCCTATAATAAAACATTAATAATAAGTAACCATTTGCATATAAATATTAAGGGAGCTAAAAGAATCTAACTAGTTATTTTTTTGAAGACTTCCTAAGACAGGAGGAATTCTATGTTTTATATTTTTATCTTATGGATTTTTATTATTGTTTTAATTATTACCCTTTTAAAACTTTTAAACATAAAAAAGAACTATTTGATTTGCTTTTTAATTACTTTTCTTATAGTTTTATTCGCTATTAATATGGATAGTTGCATTATAGCTGCAATAGATGGAGCCGATTTAGTTGTAAAAGCTATATTACCTACTATATTCCCATTTACAGTTATATGTAACCTTTTGATTTCCTTTGATGGGATAAGACTTTATTCTAAGGTGATCGGACCTTTGTTTTGCAAGCCACTTGGTTTATCTAAAAACTGTTCATTTCCAATAGCTGCTAGCTTTTTATGTGGCTATCCACTAGGTGCAAAATATTCATCAGATCTCTATAACATGGGATACATAAAAAAAATTGAATATCAAAGACTAATAAACATAGCTTCAAATGCTGGTCCTATTTTTCTTATTGGATCTATTGGTACCGCTATGCTTTCAAGCCCTATTTATGGATATATATTGCTTATAGCTAATTATCTTTCTCTAATTTTTGTAGGTTTTTTAACAAAGAAAAAAAATAATAACCTTCCTAGCTCTTCTATACAACTACCATCTTACACAGAAAAAAACTTTGGTGTTATATTAAAAGAATCAATAGAAAGTGGGATTTCTACTACTTTAAACGTATCTGCATTTGTTATTATATTTTCAGTAATTATAAGCATAATTAAAGGCAATGCTTATATAAACATTGCCTTTAATAATTTAGAAACATTTTTAAATTTCCCTATTGATTCTATCTATTCTTTATTTTTAGGTAGTATAGAGTTTACTAATGGTTGTAAACTTATTGCAACCTCTACTCTTTCTATAAACTTAAAACTTAGTATGATAAGTTTTATATGTTCTTTCTCAGGACTTTCTATACTTGCACAAGTAAGTTCGTTTATTAGTAAAGATAACATCTCTATGGGTAAATACACCTTCTGGAAGCTTATCCAAGGGGTTATAAGCTTTGTTATTACTTTTGTATCAAGCAAACTGTTATTAACCAGTGTGGCTACTTCAAGCATAATTAATAAGGGTAGCCATATAAATAATATTTATGTATTTATATTACCGATCTTAATTCTTTTATTATTAACTTTATCTTTTAAATTTATTTGTTATAGGTTTAGATATCTTCAAAAAAAATAACAAGCCAATATGCTAGTCTATTCGCACCTTGACTTGTTAATTTTTTCAAACACTTTAAGAAATTACATATTTCTTAATTCAGCTATATTTTCTTTTATTGTTATACTTGCATTAGACATATTTTCATCAATTTCTTTTGCAACTACTTCAAATGATTTTTGCATTAGTTGTATTAACTTACTCTTTTTATCTTCTAACTCTTTATCTAATTCCGATAAAATTTCATTTGAATATTCTCTAGACCCTATTCTTATAGCCTTAGCATCACGTTGTGCTAGGGCTAGAATTTCAGCTCCTCGTATTTTAGCTTCTTTTACAATATCATGATTCTCCACATTATGTTTCATCATTTTAACAGTTTCTTTTTTAACTGTTTCATATTCTTTTTGGGCATCTCCTAGGATTCTATCCTTTTCATTCATAACCCATTGAGCCTTTTTAAATTGATCTGGAAGATAGTTTATTATTTGGTCTATAACTTCATTAAATTCTTTTTTATCTACCATAGATTTACCTGTAATAGGAACCTTTGGTGCGCTTTCAATAATATCCTGTAAGTACTCTAAAAGTTCCACTATATTAACTTCTAGTTTATCCACAAAACTCAACCCCTTTTAATTATTAATTCTATTTTCTATATTTGGAATTATTATATCTGGTACTAATCCTTTTATACATCCTCCAAATTTAGCTACTTGCTTAACTGATGATGAGCTTAAATATGAACATTCAGCTGCAGTCATCATAAAAACAGTTTCTATATGTGGATCTAATTTTGAATTCATTAAAGCCATTTGGAACTCATATTCAAAATCAGATACTGCTCTAAGTCCTTTTAAAATCACATTTGAATTGTTCATTTTCGCAAAATCAACTAGTAACCCTTCAAAACTGACTACTTCTACATTATGAATATCTTCAGTAACCATTTTTATTAGTTTTACTCTTTCTTCAATATCAAATAGTCCTTTTTTTTCCACATTTATTAAAACTGCTACAATTAACTTATCAAAAGCCTTTGATCCTCTTTTAATTATATCTAAATGTCCATTTGTTATAGGATCAAAACTTCCAGGATAAATAGCTATTCTCATACTTTCCTCCAAAAACAATTTTAGTTATACTTATAAAAACATACTGTTGTATTTCCATATTTTCTACTTTGAGTTAAAGTAATATTTTCATAACCTTCATATATTTCTTCAATAGTATCAATTTTAGTTACTATTAATCCATTTTTTTGAAGCAAGTTATTTTCTTTAACAATTTTTAGAGCCTTAGGTATCATTTCTTTACAATATGGTGGGTCTATAAATATCAAATCAAATATTTTCCCCTTTTTAGCAAGACTTCGTAGAGCCTCATAAGAATCCATATTTAAAGGAAAACAAAACTCTGAAAACTTTAAGTTCTCTACATTTTCCTTCAACAAAGGAAATGTTATCGGACTTTTATCTACTAAATAAACTTCCTTCGCCCCTCTACTTGCAGCTTCTAATCCAAGGCTTCCTGTTCCTGCAAAAACATCTATAACAACAGCATCAGGAATATATCCTAATATCATACTAAACATAGCTTCCTTAACTCTATCTAATGTTGGTCTTGTTTCCATAGTTGCAGGAGGTATTAATTTACGTCCCCTTGCTTTTCCAGATATTATTCTCATTTTCGTTACTCCTTATAGGTACTATTATTTTAATTTTAACATAATCTTTATATTTATACAATTTTTTTAGTTGAAGCAGATATATCGACTCCACCTCTCTATTGACTTCTCTATATCACTACATGTTTTCATATGCATAGGTTCTTTAGACCCTAGAAGAATCCGAGCTTCCCCTCTTGCGCACTTTAATATTTCTGTATCCTCATATATATCCGCAAGCAATAAACCTGCATCTCCGCTTTGTCTAAGTCCAAATACTTCTCCAGAACCTCTTAGTTTTAAATCTTGCTCTGAAATATAAAATCCATCTGTAGATTCTGTCATTATTTCCATTCTTTTTTTAGTAGTATTGCTCCTAGCATTTCCAAGCAATACACAATAAGAAGCATACTCGCCTCTTCCAACCCGACCTCTAAGTTGATGTAGCTGTGCAAGTCCAAATCTTTCTGCATTTTCAATAATCATTATAGATGCGTTTGGAACATTAACTCCAACTTCTATTACTGTAGTTGAAATCAAAACTTTAGTCTTATCTTCTTTAAAAGCAGTTATTATTTCAGCTTTTTCCTTAGGTTTCATTTTCCCATGAAGTATCTCTATAGAAGTATCTCTAAATATTCCATCTTTTAATTCATCGTATAATTTTTCTACTGAGTTTAAATCCATTTTTTCATTTTCTTCAATTAGCGGACAAACAATATAAACCTGTCTCCCCAGTCCAACTTCTTCTAAAGCTAAGTCATAAGCCTTGTTTCTATCTCTATCCACAAAGAACTTTGTATCAATTTTTTTTCTTCCAGGTGGCAACTCATCTATTATTGAAACATCTAAATCTGAATATATATAAAGAGCTAGAGTTCTCGGAATTGGAGTAGCTGACATAACAATTACATCTGGTCTTCTACCTTTATTAATTAATTTACTTCTTTGTTCTACTCCAAATCTATGTTGCTCATCAGTAATAACTAAACCTAAATTACTAAATTGTACATCTTCTTGAATAAGAGCATGAGTTCCAATTACAATAATTACCTCTTCACTTGATATTCTTTCTTTTATCCTCTTTTTTTCTTTCGCAGTTGTACTTCCAGTTAATAATTCAATTGCTATGTTAAATGGTTCAAAGAGTTTTTTTGCCTCTAAATAATGTTGATTCGCTAATATTTCTGTTGGAACCATTAGTGATGCTTGATAACCATTTTTTATAACGTTAAACATTGCAATTAATGCAACTATTGTTTTCCCACTACCTACATCTCCTTGAACTAACCTATTCATTGGATATGGGCTTCTTTGATCATTTAATATTTCTCTAACTACCTTTGTTTGTGCATTTGTTAAATTAAATGGTAGCGATAACTTTAAATCGGTTAATTCATCTACAAGTTTAAACCTTATTCCATCATTACTTCTAACCTTGTTTTTTAGTAATAATAATTTCATAGAGTATGTAAATAATTCTTGAAACTTTAGTCTTACTACAGCATTTTCAAGTTCAACTTTTCCCTTTGGAAAATGAATACTTCTTATAGCTTCATCTAATCCTATTAAATTATATTTCTCTATTAACTCTTTAGGTAAATTATCATTTATTATTACATCAGCCATAACTTGATTTATAAGCTTAATCAATATTTTATCTGATAAATCGTCTTTAAGTGAATACCTAGGAATAATTTCACTGGACTTTGCCTGAGCACAACCTATAATTGGATTAATAATTTCTAATCTATTCCCTATTTTTTTAAACTTACCAACTAAATCATAATTTTGCCCTATTTTATAAGAATTTTTAATAAATCGTTGATTAAACCACTTTCCCTCAACTATATGTCCATCATATTCAAACTTTATCCCACTAATATATTTCCCAGTTCTAGTTCTAATATCATTATCAAAACCCTTTACCCTGCATGATAATATTTGTTTTTCTTCTCCATCTATTTCTTCAAAGGCTATATTAGCCCTTATGAATTCATAATTTCTTGGAAAATATAAAAGCAAATCTAATATAGTAAATATCCCACACTTATTAAGTTTTTCATTTAACTTTGGCCCTACACCCTTTAATGAAGATATTTCTATTGAAACTTGCATCTTTTCACCTCTAAAACTTTATTTTATAAATATTAAAGCACAAGCAACACTTTATGTAAATAAAGTAATTACTTGTGCTTTGTAAATTTAAATTAACTTTCAAATCTTTATATTGGCTTGTTTTTGAAAATCACTTATTCTACTGACATTATGAAATAATAAAGTGGTTGTTCTCCACTATAACATTGAACATCAGCATTTCCATATTTATCTTCTAATCGCTTAATTAAATCATCTAATTTATCTTTTTCAACATCGATGCCATAAAATATTGTAATAAGTTCGCTATCTTCATCCACCATAGCCTCTAATATTTCTTCAGCAACTATGCAATAATCTTCTCCAACCTTTTTAATTTTGCCCTCAATTAACCCAAGCATATTGCCTTCTTTTATTTCGATATTATCAATTTCAGTATCCCTTACTGCATAAGTAACAGAACCTGTCTTTACCACTTCTATAGCTTCTTTTAATGCCTTTTCATTTGAATCTACGTCTTCTTCATGATTAAACATTGTAATAGCTGTAATACCTTGTGGTATTGTTGTAGTCTTAATCACTCTAACATCTTTTTCTGAAATTTCAGCTGCTTGAGTTGCTGCCATAATTATATTTTTGTTATTAGGTAATATGAATATATGCTTAGCATTTAATTTTGAAATGCATTCTATCATATCTTGTGTTGAAGGATTCATGGTTTGACCACCTTCAATTACATAATCCACACCTAAATCTTTGAATATATTAGTAATTCCATTACCCATTGCTACTGAAATGAATGCAAATTCTTTTTCTTCTTCTGCCTCTTCTTCATCCCTAGCAACTTCTGAATTACCGTAAGCTCCTGCATTTAAAAGTTCTCTATGTTCTTCTCTCATATTATCAATTTTAATTTTTGATAATTCGCCAATTTGAACTGCTTTTGCCAGTACTGTTCCAGGATCATTTGTGTGAATATGTACTTTAATTACATCTTCATATCCTACTACTATGCAAGAATCTCCAAGCTTTTCTATATCTTTTTGGAAATTTTTAGCTTTTGAAGCATCTCCTAGAACTATAAATTCTGTGCAATAACCAAATGTAATGTCTATTTCTTCAGTTCCTTGTGCACGTACCCCACCAGCTTCAGCTGGTTTTATATCTTTAAGTTCTGCTTTTATACCATCTCTTAAAGCTTCATGCATACCTTTAAATATTATATACAATCCCATCCCACCTGAATCTACTACTTTTGCCTTTTTAAGTGCTGGTAGCAATTCTGGTGTTTTATCAAGCATAATTTTAGAATCTAAAACTACAGTATTTAAGAAATCAACAACATCATCCGATTTTGTACCTGCCGCACCTTCTGCAGCTGCTCTAATTACTGACAATATAGTTCCCTCTGTTGGTCTCATAACAGCTTTATATGCTGCCTTACTACCTTCTTGAATCGCAATTGCCAATTCTTGTGATGTAACTTCTTCTTTTTCTTCTAAACCCTTTGCTATACCTCTTAATATTTGTGAAAGAATAACTCCTGAATTTCCTCTAGCACCCATTAAAGCACCTTTTGCAAGCTTCTTTGAAGTCTCCCCTATTGATTTTGAGTTTAAGTTTTCTATTTCTTTTACAGCTGCTTTAAATGTCATTGACATGTTAGTCCCTGTATCTCCATCTGGGACTGGAAATACATTTAATGCATTAACATAATCGCTTTGCTCTAATAATCTATTACTACCGTTAACAACCATATTATAAAAATCATGGCCGTTTATTTTTTGATATTTCATCCTTTTACCTCCTAGACTCTAACAGCTTGAACATTTACTGTAACAGATGAAACTTTTAATCCAGTAAAGTTCTCTACGCTATAACGGACCTTTTTTATTATGTTGTTAGCTATTACTGAAATTTTTGTTCCGTATTCTACCATAATAAATAATTCTATTACTAATTTATCGTCTTCATTAAAATTTAATTTAACACCTTTGCTCAAATTCTCTATTCTCATTATTTCCCATAAACCTTCTGTAGCATTCTTAGAAACCATTCCTACTACACCATAGCATTCCATGGTTGAAAGCCCAACTATTTTTCCTAGTACCTCTTCTGAATAATGTATTGTACCAAGGTCATTTGAATATCCTAACATATAGAATCCTCCTTATAAATTTCCTTATATTATATTTTATATTACTTACAGATAATATTCAAGTAAATATTATAATGCTTATTTCAGTATTTTATTAAAAGAGATGAAAAAAATAACAAGCCAAACATTCTGTAGATATTTTTCCATTACTAGAAGGACCATAAAATTCACATAATTATCCTATTTAAAAGTCTATTTTAATTAATAATAATATAAAATAGACAATAATCCGACTATTTTTTTTGAATATCTCTAATCATACCTACAAATAAATATACCTATAAACATAGTATGTACAATAAAAAAAATATTTTGCTTGCAAATTCAACCCTTTATATGATAAACTCTAATCTGTCCTATTGAAGAGAAATTATATTCATAAATAAGGAGGTGTTTTCAAGTGGCAAGAAGATGCGAGATTTGTGATAAAGGCGTTGTTGCTGGTGTTCAGTACAGTCATTCACATCGTCAATCAAAAAGAACTTGGGCTCCTAACATAAAAAGAGTAAAAGCTTTAGTTAACGGAACACCAAAAACGGTTCATACATGTACAAGATGCCTTAGATCCGGTAAGGTTCAAAGAGCAATATAAGTTACAATAAAAAATGCAATTGATTTAATCAATTGCATTTTTTATTTTTTCTTCTTTTTTCCTATGTATTATTTTTTTCTTCTAAAAAACTTTATAAAATTTGAGATAAATCTAGGTAATTTAATTGCAAAAATCTTCATTAACAATCCCTCCTTACTACTAATAATTTCTAGATCTTCTTAGTATTTTATTTTAAATATGTAATATTAAAAATAAAAAAATCACCAAATCTCTTTATACTTATTGTATGCAGTATAATTAGATCTGGTGATTATTATTTTTATTTTTTTTAATCCCTTGTATGTAAAACCATTAAGACGCCTTCTTCAAAGGAAATTTCTATTGATTCCTCTAAAAATTCATTAGATGTAGTTATGGATTCTCCTATTTTTAAATCATAATTACTTAATTCATATTTGGCACCTTTAATATTTAAGGATTTCACAGTTTGAAAATACGCTTGAAAAGATATAATATCTCCAAAGTGTCCAGTAAATTTAGTATTTTTATTAATTAAATATATTTTATTATTATCATCAATTATTTTAGCATTAACCTTTAATTCTAAAGCCTTTAATAATAACCCTATATTCCCTAATGTATGATCATATCTAGATCCTGTAACTCCCATCATTATGATTTCAGTTGCACCCTTGTCTAAAGCTAACTTAAATGCTAATTCTGTATCTGTATAATCTTTTTCTTTTTTATACTTAAATTTACAAACATTCATTTCTTCTAGTTTTTTTATAGTCTCTTTAGATGCCGAATCAAAGTCTCCTATTATGTAGTTCGGTACTACACCATACTTTAAAAGCACCTCACAGCCTCTGTCAGCTCCAATTATAAGTTCAGAGTCTACTATGTACTCTAATAATAATTCTTCCGAAGGAGCTCTTCCTCCAGATACAATTAACGCCTTCATTTTTTACGCCTCTCTTAACGCCTTAATATTTTCCTCTAATTTACCATCTCCAAATATTGCAGAGCCTGCAACTATAACATTTGCTCCAGCCTTTATAACTTCTGAAATGTTGCTTCTATCTACTCCCCCATCTACTTGTATTAATAAATCCTTATTAGATTCTTTGCTCATTTCCTTAACTTCCTTAATTTTATCTAAAGCATAAGGAATAAATTTTTGTCCTCCAAATCCTGGGTTAACAGACATTATTAAAACCATATCTAATTTATTTATAATATTTTTTAAAACTATTGTAGGTGTTCCAGGATTTAACGCAACTCCAGCCTTAACTCCTTTAGATTTTATATATTCTATAGCTCTGTCTATATGCTTTTCAGCTTCATAATGTATTGTTATTATATCTGCTCCTGCATTTACAAATTCATCTATATAATTCGAAGGATTATTTATCATTAAATGCACATCAAATACCTTTTTTGTCTTATTTCTTATTGCTTTAACAATAGGCATCCCAAATGATATATTAGGAACAAAAGATCCATCCATTACATCTATATGAATAAAATCTGCACCTGCATTATCTACTTTTTCTATATCTTCTCCTAATTTCGAAAAATCTGCTGATAAAATTGATGGTGATATCTTTACCATTTATTTTTCCTCCTATCTATAATTTCTTCTAAAGTTCTTATATAAAATTTATATCTAAATTCATTTATTTTTCCTTCTTCTATTGCATTTTTCACAGCACAATGTGGTTCTTTATTATGAAGGCATCCTCTATATTTACACTTACTATTATACTCTTTAAACTCTGGGAAACAATATCTTAGATCTTCTTCTTCCATAAATGTTATTTCTAGATTTGAAAATCCTGGAGTATCTACTAAATACCCTTCTCCCATTTCAATTAATTCACTATGCCTTGTTGTATGTTTACCTCTACCAATTTTATTAGAAACAACTCCAGTTTCCATATGTTCTTTAGCTAAGAGCGTATTTATCAAAGTTGATTTACCAGCCCCTGAAGGCCCACATAACACTGTTATATTATCTTCTAATCTTTCCTTTAATAATTCTATACCTTCCCCTTTTTTAGCATTAATATATAATACTTCATAACCAATATCATTAATTTTTTTCTTTACTTCCTCTTTCTCTTCCTCTGTTACTAAATCCACCTTGTTTAAGCAAACAATAGCTTCCATTTTATTGTGCTCACAAAGAATTAAAAATCTATTTAAAAGATCAAAATTAATATCAGGGCTTTTAATTGCAAAAACAACAAAAGCTATAGTTACATTAGCCACTGTTGGTCTTATAAGTTCTGAAGATCTTTCAAAAATTTCTTCAATTACCCCCTTACCTCTATCAACCTCTATTTCTACGTTATCGCCTACCATAGGTACAATATCTTTATGTCTAAATATTCCACGCGCTTTACATTCTATTAATCCATCTTCAGTTTTTACGTAATAAAACCCGCCAATTCCTTTAATAATTTTTCCTTTCATAATACCTCCAAATATTTTATTCTCCTTACTTATAATAAACAGATTTCACCAAAAAATGCAATAAAAAAAACATTTTTTTGAAATATACCTAAAGTGAAAGAGAGCAAATTATATTTGCCCTCTTAATTTTTACCCACATTAATGAAAATTTAATCTTTTCATTCCTATTAGTTATTATTTACTGAGTAGGTGGTTTATTTGTATTATCCGGTTTATTTGTATTATCCGGTTTAGGTTTTTCCTGTTTAGGTTTTTCTGTACTTAATGTTATTGTCGCCCCCGCTTCTGCCTTAGCTGGGTTATACCCACTCACTATATCATTTGCTTCATCAACTCCACCATTGGCAAATACAACCTTAAGCCCTTTAGCTTCTAATTTGCCTCTTGCCTCAGATACTTTTAAACCCTTAATGCCTAATTCATCTAAATTAATTAACACAATAGGTTTTACATATTTACCTACAGAAATAGTTATAGCAGTACCTGCTTCAACCTTTTTATCAGATATAGATTGTTCAAGTACTATACCATTTTCATTTTCCCTATCTGTATCCTTTTCTTTTATCTCCACTGATAATTTTAAGCCTTCAAGCTTTGACTTTGCATCACTTGCGCTTTTTCCAATTACATTTGGGATATCAACCAATTTCTTTTCTGCTCCTCTACTTACAACTAGATTGACAGCCGTATCTTCTGTAACTTCTGTTTTAAGTTTTGGATCTTGGCTAATTACTAATCCATAAGGAATACTCTCACTAAATTCTTCTGTTTTTTTAACATTTGTAATACCCATATCTTTTAATCTTTTTATAGCCTCATTAAATTCTACTTCTCTAAGATCTATCATCTTAAGTTTTTCAATTCCAGCTGATACCATTACTTTCACTTTAGTTTTTTCTTTAACTACAGTTCCAACCTTAGGGTCAATTTCAACAATTGCACCTTCTGGCTTATCACTTTTCTTTGACCCAACTTCTTCAACTTCTAACTTAACCTTTTCTAATATAACTTTAGCTTCTTCCACAGTCTTCCCGCTAATTTCTGGAACCTTAACATCTTTCACCTTTGTGACTCCAGTAGCTATCTTAAGCCCAGTTGCTACTAATCCTACTAAAATTAATACACCTACAATTGCAATTATAATTTTTTTAGCTACATTGCTACCTTTTTTCTTTTTCTTTACTTTCTTTTCTTCATAATCATCATCATCTTCTTCGTCTTCTTCATCTTCGTAGGCTTCATCTTCATCTTCATAGTAATCCTCTTCTAATTTCGACATATTATTTTTCTTATTAGTATCAAGGCTTACTGGTGACATAACTATTGTATACTGATTATCCTGTATAGGTTTATCACTTATTATTATATCTGGATTTTGTTGTATCTTCTGAAGATCTTGAATAATATCTTTTGCACTTTGATATCTTTTAACAGCTTCTTTTTCCATAGCTTTTAAAATTAGTTTATTCAAACTATCTGGTATAGCTGAATTAATATTTTTAGGTGCCACAGGTTCTTCTTGTAGATGTTTAAGCGCTACAGTAACAGGTGAATCTCCTTCAAATGGAAGCTTTCCAGTTACCATTTCATATAAAACTATACCTAAAGAATATATATCAGCTCTACAATCTATATACGTACCCTTTGCTTGCTCTGGTGATAAATAATGTGCAGACCCTATAATACTTGTTGTATTAGTAATTGTTGATGAATCTGTTGATTTTGCTATTCCAAAATCAGTTACTTTAACATCACCATTTTCAGTAATAAGTATATTTTGGGGTTTTATATCTCTATGAATAATATTATTTTTATGTGCGCAATCTAACGCCTTTGCTATTTGTAGTCCTATTTTTATTGCAGTAGCATATCCAAGATTACCATTAAAAGTTATAACATCCTTTAATGTTTTTCCATTTACCAGTTCCATAACTATATAATCTATATCATCTTGAGTACCAACATCTAAAATATTAACTATATTCGCATCAGATAAATTAGCTATTGCAGTAGCTTCTTTTTTAAATTTTTGTGATATTTCTTCATTATTAGCAAATTGTTTTCTTAGTATTTTAACTGCAACAAATCTGTTTAACTTATTACATCTAGCTTTATATACTTCAGCCATTCCGCCTTCGCCTATTTTTTCCAATAGCTCATATCTATTGCCAAGTACAATTCCCTTCATACTACACCTCTCCTTCGAATAACATTACTGTTATGTTATCTCTTCCACCTCTACTTTTTGCTACATCAACTAGCTTTTCACAAGCAATATTAATATTATCAGCTTCATTAATTATAGATAAAATATCCTGTTTATTAACTTCGTTTGATAATCCATCTGAACATAGCATTAAAGTTTGGAATTTCCCAAGTTCTATATTAAACACATCTATATCCACCCAATCTTTAGTGCCTATAGCTCTAGTTATTACATTTTTTTGTGGATGTTTAGCTGCTTCTTCTTCACTTATCGTACCCAAATCTAAAAGTTCTTGTACTAAAGAATGATCTTTAGTTATTTTCTCAATATTCTTGTTTCTAATACCAAAGCAAGAACTATCACCAACATTTGCGATTTGAATAAATTTATTTGTAATAAGACATGCTGTCAAGGTTGTCCCCATGCCAGTATACTCTTCCTCCTTATGAGAGAAAGAGTATACTTCTTTATTTGCATATAGAACAGCTCTTTTTAGTATTTCTTCTTTATTTTCCTCTGTAAAATTCGCTTCTATATATTCTATTATTTTTTCAGTTGCCATTTTGCTAGCTACTTCACCAGCATTATGACCACCCATACCATCTGCAACAACGTATGCCTTAAATTTTTCATTTTCAACATACTTTGCATAATCTTCATTTAATTCTCTTACTATACCAACATCACTTTTTATACCAGTCATCAATACCCTCTCCCTTTATTTTTGGGTTTCTATATAGCTCCTTCTTAATTGACCACAAGCTGCATTTATATCGTTTCCCATTTCTCTTCTAACTGTAACTTCAATTCCTTCATCCTTAAGTATTGATTCAAAGTCCTCAATTATTTTCTTAGATGGTCTTTTTAGCGTATTTTCTTTTATTTCATTTACAGGAATAAGGTTAACATGACATAACATACCTCTTAGAAGCTTACTTAATGATTTTGCATCATCAGCACTGTCATTAATTCCAGAAACTAATGCATATTCATAAGTTATACGTCTTCCCGTTTTATCTACATAGTATTTACATGCGTCTAGAACCTCTTTAATAGTATATTTATTAGCAACAGGCATAATGTTTTTTCTTATTTCATCACTATATGCATGAAGCGAAATAGCTAGTGTTATGCTCGATTCTTTATCTGCTAATTCATAGATTCTAGGTACTATACCACAGGTCGAAAGAGTAATATGTCTTTGTCCTATATTAAGTCCATAATCTGCATTTACAAGTTCTAAGAACTTAGTTACATTATCATAGTTATCTAAAGGTTCTCCACTTCCCATTAATACTACATTTGAAATTCTTTCCCCTAATTGATTTTGAGCAACTATTATTTGAGCTAAAATTTCTCCACTTGTTAGATTTCTAATTCGACCTTCTAATGTAGATGCACAAAATGTACATCCCATTCTACAGCCTACTTGAGTTGATATACAAATAGAATTTCCATGCTTATATCTCATTATTACGCTTTCAATTAAATTTCCATCTTTAAATCCAAGCAATAATTTTTGTGTACCATCTATGTCTGATTCAAATTTTTCTATTATTTTTGGAATTCCAATATAAAAGTGATTATTTAATTTTTCTCCTATAGATTTAGGGATGTTTTTCATTTCTTCAAAAATCCAAACACCCTTATATATCCAGGAAAAAACTTGTTTAGCTCTAAAAGCACTTTCACCATTATCTTTCATCCAATTTGATAATTCTTCTAAAGTGTAATCCAATATATTTTCCATTATTTCTCCTAATATGACTTTTTAATTTTTGCTACATAGAAGCCATCCATATATTCATTTGGCATTATAGTTAAGCTTCCATCTTTATCATATATAAAGTTATCTTTCTTACCTAAGAATATTTTTTGCACAGTTGCATCACTATGGTTTGATAGGAACCACTTTATATTTTCTTCGTTTTCTTCTTTATTTAGTGTACATGTAGAGTAAACTAATGTCCCACTTGGCTTAAGATATTGCCATGCATTTTCCATAATTTTTCTTTGTATTGGAACTAAATCTTTTAATTGTTGTCTTGTTTTATTCCATTTTATTTCTGGTTTCTTTCTTATTATTCCAAGGCCTGAACACGGAACATCAATAAGGATTTTATCTGCATGACTTATAAATCTAGTATCTAATGTACATGCATCCATTTCCTCTGTTTTAACATTTGTTATTCCAAGTCTAGCTACATTTTCTTCAATTAATGATAATTTATTTTCATATAAATCAAAAGCTAAAACTTCCCCTGTATTTTCAAGCAATTCAGCTATATGAGTAGTTTTTCCACCTGGAGCTGCACATAAATCTAGTACAGTTTCTTCTTCTTGTAAATCTAAAAGTGGAGCTATTAGCATAGCGCTTTCATCTTGTACTGTTATTAGACCTTCTGCAAATAGAGGATTTTTTTCTATTCCGCTACCACCTTTAATTGAAATTGCTTCTGGGCAAGCGTAACCTTCTTCAATCTCATATCCAGCTTCTTCTAATTTTTCATATATATCATCATATTCACCTTTTATGCCATTAATTCTTACAGTAACCTTAGGAGTTGCATTTAAACCACTCATAATTTGCATGGTTTTTTCTTCTCCATATTGTTTTATAAATAATCTTATCATCCAAGGTTGAAGAGAATATTTATAAGCTAACTCATCTATTCTATTTCCTTTTACTGTTATTTCTTTTTCATTTTTTAAATAACTTCTTAGTATTCCATTAACTAATTTTGATCCTTCTAATGAAATATCTTTAGCTTCCTCAACAGCTTCATTTACAGCTGCATATCCCGGAACCTTATCAAGGAAGTGCATTTGATATATTGCAACTCTTAATATATTTACAATTCCATCATCCATTTGTGTCATATCTCTAACGAAATTAGCTATTATAACATCAATTGTTTTTTTTCTTCTTAAAGTACCATATACTATTTCTGTCACTAACGCTTTATCCTTATCTGATAATTCATTGTTATTTAATTCATTTGAAAGAACAATATTTGAATATGCTCCTTCACTTAAAACTCTTTGTATTATTTTTCTTGCTATATTTCTACTATTCATCCTTCATACCTCATTTTCTTTAATTATTCGTTATATCTATTACTTAAAGCTATTAATCTAACTAATTGAGAAATAGCCATCAGTGCTCCTGCTACATATGTCATAGCAGCTGCATCTAATACTTTTTGTGCTCCCTTTACTTCATCACCATATAATATCCCATTAGATTTTAATATTGATAAAGCTCTTGTTGAAGCATTAAACTCAACAGGAAGCGTTACTAATTGATAAATTACTGTTACTGAGAAAAATATTATTCCTATTGTCGTAAGCCCTTTAAAGCTAAACAACACTCCTATAAAAAACAAAATCATAGAAGCTTGACTTCCAATATTTACAACTGGTGCTATTGTTGTTCTAAGTACTAATGGTTTGTAACTTTTCTGATGTTGAATAGCGTGCCCAACCTCATGAGCTGCTACTCCTGCAGATGCAATTGTAGCCCCTGCATAAACCTCTGGCGAGAGTCTAACTACCCTATCCCTTGGATCATAATGGTCCCCAAGTTTTGTATTTGTTCTTTCTATCCTTACATCAAAAAGCCCTGCACCATCTAATATACTTCGTGCAATTTCTGCGCCTGTATTTCCACCTACTGTTCTTATTTTACTATATTTATTATAAGTGCTGTTAATTTTTGTTTGTGCCCAAAATGCAATAAGCATAGCTGGAATTAACAACAAATATGTGGAATCAAAATACATAAAAACATCTCCTTAATATCAATTATATTAATTTAATATTCTCTTTTATAGGTTTTCCATTTATATATTGTTCTATTGTTAGAGGTTTTCCATTTGGAAATTGTACTATTTCTATTAAAAGTATTCCTTCTAAGCAGCTAACCTTAACCCCTTCTTTATCAACTCTAATTATTGTTCCAGGATCTTTATCACTTTGCTCATTTATCACAGTACTCTTATAAATTTTCATTGTTTGATCTTCATAAGTAGTATGTGCAATTGGCCACGGGTTCAATCCTCTAACTAGATTATGAATATCTTTTGCAGAATTATTCCAATTTATTCTTCCTGTTTCCTTATTAAGCATTTTAGCATAAAAAGTTTCTCCATGCTGCTTTTTAGGAATAATAGTTTTATTTACTAATCCTTCTATTGTTTGGACTAATAAATCTCCCCCTGAACTCATTAATAAATCATGAAGTTCTCCAGCTATCATATGTTCTGTAATTTCAACTTGATTTTCAAGAAGCATATCTCCAGTATCAATCCCGAGCCCCATTAACATTGTAGTATTACCAGATACCTTTTCTCCATTTATAATAGCCCAGTTTAAAGGTGCTGCACCTCTATACATAGGTAATAGTGAAGCATGTAGATTTACACATGCATACTTTGGAACATCTAAAATTTCCTGTGTTAATATTTGTCCAAAAGCTACTACAATTATAAAATCTGGATTTAATGATTTAAGTGCTTCTATACATTCTCTATCATCTTTTAATTTTATAGGTTGGTAAACTGGGATATCATATTCTAAGGCTACTTCCTTTACTGGGGAATACGCCATTTTTTTACCTCTACCTTTTGGTTTATCTGGTTGAGTAAAAACTGCACAAACTTCATAGGTTTCTATAAGTTTTTTTAGTGAAGGAACTGAAAATTCTGGGGTTCCCATAAATACTATTTTCAAAATTTTATCCCTCCTTTAGGCATGTTTTTTTAACAATTGTCAATATACACCTAACTCTAACTATTATTTTTTAAAACACTTTATTACTTTATAAGATCTATAAATAAAATTCCCTCTAAATGATCATATTCGTGTAATATAGCTCTTGCTAATAATTCTTCAGCTTCTAATATAAATTGTTCGCCTCTTTCATTTAAAGCTTTTACCTTTACATAATTAGCTCTTTCTATATCTTCTAGTTGTCCTGGCACACTAAGACAGCCTTCTTCTCCTAATTGTGAACCCTTTGTTTCTAATATTTCTGGATTTATAAATACTCTAAGTCCTTCATCATCATAAGCATCAATTACAAATATTCTTTTAAGAATTCCAACTTGCACTGCTGCAAGCCCAACGCCATCTGCCTCATACATTGTTTCTGCCATATCTTTTAAAAGAGTAATTATTCTTGAATTTATTTCTTCTACATTCTTACTCTTTTTTCTTAAAACATCGTCTCCATTTTCCCTTATATTTCTAATAGCCATCTTTAGCCCTCCTATGTTAAATTATTTGGATTTATATCTATACTGACTCTTATCTCATTATATACATTTTTATTAAATTCATAAAGCCTATCCTTGATTTTTTTGCAAAATTCTTGGGGTAATTCCCCTTTAAATAGTATTTGCCACCTATAACTATCCTTAATTTTGGTAATAATACAAGGTACTGGTCCTAACATATTAATATAAGTATATTCATTATTTATCTTTTTTAACTCTATTGCTAAGTTCTTCATAAATACTTTAAGCTGTTCTTCATTTTTAGAGGAACCATTAATTAATAATAGTTTACCAAATGGAGGATAACCCATTAGCCCTCTTAATGCAAATTCTTCATTATAAAAACCTTCATAATCATAATTTTTTGCATAAATCAGCCCATAATAATCTGGCGTGTAGGTTTGTATAATAACCTTACCTTCTTTTTCGCCTCGTCCTGCTCTTCCTCCAACTTGAGTTATTATTTGAAAAGTTTTTTCAGCTGATCTATAATCTGGTATGTTTATAGATATATCTGCTGCTATAATTCCAACTAAAGTTACATTTGGGAAATCTAACCCCTTTGATATCATTTGAGTACCTATTAATATATCTCCCTCACCATTTTTAAAAGAATTATAGATATTTTCATGAGCATTCTTTCCCCTCGTTGTATCTACATCCATTCTTAGAACCCTGGCTGATGGAAAGTATTTAACTACTTCATCTTGAACCTTTTGTGTTCCAGATCCAAAAAATTTCACATATTTACTTTCACACTTTGGGCAAATTTTAGGTTGCTTTTCAGTTTTACCACAATAATGACAAACTAAAAAACCATTTTTATGGTATGTCATTGAAATATCACAGTTAGGACATTTAAATACATAACCACATCCTCTGCATGAAACAAATGTAGAAAAGCCTCTTCTATTCAAAAACAAAATAATTTGTTCCTTATTTTTCAGAGCTTCATTAACAGAATTATATAGTTCCTTACTAAATATAGACATGTTTCCTGACTTTAATTCATTTCTCATATCTACTATTTGCATTTTTGGCATAGGTTTTTTGTCTACTCTCTTATTCAGCTCTATTAATTTCATTTCACCTGAAATAGCTCTATAATAGCTTTCAATAGATGGTGTTGCTGAACCAAAAATAACCTTACAGCCTTTTAGCCTAGATAAAAACTCTGCAACTTCCCTAGTTTGATATTTAGGATTTTGTTCTGATTTATAAGTATTTTCATGCTCTTCATCTATAATAATTAATCCCAGGTTCCTAGCTGGTAAAAACAGTGCACTTCTTGCTCCAACTATTAGTTTAGCATTTCCATCATGAACTCTATGCCATTCATCATGTCTTTCCCCTTCTGATAATCTACTATGAAATAAGGCTACCTCTTTTCCAAAGCGACCTTTAAATCTTTCAATCATCTGTGGAGTTAGTGCTATTTCTGGCACCAAAACAATTGCAGAATTACCGTTCTTAATAGTTTCTTCAACAAGTTTCATATAAACCTCTGTTTTTCCAGATCCTGTAACCCCTTTTAATAAATACAGATTATTCTTTGATGCTTTAATTTGTTCTATTGCCATAAATTGCTCATCTGTAAGTTTTTTTTCTCCATAGGCCTTATATTCTCTTATATTATACCTATACACTATTTCTTCTTGGCATCCTAAATATTCTTCTTCTATAAGTTTATTAATTTTGTATAAAGACAAATTTTTTTCTTTAGTTAATTCACTTTTAGTAAACTTTCCATCATTAGCTTTTATATAGTTTAATATTTCTCCATACTTTTCTTCTTTATTTTTATCCTGTATGTCTTTAATCCATATAATCACTTTTTTACTTTTATTTTTAGTTCCCTTCAATATCCCTTGTGGTATTAAAAGTCTTATTGCATCTATATACTTACATAAATAAGTATCTCTTAGAAATTCAATTAGGCTTAAATCATCACTAGTTAATACAGGCTCTATAAAACTAATTTTTTTAACTTTTTTAATTCTCATACCTTTTATATCATCTTCATATTTTAAACCTAATACAAATCCGTCTGTTAATGTATTTCGAACTCCAAAAGGTACTTTGACTAATTGTCCTTGCCTTATATGGTCTTTAAATTCTTCTGTTACCTCATAAGTGAATGGTTTATCTATATCTAATACATCACTATTTACTATTATTTCTGCATATGTTTTCAAATTTATCACACCTTTTATTTAGGTATCTTCCCAAACTATATATAGAAGAAAAAGCGCAATTAGCGCTTTTCTAAAATAGTGTCAAAAATATTTGATGCTACCTCTTTTTTGCTCATCTTGTCTAGTTCTTTCTTTTCTCCAGTACTTGAGATAATAATAACTTTGTTATCATCACTACCGAATCCAGTTTCCTTAGCTGTAATATCATTTGCTACAATAAAATCAAGATTTTTCTTTTCTAACTTCTTTTTCGCATTTTCTATTACATTATTACTTTCAGCTGCAAAGCCTACTAATAACTGATGAGTTTTTTTATCTCCAAGTAACTTTAAGATATCATTATCCCTAGTTAATACTAAGTTTAAATCTCCGTCACCTTTTTTTATCTTTTGTGTGCTGTACTCTTTAGGCTTATAATCTGCAACTGCAGCGGCTTTTATAACAATATCACTATTATGAAAATGTTCTAAAATTGCATCTTTCATTTCATCATTAGTGTTTACATTTATAACTTTAACACCTTTTGGGTTTTCTAAAGAAGTTGGTCCTGAAACTAAAACAACTTCAGCGCCTCTATCTTTTGCTTCTTGTGCTAAATTATAACCCATTTTTCCTGTAGATCTATTTGTAATAAACCTTACTGGATCAATCTGTGCTATAGTTGGTCCTGCGCTCACTAATACTTTTTTCCCTTTTAAATCTTGTTTTTTAGTAGCTTTATTTAGCTCCTCTAAGACCTTATTAACGATTATATTAACATCCGCTAGTTTACCAACCCCAACATCTCCACAAGCAAGCCTGCCCGATCCTGGTGTTATAAACTCATATCCATAAGATATAAGCTTTTCTATGTTACTTTGAACTATAACATTTTCATACATATTTGTATTCATAGCCGGAGCAAATATAACCTTTGCTTTTGTAGCCATTATTGTTGTAGATAGCATATCATCTGCTATGCCATTTGCAACTTTACCAATTATATTTGCAGTAGCTGGCGCTATAAGCATAAGGTCAGCTTTTTGAGCTAAAGAAATATGTTGTATTTCAAAAGCTTTAGGTTCTGCAAACATATCTGTAGCTACCATATTTTGACTTAAAGATTGAAAAGAAAGAGGTGTAACAAATTCAGTTGCAGACTCGGTCATTATAACTCTTACATCTACATCTTGTTTTTTCAAAGCACTAATTATATCAAGAGCTTTGTACACCGCAATGCCTCCACTTACTCCAATAACCACACACTTTTTACTTTTCATTTTTATTTTTCATCCTCTAGCTTTTGTTCTTCTTCTGTAAGCTTATGATATTCTACAACACCTTCAAATATTTCTTGAATCCCAATTGTTAAAGCTTTGTGTGATTTTGTAAATACTTGTGGTTCACTACCATTGATTATTTGTCTTGCTCTTTTTGAAGTAACTGTAACTAAAGTATATCTATCTTCTACCTTTTCTAATAGCTCCATTATTGATGGATTAATCATAGAGTTGTTCATGAATAAAGCCCTCCTTAGAATCTAATATTGTGTCTTTTATTCTATCGACCCTGCATTTTTCAGCAGCAATTATTGCTTCAACTTTACTAGCTGCGACTTCAACAGTGTCATTTACTACTGCATAATTATATTTAGAAATATAATTAATTTCTTGATAAGCAGATTTAAATCTTGTCATTAAAGATTCTTTTGTTTCACTGCCTCGTTTAATAATTCTTTGTTTCAATTCCTCCATTGATGGTGGAAGTACAAATATAAATACACCCTCATTGAAGTTTTCTTTTACTTTTAAAGCACCTTGAATATCTATTTCTAAAATTACATCCTTACCATCCTCAAGCATTTGTTCTACATTTGCTTTTGGAGTGCCATAGCAATTACCATAAACTTCTGCATGTTCTAAGAACCCATTTTCATTAATTTGTGCTTGAAAATGCTCTCTTGTAAGGAAATAATAGTTTACGCCTTCTACTTCACCATTTCTTGGCGATCTTGTTGTTGCGGAAACTGACAAGTATAAGTCTTTATGTTTTTCTAATAAAGCTTTGCATATAGTTCCTTTTCCAGCACCAGATGGACCTGAAATAACTATTAGCACGCCTCTATTATTTGTATTCATTATTCGTCAACCTCATCTACTGTTCCATCTTTATTTGAAAGTCTATGTGCTACCGTTTCTGGTTGTACTGCTGATAAAATAACATGATCACTATCAGTTATTATAACTGCTCTTGTTCTTCTTCCATAAGTTGCATCTATTAACATTCCTCTGTCTCTAGCTTCTTGGATTATTCTTTTAATAGGTGCAGATTCAGGACTAACAATAGCAACTAATCTATTAGCTGAAACTATGTTTCCAAATCCAATATTAATCAATTTAATTCCCATTTTTTTCCTCCTTGTTACTCAATGTTTTGTACTTGTTCTCTCATTTTTTCGATTAAATTCTTTATGTTAATGACAATATTTGTCATGTAAACATCGCTAGATTTAGATGCTATTGTATTCGCTTCTCTATTCATTTCTTGAATTATAAAATCCAACTTTCTTCCTATTGTTTCATCTTCTTCGAAAGTTTTTCTTAATTGATGTATGTGGCTATGCAGACGAGTTATTTCCTCATCTACTGACGCCTTATCAGCAATAATTGCAATTTCTAATGCTATTCTACTTTCATCAATTTCTATACCATCAAGTAATTTTTTTAATCTTTCTTCAAGTTTTATTTTATATGCCATTGGCACTTTTTCTGCAATTTTAGAAATTTCTTCTACTAGATTTTCTATTTCTGAAAGTTTTAAAAGTATATCTTCTTTAAGCTTTTCGCCTTCAACTTTCCTCATCTCTTCCATCATTAAAATAGATTCTTCTATTAGTGGTTTAATTTCTTTAAATATTTCTTCTATGGAATCTTCTTCTTCCATTACTTTAATTACTTCTGGGTATCTTGCTATTTGGTTAATAGTAATATCATTTCTAACTCCCAGGCTTTCTTCTATGTCCATTAAACATTTTAAATAGCTCTTTGCTAAATCTAAGTTTACTTTTGCAACGCCATTTCCCTCAGAGTTACCTTTCAAATTAATAAAGACGTCTACTTTACCTCTTGAAAGACTTTTATTAATTAATTTCCTTATTTGTTCTTCTAAAGATATCATACTCTTTGGCATTTTTACGTTAACATCTAAGTATCTATGATTTACGCTTTTCATTTCTACTGAAAATAAATGTTTACTTTCTTGCCTGCTACTCGCTCTTCCGAAGCTAGTCATACTTTTAACCATACTTTCCTCCCTGAAAACAAATTTATTTTATACTTTATTAATCACAAGTTTCATATTAATAAAGTATAGTTACATCTGTCAACAGTTTGTTCATATATTGTTAACATTTGTTTTTATCATTTAAAAACTATTTCTAATTTCTTCTAATTTAAGTTTCGCTCCTATTGCAAGAATTAATTTTATTCTTGCCTTTTGACCTGGTAATGTATCTCCAAATATTACACCTAGATCTTTAAGCATTTTCCCCCCGCCTTCATATCCGTAAGATTCAAATACTCTTCCTTCAAAACATCTAGACACTATTACTACTGGGATATTTTTATTTATTGCCCTTTTTATTCCAGGTATCATTTTAGGCGGGACATTCCCTCTCCCCATAGCTTCTATTACTATACCTTTATCCCCTTTATCTATTATAAAATTAATATATGATGAATCCATTCCAGCAACACATTTAACAAGTGCTACCTCACCTCTTAACTCTTCAACTTCATATGTATTTGTTTTTTGTACATTTCTATAGAAAAGAACTTTATTATTATCTACCATTCCAATTGGTCCAAAATTTGGTGTTCTAAACGCACTTAAAGCCATAGAATTGGCCTTTGTTACTTCTGTTGCTGAATTCAAGTCTCCATTAAAACAAACAAGGACACCTCTTCCCTTAGCCTCTTCTGATATTGCAGTACATATAGATGCTGCCAAATTAAAAGGACCATCATAGCCAAGTTCTGAACTACTTCTCATTGATCCAGTTATTACTACAACCTTTTCTGTTTTTAAAGTTAAGTCTAAAAGATATGCTGTTTCTTCAAGGGTATCTGTTCCATGTGTTATAACAACCCCATCTATATCTTCTCGGCTTAATAACTCTTCAACAAATTTGCTTAATTCAAGCATTATTTCCACAGACATATGCGGCGATGGCATACTTGAGAAATTATAAGATTCAACCTCTGCAAAATCTTCTATACCAGTTACCATTGACATTATTTCTTCACCAGTTAAACTAGGCACAGCTGCTTTAATTCTTTCATCTATCTTCATCGATATTGTTCCACCATTAAATACTACTGCTATTTTTTTCATACTATTCCTCCTAAATCCTCTTATGTTTATTTAAGGGATCTTCAAAAAATAAAACTTTTGGATGATCCAAAAGCTTTATTTTATCTTATTGGCAGGACAGCGTCCTACGCCTCTATTTACTGATTAATTCAGCGTATGAGGAGCCATTTCTCACCTCAATAATATTCAACACAATATACATATTATACATTTCACATAGTCATGTTTCAACTTTTATTTTCAAGAACCTAGAAAGCTTCAAAAAATTAACTAGTCAGATTCTGGCCTATTTTATTCAGAGCCCTTATTTCTTCCATTCTACAATTCTCCCACTATACAACTTACTTTTTATTTTTTCCTCAGTAATTGGGTACATTGTAGAAACATATATATAATCTTTTTTTAAATCTACTTCTATCCCCACTAAAATATTTACATTAATTTTTTTAATAATTTCAATAGAAGCTTTACTATTGCTAAGTTTATATATTCCAATATAATCCGGTTCATTAATTATTTTTTTTATAACATCTAGAATATTTGTTATCACTTTTTTTGATAGCTGTTTTCCATGTCTATTCTTTATATGCTTAAGTACTCCTGGAGAAGCATATATTACTCCACTATAGGATAAGCCTAAAACATTTGCCATTTTGCGTCTAAAATATCCAACTCTTTTATAGGTGTAAAATTTATTTTCCATATGCTATACCTCTATTGTGCGTAGCGCACTGAATATTTCTAACAAAGTTGTATATTGTATTATATTCCCCAAGGTAACTATATAGTGATAATACTTGAAAATAAAAAAGAAAGTTCCAAGTGGAACTTTCTCAAAAGGTTTGTTTTTAAGATTTTAAATTATAGAATTATACAAATTAAACCGCCATTACCTTCATTAATAATTTTTTGAAGTGTTTTTTGAATCTTAACTTGAACATCTTCTGGCATTTTATATAATTTATTTTGTAATCCTTCTTTAACTAACACCTCTAAGGATTTACCAAACATATTACTTTGCCAAAGCGATGCAGGATCCTTATCAAATTGGTCCATAAGAGATTTTACAAGTTCTTCACTTTCTTTTTCTGACCCCATAATTGGACTGATTTCAGTCTTAATATTAGCCTTAATAAAATGAAGTGATGGTGCTGATGCCTTAAGCTTAACCCCAAATTTATTTCCTTGTTTAACCATCTCTGGTTCTTCAAATTTCATTTCACATAATTGCGGTGCTACAAGTCCATATCCTGTTTCTCTAACATCAACTAGTGCATCCTTTATTTTATCATATTCCTTTTTAGCAAAATTAAGATCTTTAATTAAAGATAAAAGTTCACTTTCTGATTCTACATCTAAATCACATATTTCACTTAATATTTTATAGAAAATACCTTCTTTAGGTTTCATCATTAACCTTGCTGTCCCACTTCCTAAATTAACTTCGCTTAAATCAGTTGCTCCTAAGTACTCTTCTTCTTTAAATGAATTTAGAGTCGATTTTATATCTCTAACTCTACTTATGTCCTTGCACATTACTTTAACTATATTAAAGAAATCTTTTTTCAACCAATGTTCTGCCTCTAATTTTTCAATCCATTTTGGCATATCTATATTTATTTCTTTTACTGGGAATTCTTTAAGTACATGTCTAAATATTTTTTCTATATCTTCTTGGTTCATACTATATACATCAATAACTTGAACTGAAACGTTATATTTCTCTTCTAATTCTTTTCTTAATTCCTTAGTTTCTGGAGCGTTAACATTCTTTGTATTAAGTACTACAATAAACGGTTTGTTTATAGCCTTCAATTCATTAATAACTCTTTCTTCTGCATCTAAATATTCTTCTCTATCTATACCTGTGATGCTACCATCTGTAGTTATTACTAGCCCTATAGTTGAATGATCTGTAATTACCTTTCTAGTTCCAATCTCAGCTGCATCTTCAAAAGGTATTTCATAATCATACCATGGAGTATTAACCATTTTAGCTTCTTCTCCATCCATATATCCAAGTGCACCCTTTACAATATAGCCAACACAATCAACCATTCTAACCTTAAATTTAATATCCTCATCTAATGTTATTTCTACGGCCTCATTTGGAATGAATTTAGGTTCTGTTGTATGAATACTTTTACCTGACCCACTTTGTGGTAACTCATCCTTTGCTCTTTCTTTTTTATAGGCATTATCAATCTTTGGTATAACCATAAGGTCCATAAATCTTTTTATAAAAGTTGATTTTCCAGTTCTTACTGGTCCCACAACTCCTACATATATGTCCCCCTGGGTTCTTTCAGCAATATCCTTGTATATATTAAAGCTGTCCACGTTGTACCCTCCTAAATATTTTTAACACTATATATATATTCTAGTTATTAAAAAAGTATACAAGTTTATTAAAATTTATATTTATATTTTCACCACTCTTTAATTCCTCTCCCTTACTATAAATACTATGAACTCATATGTTAATTTATTACTAATATCTATTATTTTTATTTTATATATCCCATTACAAAATGATATTCAAACTTCTAATTACAATAAAAATTAAAAATGTTACAACTAATTCTAAATAAAATAAGAAGAGAATAGCAAATGCTATTCTCTTCTTATTTTATTTAATATATTTCATTTTTCTTTCCACGTTCCATTAAATGAGCAACGGCTTTTTTAGGATCTTCGCCTTGAAATAATATTTTATATAAAACATCTGTTATAGGCATTTCTACCCCTAACTTTTCTTTTAATTCATAAAATGCTTTGCAAGCTTTTATTCCTTCTACAATCATTCCAACTTCATTAATTGATTCTTCTACAGTTTTTCTACTACCTAATGAAAATCCTGCTCTTCTATTTCTAGAATGCTTACTTGTACAGGTAACTATTAAATCGCCCATACCTGTTAATCCAAGGAATGTTTCTGGCTTTCCACCAAGCTTCATTCCAATTCTAACTATTTCAGCCATTCCTCTTGTCATTAATGCAGCTTTAGAATTATCACCATATCCAATACCATCACAAACACCTGCTCCTAATGCAATAATATTTTTTACAGCCCCTCCAATTTCTACTCCAATTAAGTCTTCATTAGTATATACCCTGAAGCTATTAGTCATAAATAAATCTTGAATATCCTTTGCATACATCATATCTCTTGAGGAAGTTACTACTGTTGTTGGAATTCCAAAAGCTACTTCTTCAGCATGGCTAGGCCCTGATAAAATAACTACTGGATTTGGTAGTTCTTCTTCTATTACTTGAGATAATCTTAGGTTAGTGTCTTGTTCAATACCTTTTGCAATACTAACTACAGGTACACTATTCCTAATTTTGCCCTTTAAACTTGCACTTAAGCTTCTAATTACATGTGATGGAACTGCAAGGACAACATAATCTGAGTCCTTAACAGCTTCCTCTAAATTTGTAAAAGCCATGACATTTTCAGGTATACATAAGCCCTTAATATACTTATCGTTTCTTCTGTTGTTATTTATATCATTAACTACCGAGTCTTCTCTAGCGTATATATTAACTATATTTCCTTTGTTTGCAAGTAGTATGGCAAGCGCTGTACCAAAACTACCTCCTCCCAAAAAAGTCACTTTTTTCATATCTAGTTTTTCTTTTCTCTATATTCTATTTGGATACCAGTACCACTGAAATCAAAACTATCTCTTAGTTGATTTTCTAGGTATCTTTGATATGAGAAATGTAGTGCTCTTGAATCATTTATAAAGAACACAAATTTTGGTGGTTTTGTAGCAACTTGAGTTGCATAATAAACTTTAACTCTCTTAAGCGCTATAAGTGGTGGTTCTTTCATAAGAATAGCTCTATTTATTACTTCGTTTAATACCCCTGTTCCTATTCTCTTGTTGTAGTTAGCATAACATTCCTGAGCTACTTCAAGTACCTTATGTGCTCTTTGACCAGTTTTTGCTGAAATAAACAGATATTTAGCATATTTTAAGAACTTTAAGCTAAGTTGTAGTTCTTCTTTATATTTTTGCATTGTTTTATCATCTTTTTCAATAAGATCCCATTTATTAACAATAACCATTATAGCTTTATTAAGTTCATGTGCAAATCCTATTATCTTTTCATCCTGTTCTGTAACACCTTCAGTAGCGTCTACCATTAAGATGCATACATCAGCTCTTTCAATTGCAGTAAAAGTTCTAATTACAGCATATCTTTCGATTTCTTCCTTAACTTTACTCTTTCTTCTAAGCCCTGCAGTATCAATAAGTAAGAACTTACCCTTATCAGTTTCAAGTTTACTATCAATAGCATCTCTTGTAGTACCAGCAATTTCTGATACAATAAGTCTTTCTTCACCTAAAAGTCTGTTGATTAATGATGATTTACCTACGTTTGGTTTCCCAATCATAGCAATTTTAACTACATCATCATCTTCTTCATCAGCTTTCACCTTATCAAAAGGCTCAACTATTCTATCTAGCATATCTCCAAGACCAAGACCTTGAGCTGCAGATATAGTAACTGGATCACCAATCCCTAAATTGTAGAACTCCCAAGCATTGTCTTCATCTTTCATATTATCGATTTTATTAACTACAAGAACTACTGGTTTTTTACTTTTTCTAAGCATATTAGCTACTTCATGGTCAGCTGGAGTTAATCCCTCTTTACCATCAACTATAAATACTATAACATCTGCTGTTTCAATAGCAATGTTTGCCTGTCTTCTCATTTGTTGCATAATAAAATCTTCTCTTGCAGGTTCTATACCCCCTGTATCTATCATTGTGAAATTGTAATTTAACCATTCAGCTTCAGCATAGACTCTATCTCTTGTTACCCCTGGAGTATCTTGAACTATAGATATTCTTTTACCTGCCAATCTATTAAATAACGTTGATTTACCTACATTTGGTCTCCCAACTATAGCAACTATTGGTTTTCCCATTATATTTCCTCCTTGCAATGTGTATTTATTATGTCAATAAGATCATCACCTGTGTAATCACAAACTATAATCTTAATACCTAATGCTTCTTCTAAATCTTTCATTTTAATATCATCTAACATTATTTGTTCATTTTTAGGACCTAATTCGTATCCTTTTCTAAACATATTATCTGGCATAATTAAATATTTCGATGTTATTTTTCCTTTTAATTGTTCTATTATATCAGTTCCTGTTAAAAGTCCTGCTACAGTTATTGTTTCGCCAAAAAAATTATTAATAACTTTGAAAACTTTTATTTCTATATTGGGATTTGTATTATTTATTAATTTTGCAGCCCTATCTATTTCATTAAAAGCTAAAGTTCCTGTAACTAAAGAAAAGCTTCCTTTAATGTTTTTATTTAAGAATTCTACATCATTTATAATTCTGTCCCTAAAGTATCTAATTATACCTACACCATCTTCAATTTGTTCATATCCATTATAAAATTTTTCTTCTGGTACTTCTATACCTGAAGTTAGATAAAACTCATCTGATAGTCTTACAAATGGGACTCCTGTTTCTTTAATATATTTGTTTTGAAATTCTTGTACCATGATTATTTCTTTTTTAGCCATTTCTTTGTTAAAGGTATCTACTTTTGCTAAGCCTTCTCTATATTTAGTAATACCAATTGGTACTACCGCAATATTTTTAACATAAGGTGTTAAACTGTAAAGCTCAGTTATAGTTCTTTTTAACTCCTCGCCATCATTAACCCCAGGAATTAAAACAATTTGCGCATGCATTTCTATTCCGGCATCTTTTAATTTTTGAAGTCTTTCCATTATTGAACCTGCAAACCTATTTTTAAGCATTTTAACTCTAAGCTCCGGGTTTGTTGTATGTACTGAAATATTAATAGGACTAATTTGATACCTTATTATTCTATCAATATCTGCGTCTTTCATATTAGTAAGAGTTACAAAGTTACCTTGAAGAAAAGATAATCTTGAATCATCGTCCTTAAAGTATAAAGTATCTCTCATTCCTTTTGGTAATTGGTCTATAAAACAAAACATACATTTATTACTGCAGCTTTTAGCTTTATCCATTATACCTCCACCAAATTCAAGTCCAATATCTTCTCCGTACTCTTTTTCTATTTCATAAGACCAAACTTCACCACTTGGTTTTTCTATATCTAAAACTATTTCTTCATCAGGCATTAAAAATTTATAATCTATAATATCATCAATATCTGTATCATTAATAGCTAGTAGAACATCATTAATTTCTATTCCAACCTCTTCAGCAATGCTTCCTGGTTCTACTTTTGTAATTAAGTTTTTCATTTTTTCACTCCTATAATAACATAGTACCTTTATGTTATATTACCTTAATAACAGTTGATAGTCAATTAATTAGAACAAATGTTATTTAATAAAAGATAGAGGCTTTTTAAAAAGCCTCTATCTTTTATTAAAATTATTCATTTAAATCTACATAAGTACCTTTTTTAGAAAAAATAATCCATTCACATATATTAGTTACATGATCCCCTATTCTTTCTATATATTTAGATATAAAAAGAATTTGTGTTCCTTGATTTATTGCAGTGTCATCTTTTACCATTTTTTTTAAAACCGTTTCAAACATACCTTGATGAATCTCATCAACACTATCATCCATATGGCATATTTCATAAGCTGCATCTACATCTCCATTTACATAAGCATCAATGGATAATTTTATCATTTCAATAATTATATCACCCATTCTCCATATCGGTGTTATTTCATCTACAAAGCTAACACCCTTTAACCTTTTTACAATTTTGCAAATATCAACTGCATGATCTGCCATTCTTTCTAAATCTGTAACAATTTTAGATGTAGTATATATACGTCTTAAATCCTTAGCTACTGGAGATTCTGTAGCCATAAATTTCACACACTTTTCTTCTATATCTCTATGCATGTCATCTACCTTATCATCATTTTTAATTATTTTATCTGCAAGAATTAAATCCTGCTCTTTTAATGCAACCATGCTATCGTATATTTGCTTTTCAACTAAACTTGCCATACTTATTAAATCTGCATTTAATATTTTCACCCTATCTATTCTCATATTTATCACCTCATATAATTTATTTTAGCCAAATCTACCAGTTATATAATCTTCTGTTCTTTTATCTCTTGGTTTATAAAATATATCTTCTGTATTTCCATACTCAATAATTTCACCATGTAAGAAAAATGCTGTTTTATCTGCTATTCTTCCTGCTTGTTGCATATTATGCGTTACTATTATTACAGTATACTTTTTCTTTAATTCATCCATTAGTTCTTCCATTTTTTTTGTTGATATAGGATCTAATGCAGATGTTGGTTCATCCATCAATATTATTTCAGGAGATACTGCTATAGTTCTTGCTATACATAATCTTTGTTGTTGTCCTCCTGATAAACTTAATGCACTTTTCTTTAATCTATCACTAACTTCATCCCAAAGCGCTGCATCTTTTAAACTTCTTTCAACAATTCCATCTAACATCTTTTTATTTTTAATACCATGTAATCTTGGCCCATATGCTATATTATCATATATAGACATTGGGAATGGATTTGGTTTTTGGAAAACCATCCCTACCTTAGTTCTTAGTGCAATTACATCAGAACTCTTATATATATCTTCTCCATCTACTATTATTTCTCCAGTTACCTTAACACCATCAATTAAATCATTCATTCTATTTAGTGTTCTTAAAAAAGTTGATTTTCCACATCCAGATGGTCCTATAAATGCTGTTACTTTATTTTCTTCTAAATCTATATTTATTTTTTTTAATGCTTGATTATCACCATAAAATAAATCTAAATCTCTAACTTGTATCTTAGCTTGTGTTTTATTTGACATTTTTACACCTCTTAATAATATTTCTATTAGTCCTTTGAGAAAATAACTTACTTAACATTAGTAATTAGCCTTACTAAACTTTTTAGCAATTAACTTAGCTATAGTATTTAAAACTAATATTATTACTATTAATACTATTCCTACTGCTGCCGCTTGTTCTATATCTCCTGCTTCCTTAGTTACTAAATAAGATTGCACTGTAAGTGTTCTAGCACTAGACATAATTCCTTTTGGCATTTTTGCAACTGTACCAGCTGTTAAAAGTATTGCTGCTGACTCCCCAACTACACGTCCTATAGAAAGAATTATTCCAGATAAAACACCAGGTAGTGCACTTGGCACAATAACTTTATATAAAGTTTGAAACCTTGTTGCTCCAAGGCCTAAAGATGCTTCTCTATAAGCATCTGGAACTGATTTTAAAGATTCCTCAGTAGTACGTATAATAACTGGTAAAATAATTATAGCAACTGTCAAAGACCCTGCTAAAATTGAATATCCAAGTTTTAATGTTACTACAAAAAATATAGATCCAAACAATCCATATACTATTGAAGGTATCCCCGCTAAGCTTTCTGTAGCAAATCTTATTAATTTAACAATTATTCCTTGCTTTGCATATTCACGAAGATATATAGCTGCTAATATTCCTATTGGAGTTGCAATCCCTACTGCTAATATTACAGTATAGATAGTTGTTACTATCATTGGAAATATTCCACCGCTCCCACTAGGTGAATAGTTTGCTGTTAAAAATTTAAATGTTATTAATTTGCATCCTTTTATAAATATGAATGAAAGAATAGCTACAAGGGCTATTACCGTAATAATTGCAGACATCCATACTAATGACTTTAATATATTTTCTTTGAACTTCCTCATAATTACATACCTTCCTTGCTCGAAAGTTTACTTAACACTAGATTTAATACTAATATGAATAGAAATAATACTACACCTGTAGCAAATAACATTTCTTGATGAGTTCCAAATGCATATCCCATCTCTAATGCTATATTAGTAGTTAAAGGTCTTACCCCATCAAATATAGAATTCGCTATAATTGGCGAGTTTCCTGCAACAAGTATTATTGCCATTGTTTCTCCTATTGCTCTACCAACTCCAAGTACTACAGCTGCTAGAATTCCTGATTTAGCCGCTGGAATTACAACCTTAAAAGTTGTTTCTATATGAGATGCACCAAGTGCTAAAGAACCTTCTTTATAAGCTTTTGGAACTGATCTAATTGCAGTTTCTGCTACAGTAATTATTGTTGGCAACATCATAATAGATAATACTATAATTACTGCAAACAAGCTTTGTCCCATTGGTTGATTAAAAGTTTTTTGTATCCAAGGAACTATAATAGCGAGTCCAAATACTCCATATAAAACAGAGGGTATTCCCGCTAACAATTCAACTGCAGTTGATATTATTTTGCCAACACTTTTAGGTGCTATTTCTGCAATAAAAACTGCTGTTAATATACCTATTGGAACTCCTACAACTAGGGATCCTACCGTGCCAAATACTGATGCTAAAATCATAGGCAATATTCCATATTTATCAGCACTAGGAACCCATTTTGTACCAAACAAAAATTCTTTAAATGAGTACCCCTTACTAATAAAAGGTGTTAATCCTTTATAAAATACAAACCCTATTATCAGGAGCAAACTAATTACTGCAATTAATGCACTTATTAAAAATACAGCATGCGATATATTTTCTATTATATATTTTCTATTATTTTTTTTTTCATTCGCAATTATCATACCAAATACCTCCTAGAGCATACTACATAAATTAAAAAAATTATAATATAGATAATCTTTTTAAAAGACTAGTCAATTTATATATTCCATGCCTTATTATTTTTCAAACGCCTTAACTTCTGCTATGTTACTTAATAGTTATAAGCTTATTATCAGAAACTATTTTTTGACCTTCATCGCTTAATATATAATCTATTATTTTTTTGCTATTTTCTGTTTCACTTGAAGTTTTAGTTGTTAGTATAAATGGTCTTGCTAATTTATATTGACCATTTTTAACAAGATCAGCTTCTGGTTTTACTCCCCCAAGATTTAATGCTCCTACTTTATCATCTAAGTATTCAAACGAAGCAAACCCAATTGCGTTTTCATTACCAGCAACAGTAGTCTTTATACTTCCTGATCCATCTGAAATTGTTGCTGATACTACTAAGTCTTCTGATTTATATCCAATTATTTCTTCGAAAGCAGTTCTAGTTCCTGATCCCTCTTCTCTAGATACTACAACTATAGGTAAATCTGCTCCTCCATTTATTTCTTTCCAATTAGTTATTTTCCCAGTATATATACCTTTAACCTCTTCTAATGTTATTTCTTTAACTGGATTGTTTTTATGTGTTATTAAAGCTATTCCATCATATGCTATTATTGTGCCTGTAACTTCTGCTTTCTCTTCTGCTTTTAAGTCTCTGGAAGCCATACCAATTTGTGAAACTCCATTTATTGTATCTTTAATCCCAGCTGATGAACCAACTTGGTTAATCTCTATTGATGTATTTTCATTTTCGCTCTCATATTGAGCTGCTATTTTTTCCATTAATGGCCCCACTGAGGTAGATCCTGATATAGAAATTGTATTTCCTTCTGCATTTTCCTTATTATTTGAACATCCTACAAATAATACCCCAATCATCGATACTAATATTGCACTAATAAATAATTTTGAACCTCTATTCAACATATTCTTCCTCCAATATTTCTTTATTACTATGGTATTTATATTATCTTTCCAAAGTTAAGAAAATATTATTCTAATGTTAAGAAATATTATAATTTTGTTAAGAAAACTTAACATTAGGGACTTAAAAAAAATAACAATTCAAAAATTTTTACTTGTTATTTTTTCGGAATATTTTTTCCCTCTTATAAAAAAATAAGATACCTAGTCTATTAAAAACTAGATACCCCATAAAAAAACTATATATTAATTACTTATTTATTACTCCAACGTTATAAGCTTATTATCTGCAACTATTTTTTGACCTTCTTTACTTAATATATAATCAATTAACTTTTTACTATTCTCTGATTGGCTTGAAGTTTTAGTTACTAATATAAATGGTCTTGATAATTTATATTCACCACTCTTAACAAACTTCGCTTCAGGTTTTACCCCTCCAAGATTTAATGCTCCTATTGTATCATCTAAGTATTCAAACGAAGCAAACCCAATTGCATTTTCATTGCCGGCAACAGTAGTTTTTATGCTTCCTGATCCATCTGAAATTGTTGCTGATGATACTAGTTCTTCTGATTTATATTTAACTATTTCCTCAAAAGCAGATCTAGTTCCTGACCCCTCTTCTCTAGATACTACAACTATGGGAGCATCTTTCCCTCCAATTTCTTTCCAATTAGTTATTTTCCCAGTATATATGCCTTTAACTTGTTCTAATGTTATTTCTTTAACTGTATTGTTTTTATGAGTTATTAAAGCTATTCCATCGTATGCTATTGTTGTTGCTGTTACATCTTTCTTTTCTTCATCTTTTAATTCTCTTGAAGACATACCGATTTCTGAAACACCATTTATTGTATCCTTAATCCCTGCTGATGAACCAACTTGATTAATTTCTATTGTTGTATTTACATTTTCACTTTCATATTGTTCTGATATCTTTTCCATTAATGGTCCTACCGAAGTAGATCCTGATACAGAAATTTTAGTTTCCTCTGTTTTTCCTTCTGTCTTTACTTTACTACCTGAACACCCTACGAATACCCCACCAATCATTAACACTACTATTGAACTAGCAACTAATTTAAAACCTTTATTCAACATATTTCTTCCTCCCACATTTCTTATTTTTTTCATATATCTCATGTGCTTATATTAGCTTTCCAAAGTTAAGTAAATATTATTTTAGTGTTAACAAACATTAGAATTTTGTTAATAAAACTTAACATTACCACTTATAAAAAAAATAGGGTAACCAGTCTATTAAAAACTAGATACCCTAATTAAAATTCATACTAACTATCTACACATAAGGCATCCTCGAAAAATAACTAGTAAATATGCTAATCTATTTTTTCAAATCCTTAATATATCTTTTTTATTTTAACTGTAAATTTTGTTCCAAATCCAACATTAGAATCTACATATATTTCTCCATTAAATATTTTAACTATATGTTTTACAATAGCAAGACCTAGACCAGTTCCACCCTTAGCTCTTGATTTATCTACTCTATAAAATCTTTCAAATATTCTTGGCAAATCTTCTTTTGGTATTCCAAAACCATTATCTGCTACTTCTATATATATATAATCATTAACATTATAGCTTTTTACTAGCACATTGCTTTCTTCACCTGAATATTTTATAGCATTTTCAACTAGATTAAGTATTAGTTGAAAAAATTTATCTCTATCTCCAACTAATAATCCTTTGTAATTATTTAAAATTTCTATTTTTGTATTTTTAAGTACAGCTTGACCTGATACCATGTTAATTGCCTCTGTTATAACTTCATTTGGATCAAACTCAACTTCTAATACATTATTATTGTTCTCAATATTTGATAAAACTAATATATCATTTATTAATCTTGTAAGCCTATCAGCTTCCTTATCAATAATGTCTAAAAATTTATTTTTAGTTTCATCTTCCTTAACATACTTTAAAGTTTCTGCAAACCCTTTTATAGAAGTTAATGGTGTTCTTAATTCATGGGATACATTAGCAACAAATTGACTTCTCATATTTTCAAGCCTTTTAATATCTGTAATATCTTGAACCGCAATTACAGTTCCTATAGGCAATTTAATACTATTTATTATTGGTGCCTTTTTTATCCTAAGTTCCCTTTCAAAAGGATGTAGTATTTTAACTTCCACAGTTTCTATTTCCGGTGTATCTTTTATAAATTTTATCAAATCATAATCTATAATGTATTCACCTATATTTTTGCCTATTATATTTTTATTTAATCCAAAGACTCTTTTAGCATATGGATTTATAAGCATAATTTTTTCTTGCTTATCTATTGCAATAACTCCACTCTCCATACTTTCTAATATTGATTCTAACTTATTTTGTTTATCTAAAGAATCACTTATTCTAACTTGAAGCTGATCCGCCATATTATTGAAAGTATGTGCAAGTGATCCAACCTCATCATTAGTATGAATTTTAGCTCTTCTATTAAAGTCACCATTTGCAATTTTCGCTGTCGCTGTTTCTAGTTCTTTTATTGGATAAATAATTGCTCTTACTAATTTTAATGATAACCCTAATGATAATAAAAGCACTAAGATAATAACTAAAATATAATATTTAAAATATCTCAAAGAGAGCACCTTTACTGTAGATAGCGGAACTGCGCTTCTTATAATTATATCGTCATCTAACTTATTTGCATAGTAAACTAAATTTACTCCTTCTGTTTTACTAAATCTAGTTATACTTGCCTCATCTTTTTTAATTGCTTCAATTATTTCTTCTCTATCGAAATGATTCTCTAAGTCCTTGTTGCTACTATCAAACTTTACATTACCATTCTTATCTATCAAGGTAAACCTAACTCTAACATTATTTATTTTAAAATTCTCCAAATTTTTTTCAGTAAAATTTGGATTTAAAATCATTATTTTATTATAAGAAGATAGTAAACTTTTTGTTTTTTCTATTTCATTAACATTAACCAAAGCTACAAATGAACTTGTTAGTATTAATAATGCAAATAAAACTGTTATTATATTAAATACTATTATTCTCTTTTTCATTTAATATTCATTCGGGTTAAATCTATAACCTACTCCTCTTATAGTTTCTATAAATTTAGGATTCTTATCATCTTCTTCAATTTTTTTTCTAATATATCTTATATGAACATCTACAGTTCTGGTTTCACCTATATACTCATATCCCCACACTTTATCAAGAAGGGTATCTCTAGTTAATATTTTCCCTCTATTCTTAATTAAAATATCTAAAAGTTCGTATTCTTTTAATGTTAAATCTACTTTACTATCACTAATTAACACTTCTCTTCTTTCAAAATTAACCTTCAAATTACCTGCAACAAATATATCGTTTTCTTCTTTTACTGTTCCAACTCTTCTAAGTACTGCTTTTACTCTAGCCAATAATTCCCTAACTGAAAAAGGTTTTGTTATATAATCATCAGCACCGAGCTCTAACCCTAGTATTTTATCAAGTTCTTCTCCTTTAGCAGTTAGCATAATAATAGATGTATTTTTAAGTTCTTTATTTCCTCTTATTTCTTTACACACATCAAAACCATCTAATCCAGGAATCATTAAATCCAAAAGAATTAATCTTGGTTTTTCTTCTTTTGCTATTTTAACAGCATCTAATCCATTACTAGCTGTCACTACTTTATATCCTGCCAAACTAAGGTTATAGCTAATTAATTCAACAATATGCCCTTCATCATCTACTACTAATATTTTTTCTTGAGCCATTATTATTCCCCCCTATCTATTTATTTTATATATACAAATGAAAATAATCGTCCATATATTCCATTTGTTGACCTGTATGAATATAACTTTATGCTTTTTTCGCAATGAGTACATAAATCTAAAGAAAATATATTATTTTCTTTTATTCCTGAAGTCCTTAGATCATTTAATATGAATTCTTCCATACTAAGATTTCTTCCTTTAAATAATTTGCCCTCTTCTACGCTCGTATTCTTAATGAATTTTTCTTTTAATTCTTCTGAAACCTCATAACAACATTGTCTTATATGTGGTCCTATATATACTTTTGTATTAGAAATATTTATTTTATATTCTTCCTTCATTTTATTAATAGTATTTACTACTATTGAATTAAAAGTTCCTTTCCATCCACTATGTACCGCAGCCACTACTTTTTTCTCTTCATTCACTATAATTATAGGAACACAATCTGCTGTAAAAACCCCTACTGCAACATTTTTTTCTACTGTAATTATCGCATCTCCCTCTTCATCTTTTATGTTTTTATAATATTTATTATATATATAAGCCTTATCACTATGTATCTGTTGTAAATACTTAACACTATCAACTTTAAAATCATCTCTTATACTTTCTAAATTTACTACTCCAAGCTCATTATGTCTATTAAAACTTCTATCCATTTCAGCTGTTGAAAATACAATTTTAATACCTTCTAAATCTATTTCAAGAAAATCCTTATTTACTTTTAAACTATTAGCTTTAATTTTTTTCATTTTTCACCTCTTGTATTCTTATAATGTATTTTAACATTATATCAATATTTTTTCTATTTTATCATAACATCTTAACTTTATTTAACATAATTTTAACTTTAGGCAATCGAAAAAACAATATAAATATTTAACTACAAATAAAAAAAGAAATCCTAAAATAAATTAGGATTTCTTTTATAAATGTTTTGAAAATAATTAATTTATAAACTAGTTGTTTTTAGATAACTTATTTATTTTTTTCAACTAAATTTTTAATTTCTTCTAAAAATGTATTAATATCTTTAAATTGTCTATAAACAGATGCAAATCTCACATATGATATTTCATCTATTTCCTTTAATCTATCCATTACCATTTCACCAATGCATCCTGTTTCAACTTCTGTTAACATTTTATTAGATATTGTTTTTTCAATATCCTCTGCTATATTTTCAATTTGTTTTCTTGATACAGGTCTTTTTTGACAAGCAATTATTAAGCCATTAACAACTTTTTCTCTATTAAATATTTCCCTTGTTAAATCTCTTTTAACAACTAAAATTGGTATATCTTCTACTTTTTCGTAAGTGGTATATCTTTTCCCACAATTTAAACATTCTCTTCTTCTTCTTATTGTAGTATTATCATCAGTTGATCTAGAATCTACTACTTTACTCTCCTCAAATGAACAAAAAGGGCATTTCATATTTTTCACGCCTTTCTCTCAGACCCTTGAAAAAAAATAACAGATTAGCAAATTGCTCTATTATTTTTTGAAAGTGCCTTATAGTTAATTTTATCCTTATATTATCATTATACAATTTAAAATACAATTTATCTATATATAATTGAAATTCTATTTGGAAGTATCAACTAAAATAACATCCATTCCAGCTTTTATAACTTTTCCCCAAGGAATTTCAATATCCTCTTCTTTGTTAAACCAATTTTTACCTGCCGATGGTATTATAATAGAAACTATTTTACTCTCTTCAATATCTATTACTAATTCTTGTACAAATCCAAGCTTACATCCAGTTCTAATATCTATTATTTCCATGGATCTTATTGCATTTAATGAGTGTAATATTATATCATTTTCTAAATTCTCTTCTAAAATATTATTTTCTAAAGCTATACTATTATCCGTATTTCCATCATTAAATTTAGTGTACATATTAATCTACCCCCTTTCATTTCCATTAATTTTCTTTTTAAATATGCTCAGAGTCTTTGACTTACTATTTTCTTTCAGTTCTCTTACCCTTATAAGTATATGCATGTCCTACACAAAATATTTTATAATACATTTGAAAATAAATAACAAGACAACGTACTATGTATATTGTCTTGTTATTTATTCCCATGTTCCTAAATATAAAGGAGCTCAAACGAGCTCCTTTATACATGCTTCTTCATATGTTTTAGTGCAGTCTTCTCCAACCTTGATACTTGTGCCTGAGATATACCTATTTCGTCTGCTACTTCCATTTGTGTTCTTCCATTAAAAAATCTTAATGTTAAAATTAATTTTTCTCTATCATTTAATTTTTTCATAGCTTCTTTTATTGAAATATCCTCAAGCCAACTCTCATCTGTATTTTTCGAATCACTTATTTGATCCATTACATAAATTGCATCTCCACCGTCGTGGTATATTGGTTCAAATAATGATACTGGATCTTGAATTGCATCTAATGCAAATACTACATCTTCTCTTGGCAAATTTAATTCTTTTGCTATTTGTGATACTGTAGGTTCCTTGTTATTCTCCTTAACAAGCCTATCTCTAACTAATAATGCCTTATAGGCAATATCTCTTAAAGATCTACTTACTCTTATAGCATTATTATCTCTTAAGTATCTTCTAATCTCGCCTATAATCATAGGTACTGCATAAGTTGAAAATCTAACATTTTGACCTAAATCAAAATTATCAATAGATTTCATTAACCCTATGCATCCAACTTGAAATAGGTCATCAACATTTTCTCCTCTATTATTAAATCTTTGAATTACACTTAAAACTAACCTTAAATTACCATTAATAAATGTTTCTCTTGCATTTGGGTCTCCTGCTCTCATACTAAGAAGTAGTTTTCTTTTTTCTTTTTCTTTTATTACTGGTAATTTTGAAGTGTTTACTCCACATATTTCTACTTTATTAATGATCAAAATCATCAACCCCTTCGGAAGTAATAACATACTGCATTAAACATTATTTCCGAGAGGGTTTGCTTTTATACTAAAGACAACCTAAATCATTTTATTGATTTCTTTTTTTAATCTACTTATTATCTTTTTTTCTAATCTTGAAATATATGATTGTGATATACCAAGCATGTCAGCTACTTCCTTCTGCGTATTTTCTTTAGTTCCATTTAACCCAAAACGTAATTTAACAATTTCTTTTTCTCTATCATTTAAATGTTTAAGGGCTAAAAATAATAATTGCTTATCAACTTCATCTTCAATTAAATTGTAAACCGTATCATTTTCTGTTCCTAATATATCAGATAATAATAATTCATTTCCATCCCAATCAATATTTAGTGGTTCATAAAAAGAAATTTCTGCCTTTACTTTACTATTTCTTCTCAAATACATAAGTATTTCATTTTCTATACATCTTGAGCCATAGGTTGCTAATTTAATTTTCTTTTCTGGATTAAAAGTGTTTACCGCTTTTATTAGCCCAATAGTTCCAACAGAAATTAAATCTTCCACACATACACCAGTATTCTCAAATTTTCTTGCAATATATACTACTAGCCTTAAGTTCCTTTCTATAAGAATATCTCTTATAGTTTCATCTCCTTTCATTAGTCTTTCAACTAATTCCTCTTCTTCTTCCTTTTTTAATGGTGGTGGAAGAGAATCGTTTCCCCCTACGTAATGTACTTTAGATTTAAAAATATTTAATTTTTCTAAAATTCTATTTATTAAAATATATAGTCTTAACATATTGCCCTCCTAAATTATCCCTCTTGATAATAGCGCATTAAAATCATTTTCTTTACTTAATTTATTAGTGCAACTACATATAATTGCATCAACGGTTCTCCAATCTTCATCTTGACTTTTTATTCTTATTTTTTCTCCTTTAAATCCTTTTATTTTTCCACTGTCTCCAATGGTACTATAGGAAATATTAAAATATTCCTTTTCTGGAAGTTGTACTTCATTCAAGTAACCATCTTCTACAATAATACAAGGTAGGTTGGTTACCGGCTCCCTTAGATCATTACCCGTATCTAAAAATCCCTTTATATAAAATATATTTTTATTAACTGATATTTCTATATCATATATTAGGCTTTTTACAATAATTCTCCCTCTTAAATATTCATAAGCCCTAACTATAACTATGTATAGTATCATTATAGATATTAATATATATTTTATTGAATAGTTATTCATCTCAAATTTTTGCATAATCCCATATTTATTTTGCATTAATGCAAAGCTAAAACATACCCCGCAAAGTGTAAATGAGAGAATAAAAAAACATCCTACACATTTTAATATATTACTAATTTTTCTTTTTTCTATTGCAATAATTATCATTAATACTGCAACCAATATTTTCGCAATAAAACTTGTCCCCAAAGGCCATTCTAAGAATAAAGCTAATGTATATATAGATCCTAATATAGCCGATAAATATATCCTCTTCTTATAACTAAATCTTAATAATTTAAATGTTAATAATAGCAAAAATAAATTAACCACAAAATTTTCAAATAATAATACATCAATATATACAACCATACCCCCTCCTCCTCTATAATTAAATTATAAACTCTTATACCTTAAAATTTTGTCATAATAACTAACCAAAAAATATATTTTCCTCCCTTATTTTTTACAATTATTTACACTTATTTCTTTTAATAAGACTTATTTTTTCCCAAATAAAATAAGACAAGGATTAATAGCTATTAATCCTTGTCTTTACTTACATATGAGATATTTTAAAAACCACCAGTCTATTTTATAACATACTTTATCTATGGAATCCACCTATAAACCTACTCTTAGAGTTTTCATTTTTTAGTAATTCACTGGAATATATATGTTATCTTGACTATTTTTTATATTAATATACTATTTTCTTGTTCTTAAAAAACTCGGTATATTAACACTCTCTGTGTCAAACTCTAATAATGGATCAGCTTTTGGCATTTCTTGTATTACAGGTTCTTCTGCAACTACATTATTAGCTTTTCCAGAAAATCTCTTTGTTTCAACTACTGGTTTAGCTTGAGGAACTTTATTTTCATCCTCTTCAAAACCTGTGGCTATTACAGTTATTCTAATTTCATCATTTAAAGTTTCATCAATAACAGCTCCAAAGATTATATTAGCATCTGGATCTGCTGATTCTCGTACAATATCTGCAGCCTCAAATACCTCTATAGCACCTAAATCAACCCCACCTGTAAAGTTAATAATAACTCCTGTAGCACCATCTATTGATGTTTCTAACAATGGTGATGATATTGCTTGCCTTACAGCATCTTGAGCCTTATTATCCCCAGTACCATAACCTACACCCATATGAGCTAAGCCTTTATTTAACATAACTGTTTCTATATCAGCAAAATCGGCATTAACTACCCCTGGAATAGTTATTAAATCTGATATAGCTTGTACTCCTTGTCTTAAAACATCATCTGCTAATCTGAATGAATCAAGAAGTGTTGTCTTCTTATCAGCCATTAATAATAATCTATGATTTGGAATAATTACCAATGTATCTACAGCTTGCATTAAGTTTTCTATACCCATTTCAGCATGCGTCATTCTTCTTTTACCTTCAAATGGGAAGGGTTTAGTTACAACACCGACTGTTAAAATATTCATTGATTTTGCTATTTGAGCTACAATAGGAGCTGCTCCAGTTCCTGTTCCGCCACCCATACCTGCCGTTATGAATACCATATTTGCGCCCTTTATAGATTCTGCAATTTCTTCTCTACTTTCTTCTGCTGCTTTTTTACCTATTTCTGGATTAGCTCCGGCTCCTAACCCTTTAGTTAATTTTTCTCCAATTTGAATCTTAATATTAGCATGAGATAACATTAAAGCTTGTTTATCAGTATTAACAACTATAAACTCAACATTTTTCAAACCTTCTGTAATCATTCTATTAACGGCATTTCCACCACCGCCACCACAACCAACAACTTTAATATTGGTTAATTCTTGCATATCCACTTCAAAATCTAACAAAACAATTCCTCCCTCAGAAAATATCTAGTAGTATTTTTTCACCTTAGTTAAAAGATTAATTTCATCTATTATTTTTCACTTCTTTTTATTTCTTCTTTATTGTTGTATACGTTACATTTATACTCATATACTAATTTTAACTCATTATATACATTCTTAACAATAGCTAATAAGTTAAATAATGAAGAATTTTGCATTTACATTAGTTCTTTTGTAAAATAATTATATTCTTCACATATATTAAATTTGGTATGTTCATTAATATACTTTTTTAAAATCATACCACTATTAAATAAAATTATACTACTAATTCTATAAAAATAGCCAGTATTTTTTGAATTAATTTTAATAAAATTTAATATTTCTTTCATTTTATCATTTACTAATAAATAAAACAACTATTTATCTACAATACATGTCCCTATTTTTAATTTTTTTTCTCTACTATTGTCACTATAGATAGTTTTGTAGTTAGATTTTAGTATTTTTTTAACTTATCTACTTGAATAATTGTAATAAATTTAATATCACTTTTTTATTTCAATACATTTGAATTTAGTATAAAGAATTATATATTAATGTATTCCACATATATTCCGAATTTCCTCCATAAATTTTTATGTATTTACAAAAAAATAAATAAGGCACCTTAAAAAAATACCAAACCAATGTGCAATGTATATTTTATACTAGAACTAATCCATACAAGTTACTGATAGTTGTTCTATCAATAACTTATATCAACAAAGAACGATACAAAATAGACTAGCATATTAACTAGTTATTTTAAAAAGATGCCTAACTACATAAATTATAGTTATTTAAATTTATTATAACATCATAATTCTCTTAATAGTTTCCCTATCCACTGAATATGTTAATGCTGTTTCAATTGTAATAATTCCTTTTTTATATAATTCAGCAAGAGCCATATCCATAGTTTTCATTCCATACTTATTACCCGTTTGAATTGCAGACTCAATTTGATGTGTTTTACCTTCTCTTATTAAGTTTTGAATTCCAGGTGTAGTAACCATTGTTTCTAATGAAGCAACTCTACCTTTTCCATCTGCAGTTTCAACTAACTGTTGCGAAACTACACCTTGAAGAACAGCTGCTAATTGAACTCTAATTTGCTGTTGCTGATGTGGTGGAAATACATCAATTATTCTATCTATAGTTTTAGCTGCTCCTATTGTATGTAATGTAGAAAATACTAAATGCCCAGTTTCAGCGGCAGTAATAGCAATTGATATTGTTTCTAAATCTCTCATTTCTCCTACAAGAATAACATCTGGATCTTCTCTTAGAATTGCTCTTAAAGCATTTTGATAGCTTTTACTATCTTTACCGATCTCTCTTTGATTTATAATACACTTATTGTGTTTATGCAAATATTCTATAGGATCCTCAAGCGTAATAATATGAGCTTCTCTAGTAGCGTTAATTTCATTAATCATAGCTGCTAAAGTTGTGCTCTTACCACTTCCAGTAGGTCCAGTAACTAAAACTAATCCTCTTTGCTTTTTAACTAAGTCCTTTATTACAGGTGGATGATTTAATTCGTCTACCGTTGGAATTTTTAATGCAATTACTCTTATAGCTATAGCATCACTATTTCTTTGTTTAAATATATTAACTCTAAATCTACCTATTTTTTGCATAGAATATGAGGTATCTATTTCCCCTATTTGTAGATATCTTTCAAACTTGCTTCCTAATATTTCTCTGGCAAATGCTTCAATCTCTTCTGGAGCTAACTTATCCACACCTAATTTAATTAATCTGCCATTACTTCTTATTGTTGGTGGGATTCCAACAGTCAAATGTAAATCTGAAGCACCTACTTCTATTGTTTTACTCAATAATTCTTTTAAAAAATACATTATTTCCTCCTAAAATTCAGTTCTATTCTTGCTTATATTCTATAAAACTGTTTGCAATCCTTTTTTATTAAATATATTTTTTAATAAAAGTATATTTTTCTAATTATTATATAATTCTTTCTTTAATTTTTTCAACGCTTTTTTCTCTATTCTAGATACATAAGATCTTGAAATACCTAATATAACAGCTATTTCTCTTTGTGTTTTACACCTGCCATCTATAAGTCCATATCTCATTTTTAATATTTCACCTTCTCTTTCACTTAAAGATATACATATTTTACTATATAATGCCTTTATTTGAAGATTACTTTCAACCTTTTCTAGCACAGAATCTTTTTCACTACTTAAAACATCAATTAAACATATTTCATTGCCCTCCTTATCAACTCCAATTGGATCTTGAAGGTAAACTTCACCCTTTTGCTTTTTATTGTTTCTAAACAACATTAAAATTTCATTTTCAATACATCTAGATGCATAGGTGGCAAGTCTTGTTCCTTTAAGAGAATCAAAAGAATCTATAGCTTTAATAAGTCCTACCGTTCCTATAGATATTAACTCATCTATATCCTTATTCGGAAACGAATATTTTTTCACAATATGTGCAACTAATCTAAGATTCCTCTCTATTAGTACACTTTTTGCCTCTTTATCACCTTCCCTTAAGAGTGTTAAATAATGTGCCTCCTCCTTCTCATCTAAAGGTTTTGGAAATGTATTAGTACCTGATATGTATCCCGTTAATAATATAGAATTACAAATCAGTTCTATTATATTTGATATAATAAACATAGAAAGCCCTCCTACTAATGCTTATTATATAATATGGCTTAATATAAAAATATTGCTTGTACACAAAAAATAAACTTCTAATTTAGATTATTTAATTAGAAGTTTATTGAATTATTAATGTTTTGTATTTTCTAGTTCACTATAAAATATATATGATATATTGACTTGCTATTTTTTTCAAATGTCTAAGGGAGCTTCAAAAATAACTAGTCATATTCTGATCTATTTTCTTTTAACTCCCTAATACACTTATAATATTATTTTTAGTTAATTCCCTATTTTATTTTGATGTAAGTTCCGTTACTATATCTCTAAATATTGGAGCTCCTGTATTTCCTCCCCCAAGTTCTCTTCCATCTGGATGATTAGTTCCTATATTTGGTGCTATAACAACAATACTATACTTCTTTTCATCTTTAACAAAATAGCCTGCAAACCAGCCATGATCAGCTCTATCTTTCCCTGTTGATGTTCCAGTTTTCCCACCAATTTCTACACCCTTGACCTTAGCCTCAAATCCTGACCCTTCCCAAATTACTTTTCCTAAAGTTTCTTGAGTTATTTTAGCAGTAGTTTGGCTAAACACTCTAACTGGCTCATTTTTGAATTTCTTAACTGGTTTACCATCCTTATTAAGAATTTCTTCTACTAGTGTTTGCTTCACATATACTCCATCATTTGCAATTGTATTATAAACACCTGCCATTTGAAGTGGTGTAACCATTATTGTTTGACCTATAGAAATATTATTAATTCCTGCTTCTTTAGGAGGTTTTATTCCTGCAGCTTCATTTCTATTTTCTCCTTGTATATTTAGCACTCTATTAAATAATCCCATCTTTTCTGAATATTCCATAATTTTTTCATACCCAGCCAATCCTCCTACTTTTGCAGTAACGTCATTACAAGATATTTTTATTGCATCCTCTACAGATAGGTTACCGTGACCATAAGGTTTTCCATCTTTGCTACATATTTGACCCGTACAACCAAATACATCTTGAGTATGTATTAATCCTAAATCTAAAGCTACTGCTTCTGTAACAACTTTAAAAATAGATCCGGGCTCAAATCCCAGAGCTTCAACACCTATATTAACATTAGCCTGACTATCATCCTTTTGAGCCATAACTCTTATTTTACCTGTTTCAGCTTCGGATATTACTACACCTACATTTTTTAAAAAATCATAATCTTTTCTTTTTAAAACTTCTTTAACTTTATTTTGCCATTCATTATTAATTGTTAGTTTTAAATTTTTATTTTCATTGTTTGTATCTAAACTGCCATCACTATAAACAGCCTTATCATCCAAATAAAATTTAGATTGTGGTATTAAATTTTCTCCTAAGTATTTATTTAATTCAGCTTCTAAAGATCCTTCAACTACATCACCATTTTCACCTATTTCAGATAATAAATTACCTATTTCCCAAGCTTCTTTCCTTTCTATTTTATCGTATACATACGTATATATACCTTTTACATTAGATAATTTATTTACTTTTTCAAAAGTTTCTTTACTAATTTTGTAATAATGTTTTCCAACTTCATTCATTATTCCGGTGTAATTAAAATCTTTATCTTCAGATTTCATAATAAAATTTAATGCCATTAAATCCTGTAATGTTTCTTCATAATTATTAAGTTTAAATGGCTCTGTATCTAATACCATTACATATTCCTTATTATACGCGAGCATATTTTCACCATTTGTATCTAAAATATTATACTTCATCTGTGCAATATTCTCTGTTTGATGATTTTGCATTCTTCCTACAACCATTTCTGAAGGATGTACTTGTAAAAAATATAACCTTACAGATAGACATAATAATACTACTGCAAATATACCCATTATATACTTTATCCTATTAAATTTCTTTTTTTCTTTTTCAAACAAAAAAAGCACCTCCCTAGGCTTAATTATCGCCTATGGAGGTGCTTTTTATTCAAATTATTTTAATATATCTTTAATTTTGCTAGCTAATATATCTATAGCTACTTTATTTTGTCCACCTTCTGGAACTATTATATCTGCATGTCTTTTTGTTGGCTCTATAAATTGCATATGCATAGGTCTTACCACTGTAAGGTATTGCTGAATAACTGAATCAACAGTTCTTCCTCTCTCATCTATATCTCGGACTAACCTTCTAAGTATTCTTATATCTGCATCTGTATCAACATATACTTTTATATCTAAAAGTTTTCTAATTCTCTCATCTTCTAATACTAATATACCTTCAACTATTATTATTCTTTTTGGATTAACAGTAACAGTTTCTTTTGATCTGTTATGCTTTTCAAAATCATAAATTGGTTTTTCTATACCTTCACCTTTAATTAAAGCTTTTAAATGTTCTATCATTAAATCATTATCAAAAGCTCTAGGATGATCATAATTAGTTTTAACTCTTTCTTCAATTGTTAAATGACTTTGATCTTTATAGTACATATCTTGTTGTATCATAGCAATACATTCATGGGAAAAGCTTGAGTATATTTCATCAGCTATTGTACTCTTACCCGACCCAGTCCCACCAGCAATTCCGATTAAAACAGCATTATTCATTTAAGCTCCTCCTAAGTTATCTTATAGCTCCAAACCTTTTTTACATTTAACTAACATATCTTTTTCTTTTAATGGTGTCTCCACTTTAGCCTTAAATATCATGTGTGCTCTATTTGCAACAGTTGCAGGCACTTTCTTTTCAACATCAAACATTTCTTCAAGTTTAACATTGAAATTTGGTGTATGGGCTCTCAAAACATCTAACTCATCACCATCATAAACCCTATTCTTTTGCAAAATAGTAGCTATTTTAGTTTCGTCATCATAAGATTGAACCACTCCAACTATTTCGTAATCTCTAACATACGATGAAACATCATATGTTTGTTCTCCACTTTTTCCCATAAAGAACCCTGTATGATATTTTCTATGGCTTATTCTTGATAAAGTATCTAACCACTCTTCTTTAAATTCATAATTTTCAGGGTCAGCCATGTACGAATCTACAGCTTCTCTATATGCTTTTACTACTGAAGCTACATAAAATTCGCTTTTCATTCTTCCTTCTATTTTAAATGAATATATCCCGCTTTTCATTAACTCTGGTATATGTTTTATCATACAAAGATCTTTAGAGTTCATTATATATGTTCCCTTATCATCTTCTACTACTGGATAATATTCTCCTGGCCTTGTTTCCTCAACTAAATAATACTTATATCTACAAGCATTTGAACATATCCCCTTATTTGCATCTCTTCCTAACATATAGTTTGAAATTAAACATCTACCTGAATAAGCTATACACATAGATCCATGTACAAAAGCTTCTAATTCACATTCTTCTGGTAAGTTTTCTTTAATTACGTTAATTTCATTAAATGTTAGTTCTCTAGCTAAAACAATTCTCTTAATTCCTTGTTCATGCCAAAATTTTGCAGCTTTCCAGTTTACAGTATTAGCTTGAGTACTTAAATGTATTTCTAAATTCGGAGCCACTTCTTTTGCTGCAACTATAATAGCTGGATCTGCTACAATTATAGCATCTATTCCCAGTTCCACTAAAGATAGAATATACTCTTCTACTCCCTTTAAATCAAAATTTCTTGGAAATACATTCATTGTTACATAAAGTTTTTTCCCTCTATCGTGACAATACTTAACACCTTCAGCCATTTCATCATTTGTAAAATTATCTGAAAAAGCCCTTAGGTTTAACTTTCCACCACCTATATATACAGCATCTGCTCCAAAATCAATTGCAATTTTTAATTTCTCTAGACTTCCTGCTGGCGCTAAAATTTCTGGTTTTATCATTTTAAATTACCTCCTTTTAGTCACTGCAATTCCATCCCCCATGGGTATTACAGATGTAATTAAATCTTCATCACTTGATACAAGATCTAAATATGTTTTCATTCTTTTTACTATAGTTATCTTCCTTCTTTTTACCAATTCTTTTGATGCAACCATTCCCCTAAATAGTACATTATCAGCTATTATAATTCCATCCTTTTCAAGCAATCTTAAACAATGTGGTAAAAAATGATTGTAATGACCTTTACCAGCATCCATAAAAATTAAATCATAAGGTTCTTCAAGTTCAGCCAATATTTCTAAGCAATCACCTTGTTTAATTATAATTTTATCTTGTAACCCTAATTTTCCAAGGTTCTCTTTAGCATATTTTATCATATTTTCATCACGTTCAATAGTAGTAATATGTGGTTTTGTGCCTGCTGCTTCATACATTAACGTAGCAGAATATCCAATAGCTGTACCTAATTCTAAAATTCTCATAGGTTTTTTCATATTTACCATAAACTCTAAAAATTTTGCGGTTTCCTTTTGAACTATTGGAACTGCATTCTCTTTTGCAAATTCTTCTAATGTTTTAAGGGGACCTTGGCTATCTGGTATTAATCCTCTTATATATTCTTCCATATAATCATGGGTTATTCCACTCATATTCTCCCTCCATCTAAGGTTCGTATCCGAATTCTTCTAATTTATTCATAAAATCAACATCATTGTTTGTAAAGTAATGTCTATTGCCCCCATCTTTTGGAAGCACATAGAATAAATAATCTGTTTTTTCAGGCTTTAAAGCTCCTAAAATAGATGGTATCCCAGGATTTGAAATCGGACCTACTGGTAACCCATCAATTATATATGTATTATAAGGTGATTCAATCTCTAAATTTTCATACGAAAGACCTTTTACATGATACCCCATAGCATATATAACTGTGGCATCTATTTTAAGTTTCATATCTATATTAAGTCTGTTATATATAACAGATGCAATTACAGCTCTTTCCTCATTAACTATTGCTTCTTTTTCAATCATAGATGCAATAGTTATCACCTTTTCAACATCTTCATTTGCAACTTTAATATTTGCTTCTTTTAAAGTACTTTGCCAAACATCTTCAAATCTTTCTAACATTTTAGATATTATTTCTTCAGGACTTGACTGTTTAGAAAATTTATATGTATCAGGAAATAAAAATCCTTCTAAATCATATCTCTTTATTTTACTTTGCTTAATATATGACGGAAGTGGATATGCTACTACTGCCTTAATAAATTCATCTTTAGCACACATTCCATTTATTTCAAGTTTATTTGCTATTTCATCAATAGTAGAACCTTCCTGAATAGTAATATCAATAACATCAATTGCTAATCCATTATTAAGAGTATTAATTATATCCTTAACACTCATATCATTATGTAAATTATATTCACCAGGTTTAACATCTACTACTGTATTTGTAACCTTAATATATGTTTTTATAATTCCTAGGCCATTAATTTGATTATTTTCTTGCAATTTATTTAATAAACTATAAAAACTGTCTCCAGTTTTTACATTTATAATTATATCTTTATCACTTTTTAAAGGATGTTTTAGGGATTTGTTAAAAAAAATAAAAGAAACTGTTATCAAAATCACTATAAACATAATAATTACTATTTTCTTATTTTTTAAAATGTTCATAAAAACCCCCTGTATATAAAAGTAAATAGCCTTATTAATAGGCTATTTACTTTATTATAATACTTTTTAATTCAATTTTAAAGAATTTTCTTCTTATTTTTTACCTTTACTTGTAAGTCTTCTTCTTTCAGAACTGTCTAAGAATCTTTTTCTCATTCTTACTGTCTTTGGAGTAACTTCTACTAATTCATCGCTATTGATAAATTCTAGTGATTGCTCTAAAGTCATTATTGTTGGAGGGCTTAATTTCAATGCATCATCTGCACCTGAAGATCTTGTATTTGTAAGCTTTTTAGCTCTACAAATGTTTATATCCATATCTTCTGATCTAGCACATTCTCCAACTATCATACCTTGATATACTGGAACTCCAGCTGGTATGAATAATGTTCCTCTTTCTTGAGCGTTATATAACCCGTAAGCTATAGCGTCTCCTGTTTCAAATGAAACTATTGAACCTCTACTTCTTTCTGGCATTTCACCCTTATGCTTATCATAACCATGGAATACATGGTTCATTATACCATTACCCTTAGTATCTGTCATAAATTCACTTCTGAATCCAATAAGTCCTCTAGCTGGGATAACGAATTCTAATCTAGTATATCCATTAACTGCTGAAGTCATATTAACCATTTCACCTTTTCTAGGTCCTAGCTTTTCCATTATAGGTCCCATAAATGCTTCTGGAACATCTATTGTTAAGTACTCCATAGGCTCTAATTTCTTTCCGTTTTCTATTTTGAAGATAACGTTAGGTTTAGATACTTGAAGTTCAAATCCTTCTCTTCTCATTGTTTCAATAAGAATTGATAAATGAAGTTCTCCTCTTCCTGAAACTTCGAAACAATCTGGAGTAATTTCATTAACTCTTAAACTTACGTTTATTTCTAATTCCTTAAGTAATCTATCTCTTAAATGTCTTGAAGTAACATAAGCTCCTTCTTTACCAGCAAATGGTGAATCATTAACCATAAAGTTCATGTTTAATGTTGGCTCATCAATATCTATAAATGGAAGTGCTTCTGGGCTTAATACATCTGCTATAGTTTCACCAATATTAGCATCTATAACTCCACTTATTGCAATTATATCACCAAGTCCAGCTTCTTCAGCTTCAACTCTGTTTGTTCCAATATATGTAAACACATTAGATACTTTATAAGTTCCTACTGTTCCATCTTTTTTAACTAAAGCTACTTGTTGATTTTTCTTAACTTTTCCTCTATGAACTTTACCTACTGCAATTTTACCTACATATTCATTTGAATCTAAAGTAGTAACCAACATTTGGAAAGGTCCATCCATGTAACCTTCTGGTGCTTTTACATATTTAAGTACAGTTTCAAATAAAGGTAGCATATCAACATTAGTATCTTCTACTTCATATCTAGCATAACCTTCTCTAGCTGATGCGTAGATTGTTTGGAAATCTAATTGTTCATCTTCTGCACCTAACTCTAAGAATAATTCAAATACTTCGTCAATTACTTCTACTGGTCTAGCATTTGGCTTATCAATTTTATTTATTACAACTATAGGTTTTAATCCAAGTTCTAAAGCTTTCTTTAAAACAAACTTTGTTTGAGGCATTGGACCTTCATATGAATCAACTACAAGTAAAACTGAGTCAACCATCTTAAGTACACGTTCAACTTCTCCACCAAAATCAGCATGTCCTGGAGTATCTACTATATTAATTTTTATACCGTTATATAAAAGTGATGTATTTTTTGAAAGTATTGTAATTCCTCTTTCTTTTTCTAAATCGTTAGAGTCCATTACTCTTTCTTCTACTTTTTCATTTTCTCTTGCTTTATTAGTTTGTTGTAATAGCGCATCAACCAAAGTAGTCTTACCGTGATCAACGTGGGCTATTATTGCTATATTCCTTATATCATTTCTAGTTATTAATTCCATTTATGTGCCTCCAATAATTTGTATTTATTATAATGTGAACCTATAATAATTTGTTACTTATCATAATGTAAACCTATAACTCATTTTTTCCAAAATAAAATTGGATACAGTCGTATCCAATTTTTTTTGACTTATTACCTTATTCATTTTAATGTTATTTTTACTACTTGTCAACCTATGTCTTATATTTCCATTATAATCGGCAAAATCATAGGTCTTCTCTTAGTTTTTTCATATAAGAAACTTCTAAGTTCATCTCTTATTCTTGATTTAAGTGTTGCCCAGTCTTTAATATTCTTTTCTTCGCAATTTAACAATACTTTTCTTACGACTTCTTTTGCCTCATCCATTAAGCCTTCAGACTCTCTAACATACACAAAACCTCTTGAAATTATATCTGGACCTGCAACTACTGAATTATTTTCTCTAGATAAAGTAACAACAACTGTTACTATTCCATCTTGCGATAAATATTTTCTATCTCGAAGTACAATATTACCAACATCCCCAACACCAAGACCATCAACAAAGATTTGTCCTGAAATTACTGATCCATTTTTCTTTATTGCGCTTCTATTAGCTTCAATTATGTCACCATTTTCCATTATAATTAAATTTTCTTTTGGCAACCCTAAAGACATAGCTAGTTCTCCATGTTGCTTTAAGTGTCTGTATTCACCATGAACTGGAATGAAATATCTTGGCTTAACTAATGCTTGCATTAACTTAAGCTCTTCTTGACAAGCATGCCCTGATACATGAATATCAGCTAATGATTTATAAATAACTTCTGCACCTTGTTTAAATAGTTGATTTATAACCTTAGAAACTAATTTTTCATTTCCTGGAATAGGTGTTGCAGAAATAATAACTGTATCACCTTTTACAATGCTTATTTTTCTATGATCACAAGCTGCCATTCTTGATAATGCTGCCATTGGTTCACCTTGGCTACCAGTAGTAATTATAACTACCTTATCATTTGGATATTTATTAATTTGATCTATACCAATAAGCATTTCTTCTTCGATCTCTAAATATCCAAGTTCAATAGCAACTTGAACTATATTTTCCATACTTCTCCCAGAAACAGCTACTTTTTTACCGTACAGTCTTGATGCTTCTATTATTTGTTGTATTCTATGAATATTAGAAGCAAATGTAGCTACTATTATTCTACCTTCAACCTTTGCAAAAATACGATTAAAACTTTCTCCTACTACTTTTTCTGACATTGTATATCCCGGTTTTTCAACATTAGTTGAATCTGCAAGCAATGCAAGAACGCCCTTCTTTCCAAGTTCTGCGAACCTGGCAAAATCAGTTTGTTGTCCATCTATAGGTGTATAATCGATTTTAAAATCTCCTGTATGAAGTACAACTCCTAGTGGGGTATGAACTGCTATTGCTACTGAGTCTGCAATAGAGTGATTTGTTTTTATAAATTCTACTGAAACAGAATTTAATTTAATAACATCTCTTGGCTTAACTATAATAAGTTCTGTTGTACTTAATAGTCCATGCTCTTTAAGCTTCGTTTCTAATATACCAAGAGTTAATCTTGTTCCATAGACAGGTACATTTAATTGTTTTAAAACATATGGTAATGCACCAATATGATCTTCATGTCCGTGAGTTAAAAATATCCCTGTTACTTTTTCCTTATTGTTTAAAAGATAATTAATATCTGGGATAACTATATCTATACCAAACATGTCTTCATCTGGGAATTTCAATCCACAATCTATAACAACTATATCATTTTTATACTCTATTGCTGTTATATTTTTTCCTATTTCGTTAAGTCCACCTAAAGGAATAATCCTAACCTTTGCTTTTTCGTTTTTCATATTTACCCTCCTTTTCATAAAATATATATTCAAAAGTATGTTACCTATTTTAAAAATGTAAAAAACAGTTAAGTATTTTTACATATCAATAAAGATAATACCTTTATTACTTATTTAGTTTCACTTTGACATTTTTCACAAAGTCCAAAAAATCTAACACTATGATCTAAAATTTTAAACTCATAAGATTTTTCTATTACTGCTTCAATTTCATCTAACAAATCGTCTTGAACTTCTATAACAGCCTTACACTTATTGCATATTAAATGATGATGTCTATGAGTTTCATCTTTATGAACTATTTCATATCTGCTACATCCATCATTTAAATCTAGTTTACATATTACACCTAACTCTTCTAATAACAATATAGTTCTATAAACTGTTGCCAAACCAATTTCTGGACAATTCTTTTTAACTTCATCATATATTTCTTCAGCCGTTAAATGTTCTCCTTCTTTTTCAATAATTGTATCTACTATAGCTCTTCTTTGAGGAGTTAGCTTATAGCCTTTTTGTCTTAAATCTTCTTTTAATACATTCATATCAATAGTCATTATTTCTTCCATAAACAACACCTCTTTCATAAATTCCTTCTTTAGATAGGAACTTTGAAAAATAATGTGCTAGAAACTGTATCTATTATTTAAAAAAAATTCCTTTTAATTAAGTTATTTTTTAAAATAACTAATCAAGATACATATCACCGCAACTATTTTTCAATACCTAATCTATAACTACGCTATCATAAGCTTCTTGCACTAACGCTAATTCTTCTTCATCATCTATAGGCACTAATAAATCTTCTCCATCTTCATCAATATCTACTTTTAATGCAATTACGTCATCTTCATCAAATCCATCTTCATAAACTATAACATATTCATTAGTTTCCTTAGTTTCAGGATTTTTTATATCCAGAAATTCAACAACGTTAAATTTTACTGCATTACCCTCTTCATCAAATAATTCTATTACGTCTAATTTTTTATCCATAATTATCTCTCCTTTTTTAATTCTATATTTTATATATTAATGTTGTCAATAATATTTTTCAATTAATAATTATAATTAAGTAATTTTATTTTTCTTACTTAAACTTATTCTATCTAAATATCCTTGCAATATAAATATTGCTGCAATTTTATCTACAATCTTCTTTCTTTTACCTCTAGATAAATCTGCTTCAAGCATAGATTTATGTGCCGCTACTGTTGTTAATCTTTCGTCCCAAGTTACTACCTCTATTCCTGTAGCCTCTTTAATTACCTCACATAACCCAAGCATTCGTTCACCTGATTCTCCAATAGTACCATTCATATTTTTAGGTAATCCTACAACTATGGTTTCAACAGAATATTCAACACATAACTTTTTAATTGCTTCTATGTCCGTATCTTTTTTTATTCTTCTTATTGTAGTTACTCCTTGAGCTGTGTACCCTAAAGGATCACTTACCGCAACTCCAATAGTTTTACTTCCCACATCTAATCCTAGTATTCTCATACTTAACTCCTTAAAAAATAAGAGTGCCCGAAAATAATACGGGCACTCTCTTTATTTCACTTCTAAATAAGATCTCATAACTTCTTCAAGAATTTCATCTCTTTCGAGTTTTCTCAGTAAAGCTCTTGCTCCGTTGTAACTTGTAACGTAAGAAGGATCACCTGAAATAAGATATCCAACTAATTGATTAATAGGATTATACCCTTTTTCCTTTAGCGCATTGTAAACATCATTCAAAATTGATTTTGTTAAATCCTCTTTATCAATGTTCAAATTGAATTGCATGGTATGATCTAAATTATTATTCATAATAATGCTGCTAATTGCAGCTTCACCCCCTACTAATTTTATTTATAATATTTTCATAAAATCTATATTTACGATTATTATCTTCTATACTTTATTAATATTTATTTAAATATATTATACATTATAAAAGTTTAATTGTACACTATTTTACTAACTTTTCAACAATATCAAAAGTTGTTTCAACTGCCTTGGTAACATTTTCAGGGTTTTTCCCACCAGCTTGTGCCATATCTGGTCTTCCACCTCCGCCGCCACCAACAATAGCTGCTACATCTTTAATTATTTTTCCGCAATGAACTCCACTTTCTACTGCATCTTTTGTTGCCATAGCTATTAAGTTAACTTTATCATTAACATTACTTACTAAAACAACTACTCCACTTTCCATTTTATTTCTAATCTTATCTGCTAAATCTCTTAATGCATTTCCATCAACATCTTTTAAAGCATATGATATAACTTTAACTCCTTTAATTATCTTAGCAGAATTTAATATATCTCCTTCTGCTCCTGAAGTTATTTTATTTTTAAGTTCTAATATTTCTTTTTCTTTTTCCTTGATTTCTGTACTTTGAGAAACTATTTTCTTTAGAATATCTTTTTCAGTACATTTCAAAACATTACAAGCCTCTTTCAACGTCTTTTCTTTCTCTTCCATGTATTTCATAGCATTTAAAGCTGTTACTGCTTCTATCCTTCTCATTCCCGCTGCAACTCCGGATTCTCCAACTATTTTAAATAATCCAATTTCCCCAGCATTCTTTACATGAGTTCCTCCACAAAGTTCCTTTGAAAACTCTCCAATACTAACAACTCTAACTTTATCTCCATATTTATCATCAAACAATGCCATAGCTCCACTATTTTTAGCCTCTTCTATAGTCATTAGATTTGTATTTACTCCAAACACTCCCATAATTTTTCTATTTACTAAAGTTTCAACCCTTTCTAATTCTTCTTCAGTTAATCCTTTAAAATGAGCAAAATCAAATCTTAATCTTTCATCATCCACATATGAACCTGCTTGATTTACATGTTTTCCAACAACTTCTTTTAACGCTTCATGTAACATATGAGTAGCTGTATGATTTTTACAAATATTCGATCTTCTATCTATTTCTACTTTCAACGATACTTTTTGATCTTTTTTAATATTTCCAGATTTAACTTCTACATAGTGAATAATTTTCCCACCTACATTTTTCTTTGTGTTATAAACATAAGCTTCCCCACTCTCACTAATAATTATACCTCTGTCACCTACTTGCCCACCCATCTCTGCATAAAATGTAGTAGAATCAGTTACAATATAGCCTTTTTCACCTTTTACTAATTCACCTTTCATTTCCTTGTCATCAGCTAAAGCTACTACTTTTGCTTCTATTTCTGTTTCAAAATATCCTACAAATTCAGTATTAATTGAAGCATCTATTTTATTTATAGGATTTTCATCACTACCCATATATGATGATTCCCCTCTTGCACTTCTTGCTCTTTGTCTTTGATTGTTCATTTCTAAAATAAAGGCTTCTTTATCAACTGATATCCCCTTTTCTTCTAAAATCTCTTCTGTTAACTCAATAGGGAATCCATAAGTATCATATAATTTAAAGGCTTTTTCGCCCTTCAGCACTGTTTCCTTTAAAGCTTCTAATTCAACTATATAACCAGCTAATATATTCATACCTGCATCTATAGTTTCATTAAACCTTTCTTCTTCTAATGAAATTATCTTTTCTATGTATTCTTTATCTTCTTTTAGTTTTGGATAAGCTTCCCTATAATTTTCAACAACTGAATCAACTATATCTTTTAAAAACAATCCCTTTATTCCAAGGACTCTACCATGTCTTGCAGCTCTTCTTAAAAGTCTTCTAAGCACATAACCTCTACCTTCATTACTTGGCTGAACACCATCAGATATTAGCATAGTTACACTTTTAACGTGATCTGTAATTATTCTAAGAGATATATCTTTTATTGCATCATCACCATAATTAATAGCAGATAATTCAGATACTTTTTTAACTATATTTTTAACAGTATCAATTTCAAATATATTATTAACACCTTGCATTATTGTAGCTATTCTTTCAAGTCCCATTCCTGTATCTATATTAGGCTTTGCAAGCTTATTATAGTTACCCTCTTCATCTTTATCAAATTGAGTAAATACCAAGTTCCAGAACTCAACAACTCTATCTTCATCACTAGCTTTAAGAAACTCTTCTACAGTTGTTATAGACCCATTCCCTCTATCAAAGTGAATTTCTGTACAAGGTCCACAAGGTCCAACACCAATTTCCCAGAAATTATCTTCCTTACCTAATCTAAATATTCTCTTTGGATCTACGTCTGTTTTACTGCACCAAATATCAAAAGCTTCATCATCTTCTAAATAAATAGTTACATATAACTTATCTTTAGGCACTGCAAGTGTTTCAGTGATAAATTCCCATGCCCATGAGATTATTTCTTCTTTAAAATAATCTCCAAAAGAGAAGTTTCCAAGCATTTCAAAGAAAGTACCATGTCTTGAAGTTTTTCCTACATTTTCTATATCACCAGTTCTAATACATTTTTGACAAGTAGTTATTCTTTTTCTTGGCGGAGTTTGAACACCTGTAAAATATGGCTTTAGAGGTGCCATACCTGCATTTATCAATAGTAAACCTTTATCGTTTTTTGGTACTAAAGGAAAACTTTCTAATTTTAAGTGATCCTTTTCTTCAAAGAACTTTAAATAAGTATCTCTCAGCTCATTTGCTCCCATGTATTTCATTATTGTTACCTCCGTTATTACATTTTTTTATTTTTAGGTATAAAAAAAGTCCTCATCCCTATAAAAAGGGACGAAAACTATATTCCGCGGTACCACCCTAATTATGCACTTTTTTTTAAAATGCATCACTTAGAAAATTATAGCTCAAAGATAGCTTCAATATTATAAGATAGAAGCTTACACCATATACTTCCTCTCTGAAATTCTTATTAAATATTTACTTATTCTTATCATAGCTTACATATTTTTTTTAAAAGAACTCCTTTTCATATACCTTCTAAGGAGTAAGTTCCACTGATACACCCCATAGATTTATAGTGTTACTTAATTGAAAGTATAATTTATTTATTAAAATATGTCAATTAAATTTAGACAGTTTCAAAAAAATATCTATTGAAAATTCTAAAACAAATAATAATTTGCATCTTCATAAATCACCTTAATAATTACACCAATGGGAACCGCTAATATCATTCCAACTAATCCCCCAAACATTTCTCCAATTAAAAGCAAAATTATAATTATAATAGGATGCATATTGGTACTATCCCCTGTAATTTTAGGTGATAATATATTACCCTCTAATTGTTGCAATATAAACATTACTATTATTGTCCAAATTGCTTTTGATGGTGAATCTATTAGAGCCACAAAAACCGCTGGAACACCTCCGATTATAGGACCAAAATAAGGTATTATATTAAAAACTCCATTTAATATAGCTAAAACCAAAGCAAACTTAACCCCTACTAACATCAATATAATAAATGTTAATACTCCTATTATAAGCGATAAAAACAATTGACTTATTATGTATCTTGAGAGTATTTTATCAATATTTGATAGTATTTTTTTAGCTACTATTCTTTTTCGAGTTGGTAATATTAATAATATTTTATTGTATATTAGTTCACCATCTACTAAAAAATAATAGGTTACAATTGGAATTATTGCGCAGGAAATAATATTTTCCGAAGCACTAATTATATTTTCAAGAAAATTATTTGAAAATCCACCTAAAAAAATATTTATTTTTTCATTAATTTGCATGTATAAACTGTTGAAAATAGGTAAATCATCAATTTTTAATTTCCTAGCTATATCCTTTATATATAACTCTATGTTATCCATCATAGCTCCAAAATTTGAAGACTCTTTTATTATTGCTGGGATCATTAAATATAATAACATAACTGTAATTACTACTATAGCTACTATTATAATAATTGAAGAAGTCCTCTTTTTTAAATTAAATTTTTCACTCACATTATTACTTATTGGCTTTAACCCATAGGCAAATATAAAAGATATTAGTAATATGTCTACCAAAGTTTTTACTGGTGCAATCTTTATATATATTAAAGGTACTAATATAATCACTACTACTATTAAAATTTTATTAATTATTTTTTTATGCTTGCTTAAGCTTATCATATTCGCCTATATTATGTGGTAATGTTTGTAATCTTATAGCATCATTTCCACTATACAAAATAAAATTTTCACCTAATATACATTGCTTTAATAGTAGTATTTCTTTACCCTTTAACATTTTATCAAAAATCCCCGAGCTCATAATAATACCCTTTATAGATAAATCCTTTTTCTCTATAATTAAGTCTTCAAGAACTCCTCTCATAGTATTGTTATTATCCATAATATCCATATCTTTAATTTCCTTAAATGATAATCCATTATAATGAGTCATAGTGTTAACTATTACTACTTCATTTATTGAAATTATTTCTTTTTTATCTATATAGTTTTTCTTTGAAAACAAGGAAAAGTTAGAAATGAAGAATCCAATTACCTGTCCTTTATAAAAATCAATAGCTATATCATCTATAACGCCTAAATATTTCCCTTTTATATCATATACTTTTATTAAATAGAAATCCCTAGTTTTTAACATACTACTATCCCTCTCTTTCTAGCACCTAACATTATTATTAAAACTAGTTTCTCCTTTTAAATCAAAAAAATTCTCGTAATAATTAATTACGAGAATTTTTATTTTAATCTAAGGGATCTAAAAAAACAGCTAGTCAGATTATGGTTTGTTTTTGTTTAGATCCCTAATATAGAAATTAAAGAATTTCTTCTATTACTCCTCCACCAACTACAATGTTTCCATCATAAAAAACAACTGATTGACCTTTAGTTATAGCTCTTTGTTTTTCCTCAAAGCTTACCTTAACCTTTCCGTTATTTAATGGTGAAATTGTAGCCTTTGCAGCTTTTCCTGAATATCTAACTTTAGCTTCAACAACTAAGTCACCTTCAAGGTTATCAAAAGTTATAAAATTAACATCTGTTGCTACTAAATCAGTTTTAAATATATCTTCTTCTTTACCAATAACAACTTCGTTAGTTCTTGGATTTATATCAGTTACAAAAACAGGTCTTCCAATAGCTAATCCTAGCCCTTTTCTTTGTCCTATTGTATAGTAAACTATACCTTTATGTTCTCCAAATACATTTCCATTTTTATCAACAAAATTACCTGTTTTTACTTCGCCAGGTCTAACTTTCAATATATAATTACCATGATCATTATCTGGAATAAAACATATTTCTTCACTATCTTTCTTATTATGCACCGCAAGCCCTATTTCTTTAGCAATTTCTCTAATTCTATCCTTAGTATAATCTCCACAAGGCATTAGAGTATGTGCTAATTGATCTTGAGTAAAGTTATATAAGGCATATGTTTGATCTTTCTTATCATCATCTGCACGAATTAAGATATGTCTACCATCTCTTTCTTCTATTTTTGCATAATGTCCTGTAGATACATATTCTGCACCTATAGATCTAGCCTTAGTTAAAAGTTCATCAAATTTTAAGTACTTGTTACAAGCTATACATGGGTTTGGTGTTTTACCTTCTATATATTCTTGTACAAAATAATCTATAACCTTTTCTTTAAAACTATCTACAAAATTTAAAACATAAAAAGGTATATCTAATTTATCAGCTACTCGTCTTGCATCTTCAACTGAAGAAAGTGAACAACAACCACCTTCTCTTTCTACATAGTCATCGTCTTCTTTCCAATTCTTCATAGTAATACCTATAACATCGTATCCTTGCTCTTTTAAAAGGTATGCAGCAACTGAGCTATCCACTCCACCGCTCATACCTATAACTACCTTCTTCTTCACTAAGTCACCTACTCTTCATCATTTCCATGAACGTGATCATGGATATCATCGTGTTCTTCAAAATCCCAAAGTTCTAATCCTGTTCTGTTTCTATAATCATTTATAGCCTTATGAATTGCTTCTTCTGCTAAAACTGAACAATGCATTTTAACTGCTGGAAGTCCTTCAAGAGCTTCTGCAACTGCTTTATTTGATAATGTCCATGCTTCTTCTATGCTTTTCCCCATTATTAACTCTGTAGCCATTGATGATGAAGCTATCGCTGATCCACATCCAAAAGTTTTGAATTTAACATCTTTAATAATATTATCTTCAACCTTTAAATATATTTTCATTATGTCTCCACACTTAGCGTTACCTACTTCGCCTATACCATTAGCATCCTCTATTTCTCCAACATTTCTTGGATTTCTAAAATGATCCATTACCTTTTCTGTATATATCATAATTATTTTTCCCCTTTCTTTAAATGATCTTCCCATAAAGGTGACATATTTCTTAATCTTTGTATTATAGGTGGTAAAACTTCTATTACATAATCTACATCTTCCTCAGTTGTTCCATCTCCCATTGTTAATCTTAATGATCCATGAGCTCTTTCATGTGGCAACCCTATAGCAAGCAATACATGTGACGGATCTAAAGACCCTGATGTGCAAGCACTTCCGCTTGATGCACATACCCCTTCAAAGTCTAATGATAACAGTATTGATTCACCTTCTATAAATTCAAACCCTATATTTGCATTACCAGGTAATCTTTGTTCTCCTTCTGGTCCATTTAAGTTTGAATATGGAATAGTTAATAATCCCTTTATTAACCTATCTCTTAGTTCTGTCATTCTTTTAGCATGTTCATCTAAATTTTCTACTGCAAGCCCAATAGCTTTTCCAAGACCTACAATTGATGCAATATTTTCAGTTCCTGCTCTTCTTCCTCTTTCTTGTCCCCCACCGTGAATTAAATTATCAATTTTAATCCCTCTTTTTATGTATAAAACACCAATACCTTTTGGTCCATATATTTTATGGGCTGCAAGTGATAGTAAACTGATATTTAATTCTTTTACATCAACTGGAATGTTTCCAATTGCTTGAACTGCATCTGTATGAAAAAAAATCTTTCTTTCTCTACATATAGTTCCAATTTCTTTTATAGGTTGAATTGTACCTATTTCATTATTTGCAAACATTATTGATACTAATATTGTTTTATCAGTAATTGCATTTTCTAATTCTTTTAAATTTATAAATCCATCTTCATCCACATCTAAGTAAGTAACTTCAAAACCATTTTTTTCTAGGTATTCACAAGTATGAAGCACCGCATGATGTTCCACTTTACTTGTAATTATATGATTCCCTTTATTTTTATGAGCATAAGCTATTCCTTTTATCGCCCAATTGTCTGATTCTGAACCTCCACCTGTAAAGTAAATTTCGTTTGTTTCACAGTTTAAAGCTTTAGCAATATTCCCTCTGGCTTCATCAATTGCGCGACTTGTCTCTCTTGATAAATCGTAGAATGATGACGGATTTCCGAATTTCTCTGTAAAATAGGGCATCATTTCATTTAAAACCTCAGGTTTTACATATGTAGTTGCAGCATAGTCCATATATACTGTTTTCATTATTCTTCACTCCTATTAACTATATTTATTCTTTCATTTTTTTGTTTTATTGAAGCATAGTCATTAGCTATATCTTGCAAAGTAATAGATTCCATTACCTCATCAATGCTATTTTTAATTTTTTCCCAAAGCAATCTTGTAGCGCAACAATCAACATTATTACATTCAACGCCTTCAATACACTCTGCTATTTCTATCGGTCCTTCTAATACGTACATTACGTCCGATACCTTTATTTGATCTGGTGTTTTGTTTAAAACATATCCTCCTTGAGCTCCTCTAATGCTTTTTATTAGTCCAGCTTTTCTAAGTGGAGAAAATAATTGTTCTAAATAATATTCAGATATATTCTGTCTTTTTGAAATTGTTTTTATTGAAACGGGTGTATCACCATAATGTATAGCAAGGTCTACCATTGCCTTTACTCCATATCTACCTTTTGTAGAAAGTTTCATATATATATCACCCCTTAATGTTGACTCTTTTACTTGTATTTCTCTCTATATCTTAGCAAAACGCTCGGTTATTGTCAATATTATTTTATTGATTTTTTATCTTTTTGAAATGGATAAAAGCATAAGAATTCAAAATAGAATCCTTATGCTTTCTAAAATATATACTTATTTAATTCTTTATTCGTCTCCAATACTCAGCAGTAGTTTTTTCTAACTTATTATCACCATATTGATAATAAACCTTACTAGCTAAGTTATCCGGAAGATATTGTTGCTTCACATAACTATTTTCATAATTATGTGGATATTTATAGGTTACCCCTCTACCCAAATTAACTGCTCCACTATAATGAGCATCTTTCATAGAATTTGGAATATCATCAACTCTTAAATTTTCCAAATCTTTAAGTGCTGCATCTATTGCTAGATAAGCTGTATTTGACTTTGGACTTGTTGCAAGGAGTATTGTTGCCTCAGCAAGAGGTATTCTAGCCTCTGGAAAACCAAGTTCTCTTGCAGTATCCATTAAAGATTTTACTATTATACTTGCTTGAGGATATGCAAGCCCTATATCTTCAGATGCCATTACAAGTAGCCTTCTACATATAGATATTAAATCTCCAGCCTTTATAAGCCTAGCTAGATAATGTATAGCAGCATCAGGGTCGCTTCCACGAATTGATTTTTGGAAGGCGCTTAAAATATCATAATGGCTATCACCTTTCATGTCATAGGCAACTACTTTGCTTTGAGTGGAGTCCCGAACTACATCTAAATCAATTAATAATATACCTTCTTCATTTGGATTTGTAGAATTTAAAGCTACTTCTAATCCATTTATAGATTTTCTAACATCTCCATTACAATATGTAGCCAGATAATTAATTGCCTCTTCTTCAACTCTCAAGGTTATTTCCTTATAATCTTTTGATTTTATTTCTATAACTCTATTTAAAGCCTTCTTTATGTCAGTCTCTTCTATAGGCTTAAATTCAAAAATAGTTGATCTGCTAAGTAAAGCCTTAAAAATATAATGATATGGATTTTCTGTTGTAGATGCTATTAATGTTATTCTTCCATCTTCTATATATTCTAAAAGTGATTGTTGTTGTTTTTTATTAAAATTTTGAATCTCATCAAGATATAAAACAACTCCATTCATCCCCATAAAAGTATCTAGTTCATTAGTTATTTCTTGAATATCCTTTAAAGATGAATTTGTAGCATTAAGTTTATGAAATCTTTTGCCAGATTGCTTTGCAATTATATTTGCAACTGTTGTCTTTCCGACTCCAGGAGGCCCATAAAAAATCATATTTGATATAGCTCCACTTTTTAAAATCCTATTTAAAATTTTATTTTCTCCTAATATATGCTGTTGACCACAAACTTCTGAAAGTTCCTTTGGTCTTATAAGTTCTGCTAAAGGTTTATACATTATCAACACTCTTTTCTAATTATATTTATCCAACCTGGACTAGGTTCATTAGGCTCTGTCTATAGCGTAAAACACATAATTATTCTTCTTGTTATCCTTATATAATAACATTTAACAGACATTTTTCCAATAAAGCATTTATTTGATTGTGCCTTATAGCTACCTCTTTCATTAATTTTGCACCATCGCTCCATTTTTTAAATTATTTAAACTTAAGCTTACTTGTTTCTAAAATTAGCCATGCTTTTTTCCACTCTAACCTCAATCCAAGTAGCATCATCACAAAGGGGACATTTTTTTAGAAAGGTTCTCTTTCTGCCCATTCAATTTCTTCTGCTGTAAGTGGAGTGATGTTTCCAAATCTTGTTCTTTCTTTAGTTTCCTTATTCTCTCCACTATTTCTAACATTTTTAAATTGTTTTCCATAAGCTTGTACCCCTATCCAATTTGATTCTTTAAAATGATTTTCCCTTTCCTGTGCATCTTCAGTTAAATATCTTTCAAACTTGCTACCAAATAATGTTTCTGGTCTTAAATAAACTTTCATTGAGTTTTTTGACCATTCATCATATTTTTTATCAATTACCTCTTGGAAATCATCTAAAGTGTGTCCTTCTCTAATTCTTGCATTTATACATCTTTGTGTTTTTCCTGTTGTATATTTATAATTTTTATTACACTTTATGTTTAGATAACCAATTATCTCTTGGTACATTTCCTTTTTAAGATTTTTCTTTTCTTCATTTTTCTTATTTTCACTTTTATTAGCTTTTGATTTATTATTACTGTTGCTGCTAGATTTAATATTTTCAGCATTTGTTTTCTCTCCAAAAATATCTAATTGAATAACTTCTTCTTCAATCTCATTGATATCTAATTTGATAATTTTTTCTTCTACATTATCTACCTCTAGTTTTGTAAACTCATCTTTCATCTCATCTAAATCTAAATCTACTAGATTTTCTATTATAGGTCTTTTTCTCCTTGTGCCACTTAGCTCTAGACATTCTATTTCATTTTCACATTCCTCATTGTCTTCACTTTCATCATTTTGAAACTCTTTAGTTTTTACTACTTTTCCAGTAATTTTCTTAGATATTTCCTTAGATATTTTCGCTATGCTATCTACTACTTTCTTTACTTTTATAATTCTACGTTCTATTGCATATTTGCCATCTTCATAAACATAATTTATTGCTATGTAGCCTTTGTTTTTCAAATTCTTAATTATTGCTGAGCATCTAGATTTACTTAATTTGAAAAACTCGCCAAAATATCTATTACTTGCATAACAACCTTTTTCACCATCTAAAGAATCTATTTTAACTATAAATAACTTTTCAATAAGTGTTAAATCTTCCTTTTGCCATATTTCTGTTGAAATCCAAATCCCTTTGCATGTTGTTTCCATAAAATCCACTCCTACATATATCTAATTTAAAATATTCTAAATAGATTATTTTTTAGCTTTCACTAAAATATATGCAGTAGTTAAACTTTTTGAAAAAATAATTCATTTTATTTTTTCATAATAAATTTAGATAAACTTAGAACTTAGAATTTAAAACTTAAATGAAGTTGTACAGTTTTTCCTACTGTACATATATTATTTAATATACTTATAGTTTTAATTTATTATTAAGTTATATTATTACTTTCTTGTTTCCAAACTACCCCCTACTTATTTTCAAGATACCTAGTACCTATTTTATGACTACCTATTATTATTTTTAAGGTATATCCAAATAACAGGTCAAAGATTATTGCTATTTTAAGTTCATTTTTATAACAAAAAGAGCCCTAAGGATTACTCCTTAGGGCTCTTAGCTATTTAAATTATATCAACTATTTCTTTTTCTTAGTTTCTTTAACTGGTGCTTTTACCCCTTCAAATGCATTTACATACATTTGTTTGATTTCGCTCATTAGAGGATATCTTGGGTTAGCGCCTGTACATTGATCATCAAATGCTTGATCTACCATTTCTTCTAATTCATTGTAGAACTTATCTTTGCTTACTCCAGCTGCCTCAATTGTTAATGGCATATTAACTGTTGCCTTAAGCTCATCGATAGCCTTCATTAACAATTCAACTTTTTCTGCTTCACTGTTTCCACCTAAAGCTAGGTAGTCAGCAATTCTTGCATATCTCCAGCTAGCATTTGGATATTTATATTGTGGGAATGCTGCTTGCTTAATTGGAGCATCTGTAGCATTAAACTTAATTGTTTCATTTATTAATAATGCATTTGCAATACCATGTGGTACATGATGGAATGCTCCTAATTTATGAGCCATTGAATGACAAACACCTAAGAATGAGTTAGCAAACGCCATCCCAGCCATTGATGAAGCATGAGCCATTTTTTCTCTAGCTTTAATATTAGTTGTTCCTTCATTGTAAGCTTGTGGTAAGTATTTGAATATTAATCTCATAGCTTCTAAAGCCATTCCATTAGTATATTCTGATGCTAATACTGATACATAAGCTTCTATAGCATGAGTTAAAGCATCTACACCTGAAGCTGCTGTTAACCCTCTTGGCATACTCATCATTAATTCTGCATCAACGATAGCCATGTCTGGAGTTAATTCATAATCAGCAAGTGGATATTTAATTCCTGTCTTTTCGTCAGTTATAACAGCAAATGGTGTTACTTCTGAACCAGTTCCAGCAGATGTTGGTATAGCAATCATCATTGCTTTTTGACCCATAACTGGGAACTTACATACTCTCTTTCTTATATCCATAAATGTCATAGCTAATTCTTCGAATTTAACTTCTGGATGTTCATACATAACCCACATAATCTTAGCTGCATCCATTGGTGATCCTCCACCTAATGAGATGATAACATCTGGGTTGAAGCTTAACATTTCTTTAGCTCCAGCTCTAGCTGTTTTTAATGTTGGATCTGGTTCAACGTCTGAGTATATTTTGTAATCTATTTTATATTCATCTAATACTGTTGTAACTTTATGAGTATATCCAAGATCGAATAATACCTTATCTGTTACTATAAATACTTTCTTCTTCTTCATATCATGTAATTCTTCTAGTGCTACTGGTAAACAACCATGTTTGAAGTAAGTTTTTTCTGGAACTCTAAACCAAAGCATATTTTCTCTCCTCTCTGCAACACTCTTAATATTAATTAAGTGCTTAGGACCAACATTTTCTGAAACTGAGTTTCCACCCCATGAACCGCAACCAAGTGTTAATGATGGAGCTATTTTAAAGTTAAATACATCTCCAATTGCACCTTGTGAAGCTGGCATATTTATTAAAATTCTAGCAGTTTTCATAGCTGCTCCATAAGCTTCTATTCTATCTCTTGATTTGTTTGGATCTGTGTAAAGAACTGAAGTATGACCAAATCCACCAAGTTCAATTAATCTAGCTGCTTTAATTGTAGCTTCTTCGAAAGTCTTAGCTCTATACATACCAAGTACTGGTGCTAATTTTTCATGTGAGAATGGTTCTTCACGTTCTACTGATTCAATTTCTCCAATTAAAACCTTAGCTGTTTCAGGAACAGTAACTCCTGCCATTTTAGCTATTTTAAATGCTGATTGACCAACCATATCAGCGTTTAATCCGCCCTTTTCATTTAAGATTACGCCTCTAACTTTATCTATTTCTTCGCCCTTTAATATATACGCGCCTCTAGCTGCAAGTTCTGATCTAACTTCATCATAAACTTTATCAATAACTATGATACTTTGTTCTGACGCACATATTACACCATTGTCGAAAGTTTTTGAAAGTAATATTGAGTTTACAGCCATTTTAATATGAGCTGTTTCATCTATTACTGCTGGAGTGTTTCCTGCTCCAACTCCTAGCGCTGGTTTACCTGATGAGTAAGCTGCGTTAACCATTGCAGGTCCACCTGTTGCTAATATTAAATCTGATTCTCTCATTACATTTTGTGATAATTCAACTGAAGGTTGATCTATCCAAGCTATAATTCCTTCTGGAGCTCCAGCTTTAACTGCTGCATCTAAAACTATTCTAGCTGCTTCAATTGTTGAATTTTTTGCTCTTGGATGAGGGCTTATTATTATTGCATTTCTTGTTTTTAATGATATTAATGTTTTAAATATTGCTGTTGATGTTGGATTTGTTGTTGGTATTATAGCCGCTATAACTCCGATTGGCTCAGCAACCTTTGTTATTCCGTAAGTATTATCTTTTTCTATAATTCCACAAGTTTTCATATCCTTGTATTGGTTATATATATACTCTGCTGCAAAATGGTTTTTTATAACTTTATCTTCTACTATTCCCATACCAGTTTCTGCAACTGCCATTTTAGCTAATTTAATTCTTGCATTATTTGCAGCTATTGCCGCTTCTCTGAAAATATAATCTACCTTTTCTTGACTGAATGTAGCAAATTCCTTTTGAGCTGCTCTTAAATCTTTAATTCTTTGTGTTAATTCTTGTGCGTTTGTAACTTTAATTGTCATTATTATTCCTCCTATTATATATGTGGATTTTTTTATTTAAATTATTTACTTATTTACTTATTTATTTACTTACTTTGTTTTGTAGTTGTCTTCTTGACTACAAATTTATTGTAATACATTGTGTTTTTTTTGTCAATCTTTTTTCTAAATATTTTATTCATTTTTTTTAAAATATTTCAATTTAAATAGTAAACCGTCCTTAAATGTTGTGTTTAACTGTTCGCTTTTATAATTTTTATCTCTTTTACTATATTAACCTTATTTTTTTGTTTTTATTCGACAATTTTCTATTTTCCGATTATTCTTTTTATTCACAATCATTTTTTTCTTGTAATCCTTTATATTAGTAATTTCTAACATCCTATTAGATATTTTTATAACGTTTTTCTTTGTTATAAAAATATCAAAGTAATTTCATTTCTTACTATTATCTACTTAAGTCATCATAAAATAAATAACAGAGCAAATTGCTAAGAATCTGTAGTCTGTTATTTATTTTACAATTCCTAATATACTTCTTTAAATTCAAAGCTTAATCAACCTAAAAAAGGCAGTAAAATTTCTTTCACCACCCCCTATTTCCTAATTAAAACTACCCATTTTTCTAAATTTATTATATCTTTCCTCTAGTAATGTTTTTTTATCTTTTTTAAGTAATATATTTAACTCATCATATATTTCTTTTTTTATACTATTAATCATTTTTTGTGTATTGTTATGAGCTCCACCTCTAGGTTCCTTTATAATTTTATCTATTATATCAAACGCTCTTAAATCTTGAGCTGTTACTTTCATAACTTCTGCAGCTTCCTCTGCACGGCTTCCATCTTTCCATAGTATAGATGCGAATCCTTCTGGTGAAAGAATTGAGTAAATAGAATGTTCAAGCATAAATACACTATCCCCAACTGCCAGTGCTAATGCTCCACCACTTCCACCTTCACCTATTATTATAGATATAATAGGTGTCTTTAACCTACTCATCTGGAGTAAATTTTGAGCAATTGCATGTCCTTGCCCTCTTTCCTCTGCCCCAATTCCACAAAAGGCTCCTGGGGTATCAATAAAACAAACCACCGGTCTATTGAACTTTTCTGCTTGTTTCATAAGCCTTAGTGCTTTTCTATATCCTTCAGGATTTGGCATTCCAAAGTTTCTCTCGATATTTTCTTTTGTATTTTCCCCTTTTGTAATAGCAATAACCGTTGTACTTATTCCACCTATTTGAGCTATTCCACCTACTATTGCTTTATCATCCCCGAAAGTTCTATCACCATGAAATTCTAAAAAATCTGCAAATACATTTTGTATATAATATTTCCCATTAGGTCTATCTTTATGTCTAGCTATATTTACTTTTTCCCATGGTGCCATGGTTTTTATAAATTCTCTACTCATTTTTATTCACCCCATGAAGATTTAATATTTTATAAATATAACCTTTAAGTTCTCTTCTATGAACTATAGCATCAATAAATCCTTTTTCTAATAAGAACTCCGCCTTTTGAAAAGTCTCTGGCAACGTCTCTTTAATTGTATTTTCTATAACTCTTCTTCCTGCAAAGCCTATTGTAGCTCTTGGTTCGCTAATTATAATATCTCCTTGCATTGCAAAACTTGCAGTTACTCCACCAGTTGTAGGATTAGTTAATACAGTTATATATAATAGCCCTTCTTCGTCATGCCTACCAATAGCCCCTGATATTTTTGCCATTTGCATTAGAGAAAAAATTCCCTCTTGCATTCTGGCTCCACCCGAAGTTGTAAATATCACCAATGGTAATTTATTTAACGTTGCATATTCCACTGTTCTTGTTATTTTTTCGCCAACTGCTGATCCCATACTTCCCATCATAAAAAAACTATCCATTACAGCTGCCGCTATATTTATTCCATTTATTTTACCTACTCCACAAATTACAGCTTCATCACTTCCAGAGGCTTCTCTACCTTTTCTAAGTTTCTCTTCATATCCTTTAAATCCTAAATGATTTTTAGTTATAACTTCTGAAAATAATATATTAAAACTTTCTTTATCAAATACTTGTTTAATTCTTTCATTAGCATTTATTCTTAAATGGAATCCACATTTATTACATACATCAAGATTAGAATCTAAATCCTCTGTGTAAACTATATTTCCACAGTCATGGCATTTACTCCACATTCCAGAAGGTATATTAGGACCTTCCTCTATTATTTCATCATCAAAAGAAACCTTACTTACTGTAATATATTGAGTTTTTTTAAATAAATCTTTAAGCATTCTTATTCACCATCTTTTCTGCTAAAAATGAAGTATCATATTCCCCTTTCAGGAAATCTTCTTGCTGTATTAACCAGTATTGGAAATCAATATTAGTAATTACGCCACCTATTGCAAATTCGCCTAGTGATCTTTTCATTTTAGCAATAGCTTCCTCACGAGTTTTAGCATAAGTAATTAGTTTTCCAATCATTGAGTCATAATTATGAGGTATTTTATATCCACAATAAATTGCACTATCTAATCTCACACCCATTCCACCTGGCATGCATAGCTCTTCTATTTTACCAGGACAAGGCCTGAAATTATTTTTTGTATCCTCAGCATTAATTCTGCATTCAATTGCATGACCTGATATTTTAATATCTTCTTGAGTTATATCTAAAGTCATTTTTGATGCAATTTTTAGTTGCTCTTTTACTAAATCAATTCCAGTAATCATCTCTGTTATAGGATGTTCTACTTGAATTCTAGTATTCATTTCCATAAAATAATATCCACAATTTTTATCAACTAAAAACTCAATAGTTCCTGCATTTTTATAATTAACTGCTTTTGCTGCTTTTTTGGCTATTTCGCCCATTTCTTCTCTTAACTCTTTTGTTAAGAAAGTAGAAGGTGCCTCTTCAAGAACCTTTTGATTATTTCTTTGCATAGAACATTCTCTTTCACACAAATGTATTACATTACCATAATCATCCGCTAAAATTTGAAATTCTATATGTCTTGGTTTTTCTATAAATTTTTCTATATAAATAGTATCATCACCAAAGCAAGCTTTTGCCTCTGCTCTAGCTGTATCGTATGCTAATTTCAATTCACTTTTTTCTCTAACTACCCTAATACCACGTCCACCACCACCGGCAGATGCTTTTATCATTACAGGATATCCTATTTCATTTGATATTTTTAAAGCATGATCTGCATTTTCTACAATGCCTTCATACCCAGGCACTACTGGAACTCCTGCCTCTTTCATAATCTCTCTTGCTTTTGCTTTATTTCCCATTAGCTCTATTGATTCATAATCTGGCCCGATAAACTTGATATTGCATTCTGTACACATTTTTGCAAATCTAGGGTTTTCAGATAAAAACCCAAAACCTGGATGTATCCCATCTGCTCCTGTTAAAACACAAGCACTTAAAATATTAGTAATATTTAAGTAACTTTCCTTAGCTTCTGCTGGCCCTATACAAACAGCTTCATCCGCTAGTTGTGTATGAAGCGCTTCTTTGTCAACTTCTGAATAAACTGCCACTGTTAAAATCCCTAGTTCTCTACAAGCTCTAATTATTCTTACAGCTATTTCTCCTCTATTTGCAATTAGCACTTTTTTTAACATATTATCACCTATCCTATAGCAAAGAGTATTTCTGCCACGCAAGCCTTTACCCCATCAACTGTTGCAATACCACGTCCAACACCAATAGGTCCTCGCATTTTTATTATTTCTACACTTAAATCTAATCTATCACCTGGAACAACTTGTTTTTTCCATCTAACTTTATCTGCTCCAGCAAAAAGAGGTAATTTCCCCTTATTTTCTTCTTTACTTAAAATTGCAACAGCTCCAACTTGAGCTAATGCCTCTAAAATTAATACACCCGGCATAACTGGATGATCTGGATAATGCCCTTGGAAAAATTGTTCATTTATAGTTACATTTTTATATCCTTTAGCACTTACACCCTCAACTATTTCTGTAACTCTATCAATTAATAACATAGGATATCTATGAGGTATAATTTCTTTAATTTCTTTTATCCCTAACATATTAACCTCTCCTTACTTTAAACATTGGCTGACCATACTCAACCATTTGTCCTTCTTTAATTAATATTTTCACTATTTCCCCATTATATTCACATTCTATTTCATTCATTAATTTCATTGCCTCTATTATACATAGTGCATCACCTTTTGAAACCTTTGATCCTTCTGAAACAAAAGGACTACTATCTGGTGATGATGACCCATAAAAAGTTCCAACCATTGGTGAATTAATAGTCAATAAATTTTCATCTTCTTTAACTAAAACTTTTTCTTCAATATCTAATTCAGTATTTTTATTAACTATTTCACTATTAATATTTTTATTAATCTCTTCTTTACCAACAATGTTTTCAACAGATGTTTTCCCTACTAAACTTCTAGTTAAGGATTTATCCATCTTTATATAATTATCATCCATTTTAAGTTCAAAATAAGCTAATTCTGAAGAGTTAATCATTTGGACTAACTCTCTAATATCTTTTAAATCCATAAGTTTTCCTCCTAAAATACTACCATTTTTTAAATACTAAAGATGCATTATGACCACCAAATCCTAAAGAATTAGTTAAAGCATATTCTACTTTTGCATCTCTTCCTACATTTGGTACGTAGTCTAAATCTAAGCCTTCATCGCATACTTCATATCCTATAGTTGGAGGAACAAACCCTTCTTGAAGAGCCTTAATACAAACTATACTTTCAACTGCACCAGCTGCACCTAAAAGATGACCTGTCATTGATTTTGTTGAAGATATTGGTATTTTATAAGCTTGATCTCCAAATACCTTTTTAATTGCAATTGTTTCAAACTTATCATTATAAGGAGTTGATGTTCCATGTGCATTAATATATGAAACTTGATTTTCACTTATTCCAGCTTCTTTTATTGCATCTTCCATAGACCTACTTGCACCTTTTCCTTCTGGATCTGGTGAAGTTATATGATAAGCATCACAAGTTGACCCATATCCTACTATTTCAGCTAATATATTTGCACCTCTAGCTTCAGCATGTTCTAAGCTTTCCATAACTAAAATCCCTGCACCTTCACCCATAACAAATCCTGATCTCTCTTTATCAAAAGGTATTGATGCTCTTTTTGGATCATTTAATGAATTTAAAGCTCTCATACTATTAAATCCTGATATTGCCATAGCTGTAATAGGTGCTTCTGTTCCACCTGCAAGTACAATATCGCTATATCCATGTTTGATACTTCTAAAAGCATCACCTATATTATTAGTTCCTGTTGCACAGGCAGTAACTACTGAAGTACAAACTCCTCTAGCCCCAAATCTTATAGCTACATTTCCTGCTGCTAAATTAATTATAACCATAGGTATGAATAATGGAGAAACTCTCTTTCCACCTTTATCAAATAATGTCCTAAATCCATTTTCTTCTGTTGTAAAACCACCAATTCCTGATCCTACAAAAACCCCAAATCTATCTTTATCTATATTATCTAAATCTAATCCTGAATTAGTTACAGCCTCTTGTGCTGCAACTACTGCATATTGAGAAAACTTATCTAATCTTTTCACTTCTTTTTTCCCTAAAACAGTTTCAGGGTCAAATTCTTTTAATTCCCCTGCAATTTTAACTTCTAAATTGTCTGTATCAATTGATTTTATAAAATCTATTCCAAGTTTTCCGATTTTTGAATTATTCCAGAAACTTTCTACATCATTACCAATAGGAGTTACTGCTCCCATTCCAGTTATTACAACTCTTCTATTCATTGTTTTCCCTCCATTACATTGACATTCCACCATCAACGCTTATAATTTGACCAGTAATATAACTTGCAGATTCACTAGCTAAAAATGCTGCTAATTCCGCAACATCTGATACATTTCCAAATCTTTTAAGCGGAATGTTTGCCATTACTGCATCTTTTGCTTTTTCTCCAAGTTCATTTGTCATATCAGTTTGAATAAATCCTGGTGCTATTGCATTTACATTTATTCCACGACTTCCAAGCTCTCTTGCAAGTGATTTTGTCATTCCTATAACTCCAGCCTTTGCAGCGCAATAATTTAATTGACCAGCATTTCCTGTTATTCCAACTACCGATGCCATATTTATGACTTTACCAGATTTTTGTTTAACCATAATTGGGGTAACTGCTCTTATACAGTTAAATACGCCTTTTAAATTTACTTCTATTACTCTATCAAAATCTTCTTCTTTCATTCTCATAACTAAACCATCTCTAGTAATCCCTGCATTATTAACTAATATATCTACTGATCCAAATCTTTCTTTAGCCATAAGTATTAAATTATTTGCATCATTAAAATTACTAATATCTGCTTTAACTACTAAAACTTCTACTCCAAGTTCTTTTAATTCCTTTTCTAAAGAAATAGCTTCTTCTTCACTACTTCTATAATTTATAACTAAATTCGCTCCAAGTTTTGCATATTTTAAAGCTATAGATCTGCCTATGCCTTTTGCTGCACCTGTTACTACTGCACATTTTCCTTTTAACATAAAAACCTCCTAATTTTCTTCTTTAATAGCTTTTATTGTAGCTTCTAAAGAATTTAAATCTTCAACGTTTAATACTTTTGCATTTTTATCTATCTTTTTAACGAACCCTCTAAGCGCTTTTCCAGGTCCAATTTCTATAAAAGTGTTAATTCCTCTATCTATCATATCTCTTATTGTCTTCTCAAATAAAACTGAAGACATCATTTGTTTTCTAAGTAGAGTTTTAACATCGTCATTTTCTTCGTAAGGGGTTCCTTTTACATTAGAATAAATTAATTTTTTAAGAGGCTTAAATTCTAACAATTTTAAAGTTTCAAAAAACTCAAAACTTGCCGGTTCCAATAAAGAACTATGGAACGGTCCACTTACTTTTAAAGGTATTGCCATACCACCTAGTTCTTTTGCTATTTTCACGGCTTTTTTTATTGCTTCCATTTCTCCAGCAACAACAACTTGCCCTGGACAATTAAAATTAGCACCTTCTATAATTCCAAATTCCCCTGCTTTTTCTAATAATAATTTTATACTTTCTTCATCTAACTTAAGTACTGCTGCCATTCCACCTAACCCTTTAGGTAATGATGACCCCATTATTCTTCCTCTTTCTTTTATAAGTTTAACCCCATCTTCAAAAGATAAAGCTTCACCATAAATTAAAGCTGTATATTCACCAAGTGATAATCCTGCAGCGCAGTCGCCTTCTATTCCATTAATCTCAAGAGCTTTTAAACAAGCTAATGATGTTAATAAAATAGCTGGTTGAGTATTTTCAGTTTGAGTTAGTATTTCTTCTGGTCCATTAAATATTATATCCTTAATTGGCAAATCTAATATTTTTTCTCCCTTATTAAATACTTCCCTACATTCTGGTATATTATCATAAAGTTCTTTTCCCATAGATAGATATTGAGCTCCTTGTCCTGAGAAAAGAAATGCAATTTTTTTATCCATTTAATCCTCCAAACTTATCAATAGTTTTTTGCGCTTCTTCAAAAATTTCTAATATAAGTTCTTTGCAAGTTTCTTCTTTTACTACTAATCCTGAACTTTGACCTGCCATAACTGATCCCATTTGAACATCGCCATCTCTTGCAGCTTTTGGAAGTGATCCTTTTGCTAATTCTTCAAGCTCTTCTGCTGATGCCCCTTCTTTTTCTGCTTTCAAAAATTCTCTTGAAAGTTTATTTCTAAGTACTCTAACTGGATGACCTGTACCTCTTCCAGTTACATCTGTATCTATATCTTTAGCTTTTATAACTTTATCTTTATAATTTTGGTGTACAGTGCATTCTTTAGTCACGAGAAACCTTGTTCCAAGTTGAACGCCTTCAGCTCCTAACATAAATGATGCCGCAACACCTCTTCCATCCGCAATTCCACCTGCTGCAATAACTGGTATGCTACATGCATCTACAACTTGTGGAACTAATGTCATTGTTGTCAATTGCCCAACATGCCCACCGGATTCTGTTCCTTCTGCAATAACTGCATCAGCGCCTGATCTTTCCATTCTTCTAGCAAGTGCAACTGAGGCAACTACAGGTATAACTTTTATTCCTTTAGCTTTCCACATTTCCATATACTTACCAGGGCTTCCAGCTCCAGTTGTAACCACTTTAACATCTTCTTCGCAGACTAATTTTGCTATCTCATCTGCATTTTCTGACATAAGCATAATATTTACTCCAAAAGGTTTACTTGTTAAAATTTTCGCTTTTCTTATTTCATCTCTAACCCACTGGGTAGGAGCAGCTCCAGTTATTATTCCAAGACCACCCGCTTCACTTGTAGCTGCTGCTAAAGATGCATCTGCAATCCAAGCCATTCCACCTTGAAAAATCGGATATTCTATGTTTAATAATTCTGTAATCCTGGTCTTCTTCATAAAAATTCCTCCTATTTAATAAGTCAGATAAAAATATCTGACTTATCTTTTGGTCTTAGGCTTTCTTTAAAATGCCTTATGCTATTTTTGAGTTTACATATGTTACAGCATCTTGTATGCTCTTCATATTTTCTGCATCTTCTAATTGAATATCAAATTCCTCTTCAAGTTCTATTACCACTTGGAAAAGATCTAATGAATCTGCTCCTAATGCTTCGAAAGTTGTTTCTAATTTAACATCCTCTTCTGAAACCCCTAATTGTTCACATACTACCTTTTTAATTCTATCAAATACCATTTTGTATTCCTCCTAATATTATATTTTATTATTATTTCCATTCTATTAATACAGACCCAAAGGTTAATCCCCCACCGAATCCAACTAACACTATTTTATCCTTAGCTTTTAGCATACCTTTTTCATACATTTCATTTAATGCAATTGGAATAGAAGCTGAAGAAGTATTTCCAAATCTATCTAAGTTAACATAAAATTTTTCTTTATCTACATTTAACTTCTTAGCTGCATAATCAATTATTCTTAAATTCGCTTGATGAGGTACTATATATTTAACATCCTCTAGGTTGCAATCTGTATTTAATAAAACTTCTTTAACTGCCTCTACTATAGCTGCAGTTGCGAACTTAAATACTTCTCCACCCTTCATTTGTACCTTGTTATTTCTTTTAACTACATTTAAAGCATATGGATTTTCAACATCAAAAGCCGCAGCTACTAAACTTTCATATTTGCTTCCATCAGATTTACTAAAAGTATTAATAATTCCTTTAGTGTTACTTTCTGTAAGCACTACGGCTCCCCCTCCATCTCCAAATAGAACACAAGTCCCTCTGTCCTTCCAATCTATTATTTTAGATAAAGTTTCTGCCCCTATAATTAGAGCATTCTTGAAACCATGAATTTTCATCATAGATTCTGCTATTTGAATAGCATATATAAATCCAGAGCAAGCTGCATTTATATCAAAGGCAGTTGCACCTTTAGCTCCTAATTCTTTTTGAACCATACACGCAACTGATGGTGTACACATATCAGGAGTTATTGTTGCAACTATTATTAGTTCTAAATCTTCTTTTTGCACTCCAGATCTTTCAATTGCAAGTATCGCAGCTTTAGTTGCAATATTTGATGTATCCTCACCAGTTGATATTCTTCTTTCTTTTATACCAGTTCTATCAAGAATCCATTCGTCACTAGTATCAACTATGGCACTTAGATCTTCATTTGTTACAATATTAGAAGGTACATATGCGCCAATTCCACTAATTACTACTTCTTTCATATATCTCTCCTTATGAGGAGCTTCAAAAAATAACTAATTAAATTCCCGTCTATTTTTTTCCGCTCCCTTACTTAATCAATTCATTTTTTGCTTTAAAGAAAACATTCAATTTTTCTAGTGATGAGATTAAAACGTCTTCCTCGCTTTCACTTAACCCATCAATAGTGGCTGTTATCATATCATTATGAAATTTTTCATGTAGTCTATATGCAAGTTTTCCCCTTTTAGTAAGTTCTACTAAAACTACTCGTCTATCTTCTTCTATTCTCTTTCTTGAAACATAATCTTTTTTTATAAGCTTATTAATAGCAGTTGTCAAAGTTCCTACTGTAATTTTTAAATCTTGTGCTACTTCACTCATAGTTCTTTGAGTGTACATACCTATAGCTTCTAACGTATGCATTTCTGTAACTGATAAATCAGATAAAGCTCCATGTTTTAATGTTTTTTCTTCTATTTGCACAATATCATCGAATATTTGTACCAACAATTCATTTAATACCTTTTGTGTCTTCTTCATGAATATTCACTCCCACATCTCTTCTTAAGTTGTTCTTAAGTTCTAGTACTTCTATAATAATAGAATTTTGTCGAAATTTCAATTAGCACACAAAAATATTTCGATAATTGAATACTTTGATACTCAAAATATACTATAATCAAAACATGTTGTCAATAACTTATTTGGAAATTTTTTTTCAAAATAATATTGTTAGTATAAAAAATCGAATCTAAATAGCATCAGTAAAGAACTTTAGTTTTAACAAATGTTCTTTTACTTATACATACTATTGATTCAATTATTAAATAATTTGAAATAAGGCATTTGAAAAAATAACAAGCAAATATGCTATCCTATTTTTTCAAATGCCTTACTATATTTTTACACTAATATTAATATTAATGCTAATATTATAATTGATAAGCCTACTAATCCTACTGATAAAGGCCCTTTATATAATTCTTTTTCATTACAAATTAACAACTCTTCAACTTTACCTTTTGGATATATAACTTCAACCTCATCACCTTTCGAAAGGTTTGAGTAATCATCTATAGAATTATATGCAATTCTTATCTTTTTACCTCTATCTTCAACCTCTATAATGGGTGTAATTCCTATATAATATACAGTATTAAACTCCGGTCCTTGGTTTAAATATGTGTAAGTTTCAATTTCTATTACTTTTCCAATAGTTCGTATTCCATCCCTATATAATTTTTTCTTTCTAAAAAACAACATTATCCCAATTGCTATAATTAATAATCCTAAACAAAATAATACATTAGTGGCCATAAAATTACCTCCTTTTTTAGTAAAAATAATAAATTAATTCCACTATGTAATGTGTTTATATAATATTATATGTTTCTTTTCTGAAAACGTTATAAACCATTGAAGAAAAATAGCTAACAGCATTGCTGTTAGCTATTTAGTCATCTTGACTTATTATTTATTTAGAAATGCCTTACTTAAATATATTCTTTATTGCTCCAGTTGGACATTTAGTAGTACATACTTCGCAGCTAGTACACTTATGATAATCTACTTTAGCTAAGAATCCTGTAACACGTACTGCATCCGATGGACAGTTTCTTTCACATATTTTACATCCTATGCAAGCTACTGAGCAGTTTTGCTTTACATGCTTTCCAATTTCAGAGTTATTACATTCAACCCTTACTTTGTTATCTGCCGGTACAGCTTCTATTAGCCCTTTAGGACAAATATTTATACACGCTCCACAGTTAGTACACTTTTGGTAATCTACTTTTGCAATTCCATCAACTATATGTATAGCGTCGAATTCGCAAACACCAACACAAGTTGCAAGTCCTAAACATCCAAAAGAGCAGGCTTTTGCCCCTCCATCTTCCATTAATGAAGCTGTTAAACAGTCTGAGACACCTTCTAATGTGTAATTTTGTTTTGCTACACTACAGCTTCCATTACATTTAACAAATGCAGTAAGTTTTATTCCATTTTCTACAGTAACACCTAAAACTTCTCCAATATCTCCTGTAGTCTTAGCTCCACCAACTGAACAAAGGTTTAGTTTTGCTCCACCTTCTATTACAGCTTCTGCATAAGCATCACACCCTGCATATCCACAACCACCACAGTTTGCACCTGGTAGTATTTCTCTTATCATAGGTATCTTTGGGTTAACTTTAACTTCAAATTTCTTTGAAGCAAATCCAAGCAAAATTCCAAAAATTAATCCTAGAACTCCTAAACTTAATGCTGCAAATAATATATTCATGCAAAATCCCTCCTAGTGAATTAATCCTTGGAATCCTAAAAAGGCAATTGACATTAATGCTGCTGTGAATAATGTAATTGGTAACCCTCTTAAAACCTTTGGTATATTTTCATTATAATCTATTTTTTCTCTTATAAATGCTAATAACACTATAGAAAGCATATATCCCGATGCTCCCCCAATTGCATTAACTACTGATTCTATAAAGTTATAACCTTCTTGTACATTTAATACAGTCATTCCTAAAACAGCACAGTTAGTTGTTATTAATGGTAAAAATATCCCAAGCGCTTTATGTAAGCTTGGTGAAAGTTTCTTCATTGCCATTTCAACAAATTGTACTAAAGCTGCAATTACGAGTACACTTGCTATAGTATTTAAATATTCTAGACCTAACGGTACAAGTATTCCATTATATACAAGCCAGGTCATTACTGAAGATAATATCATTACAAAGGTAACAGCAAGTCCCATTCCAAAAGCTGCATCCTTCTTTTTGGATACTCCAAGAAATGAACATATTCCTAAGAATTTTGAAAGAACAAAATTATTAACTAACATCGCTCCTATAAAAATTATAAACAGTTCCATAGTTACCCTCCTAATTTTTCTTTATTTCTATTGTAGTTTTTTCATTTGATTCTTCTACTGAACATTCACTAGTTCCACATCCTGAGCAACTTCCACAGTTATGCTCTAATCTTTTTGGTGCTTCCCCTGTTTTTTCTGCTTTTTTAATATTAATATAATTTAATAGTGCCATTAATCCACCCATTGTAAAGAATGCACCAGGTGCTAAAATCATAATTGATATTGGTTTATAACCTAGAGGCATTGCTTGGAATCCAAGAATTGTTCCTGCTCCTAAAATCTCTCTAAATGTTCCAATTACAACCAATGCCACTGTAAATCCAAGACCCATTCCTATTCCATCAAATATTGATGGTAACACTGAATTCTTTGAAGCATAAGCTTCTGCTCTTCCTAAAATAACACAGTTAACAACTATTAATGGAATAAATATACCTAACGACTTATAAAGACTTGGTACATATCCATTCATTAACATTTCTATTATTGTAACAAAAGATGCAATAATAACAATGTATGCTGGTATTCTAATCTGATCTGGTATAAACTTTCTTAATGCTGAAATAATCATATTAGAAAATATAAGTACTATTGTTGCAGCAAGTCCCATTCCTAATGCATTTTTAGCATTTGTTGTAACTGCTAAAGTAGGACACATAGCTAAAACTTGAACAAATATTGGATTTTCTGTAACTACTCCATTTTTAATTCTTTCTATTAACTTATTCATTTTATTTCCTCCTAACTTTCTTTAGTTTAGCTTCCTGTAGCAGCTGTATCTGCATCTGTTTCTTTCTTAGATTCTACTTCTTCACCTTTTATATTTTCCTTATAGAATCTAATAGCATCATTTACGGCTGTTACAGTTGCTTTACTTGAAGTTGTAGCTCCCGATATAGCTTCTACTTCATTATCCTTATTAGGAGTTACCTTTACTACTTCTAAATCTTCTGCTATTGGTTTAGCTGTAAATCTTGATGTAAATTTCACTTCTGCTATTTTAGATCCAAGACCCGGTGTTTCAGCATGTGATAATACTCTAATTCCAGAAACCTTATTATCTGTTGATATTCCAATTAGGAAATCTACTGGTCCATGGAATCCTTTGCTTGTAACCTTTAGGACATGGCCTACAACCTCATTACCATTTACAGCTTTATAAACTTCTTTAACTGCTTCGGTTTTAGTGAATTCTATATCCTGAACTGATTCAGCTTGTGACAATACAGCCTTTAAATCTTCTTTATTCATTTTAGCATTTTCTAAAATAGCATCCTTAGTTAAGTTATTTGCAAAACCAAGTAATACCCCTGCAATTGCTGTTATTATTAGAAGGGTTCTTCCTAGTTTGAAATTTTCTTTCATCTTAAGCAGCCTCCTTCTTAATTTTCACTCTTTTACTTGTATAGTACTCTATTAATGGAGTGAATAAGTTAATTATTATAATTGCATAATACGGTCCATCTGGATTATATCCAAGCACTGCTATAATACTTGCACAAATTCCAGCCACTAACCCAAATAAGTATTGTCCACTCTTAGTCATTGGTGTTGTAGCATAATCTGTTGCCATAAATATGGCCGCCAGGAAGAATGCTCCCGTTAATAAACCTTCTTTACCAAGTACTGAATGCATAACAAATGAAGCAACTATAAATGTTGCTGGTGCTCTAAAGCTAATAACACCTCTAACTAGTAAATATACTCCACCTATTAGTAATGCTAATATTGATACTTCACCAATGCTTCCTGATGCTTGTCCTAATATTTGGTTCCATAATGTTAAAGTCTTTTCAACAGCTCCTGATGCAGCAGTTGTTGAATCAACTACTGGTTTTGCCATTACAGCAGCCCATGAAGTTATTAAAAATGCTTTTGTAGCAGCTTCTGGATTCATAAAATTTTGACCAAGACCTCCAAAAAACTGTTTAACTACTATTGTTGCAAAAATCGATCCAACTATTGGTATCCATAAAGGAACATAGGTTGGCATTATAAGACCTAAAATAATACCTGATACTATTGGACTTAAATCTGTTAGCCAGTTTGTCTTTTTAACAAATTTATTCCATAGTGCTTCTGCAACTAAACTAGCTAAAACTGTAGCTAGTAATATTTTTGCTGCATCTCCCTTATAAAAGTATATACCTGCACATACAGCTGGAATTAATGCTATTATAATATCTAGCATTATTTTATTTACACCTAACCCTCTTTTAACATGAGGCATTGGTGATATATGAAGCGTTTTGTTTTCCACTATCTTCACTCCTATTCCTTCGTTATTTATTTATGAAAACTTTTCCTGTTCTTATAGCTTGGATAATTTCTATATTTGAAGGGCATACATAACTGCATAATCCACATTCAATACACTTCTCTCCACCAAATTTTAAAAACTCATCCTTTTCGTTTCTATTCCAAAGTTCTTTAAGTTTTATAGGATTTAATCCTTCAGGACAAACTCTTAAGCATTTTGAACATCTAATACAGCTCATATCATCCTCTGATGGCGACTCTTTTTCTGTTAAAAAGAGTATTCCCCTCATAGCATTGTTTACAGCACCATCTAGATTATATTGCCCTTGTCCATTTAGTGCTCCCCCAATAATTACCTTCTTAAGTGATTCCTTATCTCCATTTAAATAAACAAAAATATCATTAAGTGATGTACCTGAATTTACAGAAACAACTTTGTTTCCTTCTACCGCTCCACCATAAATAGTTAAATAAACTTCCTTGTTTAAATTTCCATCTTTAAATGCTTTTCCAAGGTAAATTAAAGTAAATAAATCTTCTATTAATATATCCTCAGTATTCACATCTTTACCAAACCCTTTAATCTGTAACTTTTCGTCATATAGGTCTAAAGTTTTGTTAACCTTTATAACTTCTCCTAGACCTGAAACTATAGGTGTAATTTTTTTATCCGTTCCATCAATGGCAAATTTAACTTCAACATCTTCAAATAGTCTTTTAATCACTTTTAAACCAAGTTCTAATTCTTCTCTTTTAGCCTCTGCTATTACTCCATAACCATTTAAATTCGGATTAATACTAAAAGCTTTAATAACTATGCTCTTAAATCTCTTTGATTCATATTTAGAATATAACTCTATTCCTTTATTATCTACTAGAGCATACTCTTTAATATTTTTTAATACTTCTTCATAATTCATTTTATCAATATTACAATTCATTAAAACTGTAGCTCTCTCGTCTTCAGAAATACTTTGAATTCTATTATCCATAAGTTGAAAATTTCTAGTTGAAATTTTCACATTACTAAGAATATTACTTATCATAAAAACCCCTCCTATTTTATCTAAAGTTCCGACTAAAACTCTAAATTTTATACTTAATATTATAGTCTTACTTAAATTTTATCATAATATTCCCACTTACTCAATGTTAGTCATTTATTTAACTACAATTTATTACTTTCAATCCATTATTTATGACTATTCTATTAATTTAACTATATGTTTAAAGCTATTTATGGCTATTTTTTTTATGAACATAAATTGTATGTTATATTTTTAACCACAGTATAATTCCTATATTTTATAATATTCTCTCACTAATATTATATTGCAAATAAAAGGATAACTTTTTAAAGTTATCCTTTTATTTATAATTAAATTATCTTCCACAACATTTCTTATATTTCTTCCCACTTCCACAAATACAAACATCATTTCTTCCTACTTTAACTTCTACTACTACTGTTTTCTTTTTATTATCTATCTCCGTTTGACTATATCCTTTATAGCTCCATCTTCTAACTGAATTTGCAAGCTTAGTTAACTCTTCCGAAAATATATTTCTTTCTTCATCAGCCTCTATTTGATATGCTCGTAAATACACATCAATACAAGCATCTAATGGTTCTTCATTTTTTATAGCTATTGAATAACTTTCTATTTCCTCTTTAAGTATTTTTTTATCAATTACAAATAATTCTCCAATTACTTTTTCAAGTTTTAAGGCTTGTTTATTTTCTTCAATAAAATCTGGTTTCGCAGCCTTTATAAGTGCCTTCTTATCAAATTTATAATAACCAATTTCACAATTCCTCTCTTGAGCCTCTATTATTTCTGAAACTTCTTCTACATCTATATGAACTGCTATATTACCTTCAATTTGATAATCAAATCCAAGTTCTTCTCCATTATTTATAATCATTTCAACTCTTTCATAGTAAATATCATATTCCAATGTAGATTCTGCTAATTCTATAAATTTATCAATTGTTAAAACTCCATAATAATAAACCATTCCTGCAAATAACTTTACTATTTCAGTATTTCTTAAAGTATTTTCTTTTAATTCCTTAGTTAACTTAATTTTTATTAGTTCACTTACTTCTATAGGTAATATTACTTTTAAGTTTTCATCTATAATCCCTGTAAATAATATTCCCCTATTTCTAAGATAGGTTGTATTAATTAACTCATTAGTTTCACAACTTTCAATACAGTTTCCATTAATCAAATTTTGTAAATAGCTAAAACCTTCATCATTTAAAAGATCTAATGTAATATCTATTTTTTCAATAATAGAATTTTTAACCTTTATTACTGCATCAGCCTTTTTTAAAGAAGTTATTCCTTTTACTTTATATTGTGCAGCCACCTTAACTAATTCATCCTTAGTCATTCTATCTAAGTGGTATTCTAAAGATAAATTTTCCTCCATGACTTTCCATATTTTATCAGCTTGTTTCATATCTGCATTTACTATATCTTCTTGCATTTTATTTATATCTTTTTCCAAAAAACGTCACCTCTTCTTCTATTTAAACACAAATTATATTATATCCCTTTTTTTATTTTCATGTCTAGTAAAATAGACCTATTTCATAAATATAAATAAAATAGGATGGAAAAATTCTAATAAAAAATTTTTTCACCCTAAATACTTTTAAGTTATTCTAAAAATAACCCCCTATTTTATTAATTGCCTGTTTAACTCAGTTCCACCTTTATAAATATGCTGTGCTAATTCAATGCTACTAATATCAGTATCCATTGGCTTCGCATTTGTTGTGTTTAATACAAATGTATATGATTTTCCTGGTTCTATAACTGCCCCTTCATAAACACCACTAATATCAACTACTGTATATATACCTTCTTGAGTAACCTTACCTGCCAAGTTATTTCCCGCTGTAAGTGTCCCACTAGTATTTTTGATGTAGAACTTAGGAGTTTTAATAGTTTCGGCTGCATTTTCAACACCTCTTAATGTATCTCCTGATTCTTCTAATTTTTCATTGTTTTTAATTGTTATTTCGTATTTACCACCCTTTGCCCAGTCATCTTTAGATGTTTTTATACTACAGCTTATGTCTAAATCAGCATATACTATTTTATTATCTGGTAAATTAGCTTGTCCATAAAGTCCTATTTTACTCGCCTTTGTTAATTCATCACGATTTGTAGAAGTTGTTGATTTATCTTGTGATGCCATCCAACCAATCATTCCACCTAGGTTATTATCATTAACATATTTAGTTTTTTCTCCGATTGATCTTATATTATCGTAAGTGAAAAACGCTCCTGTTTTTTCATTATAAAGATATGGAGCTTTCGCTGTATCATCCCAATATTCTTTAAGTCCTGAATATGCACCTTTTAATTTTTCTAATCCACTATAAGCCCAAACTCCTCCAGCACGTCCGCCATCACCAACTGTACTTGCTGCTTGATTTTTTGCTCCTGTTGTAAGTGTACCATCTGCATTTTTATTAATTTTTTCTGCTTTTCCATACAGTCCAGGATTATTTTTGTCTGGTCCTGCTGAAACCTTTTCCCATCCCCTTGTATAATAAGCTGCGCCAACAACTATTTTTTCTTTTTTAGCACCTTTGCTTATTATATAATCTATACTTTCATCAACTGATAATCCTTCGCCCTTACTTGGATCATTAGGATTAGGATATAAAGCCGCATGATGTCCACTATTCTCATTCCATCCACCATACATGTCATAAGTCATTATGTTTGCAAAATCTACAATGCTAAATAACTTATTAATATCAATACCCAAGTCTAATTTCTTTTTAGAAACTGGTAATGCAACTGATAATTCATAAGGTTTTACAAGTCTTTTTCCTTGTTTATCTAAAGCTGTTCTTAAATCTTGCAGTAACTTAATATAGTTTTCTTTATCTGCTGCTGTTGCATTTGGTGTACCTTCATCATTTTTATTATCAACCTTATCCGGCTCTCGAGCATCACCTGGGTATTCCCAATCTATATCTACAAAATCCATATTAGTATATTCAACAAATTTCATAACGTTTTCAACAAATTTAGCTCTAATTGTAGGATCAGCTGTTACTGTGGAGAAATCTCCTGATTTTGACCAACCTCCAATAGATGTACCTATTTTCATATTTGGATTTTCTGCCCTTAAATCTTGCAATGCATTTATAATACCTGCATTAGCTCCACCCCATTGAACGCTTGGCATTCCAACTGGAGCTCCAATATTTGCATCCTTGTCACAGAAAATCAAATCTCCACTTGCATTAAAATCTAAAAATGCTAAATTTAAATGAGTTAATTGATCTGCTGGTATGTCTTTTGGATAAAAATTATTTTCTCCACCCCATATCGACCAATCTCCGTAATACATTACATTACGTTTGTTCTGTGCTGCTACTTCCATTGCACTTGCATTCATAGATGGCATAACAGTAATAGTAATTCCCATAAGCATACTTGTAACTGTCAAAATTGCAACTGTCTTTTTCATTTTTTTAAAAGCTCTTCTCGCCATTTTAATATCCCCTTTTTTTTAATATTTTAAACTCCAGTACAACTTTTGTATTTGTGCAGTTTAATGTAATATATTAATAATATTCCTATTATATGCCAATTGCAAATGTTTTATTCTAATTATTCTGATTATTTCGATTACTCAGTTTATTTCAATTTTCCTCTAATTAATATACTACAAACTACATAATTATTTTTTAATTTTTTATAAAAATAAGAACTATCAAAATCTCTCAAATTAGAAATTTTGATAGTTCTTTTCCCTTAGTCGCTTTCAATTCTACTATGAGCTATTTCATTTTCATTTTTATCAAGCTTCTTTATTGATCTCATTTCTCTTATTACTATTAAAGCTGTTATTATTGTCGCAATAATATCAGATATAGGTTGTGCTATCCAAACCCCATCTAACCCTAAAAACTTAGGTAAAATAATCATAATAGGTATAAGTACTATTATTTGTCTAAGTATACTTAATGACATTGCAAGTTTTGCTTTACCAATAGCCAAAATATAATCTGAACCAGATATGGCTATACCTATAATTGGTAACATAAGAAGATATATTCTAACACCTCTTGTTGATATACTCATTAGCTCTGCATCTTTATTAAACATTCCAATTATAGCTTCTGGGAATATTTGAATTACTATTGCAGACACTGTTAAGATGGCTGTTGCCGCCATCATTGAAAGCTTAACCGCTTTATGTGCTCTGTCATATTGTTTTGCCCCATAGTTAAACCCAATTATAGGTTGTGAACCCTGATCTATTCCAAACACAGGCATTAGAAATAATAAATTTACTGAAGAAATAGTTGCCATTGCGCCAATTGCTAAATCTCCACCATAAACCTTTAATGAATTATTTGCGATAACTTGCACTAAACTTGCTGCAATTTGCATCATAAAAGGTGATAATCCTATTGCGAATATTACTCCAATTAGCTTTTTATCTAACTTCAAGCTTGATTTTCTAAACTTTAAGTTCGATTTGCCCGAAATGTAATATTCAAGTGCCCACACAGAGGTAATTATTTGAGATATTACTGTAGCAAGTGCAGCTCCTTGAATTCCTAAATTAAATTTAAATATAAATACTGCATCTAATATAATATTAGTTAAACAGCCAACCACCATTATAGTAGCTGCAAGTCTTGGATTACCATCAACTCTAATTGTATTATTTAAAGCAAATGCTAAAATACTAAAAGTTGTCCCCCCTAATATTATATAAATATAAGACTTAGCATAATATAAGGTATTTTCACTTGCACCAAATAGGTTTAAAATATTGTTTCCAAATATTATACCTAAAATACTTAGTGTCACTCCTATAATCAGTGAAAGGGTAATAACATTTCCTATTATTTTTTCTGCCTCTTTCCGTTTTCCCTGACCAAGTTTTATTGATATATTACTTGCAGCTCCGATTCCAATAAGCATTCCAAAGGCTAATATAATAGTCATTATTGGCATAGTTAATCCTACCCCAGTTATTGCTAAAGATCCAACCTCTGGAAGGTGCCCTATAAACATTCTATCTACTACATTATAAAGTGCATTTACAATCATTCCTATTATTGCCGGAATTGAATATTTTATAAGCAACTTCCCTATAGGCGCAGTTGCTAACATATTTTCATTTTTCATAAAAATTCTCCTATCCTATTTTCATTTGTATCTATTTCTAGAATTATTGTTTTTCCATTTCTTTGTCAACTTTTACAAATCTATATCTATATAGACTTCAAAAAAAGAAGTGAATCTAGTATCAATCTACTAAATTCACCTTCAATATTTATTCAATATTTTTTGCAATTTTATCTATTACTTCTATTCTTTCAGCACCTAATACAATAGATAATTTTGCTGGCATATTACCATCTTTATAAATTCTATCGCCATTAGCCTTTATAATTAATGTAATCTTTTGCTCTAATTTTTCATAACTTAACACATCATCAAAATAATCATCTACGGTGTCCTTAAGTTTACTTGCTAATTCCTTAGGATTTCTATATACTGCTCTCATATGTTCTCCTTTTTATCTAAGTTATTTTATATAATGAAACATATTCATTATACTTTATCAATGTAATTATTGTAAATAAAAATTTAATATATTAATAAAAATTAATCTACATAAAGATTATCTTCTATAATTCTGTTAATTATAAGACCTACATTAACTTCACTTGTATCCATATACACATCTATAATACGATCATCTAAGGTGACCTCAACATACTCAATTATTTTCCCATCTTCATCAACAGACTTTATAACATCATAAGTTATTATATCTTCTTTAAGTTGTTTCTTTGTAACCATATGTTAGTCCTCCTCTTAATCTTTTAAAGTATTTATATTTATTATAGCCTATTTCCCATTGACTTATAATAAATCTTTTCAATTTTCGACCAATCTATTAGGTTCCAAATATTTTTCACATAATCTGCCCTTAAATTTTTATATTTTAAATAATATGCATGCTCCCAAACATCTATAGTTAATAGTGGCACCATACCAATACTTATTGGTGTATCTTGATTTTGTGTACTTACAATTTCTAATTTTCCTTTTCTATTAATTACAAGCCACCCATAACCTGAACCAAACTGAGCAATTGTAACTCTACTGACCTCTTCCTTTAATTCATCAAAACTACCAAAACATTTATTAATATTATCTAGTAATTTTCCTTCTGGTTTTATTTTAGCATTAGGAGATAGTATTGTAAAATAAAAGTTATGATTAGATACTCCACCCCCTTGATTTATTACCCCTGTCCTAATTTTACACGGAATTTTTTTCGGGTATCTTAATATTTGTTCTAATGTTTTCCCATCTGTAAAATCCTCATATCCCTTTAATAAGTTATTTAAATTATTTACATAAGTTTGAAGATGCTTTGTATAATGTATTTCAACTGTTTTTGCATCAATATATGGTTCTAATCCATCATAGGTATAATCCAGCTTTACTTTATCATACATAATCCTATTACTCCTCTTTTATAATTCATATAAATATATCTATGCTCACTATATTGTTTTTGTTAATATTTATATCAAGATATTTAGGATCCTGAAAAAATAACAGATCAATGTTATAATCAGCATATAAATAAACATTCAACACAGGCTTTCAAAAAAACTAAGGACAGTATGTAGTATAATATTATACTACAACATAATCTGAAATTAAAAAGGACGGTTAAATATATGAATTCATTATTAAAATTTGAAGATACAATAGGAATAATTGCTTGCTCTAATGGTTTATCAGAAGAGTCCTCTAGAAAAATTGATTATTTAGAAGAAAAACTTTCTTCTATTAATATAAATGTCTTATACGCGAAAACATTATATAAAAAACATTCTATTTTTAATGGTTCTGCAAAAGAAAGAGCTAATGAATTAATGAATCTTTTTATTAATCCAAATGTTAAAGCAATATTTGATGTTTCTGGTGGAGATTTAGCTAATAGTGTTTTAGACTACTTAGATTTTAATATCATAAAAACTAACTTTAAACCATTCTTTGGTTATAGTGATTTATCAGTATTATTAAATGGTATATATGCAAAAACAGGTTTGAAGGCATATAATTATCAATTAAGAAACCTAGTTGGTAATTGTGAAGAAAAACAATTTCAGGATTTTACTAAAAGTCTTATCGAAAATAAAAAAGATTTATTTAACTTTGAATATACGTGGGTACAAGGAACTTCAATGGAAGGTGTAGTTGTTGGCGGTAATATTCGTTGTCTTTTAAAACTAGCTGGAACAGAATATATGCCAGATTTTCAAGATAAAATTCTTTTCCTTGAAAGTCTAGGTGGTGATGTAAGTAAAATGACAACATATTTAACTCAATACAAACAATTAGGGGTCTTTAAAAAAGTTAAAGGAATATTACTTGGCAGCTTTACTGAAATGGAAAGAGAAAAGTATACTCCTGATATTATAGAAATAATAACTAGTATAATAGAAGATCCTAATCTTCCGATAGCTAAAACTAATCAAATTGGACATGGGCAAGATTCTAAATGTATTGTAATTGGAGAACATCAATCATTTTAAATAACTTTTGTATCTATAATTATCAGTTCTTTATAATATTAAAGCAGGTAGTAAATTTAATACCACCTGCTCATTTATAATATATTAAATTTTTGCAGCTATAATTTATGAACTATCTATTATAATAAATACTCCAATTGATAATCTCTTGGATCACTTTCATATAACTCTTTATTTATTTCTACAGCTTCCGTGCAACCTATTGCACGATAAAATGCAATTGTTTCTTCAGCTGAGCCAGCACAAATATAAATTTTATCTGAATTCCATTCTCTTGCTTCATCTACGCAAAGCATAAATATTTTTTTACCCATCCCTCTATTTCTATGTTCTAATGAGATGAAAAGTTGATCCATCAAAATATAATTAAACTGTTCACCAAAGAAATCCCTATTTATAGTAGCAAACCCCAATAATTTTTCATTATTTTCAAAAGCTCCAAATGCACTACCACCATTTAATATAGTCTCCTTCAAATTATTATAATGATGTTCATATCCATTTGGCCAATCTAAATCCTCATATTTAATTTCTACTAATTGACGTTCTCCATTTACCAATCTCCACGCTTTACCAATATATTGATATGGATTTATTTGATTAATACGTTCACATTCATCACTATTCATTTTTCTGTATATAATATTTCCCATGTTATCCTCCCCTATTTAATAATCTATATTATCTTTATCATAAATTAATGTTGTGAATTTTTCTACTTTTCATAATGGAATAAACCACTGTACGCACCAAACATTGAATATTCTTTTACCCTGACTTCCCCATTATTACTTTCATTTATTCAGCACCCTAAATACCATTCTATATAATAGGTATTCTGCGCATAAATGTCTTTTCATCTTTTTTAAATCCATATTGCCCATAAAGTCCATGAGCATCTTTAGTTGCTAACATTCCAAAACCACTACAAACCTCATCAAATTCTATCATACATTCTATAAGCTTTTTACCTAACCCTTTACCTCTATGTTCCTCATCCAATATTACATCACAAATATAATATGTTGTTGCATAATCCGTAATAATTCTTCCATAACCTATTTGTTTTTCAATATGATATACTCCATAACATATTGAATTTTCAATAGACTTTTCAATAACTTCCCTAGGTCTTTTACTTGCCCAATAACTTTTAGATAATAATCCACATATTTCCTCAACTGATAATAATGATTTATCATTGCTTATTTTATATTCTCCTTCTTTCCACTCCATAATAGACCCTCCCATAATACTTGTTAATATAATTCATTCTAACTTACACCATTTTATTAGTTCAAAACATCTAAGAACTTTCCATTGTGAATCATATAAATCGCCACTATAAATACCATTTTATAACATACTTTTCTCAATATCAACCTACATTTTAGCAGTTTCAATGAAAAATAAATGAGTATACAATTAATCTGTACACCCATTCATAATTATATTTATTTAAAAATCCCTTCTATAATAGAGTTCTATTACCCTGTAAACTAACCATCACCTTTTATTTTACAACTCCATTAGACTTCTTTGAAATACTGTAAAAATAGAAATATTCAAATTATACTCCAATTAAAATTCCGATTGTATAACACACTAAATCACTAAATAGAAATCCCCGACCTAAAACTAATGCTCCTAAGGTAGTTTGTCTAATTACATTTATCAATTTTCCTTGATACAACTGGGATATTTCTATTCCCCAAGAAAATATTAAAGATATTAATGCAATGTATCTTATTGGACTTTTACTAAATAAAAATCCAAATCCCAAATAAACCATTAATGCCCATAGTATATCTCCTGAATATTCACTTATAATTCCTGGTAAATAACCTCCATATTTTCTTGAACAAATCCCTAGAATCATTACTATAGTAATTAATCCTAAATATAATATTCTTTTTCTTTTCATCCCCATATACCCTCCCTTTATTTAGGCATATTCTTAAAAAATAATAGACCAATATAACTCCCCTATTTGCGTGTTGTTTTTTTGAATTATTTATTAAATAATTCTTTTACCAAAGACTTTGACACCATTATATTCTCAAGACAAATATTTTTAAGACTTGTTGTTAAATGATATTCTTCTAACCATAAATTCCCATCAATAATTTTATTAGTTATTATTGGTTTATCCGCATTCTCTTCATCAACTTCTTCTAACTCTTTATATGGAGTTAAAACTACTATTCTCCTACAAGCTTCTTCAGTTTGAGAAAATATATTGAAAAAACTATTATAATTTTCAAATGACTTCATTGAATTAACTATCTTTAAATATAACCCTAATTCCTTAGCTAATTCTATTGCACTTACTAAATCTTTATCCACTATAAAACTCCTTACAACTTAAATACCTCTTCAAAAAAGCAACCAATAAACATATACTCTACTTTTGATTGCTATTTTTTCAGATGGCTAATTTATTATATTTACTATACCCATACCTATATAATATTGTAAATATATTTTATGGAAAAACCTAAAATTTCACTTTAACTCTTAACCTTAATTTTACCATTGTATTTTATGTGCATATGATATATACTTTTTATAATAAATAAATTTAGGAGGTTCTACATATGAGTTGTGGATGTTCAACATTAGGTAATGATGGTACAGGTGTAGTAGATTTAGTAAGAGGTAAGGGTAAAGCTGATTTAGCTTTAAGAACTTCTCATGAAATTGATTGTTCATGTGGAAAAATATTTACTATGGAAAAATTAGTAGATAAATGCCCACATTGTAATATGACTTATGGCGTTACTCCATGTAGTCAAGGAGATAAAAACAATATAAAACCAGCTGGTATTAATTACTAATATCACTTAAATTTTAAATATCCCTAAGTCCTATAAGGATTTAGGGATATTTTTTTATTATTATTTATTTTTGCCTCTAAATAAAACAAACTTGATTATCTTCCCTTCGGAAAACATTTGTAAATTTTTCTCATATTAGCACTCCCTCAATTAAGTTGATTTTTAACAAGTTATATTTTCCCAATTAATATATTTATTAAGGATTTTCATTGATTTTTCTAAATAATCCTGTTCTACTTTCGTAAATCTATTAAATTCTTCACTATCTAAATCTAATACACCATATAGTTTTTCATTTTTAACTATAGGAATTACTATTTCAGAGTTTGATGCTGCATCGCAGGCTATATGACCTGAAAATTCATGAACATCTTTAACTAACATTGTTTTTCTTTTTGAAGCTGCCTCTCCACATATTCCTTTCCCAATTTCTATTCTAGTACAAGCTGGCATTCCTTGAAATGGTCCAAGTACTAATTCATTATTTTTCATTAGATAAAATCCACACCAATTTATTCTTCCTATTAATGCATTAATTAAAGCTGTTGCATTACAAACATTAGTTAAATCATCTTTTTCATCTTGTATAAGACCTTCTAACATAATAAGCATATTGTCTAATTTACTTTCTACTGTCATTCCATCAAAAACTTTTATATCAAACATTTTCTCTTAACGCCCCTTTTTAAGTAATTTTTAGTATCTGTATCATTTTTTATAATAATAAAAATTATATACTATATTTATCCATTAGTCCTTATTTTCATTGTATTTTAAAATTATATCTGATATTATAAATATATCAATTAAAATATTTCAATCATGGCTTGTTGGTCAAGAGGTTAAGACATCACCCTCTCACGGTGAAATCAGGGGTTCAATTCCCCTACAGGTCACCATATTAAAAACAAAGGCATCATTACTTCTAATTTAAGAAGCGATGATGCTTTTTAATTTTTTCTTATTTAATTATCACTAACTTTATTATTCCCACACATTTGATAATGATTTGATGAACACTTATGGCATTTACATGAATATTATAAAACATATTAAAAATAATATTTATGGAGTGATTTTATGACTGGAATTATTTTATATACATTAGCATTCGTACTTCTTATTTTATCTTTTTTAAAGGATAAATCAAAAACTATACAAGCTATTAAATCCTCACTTAAATCTTTTGAAAATATAATGCCTCAATTTTTAGGTATTATAATTTTTGTAGGTTTATTATTATCATTATTAAATCCTGAAACTATATCTAAATTAATAGGTAATGATTCTGGATTTTTTGGTGTTTTAATTTCTTCACTTATGGGATCTATAGTACTTATGCCAACCTTTGTAGCATTCTCTACTGGAACCTCATTATTGCAAAATGGAGCTGGATTTGCTCAAGTAGGAGCTTTAATATCAACTCTTACATTAGTTGGAGTTATGACTTTTTCTTTAGAATCTAAATATATAGGGACAAAAGCTTCTTTCCTTAGAAACTTTATAGCATTTCTATTTTCTTTTGTAGTAGCTTTTATTTTAGGAAAGGTTATGGTTGTTATATGAAAATAATTTGCAAATTAGCTAAAAGGTATTCTTTTTTTATTAGTTCACTGATTATACTTATTGTAATATTTTTTATTAATTGTAATATTGGTTTTAAAACTATTGAAAGTGCAAAGTTTAGTCTTTTACAAATGTTAAGTGTTTTGCCCCCTATTATGATTTTATTAGGTCTTATGGATGTTTGGATTAAGCGAGAAGTATTAATGAAATACATGGGTGAAAATTCAGGAATTATGGGAATTGCATTATCTATGCTAATAGGTTCACTAGCCGCTGGCCCTATGTATGCAGCTTTTCCATTTACTATTGTGTTACTAAAAAAAGGTGCTAAATTTAGTAATATAATAATTTTTATGAACTCTTGGTGTGTTACTAAAATTTCTACCCTCCTATTTGAAATCTCAGCTCTGGGCTTTAAATTTACTATGGTACGTTTATTAATAGATATTCCTGGAGTTATTTTGATGGGCTACTTAGTTTATTATTTTATGGGTGAAAAAGAATTAAAAAAGGTTTACGATAATGCTATTAATTAAAATATGAAAACAAGGCATAACTATATTAAATATTATAGCTATGCCTTAGTGATTCTTTATTTTAATATTGTAAAAATTTTAGAATATTATCTTCATTTGTGTTTATTGTAAAAATCATATCCTCATCTATTCTTAATTTACATTCTTCATTATTTGTTTGAATCCTATTAATATTTATTCCAGTAGCAGATATTACTTTAAACTTTGCTTGTGCTATATCAATATTAAATTTCTTATCTTTAGCACCAGTTATTTTTAATATTGACCCTTCTTCTTTATTAGTTTTTACCTTTATGCTTATAATATTATTTCCCTTTGATATAATTTCAGTTTTTGGAATTTCTTCTATGTCAACTGAACCTGTAATTGTCATCCACCCACCACTTAGTGTTATTTTAGATAACAAATTTACTTTATATTCTTCTCTTATATTTTTTAACAATTTTCCTAATTCATATAATGTTAATTCATATTTCATTTTAATTAATACCTCTTTTATTAAAATTTTAGTATTTTTTAGATATATTTTTTCTTAATTATATACTAAATTAACTTTTAAAACTACAATATATATAATAATAATTATTATATACTATTTTTTATAAATAATACCCCTTAGCTAACCACCCTATATATTAAGATTATTCTAAATAATCTTAATATTTTTAAATTTTATTTTACATTAATATAAAATAAAGTATAATATAAAGCATATATACAAATATATATTAGGGGGCCATAATATGAATTTTACAAAAATGAATGGAATAGGGAATGATTATATTTATTTCAATTGTATAAACGAAGAGTTAAAAGATCCTGAAAAAGTATCTATAATTCTAAGTGATAGACATTTTGGAGTAGGTGGAGATGGAATTGTATTAATTCTTAAATCTGAAATTTCTGATTTTAAAATGAGAATATTTAATGCAGATGGATCTGAAGCTAAGATGTGTGGTAATGGTATAAGATGTGTTGGTAAATATGTTTATGAAAAGGGGCTTACAAAAAAGGACTTTATAAAAATAGATACTTTAAGTGGTGTCAAGTTACTAAAGCTTACTATTGAAAATGATGAAGTAGTTAGTATTGGTGTTAATATGGGTGAGGCTATTTTAAATTCTAGGGAAATACCTGTGCTCCACTCTCAAGAGAATATAATAAATGAAAAAATAACTATTGATGAAATAGATTATTATATCACTTGTATTTCTATGGGTAACCCACATTGTGTTGTGTTTATAGATGATATAGATAACTTAGATTTAAAAACTATAGGTCCTAAATTTGAAAATCATTCAATGTTCCCAGATAGAATAAATACAGAATTTGTAGAAATAATAGATGAAAACACAGTGAAAATGAGAGTTTGGGAAAGAGGTAGTGATGAAACACTAGCTTGTGGAACAGGTGCTTGTGCTGTAGTTGTTGCATCTGTATTAAATAATTATTGTAAAAAAGACAATGACATAACTGTTAAATTACTTGGTGGCGACTTAACAATTAAATATCAATCTGATGGGTTGGTTTATATGACTGGTACCGCAGATTTTGTATTTGATGGAACTTATATTAATAAAAACTTAGATATTTAGGGGGCTAATTATTATGACAAAAATAAATAAAAACTATCTTGAGTTAAAAGACAGTTATCTTTTCTCAACAATAGCAACTAAGGTTAGTGAATTTAAAACTAAAAATCCCGATAAAGAAATTATCAGACTTGGAATTGGTGACGTAGTTCTACCATTATGTTCATCAGTTATAGATGAACTTAAATCTGCAGTAGATGACATGGCTTCTGATTCTACTTTTAAAGGATATGGTCCTGAACAAGGATATTTATTTTTAAAAGATAGTATTAAAAATTACTATAAAGAATTCAATGTAGATCTTTTAAGTGAAGAAATATTTATAAGTGATGGTGCCAAAAGTGATCTTGGTAACCTCCTTGATATATTTTCAAAGGATAATGTAGTTGTAATCCCAGATCCAGTGTATCCAGTATATGTAGATACTAATATAATGGATGGTAGAAAAATCAATTATGTAAATGGTACTTTTGAAAATGGTTTTTTACCAATGCCAACAGAAGATTTAGAAGGAGACCTTATTTACATATGCTCTCCAAACAATCCAACTGGTGCAACATATAACAGATCTCAATTAAAAGAATGGGTTGATTTTGCTATTGAAAAAAAATCAATTATTTTATTTGATGTAGCTTACGAAGCCTTTATATATGATGATGACATTCCTCATAGTATATATGAAATAGAAGGAGCAAAAAAATGTGCTATCGAAGTATGTTCTTTATCTAAAACAGCAGGATTTACAGGAGTTAGATGTGGATATACTACAGTTCCTTTAGAACTTGAGTGTGATAATGTTTCATTAAATAAACTATGGCTTAGAAGACAAACTACTAAATTTAATGGAGTGTCATATATTGTTCAAAAAGCTGCCTCCGGAGTCTTTTCAAAGGAAGGCCGAATAAAAATAAAAGAAAATATAGATTACTACATGGAAAATGCCAAAATAATAGGTAATGCTTTGGACGAACTAAATATAAAATACATAGGTGGAAAAAATTCTCCTTACATTTGGTTACAATGTCCAGGTAATATGTCTTCTTGGGAATTCTTTGACTATTTACTTGAAGAAGTAAATATTGTAGGAACTCCAGGAGTTGGTTTCGGAGAAAATGGTGAAGGCTACTTTAGACTTACATCTTTTGGTCATAAAGAAAATATAATTAAAGCAGTTGAACGACTAAAAACACTAAAGTTTTAGACTAACTATGCTTTAGGCCTTTGAATAAAGATATCAAATCAAGGTGAGATATTTTTTGAATATGCCTTAAACAAAAGAGGATCTATATTGGTGATTTATTACCAATATAGATCCTCTTTTTATTAGACTATATTTAACCTAATTATTGCTCATTAATATATTAGAAACTTGTTGTATTTTCATAATTAACTCTTAGCTTCATTGTTTTTAAGACATTTATCAGGATTTAGATCTATATTAATCCAAGGTCCTTCTTCACTTTTAACATACTGAGCTATTTCAATATCATTATCATTTGTTAATGTATAAAATACTATCATATAATCTTTGTTATCTATTCCCTTAAAGTAAACTTTCTTTTCATATCCATCCACTTCACTCTGCCCCATAGTTTTAATCATTTTGCACCAGTTCCCATATTTAATTTCAACTGATAATTCCCCATAATTAGACCATCCATGATAAGGGGTGCATAAATACTTTTCACCATTTATATCTATATTAGAAATTTTATAAGTATCATCAACCTTAGAAATATATATATATCCATAATAATATGCAAAATAAGCTACATCTTTATCAGAACCTTCTATAGTCTCTATTTCAAAAAAATATTTCAATTCATCTTCATTACTACTTGGTACTTCTTTTAATTTAAGCAAATTTATATGAGCTATATTCTCAAAAGATTTTTTATAGTTTTTAAAGCTAACTTTATCTTTATATTCATTTGTGAAAAAGTTATATCCTATTTTATAAGGAATATTCCCTGTTCCTAATGATCCACAACCTATGTTTTTACCGTCTATAGGATTAGCCGCTTCCCTTAAAAGAGAAAAATAATTTAATATTGTAGCCTCCGGGGTTTTTAATATATCACTAGGTATAGTTATATTTGAGTATTCTTTATCATACTCACTATCAATTAGCTTATTAACCACTTCTTTATTATTCATTATAGGTAAATTAGAAGGTCTAAAATATTTTTCATCTTTATCCTTTGTAGTAATATACTCTTCTCCACCCGCCAAGCACTCATAAGGTAAATAATTACCACCTACAAAAATATTATCATTTTTATTATTAGTGAAAACTATTAAACCAACCACTCCTATAAAAATTATTAAAATAATAAATATGTATTTTCTTATTCTTCTCAAATCCACTACCATGAAATATCTTCTCCTTAAAATATAAATATCTATATATTCATATTCTAAAATTAAAATATTATTAACATCATTAGCTTATGTTTGAATATTTTATTATTTCTCACTAGTAAACCCTTGTTTTTCTAGTGCTTCTTTTACCTTTGGAAAATATACATGTTGGTATACTCCTGAAACTCTTTCAGACCAGCTACTTTTATCTTTTCCCCCTGTTCTTTCACTTAAGTAATTACTTATTAATCTATCATATTCCTCTAATTGATCATCAGTAATTTCTTTATATGTTTCTTGTGATACTACAACTTCCATAGGGAATCTTTGCTTTTGCTCAGGTTTTTCTTCAGCATGTCCTATAACTAATCCTGCTAGTGGAAAAACATACTTTGGTAATTCTAACAGTTCTATAACCTCTTCTGGGTTTCTTCTTACGCCACCTATACAAACTGTACCTAATCCTAATGATTCTGCAGCTGTAATGGCATTTCCCATAGCTAACCCAGTATCAATTCCTCCAACTATATTAGCTTCTTGACTATCTACCGCTGCTTGTTTAACCCCAACTTTTTCACTTGCTTTATTAGTTCTATTAAAGTCCATACAAAATACTAAGAATACTGGTGCTTCTGATATATATCCCTGATTACCAGCTAATTCTGCTAGTTTATTTTTTCTATCAACATCTTTAACTACTATTATAGACACACTTTGTCCATTAATAGAATTTGCTGCTGCTTGGGCTGATTTTAAAATATACTCAAGCTCCTTATCCTCTATTTTCTTTGAACTGTATTTTCTTATACTTCTATGATCTAGAAGCGTTTTAATTGTTTTGTTCATATTTCCTATCTCCTCGCTACTTATATTTATTCTATAATTTTTTTCTTTAAATATACTATAAATCCAATTTAATTATTCAGCTAAATCTTGATAAGCACCAAACATTTCGTAGTTTATTTCCTTTTCATTAATTCCTATAGATTTTAAAGTATTATATATATGCTTCATAAAACCTACAGGCCCGCATAAATAGAATTTTCCATTTTGAGGAACATTATCTTTAATCCATCTATCAGATACAAATCCTTCAAAATCATAGTTTTTATTTAACTTATCTTCTTCTAAAGGAGTTTGATAGAATATGGCCTTTTTAACTTGACTATTCTCATCTACTATTTTTTCTAATTCATCCTTAAAAGTATGCGCTGAAGAATTTAATACAGCTTGTATAAATAAAATGTCTCTACCGCTTTCTAAAGCCTCATATAACATTGACATCATTGGAGTAACCCCAATTCCACCACTTAATAAAACTAATGGTTTCTTACTATCACTTAAAGTAAATTCCCCTAAAGAGTCCGTAGCTTTAATAATATCCGAAACTTCTACATTATTATGTAAATATGAAGATACTATACCCATTTCTTCCTTCTTAACACTTATTCTATAGAAATCCTCTCCTGGTTTCATAGATAAAGTATATTGTCTAACTTCTTTAGAATTTTCGCCTTTATCTATAGGCATAACAGAAATAAACTCTCCTGCTTTATGCTTTTTCAAAGTTCCTTCTTTTAATTTCAAGTAAAATGAAGTTACTAACTCATTTTCTTTTACCTTATCTACTACTATAAAATCCTTGAAAGTATTATTACTTTCTAGCAATTCAAATTTATCAAATCCAACCTTACAAATTGGACATATTATATCATTTTTCAATTCTCCTTGGTGAATATAACCACAAACTGTGCAAACATATTTTTCCATTTTAATTCTCCCTTCTCATCTTCCGTTCTTATACTTTAATTATAGTGTAGCTATTGAAATTAGTCAATAATAGTTATTACTTAATAATTAAAAATAAGATGCACTATATTTTATTAAATCCACCTTATTTTTGTCTAATTATTATCAACTAATTTATATTATCCTTTTCGTAACCATCCTGCTGGTTTTTGTATCGTTCCAACATAGTATTGTCCGTCTTCTAAAACAAGTTCATATTGTTCTCTTGTTTTACCATAAACATTTTGTTGGATAACTTCTATATAATTAGATTTAACTTCTGTTACAATTGCAACATGTCCATATTTACTATTTGTAAAAACTATTAAGTCATCAACTTCTGGCTTAACACTCTCCCCATTTCTATATTGTACTAAATCTCTACTTTTATTTAACTCTCCTTGTGGTACGCTATCATCGAAGAATTCCTTCGCATTTCCATACACATCAGGCATTTTATGATCTTTTATTTGATGATAAAATCTTTTAACATATTCTACACATTGCCATTCATATCCATAATAGTATCCATCCTCACCATAATTTTCACCATATGTTTCAGTATAAATTTTACCATTATAATAGACAGGTACATTACTATAGCTATCTATTTCAGTCCCTATCATTTCTCTATTAGTAAAAATCTTAACTCCACACCCTATTACCATTATAATAATGATAGCCAAAAATATTTTTCCCAATTTATTTTTCATATTGACCGCCTTTCAATTAAATCATACGCATATATCCTTATTAATTATATTTATTCAATATATTATCATTTTTTAATCTATTCATTTCATATCATTTTTATTAAGTTTATATAATTATTTACATGTTTTTATATTTTATGTAATTTCATATAAAATAATGCTCTGATTAAGTTTCAAATCCTCAACCTTTTTTTATATTTATTCTTGTCATATAAAAATATTAATGTTATATTATATACAAATAATTAATCAACAATTGTTATTTATAAATATCAATTATTGATATTTGCCGTATTATATTAACAAGTAAAATTTTACGTTAGAAGGAGTAGATAAATATGAAACAAGAATGGAATAACTTTAAAAATGGACAATGGACTAAGAATATAGATGTAAGAGACTTTATTCAAACAAATTACATTCCATATGAAAGTGATGCTAGCTTTTTAGCTGGTGCAACTTCTGATACTACAAAACTTTGGGATGAAGTAAGTGCTTTATTTGTGAAAGAAAGAGAAAATGGTGGAGTTCTAGATGTTGATACTAAAACAGTATCAGGAATTAATGAATATGAACCTGGATATATAGATCAAGCTTTAGAAAAAATAGTTGGTGTTCAAACTAATGCTCCACTTAAAAGAGCTGTTATGCCTCAAGGTGGAATTAGAACAGCAGAAGTTGCTGCTAAATCTTATGGCTATGAAGTAGATAGTTCAATTTCAGAAATCTTTAGCAAATATAGAAAAACTCATAACCAAGGTGTATTTGATGCTTATACTGACGAAATGAAACTTGCAAGAAAATACGGCATAGTAACTGGTCTTCCTGATGCCTATGGTAGAGGACGAATAATTGGTGATTATAGAAGAGTTGCTCTTTATGGAGTAAATAGATTAATCGAAGATAAAATGGAACAAAAGAAAAGTTTAGAAGTAAACTGCATAGATGAAGATGTTATAAGACTTAGAGAGGAAATTTCTGATCAAGTTGTTGCATTAAAAGAATTAAAAGGACTAGCTTTAACTTATGGACTTGATATATCAAATCCTGCTACAAATGCAAAAGAAGCTATCCAATGGTTATACTTTGCATACCTTGCTTCAATAAAACAACAAAATGGTGCTGCAATGTCTCTTGGAAGAACTTCTACTTTCTTAGATATATATATTGAAAGAGATTTGAAAAATGGAATAATAAATGAAGAAGAAGCTCAAGAATTGGTAGATCATTTTGTAATGAAATTAAGACTTGTTAAATTCTTAAGAACACCTGAATATAACGATTTATTCTCAGGAGATCCAACTTGGGTAACTGAATCAATTGGTGGTATGGGGTTAAATGGTGAAACTTTAGTTACTAAAAACTCATTTAGAATCCTAAATACACTTTATACTTTAGGACCATCACCAGAGCCAAACCTTACAGTATTATGGTCAACTAAATTACCACAAGGCTTTAAGGATTTCTGTTCAAAGGTTTCTATAGATACAAGTTCAGTTCAATATGAAAATGATGATTTAATGAAACCTTACCTAGGGGATGACTATGCTATTGCTTGTTGTGTTTCTGGTATGAGAGTTGGTAAGCAAATGCAATTCTTCGGAGCAAGAGTTAATTTAGCTAAAACTTTACTTTACACTATAAATGCCGGCAGAGATGAAAAATCTGGAGTTCAAGTTGGACCTAAGATGGAAGGTATAACTAGTGAATACCTAAACTATGATGAAGTTATGGAAAAATTCGATGTAATGACAGATTGGTTAGCTAACCTTTATGTAAACACATTAAACGTAATTCATTACATGCATGATAAATATTCATATGAAAGCATGCAAATGGCATTGCATGATAGAGATGTATTTAGAACAATGGCTTGTGGTATAGCTGGACTTTCAGTTTGTGCTGATTCCCTATCAGCAATTAAATATGCTAAGGTTAAACCAATAAGAAATGAAGCTGGGATAGCTGTTGATTTCGAAATTGAAGGAGATTATCCTAAATACGGAAATGATGATGATAGAGTTGATGATATTGCAATATTCTTAGTTAAAAATATGATGAAGAAGTTAAGACAAAACAAGACTTATAGAAATTCTTATCACACTCAATCTGTATTAACAATAACATCAAATGTTGTTTATGGTAAGAAAACTGGTACTACTCCTGATGGAAGAAAAGTAGGAGCACCATTTGCACCAGGAGCTAACCCTATGCATGGAAGAGATAGTAGTGGATCACTTGCTTCATTAAACTCAGTAGCTAAGTTACCTTATGAAGATTCACAAGATGGTATTTCAAATACTTTCTCAATAGTTCCAGATGCATTAGGTAAATCACCAGAAGACAGAATCAGAAGCCTAAGCTGCTTAATGGATGGCTACTTTTCTCAAAATGCACATCACTTAAATGTTAATGTATTTGCTAGAGAAACTTTATTAGATGCTATGGATCATCCAGAATTATACCCTCAATTAACTATTAGAGTATCTGGATATGCTGTAAACTTTATAAAATTAACTAGAGAACAACAACTAGATGTTGTAAATAGAACATTCCATAAAACTATGTAATTAAAACCCATTCAAGACAATTTCTTGAATGGGTTGTTTTCTCTTTGTGCTAGAAAATAAGTTGCTATTAATAATATAAATGTTGCTATAAAATAATAAAAAACTACTATTATTATATCTAAATTCAAATATTTAAACTGGTGATTCTTTATTAAAATTTTTATTATTGTAATATAAAAATATTAATGGTATGTTATATTCAATAGTAACTAGCTATTATTTTTGTTTAATAAATAAGGTGGGTGGCCAAATGAATTATATACTATACGATTTAGAATTTAATCAAGAATATCCAAGTAATAAATCTATAAAAACAGATAACTATTTAAAATTACCTTTTGAAATTATTCAAATTGGAGCATTAAAACTTAATGAGGACTTTAAAACAATTTCTACATTTAATACTCTAGTTAAACCAACTCTTTACCCTACTATTCATCCTTATATAGAAGATTTAACCAAAATAAATAATGAACAATTAAATTTATCTAATAGTTTTCCTAAAGTTTTTAAAGACTTTATAAGATTCATCGGAGAAGATACTCCTATATTTTGTGTTTGGGGAACTACTGATATTAAAGAACTTTTACGAAATATTGAGTTTCACAAATTATCTACTTCATTAATTCCTAAAGAATATATTGATATTCAACTCCACACTTCAAAATATGTTAATTCTCCTAATTCATCAAGAATTGGTTTGAGCAATGCAGTTAAGCTCTTAAATATTCCTATTCAAAGTGAGTTTCATGATGCTTTTAACGACGCCTACTATACTTCTGAAGTTTTTAAGAATATTTATACTACTAATATAAAGCCTATAGTTTATACTCCTACTCGCCCTAAAAGAGAGAAAGTGCACAAATATAAACTTAATACTACTTCTTTAATAAATCAATTTGAAAAAATATATAATAGAGAAATGTCTGAAGAGGAAAAATCAATTATAAAACTTGCATATACCATGGGTAGAACTCATCAATTTACTATTAAAGATTAAATGTTATACTATTAATACTTAAGCATTCCTGTAAATTCATTCCAGTTAATAGATTCTCCACCCATACTTTCAAGATGCTCTGTATGAAACTGACAATCTAAAAATTTAAAATCTTCTTCTTCCAGCTTTTCACATAGAGCTATTAATGCCATTTTAGATCCATTGCTAACCCTTGAAAACATACTTTCTCCAAAAAAGCACTTTCCTATCTTAACTCCGTAAATTCCTCCAACTAGCTCTTCATCTTTATAAACTTCTACACTAGATGCATATCCATTATTAAATAAATTAAGATATGCATTCCTCATATCATCTGTAATCCAGGTCCCTTCTTCATTTTCTCTAATTTCCTTGCAACTTGTTATTACCCCATAGAAATCATTATTAAATGTTACTTTAAACTCTCCACTATTTATAATTCTTTTCATAGTTTTAGAAATATGTACTTTATCTGGTCTAATGATATATCGCTCTTTTGGACACCACCATAATATTTCTTCCCCTTCGTTATACCATGGAAATATACCATTTTCATATGCTAGCAATAGCCTATCCATAGATAAATCTCCACCAACAGCTAAAAGACCATCCTCTTCTGCATACTCTGGATATGGAAATGCAATTCTTTCATCTAATTTATAAATAGTCATTTTTTCACCTCTGTTTTTTATTATTTTATTCCTTAGCAACTTATATAACTAAAAAATCCAATATAACAATTATATCAATCATCATATTGGATTTCATTATTTTTTTGAAAATACCTTATTTAGCATTCAACTTTATTATTAATAAAGTCATCTATATTTTTATCTTTATAATACATAGCTACAAACCCTATAGTCAATAATATTACAAAAGTTACCATAAGTCCACCTTCTGCTCCAAATGCTCCTCCATTTAAAATACTGTCTTCAACAGTTTTTAGTTGATACATTCCATCAACTACATTTCCACTTACTTGGAATCCCCATATATATCCCTGGAAATAATTCCAAGTTATATGAAATCCAATTGGCATCCAAATATTAGATGATTTCATAAACATATACCCAAATGCTATTCCTATTAAGAATATATTTATTAGGGGAAGTACTCCTATTTCTGCATTTGCTAAATGCATAGCAGAAAATATTATTGAAGAAACAATTAGTACTACCCACTTGTTTCTTGTTTGCTTCAATACAGACATACAATACCCTCTCCCAAATATTTCCTCACCAAATCCCACTGCAATAAAAGCCAAAAGACCAATTATTAAATTACTACTAAACCTCGGACTAGTGATTGGATTAACTAATTTTATACTTCCTATAAGTAATAAGACTACAGCTACTATTGTAATTGTAACTGCACCTAATGCTAACCCAACTCCAAGTTCCTTATATCCATTTTGGCTAAAGCCCTCCTTTGGTATAATGTTTGTAAGCCCCATATATTTTATTTTTTTCTTCTCAAATATTCTCCAAACTACAAATACAGTTCCAATTACGCATATATTTTGAAAGATAGCCATAATAACAAAATGCATTTGATTACTTTGAATTGCTAATGTAGCTGCATTAATATCTCCTCCATTTTTAGCCATTTCAATCCCCATAAACACTATACCAACTATAATTGATGTTATTATTGTTAATGCTATCATCATAATAAATGTTAATGATATCTTCCATCCACTTCTAACCTCTGAATATTTATTTTTAAATATCTTCACTTTAAATACCTCCTTATCCTCTCATTTTTTGGCTCTAATTATAATTATATCTGATATAGTTATTTTTTACCATATTTTTTCTAAAATTAGACGCTTTAAAAAATAATCTATCCTATTGTATTTATATTTTCCTAAATTCCCCTGGTATGTACTAATTAAACAAAAAAAATCCCTAAGACTTTTTATAGCCTTAGGAATTTTTTATTTTGAACATATATCTTCTAATAAAGTTTCTAATTTCTCTATACGTTCTTCTAGTTCTTTAATTTTTTCATTTTGCATTTCTACATTACCAGAGCCTATGTTATCAGATCCAATAGTTTCCATAGCTTCTATAACTGCTTGATTAGGTGTAAATTTACCTTCTATAAATAAGTACTTATTTCTTTCCATTAATTTCTTAACCGCTTGTTTATGTAATCCTATTTCAGTACTTACTTTACTTAAACTGCAACCATTACTCATCTCTCTCTTTATATGGTTAACTTTTTCAAATTCTTTTAACTTACTAAATTCATTTTTATCCATTTTTCTGCCTCCATTATGTTAATTCACTTAACCTTAACATAATCTAAATATGTAGTCCACCCCTATGAACAATTTCTCAAGCACATCCACATAAAAAGATGACATAAAGATTTATAAAATCTTTATGTCATCTTGGGCCTTTTCAAATATAGAAAACATTTCCATCAACATATCTAATTAATTGATTTTAATAAACCCTTTATCTCATTTAATTTTTGCTCAAAATAATCTTCTTCAGAATAGTATTTAGTAAAAAACTCATCTATACCCTGTATACCTACGCCTATTTCTTTCCTAATTATAGCATGAATACTTGGTATTATTACAGAATTAACCATTTTATTTTTTTCATTTTTAATAGTTTGTTTTTCTAATCCATGTTTTTCATAATCATATAATATATCAAAATAATCCCCTATAACTTCTAGTAAATCATATCCAATCCTAGGTGCATGTCCAGAGCCTAATTTCAGTATATTACCAGTAAAAATATAAAACTTTGGATTCTTCTTTAACAACTCCATTTGTATATAAACCTGATTTACCTCTGTATTTATATATCTATCTTTATCTTCAAGCTCCTTATAATGTTTATTATTTATTATCATTGATGTAATAAAAGTAATACCATTTAGTTGGTTTAAGTAATCATTAAAGCCCACTCCTTGAATAGCTGTTAAATTGCAACCAGTCCACGGTGCATATATTACAGACACATCCTCGTTCTGATTAATTAGCTTAATAATTTCAGTTATAATTCCTCTATTAAAAAAGTCATCATCGCCATGAGGATTTATATATTCCCCCTGGGCTAATTCAAGTACTGTCTTAAGATTCCTAGCAAAACCTTCATTTTTAGCTTGTTTAAAATAAACTAAATTACTATATTTAGCTTTATATTTTTTAACTATTTCTTCAGTATTATCTGTAGAGCAGTTATCACATACTAAAATTTCAATATTAGGGTCATCATTAATTTCCCCATAAATCCACTCTAAGCATTGTTCTAAGTAAAATCCCCTATTAAACGTTGGAATACCGATGGTTAAGGTAGGTTTTTTATTTTCTTCAGCCATCAAACTAATCTCCTTTCAAATTTTTTTTGAAGCTTAATGATTCAACTCTTAAGTAAAAGATAAGCATCTAGTTAGACTTTCTTTATTCATATTCTTGCACTTAAACATACACTTATGCTTTTGGTATTTATACAAACATTGCTTTCAATTTCTATCTTATAATCCTGACCTTATCATTATATACATCTTCAAATTATTTGTTCTTGTAATCTAAATATAACCAAGGAAAATAGCATATCCACTTCCCCCTATCTTTCTTTGTTATATTTCCATTGTTCAGACTCCTATACTTATAAGGAATTTTCAAGAAATAACTAGTCCATATAGTATTTTTTCTAATTAAAAAGACTCAAAATTTCTTCATCTGTTAATTTACTTAATATTTTTCCATCCATTACTTCTCCATTCATTACATTATTAATAAGTTCTTTTTTACTTTCTTGTAATTTCACTATTTTTTCTTCTATAGTACCTTGTGAAATTAATTTTATTACTTCTACAACTTTCTTTTGCCCTATTCTATGAGCTCTATCTGTTGCTTGCTCTTCAATAGCTGGGTTCCACCATGGATCAAAATGAATAACCAAGTTAGCTGAAGTTAGGTTTAATCCTGTTCCTCCTGCTTTTAGAGATATTAAAAATACTTTTATATGAGGACTTTCATTAAATTTATTCACAAGATTTATCCTTTCTTTGGCTTTAACGCTACCATCTAGATATAAATATTCTATATCTTCTTTAGCTATTTCTTCTTCTATTTTCTTTAATACAGATGTGAATTGAGAAAATATTAATATCTTTTTATTACAATCTATTGCATTACTCACAATATCAATTGTGGCTTTTATCTTTCCACTTCCACCTGAGTATTCTTTAATTAAAATTGATGGATCTAGACATAGTTGTCTAAGCTTTGTTAAATAAGAGAATATTGTTATTTTATCTTCTTTATTTAACTTCATTTTTGATTTAACATCCTTCATATAACTTTTATAAATTTGTTTTTGTGCAACTGTCATTTCCACCAAATATTTTTTCTCTATTTTATCTGGAAGTTCTTCTGCAACATCTTTCTTTAATCTTCTTAATATAAATGGTTTAATTAATGTTTTTAATTCTTCAATATTCTTTCCACCAGTATTTATAAATTTTTCTTTAAACTTCTGCTGGGTATAAAGAAATCTAGGCATTATAAAATCAAATATCGACCAAAGCTCAGTAAGATTATTTTCAATAGGTGTTCCTGTTAATGCAATTCTACACTTTGCATTAATGCTTTTAACTATGTTTGTATTTTGAGATGTAGGATTTTTAATATTTTGAGCTTCATCAATAATACAATAATCAAATATATTATTTTTATAATTTTCAAAGTCATTTCTTAATGTTCCATAGGTAGTAAGAAGCACATCATACTCCTGCTGCTTTTCTAATACCTTTGCTCTTTCATCCAAACTTCCATGAATTATACCAATCTTAAGAGTTGGTGCAAAATTACTAAATTCATCTTTCCAATTATAAATTAAAGATGTTGGAGTAATAACTAAAGTTTTGCTCCCTTTTTTTGAAAGTAAAAATGCTATGGTTTGTATTGTTTTTCCAAGACCCATTTCATCTGCTAAAATCCCACCAAACCCCATATTAGATAATTCTGCAAGCCAATTATATCCTACTAACTGATAAAATCTTAATGTAGCATTTAAATCTTTTGGAGCTTTCAGATTTTTATATTCTCTATTAGTCAGGCTTTCTCTTATACTTTTAAGTGCCTCTTCCCCCTTGATAAAATCTAGACCTTTATTTTTAATAATATTATCTAAATAAAGCGCCTTATTTCTATCTATTTTTATAATATCTTCTTTTAATTTTTCTCCATTACTTAAGTCTTCTATTAAATTCAAAAATCCTACTACTCTTTTATCTGTCAAATCTAAAAAATCATTTTTTTCAGTTTTAAAAAAGCTTCTATTTTCTTTAACTGAATTTAAAGAACTTTGTAGTTCTCTCAAACTTAAATCTCCTACATTATATTTAAAGAAAAAATAGCCATCTTCCTCTTCTATTTCCCCATCAATAAACGTTGAATTTATTAACCTCATTTTCTTAAACTCATTAGATAAATGTATTTCGCCTAATTTTCTAAGATTTTCTAATTCAAAAGATAATAAATTGAAAATATCCTCATCTTCCCCTATAAATACAAAGCTACCCTCTTTCTTTATAAATCTAAGTCTTTCAAGTTCCATACAAATTTTATCTTCCTTTTTTAAATCTCTTAAAAAACCTTTATTGTTAGATTCATTTATTAATTCTATTTTTTCTCCTAAATAATTAATCTTAACTCTGCAATAAACCTTATTATCATATTTTTCAAAATGAAACTGTGGAAATGTTAATTTTTCTGTAAATTCCTTTACTCTTTCATCCAAGGTAATTTCATTCGATATTTTTTTTAGTATATTAATTAATTTTTCTAATACCTCTATTGATTTATTAAACTTAATTTGCCCCTTACTTTTCAATTCATTATATAAGGGTTTATAATACTTTATCTGTTCCATTGATGGAAGATATAACTTTCTATCATAAATATAAACATCATTATTTTCATTAAGTGGTATAGGAAACTTCTTTTTGGTTCTTAAAATAAAAAAATCCCCTTCTAACTTTAGATTAAATCCTATTGGTAAATCTTTTCTTAAAACTTCTGAAGCGTAATCTAAATAATCATAATTCAAGACTATTTTCTTTTTTGAATTTACTAGGTTTAAAAATTCTCTTAAAGTATTTGGTGCAATTCTTAATAATTTTCCTTTTGCCATTTGATAACTTCCATTTTTTAAATCTTTATTTAACTCTATGTATTCTTTTATAAAATTTAAAACCGATTCATCTTCAGCGCAAAATATATCCTCATAAGGTTTATATGTAAATTCTTTATTAAATGTATTTGGTCTATTTAGATTTCTTGTATTAATAAATTCTTCTAGTGAATTTATTAAATTAGTACTTTTTCTTCCTATTCTAAATTCAGCCTCATAATAGTTTGCATACTTCTCATTAACATGTTTTAGTTTTATATCTAGGTTAAGAGGCGAAACTTCGTCATTACTTTTTACTGACTTTAAAATACTATTACCCTTATTTTCACTTTTTTCACCTTCTGCACTTTTTTCTTTATCACTTATTATTTTCTTTTTAGCTAAATCATAAAACATGTACATTATTGCCAGATTATGTTTACATACATATATATTAGTAAGCTTAGAATTATCCTCAGATTCATTACAAGTACACTTACAACTTAGCAGAGTTTCATTTTTAATATTTATTTTGATATGGGAATTGAATTCACTAGTACTATTTTCATTTTTAACTTTTCCATATATATTATATATAAAATCTATTTTTTTGCTTTTTATATTTGAGGCTAACCCTTTATTAAAGATTAACTCCCCTTCTTTTCTATTAAAGTTAGATCCCGAATCTAATACTTTATCTACTAATTCTTTTAAATTCATCTACTCACCCTATTCTATTTATTTGCTTGTTATTTTTTTGAAAATCCATTCTATAGATTATAATATCATATCTAGTCTAAAATAAGACATATGCAAATAAATAACAAATCAGTATTGTTGTATTTATTTTAATATGCCTAATATAAAATAATATTGATTTTAAAAATAAAAAAGACCAGAATCTAATATTTCTATTGATTCTAGCCTTGATAATTTATTTTACAATGCCTTATTTAGTTTTCCAAAGTCCATGTATGTTGCAATATTCTCTAACTGTTTCGATTTCTCCATCAATTTTAAATGTAGCTTCTGGAGATTCTCCTGGTTTCAATTCTTTTCTAAAAATTGTTCCATCAGTTGTTATAACTTCTATCCACTGTATATAATGTTTTTCTTCCATAGGATGTGTTACTGATCCTACTTTCACATTTACTCCACCATTTATTTTTTCTACAACTGGTATATGTTTTTCTGTAGCTGCATCAACTGAATTTTCTTTAAGTAATGTCATTGGTTTATTGCAACACACAAGTGTTCCACCTCCGCCATTAATAACCTCAACCATAGACCCACATATTTCACAACAATAAATTTCATTTTTCTTACTCATTAAAGTACCTCCTTATTTATGTTATCTTGTATTTGTATCTCTTTAATAAATAGTATATCATAACTATTTATTAAAGAGATACAAATGTTCAAAATATTAAAATATATTTAATTGTAATATAACTATCCTACTTTGAGCATACTACTTTTATAACTTTTTTTAGAAAGGAGTCGATAACATGGAAAGAGAACACTATCTTATTAATGATCTTACTAATGAAAATGTTAAAACTCAAGTTAAGAATGCTCTTGAAAAAATTGAAGGTGTAAATAAGGTTTGTATTGACCTTGGACGTGGAAGCGTTGAAGTTATATATAATGAACCTGCTACACGAGATGAAATTAAAATTTGTATAGAAGATACAGGACATAAAATTCAATACTAATAGCTATCTAAATAAATGAATATATCCTTTACTCTGTTCTATAAGATATATCCAAAGGAGTGATAATAATGGCTAGTTATACTGGTGTTGTTAAATGGTTTAATGAAGAAAATGGATATGGATTTATATCCTGTAATGAAGGTGCTGATGTTTTTGTTCATCATTCTCAAGTAAAAGAGAAAGGTAATAATAAGGATCTTCATGAAGGTGAAAATGTAACTTTTGACATACAACAAGAAGAAAAGGGTCCAACAGCCTTTAACGTTCAAAAAATGGATTAATTTCAAATTCAAAAGCATTAACCATAATTTGGTTAATGCTTTTTATAATTATAAACTAGTAATATTTATTATTATTTGATTGTGCCTTATTTAAAACTTTATTAATATTTATTTTCAACTATATGCGTAATGCTATTAGGTAATTTCAAAATATTCTCTTTTATAAATAGAGGGTATACATATAAGTCTTTAATTTCTTCTAATGGTTTCCAGTAGAAAACAAGTCTATGCGTCCCACCTTCAGTCATAATAAACTCATTTCCTTTTTCAAATATTTTTTCATCATTTAATTCTAATAAATAATAAAATCCTATTTCATGAAAATTTTCTCCAGACTCATCATCTTTGAAAAAATTTTCTACTATCCATAGCATTCTTTTCACCTTAACATCAATATTAATTTCTTCTCTTATCTCTCTTTTTATTGCATCAGTACTAAGTTCCTGCAATCCAACCTTTCCACCCGGAATATAATAATATGGAGAGTTTTCATCTTTCATAACTAGCAATTTATTGTTATGAATAATGATTCCAGCTACTCTATAGACAAACCGTACTGTTTCCGTTTTAAATGTAATATCTGTCACCTTACTACCTCCAAATAATTCTATACTTTTCTAACTTAGGCATCTGTAAATAAATAGAAAGTCAGTATTTTTATCTTTTTAATTATACCATAATTTACTATATTATTTGTAATTAAACAAATTTCTTTTTGCCTAATTTACAAGAACCTATAACCATTATTATTGATAAACATAGTATAATCGCCATTGGCACTAATATATCAGTATTATCTACTCCTTGTTCTATTTTCTTAATAAATACAACTAACCATTTTGTTATAGTCACATTACTTACATACTTTAATGATGTAGGCATTTTATCTAAAGGTAAAAATCCGCCTCCAAGCAATGACATTATTAAGGCAGTTCCCGATGCAACTATACTAGCTTGTAAGTCACTTTTACATAAAGCAACGATAAAGCTACTTAAGCTGGTTGCAATAATAGCTATAGTAAATCCAATAACAAGTAACTGCATTCCAGTAATTCCAATATCTATTGGCAAACTCATTAATATAATAATCGCTATTATTATTTGTACAATTGTATTTAAGATATTATATAAATAGGTTCCTAATATATATATAATTGGTTTATGGAGAGATATTAAAAACCGTTTTAATATCCCATCTTCCTTATCCTTTATTAAATTACAGGCTGATAAGGTACATGTTATTATTAATGTTAATAATATAAACCCACCACTTCTTTCTGCTACTGTCATCTTTTCATTTTCTATTTTTAATAAAGCATCTTCAAATCCTTTTAGCTCTTTATTTGAAAAATATCCATTTATAATTTGCTTAATATTTTCATTAGCCTCAGGATCTAAAGAAGTTACTTTGAAGGATTCATCCTTATTTAGTTGAATTATAGCTGCATATTTTCCAAGAATCATATCAGTATTAATACTTTCTTCCTTGGCTGTCTTTATATTTAATCCATTTATGAAACTAGATTCTTCTTTAAGTTCCTCATATATATTTCCTGACCCATTATTAATTATCCCTATATTAATAGAAGGTTTCATAATGCTATTAATAGCTATTGCAGCTATTATTGAAATAACCGGAATTAACAATCCTAATATTAGTTTTTTTTTATATTTTAAACTTCTTCTAAACTCATTATTTACAACTATTAATATACCCATTATAGAAACATCTCCCGTCTAAATCTTTTAACAGCTCCAAATGTAAATATTATACCTAAAGCTAATGTTATACCTACTGCTACAAAATAAACCTTAATATTATTATCATTGATCATTAAAAATATACCTCTATTAATCCACGTTAATGGTGATATATAACTTATAATTTCTATAGTTCTTCCTAAAGATCCTATAGGAAAGAAACTTCCACCTAACATTGCCATAATTAATATTGGAGTGCTTATAAAATTTTTAATTTGCATAAAGTCTTTGGTACTTACCCCTACAAAAGTACCAATTGCACAGGACATAAACGCCACTATTGAAAATAAAATATACAAATGAAAAAACTTCCCACAGTAATCTACCTTAAATAGAAATTTACATATTCCCATTAAGATGAAATTATAGATCATTATAGAAATAGTAGATGGTATAATTTTAGATAGTACTATAGCAGCCTTACTAATTGGGGCTATAATAAACCTTTCTCCGCATTTATACATGCTTTCTTCTCTTGTAACATATACAAGCGTTACTGATTCTAAAAATATACAAAAAGGTATAGTTACCACACTATAATAATAGTATGAAGTTATTCCATCCTCTCCCGAAAAATAATTTGATGCCATATATCCAAGAATCCCTATTAAAAACAAAGGAAATACAGTTCCATAACTTATTAAAAAAGAATCCTTAATTCTTCTCTTCATCCCCATTTTAAATAATACATTAAACCCACTCATAACTTCACATCTCCTAATCTCTTAATTCTTTTCCAGTTAAGTATAAGAAAATTTCTTCTAAACTATTTAGACCTTTTTCCTTATATTTTTTCTTAATTTCTTCTTTATAACCTTCCTCAATTATTTTGCCTTCATCTACTATAATTAGCCTTGAACATATAGCCTCAACCTCTTCCATGTAATGCGATATATATATTACCGATGTCCCCTCATCTCTAAGTTTCTTTGTTACTTCTAATATCTTATTTCTTGACTGAGGATCTATTCCAACTGTTGGCTCATCTAAAATTAATATTTTAGGTCTATGCACTATTGAACAAGCTATATTAAGTCTTCTCTTCATTCCACCTGAGAAAGAATCTGGATAATCATTTTTTCTATCCCAAAGCCCAACATTCTCTAATGCCTCTTTAGTACTTTCTTTTAATTCATTTCCTTTTAATCCATATAAAGAACCGAAGAACTTTACATTATCATAAGCAGAAAGATCTGAAAAAAGTGCAATATCTTGTGGAACTAACCCTAATTGCCTTTTAAACTCTTCTTGATTTTCTTTAACATATTTGCCTTTAAATAATACAGAACCTTCATCCATATTTAATATTGTACATATCATATTTGTAACTGTGCTTTTCCCAGCTCCATTAGGTCCTAATAATCCAACAATCTCTTTTTCTCTAATATCAAATGTTATTCCTTTTACTACTTGTCTATCCCCAAAACTTTTCTTCAATTCTTTAATTTCTAAAACTTTTTTCATTTTAGCACCCCTATATTAAATATTTTATATACAACATTTAGTATTAACCTTAAAATTTTAGCAATGACTTATCATTGCTAAGTATTTTAAAAACATATTTAGTTTTTTTCTTCTCCAATAATAGTTATTAATCTTTCTAAAGCATTTTTAGCTCCAGTAGGATCATTTAATATAATATTTTTTAATTCTTTTAAGCTTGCTTTATTGATATTAATATCCTTTGAATCCTTTTCATCTAACTCTGCAAAATTAAAACTTTTAATCATAACTTCATTCTTTTCGCTTAATTCACAATATAAATCAAATTCTTCAATTAAGCTTTCATGCCATTTAATTTCATATTCATAGTTACATATAGTCATTTCAAAAGAAAGCCTTTCCACTTGTGTACTACAATCATTTATTTTTATACCTTTCCAATAATTCCAGTATTCTAACTTTTTATTAAGCTCTTTTATACGGTCTTCAATTATACTAATAGCTTCATCTTTATCTAATTTATTAAATGTTATTGGTAAAATAAATTTATCTATATTCAAAGGAACTAAAGGCTTATCTAATTTTTTTTCAATTTCCTTCTTAAGTTCAATTACTCCTAAATCAGTAATTTCATATATACGCCTTACCCTTGACCCTCGGTTTTCTTCCCTTACTAGTCTTATTTCTCCATTTTTATCCATTTTACTTAAAGCATAATATATGGAGCCAGCTTTAATATTTGTCCAGGCTTCAAACCCACTTGCTTGTATAAACTTTTGAATTTCATATCCATGTGTAGCTTTAATATTTAAATAATATAAAATTAGTACTTTAACCATATTGACTCCTTACTATTGTAATTTTAAAATATAAAACCTTGTATATTTTTCTCTTATTATCATATTATACTAAACCTTGTATAGTGTCAATAATAGTTAATATTTTTTAGTACTATTTTATTGTGCTAAATATCTAGTAATAATTAAAAACTTCTTGTAAGGTCATTTTTGACCACTAACTATTCTGCTGAGTATTTTTTTATTTCTTCAAACTCTTCTTTTGTTATTCCTAACATACTAATTATAGTTTCATCATCTAATCCTAATGCTGTCAATTTTTTAACTCTTCCAATCATTGTTGTTATTTCTACTGTTTGTTTTATTCCCATTTTAAATCCTCCTCTTAAAGTCCATTTACTTTATTTTCTATCGGATTATACATATATAATAAGTCAATTATAAAATTTCTAGTATCTGAGTCTAATTTTCTAGTACTTGAAATAGATTTCACTTGAAAAAATTTACTTACTAAACTATATGCTAGTTCACAAATAAACAATCCATTCTTAGCTATCCTAGAATCTTTTAATAATTCCTTGAAATTAATACCCATTTCATTTATATAATCTTTAGTTATGCAATATACTTCTTCAATACTTAACAGTTTTAAGGCTATGTCAAAATCATATTCTCTTTCTTTTGGAAACTGCTTAAGTAAACCTAAATAATTATCAATATGTTTTGAATTTACAAATTCTATTTTATTTTCCATTACCACTCATCTCCTTTAAACTAATTGTATAATAGAAATTTGTCAATTTTGTTTCAAATCAATACTCTTAATAAAATTTTAATAATTTCCCCTTAATATATATTTTTCAAATAAACAAATATAGATACATCAATTTATTATCCCTCATAATCCTATCCTCCCTATATTTCTATATTCCTCTAAACATTCACCAATAATTTTAATTCCCTCTTCAATTTCTTCTAAAGTTAATCTTGATAAACCTAGTCTTAATGTATTTTTTCCAGTATTATCTACCGTGAATATATCTCCTGGTGTAAATATAACATTTCTTTTATAGCATTTTTGAAGTAGTTCTCTTGAATTTACACCATCTATTCCTATATAAATGTGCAAGCCTCCCTCTCCGTATATAAATGTTGGCTTGATATATTTATTTATACATTCTAATGCAAATTCGTATCTTTCTTTATAAGATTTCCTCACTTTTTTAACATGCTTTTCAAAAGCTCCAGATTTTAAATATTCATATAATATTCCTTGATCTAAAAATGATGTATGAATATTTTTGCATCTTTTAACGCTTTCTAAGGTTTCTATTATCTTTTTATCTCCAACTATCCATCCAACTCTAATTCCTGGAAATAATATTTTTGAGAAACTTCCTATATAAACAACTCCGCTTCCACCTTTATCTAAAGCCGCAAGTGGAGAAATATGTGTACTATTATATAGAAGTTCCTCATTAAATCCATCCTCTATTATTGGAACATTATATTTTTTGAATATATTGTAAACTTGATATCTTTTTTCTCCAGTTATTACTATACCTGTAGGATTATGATATGAAGGAATTAAATATCCAAACTTAATTCCGCCTAACTTTAATTTATCTTCAAGCTCCTCAACATCTATTCCATCTTGTTTCATATTTACTCCAACTATATCTAACCCATGAACTTTCATAATCTTTATAGATGTGTTATGCGTGGGATTTTCACATATAATCTTATCTCCTGGATTTGTATAAGCTGTAAGTAACATTTCTAGCCCTTCTGTAAATCCATTAGTTATTATAATGTCTTTATTGTTTGTTTGAATCCCCTTTCCATTCATATATTCTAAAAGGTATTCCATTAATGGCTTATAACCTTTTGCATATCCATAATTCAATATTTTGTGACCTTCTATTGAGATTCTATTTAGGAAAGCTTTTTTAAATTCATCCATATCAAAAAGATTTCCATCTGGCGAAATGCTCTTAAATGAAATTAAATTCTTTTCCCAAGAAATTTCATGTTTAACTATATCCAATTTTTCTGCAAGTTTACCATAACTATTAGTTCTTTCTTCCCATTTTACTTTCCAACCATCTTCATTAATAAATTTCTTTATAGAAATAAATGTACCTTTTCCCTTTATTGTATATACTACACCTTCACATTTCAGGTTTTCATAAGCAGTTATTACTGAATTACGGCTCACATTTAAAAGTTTTCCAAGTTCTCTTGTTGCTGGTAGTTTTCCATTATTAACAACCATACCATCTTTAATCATATCTTTTATATAGTTTTCAATTTGTAAATAGATAGGTTCTTCTTTATTAAAAACGAAACTAGAAAATATCAATATTTTTTCAACTCCTAAATAAGTGAATACTCTATTATCTTGTCTAATAATTCACTAAATTCTATTCCTTTTGCCTTTGCACTTTTAGGAATAATACTTGAAGTTGTCATACCTGGCAATGTATTAACTTCAAGTACATATGGTATTCCATTACTTACTATCATATCAATTCTACAATAGCTCTTGCAACCTAAAACATCCCAAATATCCTTTGAAATTTCATTTACCTTTGATTGTAAGCTTTCTTCTAATTTTACAACAGTCTCTTCTGCACCACCTTTATCATATTTAGATGAGTAATCGAAGAATTCACCATTTTTAGCCTTTATAATTACAGTTGGAAAAACTTCTCCATTTAAAACAAACGAGGTAATTTCTTCTCCATTAATATATTTTTCTATTATAACCTCATTATCATATTTTAGACCTTCTCTTACAGCATTTTCTACATCCTTTTCATATTTAACACAAAAAGTTGCCACACTAGATCCACCATTATTAGGTTTTATAAAAATAGGATAATCAAATGTTCTTATTTTTTCATAATTAATTTCCTCTATTGATTTAACTGTAATCCATGGTGCTGTTTTAACTCCAACAGTTTGAATAATTCTTTTAGTAAGTCCCTTATTCATACAAACCGAACTAGTTAATACCCCACATCCGCTATAAGGAATTTCTAAAGATTCAAGCAAGCCTTGAATTGTTCCATCTTCACCAAAATGACCATGTAATGCTATAAATGCAAAATCAATGCCCTTAACTTTTTCAATAACCTCACTTTTAGAATTTATTAATATTGGTATTATTTCTTTATAGTTATTAATGTTTAAATTCCTTAACACTTCTCTTCCCGACATTAAGGATATTTCTCTTTCTGAAGATACTCCACCCATTATTACTCCAATTCTCATTTAAAACACTCCTTAATACTTCTTATGCTTTTATTATATGAATCTATCCTTAAATAAAAAAGGACCACTCCCAATGTAAATATTGAGGTTAGTGGTCCACTATATATAATTTTATAATTATATATAGTATAATTTAGAATATATTAATATTCATAAAGGAGATTTTTTTATGTTTTATGATTACCATATGCACTGTAGTTATTCAGCTGATTCAAATACCCCTATGAAGGATATGATAGAAAAATCAATAGAATTAGGGCTTAAAGAAATTTGTTTCACAGATCATGTAGATTATGATGTAATCGGCAACCCTAATGTTAAGGTTGATTACAATAAATATTTTGAGGAAATAGATTTTTTTAAAAATAAATACGCCAATGCTATTTCTATTAAAAAAGGAATTGAAATGGGGCTTCAGTCTCATATATTAGATAGATGTTCTAAAGAGATAAGAGAACATGATTTTGATTTTGTTATAGGATCTATTCATACTATAAATAAAAATGAGTTATTTACTGGAGATTTCCATAAGGGTAAAACTCAATATGAGGCCTATGAAGGTTACTATAAAACTTTATTAGAAATAATTAGTTCTTTTAATGATTATTCTGTTTTAGGACACCTTGATTTAATCAAAAGATATGGTAACTATGATTATGTTTTAGATGACAGCTTATTTTCTGATTATTTAGAAGCTATTCTTAAAAAAGTTATTCAAAATGGTAAGGGAATTGAATTTAATACATCTTCTTTTAGATATAATCTTAAGGATTTAACTCCCTCTATAAACATCCTTAAAATGTATAAGGACTTAGGAGGAGAAATTATTACTGTTGGGTCTGACTCACATAACCCAGGTCAAGTAGCCTTTAATTTTGAATATGTTCATAATATCCTTAGGGATATTGGTTATAAATATGTTTGTAGATTTGATAAAATGAATGTTGAATTTATAAAACTATAATTTATTTGGATAATACTAAACTTCTTTTCTTCCCTAGAAGTTTTGTAGATTCCTATAACAAAAAATGCCACTGCAAATAATAATATTACAAATAAATATTTATATATCTCCTTAATGCTTCCACCTTGCTGAATATCTATTATTGACTGCATTGCCCACCTTGTTGGCGTAAAATATGATATCTTTTCAATAACTGGAGGCATTATTTCTATGCTTTCCATATTATAAAGTTTTTCTAAATCTATTATTATATCCAGTTAAAATATATTAAACAGTGTGTTATGTCTAAGGCTTCTCCTACTAATTTTATTTATTGGTAAATTTTGTTTGTTATCTGTTTTTATTCGTGTATAATTAATATGTAAACTAACTAATAATTGCATTATATTATTGATAAAAGGGTGGGGTAAAAAGATGTATTATTATTTTTCCAAAATTTGAAAATTTAGAAATAATAAATAAAGTTAGAGATCAACATGACCCTCTAGCTAATCATGTAAGACCTCATATAACACTAGTTTTTCCATTTGATAGCGATATAAAAACTGTTTCTTTAAAAGAGCATATTTCATCTGCTTTATCTGATTTTGCTCCATTTGAAATTATTCTTAGTGGAATTACACCAACAGATTCTTTTGGAAAATACCTATTTCTTAATATACAAAGTGGCAATGATGAAATTATTCAATTACATAAAAGATTATATACAGGCATTTTAGAAAGTTATTATCCCGAATGGTTAAAGGGGAATAATTTCTTGCCCCATATGACAGTGGGATATTTTGATAATGAAGAAAAATTTAAAATTGCAATTAATGATACTAAAAATATTGTTGATTCTTTTAAAACTACTGTTAATGAAATTAGTGTAGAAATCATTGATACAAACGCTGATTCAATTATAGAGCTTAACATCCCCTTAAAGTAATGTGTTTCTGAATTTTAATATTAAATGGATTAAAAGGTTGTCATGGACAACCTTTTAAAATTTACCTAATTTAAGCATTTTTCCAGACTACTTCAAATTCTTCACAAACAACCATCATACTTTCGTCAAAAACTTTTCCATATATATTTAATCCTTCACTGAAAACCCTTTCATGAACAAGCTTCCAATAAGCTAATGTTCTATCCCCTTCACCTTCTTTAAAAGCATGTTCTTCTGTTACTTCATTAAATGGTGTAGTATAAAATTTTGCTATCTTAATAATACACTTAGCATTACCATCCCAATCTAAAACAATACTTAAACTGCCAACTTTAGGTAACTCTTCATTTTCAATTTCATAGAAACATAAACCAGATGCTGTAGCAGTTTTTTCTCCTTTTACTACAAGTTCTGCTAATTCATTTGCATTTTTTTCATCACTGGCAAAATGCCATGATTCATATGTTTTATTTTTTTCTTCATTATATTTATTAATATATTCATTCCATATCTCTTGTACATTCATAACTTAATTCTCCTTATAATATCTAGTGTATCTCCTGCTACATCGATTTATTTTTTTGTTATATAAATAGACTACATATATTTAGTCTATTATTAAACTATTTTATGATTAGTACACAATTTCCACATATTGTCCTTGAATTACGAACTAAAAAATACCGCTTATTCACTTTAAATAATACGGTATTTCTATAAATATATTTTTAATTTTATTTTTACAATATTTTAAGAATGTGCAGTAACTACCTATATTAAGAATATCTTTTAAATTATCTTCTTAAAAGCACCTAACTTTTTACCATAAACTAATGAAGCAATCTCTCTACTTATATATGTACCACCAGTATCTTTCATTGATAAGCATGTGTATTTTACTAAATCATTGCTTAATACAACAATGGTAATATCGTCATCAATATATTTCTCAAAATGAGAAGTGTAACCATTTGGAATTGACCCACCATGGCATATACTTTTACAATCAAAATGGTTTTTTACAAACAATCCATATCCATATTTCACATATTTACCATTATGGTGAGGCTTTTGCATTTCCTTTACTATTTGAGTTTTCAATAGTTTACCGTCCTGAATTGCTCTATCAAGCAAATAAAAATCACCAACAGTTGATACAATATCACCACAAGCAAAGAACATTGATGGGTCCATATAGAACCCTTTTTCACCCTTAATATAATTATTTGCTACTTTTTTTTGTTCCTCGTCTATAAAACCTGAATTATTCATTTTAGCAGGAATAAATATATAATCTTTAACATATTGGTGATAGTTCATTCCAGAAACTATTTCAATTATCAATCCAAGAATAAGATAATTAGTATTACTGTACGACCATTTTTCACCAATAGGAAATTTCAATTTATAACCTTTTACAATTTGTAGTATTTCTTGGGGTGTATGATGCTCACCCCATTTTATTTCTTTTTTTAACATTATGTAGTTAGGTATACCAGAAGTATGATTCAGAAGATGATGAATTGTAATTCCATGACCCTTGTAGAAGTCTGGAATATAATCTTCAATATTATTTTGTGTTGAAAGCATACCTTTTTCTGATAACTGCATAATACATAATGCAGTTATTGCCTTTGTCATAGAACCAATCATGAATTTTGTTTGAGGTGTATTTTTTATTCCTTTTTCTTTATTTGAATATCCATATGATTCATTAAATATAATTTCATTATTTTTTGATAACAATACATTACCACTAAATTTTTTTTGTTTTTTAAAGTATTCATTTAAATTAATATTCATTATTGACCTCCTCCGATAACTTGTCCATATTTTATATATTCACTATTAAACTAGTTCGTATTACAAGGATATTGTTCAACAACACCAGTTCTTTAAACTTCACCTTGTAATGATTTTATAAGTTTTACTCCCATTACAGTTGCAGGGATTCTATAGCTTGGAGAAAGATTTGATAATATAACAACACCTACTTGTTTCTCTTTATCAAAAGCGATATAACTATTGAAGTTACTTGTCCCCCCATTATGCCAAACAATATTATTTTCCCGATCAATCAGCCAGCCAATACCTGCTTCATCCATCCTAATCCCCATTTTTTCATTTCTCTTTGATGTTGCATTTATGTTTGCAATAGTTTTATGGGCTTGTGAAAGATACTGTTTTTCCTCTGATATTTGTAATTGAACATACTTCATCATATCTGTAATTGTGGAAACAAGCCCTCCTGCCGGTAAGTACCCATCATTAGCATTCCAATGCCAGTATTCCTCTATAGCTCCAGTACCATCAGAAATCTTAGTATTTTGAAGTCCTAAATCATTATTAATAAAAGAATTCATCAGCGTAGTATAATCTGTATCATATATTTCTGCTAGGACACTTCCTACCACTGATAAGCCAAAGTTAGAATAGTTAAAGTCATAATCCTTATTCTTAAGTGCTACTTTACTAATTTTCTCATTGAGTTTTTCTTCACTAATACCATAAAAGTCATTCTTTTCACCTTTGAAAAAGTTTGATATCATTTGTCCATTAAAATAATATCCTTTAAACCCAGAAGTGTGTGTTACAAGTCTTCTTAAAGTAGGATAATATTCCTTTGGTGCCAAGTTCAAATAGTCATCAATTGAACTATCTAAAGTTATATTACCTCCATCAATTGCTTTACACAAAAGGCTAGTTGTGAATGTTTTTGTCAATGAACCTATTTCATATTCGTGTTCTTCACTTGGTAGCACCTCTCCATTGCTACCGTAGACTACAAATTCCATTTCCCCATTCTTTATAGTTCCCACTGTTATTCTAGCTTCATCATTGTTTTTTGTTGTATAACTTAACATTTCCTCAAATGTCATAGAAGGTATCAAACTCATTTTATAGGAAACTACGCAAAAAAATATCCCTGCACCAATAGATGAAGTAGATATTATAATAGCAATCCACTTTACTATTTTCCTATTCACCTTAACCATACTATCTAATTCTCCTCTTTAATTAAATTCATAACTTTACCTAGGATTTTTTTAAAAAATATACAATGATAAACGTGTTAACAAAGAACCATAAAATAAACAATCCTATTACTACAATGATTGAATTCCACATGTTAATTATCATATCTTGAGCATATACTATAAGTGCCATAATAACACCCGTCCATATCCCAGTTGCTAGAATAAAATTTTTAAGTGTTTTGCCTTCTATAATTAGCACCTCCCACTGTAAATTAATGTTTCTATTGTATTGTCTACACTTTCTATAATAGCAAATCTATCTTTAAATATATTAAAATTATAATATTCATATAAATCTTTTGCTAACATATTACCATTATTAAAAGTTGTATTTGTATTTTCTGGAATAATAAGCTTAAATCCATATTCAAAAGCTACTTTAACAGTAGTATCAATACAATATTCTGTTTGCATACCTGTGATTATTAACTTGTTTATTCCCCTACTATCTAGATACTCTTTTAATATTGTATTTCTAAAAGCAGAATTATAATTTTTATTTATTACCTTCTCCCCATTAATTGGAGCTACTTCTTTATAAATCTGCCATCCAGCACAGTTTGGTTCTAATTCTCCACCAATTTCATCACTATGTTGAATATAAATTACTTCCACTTCATTCTCTCTACTTATTTGCACTAATTTTTTAATATTACTTATAACCTCTTCTCTGTTATAAGGTTCTCCTAATACTAATGCATTTTGTACATCTACCACTAAAAGTACTATATTTTCCATACATTCATCCCCTTTACTATCTTATACCTTAATATTTAAACTCATTGTACTTGTTTGTATTTTTCTAAATACTCCTCTGTACTTTTTACTTCTGCAAAATTTGTTAAAGCAGAAATAAATGTCAGATATACATTCTTAGCCGAAAGAGTGTTACCTAAAATTAACAATTTTATTGTACCACAGCCATCATTAATTAGTATATGGCTAAAATTTAGTTCTTTAGCTTTTTGAGTTGTTTCAATAATATATCTATGCAGATATTTTAAATATTAAACTAATAAAAAAGGCTACTAACACTTTAACGTTAGTAGCCTTCTACAATAAATTATACTAAATATTAAATTTATTAATTATTAATACTGCTTTTTTTTCTTAAAGTAACCACTCCTACTCCAACAAATAATAATCCAATAATTATTATATTTTTAGTATTATTCCCACCAGTTTTAGGTAGTATTACTCCATCAGCATTAGTAATCTTTTCTGCAACTATAAATTTACTGAAATGAGGTGTTTTAAATGTAACTTCATTCCCATTTATTGTTGTTTCTAAAATTTCAAATGTCTTTGTTTCTTCATTATAGTAGAATACCGCTAGTTTATCCTTATTAAGACCTTTTAAATCTTCATCTGAAAGCTTCAATGTCACTGATGCCATTCCAGCCTTAAATGTATGGATACTAACAATATTATCACCATTTTTTACTCCTAGAGTGAATTCAAATACCTTTTTAACAGCTTTCATTCCCTTTGTTAAATCACTGTTCTCATTAACTTTCATTTCAAAAATAATACTTGACCCTTCTGTTATTAATGATTTGTCAATTAATTCAAATGGTATTAATATAACACTATCTCCATTTTTAATTTCAAAACTTCCTGTACCATTTTTAATTGCTTCAATATCTTTAATTTCTAATCTTATTTCATTTGATGGTTCTTTTATAGAAATCTCATTTTTCCCATTAGGATTTTCAATTTTTTCAATAATTGTTGTCCCATTACTTTCTGGGATGTTAGCGTCCTCTTTTTCTTTTTCTTCTGATGGTGGTGTTACCTCTTCTTTTTCTTTTTCTTTTTCTTTTTCTTTTTCTTTTACAGTAACTATAACTATCTTAGTTGTTATGGCATCTTTACTGTCACTAACTTGGTAAACTACTTTGTACTCCCCTTCCTTTGTAGTGTCTACTGGATTTTCAACTACTTTAATGTTCTTAGTTAAATCTCCATCCTCATAGTCACTTGCTGTTACATTTTTAAGTGGATTAAATGTATCTCCAACTGTTATTGCTACATTACTTGCAGCTATTGTTGGTATTCTATTTATTAAAGTCCACTTAGGATTTACAGTAATTTCACATGTTGCTTTAAAATCACCATCTTTTGTAGTAACTGTAATAGTAGCCTTTCCTGATGAAACTGCTACAACTTTACCATTTTCATCTACTTTCGCTACTTTTTCATCACTTGATGTCCAAGTAATATTTTTATTAGTTGCATTTTCAGGTAACACTGTTGCATTTAATTGTAAGCTTTCATTTACCTTTATAGTTTCTGAAGTTTTATCTAATGACACTCCAGTTACTTTTACTTCTGATGGTGGTGTTACCTCTTCATTATTTACTATAATTTCTGAAGTAGCTTTAAAATCACCATCTTTAGTTGTAACTGTAATCGTAGCTTTTCCTGATGAAATTGCTACAACTTTACCATTTGCATCTACTTTTGCTACTTTTTCATCACTTGATGTCCAAGTAACATTTTTATTAGTTGCATTTTCAGGGTTTAATATTGCATTTAATTGCAGATTTTCATCTACTTTTATTGTAGCTGAAGTCTTATCTAATACAACTCCTGTTACCTTTACATCTGTTGGCGGAGTTACTTCTCCCCCTGTATAAGTTATACTCATATTTATTGTTTTTGTAGCTTGACCCGCTCTACCTTGATCAGTGTACCAAGGTAACGCTAATGTTTCTTTAGTAGGTTCAACGTGTATTTTAAAGTTATTTACTCCGGGTTTTAATTTAATACCATTAACTAATATATTTCCATACTGGTCCATTGCATTTGGATATAGTTTGTTTAAATCTTCATCATTAATTGTGCATGCAACTCCAAACGGAACTTTAGCTTTTAGATTAAAGTCTTCTTTATCTGTTGTATATTCAATATTATCTCCATAAGATATTCTTGGCATCGAAATCATCATTGGCATATCTCCCCAACGAAGAATATAGTCATCAATAACCATAGAATTTCCACCTTGATTTTTAACTGTTAAATTCATATTTGTATCTGTTGAACTATATGCCCAGTTACCATAATCTTCAGTATCGTCAGCTTTTCTATTATGACTTGAAAAAGCTTCTGTTCCCCATGAACCTCTAGTATATTTGTACTGTATTGATTTTCCGGCCATCATTTTAAATTTATACTCAACTACATCACGACTTGTAGCTCCACTTGGAACTGTAAGCTTTCCACCACTTGCATTCCAACCATTAAGATCTCCTGCAATAAAGATATCATCTGTAGCTGGAGTGTAATTTGGTATGTGTAAGTTTAAAGTTACATCAACCATAACAAGTTTTGGTATTACTTCTTTTACTACTGAGTATTCTCTATTATAAGCTTTATCATAAGCAGAAACTTTATAGATATAATTATTATCATTATTTATTGTATAATCAATAAATTCCTTTGAAGTTGAATCTAAAGTTGCAACTTTGACAAAACTGTTACCATCTGCACTACGATAGACTTCAACTCCAGCTATTTCATCCCCACCTAAATTCCACTCTAGTTTAACTCTATTTGATTCTACTAGTATATCCTTTAAGACTGGTGCTAAAGGTGCTACTGTATCCTTTCCATCTGCAATAACCTTCATTGAAACTTCATCCGAAAGCTTATAACTATCTCCTGTATTTGTAGTTGCCTTTGCAAAATACTTATATATTCCTACTTCTGTTGGTTCAAAACTTCCGTAATAAACCTTTTTACCATCACTTGTATCTTTTTTATATCTTAATTTTATACTTGTTGCATTATCGACTGAAGTTCCATCTTTATAATATAATAATTTTGCTTCCATATTAGGAACTTCAAGCCCTGCATATTTTGAATCATCAGTTAACCCTGGAACTGAAATTATTACTTGTACTTCTTCAGTCTTATTACCTACTCCAATAATTAAATCTTTTACTGGATTAGGTGTACTTACTGCTTCAATATTAAATGAAGGTAATACAGTTATAGAATCACTAAAATCACTTTCACTATCCCCTTTAACTGCTGTAATGTAGTAATAATATCTAGTTCCATTCACTACATCTGTATCTTTAAATGAATTTTTAGTAGTTTCTCCAACCTTTTCTGATTTTTCTACTTCCAGATTAGTTCTATATACATTATATTTAGTTGCTTCATTTACCTTATTCCAAGTTAAATCAACTTGTCCTTTAGATGCTTCTGCCTTTAAGCCATCTACTTTGTCTATTTTAACAATTTTATTGCTTGAAACCATCATAAATGCTGTCTCTGCTGGTATTGTTATAGTTACTTTTCCATCAATAACTTTTGCTTTAACATCTCCGTATAGTTCATCCTTTAAATTTAATCCATTAGGTAAGAATCCAGTAACATCTGCTACTATTGTCTTTTCCTTATCAGATTGATTTAAAACTAATAAACCACCTTTTGAATCACTCTTTCTAGCATATGCAATAACACTATCTTTTGAATATGCAGTTTTTATATCTCCGGTTGCAAAAATATCAAGATTCTTATTTCTTATCTCTGTAGATTTCTTATAGACATCAAATAATTCTTTATATCTTCCATTTGCTGAGTAATCCCCATTGCTTTCCTTTAATCTTTCCCAAGGGAAAGTTCTTCTAGAATCTGGGTCTTTAGTTCCTGTAACTCCTACTTCATCACCATAATAAATAGTTGGCGCTCCTGGATATCCCATTTGGAATATAGCAGTTAAAGCTTGTAACTTAAGCGCCTTATCTGATGCATCTGGTGCGATTTTTGTATTTTCCTCGTCCCATGTAGGGTTATCAATTTTAGTTAAATTACGAATTGTATCATGAGAATCAACAAGGTTTAACATTGCTTCCCAAGCTTCTTTCGGATAATTTTCTCTTATAATTTCTAAAGCATTATTAAAATCTTCTGCCTTACCATTTATTATATAATTTTGAATTGCTCCTCTAAATTGATAATTCATAACTGAATCAAATTGATCTCCAAGTAAATATTTAGTTGCTACTCCCCATTCTTCTCCTAATATTACAGGATTGTCAATTTGTTTGCCATTAACATCTAATCTTCCTTCTGTAGACTTAACAGCGTCTCTAAACTTTTTCCATGTATCAGTTGAAACATCTGGTGCACAATCTAATCTCCAACCGCTTGATCCCATCCACATCCATCTTTGAGAGTTTGCAAATTGCATTTGTTTATTTGCATCAGAATCACTTAATCCAGCTAAATCATAGCCTATTATATTTTCTCTAAAATTTATATTATTCCATTCATGTTGACCTGAAATAGCTAAACTATCTCCAATTTGAGGTTCTCTAGCTTCCATTACTGGTAATGAATCATAACCCCACCAACCTTCATATTTATAATGTTGATCTTTTGGATCAATAGTTATTCCATCCTTATCTCTTGTTACCAATTGATTTTCAACTTTAAACCAAGTTGTAAATTCAAAATCTTGTGGATATGAATATTTCTTACCAGTTACAGGATTATTAAGTGATGTAAAGTAATCTCTAACTTCCTTTTCTGCCTTATCTTGTAACATACCATCATTAACCTTATCCCAAACTCTCTTCCAATACTCATAAGCTCCTATTTCAGGATACTTTTCATATCTATCAAAATAAATGGAATCATCTCCAACATGATTAAATACTCCATCTGCAATTAATTTAATTCCTTTTTTATCTGAAGCCTTCGCAAATGCTTGATAAATTCTATCTGAGGCTGCTCTAGTCTTTTCATAATTTAATCCTGATGTTGCATCACCTGCTTTATTGTACACAGGTTGTCCAAACATAGGATCTAATGACTTAAAATCTGTTGCATCATACTTGTGATTTGATGCTCCCCAAGACACAGGGTTTAAATAAATAGCCGAAACCCCAATTGATTTTAAATAATCAAGTTTTTGTTCTATCCCTTGAATATCTCCACCATAAAACTCATTAGTCCAAATATTATCTGTTTTTGAATTTGGATAATATGGTTTATTTTCTGGTGTCGAATGTCTTGGATTTTCTGGATAATCACTCCAACTTCCCCATACTTGTGATGCTGCTGGATCTTTATCTACTCCACCATCAAAATATTGCATTGGATATGATTTTAAACTACCATCTGGTCCAATAAACCCACGTACCCCATCTACAAGTTTCGCTCTATTATTATCTTTATTACCATCAAAAAATCTATCTGGGAAAATTTGGTATACTATTGAATTTTTCATCCAATCTGGAGTTTTATAATCTTTAGCATATACAGTTAAATTATAAGGCAATGCACCTTCCTCAGTTGCAGAACCTGTTCCTCCACTTATTCCATCATCACCATACTCCATTTTTGTTTTACCATCAACAAGTATAAACTTATATCCCCATACGCCTATAGATGATATCTCATCTTTAGAAATATAAACTTCATAATAATCTATCTCTCCAATAGTTGTTGCTTTTCTCATTTCATAGCTTTTTGCTACGCCCTTGCCATCTATTAATTCAAGCTTTGCAACTTGAACATCATCCTTAGCAACACCTATTCTTAATGTTAAATCTTCTGACTCTTCTTTTATTGCTCCAAAAGGTTTCTTATAAGTAACACTTCTTGAATCGAATTTTATTGCTGACTTATTAATTAACCCATCGTATTCTCCTTCAACTGGTTTATAATTATGTCTTAATATTTTGTCACCTGCATAATCAATTGAAAAAACAACATCTGCTGGGTCTACTGTATTTAATGCTAAATTAGCATCAGCAGCTCCATAATTTTCGTCCCAATTTCCTCCAAAAGTCACCTTTGCTTCATATTTTCCAACTGGAATATTTCTTTGAATCTTATAAAGACTTCCATCAAAATTATAATCTACAAACATTTGCTTAGAGGTATTTGGTGACCAGGCTTCTTCTCCGAATACTTTTTGAATGTCACCAACTAATCTAGGCCATTTTGCAATATCTAGTTTCGGAGTGTACTGAGTAATCCCTTCAACTCCTGCAATATTTATTCTTACTTCATTTTTGACTTCATTTACATAAAAGTTCACTTTTGTCTTTTCAGCTAAAGTAAGTTTAAAATTGTCCCCACCCTTACTGACTCCATCCCAAGTTCCATTTTTAACAAATTTAAATTCATAGTCTCCAGCATCAAGAACTGTAGAATATTCATAAAATCCATCTACTAAATGCTTTAATTGTGTATCAGCATTAGTATTATTCCATCCTTGAAAACTACCTGCTATATACCATTTACTTTTTCCACCAGGTTGTGCTATAAGTTCATCTGCTTTAATAATTTCATCAACTTTAACAATTTTATTTACAAGATTAATTGTTTTAGTTAAAGTTTTATCCCCTTTTATTGCAGAAACTACAATTGGCAAACTTTTTATGCCCTCTGGTACTGCTGTAATCTTAGCTTTTAAAAGTCCACCTTCACTAATTTCAACTTTATCATTATTATCAACTGTCCACTTAACATCCTGTGCTTCTTCTGTTTTTCCGTTATCTTTTAACATAACAGCTTTAAGTTGCAATGTTTGTCCAACTTCTAAATCTGAAGATATACTATCAATTTTATAATATCCAGGTGTTATAAGTACCGGGTTACCATTTGTTGCTTTTATAGTATTTACAGAATCCCCCTTCCAAACTCCATCAGAAACACCATCTTTATAAAAGGCATTAAATCCATATTCTTGAGATCCAACCTTACTTGAAGTTGGTAATGTAATAGACCATATATTTTTATCATTAACAATAGCATCTTTATCCGCCCAATCAGTAAATTCACCTTTAAGTATTACCTTATCTTCTGTACCATCTCCTTGATAGTTAAAAGTAACAGTACCATCCGAATTAATTACTGGACTTTTTAATAAGCTTTCTGCACTAACTACTTTAGCTTTAATAGGTAATAAAGTTAGACAGAAGAATATTACGGTGAAAATACTTAATTGAGACCGGTACTTAATAATTCCTTTTCTCCTCATAAAATCCCCTCCTTTTTTATTTTAGGAAACGTTTCCAATTCAGCACTTGTAGTTTTACTTAATTAACTTTAACAACTACTAATATTAGAATTTCCCCGTTATTATTATATATTATCCCCATAGAGTTGTACACATATTTTGGTATCTTTGGATTTAATTACAATTAAAGTTTCTAAATTTGTAATTATTCAAATAAAAGTAACTCATTAGAATTATATCTTGTTGGAGTTAAATAAAAAAACACAATTTCCATTATAATCCTTCTAATATTACTTTTAAATTTTCTTTTACAGAATCTAAATTATTTTTATTCTCAAGTTCTTTAGGTACTATCACATGACCTTCCTTTATTGGGTCTATATCTAAAAAACAACAAACAAGTTCATCTTCATAAATAATATTTGAAGGCGCTTCTTTATTTACTATTTTGCAAAACACACAGTCTTTATTCTCCATCCTTATTCAGCCCTTTTTTACTTACTCAATATAAAATTACTACAAATTAATTATAAGATATTTTGTAAATATCACATTGTTCAATTTTAAAATAACATTTTATAGAGATAGTCTTAATAGTGTACCTTATTCTTGAATTACGACGTAAAAACACCCCAAAATTCAATTTATGAATAATGCAGTGCTTAAGTAAATTGTTCGTTTATTGAGTTGTGACATTAAATATAAATTTATGAGTCTTAACTAAATCTTAAATTTTAAACTTTGAGATTATAATCTTACTTTTTTTCTACTACTAAGCAATTCTTTGGTCCAATATAGCCAACTGAAAAAACCAATATAAACATAATCACTCCAAATGTTATAATTGAAATTATAGTTTTAATAAACCAAGATAATAAAAATCCAGCTATGCCCACTACTACTATTATACCAAGCATTTTTTTCAAACGGCATACGGCAATTCGAGGATCATATTTTCTCTGTTCCTCCACATCCATTTGCCAATACCACTTTATCCACTTAGATGATTTTTTAACATTCACTATTGAAAAAAATATATACATTGCCAATGAAGCAAAAGTAATTATAATAATACCGCTTTGAAATTTACCCATTTTCCCAACCACCAATTCCGATTTATTAGTTTTTTAAAATTATTCTCTTAAAATTGATTTAATTTGCCCTGCAAATTGAAAGTTATCTTTATATTCAAAGTTCTTTGGTAAAATAATAGCGCTTCCCTGTTACTGGATACTCTTTTAATTCGAATACTTTTTTGTATCCGTGTTGTTTATAAAACTCTGGTGCCTGAAAACTAAATGTATCTAAAAAAACATATTTACAACCTCGCTCCTTTGCAGTTTCCTCAGCTTTCTTTAATATGAGGCTGCCAATGTTCTGTCCCCTTAGTTCTTCACTTACCCATAAAAATTCTATAGTCAACCAATTACCATGTGTATCTCCAATGAGACCAGCAAGCTTATTGCCTGTTTCATCTTCTAAATAAATCCCTAAGTCTTTTGGATTTTTATCTTCAATTCTAGCTAGATTATATTCCAATAATCCTTGAAAAATAGTCTCTTTATCCTGTTCTTCAATTTTATCAGTAATTTTAAATTTCATTAATTTTCCACCCCCCTCACTTATTTTTTCTTTTTAACACACCTCTATTTATCTAACGCAAATTCAACCGCAGAAATAGCATGTATTGTTGTTGTATCAAAAACTGGTATATTAACATCTTCTTGTTTTATCAATAAAGGTATTTCCGTACATCCTAGCACTACGCCCTCCGCACCATTCAACGATAGATTATTTATTATTTTTTTGTATTTTTCCCTTGAATCCCCACTTATTACACCTTTGCATAATTCATTATAAATAATCTCATGGAGAATTTCTCGCTCATTTTCATTTGGAATAACTACATCAATATTAAACTTATCTTTTAACACTTTTTTATAAAAATCTTGTTCCATAGTAAATTTAGTTCCAAGTAATCCAACCTTTTTCATGCCCTTTTGTATTATTTTTTCACCCGTTACTTCAGCTATATGTAAAACTTTTATCCCTACCCTTTCCTCTATATCACTTGCCATTTTATGCATTGTATTAGTACATATTATAATAAAATCTGCCCCCCCATTTTTTAGTTTTTCAGCAGCATCAATCATAATATTAGTTAATTCATCCCATTTATTTTGATGCTGTAATACTTCTATTTCTTCAAAATCTACTGAATACATTAAGCATTTTGCTGAATGAAGCCCTCCTAATTTTAATTTAGCAGTTTCATTTATTATTCTGTAATATTCAAGTGATGATTCCCAACTCATTCCACCTATTAAACCAATTATTTTCAAATTAATCCTCTCCTTCACATTTCTAAATTATTATGCAATAGTATTGCTGTAAGTATACTATTAAAATCAAAGTATACTTACATATTAGTTATTTCTACATATTGCTTTATCATAACTTCCTTACCGTTAAAAACTAAGGCTAACTTTATAACGTTTTAAATACCTCTATTTTCAAACTCTGTATATAAACGGAAAACTCCCCTGTTTTTTTATTATTTCAGTTTCTTTTTCTATTTTCAAACCTTTAAACCTTTAAACAAGTATGATCTATCTTCATCACATATTTCGTCTCTGCCCACCTTTGGCGTAAAAATATTTTAAAACTGATAAATTTAAAGTTTTACCAAATCGTCTTGACCTTGGAAGAAGGATTATTTTTCCACTATCCTCTAAAAACTCTTTAACTATCAAAGTCTTATCTATAAAATATCTATATTTGTCTATATACTCTTTAAAATCACTGCTTCCTAAACTTATTTTTTTAAAATTAAAACCTCACATTCTTCTTCTCATAATTCTTTTAGGTCCATTGAAATTTCTATAGTTATTTTCTTATATATCTCTATCTATTATATCCAATTTCCATTAATTAAACAACTTAGGCAAGTTCAAAAGGCACTAATACCTACTCTGTAAAACCGTTCTTTTGTTAGGTTTACCTTATCTGATTTTTTTATGTTTTCCTTGTTTTTTTCCTATTTTTTCTCAAAATAATAAATAGCCTAGGTTTAACTGAACTGCCCCCTGTCAAGTAGACAGGGTAAATAATAAAAATTACGCTGTTAAAGTATGACTTCGATATTCTATTGGAGTCATACTTTTTAACTTTTTCTGTAATCTTTGTGTGTTATAAAAATCTATATATTCGTCAATGGCTTGTTCAAGTTCCTCATACGTATCAAATTTTCTTAGATAATACATTTCAACTTTAAGTATACCCCAAAAACCTTCCATAGGTCCATTATCAATGCAGCGGCTAACTCTAGACATGCTCTGTGTTGCTTCTATTTTATCTAATTTACTTTTGAACGTTCTATTTGTATATTGATAACCACGATCACTAT
>NZ_FNJM01000011.1 GCF_900104115.1 Clostridium gasigenes
CTTAAATTCATCTGTATAAGTAATAGCTTTATTACTAGCTTTTTTTACAAATGGATTTACTGATAAATCTTTCAATTGTTCATCTGTAAAATAGATTCTTCCCATAACTACAATCCTCCTTTAGAATATTTTACAATAAAAAAAGACCCTATAAAATAGAGTCAGTTAAATAAATGTTTAGCACTTTTTTTCTAACTGTCCATTCTATAGGTACCAGTTTAAAATACTATGGCTGTTATTTATTTTATTTTCCCAATGTGTTTTGTATTATTGCTGTTAGTGTTTATGCCAATTAGTTTTTTTACATCAGTTAGTTCGGTGAGAAATTCTGGATTCGCTGGACAAAATATGGGGGGAGCACTTATAGGTATATGTGGACTTTTTATTGGGGGATCTCTTCTTATACCTCCATTGAGGAAAATGTATAAAAAATTACCTTGGTTATATTCGCTTATAAAAATTTTCTATGTAAACCTAATAATTCTTAGTGTTGGGCTTATAATATTAAACATGGGTTATCAAGTAAAAGATGATGCTCGTCATGCTAAGTTTTTTATTTTAATGATAGTGCAAATAGTGGTTTGTAGAATAGCAATGTGTATTTACTTTAATCTAAAGCCAGTAAAGTATATTGAGGAGAGGTGAATTTATGAGTAATGAACAACATAATTTAAAAAATAGTATTAATAAAGCCAAGAAAACTCCTATAAATATAAATGAAGATACAAATGAACAATTTAATATTTATCAAAATCAGAGTGATGAGCCACAATTTGATGTTAATTATGAAGAAAATGGCACAAGTGAAGAAAATCACATAATAGAAGAAGAAAAAAGAGATATTCATGAAAAGGCTAGGAGAAAACAGATTGAAAAACCTCTTAAAATATTCGGAGTAATATGTATAGCAGTTTCAATAGTTCCATTTATTGCTATGGGGGGATCAAAAGTAGATACTTCTCAATCAGCTAAAAATGCATTGGAAAATAAAGTATCTACTGCTCTTTCGGCCGGAACTATTTTATTATCAAAAGATGAAAATGCGCAGGCTAAGGATTATACAATTACACATAAATCAGAGATTAAAGATACTAAAATTTGGGTGTGGGATTATGCTGCTGAAGATGGAGATTATGTGCAAGTAATTGTAAATGGTGCACCAGTAGGAGAAGCTTTTATGATTAAACATAAGGCAAAAGAAATTATTGCTCCGGCAGTAGGAGAAGTTCAAATAAAAGGAATAAGAGATGGTGGTGGGGGTATAACATATGCTATTAGATATGATGTTAATGGAACAAGTTATTTTAACGGTACACTAGAAGGTGAATTAAATACTTATACATTAAATAAGGAATAAGTATTATGTAACTTATATATATAGAATTGAAACTACGATAGAATTAAATGGTTTATCGTAGTTTTTTATTTAAATTAAATATTATAATATTATCATAAATAATAATATTTATATTAAAAATATTATTTTTGAAGATAAGTATTGACACTCCACCTAGTGGAAGCCTTAAGATAATAACAAAGGGAGGTTATATTTATGAAAATTGGTGAAGTTGAATTAATAACTGGTATAACAAAAAGGAATATTAGATTTTATGAAAAGGTAGAATTATTAAATCCTAATCGTAATGAAGATAACCAGTATAGAGATTATTTAGAGGAAGATGTTAAAATCTTAAAAGAAATTAAACTATTAAGAAAGCTTGGAATATCTATTGAAGATATCTCTCTTATCCAGAAAGGTTCATTAACTCTAGAAACTTGTATGAGTAAATATGTCACTGATATGAGTAGTAAAATTAAAAAGATGGAACAAGCTATAGAAATATGTGAAGAAATTAAACAGCAAGAGAAATCATTAACTGAATTAAATACTGATGAATATTTAGAGAAGATAGAAAATTTAGAATCTAGGGGAGTTACATTTACGAGTATAGCTAATGATTTTATAACTAAGGTGAAAGGATATATTCCTGAAAAACATGTTATGTGGTTTGAACCAAATAAACCAATAACTAAACCTAGGGAATTTACAGATGAGTTAATTGAATACTGTCTAAAAGAGAAAAAAGAGTTAACTATGTACAAAGAAAATATGATGCCTATTGTAATGATAGATGATGTAAAATACATATGTATTTTAGAAATGCCTAGAATGTTTTCTTTTCCATTATCTATATTCTTTGTAGGTAATACCTTTGGCTTTAAAAATGTCTATATTTACAAGTATAATTAGAGGTAAGATTAAAGACTAACTTATATTTAGGATTCTTGAAAAAATTAAGAAGGAGTAGAAAAATAGCAGCATATTTACATAAGCTGCTATTTAGAAATATTTATTTTAAAGACAAAAGAATACGTCTTCCGTATCTACAGTTAGTCTAATTTTACCAGTGTTAATACTGTATTGACGAATCCCATGACTTGGTTACTTTCATTAACTAATTTTAAACGTGAATAGTTTGAAGTTACTCTAACAAGTATTGTTTTAGCTAAATTTAGTTTAAAAGGAACTGGTCCCACATCGGTTGTTTGTGGTGGGATTTCAACCTGTGATACTGAATCTGCAAGAAGTACATTATTAAGTGTTAACCCAATAATTGCTTCGTTTGTTCCATATGGTGTTGTTGTCCATACTGCTGATGTGCTATAAGATACTAGATATAAGCCTCTATTTAAAAACAAATTGCCTGTAACATCATAGATTATACTAGGACCTTGTCCTCCTACTATAGCTAACCCCAAATATAATGGATTTCCTGCAAATACATTTTGCAATTGGGGGCTAGATAGCTCTGCCTCTCTTGAAGTTATACAATGATTACATTCATTACACATTTCATTACTCATCTATAATTTCCTCCTTAGTAAATAGTTTAAATAGTAACCTCTAAACACATTATGCTTATTAATAGGTAATTGTTACGATTTATTAAATAATCCATCTGATAATTTTGTTAGATTTATGATAGTAAAATAGTTACTACAGAAGGCTAGTTTAAAAAAATTAGGGCTAGCATTAAAAAAGTAATAGAATGGTTAAAAAGAAAACAGAAGAAATTATAGGCATATATATGGTATAATGCAAATATTGTACAAAAATATATAGGCACTTTTAAAAAAATAGACCGATTTACTAGTCTACTTTGAGACATACATCTCACTTGGATCTATTATTTTTTTTAAGGTCTTAATAAGGTAAGGGGATAAATATGAGTAAAAGATTAAGAAAAGAGACATCAAAAAAAATATCAAAAAAGAAAGCTATTTTAATATCAATAATTAGTATTTTTGCACTTATTATTGCTATAGGGGGAATCTATGTAGTTAATTTATCATCTAAGGTTGATAGAGTAGAAATTAATAGGGAAGATATAAAAGATAATGGACAAGAACCTGCTAAGGAAGAGGCTGATATTACAAATATTGCTTTATTTGGGACAGATAAAAGTGGGACAGACAGTACAGCATCTGATTCAATTATGATAGCAACTATAAATCATGTTAAAGGGGAACTAAAGTTAAGCTCAATTATGAGAGATACTACAATGGAAGTTCAAGGATATGGTGAGCAAAATATAAATGATGTAATTATGCTTGGCGGACCAGCACTATCAATGAAGGCTATAAATACAAATTTTAACCTTCAAATTGATAAGTTTATACAAGTTAATTTGGGTAACTTACCAATTGTTATAGATAAACTGGGTGGAGTTGAAATAGAGGTTACTAATGAAGAAATTCAATTTATAAATTCTTATATAGCAGGATTAGATAAGATGAATGGAAGTAATACTAGCCCTATAACATCAGCAGGAATACATAATCTTAATGGTACACAAGCAGCAGCTTACTGTAGAATAAGATATACATCAGGGAGAGATTTTAAAAGAACAGAAAGACAAAGAGATGTCTTATCAGCTTTATTTGAAAAGTTTAAGGATGTTAGTATAACAGAAGTTCCGGGGGTAATTACAGAGTTATTACCTTTAGTAAAAACTAACTTAACAAATACAGAAATACTATCAATTAGTACTAAAGTATTAGGAATTAAAAATAAAACAATACAACAAGCTAGGTTCCCAGAAGATGAAGACTTAACAAGTGGATTTGAAAATGGATATTATAGAATGCGTATAAATAGGGAAGCAACTACAAATAAAATGCATAAATTTATTTATTCATTAGAATAAAGGCTTATAACAGTGTAGAGTATAAGTAAATAAATAAATTCTAAAGTGCTTAAAAATATATAAGAAATGAGGGAATTCAGATTAGAAAGTGTTTAAAGAGTATGTCTTCAAATGTTGTGCTTTATTTAGCCAGTATATTTGCAGCATCAATAGTTTTTATTAATTTAGTTTTAGGTATAAGTTTGAATAGTTTATTTTCATTTAATAAATATAGTGATATTTTAGTTATAATTTTGGCTATAGTAGCTATAGGTATATTAATTTGGTGGGGTTGTAAAATAGAAGATAATAAAAAGTTTTTAATAGTTCTATTTTCTACATCATTTATTATAAGATTAGTATGGGTATTATCAATAAAAACAGAGCCAATTTCAGATTTTGCTTTTATGTATGAAGGTGCTCAAAATATTGCTGGTGGAAATTATGATTATATATTAAATAGTGGATATTTTAAAACATGGGTTTACCAATTAGGGTTTACTATGTATCTAGTTGGAATTATAAAGTTTTTTGGAGATTCATTATTAATAATAAAGGTATTTAATGTATTAATAGTTTCATTAATACCTGTTATAATTTATTTAACAGGTAAAAAAATGGGCTCAAATAAGGGAGCTAAAGTAGTATCATTAGGATATTGTTTTTATATATCAAGTATAGTAAGTACATCAGTACTTACTAATCAACATTTAGCTACACTTCTATTTTATACAGGAATATATTTGTTAATTAGTAATGTTAATAAAAAATATAAATGGATACTTATAGGTCTTTCAATAGGAATTGGAGATATAGTTAGACCAGAAGGCTCTATAGTAATAATTGCAATAATATTATTTATAATATTTAAAAATTTATTAGATTATAAAGAAATAGGGAAAAGCTTAGCAGAGTTTTTAGGAATAATAATGGTAATTATACTAGTTTCTCAAGCTGCATCATTTGCAGTTATGAAAGAGGGAATAAGTAATGATCCATTAATAAATAAAGATCCATTATGGAAATTTGTTTGTGGGTTAAATCCAGATACAAAAGGGTCATATAGTGAAGATGATGATATTTATCTAAGTGGATATGGGACTAGAGAAGGAAGAACAAAGGCAGAATTAGGATTAATAAAGGATAGATTATCAAATCCTAAAGCATTAGTAAAAACAATGTCGTACAAAACAGCAATTATGTGGGGCGCAAACGATACATCAATGAATTTATCGTTAACAGATGAAGTTCAAAATAATAAATACCTAGATATACTTATAAAAATAGAAAAGATACAATATATGATTTTAATGATTATGTTTTTAGGAAGTATTATTATAACAATAAGAAGAAAAGATGGTTTTAAAAATACTCATCTATACTTAATAATATTTATAGGATATTTTTTAGCACATCTATTAATAGAAGTACAACCAAGATATAGATACTTTGCAATACCAATAATATTCATAATACAAGCAGAGTTTTTAGAAATGTTGTTTAAGGATAGAGGTAGAAAAGCTATATCAGGTTAATATATATTAAAATAATTATTAGTAAGGAGAATAATACGTTGAAAAAAATATATTTAGTAGTACCTTGTTATAACGAGGAAGAAGTACTGTGCGAAACAGCAAAAAGATTAGAACTAAAAATGAAAACATTAATTGATAATAAAGATATCAATGAGTATAGCAGAGTAATATTTGTTGACGATGGAAGTAAAGATAAAACTTGGAGTATTATAGAAGAACTTAAAAATAATAATGAATTATTTGGTGGTATTAAACTTTCAAGAAATAGAGGACATCAAAATGCTTTATTAGCAGGGTTAATGACTGTAAAGGATGAATGTGATGCTGTAATATCTTTAGATGCAGATCTACAAGATGATATAAATGTAATAGATAAATTTATTGAAAAGTTTTATGAAGGCTGTGAGGTTGTTTACGGAGTACGGAGCGATAGAAAAAGCGATACATTCTTTAAAAGAAGTACAGCACAAGGATTTTATAAGGTTATAAAATTCTTAGGAGTTGATATAATCTACAATCATGCAGATTATAGATTGATGAGTAGAAAAGCCTTAGATTCATTAGCTGAATTTAAAGAAGTAAATTTATTTTTAAGAGGAATAGTACCTCTTGTAGGATTTAAATCTGATATTGTTTCATATGAAAGAAATGAACGTTTTGCAGGCGAGTCTAAATATCCTTTGAAAAAGATGATTTCATTTGCATTTGAAGGAATAACATCTTTTAGTGTTAAGCCAATTAGATTAGTATTAGTTATGGGCATAATAATGTTTTTTTCAAGTCTTACAGCATTAGCTTACTTCTTAGTAACATGGATAAATGGATATACGGTTCAAGGTTGGACTACAGTAGTTGCATCTATATGGATGCTAGGTGGAATACAACTTCTATGTCTAGGGGTAATAGGGGAATATGTAGGTAAAATATATATTGAAGTTAAATCAAGACCTAAGTATATAATTGATCAATTTATTATAAAGTCAGAAGAAAAATAGTATGGTTTTAATATAATAAATATGAATAAAGTAGTAGCAATTGTTATTACAACTTGTATAGTGATGATGTTTAATTATATAATAAATAAAATGTGGGTTATGTAAGAGTTAGCTTTTACACTAACTCTTTTTTATTTAGAGGTGCCTAATACTAATTCAGAACTTCTAATCCTAAGTCTAATATATTAGCAAATAATGATAATGTAGTACTGGTTGGTATAACATTATTTTTAATATCTAATAATTTTCCTAGGCCGTATTCAGTATATATACTAACTGTAGGGAAACTATTTTTATCTGTAGCATCACCTAAATCACAAACAATATCAGTTTCTACTAATTTTAGTATAGTTACACTATTACTAGGTTTTACTAAGGTATAAAGCCTAGTGTTATAGTTATATCTTAGTACTTTTACACTATCAGTTATTTCTATTTCATTAGTTTTATTATTTATATCATACTTTGAAGTACATGAATCTACATTATTTACTACAAAATAATAAATATTTCTTTTATAGTTTACCTTGTCTTTAAATTCTGCTAATCTTTCTAAGTTTAAGTTAATATCTACTAATATTTCTTCGCTTTCTAAATTATTAAAGCTTTCTTTTATGTAAGTTAATTCTTCTGTTCCATGAAGTTCTCTTGCTAATATATCCATGCAATTATTATAAACATCTTCAAATGAATTAAAAGGTATAGCATATTTAATCTTTCCTAAAACAACAAAAACCTTGAATTTAGCAGATTTGAAGCCACTTCTAGATGAATAATTAATTTCAACGAGCAACATTTCATTTAACTGCTCTCTATCAAATGTTATTTTCTCAATTCCTTTACTAAATTCTATTGTGTAATTATTATCTTTACATAAATCTTGTGTAGATTGATCTATTATATAAATGCTCTTAAAGCCAGCGTCATTAACTGTACCTCTTCTTAATGAGGTTTTTATTGGTAATTTCTTTAAATTAATGTAGGATCTATTTACACATAAGTTGTTTTCTAATATTATTCTCATATTAAATCTCCTTTAGTTCTAACAATAGTGTTAAATTATTTTATAAATAATTTATAAGTAAGCAGTCTAAATTATAACATAACTTATAAAAAAAATTCTATAGAGGTTATTATTCTAGAAATTTAATTTTTAGGATATTTATCTGCACACCTTAAGTATATAACTAAAATATAGGATAATAAGTGAGTTAGATGTAATAAGAAGCAATAAAGATGAATTAATAAAAATGAATAATGATGAAAAACAATAAATATAAAAGTAATTATAGGGACATACTAGAATTGAGTCGAAAAAATAATAAATAGAAGAGGAGTTTTATTATGAAAAAAAAATTTAGTATTGCTATAACATTGGTTATGGTGGCGTTGCTTACTCAGTTTATTCCGGTAAAATGTTTTGCTGAAATTCAAGTTACAAATTTATTAGATAAAGATGACGCGAAAAATTCTAGTGATATAGTTGACATAGCTATAAGTGATGGTAGATTCAAAACTTTAGTAGATGCTTTAAAGTCTGCTGACTTAGTTAATACACTTAAAGGTAATGGACCATTTACAGTATTTGCACCTATAGATGATGCATTTGCAAAACTTCCAGCAAACACAATTAGTGATCTTTTAAAAGCAGAAAACAAGAAGAATCTTGTAAATATTCTAACTTATCATGTTACTCCAGGCAAAATCCTTGCTGCAGATTTAATTAAATTAGATGGTAAGGAAATAACAATGGTAAATGGAGCTAAAGCAAAAATAGAAGTTAAGAATAATGAAGTATTTATTGATGGGGCTAAAGTAATAGTTAAAGATATTATAGCAAAAAATGGAGTTATACATGTAATAGATACTGTAATGATGCCATAGTAATAAGAAAAATTTATGTAGTTTTTATTGCGGTATAATTTATATATAAATTTTATTAAAGAAGTAAATAAATATGAGCGATAAGTTATGTATAATATGAGAGTTTAAAATAATAAAAAAGAAGGTGTATATCTAAAGGATACTCCTTCTTTTTTAATTTATTGATAATATACTTCAATTAAAATAAATCTACAAAGAATATATAAAATCAGACATAGGTTAGATTAAAAATTTATCAGTTTATGAAGTAAAGATAGAATCTTTGACTCGTTATTTTCTTTCAGCTCCCTAACAAAAAAACAACAACCAATTTATTAATAATAATAAATTGTGTTGCTGTTTTAATTAAATAGAGCACATAACAATCTTAACTTGCACAAACATAAGTAAAAAATTATCATTAATAGATAATGAATGTCACCAAATAATAATCTTGCGACTATTAAATAGCAACTATTTACCTATGAAGATGGTTTGCTCAACTATATAAAATATTTACATAACTATAAATAACCTTTCGGCTAGATATAACCATTGGATTTTTAGAATCAGTCAATACTAGATATAATCTTAGCTCGACCTTATATCATAAGTTGGAACCTATATATAATCAAATAAATCGACTATATAAAAGCTTTTCCTAACAATATAAAATCTTCTCGCTGAGTATATATAAACTAAAGGTTTCTAATGTCTTTAACCTACATATAATCTTTGACCGAACTACATACACCTTTTAAAAAAGCATATATAAATCTTGACTCGACTGTTATGCACCCTATGTTATTATGTTAACCATTTATATTTAATATATACTGGAAATTAGAGGAAAAATTATCGTTATTAGTTTAGTCTTGTTTATTTATTTTTGTTAAGTATTACGTTTTAACTTTTATATTATATTTATTTATAATAAATATAGATGATTGTTAATGATAAAATTCTCATGTTAGGGAACAATATAATAGTAAATTATATTGGAGGTGAAAATATGCTAAATTATTTTTTAATGCCACATCCACCTATTATTATCCCTGAGGTTGGCAGAGGTGAAGAAGATAAAGTTATAAAAACAGTTAATGCATGCAAGGCCGTAGGCGAAAAGATAGATAATTTAGATGCAGAAACTATAATTATTATTTCTCCGCATGGAGTTGTATTTAGAGATGCTATTGCTATTGTTACTTCTAATTATATTAAGGGTGATTTAGGGAAGTTTGGCGCAGAAGAAGTTAGTTTTAATTATGAGATTGATTTGGAATTAACTAATAAAATAATTGATTGTGCAAAACAAAGTAATGTTTTAGTGGCTAATTTAGATGAAAAAACTACTCCTAGATATAATGTGCCTCTAGAGCTAGATCATGGAGCAATAGTGCCCTTATATTATGCAGATAAAAGCAAAAATCATAAATTAGTTCATATTACTTATGGGTTGCTTTCACCAATTGAGCTTTTGAAGTTTGGATTAGCCATAAAAAGAGCTGTAAAACAAACAAATAAAAAAGCAGTATTAATAGCATCTGGAGATTTATCACACAGATTGACTAGAAATGGTCCTTATGACTATACACCTCTTGGCGCAACCTTCGATAATACTTTGATAGATATATTATTATCAGGAAATTTAAAAGATCTTTTTAATATAGAAAAAAGGCTAATTAATGAAGCTGGAGAATGTGGTTTAAGGTCATTATATATATTAGCAGGTGCAATAAATACAACAATTATAAAATCTAAACTACTTATCTATGAGGGACCTCTTGGAGTTGGATATGGAACTTTAGAGTTTAAAGAAGGAGAGGGAAATCTTTATGAAGATATTATAAAAGATAAAAAAAATGAACATAAAAGAAGGCTTTCAGAAGGAAATCAATACACTAAACTAGCAAGAACTAATTTAGATAGATATTTTAATGAAGGAAGACTAATTACAATTGATGAGTTAACTGATAATTCTCTTTTAGATCATGAAAAGGGAGTATTCGTTTCGTTAAAGATAAATGGGGAACTTAGAGGATGCATAGGAACTATTCAACCTACAACTAGTTGTGTCGGAGAAGAAATTATTAGAAATTCATTAAGTGCAGCATTGGATGATCCAAGATTTCAACCACTTAAGAAGGATGAACTAATTGATATAGATATTTCAGTGGACTTACTATATCCACCAGAACCTACTCTATTTGATAGGTTAGATCCTTTAGATTATGGAGTAATAGTAACATCTGGAGATAAAAGAGGACTACTTTTGCCAAATATAGAAGGGATTGATACAAAGGAGCAACAAGTAGAAATTGCCATGAGCAAAGGAAATATATCGCTGTCAGACACCTACACATTAGAACGCTTTAAAGTTGAAAGATTTAAGGAGCTAGATAATGATGAGTAAAGAAGCTTTGTATAATTTTAAATGTTCATCTTGTCGAAATTATAATATTTAACAGTATAAAGCAGAAAGTAAGTTTGTCTCACCAGAAGATATGGCAAAGATATCACTAGATATAAAAGATAATATAGGATTAACATTTACCTATAATGAGCCAGCTATAAGGTATGAGTATACTCTTGATGTATCTAAAAAAATCAAAGAGATTAATTAAGCTTTGATTATAAATAGAATGGGTATAGATAATAGAATTTTGGTCATTATAATGTTAAGGGAGATTTATTAAATAAATATATATGAAAGGTAGTGTTTTAAATGGGTTTTTTAAGTTGGATTGGTGCGATAATAGTATGTTTTTGGATTTTGGGAATTATATTTAGTATTGGAGGTCTTATGATTCATTGGTTACTTGCAATAGCTGTAATAGCATTCATAGTAGATATGATTTCAGGAAGAAAAAAAGTATAGTATATTATTATAATTAACAAAAAAGAGCCAATTAGGCTCTTTTTTGATTATATAGAATTATTGGTAGGAAGAAAAAATGTTTCTAATTTTTTTAATTTAGAATGTTTTTATTGAATGTGATAGGTTTAGAAACAATAAAGAGTTTAGTTTATATAATTTAGTATATATTTATTCAAAGCAATCATAGTATAAAGTAATTAATTATTTTAAAGGGATGAAATATATGTATCAACAAGGATATAGCGAGGTATTTCCGAATAATTACAATTGTTATAATCGAAGAGAAGAGGAAACTCTTAGAAATGCTAATAGATTGAAAGTCTTCGGAGTGGGAGTAGTAAATGTAAAGCCAGACATAGCAGAAATCGTAATTGGGGTTATAACAGAAAACAAACAATTGGAATTAGCACAAAAAGAAAATGCAGAAATAACTCAGCAGGTAATAGATAGTATAAAAAGTATGGGAGTATTAGCAAAAGATATACAAACCCAAAATTATAACATTAGAACAAAATATGATTTTACTGATGGAAGACAGGTATTTACAGGTTATGAAGTTGCTAATTATTTGCAAGTAGTAGTTAGAAATATAAATGATGTGGGAGAAATAATTGATACTGCGGTAAGGAATGGGACAAATGTTGTAAATAATATAAGTTTTATAGTTTCGGATAGATCAAAGTATTATAATGAAGCATTAAAATTAGCTATTGAGGATGCTCAAGATAAAGCCTTAATTATAGCAAATAAACTTAAAGTAAAAGTGAATATTGTGCCAATTCAAATAGTTGAGCAAGGGGGATGTAGAGGAGATTCTTTAACACCAATAACATTTAAAGCCGCAGATGCAAGTACACCTATTGAAGCTGGGCAAAATAAAATAACTGCATCTATTGAAGCAATATTTATATATATTGAATAAAAGTATTTTATAAGAAAATAGAAATGTTATTTGTATTTATAAATAACATAAAATAAGCAAGGCAAAAGGGATGTCCTATTTATTAGGGCATCCCTAATATTTAGAATGAAAACATTTTTAAAACAGCAGTTAAATTTATTAATAATAATTTAAGGGAACTATTTGCCAAAACTTGAGATTAAAGTATTTGATGAATCATATAATTCACCAGGGTCATAGGTATCGGACCAAATATAAGAATTGGACCATTTTAAGCTAGAAACTCCGTCTGAATTTGAACCTCTCCCTGAAATAAGATTTATAGTGCTTCCTGCCTTTAATTCAAAACTATCAGGAAAATTAAATATTTGATTTCCAGTAGTTGAAATCATATACCAACCACTCATATCAATTGATTTATCTGAATTGTTTTCAATTATAACAATTTCACTTTTAGAATCTATATTTTTTATATAGATATCTGAGTTAGTAGTTGAATCAGGAGTTGGATTATCTCCAGGATTTTCTGGATTTTCGGACTTTGTATCATCGCCTAAGTTGACATCGTTTTCATTAGGGGGAACATTAACTTCATCATCATTTATACTTAAAGATGTTCCATTTGTTGAAACTATAATATTTCCTAAGTCTTTTGTAATATAATAAGGTATATTAAATGAATTCAATGTATTTATTGTTTCAGCATGAGGATGTCCAAATTTATTATTTGGTCCTGCACTTATTATTGTATATTTAGGATTTACTTTTTGTAAAAATTCAGGACTTGTAGCAGTTTTAGAACCATGATGTCCAGCTTTTAATACATCTGCTTTAAGATCTCTGTTCAGTATTTTTTTCTCTACTTTTTGTTCCATATCTCCTGTAAAAAGATATTTGATTTTTTCATAAGTTAATTTTGCAACAACAGAATTATTATTAGTACTTCCGTTATTATCACCAGTTTCTATAATATCAAGTTTAACGCCATTACTAATATTTATAGTCATATCAGAATCGCCAGAATAAACAGCGCCATTTTTAACTTGTGCATTAACTTGTTTTAGATAATCTGAATAAGTTATTGAGGTACCAGACATTCCGCTATCTATAATTTTATTTGCTTTGAAACTTTTTAAAACTGTATCCATTCCACCTATATGGTCAGCATCCGGATGAGTAGCAATAACAAGCTCTAAATTTCCTTTGATTAGTGGTTTTAAATAATTTACAACTCTATCCCCCATATTATTATCACCAGCATCTATTAAAATATCATAATCTTTGTATTGAATATAGATAGAATCACCTTGTCCCACATCGATATAATGAACCTTTAATAAATCACTGCCAGTTGCAGCATTTACTTTTACTGGAGCTAAAAATAAAGCAAAAGCCATAAATAAGGATAGAATTGAATTAAAAACTTTTTTCACTTTTAAATCCCCCATTTCATTAAATTAGGTTATATAAGGTTTGTTAAATTTTATATTATTTTATAATTATTCCTCCTTTAAAATAATAATTAAAATACAAAATTTATATTAGCTAGTATATAATATTAGACAATTTGTGATTTTAAAACAATTTACTAAAATAATTCTATATGTTTTAAATTAATGTTGAAAATCGAAAATAAACTTATCGAAGTACAATCTCGACAGGCTGTGTAGGTTGTTTTATTTTTTTGCTAGGTTAATAAGGATTATATTGGTACAAGAAGTATGATTATCTATACTGAAAATTAACCTCTTGGTTTGCCTGTGTCAGATGGATTAACAGAATGGTATGTCTAGTGCAAAGAATGTGGCGAATTGTGGAATAGCTATATATAAATATTAGAGAATAATTGAAAATTTAAGGCGAATAAGTTTAAAAAAAATATTTTAATTGTTATAATATAAGTATAAAATAACACTACATAGTAAAGCGATTTAGCTTAATATTATTAATAGGAACTGAAAAAGGAGAGAAATATGTATTAATACTGATGACTTTGACAATAAAGATAAAACTAAGTCTTTCAATAAATTATTGAAAAAAGGAGATAAATCTGTATATAATGGTTGGGAAGAATGGAGAGTTAAAGTTATAAGGAATTAAAAGATGAGTTTGAGGAGAAAAAATGGAATACGACTGAGTATTATGCAAATATGCTAATTAAGGAAAATGATTTAGCAGAATTATTATCCTTTGTAGCCAACTATGTGAGCTATATTGAGCAATATGATCAAATTATTATTAATGAATATAAGGATGAAGTTAATGAAATATACATATATATAGAATAAATTTAGAAGGGATAAAATATATATATTATCTAGTTAAATATATAATATTTTAGTGTGAAAGGAGATTTAATAATGATTCCATTTGTAATGTTTTTCTTAATGATTATTTCATTAACAATGTTAATTATTTTTAATTTAAACCCAAATGAGGTATATAAAAAAATATTCAAAACAAGTACTAGCTTTTTATTTATTGGGACATGTATAGCTAGTGCATATCCCTGGCAAGAAAAATCTGAATACTTTATATTAATTTTAATAGCTTTGATTTTCTCAATGCTAGGAGATGTATTTCTTGTTTTTCATAATAGCAAGGATATAAATACTAGGAATATGTTTATTTTGGGACTTTTAAGTTTTTCAGTTGCACATGTTTTTTATACCTTAGGATTTATTGCTTTAGTACCTTTAAAAGTTATGGACTTAATAATATTTGTTATTCTTTTGATAATAGCAATTATATTTCTTACAAAAATCAAAAAATTTAATTTTGAAAATCTTTTTCCCTTTGTGATTGTGTACGGGATTATACTAAGTGCTATGCTTACTAAATCAATATCAATTATTTCTATAGCAAACTCAAATCCAGTAGGTACAATATTATTAATAACAGGAACAGTATTATTTTTTATATCAGATGCACTTTTATGTTTTTACTTGTTTTATGATGACTGTAAACCTTATATATCAAATATAAACTTAATATTTTATTATGTAGGACAAGGCTTAATAGCATTAAGCTTTATAAGTGGATTTTAATTAGGAAACTAAAAATGGGGTAATAAATAATAAAATTTGAAAGTAATACAATTTCACAATTAAATTTTTATAATTTACACATACTATTTAGATAAAGTAGTTAGGAGAAAAATTATGAAAAAAATATTATTACCACAAAGAGCAATGATAACACCAAAGAACGTATTAGAGGAAATTAGTAAATTTGATTATATTAATAAAAGTCCATATAGCAAAACTTATTATAATGTACCAGGAATTACTTGGGACTATAAACCAGAGGGAAGTTTAAGAATATCAGATCATTGGAATTTTAAATCTAATGGGAGTAGGCATTGTGTTTTAGATTATACAGAAGATTTAATAGAAAATTATTGGATGCTGGCAAAATATATAGATGGTAAGTATCATGTTTTAGAAGAATTTGGGTCAAATGTTGCTGGATATATATTTAGTGAAGTAAGTAAAAAGGATTTAGAGTTGATAAAAGATTTATATGAAATAGGTTGTATAGTTAATTCGAAAAAATGGAATAAAAAGTATCAGGTAAAACCCAAATTAGTAGCTGAAACTCATACAAAGAATAAGAAGTTATTATCAAAGAGTATAAATTCGGAGAGACTGAATAAGTTTATGGATCAAAATAAAAATGTTAAAAAGATAGTTTATATTGAAGAACAATATATGGATATAATTGAGGATGTGTTAAATTTATATAAAAATAGTAGTGAATTTGATGAATTATGTAAATCGAATAAAGGTGTCAATGAATTAATTAATACATATAAGGCATATAAGTTTAAGAATGATGAAATTGAATCCTTTGAGAAAATATATATTTTGATTTTAGATAATACAATGGCAATTAATTTTACAATACCTTAGAAAAAATTAATTAGAGAATAATAGATGAAAGAAATAAAAAGTTATCATAAGCTATTTAAAGAAAATTAGAAAGATGGTAACTTTATTTCCTTAAAAGTCATAGGAGGGTAAGAGATGAAATTTAATAAGATACATCATGTAGCTATTATTTCTTCGGATTATAATAGGTCAAAAGAATTTTATGTAGAAAAATTAGGTCTTGAAATAATAAGAGAAGTATACAGAAAAGAGAGAGATTCATATAAATTGGATTTAAGATTAGGAGATAACCAAATAGAGTTATTTTCATTTTCGAATCCACCAAAGAGGCAAAGTTATCCAGAGGGCTGTGGATTAAGACATCTTGCCTTAGAGGTAGAAAATATTGAAGAATCAGTAAGAGAACTAAATAGTAAAGGGATAGAAACAGAACCTATCAGAGTGGATGAGTTTACAGGTAGGAAGTTTACATTCTTTGAAGATCCTGATAACCTTCCGTTAGAATTATACCAATGTGAATAAATGCATAACAAGATTATGTTATATAAAATAATCAATGAAATATACTTGAATAAGTAAAAAGAGGTGAAATTATGGATATAAGAGTGGAAAATGATTGTTCTAATATAGATTGGAATAATATAAAAGAAATATTAAAAGCAGCTGGTATGAGTTATTTTGATGAAGATACACATAAAAAAGCTTTTGAAAATAGTTATAGTACAGTATTTATATATGATGGTAATGAGTTGATTGGGTTTGGAAGATCTATTTCAGATGGAGTATATCAAGCAGCTATATATGATGTGGCTGTATTACCAAGTTATCAAGGAAGTGGGATTGGAAGAATAATTATTAATAATATTTTAGAATCAATTCCACAATGTAACACAATATTATATGCTTCTCCAGGAAAAGAGAGCTTTTACAATAAATTAAATTTTAAAAAGATGAAGACTGGTATGGCATATTTTCAAAATGCGGAAAAGATGTATGAAAAGGGATTTATTGAAAAAGTTTAATAAAAAGATATAGGATATAGGATATTAAAATTGAAATAGCAACTAATTTTTTCAAGTTGTTAGATGATTAGAGAATACAAAATAGATAGATTTGATATAAAAAAGTACTCCTTCTTATAATTAATTGTTATCTTAATTATAAGAAGGAGTACTTTTTATTTGGTTTAAACAAAATTATTTGAATAGTGTCTAACATTTAAGTAAAAGAAGTAAATAAGTATTACTTTTAGAAAATAATATGAACGAAACGTAAACTTAAGAATATAATAGTATATAATTTTTTTTTGGAGGACAATGATGTTAAATGATAATAAGTATGTTATTTTATCACTTGAACAACACCTATTTTTCGCGAGAATTATGAAAGAACATTCTCTTTTTTTAGAGGCAGGTTTTACACCTAAAAATACTAAGCTTTCTAAGGAAGCGGATTCTTTTAAAGTAGAATTTGAAAAACTTTTATTAGATACAGTGAAATTAAGTAATGGAATTGTTAGAGAAAGCATATTAGATTCTGGTGAAATTATTACTGAGTACACTTTAAGCACTGAGAAAAAAACAGAATATTTTACGGGTATACCTATAAATAAAAAGATAACTATGCTTGAATCAAAGTTAGATTATGGAATAAATCCCAATATCAAACCTGAGATGATAAATATTATAAAAAAGATTAATAAAAAAGCTATAAAATTACTTGATGGACTTATAGATTTAAAAGTGAGAGTATTAAATGGTATGCTATCTAGCGAAATTTTCACAGTAAATTACCCTTTACTTATTGAACATATAATTAGGGAAGCTAAATTATATAGAGCTTACATTGTAGATCTTGAAAATGGAGAGGATATTGAAAAGAAAAATATTAAACAAAGTGAACTATTTTGGGATCAAATTATGATGGAACATGCATTATTTATTAGGGGTCTACTTGATCCTTCTGAAAATAAATTAATTGAGGCTTCAGATAAATTTGCTAAGGAATATGCTGCTTTAATTGAAAAAGCAAAAACTATGACAGATGAAACAATATCTAGTATTACATTAGAAACTTTAAATGAGACTATAAAACTTAATGAGTTTAAACAAGCAGGAACAAAGGGGATTGATGAATGTAAAATAAAAGCTATATTCTTACCACTTCTTGCTGATCATGTATTAAGGGAATCTAATCATTTTATAAGATTATTAAATGATTATAAAAGATGTAAAGATTAGTCAGTATAAAACAAAGGTATATTGACAATGTAACTAATTAGTGATAAATTATATTCATGGATAATATAAATGAACTAATTAAAAATAATAAATTAAATTTATCTACATTAGTTGTTTTTACTAGAGCAGAGCATAAAATTCATAAAATAGAATATAAAACTATTAAAAAAAATGGTTTAACTGGTGCTCAATTTGGTGTGTTAGAAGCTTTATATACAAAAGGTGATTTAAAGATATGTGAGATAATAGAAAAAATATTAACTACCTCTGGGAATATGACCGTAGTAATAAAAAATTTAGAAAAGGACGGTTTAGTTAAAAAATATTCGGACCCACAAGATAAGAGGTCTACTATTATATCACTAACAGATAAGGGGAAAGACATTATATCGAATATTTTACCGGAACATATTATTAATATTAGTAAAATATTTGATATTTTAACTGATGAAGAAAAGCTTACATTGAAAAAAATATTAAAAAAATTTAAAGAAATATAAAATTTTTTCGATATTTATTACTAATTAGTGATAAACTTAAGGCGTTATGGATGGTTATGTAGAAATTTTCATTATCAATTATAAATAATATTGAAACAAAGAAGGAGAAAATTATGAATAAAGTATTATATATTAAAGCAAACATTAAAAAAGAGGGACAATCAAGAACTTTTAAGGTGGCGGATAGATTTATAGAAGAATATAAAAAGTCTAATCCAAATGATGAAGTTGTTACATTAGATTTATATGAAGAAAAGATAGATTTTTTAAGACCAGATGATTTAGAGAAAATATTTGGACCTAAGAATGAAGAAAGTAAAAATAATCCAATCTTAAAGTATGCCTATCAATTTGCAGAAGCAGATAAGTATGTAATTGCAGCACCAATGTGGAACTTAAGCATTCCTGCAATATTAAAAGCTTATATAGATTATATAAGTGTAACTGGAATTACATTTACATATACAGCACAAGGGCCAGTAGGGCTTTTAAATGATAGAAAAGCTGTACACATAGTATCAAGAGGTGGAGAATATGTTAATGCTCCATATGAAATGGGAGATAAATATTTAAGAACAATACTTGGATTCTTTGGAATTGGAGAAGTAGAAACAATTGCAATAGAAAATGTAGATGTTATTGGTGCGGATGTTGAAGGTAAAATTAATAAATCTATAGAAGAAGCGCAACAAATTGCAAGAAACTTTTAATTCTCATAAAAATAATTTAATCTGTTAAATATTTTTAAGTAAGTTGTCAAGAAAGCTAAGAAGAGATGTATTTAATAAAATAATATTAAAGAAAAAAGTATCAATCTATCATGACTGATACTTTTTTTTCTTTATGATTAGACTATTGATTAATATCTGTACTTACAGGATCTTCAACAGGATATTTTCTAAGGATACTAATTTCTACTCTTCTATTACCTGATTGTCCTTCTTCTGTTGAGTTATCATATTTTGCCTTATGCTCTCCGTAAGCTTCAATTGATAATTTATCTTCTGGTAATCCCCCGTACTGACTCAAAAATTGCATTGTATTTATTGCACGCATTGCACTTAGATCCCAGTTTGAACGAAATTCTCCATTGTTTATTGGCCTATTATCTGTGTAACCTATTACCTTTATGTCGTTATCGAACCCTTTCAACGATTGTGAAATCTGCATTAACAAAGGATTACTCTCTTCTTTTACATCTGCTTTTGCAGAATCAAAAAGAACAGTATCTTTTATATTAATAGCTAACCCAGATTCGTTAACTGAAACTTCAATTTTATCGGAATAGCCCGCAGTATTAATCCTTTGTTCAATTTCAGATTTAGCTTGATTCATACTTTCTTGCTCTATTTGCCCATTAGTTAATTCCTCAACAATTGATGGGGTACCGTCTGTTGAAGTACCACTATCACCTTTTTCCAAAACAGAGGTTCCTCCCACAAAGGCACTATTTAAGCTTGCACTAACCTTAGCAAATTTTTCTGCATCTACCTTACTCATAGCAAACATAACTATAAAAAGTGCTAATAATAATGTAAGCATATCTGAATATGGAATAAGCCATGTTTCGTCTACATGTTCTTCATGATGCTCTTTTTTCTTAGTCATAATTATCCTCCCTAGAATTAACTTTCTTTATCTAATTCTGATTGCATTTTAATTTGTTCCTTTGGTTCTAGCATACCCATAAGCTTATTTTGAATACTTTTTGGATTTTCACCAGCTTGCAATGCTAAAATACCTTCTAACAGAATATACATAGTGTTTATTTCCTCAAGAGATTTTCGTTTAAGTCTAGATGCAAAAGGATGTAAAATTACATACCCAAAAAAAATACCATAGAGAGTAGCTACAAAAGCCCCGGCTATCTTCTCACCAAGCGCACCAGTATCCTCTAAATTTCCAAGAGCGCCTATTAAACCAATAACAGCTCCTAAAACACCTAATGTAGGTGAAGATCCTCCTGCTGTTGTAAAAACTTGTGCCCCAAGACGATGTCTTTCCTCTGTGGCATTAATTTCAATCTCTAACACTTCCCTTACATAGGCTGGTTCGGTTCCATCTATAACCATTGATAGTCCCTTTTTCATAAATTTATTAGACATAGTAGAAACTTGTGGCTCTAATGCCAATAAACCATTTTTCCTAGATAATTGCGACATTTCTACCAATTGACTAATTGCTTCTGATGGACCTACATCTTTATTATCTCTAAACAAAGCTCCTAAAACTTTAGGGATATTAAGAAACTCTTTTTTGGGGAATGAATTCATAACTGCCGCCGAAGTTCCAATAAGAATAATGATTGCAGCCTCTGGATTTAATAGCACCATAAGATTAGTCCCGTTTAATCCCATTCCTGTAACAATAGTAAGTAGGCCTATTATCATACCGATAATTAGAAAAATATCCATTTTATCCATCTCCTTATTTTTATTGAATTTTAATAATATAGATTAATACCTAATGAAGTTGTTTTATAACTTGTCCATATATTATAAAAACCTATTTTTTTTTTAATATTCTTTATCATTCCCTATCATATTACTATTTTTTTTATGCTTTTTCAATAAAATTATAAATACTATTAAACTTATTATCATTTTAATATTTCTAAACATTTTCAGTTTATAAGAATTAAGATAGAAAATAAGGTTTAGCATCCAGAAGATTAGGGGGAATAAATCAAGCGGCGTTACGAATTACCAAGTATGAGGGGTATATACTTCATAGCAGTAAGTTCACTTGGTGCAATAGCAACTGATTGGACAAACGATAGATTGTTTGGTGAAATTGTTAGTGGTAATGTTAGTAGTTGGCTTGAAATAGCTGGTGTGGCTGGTTGGTTACAAGGGTTGATTATTGATGGAGTAATTGGTGGTGTTGGTGCAGTTCTTGGTTTCGTTCCACAGATTATGATTTTATTCTTCTTATTAGCTATAATTGAAGATTGTGGTTATATGGCTCGTGTTGCCTTTGTTATGGATAGAATTTTCCGTAAAGTTGGGCTTTCAGGTAAGGCGTTTATACCTATGATTATTAGTTCAGGCTGCGGTGTTCCTGGTATTATGGCAACTCGTACTATGGAAAATGACAGGGATAGAAAGGTGACAATTATGTTAACTACATTTATTCCATGTAGTGCTAAAATTCCGATTATAGCATTGTTTGGTGGAGCAATTTTTGGTGGAGCATCTTGGGTAGCACCATCAGTATATTTCTTAAGTATTATAATGATAATTATTTGCGGTATTATTTTAAAGAAAACTAAGTTATTCGCTGGGGAACCTTCACCATTTGTTATGGAATTTCCACAATATCATATTCCAAGCTTTAAAGGTGTTTTGATTCATATGTGGGAGAGAGGAAAAGCGTTTATAATAAAAGCAGGTACAATTATTTTTGTTGCTTGTGGTGTAATATACTTTCACCTATATTTGCGCCTCTTGGTTTTGGTAACTGGCAATCAGCAGTTGCAACAGTTACTGGTCTTGTTGCAAAGGAAAATGTTGCAGGCATGTTTACTACAGTTAGTGCATTCTCATTCATAGCATTTAACATACTTTGTGCTCCTTGCTTTGCAGCGATAGGTGCAATTAAAAGAGAAATGGGTTCATGGAAATGGACTTGGATTACAATTGGATTCCAAACATGTACAGCTTATATGGTTGCTCTTCTTATTAACCAAATTGGTAGCGCAATCTTTTATGATGGAAGTGTTATAGGAGCAGTAAGCTCGGTTTAATAGTAGTTGGAATAGTATCACTAGTTTTAACATCTTCTAAGCGTTCAGTGCAAAATAAAGTTGGTGCAGACTTAGGGGTATGAAAATAATATAGATAATTAAGGAAGTGATATTTATGTTAGCAACAATTATATTAGCAATTACTATATTAGGGCTAATGTCTTTAGTAGTAGTAAGGCAATTTAAAAGAACTAAAAATGGTAAAAGTAGTTGTGCAGGTTGCCCTTCAGCGGGTACCTGTAATAGAAAAAAATAAAAAAATAAATTCACTAGAGAGTAATTTCTAGTGAATTTATTGTTATGTATATAAATAGTTTTAAGTATCGTCATTATAAATTTTGTTATAAGAATGATGTAATTCTTCAAAATATTCTTCCTCTAAATCAGAAAAACTAGATTTATAACATTTTTCATTTATGCAACCACTATGCTTAATATCATTTTCTACCATATGCCTATATATAGCATTTCTTCTTTTAAAAGTTTCAAAAACACAGTATGCTTCTTTTATTATTTCATAAGATAAATCTATTGGAAGTCTTATTTGTTTCTTTTTTGAATATGCATTAGCTTGCATGTTTTGCGCAGTTATAGAAGCACCTTGAGCTGATTGAGTTAAAAAATATATCATATCTATTAAAGGACTAACTTTTCTATCGTAGAAGAATTTTTCATCCTCTCCGCCTGTTGTCAATGAACCTATATTTTGTTGAGCTGCTTCTAATGCAACTGTTAAGGCTGCGATTTTTGTAATGGTTTGGTTTAATGTGGAATTTTCAGGAGAATTACATCCAGTGCACCCAATGCAATTATTAGAAGATGAATTTGAACCAATACAATTAAGACCGGTTAGATTACTTAGTGCTTCTTCTTTTTGAATATTTTCTTCAATTACTACTTTTTTTGCATTAAGAATATCATTTGGTATTCTTTTGTTTTTGCCCACTTAATCATCTCCATAACATAGTTGTTATAAATATATTACTAAAATGTTATATTTAGTATAAAAGATTTAATCTGAAGATAGATAAATATCTGACTAGTTATTTTTTGGAGATACCTAAAAGGGTACATAAAGATAGAGTATGACATAAAAGAAGCTTTCACTCCATAATAAGAGTGAAAGCAATGTTGGAGGGAATATTTTAATTTGATTAAGTATTAATTAGTTTTTCCTTAAAAGAATTCTTAAATGTTATAATTACCTTAAATAAATCTCCATCTAACATAACTTCAAAGGTTCCTCCTTGAAGATCTACAAAGGTTTTAGCTAAGGCTAAGCCAACACCACTGCCTTCTGTATTTCTTGATTTGTCCCCACGTATAAATCTTTCTACTATTTCATCTACACTAAAGGTGATTTCTTCTTGAGACATATTTTTAAGTTCAATAATAACCTTATTTTCTACTTCAAATATATCAATATAGGCTCTGCTACCTTTCATAGCATACTTTGTTATATTAACTACTAGATTTTCAAAAACTCTATAAATTCTTTGGCTATCTAAAGGTAATACGATTTTTCCATTAGAAAATCTAGTTCTTATATCTAAATTAGCTTCTTTTATTCTATCTTCTAATTCAACTAAGGTTTCTTTCATAACAGAAACTACATCTACATCTATTATATTTAAAGTAATATTACCACTAGTGGCTTTACTTACTTCAAATAAATCTTCTATTAATACTTGAAGCCTTTGAGATTTTCTATCTAGAATATCTAAATAATCAAGGCGTTTTTCTTCACTTAGATTTTTACCTTTTAGAAGATCTACATAAGAAATTATTGAAGTTAATGGAGTTTTTAAGTCATGAGATACATTAGAAATAAGTTCGGTTTTCATCCTTTGACTTTTAACTTCTTCATTAACAGCATTTCTAAAACCTATTCCGATATCACTTAATTCATTTTTTATATCATTAAATAATCCAAGGTTTTCATCAGTTATAGCTCCTAAATTTCCATTAGCTATTTTCTTTGTTTCTTCAAATAAATTATTATAATCACTAGTAATTTTATTTGTTTTTTTCTTTATTAAGATAAACAATGTGATTGAGTAAACTAGAGATAAAACTATTCCAAAGAACCAAAACATCGATATAAGTGAAATAATAATAAAGTTTATTCCCATTAATATAAGTAATTTCTTATTAACGCCCTTTTTAATATCAAAGGTTGTTACTATTTTATATAAGCTAGCAGATTTTTTTATTATATAAATAAGAATCCTGATTATAATTGAATGTTTCTTTAAGTAAGACCAAAGACCAGTTTTAAATATATATTTTATTAGTAGTACACTTATAAAAATAAGAATAAATAAAAGCGTAAGTATACTTATTAGTAGTAAGGCTGAGAGTAATCTTTGCTCGTCATAAATATTATAAGTTTGCAGAAGGTGCATTATAATAATTGGGATCATAGAAAAAGCTATAAGTAAAATAAAGGATAAAAATTCTAGTGGTATTTTTAAAATACTTTTTACTCCAAATATATTACTTTCTACTTTATAAGGAATTACTAAAGCTAATAGGAAGACTATTAAAAGGGAGATTACAGAATAAGGACCTAAGTCTTTAATAGAAAAATTATTCATTTCATTCACTGCTGTAGTGACAATATAATTATTTACATAACTATCATATTTTCCGTAATTAACTTCTGTAATATTAGCGGGTATAGCAAAAATATAAGTCATATTTTTTATTTTATTTAACTCTATTTTTTCGCTAGAACTATTAGCTTCTATATATTTTGATCTATTTTTTATAAAAGTAGTATTATTATGTTCTTTTCTATTACTAGAGTTTATTATTTCAAGATCTCCATTTTCATCATAACTTAAAACCATGTAGAAAAGATATTCTTTTGAAATATTTTTTAAAATGTCTTTGTCATCACTAAGGAAAGCTTGTATATTCCTATTTTTATTATATCTACTTAATGAATCTCCTTTTTCATTAAGTGCATAATATTCTATTATCTTGCTCTCTTTAAGAATTGTATTGTAATTAGAGATAATGCCATTTGCATTTTCCTTTAAGTTGGACTTATCAACATAATCTGCATTAAAGTCTAACATTGTATCAATAGGATCTTTTTCGTTATAAGCTTTTAACATGTCATAATAAATTCCATAAGAACTTTCAAATATTAACTCACTAACATTTGATTTACTTAATTCTTCTGAAATTCGAGCTCTTTTATTTTCTTCAATGTTTGGAAAGCCTGCAAGTAAGCTTGCTGATATTGTAACAAATATCGCTATTAGAAGAAATGTGTTAATAAATATATTATTGCTTTTCGATTTTATATCCAACACCCCACACCACCTTTAAATATTTTGGATTCTTAGGATTAACCTCTATTTTTTCTCTAATATTTCTAACATGTACCATAATAGTATCTGAATTAATAGCTACCTCGTTCCATACTCTTTCATATATCTCATCTGCGGAGAATACTTTGCCTTGATTTTTTATAAGTAACTTTATAATTTTATATTCACTTGGGGTAACCCGTACATTGATACCATCTATTAAAACTTCTTTTGTATCTGTATTTAACTCCAGACCACCACTAGAAAAAGTATTTATAACTTCATTTTCTGTCTTAACTAGAGAAATAAATTTACTATATCTTCTTAATTGAGAGTTTACTCTAGCTAATAGTTCAAGTGGTCTAAAAGGTTTAGTTACATAATCGTCTGCTCCTATGTTTAAACCCATTATCTTATCTACCTCTTCTGATTTAGCTGAAAGAAATATTACTGGGAAATCATGATTTTCTCTAAGTTTCATTGTAAAGGTAATACCATCCATTCTTGCCATCATTACATCAACTATAGCAAGATGGATTTTTTCTGATTCTAATATAGAAAGGCCACCAAATCCATCAATTGCTTTAAAAACCTTATACCCTTGATTAATTAAATAAGCTTCAATGGCACCTGCTATTTCAATTTCATCTTCTACTACTAAAATATTATATTTCTCCATTACTATCCCGTCCTTTATAACTTATCATTATTATCATCTCCTTAAGTTCTTTCATACCTTTATATTAACTATAGTTTTTAAAGAAAAACTGTATATAAATCTAAAGATTTTCTAAAGAAAGTTATTAATATCCTTAGATTAACTAAGAGATGTTATTTTAATTATATATCAAAAACATATTAAGGGTAACTGTGGCTTAGGGAAAAGATGGAAAAATAACGTGTTGAAATTATATTACATATGATGTATAATATTATTAAATTAAAGAAAGGTAAAGGTAGTTTCAACTATGAGAATATAATTTAATTTCTAATTTTAAATGCATAATCAATAAGTTTTAAAGAACCTAGAAGATAGGTTTAATTGGTGTGCTTAATTTTAATGAGAGTAGATTATAGGCTTGAAGTATAGTAACTTTTACCTTTTACGGAATAGTTCTATAATCTCTCCTATATTTTAGGGAGGGATTTTTTTATGTCATTAGCAATGTTAGATAAAATAAAGAAATATTATGGAGATAGATTAATATTAGATATTGAAAAGTTTGAAATATTTAAAGAAGATAGAATAGGGTTAGTTGGAGAAAATGGAGAAGGAAAGACAACTTTAATAAAGGTTTTACTTGGAGAAATTAATGTGGAAGAAGGAAATGTATTTTTAACAGATAGCCATGCATATATAAGTCAAAAAGAAGATTACAAGGGCGAGTGTATTTTAAGTAAGGCTAAGAGTTTATTTAATGCACCAGATCAATATAAGGATTACTTATCTGGTGGTGAAAAAGTTAAACTTAAAATTTCAAAGGCTTTAAGTGAAAATAGAAGCATTATTATAGCAGATGAACCAACTTCAAACTTGGATAGTAGTAGCGTTAGTATTCTTGAGAAAATGTTAAAATCTTATAATGGGGCTATGTTACTTGTATCTCATGATAGGGAGTTTTTAGATTCATTATGTAATATTATTGTAGAAATAGAGAATGGGAAATTAAAGTTTTATAAAGGTAATTATTCTAAATATATAAAGATTAAAAAGGAAGAAATAAAAAGAGAAGCAGTTGAATATACGGATTATATAAAAGAAAAAGAAAGATTAAATGGTATTATTTTAGAAAAGAGAGGCTTGGGAGATAGTATTAGAAAGACACCAAAAAGAATGGGGAATTCAGAGGCTAGGCTTCATAAAATGGGAGGACAAAAAGGAAAGCAAAAAATTGATAAAAATATTAAGGCTGTAATAAGTAGGGTTGAGCATCTTGATGTTAAAGAAAAGCCAAAAGCAACAAGTGAAATAAAGATACGGATACAAGAAGGTTTAGAGATAATATCAAAGAATCCAATTGAAATAAATGAATTTAACGTAATTATAGGGGAAAGGATATTAATAAAAGAAGCTACATTTAGAATAAAGAGAGGAAAAAAGATAGCTCTTTTAGGGGAAAATGGTTGTGGTAAAACTACATTATTAAAGGCAATATTAAAGTATGATAATGAAGCAATAAAAATAAATAATAGAGTTGTTATTGGATATTTTGACCAAAATCAAAGTATATTGAAAGATAATAAAACTATACTAGAAAATATTATGGAAGACTCATCCTATGACCAAAGCTTTATAAGAATTAACCTTGATGGATTTGGGTTTAAAGGGGATACAGTATTAAAGATGGTAAATTCATTAAGTGGAGGAGAAAAAGTTAAGGTAGCGTTATGTAAGATTCTATTAAGTGATAATAATGTTTTAATTCTAGATGAACCAACAAACTACTTAGATATTAAGTCTATGGAAGCTCTTGAAGAAGCGTTAATTAATATGGATAAAACAGTGATTATGGTATCTCATGATAGAAAATTTATTGCTAATGTGTGTGATTATATTATTGAAATAGAAAATAATATGGTGAAGCAATTTAATGGTGGTTATAGTGAGTATATCAGGGAGAAGAATAAGCCGAAGGTAAATAATAAGGAGAAAGAAAATAAAGAAAAATTAATGCTTTTGCAAAATAAACTTTCAGAAATTATTTCTATTTTATCTATAGGTGGAAATATAGTTGATAAGCAAAAGTTAGAAGTTGAATATGAAAAAATAATTAAGGAAATAAATAAATTAAGGCAAAGATAAATACCCCATAAAAAAGACTCCTTTTAATAATTAATATATTAATTATTAAAAGGAGAAGTCTTTTTATTAAGTTTACACAAAATTATTTGCAGGATCATTGTAACGCTTGATTCTTTTAAAGCCATGCCTTAATTAATATATCTTCTATATATCTAGCAATAATATTGTACATTAATATTATTCCACCACAATAAATCATATTAAAACATATTGGTTTAAGTGTTTCTTTTGCCTTAAACTCTTTTATAGATTTATGAATAAAAAATAAGGCAACTACCCAAGGCGTAAGAGCTTCAATTGAGATAATAGGCATTAAAAAGATTAATCCTATTATAATATATAATATAATTTTTTTATTCATTAATACTAGCCTCATTTCTATAGTAATTTCCCCGAATCATCTTATCACTTATATCAATAAGACTTTTTATTTTAATCTGTTCTTCATAAGTTAATCCAGTTTGAAGTAATTCTCTATTTGAAAGTAGTACGTAACTCTTGTTTGTATTTAAAAGATTTCTTCCAAGTGTTAAGGAACTAGAGTAGTTCTCTTTTGGAACTCCAAATAAATAAGCTAAGGTTGGCAATGTATCTACTTGGCCACCGTACATTGAAAAAGTTTTGCCTTCTAATTCATTGTTATAAATAACTAATGGAATCTTTCTATTATTTTCCTTCATCCAAGGCTCTAAGCCCTTTATACTTGCGATTTCATCTGGATAAAATTTATGAACACCTTCATGATCTCCATAAATTGCAATTGCAGTATTATTTAAAATTCCATTTGTCTTTAATTGTTTTAAAAATTCACCTAAATATTTATCAGTATAATGAATAGAATGAAAATATCCACCTAGCTTTGTTCCTTCTAAATTTGATGGTAACTTAAGTACTTTTTCATTTTCTGGCATTTCAAAAGGACTATGGCTTGTCAAAGTAATAGTATATCCTAAATATGGTTCCTTTATTTCTTTTATAACATCAGCTAATTGTGTAAAATAACTCTTATCTGATATTCCAAGATTAATCCTTTCTGTTGTATCATAATCAGTTGAATCTAATAACGTATTATAACCAATTGATTTAAGATTAGCTAACCAGTTCCAATAAGATCCCTTATCTGGATGGGAGGCAACAGTAGTATAACCCATATTATTAAATAAATTAGGAAGTGAATAATCATAGGTATTAGTTGGATATCTAAAGAAGGTTGCACCCTCTCTTACTGGAAAAGTTGATGTGTTTGTAAGAAGTTCTGCATCTGAACTTGTCCCACCATATGTTTGTTCATAAAAATTATCAAAATATAATGAGTTATTTAGTAGCTTATTCAAATTTGGAGTTATTTCTTGTCCATCAATTTTTTGATTTACTGCAAAAGTCTCTAATGATTCCCACTGAATCACTAATAAGTTTTTACCATTCATCATTCCTGCATATTCATTATTTGGATTATTTTCTTTTAAGCTTATTAATGTGTCCTTGACAGATTCTTTTTCATTTTCATCAAAAACATAAGGTTTAGATTGCTTATAAAAATCGAAGGCGTCGTATATATGATAACCAATAGGTGTTAGGTTAGACATAGTTTGATTTGGTGACCAACAAGTTCTGAAAATAAACTGGTTTTCAAATCCTAGATTTTTCTTATCTACTTTTATATGAGCATATCCAAGATAAAGTAGTGATATAAATAATATAGCTAGTCCACCTATTGCATTTCTATTATACTTATTATAAGTTTTTGTGAACTTTATATTTCTAAAAGCAATAATTACTAAGTCTATAATAAATAAAAGATCTACTATTCTAAACATAGATATTATTGAACTTCCCAGATTTTCTAAGTTGCTTGCCATCCCAAACATATGATAATTTAAGAAAACTGCATTACTTCTAAAGTACCATATATCAGCTATTACGATAATAGTAAAGAATAAATTAAGCCCAAAAAAAGCCCATTTCTGTGCATTAACCTTAAAGAAAAGTCCTAAAGATAAAAATGCTGATTGAACAGTAACCCAAACTAATATTGGGGGCATTGAATAAAAGACCTGTTTTAAATTTACTCCATTTGCATTATCATCAGAAATAAGCATTAAGAATAATAATATCTTAACTAATAATATAAGAATATTTTCTAAAAAATACTTGTTTTTAACTCCTTCAACAAAGCTCCTTTTTATTTTAAACGGAAGCCCCTGGATTATAACTTCCTCATTGTAATTCAACATTTAACATTCACCTCATATCTTAAAATATTGATTAATAATATCATAAAAGATAGTGTTTTTATATAGATAGGGCGGTATTCCAATAAAAACAAAAAACATGTATTAAATTTAAAATTATGTTAACAAATTTAACCATAATAAATATGTTTTAAAATATTAATGATATTGATGTAAGATTTTGTTAAGAAATAGAAAATAAGTGGTTTATAATTATCCTATAGTATTAAGAGTATAGAAATTTAATATTAAGGTGTCTTAATGAATAAGGGAGAGATGAAAATTGTGGTTATCTAAATTAAAGAAGAAAAAAACTCAATATATTTTACTAGGAATAATTTTCACTATAGCTATAGCACTGATATCACTAAGTACAATAATTACAGTTGTGGCAAATACTTTTGGAGCCGAATATTACAAAGGTGATAGTACAGCAGATTTAACAGTTATTACTACGAAGCCCACTGTAGTTGAAAAAAGTAAAGATTGGTATGAATCAAAGGGAAATGAGGTTAGAAATTATAGAAAGTATGACAATTATTCTATTTCAACTAATTTTACTGTAAACAATAAGGATTTAGGTATTTTTATGGGACTCGTAATGCCAATAGATAATTTAGAAAATTTAACTTTTAAGATTGAAGTAATTGAAGGTAATAGTAAGCAAAAGGCTCCTTTAGAAGGAGAAATATGGATACCTTCAACAGTCGCTGAGAGTAAAGATTTAAAAATGGGGGATATTGCTAAAATAATTGATGGCAATGGCGAAACAATAGAATTTAAAGTTTCAGCAATTATTAATGATTCAAATCAACCATCAACCACGATAGGTATTCTTTATACCTATATAAATGAAAAAGATAGAGAATTACTAAAAATGTTGCCAGAGGTAAAACTTGTAACAATGAACACAAATAAAGGGTCAGATAATGAATCAAAAGATTTAATTAGTTATATAAATGAGCCCTTAGGTGGGGTGGTTTTAGATAAAAGTGTATATATTATGAGTGCAACCATTACACCAATTTTAGCTGGGGGACTAGGGTTAATGGCATCAGTAATACTTATAGGCGTTTTACTGATAATTTTAAGATCAAATATTAAAAATAATATATTAAAGGAATACAAGTCCATAGGTATTTATAAATCTATGGGATATTCTTCAAAGAAAATAAGAAGAATTTATTTATATGGATATGCTTTAGTATCAATAATTGCATCAATAATTGGAATATTAATTAGCGTTCCAATCTCAAACTATATGTGTAATATAATGTTTAAATATTTAGGTGTGTACACTTTTGGTTTAATATCACTGGGTGTTGTTTCTATGATATTTATATTATTTAATTGCCTAGTATATTTGAACGTCAGAGGGGTACTAAAGGCAGTAAATAAAATAAAACCAATTAATGCAATTAATATTGGGTTAACTTCATCAAAAGAGAAACTAAAAAAGTCTATAATTAAAAACAATAGTTCAGCTTTTCCTATGGCTATTAATGATATATTTAAATATAAAAAAAGCAACGTTACTATTTTAATAATATTTACTTTAACATTTTATATTTCAATTTTATTTCTTAATTTATCATATTCAATGTTAACAATAGAAGATAATTTAGATAAATTGTTTGGTACGCCAAAATCACAATTAGTTGTGACAGCCCAAGCAGATAAGGAAGATTCAATAAAAGAAGTAAAGGAATATTTAGAGAAAGATGAAAGAGCAGAGGAATACTATCTTTGGAATGGTATAGGACAAAGTAAAATTACTATGGATAATTTAAAATATAAGTTAGATAGTACAGCACTTATGGCAATGACTTTTGATAAATTTAATGATGAAGACTTTAGTATACTAGAAGGTAGAAATCCTAAAAATGAAAATGAGGTATCGTTAAGTAAATCAATAATGGATAATAATAAATTAAGTGTTGGAGATTATATTACAATAAATGTAGAAAATACAAATAAGGAGTTTTTAATTACAGGTAGTTATGCTTCAATGATGGGAAATCAACAGAATTTAAGATTAACTAATAAGGTTTTATCTGGAGGTTCTAATGGTAATATCGCCTTTGTAAAATTAAGAAATAAAGATGATTATAATACTTTAAAAGAAGATATTTTAGATGAATTCAAAGGGGTTTCAGTTGATAAAACATATATTCCACTAAAAGATACAACATCCTCGATTGTAGAGATATTTGTTCCCGTTTCAATAATATTATTAGTTGGAATATTAGCATTTGCAATAATAAATATTATGAGCATTATACTATCAACAAACCTAGATAATAGAAAAAATTATGGCATAATGAAGGGTATTGGATTTTCTTCAAAATATATAAGAAGAAGAATAACATATAGAATAATGAGTTTAACAATTTTAGGATCAATCATTGGTCTATCTATTAATATGTTAACAGCAAGATGTCTATTTAAGTTAGCATTAGGGGAATTAGATTTATATAGCTTTAGTTTTAAAATTATAATAGCATTTATTATAGCAACCTTATTATTAGTGCTTTTAATAATTTATATTTGCAATAGAGGAATTAAAAAAATATCAACAGTTGAATTAATAATGGAGTAGGGGGAGTTTTAAATGAGTGAGGTATTAATAAAAACAGAAGGTTTATGTAAATCATTTATAATAGGTAAAACAGGGGTTCATGTATTAAAGAATCTTGATATAGAAATATATAAGGAAGATTTCACAGTAATAATGGGAAGCTCAGGGTCAGGAAAATCTACCCTTTTATATTCATTAAGTACAATGGATAATCCAACTTCAGGAAAGGTAACTTTACTTGGACATGATATATCAAAAATAAATGAAGAAGAGGCAAGTAAAATTAGAAATAAGGATATTAGTTTTATATTTCAAGGAATAAACTTGCTACCAGATTTAACAATTTATGAAAATATAACTTATGCAGCATTTATTGATAAAAAAAATAAAGAAAAAATTCAAATTATAGCAAATGAAATTTTAAAGGAATTAGGATTATATGATGACAAAGAAAAATACCCGGCAGAAATTTCTGGGGGAATGCAACAAAGAGCAGCAATTGGAAGAGCAATAATAAATAACCCAAAAGTAATATTTGGAGATGAACCAACAGGAGCATTAAATTCATCAATGGGTGAAAAGGTATTAGATATATTAACAGATTTAAATAAAAAAAGACAATCAATAGTAATGGTTACTCATGATATAAAATCAGCTTTAAGAGGAAATAGAATATTATATATTAATGATGGAAAAATAGACGGTGAGTTAAATTTAGAAAAATATAGCGATGAAGATGTTAAAATGAGAAAAGAAAAAATTAAAAGATTTTTAGAGGAAAAATCATGGTAAACATTGATATAATAAACTATAAAAGGTAGAATAATTATATAATTAGCTCAGTAAGGGGTAACTTTTACTGGGCTTAACTTTTAGGGGGAAACATGGGTAAGGAAAAAATATTAATTGTTGAAGATGATAATGATTTAGCAAATCTTATAAAGGATTATTTAAGTATTGATGGATATATTGGCATAATTGCAGAGGATGGAAAAAAAGCTATTGAACTAGCTAAAAATGAGGAGTTTTCATTAGTAATATTAGATATAATGTTGCCATTTGTAGATGGCATAACAGTATGCAGAAATATTAGAGAAACATCTCATATTCCTATTATTATGTTGTCAGCAAAATCAGGGGAAATGGATAAAATATTATCACTAGGAGTTGGAGCAGATGATTATATGACAAAACCATTTTCACCTATGGAGTTAATAGCAAGGGTAAAGGCACATTTAAGAAGAGAGAACTTTACGGAAAGACATACCTTAGATGATAATATAATAAGTTATGGCCCATTAAAAATTTATCCTAAAAGCTATAAGGTTATATTAGATGAAAGGGAATTAACTTTAACTACAAGGGAATTTCAAGTGTTAGATTTTTTTACTAAAAATGCAGGACAGGTATTTTCAAAGGAACAGCTATATGAAAATGTGTGGGGACAAAGCGAATTTATGGATGAAAATACAATAGCAGTATATGTAAAGAGATTAAGAGAAAAACTTGGTATAATAGGACAAAAATCAATTAAAACAGTATGGGGTATAGGTTATAAGTGGGAATATACTAATGAATAAGCATGTAAAGAATACAGTAACTAAGCTTCTAATTTTATTAATAACTTTAATTGTAGTTCTTGTAGGAAGTTTATTTATTATATTTAAGGATGATTATTTCAAGGATATAGTAAATAGTTGTAGAGTAATAGTTTCAGAGGATTTAATTAATATTTCTAAGGCTTATGAAGACTATGAGGAAACTAATGTAGAAACAATTTATACATATACTATTGTAAATTTAGATGGGAAAATTATAAAAACCATTGAGGATGAAAAACGATATTATATTCCTTTAAATGAACTTTCATTTGATAATTGGTATGAAGTAAATAATAAACAGGTAGTTAGATATTCAGCACCATTAATTAGAGAAGGAGAAATTAAAGAAATAGTAATTTTTACAATTCCTAAGGATGATATATTAAAGATTAGAGGAGATAGAAGAGGCTTTATTTGGTATATCCCCTCAATATTAATTTTTCTAGCTATTATGTTTATAATACATAAAATTTATAGAATTATTAATGTTGATATTTTAGTTCCAATTAATGAAATGCATAATTCTGCAATGGAAATATTAAAAGGAAATTACTTTGAAAAAATAAAATATGATTATCAGGGAGAAATAGGAGAGTTTTCTCATGACTTTGAAAGAATGAGAGATAGTTTAAAGGTTTCAAGGGAAAGGGAGGAAACTTTAAAGAAAGCTGAAAAGGAATTGCTAGCATGCATTTCACATGATTTAAAAACTCCTATAAGTAATATTTCAGGATACTGCGAGGGAATATTAGATGGTGTTGTAAAAGAAGAAAATCAAATAAAAAGGTATGCAGGAATTATATTAAAAAAATCAAAGGTATTAACAAAGCTCTTAGATGATATGCTTGAATTTTCAAAAGCAGAAATAAACCAAATGAGCATAAAAAAGCAAGAGGTTTATTCAATGGAATTTTTCAAAGGACTATTAGATGAAATATCTATGGATGTAATTTCTAGTGGAAGAGAATTTATTATAAATGGAGAAATACCTAATTTATTAATTAATTTAGATGGAGATAGAATAGGACAGGTATTAAATAATATTATTTCTAATTCTATAAAATATACTTCAGATAAAGGAATTATAACTATAAGCTTTAAAAAACTTAAGGATGGATTAGAGGTAAGCCTTAATGATGATGGGGTAGGTATTGCATCAGAAGAACTTCCCTTTGTTTTTAATAAGTTTTATAGAGGAGAAAAACATAGAAATCAAAATATACCAGGTTCAGGTCTTGGATTATCTATTGCTAAATATATTATAGAGATGCATAAGGGAAATATTGAAGTTAGAAGTTATAAAGAAAAAGGTACAATAGTAACTTTCGGTATTAATAATTAAAATGAGGAAAAAATTAACTATGTTTTTTTATTAGGTTGCATGGATTTTAAGTAAGTTATAAAATCTCAAAGTAAAAGTCAAAGTGAAAATATAAAAAAAAGTGAAGTTTGAAACTGAGAATTAAGAATTTAGACTAATTATTGACAAAGAATATCTAGCGTGGTAATCTAAATTATCTAGTCTTAAAGACTAGATAATTTAGATTGCAAAACAAAGCAAAAAATAAATATTCAGGGGGATAATAATTATGGTTAAGATTGTATCAGACTCATCCACACTTTATTCAATTCAAGGTGCAAAGAATAATAATATTGATATTGCACCACTTGCAGTTACCATAAATGGGGTTACATATAAGGAATATGAAGAAATAGATACTGAAGAATTTATAGATATAATTAATGAAGGGCATATACCAATATCATCTCAACCAGCTATTGGAGAAGTTATAAATATATATAACAAATATCCACATGACGAAATAATTAACATATCAATGGCAGATGGACTTTCAGGTACATATAACTCAGCGTGTGCAGCTAAGGGACTAGCAGATAATCCAGAAGGTATAGAAGTAATAAACTCTAAAACTCTTTGTGGACCACATAGATATATAGTAGATGTAGCTGTTAAACTTGCTGAGATGGACAAATCTAAGGATGAAATATTAAAAGAAATAAATGATCTGATAGAAACATCTCAATCGTATCTTATACCAAATGATTTTGACTATTTAGTTAGAGGTGGAAGATTATCTTCACTTGCAGGTAAAATAGGTAGCTTGATAAAACTAGTACCTGTGATTAGGCTTTCAGAGGATAGGACAAGGTTAGAGAAATTCACAACTAAAAGAACTTTTCCTAATGCAATTAAAAAAATTTGCGAAGACTTAATTAAATCTTTGGTAGATAGTAATTATAAGATATATGTCGCACATGCATGTAGAGAAGATTTGGCAAATAAAGCTAAAGAGATTATACTAGAATCTATTGAAGGTTTAGAGGTAGAAATTAAAAAATTAGGACCAGTATTTACAACTCAAGGGGGACCTGGATGTATTGCTATACAAGTAATAAAGAAACATAGTATATTAGGCTAAAATATAGATTAGGAGAAAAGAATGGATAATATAGAAGAAATTTTAGAGTTTCATTGCCCAAGGTTTAATGATCTGCCAAAGGTTCCTCTGTATAAAGATCAAGTTATAATGTATATAGAGAATGCTTTGAATGTTATAAATGTTAATTCAGAGGAGAAGTTTTTAACACCAACTATGCTTAATAATTATGTTAAACAAAAGGTTGTATATCCTCCTAAAGACAAGAAATATAATGAAAAACATTTAGCCTATTTAATTGTGGTTTGTATTTTAAAGCAAGTTTATACTTTAACAGAAATTTGTGAACTAATTAAAATTCAAATAGCAACTTGCCCCATTGAGCAAGCCTATGATTGTTTTTGCATAGAGTTAGAAACTTCATTGAGGTCTGTTTTTATAACACGGAAATTTTCAGCATCTAGCTCATCGATAAAGAACGCTTATGAAAGTGAAATAATTAGATCCGCTGCAAGGTCATTTGCCCATAAAATATTTATACAAAAATATCTTAGGGATCGAGAATAAATTTATTATTAAACATGTTATTAGTTTTATTGCTTTAGCATATTCATAAAAAACGAAATATTAGATTTATCCTTGTAGTAAATTACTACAAGGATTTTATATATCCTAGATTGAATATTAAAAAAAATAGATTATAAATATATAAATAAGTCTGTGATATTAAAAGAGTAATTGGATTATGCTATAATTAACTTTTTGAAGACTCCTTATGGAGCTTAAAAAAATAATTTATATTAAAATAAATAGTTTGGAGTATGTATGATAAGTAAACAATTAGCACAAGAAATTGTTAATAAAATGATGGAAGTAATCCCATACAATGTGAATATTATGGATAATAATGGGGTTATAATAGGTAGTGGAAATTATGAGAGAGTTGGACATGTCCATAGTGGGGCAGTAGAGGCATTAAGAAATAAGCAAATAGTTAAAGTATATGAAGAGATAAATAAAGTTAAACTAGGAGTTAATATTCCAATTATATTTAAAGAAAAAATTATTGGAGTAATAGGAATAACGGGTAAGCCAAATGATGTTAGTCAATTTGCTAAATTAGTTAGCGTTACAGCAGAATTGCTAATAAGCCAAGAATATAGTTTAAATCAATATATAACAAAGCAAAAGTTAAAAGAAGAATTCATATATGAGTGGATCTATTCTAAGGTAGAATATGATAATGATTTTATTAGAAGAGGAAAAGCGCTAGATATAGATGTAAAACTAGATAGAATAGTTATAGTTATACAAGGTAATAAAAAATATAGTAAAGAAATTAGTAAATTTATAAAAGAAAATGAGTATACGGTTAATTTAACAGAAGACAGAATAGCTTTAATATTAGAAAATAGTAAGTATATTGTAGGAAGAATTAAAAGTATTGAAGAGAAAAATAAAGATACATTAGTAAAAATAGGTGTAGGAACGGTACATGATTTACTACTAAATTCATTACTTGAAGCTTTAGAGGCTTTATATATAGGCATTAAGTTATACGAGGATAATTTTTGCAATACATATAATAAAATAAAATTGTTTCATAAAATGGAAAATATATTTAGTAATTATGAATGTGAAAATATAATCTTGAAAATAAGTAATGATGGAAAAGATAAAGAATTATTACAAAGCTTTTTAATATATATGCAAATGAATGGAGAAAAACAAGGGGTGGCTAATGCACTACATATTCATAGAAACACATTGCATTATAGATTAGAAAAAATAGAGAAATTGACAGGACTTAAATTTGAAAATTATTTAGATTTTTTTCAATTACTTTCAGCTTATATAAGTTACAAAATAAAGCTTTAGTATTTAGTAGATGCAAAAGCAATTAATATGGTTATGTGCATATGCATAAAAAAACTTTGTATATTTAGTCAGTATCCTAATGAATTTATGTAAGAAAACATTTACTATAAGATTATAGTAAATTAAGAAAACGTTTGTAAAAAGATATAATTTAAGGAGGATAATGACGATGAATATTACAGTTACAGCATTAGGCGCAATAGTTGCATTAATAGTTGCAATAACACTAATAATAAAAAAGGTGCATCCAGCTTATGGATTAATAATTGGAGCATTAGTAGGAGGACTGGTAGGTGGAGCTGGAATAGTTGGAACTGTTGATTTGATGATTACTGGGGCAAAAGGAATGATGCCAGCTATTTTAAGAATAATTACAGCAGGGGTTTTAGCCGGAGCACTTATACAATCTGGTGCAGCTGCAAAAATAGCAGAAACAATAGTAAGTAAAATTGGTGAATCAAAAGCATTAATAGCATTAACAATAGCAACTATGGTTTTAACAAGTGTTGGAGTTTTCGTAGATGTAGCGGTAATAACAGTTGCACCAATAGCAATTGCAATAGCGAATAAATCAGGATTTACAAAAACAGCAATACTTTTAGCAATGATAGGTGGAGGAAAGGCTGGTAACTTAATGTCACCTAATCCAAACACTATAGCAGCTGCAGAAAATTTAAATATTTCATTAACAAGCTTAATGATTGCAGGTATAATACCAGCTATATTTGGAGTGATTGTTACTTGTATAGTAGCGAAACATCTTAAAAATAAAGGAAGCTTTGTTGAAAAAAATGTAGAAAGTAAAGAAATTAAAAACATGCCAAGTTTCTTTGCTGCAATTTTTGGACCATTAGTGGCAATAGTAATACTAATGTTAAGACCAATAGCTGGAATTAGTATAGACCCATTAATAGCACTTCCATTAGGAGGAATTTGTGGGGTAATAGTAATGGGCAAAGCTAAGCATATTAATGAGTATGCAACATATGGTTTAGGAAAAATGACTGGGGTTGCAATATTATTAATTGGAACAGGTACCTTAGCTGGAATAATAGCCAATTCAGGTTTAAAAGATGTAATAATTCAGGGGATAAATACTTTAGGATTACCAGATTTTGCATTAGCACCAGTATCAGGTATGTTAATGGGAGCTGCAACAGCGTCAACAACATCAGGTACAGCAGTAGCGACTTCAGTGTTTGGACCTACTATAACTGGAATGGGAATATCATCAATAGCAACAGCTGCAATGATACATGCTGGAGCAACAGTTTTAGATCATCTTCCACACGGAAGTTTCTTCCATGCAACAGGTGGTAGCATAAATATGGAAATGAATGAGAGATTAAAACTTATACCATATGAATCATTAATTGGTTTAACAATGACAATAGTATCAGTAATAATATTTGGATTCATACTTTAATTTTAAAAAGGAGTTGGAATATATGAAATTTATATTAGCACCAGATTCTTTCAAGGAAAGTATGTCTTCAAAAGAGGCTTGCGATGCAATGGAAAGAGGAATAAAAAAGATAATACCAGAGGCAGAATGTATAAAGGTACCAATGGCAGATGGTGGAGAAGGAACAGTTGAGGCTTTAATAGGAGCGACAAATGGAACTTTTCATAAGGTAAATGTTATAGCTCCTTTAGGAAATAAAGTAGAAGCTGTATTTGGAATATTAGGAAATAAAAAGACTGCAGTTATAGAAATGGCAAGTGCAAGTGGAATACAACTTGTTAAGAGAGAAGAAAGAAATCCACTTATAACAACAACTTTTGGAACAGGACAACTTATTAAAGCAGCCTTAGATTTAGGTGTTAAACATATAGTTGTAGGAATTGGTGGAAGTGCTACAAATGATGGTGGTGCAGGAATGATACAAGCTTTAGGCGGTAAGCTCTTAGATAGAAAGGGAGAGGAAATATCATTTGGTGGTGGAGCTTTAGGAAACTTAGATAGCATAGATATAAGTGAATTAGATTTAAGACTTAAAGATACAGTTATAGAAGTTGCATGTGATGTAACAAATCCATTAGTTGGAGAAACAGGAGCATCAGCAGTGTTTGGACCTCAAAAGGGTGCAACAGAAGAAATGGTTAAAGAACTAGATAATAACCTTCTTCATTTTTCAAGAATTATAAAAGAAACACTAGGAAAAGATGTAGCCTATATTGAAGGTTCAGGGGCTGCAGGTGGCCTTGGAGCAGCATTATTATCATTCTTAAATGCAGAGCTTAAAAGAGGAATAGATCTTATAATAAATCATACAGAACTTAAAGAAAAAATTAAGGGCGCAGATTTTGTATTTACAGGAGAAGGTGCTATTGATAACCAAACTATTTATGGAAAAACACCAATGGGCGTGGCGAAGGTGGCAAAGCAGCAAGGTGTAAAAACAATTGCATTTGCAGGTAAAGTTGGAGAGGGCGTAGATAATCTTTATGCAATAGGAATAACTTCGATATTTAGCATAATGCAAGGTGTATCAAATTTAGATAATGCTCTAAAAGATGGAAAAGAAAACTTAGAGCTTGCAGTAGAGAATGTAGTTAGACTAATGAATATATAAAATAATAACAAGTCAAGGTGTGAAATTTTAGGGGCATCTTTGACTTGTTATTTTATTTCAGATATCTAAGAACTATATCTGAATAAAATAGTTATGTGAAAAGTTATCCAATAGTATATAATAAAAATTAAAGATGCCTTATGCTAGGAGATATTATGAAAAATAGAGAATTGGACAGCTTGGAAATATTTAATAATATATTAGAGAAATCTAAAAAAGAGTTAGAAGATTTTGGGGAAAATAAAAAGATTAAAAAGGGAATGCATTTATTTAGAGATAAGGATAACGTTAATACTATATATATAGTAGCAAGTGGAAAAGTAGCCTTGTACAAATTAAATGAGTCAGCTCAGAAAAAGATTATATTCATATTAGGTAAGGGAGATATAATAAATGCAGTTATATTAGATACTTTACCGGCATCTATTAACTGTGAAATATTTGAAGATGCAGAAATATTATGTTTTGAAAGAGGAAAATTTATAGAGGTTATGAAGACTGATTTTGAGCTAACTACAGTAGTAATGAATTCTTTAGCACTAAAGGTTAGGCGAATGTATAGGCAAATGAAAAATACAACTCCAATAAAAGTAGAAAAAAGAGTTGCAGCTAAACTTTGGAAATTATCTAAAGATTATGGAGTAGAAAATAAAGAGGGAACATTAATAGACTTAAATATAAGCGTAACTTATTTAGCGGATATGTTTGGAACACCTAGAGAAACAATATCAAGAGCTTTAAAAATATTGCAAAATGAAGGTTTGATAATTTGGAGATCTAAACAGATTGTAGTGATTAACAAAGATAAACTTTCAAAATTTTTTAAGGAAACTACTAGAAAAAAGAAGATAAATGAAAGATAAATTTTAAAAATAGTATTTAAAAACCAAAAGACTGTGATAATTATCACGGTCTTTTAGTTATATCCTCGATATAATAAGTGTATAAAGGTTGTTAATGAAATAACAATAAACAGGAGGATTTACTTATGTTTAGTGAAGAATTTGAAAAGGTTGCAGGTGCAGCAAAAGCAAAAGTTGGATTGTTAAAAAATAATAGAATTGGATATTTTATTAGTTCTATGATGGCAGGAGCTTTTGTGGGTCTTGCTATTATGTTGATTTTCAGTATTGGTGGATTATTAAATTCAGCAGGTTCACCAGCTACTAAAATTGTTATGGGATTATCATTTGGGGGAGCTTTAAGCTTAGTAGTATTTGCAGGTTCGGAATTATTTACAGGAAATAATTTTATAATGACAGTGGGTTTGTTAAATAAAACAGTATCATGGATGGATACATGTAAAGTTTGGGTAGTAAGCTTTATAGGGAATTTAGCAGGTTCAATACTTGTTGCATATATGTTTTTTTCTGCAGGGCTTGCAAAAGGAGCAATTGGAGAGTTTATAGCAAATACAACACAGGTAAAAATGAACGTACCAGCTTCAGAATTATTCTTTAGAGGAATACTATGTAATATGTTAGTTTGTTTAGCTGTATGGTGTACATTTAAATGTAAAGAAGATACGGCAAAATTAATAATGATATTCTGGTGTTTATTCATATTCATTACAGCGGGATTTGAACATAGCGTAGCAAACATGACATTAATGGCTATTGGTTTATTTGCACCAAATGCAGCACAAGTTAGTGTTATTGGTTACATGTACAATATGTTATTTGTTACATTAGGTAATATGGTTGGTGGAATAGTGTTTATGGCGATTCCTTACTACTTAATTTCAAGAAAAAATAAAATAAAGTAAGAGGTGTTTTAAATGGGATATAAACTTAACTTAGAAAACTTAAATATTGCATTAAAAGAACTTTCAAAGGAATATAGAATATTCGCTCCTAAGGTTTTAAGTGGAGAAGGGACTTTTTCAGATACAGATATAGTTAGATATGGAGAAATTGAGACAGTACAAGAAATAGAGTTTAATAAAAAATCTCAATTCTCATATAAAGAAGTATTACTTCCAATAAGACAAACTTTATTTTTCTTTACTGAAGATCAAATTAAAGAAGCAGAAGTTGAAGAAAAGGCTGCCTTAATATTTTTAAGAAGTTGCGATATGAATGCATTAAAGAGAATTGATGATATGTATTTAAGAAATGGATTTGAAGATATATATTATAAAAAGTTAAGAGAAAAAGCTAAATTTGTTTTAATTGGATGTGAAGAAAGTTTTGATTCTTGTTTTTGTGTAAATATGGGAACAAATAAAACAGACGAGCATGATGCATATCTTAAAGTTTCTGGAAATTATGCTTTTGTAGATATCAAAGACAGTTCATTATTAGAAGTATTTGCATCATTAACTAAAGAAGAAGTGGAAGTTACGCCTGACTTTGTAGAAGAAAATGAAGTTAAGGTTAATATTCCAGAAAACTTAGAGCTTAAGGTTATGAATTCTAAAATGTGGGCTGAGTATTCAGAACGATGTATAGCTTGTGGAAGATGTAACTTTGTGTGTCCAACATGTACATGCTTTAATATGCAAGATATTTTCTATAAAGATAATAAAAAGGCTGGAGAAAGAAGAAGAGTTTGGTCTTCATGCCAAGTTGATGGATATACAGTAATGGCTGGTGGTCATAGTTTTAGAAACGATAAAGGTCAAAGAATGAGATATAAAGTGCTTCACAAAGTTTATGATTACAAAAAGAGATGGGGATATAACATGTGTGTTGGATGTGGTAGATGTGATGATATCTGTCCTGAATATATATCTTTCTCAAATTGTATAAATAAATTAGAAGATGCTATGGAAGAGGTGAAATAAATGAAGAATGAATATATACCTTTTATATCAAAAATTTTAGAAGTTATAAAACATACGGAAATAGAATACACTTTCAGAATGGCATTTAAAGGTGAAGTTAAACCTGGACAGTTCTTTGAAGTTTCAATACCAAAGTATGGTGAAGCACCAATATCGGTAAGTGGAATAGGTGTGGATTACGTAGATTTAACAATAAGAAAAGTTGGGGTTGTAACTGACGAAATCTTTAATAACTATGTAGGTGATAAGCTATTTTTAAGAGGACCATACGGAAATGGTTTTGATATAGAAAATTATAAAAATAAAGAAGTTATAGTAGTTGCTGGGGGAACAGGATTATCACCAGTAAAGGGGATAGTTGATTATTTCTCAGCAAACCAAAGTGATGCTACTACATGTACATTAATTGCAGGATTTAAGTCACCAGTAGACATACTTTTTAAAGAAGATATGAAATGCTGGGAAAAAAATATAAATTTAATAGTATCAGTAGATGGAGCAGAAGAAGGATACACTGGCAAAGTAGGTCTTGTAACCAAATATGTTCCAGAACTTGAAATTAAGGATATAGACACAGTGCAAGTAGTTGTAGTTGGACCTCCAATGATGATGAAATTTACAGTTTTAGAATTCCTTAAACTTGGAATAAAAGAAGAAAACATTTGGATATCACAAGAAAGAAAAATGTGTTGTGGTTTAGGAAAATGTGGACATTGTAGAATAGATGATACTTATATATGTTTAGATGGACCAGTATTTAATTATTCAATAGGTAAGTCATTAATAGATTAGGAGGAATTTCAAATGGATATAAATATCAAAAAGCTTAAAAAGAATGCTTTTAGAGTTTCAAAAAATAGAGGGATAACAGCTTCTAGAGTGAGAGTTCCTGGTGGTCTTATAAAGGCAGAATACCTAGGTCTTATTCAAGAAATAGCGACTAAATATGGTGATGGAACTGTTCATATAACTACAAGACAAGGCTTTGAAATTATAGGAATAGATATGAAAGATATAGAAAAAGTAAATGAACTTCTTCAGCCGATAATAGCTGGACTTGAAGTAAATCAAGAAATACCTGGCAAGGGATACACGTCAGCTGGAACTAGAAATGTATCAGCTTGTATAGGAAATAATGTTTGTCAGTTTGCAAATTACAATACAACGAATTTTGCTAAGAAAATAGAAAAAGCTATTTTCCCAAATGATTTACATTTTAAGGTTGCATTAACAGGTTGTCCAAATGATTGCATAAAAGCAAGAATGCATGATTTTGGTATTATAGGAATGACACATCCACAATATGATGTAGATAAATGTGTATCTTGTGGAGCTTGTATAAAGATGTGTAAGAGAAAATCTACAGAAGCATTACATGCAGAGAATTATGCAGTTATAAGAGATCATAGCAAATGTATTGGTTGTGGAGAATGTGTAATTAATTGTCCAACAGGTGCATGGACAAGAAGTAAGGAAAAATATTATAGATTAGCAATAATGGGTAGAACAGGTAAGAAAAACCCAAGACTTGGTGAAGATTTTATAATATGGGCAGATGAAGAAAGTATTATAAAAATTATTTTAAACACTTATAAATATGTAGAACAATATATTGATAGAGGAGCTCCAGGTGGAAAAGAACATATAGGATATATTGTTGACAGAACTGGATTTATGGAGTTTAAGAAATGGGCATTAGAGGGTGTTAAGCTTTCAGATATTGCTATTTTAAAAGAAAATGTTTATTGGAGCGGAATTAAATATTAGAAATATGAAAAAGAGACCCAACATCATCTATAAGGCATCTTAAAAAATGTCTTATAAATGATGTTGGGTCCTTTAAAATATAGTATAATCATAATTTAATAAGGGTATTTTCTTAAGTTAGATAGTATTATATTTTAGATAAAAGGCAAAATATAATATAAGGAATCTGAAAAAATAACAAGTAAGTATGATAGGTTGTTTTTGAAGATGCTTAAAGGAGAGTGATATTATGTTTGTGCCTCAAAGGATATTATTTGAAAAAGAAACTTTGAAATATGATGTAGGCAAAAATATATATAACAAGTTTAAGGATAATGAGAATGTTGAAATTATTAATTTAACATCTAATAGAGTGAAACAACATATCCCCGGAGAAGAGATATATGAGTATTATAGAGAAGGTAAGAATACTCTAGTTGTAGGAATTAAAAAGGGTTTTAAATTTCAATCCTGTAAGCCGTCAGCGCATTATCAATTACCTTTAATTAGTGGGTGTGTTGGAAATTGCCAATATTGCTACCTAAACACAAACTTAGGAGATAAACCTTACATTAAGGTAAATGCAAACGTAGAGGATATTCTAAGCCAAGCTCAAAAATATATAAATGAAAGAATACCTAAAATTACAATATTTGAAGGTGCTGCCACATCAGATCCTGTACCGGTAGAACCATATACTGAATTGTTAAAAAAAACCATTGAATTCTTTGCTAATAGTGAATATGGTAAGTTTAGATTTGTTACAAAATATAATGATATTGATGGACTATTAAATATTAAACATAATGGTAAAACAGAAATTAGATTTACACTAAATACTGATAAAGTTATTAGTGATTGTGAAAAAAGAACTGCTTCCATTAATAATAGAATCGATGCAAGTGTAAAAGTTGCTGAAGCTGGGTATCCTCTTGGGTACATAATTGCACCTATATTTATTTATGATGGATGGAAACAGGATTATATGAAGTTGCTCATTGATTTAAATAAAAGATTACCTAAAAACTTAGCTTATCCAATAACTTTTGAGGTAATATCTCATCGTTATACAACAAGAGCAAAAAATGTAATAACACAAGTGTTTCCAAATAATACATTGCCTATGAATGATAGTGAAAGAACATACAAGTATGGACAATTTGGTTATGGAAAATTTGTGTACACAAAAGAAAATATTTTGGAAATAAAAGAATTTTTTGAACATAGTATAAAAGAGGTTTTTCCAGATAGTGAAATAAAGTATATTATATAAAAAAGGTGGAGTCTCTTTTTTAAGACTCTACCTTTAAGGGCACATTCACTATTCTTTATTTAGGTGAAGTAGCAGCCTGATTATTTGCTGAGTTTATTTGCTCAATCCAAGATGAACTTGAAGGTGCAGGTTGCTTGTTTTTAGGTAAATATTCTTCAGCAACTCTTAATAAAGTTAAGAAATCATATCTATAAGAAATAGTATCACTTCCCCAATGTTTTGATAAAATATCAAATGATCTTTTAACATCAGTCTTCATGGCAATCCATTCAGAATCTGAAGGAGTTCCGTTGCCATAATAAAGCCTTAACTCATTCAAGTAGTTTTCCATCATAGGCCAAGTAATTTTCGCATCATAAACTGTATTTGTCTCATTGTCCATTTCAGTTATTACACTTTTAATAGTTTCAATGTGACTTGCGAACCCACCTAAATCAAATTCTTTATTTAAATCCGTGGTGTTCATAGCTTGATTTCTATGAGTTGTGAATAAGTTTCTTTGTAATAATCCGTAGACACCTCTGTTATAAGCATTATCTACAAGAACAAATTCTGCCCATGGATCTTTAGAGCCAGCTAAAAATTCATCAAATTTGTTATTTGGAATTGCATATAAAAGTTCTCTTGTCATAGTTAAACTCATATATGAAGACATAGCAGAATGTACATAAGATGGATCATCTGGATCACCAGTTTTTAATGTAACATATTTTTCATGTTCAGCAGTATCAGCTAAGTAATCTGGATATTGTTTTTTTATTTCGTTAAAGTTACCCTTTTCTTGTTGGAAAGGGCCATCTGTATGTTTCTTTTGAATAGGCCAAGACCAGTTTTTACCATCGATAGTAGTTATATTTTCATTGTATCCTGACTCAATAGGAGCTAATCCACAAGTGAAGTTTTCTTTTATAGATAAACCAATCATAAAATTAGGGTTTAATCCAAAGAACTCAGTTCCAGTTCCAATACCCATAGCTAAATACTCAGAAGGCATCCAAATCTTTAACCCTTTTACACCATTAACAGGTACTGGCATTTTATTAGGTAAACCAAGTTGAATTTGAGTTGCATGTGCAGGTTTTGAATACATTAACATGTTGCCTGTTTTACCTTCAACAGTAGTTTTATAGTAATCTGCCTTGTTTGCAATAAGATCATTTTCATTTAAGTTAGATTTAGTCTTTTCCCAGCTAGTAGGTAATCCTTGATATTTAGGATAGGTTAGATTTCCTCTAAATATATTAGGCTTAAAGTTAGTAGGATTAGTTATATTTTTCTTATTTCCTTTAACTTTAAATACTCTTGTAGTTGAATAAGGAAATAATCTTTCGTCTTGTTTTAAGTCAATAGTCACCTTTTTACCTTCTTGTTTGAAAGAAGAACAGTTTGAGACAGAAGTTATTTCATGGTCAGTATCAAAATTTAATCCCCAAGCAGAAAATTCTTTACCTTCCCAAATATAACCTTTATTTGGATTTGCAATAAAAACTGCCCATTCAAATGTGGAATCAGTTTCTTGTAGAATTTTATATCCTACAGCAGGTTCACCAGAAGCTGAAGTAGGCAATTCGATATTAATAGGTTTTTCATTTTTAGTAACTTCGTGAGTTACAGAGGTTTTGCCTTTTGTAACGCCTACTGAATTTACAAGCTCTGCTGTATAAACGTAAGTGTCATTAGGCTTATCAGTAAATGTATATTGTGCACTCTGAGCATTTGGCGAATTGTTAACTAGGGGGATTTCAGATAGTAGTGCGCCATTTTCATATAATTTCCATACATCGCCATTGGTCCCATACCACAATTGCATGGAAATAATGTAGTTTGGTGCTCCATCCCAATTATTTTTAGTAATTTGGAACTGTGCAGGAGCTGTAGTATCCTTTGAGACAGTAATTTTTTCCTTGTCATTTAAATTTTCTGCTATAGATCCAGATGAAATAGTTGCTTCCGAAGTAGTATTTAGGGCTTGTACCGGTTGAGTATAACCTAATAGAATTACGGTTGATAAACTAATAGCGGTTAACTTAGAATTGTTCATTATTATACCTCCTTTTCTTTTATAATATAATTGTAATCATTTACCTTAAATGAGTCAATAAGGAAAAATATTATTTATGATAAAGAGATGAAAAGTAAAATTTTAACAAAAAGAAAAATTGAGGTATTATAAAATTATTTACATTGTTTACATGTATTGACTTTTTATGGTGATGGTATAAGCTTTAAGTATACATATTTTTATTGTTAAAAAATATGTAAAAAATTTAAGGGAGGTAAGAAGATGAATAAAATTTTAAAATCTATCATACCAGTACTTTTTTGTGCAAGTTTAATTGTGCCAAATGGTATATCGGTAAAAGCAGAAACAATGACTAATACGAAACTAGAAGCAAAAGCAACAAGTAAAAAAAGGATAGTGACATATTTTCCAAGTTGGGGAACTTATCAGGCGGCACAACAAAACATTACTGTATCGAATATAGCTTGGGATAAAGTAACACATGTTAATCATGGTTTTTTTGAAATTACAAATGATTACAAAATTCAAACTACAGATTCATATGCAGATTATGAAAATGAGGGATTTGGACATGGTCCGAAGCAAGATTGGGATAAATATCCTATAACAGGAGTGCCAGCTGGGACCGTATATGGGCATTTTGGGGAATACAAATACTATAAGGAAAAATATCCAGATGTTAAGTTATTAATATCAGTTGGAGGATGGACAAGAAGTGATAAATTCCACGAATTAGCTAAGAGTCCGGCGCATAGGAAAACCCTTGCAATGAGTATGGTTAACTTTATGAAAAAGTATCCTTTTATTGATGGTATGGATATAGATTGGGAATATCCAGGGATTACTAGAGCTTCAGAGGATCAATATGATAGGGGATGCGTTGGTGGACCAGAGGATAAGGAAAATTTCACGCTTTTATTAAAAGATATTAGAGAAACATTTAATGCAAATGGAATGTCTGAAAAGCTTTTAACTGTAGCAGTTTCAGCAGGAGAAGCAAAAATAAAAATGACTGAACCAGATAAGTATGCCAAATATGTAGATTATATTGGTGTAATGACTTATGATTTTGCAGGTAGTTGGGATAATGTCACAGGTAATTTGGCAGGTTTATATCAAAATCCAGCAGATAAGATAAGACCTAAGTTTAATATGGATGACGCAATGAAAATTTTTAAAGATGAATATAAGGTTCCAGCAGATAAACTTTTAGCAGGAACACCATTATATTCAAGAGGATGGGGTGGGGTTGAACCGGGCCCAAATGGTGATGGATTATTCCAACCAGCCAAATCAAGTTTTAAAGGTAATCTTGGTGAGGGTGGTCAATACTCTTGGTATGATATACCTGCTATGGAGAAATCATCAGAATGGCAAAAATTTAGAGATCCAATAGCTAGAACACCTTATCTTTACAATAAATCTAAAAAGCAATTTATAACTTATGAAGATGAACAATCATTAACAGAGAGAGTAAGCTATGTTAATAAAAACAACTATGGTGGATTAATAGTTTGGGATGCAAGCGGAGATAATATTAAGGCAGGACATCCTATGCATACAATTATGTACAATGGATTTAAGAATTGAAGTATTGTTAAGTCAAGGTTTAAAATAGAAGATTGTAAGGAGGGATATAATGAGTAAGAAATTTAATAAAATTTTATCACTAGTGATAGTAGCAATGTTATCCATATTATTTGTACCAAGTATAAAAACAAAGGCAGCCACTAATTTAGGGGATAGATTATTAGTTGGATATTGGCACAATTTCATAAATGGTGCTGGTATTATTAAATTAAGTGAGGTTTCAAATAGCTGGGATGTTATAAATGTTTCATTTGGAGAAACATTTGGGGATAAGGCAGTAGTTGAACTTCATCCAGTTTATGATGAAGTTGAGTTCATTAAGGACATTAAAAATCTTCAACTTAAGGGGAAAAAAGTTGTTTTATCTTTAGGGGGAGCTGAAGGCGCTATAAAAATTTCTACAGAATCAGATAGACAAAAATTTATGACATCTGTTGTAGGTTTAATTGAAAAATATGGATTTGATGGGATTGACATTGACTTAGAAGGTGGAAGTGGTATGATTCTTCAATCCGGAGATACTGATTTTAGAAATCCAACTACTCCACAAATTGTTAACTTCATTAAAAGTATTAAAGAACTTGATAAAAAGTATGGAAGTAACTTTATAATAAGTATGGCTCCAGAATTATCATATGTTCAAGGTGGCATAATAGCATATGCAAACAATTGGGGAGCATATTTACCATTAATTCATGGAGTTCGTGATCAATTAGATTATCTTCAAGTTCAACATTACAATAGTGGTGGAAATTTATGTTTAGATGGAAATACTTATAAAGAAGGTACAGCAGATTTTCATGTATCAATGATAGATATGTTATTAAAAGGGTTCCCAATAGGTGGGAATAAAAATAATATGTTTCCTCCACTTAGACAAAATCAAATTGTAATTGGAGTACCATCGTCAACACCGTCAGCAGGAAGTGGATATACAGCTCCAGCTGAGATGAAAAAGGCATTAGATTATTTAATAAAAGGTCAAAGCTTTGGTGGACAATATAAAATGGAGGGAAATGGTTATCCAGAGTTAAGGGGTATGATGACATGGTCAATTAACTGGGATGTTAAATATAATTCAGAGTTTATAAATAATTATAGACCATATTTTGATGCATTACCTAAATTAAATGATGCACTAAAGAAAGCATCAATAAGCTCAAGTGATGTGGTTAATGGAGATTATGAATTAACAGTAAATATTCCTTCAAGAAATACAGCAACAAGCTATAAAGTTATAGAAGGAATAACTGCAATTGCATCAGGAACATTGAAGCCTTCTTTAACAGAAGCTCAAGTAATAACAAATAAAATAATAAATAAGCAGATTGGAAGTTATAAGTACACAGTAGTGCTAACAGATGAAAAAGGACAAGCTGTTACATCTAGCGAATTAGTAGTTACGGTTAAAGATCCAAATGAAAATCCAAAACCAAGTGTAGATAATTATGATTCAGTGCACCCATATACTTTTGGTGATATAGTAATATACAATGGAAAAGAATATAAATCACAAGGTTGGTGGGTTGTCGGTATTACACCAGGTACTAATGATGGCGTATGGAAACCAATGAAATAATACTTTAATGGATCTTGTTGGATGAATTTTATTTCAAAGAAAGAATCTAGTCAGAAGTGTAAAAGATTACAATGAGTATAAAATTCAATATTATTGTACAACCTTCAATTATAAGATTGGAGGTTGTTTTTTATTATGGATAAATTTATGATAAAAAGTGCTTTTAGAAAGGTAAGGGGAGTAACGGTTAGTATTACATTATTGTTGTTAACATTTAATTTAATTTGTTATAAAACTTTTGCAAATGTAAAAACAGGTAATTTAGAAAAAGAAATAGGTATGGCTGAGGATAAACTTAAGAATCATCAATTATTAAGTTTAAGTGGTAAGGAGGAAGCTTTAGAAACTAATATTTCCATAGAGCAAAGAATAGCACTATATTTAGAGGGAGGTATAAAAGATTTTGGATTTATTTATTATGATTTAACTACAAAGGAAAAGATAGTGATTAATGAAAATAAAGTCTTTATAGCTGCAAGTACATATAAGGTAGGATTAAACATGCTTGTATATGAAGATATTATAAATGGTGTATTAGAAATAAATCAAGGGATTATATATGATGATGATAAAGATTTTGAAGATGGAACAGGAATACTTAAGAATGAAATAGACACAACATTAACAAAACCAGTTTTATTGCAAAAATTATTAGATCTGTCAATTATTGAGTCGGATAATATTGCATCTAAAATGTTAAAGAGAACATTAGGTGGAGACAAAGAGACTAGAAAAAGAATAAATGAGATGGCTGAATTAAGTTGTGATACAGATAGTAATAAAACTACACCAGAAATTCAATTTAAATTACTTGAAAATTTATATAAAAATAGAGAAAATACATATTACACACACCTTTTAAATATTATGAAAGAAACAGAATTTCATGATAGGTTAGATAAATATCTCCCTTATGAGATAGTAGCTCATAAAATAGGGAATTATGAAGAATCAATTAATGATATTGCAATTATATTTACTGATAAACCTTATATTATTGTAGCTTACTCTGAAGGAATAGATGAAGCTAATGAAAAAATAGCTAAAATATCAAAAATGATATATAGTGAACAATTGAAAAAATAATATTAATAAGGCATACATTATATTTTTCAAATCTTTAAGATAGATATGAATTAAAAAAAACAAAGAAACAGTGGCATTTTGCCCCTGTTTCTTTGTATGGTTATATACACTAATAAATATTACAAATTTTGGACTAGTAGAGAAGATTTTATCTGCTATTTCAATATTAGAAATGACTGCTTATTTCATCTTTTTGGATTCTTTTTAAATCTTTTAATCTTAAACCTGTTGCATTCATAATTGTATCCCAAGATTCGCCTTGAATTAACATTTGTTTAGCCTGATTGCTAACTGTGTCCTTATCTTTAATGTCCATTTTTATCATCTCCTTAATTTTGCTTCAATAGTATTTTAACTGTAATGATTAAATTTTATACATTTTGATAGCAAGTTATATGAAAATTTCTAAGGGGAAAAGAGAAACATTATATATATAAAACTATACTATTTATTATAAGTAATAAATAGAGAGGTAATATATGAGTTTAAAAACAAAGTATTCTTTATATCCAGCATTAGTAAATACAAAGGATGGAGCAAATTATGGGTATATAAATAGAAAAAGCATTTTCAAAATAACTCCAAAATTTACAGTAGCATATGATTTTAATGATTCCAATAGAGCTATAGTTAGCAAGGATGATAAATATGGATTAATTGATACAGAGGGTAATTTAAAAGTAAATTTTATTTATAGTAGTATATCACCATTTAAGGAAGGCTTAGCTGTGTATACTTTAAATGATAAAATGGGGGTAATGGATAAGTTAGGGAATAGCATTACTAAAAAAAATTATAACTTTATTAATGATTATAGTAATGGCATGGCGTTAGTTGGTGAAAGTGATGGAAGTGATGATTATAAGTATGGTTACCTTAATAAGGATGGCGTAGAAGTAATACCTACAAAATATAAACAAGCTAATGATTTTAATGGTGGCTATGCAGTAGTAAAAATAAAAGATGGTGAATTTGCATTAATAGATTTAACTGGAAAATTAATTAATAAATATAACTATCAATATGTAGGTGGCTATGGTGAAGGCTTAATGTTTTTCTCAAATGGATTTGGTGAAAAATATGGGTATATTAATGTAGCTGGTGAAATAGTTATAGAACCTACTTATTTTACAGCAACTGGTTTTAAAGATGGAATGGCTATAGTAAGTATTGATGAAGGTTATAATGGTCCAAATGGAGTTATAAATAATAAAGGTAAATATATTTATTCGCCAATTTATAGCAATATAAACTTATTAGGTGAGGACCGAGTCTCTTTAGGGATGCCCATAGGTGAAGGTGAAATTAATCTTACAAGTATTTATGCAATAGGGAACAATAGAGGGGATATATTTACTGATTTTAAATTCTTAGTAGTTGGGAACTACAATAATGGATTATCTTATGGATCAAATGAAGAATACACTTTTTTTATAGATAAATCAGGTAAACCAATTAAAGACCTCCCTAAAGTAAAGGGCAGTGGAACTTTAGAAATAAAAGATGGTATAGTTTACTCGGATATAGATTATGAGCCATACTATTTAAATAAAGATGGAAGTGTTATTTATAAACCCAATAAAAAAATTATATTATCTGATAAATACTCTGTTATAAAGGAAAAGTATAAACCAAATATTAATTATTTAATTTATTATCCTGTAATTATTGGAGTATATAATAAAAAAATCAATATTGAAATAAATAAAAAACTATGGGATATGTCATACTTTACACCTTATGCAGAAGAGGGAAAAAATAAGAATAGTGTTATAACTAAAGATGATGTTTTAGATTATAGTTATTATGGAAATTTTACAATAGAATTTTATAAAAAGGATTTATTAGTTCTAAATCTTTCGGGATATTATTATCCAATAGGAGCAGCCCATGGGATGCCGAGTAAAAAAACGCCTTGTATAAATTTAGTTACAGGTAAATTCTATTCATTAGGAGATTTATTTATGGGTGGAGTTTACTATACAGGAGAGTTAAATAAAATAATTAATAATATGATAGAAACAGATCCACAATATGAGTATGTATTTAAAGATGCATTTAAAGGAATAACAGAAAAACAAGATTTTTATGTAGATAAGGATAATTTATATATTTATTATCCACCTTATGAAATAGGACCATACTCAGCTGGTTTCATTACCTTTAAAATTAATTTTGATGAAATAAAGGGTATGATAAATAAAAATGGAGAGTTTTATAAATCATTTAATTAAGTTTGAGTTATTTAGAATGAAAATAAATTGCATGTGTAAAAGTACTTAGTGATAAGTACTTTTTTTGATTAAGGCACTTTTATAAGAATAACAAAGAAGTTATGTTATAAATTTTGAGATGTTTTTAATAATGTATATTATTGACATAAATATTTTTATAGGTTAATATAATATGAAGCAAGCTTCATGTGAAGGTAACTTCATATATATATTAATATGAATGGAGGAATTCTATTGAAAAATAGAGTCAAAGAGTTACGTACAGATTTAAAGATGACGCAAGAACAATTATCTGATTTAGTTTCTGTTTCCTCTAGAACAATAATATCACTGGAGAAAGGTCAGTATAATCCATCAATTTTATTGGCTTATAAAATAGCATGTGTTTTTAACACAACAATAGAAGAACTATATTGCCTTAAAGAAAATTTAAGAGAGAGGGATGAACAATATGATAAAAGATATAAAAATTTATAATAAAAAGAAGTTTTGGAGTGGTGTTTTATCTCTTAGTTTAGTTCTTATGAGTATAGTGATTTTATTTTTAAAGCCAAAAAGCTTTGATTTAAAAGGATTTTTTATAACGCTATTTCTCCTTTTAATCGGGATAAGTGACATTTCTAGAAGCATTAACCTTAAAGATACAAAAAAAGATGAACAAGAAGATGATGAAAGAAAGTATTTAATAGAACTAAAAGCCTCTTCATCAGCATTTACAATTAGCCAGTATTTATTATATATTCTTTTTTTATAGGTTGCTTTAGTTGGTATATAACCAAAATAGAGGCTGTATTATATGTAATTATTCCAATTGGGTGTATGACGGGGATTAATGTTATTATAGTTAGTATTACATATTTCTATCAACAAAAAAGAAATTAGTAATTAAGAAAGGATGAATAATATGGATTGGTATTGTGCAGTTTGGAATAGTGATAAAGTTAGTAATGAAATGGGAGCACAATTTTTATATGAAAAGATATGTGAAGGGGAGTCGCCTCTAGTAGAAGATATAGATAGAATTGATGAGTTTTATGATGAGCTAATATTAAAAAATCAAAAGATTAATGCAAGTAAAGGTAAAGGTTTTGTAGTAATAGGATGTGATTCAGATAATGCAGAAATTTTTTATGAGCTAGTTCAAGTATTAGCAAAAAAGCATGGATTATCATTTTATGAACCGCAAAATATGACTTATGTATTTTAAAATTAAAGATATGAGTAGGGTATCTATTAGTGATGGTAAAATCATTAATAGATACCCTTTCTTAATGTCTAAATATAGAATTGCTGAGGAAATAGCAATTAACTACCGGTACTTTCATATTTACTAATACCTATAACCCATATTCTATAAGCGATTATAAAAGATACTATTGCAATAATACAAGTTAACAATATTCCTTTTATAAAGCCTTCTCTTCCTAAGAAATATGCTGCAGGATAATATCCTGTGAATGCAAATGGAATTAAAAAGGTTATTATAAATCTTATAGCAGTAGGATATATAGTAATAGGATATTTAACAAAACTACTTAATTGATAAGCCATAAACATGTAGCTTTGTGCAAACTTAACCCAAAAAGCTAAGGATGTAACTGCAAGCTTTATAGCTGTATATATTAGTGTTGCAAATAAAATTACAATTATTAGTATAAGTAATTTACTTATACTTACTTCAATTCCAAGTTTAATCCAAGATACTATAAGAAGGGTAGTGCCTATAATTATTTCACCAAAGCCATCTGGCTGAAATTTTTCTGAAATAACTTGAAACAACGGATTAAGCGGTCTAACTAAATATTTATCAAATTCCCCTTGAACTATTGTTTTCCAACTAAATATCCACAAATAGTCTGTAAAAACATGGTCTATTCCTCTAGGAATTTGTGCAAATCCATATATAAATAATATTTCGTAGAAACTCCATCCTTGAAGACTTGGAATAGAATTAAATATTAATTGAATAAAAATTACCCCAACAAATTGTACTAACACAAAACCTACTAATCCTAAAATAAAATCTGCTCTATATTCAATTAAGGTTTTAATATATTGTTGTAGAAATTTTAAATATAATTTCATATATCTCTTCATATATTTAACCTCCTAAAATGGTTAAAGTTTTAATTAACTTTTTCCACATAATTTTTGCTATTGTCATCAATATTACTATCCATATAACTTGAATTAGTAGTGCCTTTAATATTTCAGTATTATTTAATTTTCCAAGGTATATCATAGTAGGGGTGTAAACCATAGAGCTAAAAGGTAAAAATTTAAATATAGGTTGTGCCCATACTGGGAAAAAAGCAATTGGTATCATAATTCCAGATAAAAGTTGAACTATAGCTTGTGTTATTTGAGTTAAACCCCACATATTAGTTATTTTAAAAGATAATAATCCGAAAATATAACTAAAATAAAAATTAAGAAGTATTCCAAGCGTTATACTAAATAAATATAATAAAATATTTGCTATATTTACATACCCAAAAAAATTATAAAACATAGCTGTTGTAACTGCGAATGTACCTATAAATATAAAGATGAAATAGTAAAATACAGTTCCTAGGCTTTGGAAAAACATTCTTTTTTCATAGCTAATTGGTCTAATTAAATTAATGGCAATAGAACCATCCTTAACTTCTCTTGCAATATCATAAGAAATATCAACAGCTATTATTAAGCTTGTCAAAAATGAAATAAATACATATATTATCATTTCATTAAAGCTAAAACCATGTATAGAAGCACCTTCAGTGCTGCCATATATTGCTTTCCATAAATAATAGGTTACTGCAAGCATTAGTGATTCACCAAATATAAATATAAGTACATTTGCTTTATAAGATATAAGTCTTTGGAATGTATTAGTGGCAAATGGTAAATAGGGTTTTAAATTTTTAAAGCATTTCATAACCTACACCCCTCTTCGGTACATCTTTTTAATAATATCCTCAATACTTGTATCCTTAATTGAAAAATCTAAAACAGTAAATTGTTTCATAACCTTGGACATAATTTCAGCTACCGTTGTTTTATTTTTATTAAAGGTTATCATAAACTTATTTTCAATGACTTCTATCTTAAATTCATCATCATGTAGTTCAATTTCATTAGTAAGATTTAAATCCTCTAATTTTATATCTTCTTTAAACTGAATTTCTATAGTTGTTAAATAGCCATAAAGAGTTTTTATATCATTAATTTTACCGTCATAAATTTTCTGTCCATTGTCAATAATAATAATTCTGCTACATAACTCCTCTATATCAATTAAATCGTGAGTTGTTAATATAATTGTTGTATTAAACTCATCATTAATAAGTTTAATAGCTTTTCTAACCTTTTCTTTTACTACAACATCAAGCCCTATGGTTGGTTCATCAAGATATAAAATTTTTGGATTATGGATTAATGCAGCTGCTAAATCAGCTCTCATTCTTTGTCCTAAAGATAATGTTCTAACAGGACTTAAGTAAAAAGGTTCCAAGTCTAAAACCTCATTTAGAAAAGCCATTCTTTTTTCAAAATCATCATCACTCACATTGTAAATATCCTTAAGTAATGTAAATGTTTCTGAAATAGGTAGATCCCACCACAACTGAGTTTTTTGACCAAAGACTACACCTATATTTTTAGCGTTATCTTCTCTTTTTTCATAAGGAATAAGTCCATTAACGGAAACGGTTCCAGAACTGGGAGTAAGAATACCAGTCATCATTTTTATTGTTGTAGATTTACCAGCTCCATTAGCACCGATATATCCAACTATCTCTCCTTTTTTAATTTCAAAACTTATATTGTCCACAGCAACTTTACTAGTATATTCATTAGAAAAAAAAGATTTAATAGCTCCTTTAAATCCAGGAAATTTTTTGTTTGTTTTAAATTCCTTAGTTAAATTCTCAACCTTAATCATAAATTCACCCCTTTTATAGTTAAATATAAAATATTCACTTTAAATTATAACTTTAATTGAGAAAATTTTCAAATAAATATATAAACTTAAAGTAAAATAATAAAATTTAATCAAAATGTTAATATGGCTATATTTTTATTAAATATTGTTTACAAAATTCGCAAATAGATGTAAAATAATAGATGATATTGAATAATTATATAAAAATATTAACATTTAGGAGGAAAAATGAATAAAAGAATAAGGGGAGTAGCAAGCTTTTTAGCTGTTACAATAATTAGTACTACTTTATCTACTCAAAGGGTGTTTGCTTTAGACAAAAATTTGGAAGCTAAACAAAGTAATAGCTCTTATGAACAAGAAGATAAACAAATTGGGGGACAAGTTAAGGAAAATATAGAGGAGGTAAAACATGCAAATAGTGAAGCTGAGGTTAGAAGTGTAAAGCCTAAGATACCAGATGATATAAATGTAATAGTCGCTAATAAAAAGTCAAATGAAGTATATTCTATGAAGGATTTAAACGCTTTATCTTATGAAGGATTGGTTGAAAAAATTTCCGTTATTCCTTGGAATAATATAACTGATTTATTTGAGTACAATGAAGATGCTGTAGAATTTTATAGTGATACAAATCGTATGGAGTATTTATTAAATGATTTAAGTAGAAGAGGGAAAGAGTTTACCCCAGAGGATGACTTGGGAATACCTACTTTAATAGAAGTTATAAGAGCTGGATACTATTTAGCATATTATAATAATGGAATACCAGAGCTAAAAAGTAAAGAAGGCCATGAAAAATGTATTCCATCTATATTAGCAATTCAAAGTAATCCAAATTTCAAGTTTGGTACAGACGCACAGGATAATATTTTAAGTACATTAGGAGTATTAATAAATAATACAACATCAAATGCAGATATTGTTAATAATTTTGTGCCAATTTTAAACCAATATAAAGAAAATTTTGATGCATTTATAAAAGATCCACTTAAAGGAAAAGCTATATATAATATAATTACAGGGGTACAATATAGCATAACTGTATATGGGTATGAAAATAGTAATGACTATAGTAAATCTTCTTGGTCCGGAAAAATAGATGGCTTTATAAATTTTATATCTTATTTAGCTTTGAAAGGGGAGTTAACAGAAGATAATGCCTGGCTAATAAATAATGGATTGTATTCTATAGCTAAACTTAGTCCAGTTCACAGCAATCCAAAGGAAGGAGTAAGGGTTTTAACTAGGTGTATGGAAATATACCCTTATTTAAGTGAACAATATCTTCAAGTTGTATCTTCAATAGCAGATAATTATAATTCTACTGATGATACAGGAAAAAAAATTGATTATGATAAAGTAAAAGCTGAAGCTAGAGAAAAATATTTGTCTAAAACTTATAAGTTTGATGATGGACAAGTAGTGATAAAGGCTGGAGATAAAGTTACTGAAGAAAAAATAAATAGTGTATATTGGGCATCTAAAGAGGTTCAAGCACAATTTTTTAGAGTTTTAGGTACTGATAAAGCTTTAGAGAATGGAAATAAAGATGATGTATTAACTATAGTAATATATAATAGCCCTAAAGAATACAAGCTTAATAGATTAATAAATGGGTTAGATGTTGAAAATGGTGGTATGTATATAGAAGGAGATGGAACATTTTATACTTATGAAAGGACTTCTGATGAGAGCATATATACTTTAGAAGAGTTATTTAGACATGAATTTACTCATTATCTACAAGGTAGATATTTAGTTCCTGGTATGTGGGGATCAGGCGGGATTTATGAAGGAAATAGACTTACTTGGCTTGAAGAAGGTGGTGCAGAACTTTTTGCTGGGGCTACTAGAACCGAAAATATAATGCCTAGAAAGTCAGTAGTAAGTAATATAGTTCGTACAGAAAAATCAGATAGATATACTGTAGATAAGACAATGCATTCAAAATATGGAAGCTTTGATTTTTATCATTATAGCTTTGCATTACAAAGCTATATGTATAATAAAGATTTAGGGAAACTAAATGCTATTTTTGAAGCTGTTAAGGCTAATAATATAGCTAAATATGATGAATTAATAAAAAATTATAGTAGTAACTCTAATTTAGAAGAATCTTATCAAAACTATATGGATAGTTTAATTAAAGACTATGATAAGCTATCTACACCTTTAGTATCAGCTGATTACGCTATTAAACATAAAACTAAAAATTCTAAAGAAATTTATGATGATATAACTAATTCTGCAAGAATTACAAATGTTAAAACAGAAAATAAAAAATCGCAATTTTTTGATAGCTTTGTTTTAAGAGGTACTTATGATGCAGGAAAATCAGAAGGCAAAGAAAATGATTATAATAAAATGAATAAGAATCTTAATGAAATATTAAATACACTAGATGGATATTCATGGTCAGGATATAAGACTGTTACAGCTTATATGGTTAATTATAATGTTGATAGAAATAGTAATGTTACTTGGGAGTTAGTGTTTAATGGAATATTAAAAGAGGGAGTAACAGAAGAACCATCTGAAAAACCTGTGGTAAATATAAGTGTACCAGATAAGGTATATAAGAATAAAGAAATTAAATTTACTAGTAATGTAACTATGGATAATAATAATAAGATTATTGAGTATTTATGGGATTTTGGTGATGGAAATACTAGTAATGAAGCTAATCCAAGTCATAAATATGAAAAGATAGGTGATTATACAGTAACTTTAAAGGTTAAGGATAATGAAGGGCTTTCAGCTAATAAATCAATTAAAATAAAAGTTGAGAATATGTCAGTAATAAAACCTAAAACTTTAAATGAAGTTGAAGTTAATGATTCTATTGAAAAGGCTAATGGACCTATATTAAATGATACTTTAGTTAAAGGTAATATGGAAAATGGAGATAGCGATACTTTCTATTTTGATGTATTATCAGATTCAGAGTTAGATATAAATGTGCAAAAAGCAGGAGAGGCTAATATTACTTGGGTATTATACGATAGTTCCGATGCAGAGAACTATATAGCATATGCAAATGAAAGGGAAGAAAATAATTATAAGGGTACTTATAAAGCTACTAAGGGCAGATATTATATAGTTGTTTATGGATTTTCACAAGTTAAAGAAGAATATACATTAAGTATTGATGGTAATATAGGTGGAGGGAAAATTGAAGAAATTGATAATAATGTTATAATGGAAAAGGAGAATAATAATGATTTTGATACTGCAACTACTATTCATATTAATGATAGTGTAGTTAAGGGCGGCTTTTCTCAAGAGGATAACATAGATATGTATAGTTTTAAAGTTTCAGAAGAAGGAACTGTAGATATATCGTTAACACCGGATAGTGAAGGCTTGGGTGTGGCTTGGACTTTGCATTCTGAAAAGAACTTTAATAAATATATAGCATATCCTCATAGAGAAGGAAAAAAATTATGTAATACAATGAATTTAAAGCCTGGTAAATACTATTTAAATGTATACAGTTATGAAGGCCAAGGCAATTATACAATAGAAAATCATTTTAGTAATTAATATTAAGGCTGTTCATAATAATTATGTATGAGCAGCCTTGAATATACACAAGGTGGTTGTATTAGAAATAGACTGTGAGAAGAAGGGGTGAATTTATTTGATTCGTATTATAGCTATTACAAATGATTTAAAACCAATTTATGATTTGCCTTTAGAGGATTTAGCAAAGGAAAATATTTTGTGGTATTGGATGGATTTTAATGACCCTAGTGAAGAAGAAAAATCATTGCTTGAGAAACATTTTCATTTTCATCATCTGGCCATAGAAGATTGTATTTACTCATTAAATGCACCTAAGTTAGATTATTATGATAGTTATAATTTTTTTATATTTAATACTTTAAATAAAAATAATTTAAACCCAATAGAAGTTTCTCTTTTTGTAGCAAATAATTACATAGTGTCCTATCATACTACTCAATTAAAAGAATTAGATGAAGCTTGGGAATTAGCAAAAATAAATGAAAGAAGTTGGGAAAAAGGACCTTCTTATATTGTACATCAAATATTAGACAATATAGTTGATTACTTTTTTCCTACTATTTATAAAATTGAAGAGAGATTAGATGAAATCGAAAGTAATGTTAAAAGAAAGCCAATTCATGATTTAATGAATGAAATTTTTAGTATAAGAAGCGATTTATTAAAGTTAAGAAGAACAATAAATTCTATGCGTGATTTAGTGTATAGAATATTAAATTCTAATAGACTGGAAGGATTTCCTGATCACAAATTATATTTTTCTGATATTTATGATCACTTAGTTAAACTTTCGGATATGGTAGATTCTAATAGGGAAATAACATCTGATATGCGTGATAATTATTTATCTATAAATTCAATTCGTATGAATAAACATACCATGGTTCTAACTGTTATAACAACTATATTTATACCTCTAACATTTATAGTAGGGGTTTACGGTATGAATTTTCAAAATATGCCTGAACTTAGCTCAAAGTATGGTTATTTTGTAGTTTTATTAATTATGGCTAGTATTTCAATAACTATGTTTTTATGGTTTAAACGTAAAGGGTGGTTTGATGTATAAGTGAGCTTTTTAAAAAATAGCAAGTCAATATGATGGTATATTTGGATCCATGATGGGACTAATTAAACTACATATAACACCATAAAATTAATTTTTATGGTGCTTTTTTCACGCTTTTTTAGAAAAAAGATATAAAGAATATTTTAAAAATAATTAAAGATGAGAAGGTATAATAAATAAAAGCTTGACAAAGAGAATGATTATCAGTAGAATAATAAATGAAATTGATTATCAATTAACAATAGTTTTCGAAAGTTGGATAAAAATGAAAAAGCGATATTTATCAATAATATTAATATTACTGTCGTTAATATCCTTATTTGTAGGAGTTAAGGATATAAGAGCAGTAGACATACTTAGTTTAAATCAAGAAAAAATGGATATATTATTCATAAGTAGATTACCAAGATTAATAAGTATATTAGTTGCAGGAATAGGAATGAGTATATGCGGGCTTATAATGCAACAAATAAGTATGAATAAATTTGTATCCCCAACAACAGGAGGTACAATAGATTCTGCACAACTTGGACTGGTTTTTGCAATGCTAATTATGCCTAGTGTGGGCATGGTAGGGAAAATGGTAACTTCTTTTATATTTGCATTAGTTGGAACATTTATATTTATGAAAGTGTTAAAAAAATTAAAATTTAAAAATGTAGTGTTTGTTCCATTGGTAGGTATAATGTTTGGAAATATTATAGGGTCTGTTACAACGTTCATAGGGTATAAATATAATCTTATGCAAGATCTTACAGCTTGGATGCAAGGTAATTTCTCTATGATACTTAAAGGGAATTATGAAATGCTATATATAACAATTCCGCTTATTATACTTGCTTATATGTATGCAAGCAAATTTACTATTGCGGGAATGGGAGAAGATTTTGCCACAAATTTAGGTATAGATTATAATAAAACAATTAATTTAGGATTAATTATTATATCGATAGTAACAGTTAGTATTGTTATAACGGTTGGAAATATACCTTTTATAGGACTTATAGTTCCTAATATAGTTGCAATTTATAAGGGGGACAATTTAAAGGATACTATATGGCACACAGGATTATTTGGAGGGATATTTGTACTAGTATGTGATATATTCTCAAGAATTATAATATATCCTTATGAAATTCCAATAGGTCTTACAGTGGGGGTTATAGGAAGTATAATTTTCCTTTATATGATATTAAGGAGGAATAGATATGAAAGCTAGTGCAAATATAAAAAAAATTTCTGAAAGAAAAAGCAATTATAATTTTAAAAAAGAAAGTAAATTAAAAAAGAATATTTGCATAATAGCTTTGATGATAATTGTATTCTCATTCCTATTTTTAACAGTAGGAATAAATTTCAAACATTTAGACTATGCCATGAGTCAAAGAATACCAAAGTTAATAGCAATAATTATTACTGGTGGATGTATAGCTTTTTCATCTATTATATTCCAAACTATAACAAATAATAATATATTAACACCTAGTATACTAGGTCTAGATTCATTATATATATTAGTTCAAACTATAATAGTATTCTTTGCTTCCGTTGATAGCAAATTTATTGTAAGTAAAAGTAATAATTTTTTATTAGCAGTAATTATAATGATTATTGCATCAGTATTACTTTATAAAATATTATTTGAAAAAAGTAATAATAACATATTCTTTTTATTACTTGTAGGTGTTATTTCAGGAACCCTTTTTAAAAGTATATCAACTTTTATGCAAGTAGTAATAGATCCAAATGAGTATGCAGCACTTCAAAATAATTTGTATGCAAGTTTCGCAAGTGTAAATACAGAAATTTTATTAATTTCTAGTGTAATAATAATAGGAATTATACCTTTTATATATGATGATATAAAAACTTTAGATGTAATAGGGCTTGGAAAAGATCAGGCAATTAATTTAGGTGTGGATTATGATAAAATTGTTAAAAAAATGATAGTTATAGTAGCTATATTAGTATCAATATCAACTGCTTTAGTTGGACCTATAACATTTTTAGGCCTTTTAGTAACTAATGTAACTAAACAATTATTTAAAACTTATAAACATAGCTATTTAATAATAGCATCCATATTAATAAGTATAGTAACTTTAGTAGGCGGACAGTTATTAGTTGAAAGAGTGTTTAGCTTTAATACAACTTTAAGTGTAATTATAAACTTTATAGGTGGATTATACTTTATATATTTATTGTTAAAGGAGAGTAAATAGTTATGATAGAAGTAAAAAATATAATAAAGAAATATTCCAGTAAAACTGTTGTGGATAATGTATCTGTTAATATAGAAAAGGGTAAAATAACTTCTTTTATAGGACCAAATGGAGCTGGAAAGAGTACAGTATTATCTATAATAACTAGACTTATAAAAAAAGATGATGGACAAGTTATTATAGAAGGAAAGAAATTAGAAGAATGGGATAAAAAAGAACTTTCTAAAAAAATAGCCATATTAAAACAATCTAATAACATAAACTTAAAGCTTACTATAAGAGAACTTGTTACTTTTGGAAGATTTCCACATAGTGAAGGAAGAATTACAAAAGAAGATGATAAATATATAGATAGAGCTATAGAGTATATGAAACTTAAGGATATTGAAGATAAGTATATAGATGAATTAAGTGGGGGACAAAAACAGATGGCATATATAGCCATGGTTATAGCACAAAATACAGAGTATGTGTTTTTAGATGAACCACTTAATAATTTAGATATGAAACATTCTGTTGAAATGATGAAAATACTTAGAAATCTTTGTGATGAACTTGGGAAAACTGTGGTTTTAGTTATGCATGATATAAACTATACATCTTGTTACACAGATTATATAGCAGCACTAAAGGATGGCAAACTAGTTAAGTATGGAAAAACAGAAGATATAATAAAAAAAGAAATATTAGAAGAAATCTATGAAATTAAATTTGATGTTAGAGAAATAAATGGAGATAAGATATGTATTTATTTCTAAAAAATTTTTAAAAAACTACTGATAATGAGAATCGATGAAATTAAAATATTTATTGAAAAGGAGATTTATAATATGAATAAAAAAATAGCTTTAATAGTAGGGATAGTAATAGTGGGATTAATTGGAGGAACAGTATTTTTAAGTTCAAAAAAAGGTGATACAAAACAAAATATGGGGGAAGAAATAATAAAAGTAGAACATTCTCTTGGAACAACCGATATAAAATCTAATCCTAAAAAAGTAATAGTATTTGATTATGCAGCATTAGATGCTATGGATGTATTAGAAATTGATGGGATTGTAGGGGTTCCTAAAGCGTCATCAATACCTGAGTATTTAAATAAATATAATGGAGATGAATATGCAAATATTGGAGGCCTTTTTGAGCCGGATCTAGAAAAGATAAATGAACTTAAGCCAGATTTAATAGTGATAAATGGAAGGCAACATAAATTTTATGATAAGCTTAATGCAATAGCGCCCACTATATCATTAAGTAAAGAAGATGGCAAATATATGGAATCATTTACTCATAATATGGAGGCTTTAGGAAATATATTTAACAAAGACAAAATAGTGAAAAAAGAATTGGCTAAAATAAATGAAAAAATAGAAGAGATAAATAAAGAGGTAACTAAAAATTCATATAAGGCAACAACATTAATGGTTAGCGATGGTAAGTTAAGTGTTTTTGGAGAAACATCAAGATTTGGGTTAATATATAATAATCTTGGATTTAAAAATACTGATGATAATATAGAAGCTGCAAATCATGGACAAGATATATCGTTTGAATATGTTGCGAGCCAAAATCCAGATTATATGTTTGTAATTGATAAATCAGTTGTAATGAAAGACGGAAATCAAAAACCAGCTAAAGAAATATTAAATAATGAGTTAATAAATAACACTAATGTAGCTAAAGAAGGGAAAATTATTTATTTAGATACTCACTCTTGGTATTTAAGTGATGGAGGATTTATATCTACAAATAAAATGTTAGATGAAATAATGGACGCTATAAAAAAATAATAATATTAATTTAAGGGATATTTAAAAAAAAAATAGTAAGATGAAAAAAATATTGCTGAAATATATTTATAGATACATGATTTTGATATATACTGTTATATGTTAGGAATTTTATAAAAATAAATTCTTTAGCTAATAAGGAGTGTGGAAAATGAGTGAATTAAATCATGAACTTGGATTAATAGTATTAGAGAGTTGTGCAGAGCTAGGTAATGCTGTAGACAAGTACATCCAAGATAAAAGAAATTGTACTGAATCATTCTTAATACCTATTGATGAAATAAGATTTTCAAATGGTGAAGGAAAGGTTAGAATTTCTGAGACTGTTAGAGGTAAAGATATTTATATTTTATGTGACGTTGGAAATTATAGTTGTAAATACAAAATGTTTGGATTTGAAAACCATAAAGGACCAGATGAACATTTCCAAGATATAAAGAGAACTGTTTCAGCTATAAAGGGTAAGGCTACAAGAATAACTGTAATTATGCCACTTTTGTATGAATCAAGACAACATAGACGTAAGGGAAGAGAATCTTTAGATTGTGCATTAGCACTTCAAGAGCTTGAAAGATTAGGCGTTGATGAAATTATTACTTTTGATGTTCATGACCCTAATGTTCAAAATGCTACTCCTTTATTATCATTTGAAAATATATATCCTACATATAACATAGTAAAATCACTTATATCTAATGAAGCTACATTAGAATTAAATATGGAAAAATTACTTGTAATTAGTCCTGATACTGGAGCTATGGATAGAGCAATTTATTACTCAAGTGTTTTAGGGGTAGATGTTGGTCTATTCTATAAAAGACGAGATCATTCATTAATAGTAAATGGTAAAAATCCTATAGTTGAACATCAATATATGGGGAAAGATGTAGCAGGTAAAGATGTTTTAATAGTTGATGACATGATAGCATCTGGAGAATCTGTCTTAGATATTGCATTAGAGCTAAAAGCAAGAAATGCTAGAAATGTATATGTTGCAGCAACATTTGCTTTCTTTACAGAGGGGCTACAAAAGTTCAATAAATTATATGAAGATGGAATAATAACTAAAGTTTACTCAACTAATTTAACTTATGTATCCGAAGAATTAAAGGATGCTAAATGGTTTAAGGCTGTTGATATGTCAGAATTCTTAGGTAAAATCATAAACAGACTAAATTATGGAAAGTCTATTTCAAAATATATGGATGCAACACAAGTAATACGTAGTTTACTTGAAGAATAATAGAGTTTATAAAAAGGAGCCTTTTGGGCTCCTTTTTTGTGTAAACATAAAATAGTTTCTAAAAGTTAAAAAATACCATGATAAATTATTAATAAATAAATTATTTTGTTGATAATTTAGTAAGAAATTACTTATAAGAATTTGGTATTTATATAAAATTAATAAAATGAGTATAAAATTTTACAATGGAGGATATTAAATGTATTATTAAGTGAAATGATTTTTCAACAAATGAAGGAGGAAAAATAATGAAAAAGAAAAAAATACTAGGATTAGCCTTAGCTTTGGTGATAACGTTATCGTCATTAGTGGGTTGTGGATCTAACGGAACTTTTACGGGACAAGCTGATGGAAAACATGGGGCTATAAAAGTAGAAGTTAAAATTAAAGATGAAAAAATTCAAGATATTAAGGTTATTGAAAGTAGTGAAAACATAGTATTATCTGAACCTGTATTCAATAAAATCAAAAATGTTATGGTTGAGAAGAATAACTCTAATGTAGATGCTATATCAGGATCTACTGAAACAAGTAAAGGATACATAGCGGCTGTTCAAAATGCTTTAGAAAAAGCGGGAATTAAGAGTGATGGTGATAAAATAGTAGTAGAACATCTAAAAGAAGAAGAAACAACACAAGAATATGATGTTGTTGTTATAGGGGCTGGTGGAGCCGGATTTAGTGCAGCTTTAGAAGCAGAAAAGGCTGGGGCTAAGGTGGTTATATTAGAAAAAATGCCTTCAATAGGTGGAAATACATTAATATCAGGTGGAGAAATGAATGCACCTGAAACTTGGGTTCAAAAAAATGTTGGCATAGAAAATGATAGTGCAGAAACATTTTATAATGACACATTAAAGGGCGGAGACAACAAAGGATTACCAGAAATGGTTAAAATATTAGCTGATAATGCAAAGAGTGCAGCAGAATGGTTAAGAGATGAAGTTAATGTTAAATTCATTGACGATAAATTATTCCAATTTGGGGGACATTCAGTTAAAAGAGCACTTATTCCAGAAGGACATACTGGTGCTGAAATGATTAGTAAACTTAAAATAAAGGCAGACGAAAAAGAAATACCAGTAAAGACTGAAACTGAAGTTAAAGAGCTTATAGTTGAAAATGGAAAGGTAACTGGGGTTAAGGCTAAAAATTTAGCTGGACAAGACTTAACATTTAAGGCTACAAAAGGTGTTATTGTAGCAACAGGTGGATTTGGATCAAATGTTGAAATGAGAAAAAAATATAATGCAGAGCTTGATGAAAAGTATATGTCAACAGATACTCCAGGTACTACTGGAGATGGTATAGTTATGGCTGAAAAAGCTGGTGCCAACATAATGAATATGGAATATATTCAAACTTATCCTATATGTAACCCAGAAACAGGGGTAATATCACTAGTAGCTGATTCAAGATTTGATGGTGGTATATTAGTAAATCAAGAAGGTAAGCGATTTGTAGAAGAGCTTGAAAGACGAGATGTTATTTCTAAAGCAATATTGAATCAAACAGGTAAACAGACTTATCTATTATGGAATGAAAAAATAGATGAAATATCTAATACTATAGATGTTCATAAGTCAGAATATGAAATGTTAATAAAACAAGGGTTATTATATAAGGCAGATACATTAGAAGATGCTGCGAAATTCTTTAATATACCAGTAGATGAATTAAAGAAAACAGCTGAAAGAGTAAGTGGATTCGCTAAAAATGGAAAGGATGAAGACTTTAAGCACAGGGGTAAATTAGTATCTCTTGAAGAAGGACCATACTATATCCAAAAAGCAATTCCATCAGTTCATCATACAATGGGCGGATTAGTAATTGATACAGAAACAAGAGTTTTAGATAAAGATGGTAAAATAATACCAGGATTATATGCAGCAGGTGAAGTAACAGGAGTAGTTCACGGAACTAATAGACTAGGCGGAAATGCTATTACTGATATAACAGTATTTGGTAGAATTTCAGGAGTAAATGCTGCTCAAGGTAAATAATAAACAAGGTTTATTTTAATGTAAATTTTAAAAAAATAAATTATAATATAATTAGTTTTATAAAGAGTTGAACTTAGTAATATTCTAAGTTCAACTCTTTTTATTTTTTAAAAAACTATTGTAAATTTATAACATTAATTGTATAATTTACTAAAGATATCTTTTAAATAAATAAAAATGGAGGGGTAAAAATGAAAAAAATAGCACTTTTACTAGCGGTAATATTAACAACCGTAATATCACCTATTAGTGTACAAGCTGATGAAAATAAGGGGTATTTAAAAAGCCTTATAGAAAAAGAATCATATGTATCAGATAATAATATATCAGTACAATGGGATAATGATGAAAAAACTCCTAGGTTTATTGAAGGGAAATTAAGTTCACAGCCAGTAAGTACAGAGAAAGAGGCACTAAAATATTTAGAAGAAAATTTAGATGCTTTTAATCTAAACGTTGGATCATTTAAATTGTTAAAAGTCGAAAAAGATTCATTAGGATATACGCACTATAAATATCAGTATGAAATTGAGGGGATAAGAGTATATGGATCAGATATAATTTTGCATACAGATAAAAATAATTTTGTGTGTGATATTAATGGGCTTTTAGAATCAGACGTACCAAATGAAGAATATTCAAAAAAATTTAAACTTAATAACGATAATCTAACAAATGAAGCTTTAGATTTTATCAAAAAAGATAGAGATAGCTTAAAAGAAAACGATATAACTAAAGTGATTTATAATTATAAAGAAAAATGGCAGCCTTGTTATTTAGTTAATGTTGTTGGAGACGATTACAACTATAATATATTTATAGATAGCATTAATGGACAAGCTCTAGAGATGATTAATAACATGCATTCTGAAAATGTTAGTGGTAGTGGTATGGGACAAGATGGCAAAGCTAGAGAATTGAATGTAAACAAGCAAGGAAATAAATATTATCTTGAAGATATTTCTACAACAGGAAGGATATCAACTTATGACGCTAACAATGCTAGTGATGTAAAATTAGCTAATACATTGCCAGGAAAATTAATTGTATCAGATACACCAAATTTTAATGAGGAAAGACAAGAAGCGGCTATTGATGCTCATTATTATGTAGTAAAAACAAATGATTATTTTAAAAAGAATTTTAATAGAAAAGGTTTTGATAATCTAGGCGGAACTTTAAAAGTATCAGTACATTATGGAAGCAATGAAGTTAATGCTTATTTTAATGGAAGAGATACCTTGTTTTTTGGTGATGGGGACAATGTAATGGCTACTAATTTTGCTAAATCATATGATATAGTAGCACATGAATTTACTCATGGAGTAACTAAAAATTCTGCTGATTTAGAATATAGAGGAGAAAGTGGAGCTTTAAATGAATCATTTTCAGATGTATTTGGTTGTATTATAGAAGAAAAAAATGATTGGATTATTGGAGAGGATGTAGCGCTGCCAAACAATAGGTTTGATTTAAGAAGAAGTTTAAAGGATCCAACTCTTTATAAACAACCAGCTAATATGAAAGATTATTATCAAACATCAAAAGATAATGGCGGTGTTCATACAAATTCAGGGATACCAAATAAAGCTTTTTATAATATTATGACATCTGTGGGCGTAGAAAAAGCTTCAGCTATATATTATAGAGCATTAACAACCTATATGAATAGGAAGTCTGTATTTATAGATGCCAGAATGGCTTTAGAAAAATCAGCTATTCAATTATATGGTGCAGAAGAAAAGTGGGCTGTGGGAAAAGGATTTTACGATGTTGGTATAGGAAATAATCCAGGAGAGAATCCTGGCAAAAATCCAGATGATGACTTAAAATTAAAGGAAGCTACATTAACTATAGATAATCAAGTTAATGATGGTAACTTCAATTTAAGTATATTAGTGCCAGGAAAAACATCAGCTAAAACAGTAAAACTTATAGAAAATGATAAAGTTATATTAGATCAAAAAATAGATAGTTCAAATAGTGATGTTAAAATAAATAAAGAAATAAAGGGTAAGACACCAGGAGAATATATATATTTAGTAGAGGTTAGTGATGGGAATCAGACATTGGTTTCAAAATTAAAAGTAGTTGTTGAAAAGAATACCCCACCAACTCCAAATACTGGAAATGAAATAAATACAAACTTTGATATTATTTCTGATTGGGGGACAGGTGCTAACTTTAATTTGACTATAACTAATAATAGTAGTAAAGCTTTAAAAGAATGGAATATAGAATTCTCCTTTGATAAAAAAATAAATTCTATTTGGGATGGAAAGCTAACTTCTTTAGGAAATAATAGATATAGAATAGAGGGTTCTGAATGGAATAATATTATAGATGCTAAAAAATCAGTAGTAATAGGGGGTAGTCTAGAAGGGAATTCTAAAGGGCAAAACATTTATAATATATCTGTAAATGGAGTTGCTATAGATAGTACAAAAATAGCTCCAGTAGGTCTAAATAAACTTAAACCATTAAGTTCCAATATAGTTGAATGAAAAAAGTTAGAAAACTATAAGGTTGGAGATCTGGTTATGTATAATGGTAAAAAATATATATAAACTGAACAGCTACGTAGAATTCTATGTAGCTGTTTTATTTTTAAAAAATAAATTTTATCAGTACACTATAAAAAGTTGTAACTAGCACGTTGGCTTATTATTTTTTATAGATTCAGTTAATTTGTCCTTTAACCATTCTTTAACATCCTCAGTAGTAAATGTTGCATTAACACTATTTAAATAAATTTGTTTATAATCTTCTTGGGTTATATTAAAAGTATCATATATAGATTGGCATTCCTTAGTCATATCCGTATCTGATACTGTTCTGTTATCAGTATTAATTGTTATTTTTATTCCATCATTATAAAATTTATGGATTGGATGAGATTTATATTCTTGTACTGCTTTAGTTTGAACATTACTAGTTGGACATATTTCTAAAACAATATTTTTAGCTTTAACAATATTATAGGCTTCGATACAGTCGTTAATATAAACTCCATGTCCTATCCGCTCAGCCCCTAAAAGTTCAACGGCATCAAGAACGTTTTTACCTATTCCAGTTTCCCCAGCATGAATAGTTACTCTGTAGCCATAATCTCTAGCTACTTTTATAGCGTCTACATACTCAGCTGCAAAGCCTGCTTTTTCAGGGCCTGCTAAATCAACAGCAACAACTCCTTTACCAAGGAATTTCTTGCCTTTTTCAATTACTTCTAGAGCATTAGCTGATGACATAGTTCTCATGCATGATAATATTACATTTCCTTTTATATCATATATATTTTCCGCGGACTTAATTCCTTCTATAACGCTTCCTATTATCTCGTCAATAGTTAAACCTTTGGCAGTATGAAGTAATGGCGCAAACCTAACTTCCATATACTTAACATTTTCTTTTGATGCATCCTCATAAAGCTCAAATGTAATTCTTTTTATATTTTCTTTTGATTGCATTACTAAATTTGGTAATGAAAAACTCTTTAAATAGTCATCAAGAGATGTACACTCTAATGGCGCAGTAATCTGATTTTTTATTACATCAATATTAAAAGATGATATGGTGATTCCGTCTTTTTTAGCTATATCAATTATTGTTTCTGCCCTAACACTACCATCTAAATGACAGTGAAGTTCAATTTTTGGTAAATTAAAAAAATTCATAATAATCCTCCTAAATTTATAAATATATTTTATTTTGAAAAACTAGATGATAAAAAATTCGCGAAAAAATCCCTGATTATGAAGAATACGCACCTATAGTGTATATTCTTCGTAATCAGGGATTTATTGGTACCTGGTAGAGACCTCCAAACCATATTATTGGAGTTATACGAAATTATTATATTAATAATATTGCAAAATAACTAGTAAGTGTAATTAGTTATTTTTTTACATAATTATAAATAATTTTTATTCAAGTGTCAAGCACTTTTGCGATGTTATAAAAATCATATGTGGAGTTTTTATCTTAAATGCCTAATTTATAATATAAATAAATGAATTAATTAACTATTAAATTAATGGTTAGAGGTGTTGTGATATTGCTTGTTATTAATATAGAATGGTTTTATAAAAAAACAAGTATAGAAAAAACACTAATTTTTATAGTTTTTTCTATAACGTTAGTATTAGTATCTGGGACAAGCAGTGCGAAAGCTACGAGTAAAGAAGATACTGTGACTGGAACATTTTAGGGTATGTTGGGTAGTGTCTCTTTTACATGGATTTGCTGTATTAGCTGGATTAATGCTTTTAAACGAGTCATTTAGACGAAAAAGATAGGCGGCTATAGGTCGCTTGAATCAGTTGAACTACTAGTTCAAAGAAATATTTATTTAATGACCGTAATTTCAATAATAAGTAGTGTACTAAATATTGCATATATTTATGTTTCAATTAAAAGGTTCAATAGTAGTAGATGGTAAGTTATCGGAAGTTATAATATAAAATAGAAATGAAAAATTCCAGAATTGCTTATTATAGCTAATAGAAATTGACGTGATCTTAGTTTAATAGTTTTAATTTATAATATATTGTATAACTTCCTTGATAAAGAGTACAATATATAGTGTTATGTAGAAAAATAGATATTATCAATGATATAGTTAGCAAATAGATTCCTATGTTATTAAACAATGTATATTGAGCAAATATTGACAGAATCGTTCCTTTTAGGAGATAGACAATAAAAATTTGTAGGATTATAATGATTGATGGTTCGTTTCAATATAAAATTAAAGGGAGACTTAAACAACGATATGGATAATAATATAAAGAAAAACATTAAAAATAAAATTAGTATAGCATCGATTTTAGTAGCATTAGGTATTGTTTACGGAGATATTGGAACTTCTCCACTTTATGTTATGAAAGCAATACTAGGAACAAGTGGTGGATATATATCTAAAGAACTTATTTTAGGTGGCGTATCTCTTGTGTTTTGGACATTAACACTTCAAACAACAATAAAGTATGTAATACTAACTCTTCAAGCTGATAATAATGGAGAAGGAGGAATATTCTCCTTATATACTCTTGTAAGAAAACAGGCAAAATGGTTAATTGTGCCTGCTGTTATTGGGGGAGCTGCATTGCTTGCAGATGGAATGATTACACCACCAATGACCGTAACATCAGCTATAGAAGGTTTATCTATAGTTTTTCCACTTAATACAAGTAGTATAGTTATAATTGTATTAAGTATAATAACTGTATTATTTTTACTCCAAAGGTTTGGGACATTAGTAATAGGACGAATGTTTGGGCCAATGATGTTTATATGGTTTTCAATGTTAGCAATTTTAGGATTTAGCCAAATTATTAAATATCCTCAAATAGTTCAAGCGTTTAATCCATATTATGGAATTAGTCTTTTGATAAGTAATCCTAAAGGTGTTTACATAATAGGAGCAGTATTTCTTTGTACTACAGGGGCAGAAGCTCTTTATTCAGATCTTGGCCATTGTGGTAGGGAAAATATTCATTATACATGGATATTTGTAAAAATATGTTTAGTTATGAACTATCTAGGTCAAGGTGCTTACCTTATGTTAAGACAAGGAATGGTGATTCAAGAAAATCCATTCTTCTTAATTATGCCAAGTTGGTTTATTATACCAGGGACAATTATAGCTACTTTTGCAGCCGTAATTGCCAGCCAAGCACTTATATCGGGATCATTTACATTGGTTGCAGAAGCTATTAAATTAAATCTTTTCCCGAAATTGCAATTTAGATATCCAAATGATGAAAAAGGTCAAATTTATATACCAGCAGTAAATTTTACACTTTATATTGGCTGTGTATTGCTAGTACTTCATTTTAAAAAATCAGAACATATGGAAGCAGCATATGGATTATCAATTACAATAACAATGCTTATGACAACTATTTTATTAACTCAATATTTAAAATATAATAAGAAAAAAAGAGTTATGGGAAATATAGTTTTTAGTATATTTATGGTATTGGAATTAAGTTTCTTATATGGTAACTTATTTAAATTTTTAAATGGCGGATACATAACAGTTTTAATTGCAGGGGCAATTATGTTTATTATGTATATTTGGATTTACGGTTCAATTATAAAGCGAAGGCTTAATGAATATGTTGATTTATCAGATTATCATTATCAATTTAAGGAAATAAAGGAAGATAAAGAACTTCCTCTTTACTCTACTAATCTTGTATATTTAACACAATCACCTAATTATAATAAAATTGAAAATAAGATAGCTTTTTCTATATTTAATAAGCAACCTAAACGTGCTAAGTATTATTGGTTTATAAATGTTAACGTGACAGATGAGCCATATACAACAAATTATAGAGTTAAAACTATTATTCCAAATGAAACTTTTAGCATTCAATTTAATCTTGGATTCCGTGTTGATCAAAGAATTAATGTGTTCTTACGTCAAATTATTAAGGAACTTGTTTCTAGTGGTGAATTAAAATCTACTGCGAAGGAATACATGATTAATAATAGTGAAACATGTTCAGTTGGAGATTTTAAATTTGTATTATTAGAAGAAATACTTTCTAATGAAAGTCAAATTTCAGCTTGGGATAGTTTTATTATTAGCTCAAAATTAGCAATTAAGAAATTAACTGTTTCACCAGCAAAATGGTTTGGAATAGATACAAGCAATGTTGAGATAGAAAAAGTTCCTGTTGTTATAGGTAATAGAGAAACTTTAAAACTAACAAGAATAAGTTAGGCATAGTAAAATCTTTTAATAGTGAGTATATGGAAAAATCAGTATACAGGACTTATTATTGTCTATAATAATATAATTAATTAAAGATTTAGAGGCACTAAAATTTAGTGCCTCTAAATTTTATAAAAAAAATTAACGTAGGGAACTAATGCGAATCATAATTATTGATAAAATTTTGAAAATATATTTTCCATTTAGGCTATATTTAAAAATAGTGTTGATAGTATAGCAAATATTAAGGGAAGTAATTTGGCTTCCCTTAATAAACACGTTAAAAAATTGTTGTGATAATTATGTACACTAAAATATACAAGAATAAATAACTTATTTTGAGTATAAATACAATTAATCATGTATATGATATATATTGGAAATGTTAATTTGATTTACCAAAAAAACATACAACTTTAAGGGTGGCGTTATTAATGGAACAAATTAAAAGTGAAATCAAAAGTGAAATTAGAAAGCGCAACAAGGAAAAATCTCTTTGGGAAAAAGATACTAGATCGTGGAATAGTGGAATGAAAATTGAAGAGTTAAATAATAAAATTAATGAATTAGAAAATCAATTGTTTGAAATTGAATATCAAGAGTTAGAAGAGCAAGAAAGACAACAAGGATTACAGGGATAAAAAATATATAGTGTTAAATAGAAAATGAAATAACAATTCATTTTCTATTTTTAATTTAAGGGATTTTTAAGCTAGTCTCTTCTGAGTTCAAATTTTTTTGTTATGAATAATATGGTATAATATACATAATTATAAAACTAGGGGGATAAGCTTTATGATAATAAATAATCATTTCGATAAGAAATATATTGAATTAACAGAAGATAAAATTATATTTTACAGATTTTTTGGTAAGAGAACTCTTGAATTAAAGAAAATTAGAGCAGCGTATATGGATGATAATTATATTATAAGAATATTATATGGAAAAACGGTTAGACAATATGAGGTTGCAAATATAAAAGAACGGGATAAAAATTTATTAAGAGAATTAATTGAAACATTAAATAAAGATGAAAAATTAGTTTTTTCAAGTGGTCAATATTATCAAACCTGGGGATGGGTATTGTACGCGATGTTACCTATTAGTAATTTAATAGATGGCGGGTCCAAAGGCGATTATATGTTTTATACATGCATCCTAATATTTGCTGTGACTATGATAATAATTGCAAAATATCATAAAATATTCATTTATGATTCTATTAATAATTCAATTATATTAGAGCGAAATTCTAAAAAAGTTAAAGAGTATTTTCCTAATGAAAGTAAGTATAAATTTGAATATAATACATCAGGGGATAGATATGTTTTCAAAGCTAATAAAAGTAAGGCTGTAATGATACCGACTAATATTATATATCCAGCGTACTATAGACAGAAGTTAAGAAAATTATGTAATATTAGTAACAATATGGAAGCAAAAATATAGAAGATTTAGGTTTATTTAAAATGTAAATAAGTATGGGGAAAATGATAAAAAGTTAAATCAACGAAACCGAGTAATAACAGGAGTTATTGGGTTTCTGTAATTACTCGGAAGAGTAGGAGGATAAATTTTATGGTAATAAGCTTTATGATAATAAATAATTATTTCGATAAGAAATATATTGAATTAACAGAGGACAAACTTATATTTTACAGATTCTTTGGTAATCAAACTCTTGAATTAAAAAAAATTAGAGGTGCTTATATGGATGATAAGTATAATATAAAAATATTATATGGAAAAAAGGTTAAATCATATCGGGTTGTAAATATAAGCGAAGGGGATAAACCTTTATTAAAAGTGTTAATTGAAATATTAAATAATGATAAAACAGTATTTTTTTCAGAAAATAAAAATTTATCACCATGGATATTCGGATGCTATATAGTGCCTATGACTATTAATAATTTAATGGATTTTAAATCAATATATAGTTGTATATTTTGGATAATAATTGCAATAGGAATGATAATAAGCATTTATGATGCCACTTATTATAGTAATAATATATTCATTTATAATAATAATTTAATTATAGTAGAAAATAGATTGGGAAAAAATAAGGAGTATTACCCCAATAAGGATAAATATAAATTCGAATATAATATATCGAATTATACATATAGTTTCAAACCTTCTAAAAATAAGACTATAGTAATACCGTCTAATATTACTTATCCTGTATATTATAAAGAGAAACTAGTGGAATTATATAATATTAGTAACAATATGTAAGCTAAAATACAGAAGATTTAGGTTTCTTTAAAATGTAAACAACTATGGGGAAAATGATAAAAAGTTAAATCAATGAAACAGAGTAATAACAGGTGGTAATGAGTTTCTGTAATTACTAGGAAGAGTAGGAGGATAAAATTTATGGTAATAAATAATCATTTCGATAAGAAATATATTGAATTAACAGAGGACAAACTTATATTTTACAGATTCTTTGGTAAGAGAAATCTTGAATTAAAGAAAATTAGAGCAGCCTATATGGATGATAATTATATTATAAGAATATTATATGGAAAAAAGGTTAAACAATATTACATTTCTAATATAAAAGAAGGCGATAAACCTTCATTAGGAGAATTAATTGAAACATTAAATAAAGATGAGAAATTAGTTTTTTCAAGTGGTCAATATTATCCACCGTGGATATGGGTATTTTATATGGTTTTACCTATTGAGAATTTAATAGAAGGTGGGTCAATATTCCATTATATATTTTGGATATTTTTATTAATAGTGTGGATAACTTTACTGATATTTGGAATATATAACAAGGTATTTATTTATGATTATAGTAATAGTTCAATTAGATTAGAATGGAATTCTAAAAGAATCAAAGAGTATTTTCCTAATGGCGGTAATTATAAACTTGAATATAATGCAGTAGATTATAGATATGTTTTCAGAGCTGCTAAAAGGATGTCTATAATAATACCAATTAATATTATGTATCCAGTATACTATGGAGAGAAGTTAATTGAATTATATAATATTAGTAACAATATAGAAAAGAAAATTGAGGATGATTTTACTATCAAAAAAAACATTAATGAAAGTAGTGCTATAATGGTATATGGAAAGAGAAAATGGATAACTAATAATACTAAATCAGTAGATGATGAAGATATTAACTAATGTAAAAATAAATAAGAAGGTGTGTTTAAATGGAAGATTTAAAAAAGGTAATTAATGAAATTATAAAAGAAGATATTATAAAGATAGTTCTTAGCAATAAAATGAATAAAGATGTTACATATAATAAAATAACCTTTGTACTTAAAGAAAATAAGGAAAAAGAATATTATCAAGTTGAAAAATATACTGAGAAGCAGGTTTTTCATGAAAATATAGATATAGATAAATTAGAAGAAAAAGTTTTAGAATATGTATGCGGAAATTATAAGCAGGTTTCGGCTTGGTCAAAGAGCGATACATTTGAAGTTAAAATATCTAAAAAAGGTAAACTTCTTTTAAGTAAGAAAAAAGAAGATAATATAAAACTTGTTAATAAAGAACATAATAAAGAAAAAAATTATATGCTTAGAGAGGGTACTATAATACAACCTCTTATAGATTTAGGTGTTTTTACAAAGGAAGGAAAAATAATTAATTCAAAATATGATAAGTATAAGCAAATAAATAGATTTGTAGAAATGATTGACGATGAAGTTAAAAAAAGTGGTTTAGAAGAACTTACAATATTAGATTTTGGCTGTGGAAAGTCTTATTTAACATTTGTTCTATATTATTATTTTGTAGAAATTAAAAAACTTAAGGTTAAAATGATAGGGCTTGATCTTAAAGAAGACGTAATTAAAAAATGTAATGATATAGCAAAACGTTATAAGTATGAAAATTTACATTTTGAACTTGGAGATATAAATGGATTTAAATATAATAACAATGTTGACATGGTAATTACATTACATGCCTGTGATACAGCTACAGATTATGCTTTATATAATGCTATAAAATGGAATAGTAAAATGATTTTCTCTGTGCCATGTTGCCAACATGAATTTAATAAGCAAATAGAAACAGAGTCATTATCTATATTAACTAAATATGGAATAGTGAAAGAAAGAATTGCAGCACTTATGACAGATACAGTTAGAGCTAACCTTTTAGAAAGCATGGGATATAAAACTCAGCTTCTAGAATTTATAGATATAGCACATTCACCTAAAAACCTATTAATTAGGGCATCAAAAGATAATATATCTAAAGAACAAAAGAAAAAATCATTAGAAGAAGTTAATAATTTAATGAATCAATTTAATTTAAAACCAACACTATTTAAATTATTAAAAGAAGATAACTTAATATAAGGTATTTTAATAAGCAAGAAATTTACTAAGGTAGATATTTTGCTTATTTTTTATATCTATAAATTTTATAAAAAACATTAGTATAAGTTTTAAATAGTACTCTAGCTACATAGTATAGATAGAGTACTAGCTACTAAGAAAAGTTATGAGGAAGGAATAAAATAGTATGAAAGAAATTAAACCTAATAAAGTTGTTGGAGATATTATAATTGTAATTTGTGTTTTAATACTTGTATATGTGGGGGGATCAATATATTTTATAAAGCATTTCAATTTTGGAACTATAATAAATGGTGTTAATGTTTCTGGGAAAACTATTAACAAAGCAAGTGAAAAAATAGCTAATGAAATTAATAGGTATAAATTAGAGTTAAAAGAACGAGGAGGTGTTACGGAAGAAATTTTAGTAAATGATATTGATTTAAAATACAATTCAGATAGTACAATTCAACATATAAAAGAAAAACAGAATGAATTTGAATGGATGTTTGGACTTGTTACTAAAGCTTATTATAAGCTTCCTGAAATAAGTTTGTATGATGAAGAATTATTACGAGAGAAGTTATTAAATCTTTCTTGTATTAATGGTGAAAATATAGTTGACCCTAAAAGTGTAAGCTTTAAATATGGAGATGGGGCATATACAATGATAGATGAAGTTTATGGAAACAAAATTAATGAAGAAGTTTTATATAAGAATGTAGAAAATGCAATTACTTATGGGGAAATAATCCTTGATTTAGAAGCAATAAATTGCTATGAAAACCCTAAATATATTTCTAGTTCAAAAGAAGCCATAAAAGCTAAAGAGATACTTGATAAATATAACTCATCAGAAATTATATACACATTTAATGAAGAAGAGGACATTGTAGATAGTTCTACAATAAATAATTGGATTAATATTAATGAAGATTTAGATGTAATGATTGATGAAAAAAAGGTAAAGGAGTATGTAGGTACATTAGCTACTAAATATAATACAGTTGGTAAAACTAGAGATTTTAAGACTTCTTATGGAAATGAAATACAAGTACACGGGGGCTATTACGGATGGAAGATTAATACACCAGCCGAAGTTGAAGCCTTAATTGAAAATATAAGAAATGGAGAAGAAATAACTAAAGAACCATTATATTTACAAAGTGCAGTATCTAAGGGCGACAATGATATAGGAGATACCTATGTAGAAATTAGTATAAATAGGCAATATTTATGGTTTTATAAAAATGGCAAAATTGTTGCTGAAGGAGATATTGTTACAGGCGATATAAGTAAAGGATTTAAAACGAGCTTGGGTACTTATATGTTGAATTATAAACAAAAAAATGCAACTTTAGAAGGTGAAAATTATAGCTCTAAAGTTAAGTATTGGATGCCTTTTAATGGCAATATTGGTATTCATGATGCAAGTTGGAGATATTCCTTTGGAGGTAATATATATAAGGAAAGTGGAACTCATGGATGTGTAAATGCTCCAGAATATTTAGCAAAAAAGATATTTGAAAATATTGAGGATGGAATACCTATTATTTGCTATTATGAGTAAATTAAAAAAGAATAAAAAATAAAAGCCTTCACATTTCGGTGAAGGCTTTTATAATTCAAAATTATATTTATAAATTCAGTCTAAAAATGGCTAATTACCACAATCATAGCTAGCCCATTCATCCTTCATATCTTCCTTTGGATCTCTTATAGTTATAGTGCTTTCATTACCATGGACTCTAACTGTATAACCTTTTTTATATAACATACTTCTTAATTCACTAATTATAGGGAAGTTTAGAACTAGGCTATCTTCACTAGTAAGAGTTCCTATTTCTTTCATAATTAATTCTGATTGCTCTGTCATCTGAGATTCCTTATTAGCATTTCTTTTTACTAATAAATCTTTAGCTTCTGGTAGTTTATCAAATAAATTTTCCATAATGTATCGCTCCTTATTTTAAAAGTTTAATATAATAAAAATTTTTAGATAATAAAAATTATTCATTGCATAACCTAATTATATTATAGTATTATTTTAATTAAATGCAAATTAATTACCTATTAAGAATTATATCAAAAATTAAGAGTTATATCAAAAAATAATAGGAATAATAAATTAAGAATACATTTAGGGTATATGAGTATATTATTTATTTTACAAGCCCTAATACAAATTGGAGGATACAATAATGTTAAATATAGGATGTCATTTATCAACAACTAAGGGATTTGAAAATATGGGAAAGGAAGCACTTAAAATTGGTGCTAATACTTTTCAATTCTTCACACGTAATCCAAGAGGTGGAAAAGCAAAGGCAATAGGTGAAAAAGATGTGGCAGCTCTTTTAGAAATAACAAAAAATAATAATTTTGCAACATTATTAGCTCATGCACCGTATACATTAAACGGGTGCTCCGCAGATGAAAAAACTAGGGAATTTGCACTAGGAATGATGATTGATGATTTAGTGAGAATGGAATATTTACCAAATAGTTTTTATAATTTTCACCCAGGTAGTCATGTTAAACAAGGGGTTGAAGTTGGAATTAATTATATTGTAGAAATGCTTAACACTGTTATTAGACCAGAGCAAACAACAACTATATTATTAGAAACTATGGCAGGTAAAGGTACAGAGGTTGGTAGAAAATTTGAAGAAATAGCAGAAATAATTAGTAGAGTGGAACTAAAAGATCATATGGGAGTATGTCTTGATACATGTCATGTTTATGATGCAGGATATGATATAGTTAACAATTTAGATGGTGTATTAGACGAGTTTGATAGAATAATTGGGCTAGATAAATTACGTGCAATACATTTAAATGATAGTAAAAATCCATTTGAAAGTCATAAAGATAGACATGAAATAATTGGAGAAGGATTTATTGGAATTGAAGCTATTACTAGAATTATAAATCATCCTAAACTACGACATTTACCATTTTTCCTTGAAACACCAAATGAAGTTGAAGGTCATGCAGAGGAAATAAAATTGTTAAAAGGTGTTTATAAAGATTAATATATATAGCTGTTATAGATATTAATTTCAAAAATGAATTTAATAGTATAATAAGGGTTGAATGAGAATTATCTTTTTAAGAATATGTGTTTTTAGTTTTTCATAAATTTAGGGTATAATAGAAATAGTTATATTACAGTAAATTTAATATATTAAAAATGGAGTGTGAAATTATGAAAAAGGTAGAAGAAAGATTTTTAGAATATATTAAGGTTGATACTAAAGCAGATGAAAATACTAAGGTAACTCCTAGCACAAAGGGACAGTTAAAATTAGCAGAAATACTTTGTAATGAACTTAAAGAAATGGGTATTAAGAATGCAAAGATAAGTGAACATGGATATGTTTATGCATCTTTAGAGAAAAATTGTAATAAGGAAATACCAACTATAGGGTTTATAGCACATATGGATACAGCACCAGATTATTGTGGAACAAATGTAAACCCTCAAATAGTTAAAAACTATAATGGTGAAGATATAAAATTAAATAAAAATGTAACATTATCATCAAAATTCTCACCTGAATTAAAAAAATATATAGGTAAGACACTTATAACTACAGATGGAAATACTCTTTTAGGTGCAGATGATAAAGCTGGAATAGCAGAAATTATGACAGCTATTAATTACTTAGTTAATAATCCAGAAATAGAACATGGAACTATTAAAATTGGATTTACACCAGATGAGGAAATTGGAGAAGGTGCAGACCATTTTGATGTTGAAGGATTTGCTGCTGACTTTGCATATACTTTAGATGGTGGAGAAGTAGGAGAGCTTGAGTATGAAAATTTCAATGCAGCTGGAATAAATGTTGAAATTAAAGGCGTTAATGTTCATCCAGGGCATGCAAAAAATAAAATGATAAACTCTATTATGGTAGCTCATGAATTTATAAATATGCTTCCAATAAATGAAGTGCCAGAGAAAACAGAAAAATATGAAGGTTTCTCACATCTTTCAGATATAAAAGGATCAGTAGAAAATACTACTCTACAATTTATAGTTAGAGACTTTTTTGAAGATACATTTGAAAAAAGAAAATCTCAATTTAAAGAAATAGAAAAACAATTAAATGAAAAGTATGGAGTAGGAATTGTTAATGTAATCATAAAGGAACAATATAAAAATATGAAAGAAAAAATTGAGCCAGTTATGCATATAGTTGAAGTGGCTAAGAAAGCAATGGAAGATGCTGATGTAGTTCCTAAAATAAAACCTATTAGAGGTGGAACAGATGGAGCAAGACTCTCTTACATGGGATTACCTACGCCAAATATATTTACTGGGGGAGAAAACTTCCATGGTAAATATGAATATATACCAGTAGAGTCTATGGAAAAAGCAGTTGAGGTAATATTAAATATAATTAAGATATATGCTAATAAATAAATTTATTTTAATTGTTTAATTAAAGTGAATTTAGATAGAGCAAATAGATATGGCAGTTACTGAATATAGTAACTGCCATATCTATTTTTATAAGAAGTAAAACTTAAAGATTTGGTAGGTTAAATAAAGGTGGAGAATAATCTGTGGAAATTGTGAACTAGATAAAAATATGATATTTGAAAATTAAATAATGTTATATTTACAAAATATGTTATAATTAATTCATAATAGTAATTGGCTGTTAGATAAATAGGAATTTATGGGGGTGATTACAATAGAAGAACTAAAACCAAATGAAAAAGAAAGAGAAGTATTAGCGTTATTTTATAATAGATTTTATGATTTATATGAAGAAGTTGTAAATGATAATTTTATTAACAATGATGCAAAAATAAGATTTTATAAACTAAGGGAATCATTTTCAATATATAAAGAATTATTAAGTTATGAGTCTATTAAAGAATATATTAACTGGATGAAAAAAGGTGGACGACCTCATTTTGAAGGTATAATTGCAGATGATTTGTTTAGTTTTATAAGAAATCTCCTATTGCACTTTCCTATTTTTGATACATGGGATGAGGTATATATAAATAAGAACTTAGCCACTTGGAGTAAGATGGGTCAAATAGATAAATTTCTAACTAAAAGTATTAAACAAAAGATTGATGGTAAAGGCACTGTAAAATATAGAATATGGGAAGAAAAAAAGAATAAAATGACATATTTTTGCATTAATTTTCCTGAACAATATAACAATACTAATATTTACTTAAAAGATATAATACCAGAAGAAGTTGGAATGAAATTTTGTATGGCATTAATGAGAGCGATATTAGATACTCAGGTGGAGGACGCAGAAGTGCCTGATATAAAAATTATGTCTCAAGTATATTTACCTATAAAAAACGAATAATACTTTAAACTACATTCCAATTTCAGGGAGGCCAAATTTCCCTTTATATTTATAATTAAATAAGTATGTATATATATAAGTTTATTAATAGAAAAAACGAGGTGTATTATATGATGTTACGACTAATTGCTGATGTTAACAAAGCATTGGAGGCAGAGAGTTACTTTTCCGCATTATCATTAGTATTAACTTTCCCTGATATTTGTGGTAAGGCTGAATATCCCCAAGAAAAGAGTACTGCAAAACGATACAAAGATTGGTATGACGAGTATATCGGTAAATATGAACAGTGCCCTTGTGAACATTGTCAGAATACTCCAATGCCTTATTTAAGTGGAGAAGTGGTATACAATTTAAGAAACTCTTTATTGCATCAGGGGACACCTAATATAGATGCTCTTAAAATTAAAAATGATAACAATAAAATTGATTGCTTTGAGCTTGTTATTGAATCTAAAAAGCCATTTGATATTTATAGTGATGCATCCGGCATCCTTAATGGAAGTGTAAGAACTTATCGTGTAAATGTACGACGTTTGTGTTTAATATTTTGTAATTCTGTCAGAGCCTATTATGAAGAATGTAAGGATAAGTTTAACTTCTTCAAGTTCACTATTATTGATTGGGATAAAGAGAGTGAAAAGATGAAAAATTTGAAATTATATTAAATAAGTATGCTTGCCATTATAATTAGTAAGCTAATGAAATACAAAAGAAAGAAACAGAGAAATCAGAATTCAGTGAATTGAAATTAATGATTTAGTTAAACATTCGTTGTTTAGGAGAGGTGATTTATTGAATATGGGTGAAAATACATATAATGATATTTTAAGAATGCATTCAAAAATACTTATAGCACAAGATGGTAAGACATTAATTGATCTACTATTAAATGTTCAGGATAGTGCAGTATCCTTATCTTTAATACCATTTTCTGCTCTTTATTGTAGATCTGCCAAAGAATTTCTATGTATTGAGGATGCAAGGAATGAGATTGAAAAAGACGTAAAAGACATAAGAAATGGATTAAAAATATTTACTGATAAGTATTCAAAAGGGAAAAAGATGGTGTCTGAATCGGATAACCAGCAAAACGAAGTTTTTAAGAATATGTTGCGTTTCTCCATAACTAAAATATTAAATATTCATTTGAATCTTGGAGTTTATTTTAATGAACAAGGGAGAGTTGTATTTAACACGCAGCAGGCTAATTTTTATTTAAATATACCAAGAAGCAAAGAGGATTCAGCTGGAGGACATGCAAGAATAGTTGGAGAGAAGCTAGGTGGTGAAATTGCTAAAATTCTTGTAAAATATTGTGGTATCAATAACTTGGAAGACAAAACAATTCTTTTTAATTCTGTCCCTAAATATGGATACATCGATTTTAATACAAACAGGAAGAGTGAATTTTTCAGTAAAGAGTTTGATAAGGAAATCAATCTTAGACTATTACATATGCTCTCAACAATTGGGTTCGTGAATAACTTACTTGTTCCAGTTTTCCGAGATACTAATGTATGGCTTTTAAGAATCATATACATCACAGCTCACAATACATGGCTTGGGATAAAAAAGCTTAGTCAACATCTTGAACAAAATCATCATAGCGGAATAAAATTTCATGATTTAAGTGAATGTATTGATGGAAATATAAATTTATTCTCGTCTTCTTTTAGAAATTGTATGATGCATTACGATTTAGTAGATAAGCGTGATTGCCCGATCATTTTACAAGAGTACTATAATCCGGTAAAACCATTGTATGGACTTGTAGAAAGTTGTTATAATGGTATGCATTTTAATCAATATTATGACAAGCTTTACAAGCTGTCGCAAAAGCTTGAAGAATACCTGTTATCGTATTTTAATGTAAATCAAAATAATATACGTTAGGATTGGCACTAATTAGAGGTTAATTAATCACACTTTGAAGACTATATCTTTTTAATAGTTTCCAAAGTATCTTACTGGCTTCGTTCAGTGCATAGCATAGATTTTAATGAGACAAATTCCAATTTGTAGGGTAGATTAAATTAACTTTAAGGAAACAATTTTAGGATACTACGAATTAATAAAAATAAATAATAGACTTAAATATCGCATTATTCATTACTGAATATGTGATATTTTTTCGTTCGCAATTCAAGGAGTTATTGCAAAATATGCAACAACTTAAATTGTTGATATTGCGAAGCATTTAATAAAAATGTTCTTTTAAAATTGAATAATGCGATATACAAATATGCTATAATTAATTAGAAGTAGATTGATAAATTAAAATTTTAAGGAGGAACCAATTAGTGAATACAGAGACGCATATATTAAAAGAAGATTTAGATATTGATTTAGAGAAAATGAAAATTCCTAATTTAAATGAAGATGAGAGATTAATCATTGAGTCCTATGTAGAAATAACAAGACATATTAAAGAGATAGAAAAATTATTTAATATTTTTAGATGTAATCTAAAAATTATCTTAAACCATTATACACTGTATAATAATGACACTATTAAACGTAATAAAATATGTACTTTTGAAGAAGATGATTATGTAGTAATTAACACATTAGTAATTAACTTTTTAAGTTCTGGAAAGACACTAGTAGAATCTATTGAAAACTTCATGAAATCAGTTATAAATCCAGAATTACGAATATATAATGATTTCAAATGTAAATGTATAAATAGAATATATGATACTATTTTTTCATATAGACTATTAATTCGATTAAGGGATTTTTCTCAACATGGCCATTTACCTATTAGTGGAAATTATAATGGAGGTTATTGTTTTGATTTGAATAGAATTATAACAACTCCACATTTTAATCATAATAAAAAGATTGAAGAAGAAATGATAAAATTAGAAAAGGAAATATACGAAAAATTTAAAGGGTATCCAAGAATCTGTTTTACAAAATCAATATCAGAATTTAATTTATGTATAATAGAGATATATGTAGAATTTCTCAATGCAATAGAAAACTTCTTTTATGATGTATTACAAAAAGTAAATTTATTATTAAATCAACGGCCTGATCTTATTTATAAATCTACTGATCGCTTTAATAATCATGTTTTTTATAAAGATTGTAATGGATTTATTCATTGTTTTGACTTACAGGATAATTCTAAAAAAATGTTTCTGGAATTTAAAGAAAAAGCTATGAAAATTTTTGATTATGAGAAAAGTGCGATGAAGGAATTAAATGATAGTATAAAATTCAAAAAAAATTCGGTTTAGTTTAGTTATAAGGTTAGTTTCAGATATTATTTAAAGCAAAAACAAGCAATATATATAGAGTTATTCATTGAGCATCGAATAATACGGTATTTATATTAAATAACATAATAAAGTTAATTTTAAATGTAAGAATATGTTATAATATTTTTAATGTTTTATGCTTAGGGGGAATGGCAAAAATGAAAAAAACATTATTTAAAATATTTACAGCAATATCCAAACAAAAATGGCGATATTTCATAATACTATCATTAATATTAATTTATTCTTCAATACAAGCTATAAGATACTCAGATATTCCAATATGGGCTAATATGCCAGAATATTTTATTAAACCACAAAATGCAGATATGTTACAATATAACTTAAGTGTAAGTTATATTGTAAGTTATATGTTTTATATGCTTGTGAATTTTATTCCAGATTTGGTTGAATCGGTAGAAAAACAAAGTGAAACAATACCTTTTAAGGCGACTATTCATAAAGAAATTCAACAATTTACAAAAGGCATAATATATTTATGGGCAACTATTGGCGTTAATGCTAATTCAAAAGGATATTTTAATATATCAGAAATAGTTGAAGTAGATGATTTTTTCAAACAAGATGTCATAGAAGAAATAACAAAACATGTTAAGTTGCAGGAATCAATAAAAACTTATGCAGCTTTAACTTTAATTTCTGAGCATTATGATTGGAGTCTAAAAATGAGACTTGAGTTAGATAAAATTTGCACTCTAGGAAACTTGATTTTAACTCGATACAAAGATAATGTACCTTTAGAAATATTCTATGATATATTTTATATTATTAATGAAAGTAACATGATAGGGGAACTTTTAGTTCAGCTTAATGGTATAAATTCCTTAAAAAACGGGAAAAATCTCTATTTAGCTGATTGTACAAATTTTAACAAGAATTTAAATGTTGGTAAATCTTGTCAGTCAATAATAAATTTATACAATTGGGTTAATATAGAATATGAATACTTTTCTGATAATATTAATGATATTAATATTACAGTTAATAAAATTGATATTAAATATTTTTTCAAATAATATATAATAATATTACAAAAAGTACCGTATTATTCAGAAATGAATTTTACGGTACTTTTTCGTTCGCAATTCAAGAATATTTGTACTTGGTAAAAAACTGTTCCGCTGGGCATAGCAGTGAAGTTAACTTTTATATAATTAACAGATCTTAAATTGAGTTTTTTTTTGGGGTGGACATTCCATCTAGAGAAATACAGTTTTGACGATATCAAGAAACGTGCTAACGTTAAACGTAGTATAAAATAACACTTAGGCAAAAGAAGAATACAAGAGAATGAAAGGTAAAACCGAAGGGGTATTAAGGAATTACCAGTAGTATCTAATAGGATTAGATACACCAGAAAAAATAGAAGATGATTATAAAAGAATAGTTAATGCAATAAATTATGTTTATAATAGTTTTAGATAATATTTGTTTAAATTAATTCATTGCAATTGAAAATATAGAGGAATATAATATATACATAATAATAATAAGGTAATAGGGTGCGAAGGAGTTGATTAGTATGAATACTCAAAAAGAAGTTGCTATAACATCATTGTTTATAGAATATCAAAAGCTAAGAGAAACAAGTGAAGAAAACTATGAGTTTATAAATGGTGAAATTATAAAAATGCATTCACCAAGCATTAAACATCAAGATATTGTTTTAAATCTGGTAATGGAGTTAAAGCAATACTTTAAGGGAACTAAGTGCAAAACTATGATTTCTCCAACCGATATTTATCTTGAAAAAGATAACATAAAAAAAGAAATATGTGTTATTCCAGATATTTCAGTTATGTGTGAACAGAGTGGATTTGATGAAAAAAGATATCATGGGGTTCCTACTATAATTGTTGAAGTGTTGAGTTCAAATTGGGCTGATGATATGATTAAAAAATTCAAGCTGTATCAAGAATTTGGAGTGTTAGAATATTGGATCATAGATCCGAGTAGTGAGTCATTTATGGTTTATAGCTATGATACTGAAGAAAAAAATTATCACAATGTAATTCAAAGAGATAATGAATTATGTTCAAAATTATTTTGTGATTTGAAGATAAACATGGAAGAGATATTTTGAATTAGATAATAAATAGTCTAGGGGTTTGATATGCTCCCTTTATAGTAGACAGTTGAAATAATAAAAACTGTTTATATAGAGGGAGCATTTTATTATGGAAAGAAAAACTAAAATATTGTCAGAAATTAAGATAGAGGTTGTTAAGGAGTATTTATCAGGAAAAATAAGTGTAGGGCAAATAGCTTATCAACTACAAGTTTCTAGCTTCTCGGTTGAGGAATGGATACGTAAATATAAGGCTTTTGGAGTGGATGGATTAATAAGTAATAGTAGAAATAAACATTATTCACATGAACTTAAGATTAAAGCAATAACGGATTATATCAACGGTGAAGGTTCTTTATATGATATTTCTATTCGTTATAAAATATC
>NZ_FNJM01000013.1 GCF_900104115.1 Clostridium gasigenes
CTTGAACAAGCCATTGACGAATATATAGATTTTTATAACACACAAAGATTACAGAAAAAGTTAAAAAGTATGACTCCAATAGAATATCGAAGTCATACTTTAACAGCGTAATTTTTATTATTTACCCTGTCTACTTGACAGGGGGCAGTTCAGTTTTATTTACTCCTAGATCTTTTTTCTTAAACTGAATTTTATTTTTAATTTTTTTCATAAACCTATTGACGAATAATAAAAAACGAAGTAAAATAAAACAAATCAAAAGCATTGAAGGGACGAGTAATTATTTAGAGGTAGTCAAAGCGAATCAGTGATGGTGAGAGACTGATACGAAACAAATAATGAAAAACTTCCCGGAGCTTCCAAACGAAATTTATTAAGAGTAGTCTTGGACGGAGCCAGCCCGTTATAGCTTGGACAGTATAGAATTCATTTATATTAATTCCGTACTGATTAGAGAGAGCTTTTTAAGCTAATTTAGGTGGTACCGCGGAAGTATAAGTCTTTCGTCCTATTTTCATAGGATGAAGGGCTTTTTTTTTTACCAATTTTATAAACTAAGGGGGACTATAAACATGTGTACAATTATGAGTTATACAGGAACAGACATGAAACACGAAAAATTTGCTGAGGCATTACAAAGAACCGAGTCGAGAGGACCAGATATGACAGAGATTCTAACTTTACCATCTGGTATTTTGGGATTCCAAAGACTTTCTATTATGGATTTAAGTTTCAGCGGAATGCAGCCATTCACAAGAAATACAGATGCATCCATCTGTAACGGTGAAATTTACGGCTTCCGTGAAATCAAAAAAGAACTAACAAAAAAGGGACATAAGTTTATTTCTGATAGTGATTGTGAAGTGTTACTTCCAATGTATCATGAATATGGACTAGATATGTTTTCAAAATTAGATGCAGAATACGCAACTGTTATCTACGATGGAAAAAAGGACAGTTTCATTGCAGCAAGAGATCCAATTGGTATCCGTCCATTATTCTACGGCTACTCTGAATCTGGTAAAATCATATTTGCAAGTGAGGCAAAAAATTTAGTTGGTCTTACAAACAAAATTATAGCATTTCCACCAGGCCATTATTATGCTGACGGGAAATTTACATGCTATTGTGATATCGCAGCAACAGAGGGTGAATATTGCCAAGATGACTTAGATGTTATTTGCACTAAAATTCATGATAAATTGGTAGCTGCTATAGAAAAACGTATGGATGCTGATGCTCCTGTAGGTTTCTTATTAAGTGGTGGTTTAGACAGCTCATTAGTATGTGCAGTTGCTCAAAAATTACATCCTCAAAAACCAATTAAAACATTTTGCATAGGTATGACTGAAGATGCAATTGACTTAAAATATGCAAAGGAAGTTGCAGATTACATTCATAGTGATCATACTGTTATTTATATGACAAAAGAAGACGTGATAGGATCACTTGATGAGGTTATTAAACTTCTTGGAACATACGATATTACCACAATAAGAGCAAGTATGGCAATGTATCTAATTTGCAAGAAAATGCATGAAATTTCTGATGTCAAAGTGCTTCTAACTGGTGAAATTTCTGATGAATTATTTGGTTATAAATATACTGATTTTGCTCCAAATGCAGAAGAATTCCAAAAAGAATCCCAAAAGAGAATGCAAGAACTTCATATGTACGATGTACTTCGTGCAGACCGTTGTATCAGCTCAAATTCTTTAGAAGCTAGAGTACCATTTGGTGATTTAGATTTTGTAAAATATGTTATGTCCATAGATCCTGAAAAGAAATTAAACAAATATAACATGGGTAAATACCTTTTAAGACATGCATTTGAAGGTGATTATCTACCAAACAATATTTTATATCGTGAAAAAGCTGCATTTAGCGATGCTGTAGGACATTCTATGGTAGACTATTTAAAAGAATATGCTGAAGCATGCTATTCTGATGAAGAATTTGAAAAACTATGTGAAAAGTATGCATCTCATGCTAAACCATTCACAAAAGAATCATTGTTATACAGAGAAACTTTTGAAAAATACTATCCAGGACAATCAGAAATGGTAGTAGACTTTTGGATGCCAAACAAAGAGTGGGAAGGCTGTGACGTAACCGATCCTAGTGCCAGAGTATTATCAAACTATGGTGCCAGTGGTAAATAGTTAAAAATTTTAAATTAATTTATTTTCAAAAAATATTAGCAACAATACATAATAAACCCAGTAGAAGCAATTATTGCTCCTACTGGGTTTTAAATTTTCTCTATTTTACAACTATGCTCCTTTGTTTTTGAATCATAACATATTGCTACTCCTAGAATGTTTTTATATTCCGCCCTAAACTTCTGTACATATTCCTTATCTTTAATCTGCTTCATTGCAACATCAACAACTTCATCCTTTTTAAGTTCAACAACAAATGCTGTATCTGCTTTTCTTCTTGGCTGAAAAGTAAAGTCTGCATATCCTTTTCCGGTCTTTTCTTCTCTCTCTATTCTATAAGTAATATTTAAAATAATCTTTCACTTCTGACATAGCGCCCGTATTAGTCCAATAGCTTCCACAATATCTATTTTGAAGAGATTTAACTACCGAACGCGGATTATATATTCTTCTTCCCTTTGCTGTTAGATATCCATTGTACCATTTTTCTAATTCATTAAACTTGACATCATTATTTATTTACAGAGATCTATAACTTCTTTTAATCTTTCTATAATTAAAGATTTATCTACAAAGTATTTACTTCTATACAATTCTTCATAATTCTGCAATTATTTATTAGACTTTAAATATATTGCCATAGTTGAATAAAATCATTACAGTCAAAATATATTTTTATATTATTATACCATTACAATGATCAACTTCATGTTGAATAATTTGTGCCGTAAATCCAGTAAATGTCTCTTTATTCTTCTTAAAATTTCTATCAAAATATTCTACCTCTATTGTTTCATATCTCATTGTTTTTCTAAAACCTATTAAAGATAAGCAGCTTTCTTCTGTATCATAGCTTTTTTCTTTCTTTAGTATAACTGGATTAACCATAGGAACTATCATATCCCCTACACAAAATACTATTATACGTTTTTTAACACCTATCATATTAGCAGCCATACCAACACAATGCTCTAGATTTGACCTTAATGTATCTACTAAATCATCAATAACTGATATGTCCTCCTTAGTTGCAGGTTCTGACTTCTGTCCTAAGAATACTATATCCTTCATAACTGGTTTTATCATATTAATTCCAACCTTCCTAATTACTATTTCTAAAGTTTCTTAAATTTATTATACCTCTATATACATACTTTATAAATATCAATATTTTGATAGAAATAACTATTTTCTTAAACAAAAAATCCACTATAATAACAATTAGGTATTATAGTGGACTTTCTAGTAGCGGCGCAGCATAATTCCCTGAACCTTAGAGATGCTATCACCTTAATTTTTATCAATATCTAAAATTGTCTGTAATAATACATTTGCACCTTTTAAGCAGTTATCAAGGGGTGTAAATTCCTTTTCACAATGACTATGCCCATTTTCACTTGGAACAAAAATCATTGTAGTTGGAATAATATCTGTAATGAACTGGGCATCATGTCCTGGTCCACTATACATTTTCATTGCAGAATAACCATATTGCTTTGCATTTTCTTCTACATAATCTACAAATTTAGGATAGAATTGTACTGTTTTACGTGACCATAATTCTTCATAACTAGTTTCACATTTTTCAATTTCACTTGGAACTTTTTTAATAATCTCTACTACTTCTTTCATAACATTTGGATCTTGATGCCTTGCATCAAGAGTAAATTTAACGTTATCAGGAATAACCGTATGGATATTAGGAGAAACAATCATTCTACCAGTTGTATATACAAGCTTACTATCTAATTTATCAAGTTCATCATGAATATATTGAATTACCTTTACAGCTGCATATAGTGCATCTTTTCTATATTTCATAGGTGTTGTTCCTGCATGATCCGCTTGTCCAATAAAGGAAAATTCATAATTAACCATTCCACAAACACCCTCTAGTATACCTATGTCTTTTTCCTCATTTTCTAGTATAGGTCCTTGTTCTACATGTACTTCTACGAATGCCCTATATTTTTCTGCAGTCATTCTATTTTCGACTTCGCCCATATATCCGCTAGCTTCCAATGCTTCCTTAAAAGTAAATCCTTCTCTATCTTTAGACGCTAACATAATATCTTTATTAAATTTTCCTGTGATAACCCCAGATGACATCATAGCTGGATCAAAACGTGCACCTTCTTCATTTGTCCATACAACAACTGTAATTGGATGTTTATGAGCTACTTTTTCTATAACAATAGTTTCTGCTGCTTCTAAAGCAGTAAGAACACCTAAAATACCATCATAATTTCCACCTTGTTTAACAGAATCAATATGAGATCCCATAATAATAGCAGGTAAACTTTCCTCTCCTGGAACCGTAGCATAAATATTTGCCATATCATCAGTTTTTATATCCATTCCAAGAGCTATACACCTTTTGCAAAACTCTTCCCTTGCATCTAAATCAGCAGTTGATAAAGACAATCTTGTGATTCCACCTTTTCCTGTATCTCCAAATTTACTAAAAATTCTGATCTTATCTTCCATTCTATCTTTACTACAAGTTAACATATCCATAAATTCCTCTCCTTAAAAATATTTCTTAATTATGTAAAATTGAACATATATACTTATTATACTTATATAGTTTTTAAAAATCCATTATTTTCTAAAACAGTTTCCTATATCATATATAGCTTACAATATTTCATCATTTAATACTCTCCCAGCCCTTTTAAACGCATAACTTATTTCATAACTATTGGTTTCTTCATAAATATTTTCTTTTTTCCCACCTAAAGAAATTCCACGCAAATAAACATCTCTTAGATTATTATACATGGCTATTAAAGCACTTAAAATTATTATTTCTTATTTTTCTATACTTTTATCCAAGATGATAATATTTTAAACTTTATATTTACTTAATTTCAAAAGGACCTCACGTTTCGTGAGGTCCTTTAAAATACTATATATACTTTAGACTTTTATATCTATTACAGTTGAGTTTCTAAAATTATTTTTCCATCACAAAAACTATACCCTTGAGGTATTTGATTATGATAATACGAAATAGTTTTCAATATAAGATATCATTTGATCTCCTAAAGTAAGATAATAATATATCGGTATTAGATAGCTTGAATAAAATAGTTTTTTTGCGTCTTCTTTATTGTTTTCTAATGTTCTTACCAAGTTTTGCTGTTGCCTTACGCTTATAATAAAACTATCAGCTACAAATAAAATTTGGTCTGAGAAGAATACATCTGAAAAAGAATCTTTATATGAAAGTTTATGATTCTCTAAATTTCTTTTAATAGCATTAAATTGTTGTATATAATTCTCTAAATCTTTATCGATGGATTTTAATTCTTCAAGTGTTGAGTTCTCAGTTATATTTACAACAGTTAAATTTGCTCTTATCCTTTTTATTTCTTCTAAATTTTGAACAATGTCTTCTTTGTTTTTTAAGTCCTCTACTTTGGGTCCATAGGGTGCTTGTCGATTTGTTATTACTTGTGCATATGTTATATTAGTCATAGTTAGTGTTATAAGTATCACGAATATTATTAAACGATTTACTTTTCTTGGCATTATTAATTCCACTCCTTTTAGAAATCATTATACTAAATTATTCACTAAATGTATTTTAATAAATTTCATTTATATATATATCTTTAGCTATTTTAAGTATTTTATTCTAATAAAAACTAATATAAAACTTTCCATTTCAGATTTTGTTAACATTATTTAAACAATCCATATTAATAACTAGTTATTTAATTACTAGTTATTAATATCATGAAGTATTTTTATTTTATTGTAAGGTTCGCCTTTGCTAATCCTAAAAATATTTTTCTGTTTCTGCTTTTTAATGCACCCTTTTTCATAGTGTTATAAATATCAAGCCTTTCTCAAAATATCTTTAAACTAAAATAACCCACGACAACACTATATTAGTATTGTCGTGGGTTTCATGGTGGAGGCGATGGGTTTCGAACCCATGTCCGAAAGCCGACCAACCTAGCTTTCTACGAGTGTATTCTACATTTTAAATTTTCCTCCAGGAGCGCCTATAGACGGGCTCTTCCCTTCAGTAGCTTCATAAATACCCCTTTAGCTCAAAGCTTTGCTAAACTTCGTTTCCCACTTCATGACACCCGTGATCCAAGCCATGGGGAGCCTGGGCGGATGAGCGGCTAAATTAAGCTGCTATTGCAAAATTGTTTTCTGCGTTTACATTTTTGCATACTTTATTTAAGAGGTGACATGCGTGCCTCTACTCGCTTACTAGACCAATCATGCCCCCGTCGAAGCCAAAGCGCCCCCAGGTTGCATAGTTATTTGCAAAATATATTAACTTTCATTAATATATTTACTCTTAAATAGTCTATGTCTTAAACGCAATTTGCTATTCAGATTTTTGACTTAACATCATTATATAGTATAGTATTTTCTCTGTCAACTTATCCACAAGTGGATTTTCTATATTATCTATACCTACTCTAAGAAATTTTACCATTTAGTCATCTTCAAAATAAATAGCAAATCAGTATTGTTGTCTTTTTATTTTAGAATCCCTTATTTTTTATCAGCTGGATAAACTAAACCTATTTGTCTTCTAGCTTCATCCATTACTGCAATAGTATTAATTGATGTTTCAAATGTGTTTACTTTTGACTCTAATTCTTTATTTTGTATTAAACTAATAAATTCTTTTGCTTCATAATACATATCATCATCAACTTGCTGTTTTGATAAATCTATTTCTTCTCCATTTTTTAATATTAATTTTACTTTTGAGAATGTGTTTATTTTTTCTATTATAATGCTTCCATCTTCACCTTGAATTTCTGATGGTAAATATGAATTTGAAATTTTAGAGAACATCACAACTCCATCCATGTCTTCATAATCAAGAATTATACTTCCGCTACCATCTACTCCTGATTCAAGCATAAGCCCGTTTGCTTTTATTGATTTTGGTTTTCCGAAAAGATTTATAATAGGTTCAATACAATAAACCCCTATATCCATTAATGCTCCATTTGATAATTCTGGTTTAAAAGCATTTAAAACCTCTCCATTTTTATATTTATCATATCTTGATGAGTATTGACAGAAGCTTGCAGAACATTTTCTTACCTTACCAATTCTATGTAGATTTTCTTTTACAACTTGGAAATTTGGAAGCATTGTTGTTTTCATAGCTTCCATTAAAAGAACTTTATTTTCCTTAGCTGATTTAATCATAGCTTCAACTTCTTTTAAATTTGATCCAAAGGCTTTTTCACATAACACATGTTTCTTATTTTCTAAAAATAATATACTTTGCTCTGAATGTAATGAATTTGGGGTAGCAATATACACAGCATCAATTAAATCACTTTTAGCCATTTCCTCAAGGTTTGTAAAAATATCTTTTACTCCATATTTATTTGCATATTCTCTAGCTTTACTTTCACTTCTTGAATACACTGCTGCAAGTTTAAAACCTTCAACATCTTTTGCTCCACTTAAAAACCAATCTGTAATATTATTTGTACCAACTACTCCAACTCTAATGTTAATCATCTAACTTCATCCTCTCAATGTTTATTTTTAAAAACTAATCCCTATTCTATCCTATTTTTTTATATTCACAAATTAATTTTTTCTTAGCCTTATTATAAGGGAGCTTTTTAAAAATAACTAGAAAGAAATTTATATTTAATTTTATGCCATTTTTTATTATAAAAACTTCCTTTTTCCTAATATTTATTATAACTTTTGAGCACACTATATTTAAACATATAAGGAGGTTTTTATTATGAAATTTTATTTAAATGATCTTATTAAATTTATAAAAACAAATAAAAATATTTTCTCATTATCCTTATATTTTTTATTAGTAAGCATATTGTTTATTAGTTTCTTCTCTTTTCTATCTAAAACAACTAATAACTTTCTAGTTCCGTATTCATTCCCTAAGGAAAGTTATAATTACGAAGAAACTGCTAATGTTGGTACTTTTATTACTGATTCTAATGAAGATAGAAACACAAAGCTTTCATCTTATTTAAATGACTTTTTCTCTACAAGAAATCAAAGTTTTTTAACTGGAAATGTAGAGAACCTTTATAAATTTTATGATTTATCTCATTCATATAGCAAATATTCACTGCATCACGAGTTTAAAAGAATAGCCTATCTTCGTGATTTTGCAAATGAAAGAGGTATAATTTTTGAAGATATTACTTCAACCCCTTATATTAAAAATATACAAATTAATAATACTATAATTAAATTAGAGGTAGATGAAACTTTTACTGTTACTTATATTTACCCAGAAAACCCTACTGTCAAAAACAAATTTTCTATTACATTAATTCACACTGAAGAATTGCAATCAATAGGTAGTGGCTTTACTATACAAAAAGATTACTATTTTGATTCTTTTGAAAATGCTTTAAAAAAATATAACTTTAATCTAACTGAAAAGGAACTTCCATTAACATCTTATAAAACATACAATATTAACTTTAATAGAAGAGCTTTAAACTTTAAAGAAAATAAAACCTACAATAGATCTGCTGCTGTTAAATATGCTGATAAATATTCTGGAATATTAACTAATAAGGATTCTATCCAATATAACCCCTATTATTTTAATGCCTCCGCCCTTAGTTATGGGGGTAATTCCACTAATTTTGTATCCCAATGTCTAAGTGATAATGAAATGGGTGGTTCTCTAAAACAGGATAAAACTTGGTTTTACAATTCAAAAGATAGTAAAGCACCTAAAATAAGTGATGCTTGGATAAACCCTACAGAACTTAAAGATTATCTTATTTATACTAATAAAGGTTCCCTAGTTAAAAGTAGTGATATTCAAAACTTATTATCTGAAGTAACTGATACCGCCTCTCCATTTTTAAACTTACAAGCAGGTGATTTAATATTCTACAGCAAGGGGGATATCCCAGTATATTCATCTATTATTACAACTTTTGATTCTAATGGTTACCCTTTAGTTAATTCCAATACTGTTAATAGATTTCATGTCCCCTTTGATTTAGGTTTTAGTGATGATGATATAACATTTCAATTAATTAGTATTAATTGAAAAAAGGATATTGCAAAATAATTTTGCAATATCCTTTTTAAACTTATTTATTTTTCTCCAAATGCCTTTTCATAATCTTCTACGAATTTTTTTATTCCTCCATCTGTTAATGGATGCTTAACCATTTGAGTAATAACTCCATATGGAATTGTAGAAATATGTGATCCCGCTAGTGCAGCATCTAATACATGCATTGGATTTCTTACACTTGCAGTTATAATTTCTGTTTCAATTCCATGAACTTCAAATATTTCTGATATTTGTCTAACTAAATCTGTTCCTGGGTTTCCTATGTCATCTAATCTTCCTAAAAACGGACTAACATAACTAGCTCCTGCTCTTGATGCTAATAACCCTTGTAGAGGTGAGAATATTAATGTAACATTTGTCTTTATTCCTTTTTCTGTTAATTGCTTTACAGCCTTTAATCCTTCCTCACACATTGGAATCTTAATAACTATATTTTTATGCATAGCTGCTAATTTGATTCCCTCTTCAACCATTTCTGTTGAATCTAGACTCATAACTTCTGCACTAATTGGACCATCTACAATTGAACAAATTTCATTTATAACTTCCTTTAAATCTCTTCCTTCTCTAGCTATTAGTGATGGATTAGTTGTAACTCCACATACTACACCTAGCTCGTTTGCTTTTCTTATTTCATCTATATTTGCTGTATCAATAAATATTTTCATACTATTCACTCCTCTTTCATCTTAAGATATCTCCAAAAAATAATTAATAATATTTTCTTTTGATTCTCTAATGTTTTCTACTATCTTAACTACCTTCTATATATAATTAACCTAATAATTCCTTAACCTTAGTTATTATAGCTTCAGTTGTTAAATTATATTTTTCCATTAATTCATCTGGTGTACCTGATTGTCCAAACACATCATTTATTCCTATCATTTTTACTTTTGTTGGAATCTCATCGCATACAACTTGCGCTACCATAGCTCCAAGTCCACCTATTATTGAATGTTCTTCTGCTGTTATTATTGCCTTAGTTTCTCTTGCAGCCTTTATAATTATTTTTCTATCAATCGGCTTTATTGTTGATATATTTATAACTCTTACGTAAACTCCTTCAGCTTCTAATATACGTGAAGCTTCTATTGCTTTTTGAACCATCATTCCTGTTGCTATAACAGTTATGTCATTTCCTTTTCTAATCTCTACACCTTTTCCAATTTCAAATTTATAATTTTCATCAAAAATATCTTCAGTGTTACATCTACCAAATCTTAAATAAACTGGCCCATCAAATTTTGCTGCCGCTTTAGTTGCTTGCATAGCTTCTCTGTGATCTGCCGGAACTATTACTGTCATATTAGGAAGTGAAGTCATAAGGGCTATATCTTCAATTGATTGATGTGATCCCCCATCTTCTCCCACTGTTATACCAGCGTGAGTTGCTGCTATTTTTACATTCATTTTAGGATAACAAATTGAATTTCTTATTATTTCAAAAGCTCTTCCTGTTGCAAACACTGCAAAGGTACTTGCAAATGGTATGTTTCCTACATTTGCAAAACCTGCTGCCATTCCCATTAAGTTTTGTTCTGCTATACCTGCATTAAAAAATCTATCTTTAAATTGATTTTTGAAATCATTTGTCTTTGTTGATTTAGAAAGATCAGCATCTAGAACTACAACTTTTTCATTTTCTAATCCAAGTTCAACTAATGCCATTCCATATGATTCTCTTGTTGCCTTACCCATTATTAATACCTCCTAGTTAGCAATTTCCATTAATGCTTTTTCTTTTTGTTCTAAGGTAGGTGCTTGTCCGTGCCATCCTGCTTGATTTTCCATAAAGCTAACGCCTTTACCTTTTACAGTTTTTGCAATTATTACACTTGGCTTTCCTTTAACTTCTGATATTTTATTAAATGCTTCATGAAGTTTTTCGTAGTCATGTCCATCACAAGTAACTACATTCCATCCAAAGCTTTCAAATTTCTTATCTATTGGACTTATTCCCATTACTTCTTCATTATTTCCGTCAATTTGAAGTCCATTATAATCTATAATTGCAACTAAGTTATCTAGTTTATAGTGAGCTGCTGCCATTGATGCTTCCCAAACTAGCCCTTCTTGTAACTCTCCATCTCCTAAAATTGTATATATCTTTGCTGGATTTTTTTGATATCTAAGCCCTAAAGCCATTCCAACAGCATTTGATATTCCTTGACCTAAAGATCCTGTTGAAACATCAACCCCTGGAATATTTTTAGAATCAGGATGTCCTTGCAACAAAGCTCCTATTTTTCTTAAGTTCTTAAGCTCTGATTTTTCGAAGAATCCCTTTTCTGCTAATACTGAATATAGTGCTGGAGCTGCATGCCCTTTACTTAAAACAAATCTATCTCTTTCATTATATTTAGGATTATTTACATCAATATTCATTTTTTCATAATATAAATAAGTAATTATATCTGAGCAAGATAATGATCCACCTGGATGTCCTGATTTTGCTTCATAAATCATTTCTATAATATTTTTCTTAACATCTTTTGATACAGATATTAAATGTTCCTTATTCATTCTATTCACCAACCAATCAAATATTTTTTCATTATATTATTGTTCTATTACAGTAAATTTTTCATCCATGAATTTTCTTGTATCCTTAATAATATCTTTCCAGTTTTCATTTCCAACATACCAAAACTCTGCTGTAAATTTTCTTACTCCAAGATCCCAAGATGTTCTTATTATTTCTTCAAAATTAACATGACCTGTTCCAAATGGAATTTCTCTAAACTTTCCAGGTACAGTTTCTTTTAAATGAACAGCAGAAAGGTGTCCTTTTCCTGTTTTAAAATCATCAACTGCTGATGTTCCATAACTTAATGTTGCATTCATTACATTTCCGCAATCTGGGTAAACCTGCAAGTATGGAGAGTTAACTAAGTTAACATATTTCATAGCTTTTTCAACAGTATTCATAAACTCTGTTTCCATAGTTTCAAAAGCAAGAATTACACCTTTTTTAGCTGCCATTTCTACTGATCTTTTTAAGTTTTCTTCAAAATACTTTCTTGTTTGTTCGTTACCTTCTTCATAATAAACATCATATCCAGCAATTTGAATTATTCTAATTCCTAAATCCCAAGCTAACTCTATTGCCTTTTCCATTATTTCTATGCCTCTATTTCTAGTGGCTTCATCTAAACTACCTAATGGATATTTTCTATGTCCACTTAAACACATTGTTCTTATTGGAACTCCTACTGTAAACATAATATCTACAAGTGCTTTTCTTTCTTCTTTAGTCATGTCTAGCCTAGCTAATTTTTCATCAGTTTCATCTATGCTAACCTCTACAAAATCAAATCCACATTCTTTTGCACAAGTAAGTTTTTCACTCCAATTTAATGTATTTGGCATAGATTTTTCATATAATCCTAATGTATAATTCTTCATAATCTATCTCCCTTATAACACTATTGTCCATAATAAGCGTTTGGACCATGCTTTCTCATAAAGTGCTTATTCATTAATTCTTCTGGCATTGCTTCTATTGTTTGTCTTGATAAAATTTCTGTATTCCACGCCATCATTGCAACTTCTTCTAAAACAACTGCATTATGAACCGCCTCTAGAGGATCTTTCCCCCATGAAAATGGACCATGGTTTTTAACTAAAACAGCTGGTACCTGTGATGGATTTAAATTTTTAAATGTATCAACTATAACTCCACCAGTATTATACTCATAGTTTTCCTCTATTTCCGACTTTGTCATATCTCTTGTACAAGGGATTTCATTATAAAAATAATCTGCTTGAGTTGTTCCATAAGGTACAATGCTTCTTCCAGCCTGAGAGAAAATCGTTGCCCACCTTGAGTGAGTATGAACAATCCCACCAATTTCACTAAATTCTTTATATAGTTTCACATGTGTTTGTGTATCTGATGATGGTTTGTACTTTCCTTCTACTACATTACCTTCAAGATCTACTACTACCATATCCTCAGGTCCCATAACTTCATAATCTACACCAGATGGTTTAATTACTACTAACCCAAGTTCCCTATTTATTCCGGATACATTTCCCCAAGTAAAAGTTACTAAATTATATTTTGGAAGCAACATATTTGCCTCGTAAACTTCTTTTTTTAATTCTTCTAACATACCTATCCCTCCATCTATTTGATTTTTAGATAAAAAGTGGAGTATGGAGTTTTTATTTAATTCCCCATACTCATTATATTTATTTTTCAACTAAAACTCCTTCTCATATTCATTCGAATGAGTAAGTTCGCCTTGCCAAATATAAAATTTGGAGGCAATATCTGAAACTCCTTCTCATGTTCATTCGAATGAGTAAGTTCGCCTTGCCAAATGTAAAATTTGGAGGCTTACTTAACTATATATAGTGCCGCTTCTCCTAGTTCTCTGTTTGCTGATATTATAATATCTCTGTCTTCTTCATTTATAACTGCTACATTGCTTGGCCCAATACCCGCTTCTATAACTTCTGTTTTAAATGTAAGTTTTTCTTTGTCATCGCATTGAATAACAAATAATTCTTTTTCATTTCTTCTATATCCACCAATTATGCTTGGTATCCCTCTTAATTTACCACCCCAGACTACATGTCCAAAATCCATTTCTTTAGGGTACTTGTACACAACTTTATATTCTCCATCAATTTTTTTATTTATTAAGAAGTTTCCACCATGGAATTCTTCTATTGTTACTAATTCATCCACACCATCTCCGTCTATATCCACAACTGCAATGTCACTAACTGGCTTATTCATTATTTGTTCTATCTTCCACTCTTCTTTGCATGTTTGTGGAGGAGTTACAACAAATACACCTTCTTCACAAGTTACTAATCCAGCCATTACATTATTCCAAGTTGCTCTACAATATCCGTGATTCTTAGTTAAGCCTTCTTTTATGATTTCTAGTTTAATTGGTTCATTTAAATCCTCTGGTATTTCACCTACATATATTTTACCTGGGTTTGACCAATCTTCTTTAAACTCCTTTGTTGTACAAAGAGTTGCACCTAAGAAATAGTTTTTACCATTAGCTTGTAATATGTCAAATCTATGAACATATGGTAACTTAAATAATGTTTTTACATCCCAAGTTCCACCCTCCACTGGTTTTGCCCATACTATTGTTGCATTTTCTGATTGGAAAGTTGGAAAGAAGTTTTGTACTGCTAAAAAATCTCCATTTTTTCCTGGTACAGATACCATTGACATTGTTCCACCAGGGCCATCCCATACAGTACTTTGCTTAAAATCTTCTCCAGTATAGCTATAACAAGCACCTTCACCTTCTGTTGCTAATAATATATTTCTTTCTCCATTTACCATAGTGCTACTAGTTGCATAACATCTATGTAAATTTGTTAAAACTTTCTTTTCAAATTTCATAATTTATTTCCTCCAATATGTTAAAGGATATTCAAATAAATAGAAAGTCAGTATGCCAGTCTATTTATTTGAATGTCTCTACCTATTTTTTATTTACTATATGTTCTACAATTTTTTGTTCTATTTCCTGTTCTGATAAAAGATTTTTTAACCCTATAACAATTGTTCCACCATCTTCTGCTCTCTTAAAGTTTGATTTTAAGGCTTCTGAACAAAATACTACATCATAACCTGAGGCTTGGCTTTTTGCTTCTCCAATACTTGTATGGTGAATTGATACCTCTATTTCAAGTTTCTTGAAAATTTTTGCTATCTTCATTTTTATTATTTGACTTGATCCCATCCCATTTCCACAAGCTGCTATTACTTTTAACATTTGTATTTCCCCCTTAATTTTTAATATTTAAAATATTATTATATTTATGTTTCCATATTATTATTTATTTCCTAAACCTTCGCTAATATACTCGTCATAGTTTTCTGCTATCTTGAAATAACCCTTTTTATTTTTTCTATATTGTAATTGTGGTATAAGTAGTAATGCTACAATTGCAATTCCTACACCTACATATTGTAGTTTATTCATTAACACTCCAATTATTGGCCATATTGTGGCGAAATCGAAGTTTCCATGCCATCCACCATATTGTGCTAATTGGAAGTAATGTGCTGCAAAAGCTCCGCCTAATACTTGAATAACCCCAGCTGCAATTGGTATAATCATTGCTGCTCTTAATCCACCTTTTTTATTAGCAAATACTGCAAATGTTGCATTATCAAAGAATAATGGTACGAATCCTGATATTATTAGTACTGGACTTTTAAATACTATTAATCCTAAAATTGCTACGAATTGACCTATTGCTCCGAATAAGAATCCTATTGTTACTGCATTTGAAGGACCAAATCCATAAACTGCTGCACAGTCAACTGCTGGCATTGAACCTGGTAATATTTTGTTTGAAATACCTTGGAAAGATTCTGTAAGTTCTGCAACGAACATTCTAACTCCAAGTTGTAATATGCTTAAATAAACTGCAAAGTTTAATGATTTTTCAACTATATAGAACCCAAAGTTTCTATTTGGACTAAAGCCCTTATCTATTTCATGTAATAAATCAGGTCCTAATATTGTCATTATTATTCCAAAGAAGAACATCATCAATATACCTGTTGCTACAACGTTATCACTAAATATTGATAAGAAACCTGGCAACTTAAGATCTTCTATTGTTTTTTCTTTATTTCCTATTTTTCCTGCAATTTTATCTGTTAACCAAACACCAAACATTTGTTGATGTCCAATTGCGAATCCACCACCCTCAGTTAACTCTTGGCAAGCTTCAACTGTAAGGTTAGAAGCTACTGCCCAATAAGTTCCTAATAACAACCCAAGCATAACTACTACTTTAGTATCTTGAAGATTTGGGAATGCGAAGAATACTAACCATAAAGCTGTTGCTGATTGTTGAACCATTACATGGCCTGTAATAAATACTGTTCTAATCTTAGTAAACTTTCTAAATAAAACCAAACCTATATTGAACATAAATGCAACTAGTAAAACTATCATCATCATTGAGAATGATTTTCCTGCATTTTCAATTGCTGTTTGTGCTGCTGTTTGTCCAAAATATGGATCAATTACTGCTGCGGTTAAATTAAACCGATCTTTCAACCCCGCTAATATAGGTCTAAAGTTACCTACAAGTCCTGAAGCTGCTACATTAAGAATTAAGTACCCAACAGTTGCTTTTATGAAGCCTGCAAATGCTTCATGTAGAGGTCTTTTTAATAATAAGTATCCGAATAATACAATAAATCCCATGAAGAATGCCGGATTAGTTAATATATTTATTTGGAAAAATTCCCATATTTTTAAAACAATGTTCATTTTAATTAATCCCCCTTAACATTTTGATATTTATCAATTCCTAAAAGGCTAAAGTAACTTTTTCAAATCTTCTACTGACCTAGTGGCCATTAACTTTTCAACCACTGACTCATCTTCTATAAGAGTAACCATTTCCATTAAATTTTTCATATGTAAATCACTATCTGTTGAAGCTAAGACAAAAAATAAATTTGCATCCTGCTCTGGGTCATCACTAAAGTGTACTGGTTTTTCGGTTTTCATAAAGCACATTGCCGTATCATTTACACCTACAACGCCTTCTTGAGCATGGGGTATGCATATCTTAGGTGCGATTACTATATAAGGTCCAAACTTTTTAACATTTTCTATTATAGCGTTCACATAGGAATTTTCTATCACACCTTCATCAATTAAAGGTTTACACGAAGCCTCTATTGCTTCCTCCCAATTTTCAAATCCCTCATGAAACGAATATCTTTTCTTGCTAATTAATTCCTTTAACATGACCTGTCCTCCTTTTTTTAATTAGAGGGTTAAACCTAACCCTCTAATTTTATTTTATAGGAATGATGTATATGGAAGATTTATTTCAGTTTCAAAACAATCATCAAATCCTCTTGGATAGTGATATTCTCTATTATCTTTATCTACTGGGAATGTAAATTTCCCACCTACTTGCCATATAAACGGATTAAATTTATATTGTAACCTATCTTTCTTCATATCATACAATGCTAATATCTCGTTTGTATCAGCTTGGAAATTTGACCAGATATCATGATGGAATGGAATAACAACCTTTGTATTTAATGATTCAGCCATTCTTAAAATATCTACTGATGTCATCTTATCTGTAATTCCTCTTGGATTTTCTCCATATGATCCTAAAGCAACATCAATTTTATGATCTCTTCCATGTTTTGCATAATAGTTTGAGTAATGTGAATCTCCACTATGATAAAGGTTTCCTCCTGGAGTTTTTATTAAGTAATTAACAGCTTTAATATCCATATCAATTGGCATTGTACCTCTTAGGTCTCCCTTTGGAGGTGCTGTTATTAAAGCAGTTCTATCAAATGCTTCTAATGCAACTATTTCTATGTCTCCAACCTTCACTGTATCTCCTGGTTTAACAACTATACATCTTTCAGATGGAACTCCCCATCCAATCCATTTATCTACACATGCTTTTGGTCCAATAAATGGTATTGATGAACCACAATTTTGCATTACTGCAGCCGCAACGTTTACATCGATGTGATCATTATGATCATGTGTTGATAATATTGCATCTACTTTCTTAATACCAAATGGATCTAATACAAAAGGTGCTACTCTTAAATTTGGTTGAAGCTTCTTACCGCCACACATTCTTGCCATTTGATGTTCTGGATCTATATATGGATTCTTTCTTGTTCTTTTACCACTTCCACACCAAAAATCTATACATAAGTTAGTACTACCTTCACTTTTAACCCAAATGCCTGTACACCCTAACCACCACATTGAAAATGTTTCTGGTTTAACTACTTCTTCTTCTATTTCCTCATTTAACCAAGTTCCCCATTCTGGGAATGTATTTAAAACCCATGATTCTCTTGTTATATTTTGTATTTGTGACATTTTGATCTCCTCCTAAAAATTTATTTAATTTATTAAATTTAATTAGTTCACTTATTTAGTTTGTTTGTCTATTTTATTGATTTAGTTTGTTTATTTAGTTTTTTATTAATGATTGTTTTGAACTATGTTTTTTATTTTTTAGAACTCTTTGTCTGTTTGTAACTTTATAATACATCAAACATTCAAAATATTCAAGGTTTTTTTGAATGTTTTATTTTTTTTATTTTATGAATGTTTTATTTGAACTTTGTGAACATTTGTTTTATAATGTATATAAGTTAGATAAACCTTAATTTTACATTTAATTTAAGGTAAGATTTAGATATGTTAGTTTTTAAGGAGGATATTATTATGAAAAAAACTCAAAGTATAGTTTCTAAACGAAGAGATGAAATATTAGATATTTTAAAATCTAATAATGAAATAAAAAATGAAGAATTAGCTGAACTACTACGAACCTCTCCTCTTACTATTAGAAGAGATCTTCAGGCTTTAGAAGAAAGTGGTTTTGTTAAAAGGCACTATGGTGGCGCAGTTCTAGTTAATAGTTTTGATGATTCTAATGTTAATCAACTTGATATTTCAATGAAGCATGAGAAACAAAAAAAAGCTATTGCTAAATATGCAGCAAGCTTAATAGAAGATGGGGATACAATTTTTATAAACTCTGCTACTACCTCTCTTCTAATACTTGAATATCTAGGCGATAAAAGAGTTGTTGTTGTTACTAATAACGGTAAATCGCTTAATTCAATTATTGGCCCTAATGTTGATTTAGTTTTAACTGGCGGTCAAGTTTATGGTAGAAAACAATCAATGGTAGGTGATTTTGCGACACACATACTATCAAAAATAACAGCATCAAAATGTTTTTTAGGGGTAAGTGGCATAGCTGCCGATTCAGGAATAAGTACTTCTGTACTTCAAGAAACATTAATAAATAAAGAAATGATAAATCATTGTAATGGTCCGGTATATATATTAGCTGATAATTCTAAAATCGGTAAACATCATAATTTCTGTAGTGGAGATATAAATGATATTTCCCATCTTATTACCGATTCAGATATATCATTAAAAGATTCAAGTGATTTTGAAAACAATGGTGTTCATGTGTCTAAAGTAAATTATATAAAATAAAAAACTATTATAATAAACTAAAAAAGCAGCCTTCAATTTTATAATTGAAGGCTGCTTCCTGTTCTAATTTTATATTTCTATTTGTTAATAGAACATTAATACGTCACTTTTGTTTTTCTACATTTCTCTTAAATAACATCAGCTAAGGTATATTGAGAAAACTCTTTTATAAATAATTTTAATGAATCATTCATAATACCTTTTAATTTACATCCACCGCTTATAAATGGACACGTATTCTCTTTATTAAAACATTCTGCTATGTTTAAATTATCCTCAGTTACTTTTAAAACTTCCCCTAAGTTTATTTCTTTTGGGTCAAGTCCAAGTTTTATCCCACCTGATCTTCCTTTTATAGAAATAATATACTCTGTTTTAGCTAACTTATGTATAATTTTTTTTAAGTGATGCTCTGAAATATCTAAATTATTTGCAAGTTCTTCAACTGTACAAAGTTTTTCTCTATTTACTGCTAAATATATTAATGATCTAAATGAATAATCTGTAAACTTTGATAAATACATAAAATGCCTCTCTTTCCTTAAGGTATATATAAATAACAATTACATACTACATGTCATTCTTTAAATGCCTTAATAATTAATTATGTCACTTTTTTATATTATCATTATACACCCTAAACAAATTTTTTTAAATAATTTTAGTTATATGTTTATTTAATTTACACTTTTTCTTATATTCTTAGAATCTAAAAAATTTAATTATTAAGGGATATATGGCTCAAAATAGACTATCAAATTAGTCTGTTTTTTGGGAATCACCTTATATTTATAAATATTCTTCTCTCTCAAAACAGTAAGGCTATGAAATTATAGAATTTCATAGCCTTACTAATTATGTACATCCCTATAAATATTATAACATCTTTATTAAAAGTGTTAGTAAACTTGCAAATATTGCGCACACTGGGATTGTTACAACCCATGCCCATACAATATTTTTTGCCACAGCCCATCTTATAGATGAAAGTCTTTTAGATGCACCAACTCCCATTATTGAAGTTGAAATTATCTGTGTTGTTGAAACTGGTGCGTCAAGCATAGTTGCAGTAAAAATAATTGCCGCTGCACTAGTTTCCGCAGCAAATCCATTAACTGGAGTTAATTTACCCATGCTAACTCCCATAGTCTTAATAATTCTCCATCCACCAATAGAGGTTCCTAAAGCCATAGAAATAGCACAACAAACTTTAACCCAAGTATATACATGGAAATCACTTATTAATCCTCCACTAACTAAAGCCATAGTTATAATACCCATTGATTTTTGAGCATCATTTGACCCATGGTTAAATGCCATTGCAGCTGCTGAAGCAATTTGAGCTTTACAGAAAAATTTAGATATAGATTTAGGTTTAAATGGACTAAGTATTACATTTAATATTTTCATAAATACAAACCCAACACAAAACCCTATAATTGGAGATAAAAAAAGCCACAATACTATTTTTGACATAAAATTACCCCATTGAACTATTGAAAAACTAGCATTATAAGTTATCCCCGCACCAAGTAATGAACCTATTAGGGCGTGAGAAGAACTACTTGGAATTCCATAATACCAAGTTATTAAATTCCAACATATTGAGCTAATAAGCATTGTAATTACAGCAATTTGAGGCATAAATTCTGGTTTTATAATATTTGCTCCTACAGTTGTAGCAACTTTTACACTAATTAATGCGCCTACTAAATTAAGAGAAGCAGACATTATTATAGCTTGTCTAGGTGTCAGAACTCTAGTTGCTACTGATGTAGCAATTGCATTAGCTGTATCATGAAATCCATTTATAAAATCAAAACCTAAAGCTAATATAACAATAACTATTGTTATTATAATTGTGGAACTAGGCATTCTTCATTACAACCCCTTTAACCATATTAGCTACATCTTCACAAGAATCTATTGCCTTTTCCATGCGTTCAAGTATTTCTTTCCATTTAATTATTTCTATTGCATCTGTTTCTTTAAATAATTGTTTTAATGAATCTCTATATAGTTTATCACCGGCATCTTCAAGCTTATTAATTAACCAAATTTTTTCCTGTAAAATTTTACTTTTTTTCATTATTTTAAATTCTACCATTAAATTAATTACTTCAGAAGTTGCCTCAACAATTAAATCACAGAATTCATTTATGTATCCTCTTGTTTCCTTTATATCAAATATTAATATTCTACTGGAAGTAGTTTCAATATAATCGATAATATCATCAAGGGCATTTCCGATTGCATGTATATCTTCTCTATCTATTGGAGTAATAAAACTATTATCTAATTCTGTATAAATTGAATGGAGCATTTCATCACATTGTTTTTCTAAGTCTTTAATTTCTTGATACTTTACTTCAGTATTACTAGTATCGTTCATGAAATCCCTCATCATTAATGCAGATTTATGAACCTTTTTTGAAAAATCAACAAACATGTCAAAAAATTTATCTTCTTTTCTCTTTACTGATATCATAATATATCCCCCTGTTGTTTTAATGTATAAAGTTGAAAATACTCTTCACTACATTTTAATACATAACTGTTAAAAATAAAATACATTACTAATAAAATACAAAAAAAAAGTTTTTGCCCCTGAAGTTAGTCCCTTCTATGGATTAACCTCAGCGGCAAGTTTTCATTTATTATCTTAAATATTCATCTATTGCAGCAGCTGCTTTTTTTCCAGCTCCCATTGCAAGTATAACTGTAGCGGCTCCTGTAACTGCATCTCCACCAGCATAAACACCTATTTTTGATGTTAAGCCATTTTCATCTGCAATTATACATTGCCATTTATTAATATCTAAACCTTCTGTTGTTGAAGATATTAATGGATTTGGTGATGTTCCAAGCGACATTATTACAGTGTCAACATCCATTACAAATTCTGAACCCTCTACAACTTTTGGACTTCTTCTTCCTGATGCATCTGGTTCTCCAAGTTCCATTCTCATGCAACTCATACCCTTAACCCATCCATTTTCATCAACAAGTATTTCAGTTGGATTAGTTAATATATCAAATATTATTCCTTCTTCTCTTGCATGATGTACTTCTTCTGCTCTTGCTGGAAGCTCTTCTGCACTTCTTCTATAAACTATATGTGCTTCAGAACCTAATCTTAATGCAGTTCTTGCAGCATCCATAGCTACATTTCCCCCACCAACAATCGCTACTTTTTTACCAATATTTACTGGTGTTACATAATCTTCTTTATATGCTTTCATTAAGTTTACTCTTGTTAAGAATTCATTAGCTGCAAACACTCCGTTAGCATTTTCTCCTGGAATTCCCATGAATTTTGGAAGACCTGCTCCAGATCCTATAAATACTGCCTTGAAATCTTCTTCTTTTATAAGCTCATCAATCTTTATAGTTCTTCCTATAACAACATTAGTTTCTATTTTTACACCTAATTTTTTTATATTTTCAATTTCAGCTTTAACTACTTCATCTTTTGGAAGTCTAAATTCTGGAATACCATAAACTAAAACTCCTCCAGTTTCATGCAGTGCTTCAAATATAGTAACTTCATATCCTTTTTTAGCTAAATCACCTGCACAAGTTAAACCAGCAGGGCCACTTCCTACAACTGCTACTTTCTTACCATTTTTTGCTTCTGTTTGTGATAAATCCACATTGTTTCTTCTTGACCAATCTGCTGTAAATTTTTCTAGCTTACCAATTGCAACTGGTTCTCCCTTTATTCCAAGTACACATTTACCTTCACATTGGCTTTCTTGTGGACACACTCTTCCACAAACTGCTGGTAATGAACTATACTTTGCTATTTCCTTTGCTGCACTTTCAAAGTTTCCTTTCTTTGCAAAATCAATAAATCCTGGAATATCTATAGCTACAGGGCATCCTTCAACACATTTAGGATTTTTACAAGTTAAGCATCTATTTGCCTCTTTTATAGCTTCTTCTTCATTATATCCAAGACATACTTCTTTAAAATTAGTTGCTCTAATTTCTGGTGCTTGCTCTGTTACCGGTGTTCTTTTCATTCTATCTACCATATTCATTACTTGTCACCTCCACAGCCACAGCTACCATTTTTATGAGTATTTCCTTCTTCTACTTTAAGCTGAGCTCGTCCCTCTTCTTTTTTATAAAGAGTTTGTCGTCTCATAGATTCATCAAAATCAACTAAATGCCCATCAAATTCTGGTCCATCTACACATGCAAATTTAACTTTCCCTCCAACTGTAACTCTGCAAGCACCACACATGCCTGTCCCATCTACCATTATTGGATTTAAACTTACTGTTGTTTTTATATTTAATTCCTTTGTAAGCATCGCCATAAATTTCATCATTATCATTGGTCCAATTACAACTGCATGGTCATATTTTTGACCTTTAACTTCCACTAGTTCTTTAAGACAATCTGTAACCCTACCATTAAATCCATAAGATCCATCATCAGTTGCTATATAAAGATTTCCAGCTACTGCTCTCATCTCATCTTCTAAAATTAATAATTCCTTATTTCTACTACCTACTATAACATCACATTTTATACCTTGCTCATGCATCCACTTAACTTGTGGATATACAGGGGCTGCCCCTACGCCTCCAGCTATAAATATTATGTTTTTCTTTTTCAATTCTTCTAAATCTTCTGTTATAAATTCGCTTGGTTGTCCAAGTGGTCCAACAAAATCTGAAACATAATCTCCAACTTCAAAGCTTGCTAATTGCTTTGTTCCGCCCCCTACTGTTTGAAATACTATAGCTACAGTTCCAGCCTCTTTATCATAATCTGCAATTGTCAAAGGTATTCTTTCACCTTTTTCATCGTTTTTTATAATTATAAATTGACCTGGGTTTGCAGATTTAGCTACTCTTGGAGCTTCAATATCCATTAAGAATATGTTATCTGTAAGCTCCCTTTTACTAACTATTTTATACATATTTTTCTCCCCCTTTTTTCTATACACAATGTTTACATTTTATCATATTTGAATTTATAAACAATATTATTTTTACATAATAATTAAAATATTCTGCATTTTAAATTATTAATTTATTTTCAATTCTAATTTATCACTATTTTACTATTATTTTATGTATTTAGAGAACTTCAAAAATTAACTATTTAGATTCTAGTCTATTTTCAGCACTCTTAAAAGAAACTTTTTCTGAAATAATATAACTTTAAAAATGCCCCCTATAAAAAGAGGGCATCTGATAATTTTTTTATTTTTTATTAGAACGTTACTTTTGTACCATAGTAAGTACATTCTAGTACTTTTTCCATAGTTTCATCATCTATTGTTCTTGGGTTTGATCCTGTACAAGCATCTAATACTGCATTATGTGCTATAAACTTCACATTATCTTTAAAGTCTTGTTCAGTTATTCCATATTCCTTCATTGTATGAGGAATACTTAATTTTGTATTTAATTCATTTATCATTTCTATTAATGAATCTGTTAACTCTACATCTGTTTTTCCATCTAACTTCAACATTCTAGCAATATCTGCATATCTACCTTCACACTCTACTCTGTTATATTGCATAACAAATGGTAAGAATATCGCATTTGCACAACCATGAGGAATGTGGAATACTGCTCCTACTTTATGAGCCATTGAATGAACTATTCCAAGCAGTGCATTTGAAAATGCCATTCCTGCTAAACATTGAGCTTCATGCATCAAGTTTCTAGCTTCTACATCACCTTCAAAAGATTGCATTAAATTAGCTTTAACCATTTCTATAGCCTTCATTGCTAAAGGATCTGAGAAGTTTGATCTTAAACCTGCTGTATAAGCTTCAATTGCATGTGTTAATGCATCCATTCCTGTATGCGCAACTAATTTCGCTGGCATAGTTTGAGCTAATGATGGATCTACTATAGCAATATCTGGAGTTATGTTAAAATCAGCTAAAGGATATTTTATTTTAGCTTTATAATCTGTTATTACTGAAAAAGCAGTAACTTCTGTTGCTGTTCCACTAGTTGATGGAATTGCTATAAACTTAGCTTTTTGTCTTAATTCAGGTAATCCAAATGGAATTACAGCTTGTTCAAAAGTAAAATCTGGGTATTCATAAAATATCCACATTGCTTTAGCTGCATCTATTGGTGATCCGCCACCCATTCCAACTATCCAATCGGGCTTAAATCTTCTCATTGCTTCTGCACCCTTCATAACAGTTTCAACGGATGGATCTGGTTCAACACCTTCAAATAGTTCAACTTCAATTCCAGCTTCCTTTAAATAGTCTTCAACTTTTTGCAGAAAACCAAATCTTTTCATTGATCCTCCACCAACTACTACCATTGCCTTCTTACCCTTTAAAGTTTTAAGAACTTCAAGTGACCCAACGCCATGATAAATATCTCTTGGTAATGTAAAACGTGCCATAATAATTCCTCCTAAATCCCTATTTCTTTTATACCTTTTTAACTTTAAATAAATTATAATCAATAAATTTTCATACTAAAAATTTTCTAAAAGGTTATACTTTTATATTTATATTTCTTTATATCAGTTTATATTACTAATTTATTAACTTAAGGATATTAATTATTAAAAAAATCCCTTATATATATTTATAGCAACTACCGTGCCAATTGTTATTTTTTTATCATACTTTCTTGTAATAGCCTTATCATAGCAATTTATTCAAATATAAAATATTTACTATTAAATAACAATGTCCTAAAAGTTAACATTATATTTTTATAATACTGTTAGCTTTTAATACACTGTTAGTTTTTATTACACTATATTCCTTTGAATAGCCAGTTAATATCTATTAATGTATTTTTTATTTGCTTTTTATATTATATTTCTTTATCTTATTATATAAAGTATTTCTGCTTATACCTAAGACAATTGCAACTTTAGTGATATTATAATTATTAACTTTCATTGCGGTATCTATTGTTCTAGCTTCTATAATTTCTAAATTCAAATCTTTTTCTAGTATATTAATATCTACTCTCGACTTTTCTATTTCATCTCTAATTATTCCTATGCAACTATATATTTCCTTACTACTCTCATTATCTTCACTTAAATCAAAAGATAATTTTCCACCTAAATTAACTATATTCTCAATATAATTTTCTAGTTGCCTTATGTTTCCTGGCCAATTATAATTAACTAGATCTTTATATAATTCATTATTTATCTCTGGTACTACCTTATTTAATTTAAATGATTTCTTTCTTAAAAAATATTCTATTAGCTCCTCTATATCACCATTTCTTTCCCTCAATGGCGGTATTTTTATCGGAATAACACAAAGCCTATAATAAAGATCTTCTCTAAATTCCCTTTTTTCTATTTGCTTTTTAAGGTTTTTATTAGTAGCCGCAATAACTCTAATATCTACTGGAATTTCTTCACTTCCTCCAAGTCTAGTTATAACACCTTCTTGAAGTACTCTTAAAAGATTAACTTGCATCTCTAAAGGCATTTCTCCTATTTCATCTAAAAATAAAGTTCCTCCATTTGCTATTTCAACTTTCCCAATCTTACCGCCTTTTTTTCCACCAGTAAAAGTCCCCTCTTCATATCCAAATAGTTCACTTTCAATTAAGTTTGCAGGTATTGCTCCACAATTTATTGCTACAAACTTATTTTTTCTTCTATAGCTATAGTTATGTATAGCTTGAGCTAATACCTCTTTGCCTGTCCCACTTTCGCCTTGAATTAAAACTGTAGATGGGCTATTAGCTATTATTTTGCAATTTGTTATAACATTAGTTATAGCTGCACTTTTCCCTATAATATCATTAAAATCACAAAAAGCTCCCTTTGTATCATTTTTGCATTTATCCAAATTATTCTCTATTGCTTTAACTCCAAAGGCAACTAACCCTAAAGTATGAGGGTGCTTCATATTGCTTTTCCCTGTTAAGTTTAACGTTCCTATTATCTTGCCATATATATTATGAATTGGTGCTGCAGAGCAAGTTAAACTCCTAAAGCTTTCTATATAATGTTCATTTGCTGTAATTTGAACACACTTATCTTCTTTTATTGCTGTCCCCATTGCATTAGTTCCTATATTTTGCTCATCCATATAAGCACCAATTTTTAAATTCAATTTATCAAATTTATTTACTATCCACTCAGCACCTTTTATATTTAATATACATCCTTCCTTATCTGTTAAAACTATAATAAAATCATTATCATGAACAGATGAAAACATCATATCTATATAAGGCCTTGAAATTTCAATAAGCTCACTATTATTACTTAAAATTCTTAATAATTCTTCATTCTCTAATATTTTTTTAGAATATATAGATTCTTTTAGTACTCCATACCCCTTACTTCTTTTATGTGACTCCTTAACTAATAATTTATTATCTAACATAAATTTCTCCCCTTTTGTTAAACTGCCCCTACCTCATATACCCCTTCTAAAATCATATATTTAAAAGTGAAATTAAGTCTTCTACTTTTAATCAGCTACTTATTACATCTCCGCTATTTTATGATGCCTAAAGCATATCCAAATAAATATACCTTTATTATATCCAATTACCATATTTTAAACAACTTGTATAAGACCTATGAAAAAAATAACAAAAAGGCTCAAAAAGTCTAAAATACTGCTCTGTTTTTTGAAATATTTTAGAACATAAAAAGCGACTGACACTAAAATGCCAGTCACTCTTATTGTTTTTTAATTTACCCTTATCTTTCTTTAATTATTGCTTTTTTAACTAACAAATATATAAATCCTATTAAAATAATAAATACAACTATAAATGTTCCTATTGCTCCATAAGGATTCATTGTATTCCACCCTAATATATTTTGAATAAATATCCCTATTTCGCTAAATAATTTTTCGAAAGTACCTGCAATTATTATTGGTCCTATTGAAATTATTGTTTTCATTAATTTATTACACTTATAGTATATTAATACTATTGTTAATCCTAATGTAAAAATCATAATATACACTGAAAATTGTAATAAAAAAGTGTTTAACAATGTTACTACATCATTATTTTGAATCCATATACTCGTTGTACCCGCAGTTTCCAAATCTCTAAAACTTGTAAAAATCATATCATAACCAGTTGGAGATTTAGTAAATAGATTATATACTCTATTTATTATTACATCCAATAATGATGCTATTGCTGCTATGGTCAATATTGATAATATTGTTCCTTTAAAGTATGTCTTCCTTGATATATTATTACTTTGAGAAAAATAGAAATTTTCCTTAAAGAAGTTTAACCCTATAACAAATAAAAATATAACAGTAGATATCTCAATCCCAGATGAAACTATATTCCCATCTCTATAATGTTTTTGAAGATATGACATAACTATCAAAACTGAAATAAATATAGAATAATATATTATCATTGATTTTTTAACACTAGCCAAATTATATTTTGCAACACTATAACATTTCATTATTTTTCTCCTCCTTCACTTGTTAAATATATAAATAATTTTTGAAGTTCTACCTTTGAAACTTTAAGATCTAATTTAATTTGCTCTTCTTTTTCTTTATTTGTAACTTCTCCAATTATAGTTGCTGCTTTAAATGAAGCCATAGTTTCTACATTTACACAGTTTTTTCCTTTTATATAATCATCAACATTTTTGTCTAAACCTGAAATTGTATATGAATCTTTTAAAAGCTCTTCTACTTCTACATTTTTAATAATTTTATTATCCTTCATTATAATTACATTTTCTAAAATATCAGCTACTTCTTCAATTATATGAGTTGAAAGTATAATTGTTTTTGGCTTTTCTATATAATTTGCCATTAGTTCCTTATAAAACAAATCTCTATGACCTGCGTCTAACCCAAGTATTGGTTCATCAAATAATAATATTTCTGCGTTTGATGCTAATGTAATTATTATTTTACATATTGATGTGTATCCTGTTGAAAGTTCTTTAAACTTTTTATTTATATTAATTCCAAATTTCTTTGAAAGCTCTAATGCATAATCCATGTTAAAGTTTTTATAAAACTCTGCTGTCCATTTTAAAATATCTTTTATTTTCATACTCTCTGGATATAAATCTTTCTCAACCATTAAATATATTTTTTCTAAAGCATTATCATTTTCTATAACATTTTCACCATCAATAGTTATTGTTCCACGGGTTGGGAAAATCCTATTTGTCATAAGATTTAGAAGTGTAGTTTTTCCCTCTCCATTTCTTCCAAGTAAACCATAAATTTTATTTTCCTCTAATGTTAAAGATACATCATTTAATGCGCAAACATCCCCAAAGTTTTTTGTAATGTTAGAAATCTTTATTGTACTCATAAATTAATCCTCCTTCTTAATCATATTTATAATATCTACAGTTGAAATATCTAATCTTTTAGCTTCTTCAATTAAAGAAACTATATATTTTTTATAAAAACTATCTTTTCTCTTTTCCATTAACAAATTTTTACTACCTGTTGAAACAAACATTCCCACACCCCTCTTTTTATATATAACTCCTTCATCTACTAATAAATTAAACCCTTTTGCCACTGTTGCAGGATTAATTTTAAACTTAACAGATATTTCTGTAGTTGATGGTATTACTCCCTCTTCTTTAAAAATCCCTTTTAAAATATTATCTTCAATAGCTTGAGCTATTTGCGCATATATTGGCGTGTCATTTGTTAATTCTAAAATCATATTATCACTCCTTATATAAGTGACTTTCAAAAAAATAATATATCAATTTGCTAGTTTATTATTTTTTTAAATGCCTAATTCTCTATGTTATATACTATGCATAACTCCTTGGTTAGTTACTATTGTAATTAACTATATAACTAACTAAGTTTATTGTCAATACTATCCAGTAAATATTTTCTATTTAATTTCATATTAGCTTGTTATTTATTTTCACATCCATTAGGGATCTTAAAAAATAACTAGTTAGATTCTGATCTATTTTGCACAACCTAATATTTTTACGCACAAAAAGACTCCTCAAAATGAGGAGCCTTTTATCTTAAATAAAATTATTATCTATTACTTTCTTTCATTTGTCTTTCTATATCTCTGTTATGTGCTTTTTCTAGCATTGAATCTCTTTTATCGTAATTTTTCTTACCTCTACATAAACCAATAGCTGCTTTCACTTTTCCATTTTTTAAATATAAAGCTAATGGTATTAGTGTAAATCCTTCTCTAGTTACTAATAAATCAAATCTTTTTATTTGTTCTTTATGAAGTAAAAGCTTTCTTTCTCTTATCGGATCTACGTTTGTAATGTTTCCTTGCGCATAGTGACTTATGTGCATTCCTTTAATAAACATTTCTCCGTTATATATATCTGCATAGCTTTCTTTAAGATTACACTTACCTATTCTTATAGATTTAACTTCAGTTCCTACTAAAGATATTCCTGCTTCTATTGTTTCTTCAACAAAGTAATCATGTCTTGCTTTTCTATTTTCAGCTAATGTATTACTATTTTTTTTTCTTACCATTTTTTTCACCCACTAATAAATTTTAATGTATCCAAGATTAGAAAGTATCTTGAATCATTAAAATTTCTATTATTTATTAATTATAGTATATCAATATAATTTCAAATTGTAAATTTATAAGTTCTAAATTTATCATTTAGGCATTGTAAAATAAACAATATAATTTCGCATAAAATTTATTATTATAATTTATAAGTTGAAAGTAAAGAAAAAGCACTAACCTTAAAAGATTAGTGCTTTTGAAGTTTCCTTAAATTTGTTTCTATTAAATAAACATTCTACTCTTCGTCTACGTAGTTTGTTTTCATCTCTTCTTTAACTTCTAGTAATTCATCAACTAGTTTTTTATTTGCCTTAATTTCTGTTTTTGGTGCTTCCTCTTCTTCTGTTAAATTAAAGTAGACTTCTCTATTATCTATATCTACTTTTGTACATTTAACTTTAACTACTGCTCCAAGTCTATATACTTTTTTAGTTCTTTCACCTATTAAACATAAATGAGCTTCATCATATATATAATAATCATCATCTAATTCAGTAATATGGACTAAACCTTCTATAGTGTTTGGTAGTTGTACAAATATACCAAATGAAGTTACTGATGATATCATTCCTTCAAATTCTTCACCTATTCTATTTTGCATGTATTCAGCTTTCTTTAAATCATCAACTTCTCTTTCTGCTTGTTCTGCAACTCTTTCTCTTTCTGATGATTGTTTTGAAGTTTGATCAACTATTACAGCTAATTTTTCTGCTCTTTTTTCATCTATTTTAGCATTTAAATGCTCTTTTATAATTCTGTGTATTTGAAGATCTGGATATCTTCTTATTGGTGATGTAAAGTGACAGTAATATTTAGCTGCAAGACCAAAGTGACCTACACATTCTGGTGAATATTTAGCTTGCATCATTGAACGTAATAATAATTTACTTACTACTGGTTCTTCTGGTTTTCCTTTTACCTTTTCAAGTACTTCTTGCAGCAGTTTAGGTTGAACATCTTGTGTCCATCTAATTCCATATCCTAAATTATAAACAAACTCTTTAAACTTAGTTAATTTTTCTTCATCTGGTTCTTCATGAATTCTATAAACAAATGGCATATGTGCCCAATGCATATATTCTGCAACTGTTTCATTTGCTGCTAACATAAATTCTTCTATTATTTTATTAGCTATTCCTCTTTCGTAAGGCTTAATATCAACTGGTTTTCCAAGTTCATTTAATATTATTTTAGATTCTGGGAAATCAAAATCTATAGCTCCTCTTCTCATTCTTTTATTACGAAGAATTGCACAAAGCTCTTCCATATCTAAGAAATCTTGATGTAGATTTTCATATTTCTTTATAAGTTCTGCGTCTTTATCTTTTAAAATTTTAGTAACATCTGTATAAGTCATTCTTGCTGTTGTATTAATTATAGTTTCAGCTATTTCATGATCTATAATTTTTCCTGATTGATCTATTGTCATAAAGCAGCTTAATGTTAATCTATCAACACTTGGGTTTAATGAACAAATACCATTTGAAAGCTTTCTTGGTAGCATTGGTATAACTCTATCTAGTAAATAAACAGAAGTTGCTCTGTCAAATGCTTCTTTATCTAGAGGACTTTGTTCTCTAACATAATGAGTTACATCTGCAATATGAACTCCTAATTTAAATGTTCCATTTTCTAATTTTTCTATTGATACCGCATCATCTAAATCCTTAGCATCTTCTCCATCTATTGTTACCATTTTCATATTTCTTAAATCTTTTCTTCTTCTATATTCTTTATCTTCAATTGTTTCTGATACACCCTCTGCATAGCTTAATATTTTTTCAGAGAACTCTTCAGGCAGACCATATTTTTTAATTATAGTTAATATGTCAAGGCCCTTATCTCCTTTTTTACCAAGTACTTGTTCAACTACACCTTCTGGGCTTCTTCTTTGATCTGGCCATCTAGTTATTTCAACAACAACTACATCTCCATCTTCTGCTCCATTTTTATCTTTTTTAGATACGAAAATATCTTGATTTAATCTTGTATCTTCTGGAACTACAAAACCGAAGTTCTTATTACCTTCATATATACCGATAATTTTGCTGTTTCCTCTCTCAAGGATATCAACAACTTCACCTTCTCTTTTTTTAGTTCCATTTTTATCTTCTTTTGTTACTTGAACTAATATTTTATCTCCGTTCATAGCTCCATTCATAAATGAACTTGGGATAAATACATCTCTTTCACCTTCAGTTTCTGGTATTAAGAACCCAAAACCTTTTTGGTGAGCTTGAAGTTTACCTCTTACTAGTCCCATTCTTTCTGGAATCCCGAATTTATCTTTTTTAGTTCTTATTATTGTACCTTCTTTTTCCATTGTTTTTAAAGTCTTTTTAAAAGGCTTATATTCCTCTTGTGATATATCAAATACTGTTACTAGTTCTTGTATATCCATTGGTCTGTAAGCTTCTTCCCTCATAAAGTTTAAAAGCGTTTTTTTCATTCCCATATATTGCATTCCTCCATTTTTTATTACTTACTTAAAGTATATCCATTATGTACTTATATTATAAATTATTCTTTTAAAATAACCTTAAAATAAAAGCTACTATCATAATGATAGTAGCTTTTCATCATACTATATTAAATTTAATGCCACTGTAACTATTGCAAACATCGACATTGATACTACTGTTGCTCTTGCAAGCATAACTTCTTTAGTTTTAGTTTTGTTTTTCGAGAAAAATGTTTCAGTTGTTCCACCTTGAATTAATCCACTTAGGGCATCTGCCTTACTTGGTTGCATTAATATTGTTACTACAACTATTAAACCTAAAATCATTTCTAATACTAGCAGAAAATTTTTCATACTTATACCTCCCACTGTCTCTTCCGATTTACATTTTTATATAAGCCTATAATATCATACTACATATTAAAAAACAAGTATTTAGTTACATTTTTCTCCATTTAAGGTAGCATAGATTTTTTTAACTACTAATTTCTATAGTAGTTAACCTATTTACCTTTAAAATATAGTTATTCATAATCTATATACTAGAAAAAATAAAAAGTGGCTTTCACCACTTTTTATAATAAATCCTATTGAAAATATAAATTTTAATTATATTAACCTATTTTTTAATGTTAAAGAATGCTTTCTTTCCTCTATATTCTGCTACTTCCTCAAGTTCTTCTTCTATTCTAATTAATTGATTATACTTAGCAACTCTTTCTGATCTTGCTGGTGCACCTGTTTTAATTTGTCCTGCATTAACTGCTACAACTAAATCTGCAATAGTAGTATCTTCTGTTTCTCCTGATCTATGTGAGATAACTGCTGTGTATCCAGCTCTGTTAGCCATTTCTATTGCATTTAAAGTTTCTGTTAATGTACCAATTTGGTTAAGCTTTATAAGGATTGAGTTTGCAACTCCCATTTCAATTCCTCTCTCTAGTCTTTCAGTGTTAGTAACAAATAAATCATCACCAACTAATTGAATTTTCTTTCCAAGCTTTTCTGTTAGTAACTTCCAACCGTCCCAATCTTCTTCATCCATACCATCTTCTATTGATATAATTGGATATTTATTAACCCACTCTTCAAAGAATGCTACCATTTCTTCTGAAGTTAAACTTTTTCCTTCATTAGCTAAAACATATTTTCCATCCTTATAATATTCTGATGCAGCCGCATCAATAGCTATAAACATATCTTCTCCTGGTTTGTATCCAGCTTTTGTAATTGCTTCTATAATAACATCAATTGCTTCTGCATTTGATTTTAAGTTTGGAGCAAATCCACCTTCATCACCAATTCCAGTTGAATATCCTTTATCATTTAATATTTTCTTTAATGTATGATAAACTTCTGCACACATTTGAAGCGCTTCACTAAAACTTGAAGCTCCTGCTGGCATAACCATAAATTCTTGTAAATCTACTGAGTTATCAGCATGTGATCCTCCGTTTATAATATTCATCATAGGTACTGGTAAAACTTTTGCGTTTACTCCACCTACATATTGGTATAATGGCATTCCAAGTGAAGTAGCTGCTGCATTTGCAACCGCAAGTGACACTCCAAGAATTGCATTTGCTCCAAGTTTACCTTTATTAGGTGTTCCATCTAGTTCAATAAGCATTTTATCTATATATGTTTGATCAAATACATTACATCCTATTAATTCTTCTGCAATAGTATCATTTACATTTTTTATTGCTTTTAAAACACCTTTTCCCATGAATTTAGATTGGTCTCCATCTCTAAGTTCAACTGCTTCAAACTTACCAGTTGATGCTCCTGATGGAACTGCTGCTCTTCCCATAGTACCATCATCAAGATACACCTCAACTTCTATTGTTGGGAAACATCTTGAGTCCATAATTTGTCTTGCCACTACATCTACAATTTCAACATAATTTTTCATTTTCTTTTCCTCCTAAATATTTTGATTTTAGTTATATTTCAAAATAACATTTTCATCTATTCATATACTCTTTTTTGAAAGTGCCTTATATAATTTGATGAAAAACGATACTTCTTTATTATCTTCTAAATAATTTATTATTATTATAATAATTAGATATTTTTTTTAATAACTAGTCAGATTCTAATTTATTTTCCTTCAACTTCCTTAATTCTATTATAGTGATTATTATTCTCTTTTGCAATATATAATCAATTAATATTTTTAACCACTTTATATTTTTGCTTTAATATAAATATAAGGCGTATAAAATGACTATAGAGTCCTTTTATACGCCTTATATTTCACATAGTTATTTAATCTATTTCTAATTCATCAATATCAACTTGATTTAAAATTTCTTTTAATTGTTTTAACTCTTCTTTATTTAATGTTATTCCTTTTCCCATCTGCTCATGATTTTCATCCCATTCACGAATATCTATTTTCGGCTTTTTATTGTTCCAAGTCATTACATTAATTTCTCTATTCCAACCTTTTGCACTTTGTGATATAGTACCTAAATTATTTTTAATATCAAATTTAAAATCTGCCATCTTTATCGCTCCTTTATACATCTCTTGTATCATACCTTGTGACTCTATTTCCTATCATTATATGTTACACTATTATAGTTCATTTTACAGAGACTCGCAACTATTCTGACTACTTCTATATTTTTCAATATAAATTAACACAGGCTCAGTTAGCTAATAATTTAGGTGTTACTCGCCAAACAATCATAGCTATAGAAAATGATAAGTATAATCCAAGCTTAGTATTAGCTATGCAGTTGTCAAAATACTTAAATACTACAGTTGAAGAGTTATTTACATTAGCATATAAATAAAATTTTGACTTTATTATTGAGATATTATAAAAAGCATACTTTTAATAAAAAAGTATGCTTTTTTCCTTAAATCTTAAATTTTTGTACCAATTCATCAAGCTTTTGTGCAAGTTCTGCTTGAATTTGTGATGTTTGTGCTACTTGCTCCATAGCTTTTGATGTTTCATCAATACTAATTTGAATCTCTCCTGTACGCTCTGCAGAAAGCTGTGAATTTTCTGCAAGAATTTGAACTGCCTCACTAACTTGACCTACTGTTGCTTCTACCTCTTCTGACATAGCCGCAATTTCTTCTGACATGGCGCTTACAAATTCCCCATCTTCACCATATTGTTTTCCTGATTGTGAATATTGTTCCAAAACAGGTTCAATATTTTCTATAATGAATTTAAGTACGTCATTGCTATTTTCCGATAAATTCTTGAATGCATATTGAACTTTTACTATTGTACTTTGAATTGTATTTACAGTTTCTGAGGATTGTTCTGCAAGTCTTCTTACTTCATCTGCAACTACTGCAAATCCTCTTCCTTGTTCTCCAGCTCTAGCAGCTTCAATGGCTGCATTTAACGCAAGTAAATTAGTTTGTGATGAAATTGCTGAAATTGCATCAGCCATAACTTTTATTTCATCTACAACTTTTCCATCTTCTATAGCTCTTAATATATTTTTTTCCTTTTCTTTATAAATACTATTACTTTTTTCCAATGCATTTTGCGCCGCTATTTGAACTTCTTTAGCTTTTTCCTTAATTTTACCAGCATTTTCGCTACCCTCCATAGCCTTTGAAGATAGTTCTTCCATACTAGAGTTAACTTCCTCAACAGATGCAGTTATTTCTTCGGATGTAGCACTAGCATCTTGAGCAGATTTATTTATTTCAACTGTTGAATTATCTATAATTTCTATTTTAGATGTTATCTCCTGAACTGTAGCTGAAAGTTCTTCAGCAGATGCACTCATATCAGAAGAATTGCTTAGTATTTCTTTTACTAACTCTTTAATATTCTCCTGTGCAATATTTAACGCATTCCCAGTTTGTCCAAATTCATCTTTTATTGTAATAGTAATTGGAGTTGAAAAATCATACACAGCTAAACTATTAGCTAAATCTTTTATTTTATTTAATGGAATTATTATATTTCTACTTAATATATAAGCCATAAAAATTATAATTAAAAATCCTATAGTTGTATATATTATAATTGTATTCCTAGCATGGCTAAATTCAGCTATGTTATTTGAATTTCCTTGCTGCGCTAATTTTATATTTATATCAATTAATTTATCTATTTTCTCAAAAGCAGTAACTCTCATTGGCGTTACCTCTAAATAATACCCCTTAACTGCTTCCTCATATTTATTACCGCTCACCAGTTCAATGACATTATTTCTTGTTTCTCTATATTTTGCTAAGTCATTCTTAAAAGTTTCATAGGTTTCTGTTTCTTCTTTTGCTATATCAGCATTTGATTCATCTGGTATACTTTCATATTCATCTTGCAATTTTTTATTTTTATTGGTTAGTTCATCTATAGCCTTTATTTGCTCATCTAATTTTGATTTATCTCTTTCAAAAACAATTCTAAGCATATTATTACTAATTTCATTTATATTTATTTTCATTTCCTTCAAAGCACTAATGGACGCTACATTACTGGTATATATATACTCAGAACCTGCATTTATCTTTGATGAGCTTAATATACCCTCACCTCCTATTACAACCATAAAAATACAAACTACTGAAAATACTGATATAAGTTTTTTCTTTACACTTAAATTTAAAAATAATTTCATTTTAACTCTCCTTTTCTTTTTCCATTATAATAATTTATAAACTAATAAAGTTTCCATGGATTTTAATTGTATTTATAGATAATATAGTCATGATCATATACTGTATTTTCTATAAACAACTATTTTTTTTACATATATTCACTTATATTATACATTTTTTGACCTTTACCTCAACTTTACACTCGTTTGTATTATATTACAACATTTTTTTGCAATTCCACTTCCATTTTCTATTATTTCGATAGACTTTATTTAAAGTACTATTATTAGACTCCTGAAATTACTCAAAATTGAGCCATCTTTACTAAAAATACTCTCGTAGATATATTAATAATAATATTATTTAATTTCACTAAATAAAAAAGCAAATTAATCAATCTTATAATAAGATCGATTAATTTGCTCTAATTTACAAATTAAAAATTGTATAGTAATATATTGTTAAATTCCCTTCCCTGAATCTGTAACTTCAATTAATTCCATTGGAAATGCTTCAAATATTTTCTGACTTAATAAATATTCATTTTCAAATCTTATTACCCAAGCCTTAATTATTGTTAATGGTAGTGAAAAAAATATTTTTCTCTTTATCAAGAAAGTAGTCTAATAAATCCTCAATACTAACAACACCCATAATTTTCTCATTTTCAACTATAGGCATAGAAATAATACCATTTTCTCTTAAACGTTTAGCCCCTGTTAAAACATCTTCATCAGCTTGTGCAAGTACTACAGACTTTGACATAACCCATTCAACAGGGCAACTATCATAATGACCAGGAGTTATCCTAAATCTATATATATCAGCTTTAACAACCATACCTACTAAATTATTATAATCATCAACTACAGGAATACCATTAATATTGAGATTGTTCATTACTTGTAAAACTTCATCTATGGTATCGTTTACTTTAACCGTGTTATTTTGTAATTTTACAATATCGCCTATTTTCATAATATCATCCCCTCTTCTTTAATAAACATTATATAAGTTTTACTAATGTATCATACTAATATATTACTATAAAACTGAATATTTTACTATAGAACTGAATATTATAAATATCTATTATGCACTTTTTTTGAAAATTATTTTTTGCTAATTATATACTATATTTGACATATATTAAGTTATAACATACAATTTAATTATAGAAAGGGTGATATAATGAAAAACAAAAAAATGAAGATTTCGAGAATAGAGTGCGATGTATCTCAGGCACAACTAGCAGAACAGGTTGGTGTTACAAGGCAAACAATCAGTATGATCGAATCAGGAAATTATAATCCAACTTTAAATTTATGTATTTCGATTTGCAGAGCATTAAACAAAACTTTAAACGATCTATTTTGGGTGGGGAATGAAAATGCACTTATTTACGAAGATAACGAGTAAATATTACCGTCTCATTATTCTTATTAAGACTAAAAAAACAAGCATTAATTACAATGCTTGTTTTTTTGAAAATAATTTACTCTAATTCATATAAATATTGTTTCATTTTCTTTTCCCAATCTTCCCAGCTTCTTTTATCTATATCTTTTATATAATCTAAAAAACTATCTAGACAATCTAATTTTTTTAAGCCTTTCATTAAATGTCTTGGATAAGTAACCTTCCTTTTATAACACTCTTTTGGATCAATTACTTTTATACTTAAGCTTTCTTTAACATAAATATCCCTACATCTCATATCTAACTTAGTGAATTTCAATTTTTTGAATTCATTTATAAGTTTATATAAGTTTTTAGCTAGTTCACGGCTCATACCATTTTTTTTAATAAAGTCATCTAGCCTTTCTCCGCCTATTTTTTCTCTTACCATATACAACTGTCCAATATTATACACATGAGGAAAATATGTAGATTTACTTACCTGTTTTAAAATTTCTGCTTCTTCTCTACATACTTTAGCTTCTTGAAATATTTTTATAGCCTTATTTTCAGGTAGTTCATATACTATCCCATTATGTCCTTCCCCTAAAAATACTGCTTTTCTAAATAACTTTTCTGTTTCTTTATCAAAATCTGCTGAATAAGCATAAGTCCTAACCATTTGTCCCACCCTATTTTAATTGTTTGTATATTATATTAATGTTTTTTTAAATTTATAACTTATTTTCTCCAGCTTATACTTATTACTAAATTTTCATTTAATAATTTTGCTTCTATATTATTACCCAGATTTTCAACAAAGGCTTTTGTTATCGATAACCCAAGGCCTGTATTTTTATCACTTCTAGATTTATTTGCTGTGAAAAATCTTTCAAACATTTTATTTATATCTTCCTGTACTAAATTAGGAGCATAATTTATAAACTCAGTTATTATAAATTCATCCTCTTCTTTTAATGTTATTTTTGTATATTTATCTCCATACTTTAAAATATTACTTATTAAATTAGAAAACACACGGTTTATTGCATTTTTATCCGATATTATATAGGATGTATTTTCTTGTATTTCTATAATTGGTTCCATAAATTTTTCTGCAAATTCATTATAAAACAAGGCTATATTTTCACATAAAACATTAGCTAAATTAATTTTACTAAGGTTAAAATTATATTCATTACCTTCAATCCTAGATAAATCATAAAAACTTGTTATTAATGTTTGTAATACATTGGTTCTTTTTTCAACTATATCTATATACTTACTCTTCTCTTCTTCAGTTACCTCTTCATCTTTAATAAGTTGAATATATCCCATAATAGAAGTTAATGGAGTTCTCAAATCGTGAGCCATATTTTCAATACTTTGTTTTAGTTCAAGTTCAACTTCCTTTTTCTTAACATTTACTTTTTGATTTTCATCATATAATTTATTTATATTTACTACTAGTTGCTCTATATGTCTATCTGTTGTTTTAATTCTAATATTTCTATATTCACTATGATTCTTTTTTATCTCGCTTGAAACAGCTTTTATCTCTTTCTTTAAATTAATAATATACATAAAAAGAATAATAACTGCTACTACTAACATTATTATTAAAAATATCATTGCTCCACCTCCAATACCTCTCTATTTTTTATTAATATTAATCATCTCCAAATAAATAACAAGTCATTATTTTGTCTTGTTATTTATTTTTCAATGCCTTATTTACTTAATATCTTGTTTATTAAATACTGCTATTCCACAACCTAAAGCTGCTACTAACGTAACTAAAGATATCATTATCGCTTTTATAACATCTGCACTATTTGCGCTAATAGCTGTTACAATTGCCACATTATATAATAAAGTTAATTCATAAAGATTATCAAACCAATCAATTTTTCCATATAAAAACGATGTGAATAGTGGAATACCTACAAATATTGCTACACTTATTCCTATAGTTGCTCCATTACTCTTTACTAGTGTTGCAATCAACATTATAATTGCAACAACCGCTGAATTAACTATTACTGCTGCACCAAATGTTTTTAACATACCCATTAATTGAATAATTTCAAAAGGTTCCCCCCAACCATTAATAATTATATTAATAATAGTTGCAAGTCCTACTGTTATAGCCATTATTATAGTTGTTCCTACTGTAATTGCTATCCACTTTGAAATATAATAATGCGATCTTTTTTTCCCATATGCCAATATGTTTTTTATTGTTCCCTCTGAATATTCCTTTGCAAGGAAAGCTGCTACTAAAACACCAATTAAAATTTCTATAGCCCCTACTCCAAATGCTGTATGGAACAATTCTATAGTAGTAATATTAAACATATCTTTAGCTCCACTTACGTGGAATCCTAGTTGACCTGGAGTGAAACTTGCTTCACTACTTGCGCCCCTAATTTGTTCTAACTGTATCATTTTTTGTTCTTGTGGTATATCTCCTAATGCCTTAAGCAAGAAGTCTTCTGTTATTATTGATGTCATTGCTATTACTATTATTGATAATATTATAGCTACAATACATAATACCTTAAAAGTTTTATTTTTAAATAATTTAAATAACTCTGCTTTTATTAATCTATACATTTTTTCCACCTCCAACAATATCCATAAAGTACTCTTCTAAATTTTCTCCTTTTAGCCCAATTCGGTCTACAATTACTCCATTTTTAGAAAGAAGCGTATTTATTTTACCAACATTATCTAGGTCACTATATATTTTCACTTTATTCTTATCTAAAACTTCATACGCTGTTATATTTAGTTTTTCCTCCATTAATGTTACTGCTCTTGGTGCATCATCAATTTCTAGTTCTATATATTGCCTACATTTTTCATTTAATTTTTCTGAAGATATTTCTTCAATTAACTTACCATGACTTATTATACCGTAACATGTAGCAAGTTCTGAAAGTTCTCCAAGTATATGACTTGATATTAATATTGTTACATCTTTTTCTTTATTCACTTTTTTTAGAAGTTCTCTTACTTCGATAATTCCCATAGGGTCTAATCCATTTATAGGTTCATCTAAAATAAGCAATCTTGGATTTCCAAGTAGCGCATTCGCTATTCCTAACCGTTGTCTCATTCCAAGTGAAAAGTTCTTAACTTTTTTCTTTTTTATATTCACATCAGTTAATCCAACTAACTTTAAAACTTCTTCTATACATTCTTTTCCTGCAATATTTCTAACAAGCCTTGAAACTTCAAGATTCTCTCTTGCAGTCATGCCACCATAAAAACATGGTGTTTCTATTAAACTACCAACCATTGTTCTAGCATTATTTAACTCAGATTCAGTACTTCCTCCCAGTAGTTCTATATCTCCACTTGTTTTGTGTATTAACCCTGTTATCATACGCATTAATGTAGTTTTCCCTGCACCATTTTGTCCTATGAATCCATATATATCACCTTTTTTTATTGTTATATTTATAGAATCTACAGCCGCTTGAGTGCCATATTTTTTAGTTATTTTATTAGTTTTTAAAATTATTTCATTCATTATTATTTCCTCCCCATTACCTTATGCTCTTATTATATAAACTTAAGTATAAGATACCTTAAAGAAAACATTAAGAAAGTATTAAGGCACTATAAAATAAATAATATCTCAATGATACTAGTCTATTATTTATTTTATAATGCCTGAGTTCAAACCTATCAATTTAGGCATATTAAAAAGAACATCATCTTAAGTACCTTGATTAATTATTTTTTCAAGTGCCTTAGTCTGATATTTTTTTGAATATGTCTTATTTCTACTCTTTAAGTTTAAATCCTATTCCCCAAACTGTCTTAATATAGTAAGACCCTCTATCTGCTTTGCTTAGCTTTGATCTTAAGTTACTAATATGTACATTAACTGTATTATCATCACCTAAAAATTCATTTTCCCACACAGTCTCAAATAGATTTTCTCTTGTAAATACCTTATTAGGGTTGCTTATTAACAATTGTAAAATTGAAAACTCCCTTACAGTTAAAGCTATTTCTTCTTTATTTATAAATACTCTTCTTGATTCTGAATCTAATATTATATTTTTATACTTCAATTTATTATCTTTACTTTTACTTTGTGAAAATTCTTTATATCTTCTTAATTGAGCCTCTACTCTAGCTATTACCTCTTTAATGTCAAAAGGCTTATTTATAAAATCATCTGCACCAAGTTTTAGCACATTTATTTTATCCTCTTGCCCAGTCTTTGCTGATATAACTATTATAGGCATAACTTTTATTTTTCTTATTTCTTCTATAAGTTCTTCCCCTGTAACACCTGGCAACATTAAATCTAATATTATAAGATCATAATCATATTGTTCTATGCACATTTTCGCCTCAGTACCAGAGTATGCACTTCTAACGGCATGTCCTTCTTTTTTTAAAATGTTGCATAGCAATCCATTAATATCTGAATCATCTTCTACCACTAAAATATTATTATCCATATTTATTCACCAACTTATCTATTTTTTTGTTTTTTCCATTTCACATAAGTATAAATACATGCCAATATATAAAGTAAAGCAGATGCCACTATTATAATAGTTTTTAAATTAAGTCTATTATCATAGTCCTCAAATACACGCATTAAATTTATTATATTAACTGGTAATAAAGCCAGCAAGATTATAAAATCATTTTTACAACTTTTATTTTTAGTATCGTTAGCTCTCATAGAACCCTCCACTTTTTAAGAAAGTATTAAATTTTAGTTATACTTTCTCAGTAATTATATCATTTTTTTGAATAAAATGTATATTCAAAGCATATTATCTTGTTATTTTTTTATTTATAAATAAAGAAAATCCACTGAAATTATTTTAATTTCAGTGGATTTATATCTTTTATTTAAGTATTAATTTTTCTTCTTCTTCAAATCTCAAACCATGTTTATTAATCAACATATCTTTCATATCTACCTTTACTTTACCCTCAATACTATCCTCAAATTCAATAATATATCCTTCCCTATTTTCTCTTATTAACTCTGGAAATTGATAATTTTTATTATTGTCATCACAAATAAATGTATCATTTGCTACTCTTAAAATATCGTTCCTTTCATCACCATCTATATATATTTTTATTTTTCCATCTTTTCTTTCTACATTTGTTATATTTACTTTATTTCCATCTTGAGATATTAACTCACTAATATATTCAACATTATCTTTTATTTTTTTAGGCGATGATTCTTTTGCTATCCTTTCTTTTTCCATATGCTCTACAAAAAGTTTGTTTTTAACTTCTGTTTCTTCTTCTGTCATAGTTGGAACTGATACCCATTCACTATTAACTAAAGTACTTTTAACTCCCCCACCGAATACTACAGCTCCATCTTCATTTTTATATTCAATAGCTGAGATATTTTTTGCATTTTTAATATCATCATATACTACATCTGGACAACTAAGATATGCTATCTCTCCATCACTCGAAAATGAACCATTTCTATAAATTTTATCATCTATCTTTAATAAAATACCTTTACTACCGTCACCCCCTTCAATTTTACAGTTCTCAACCTTTAGGAATGTACCTAAACTAGTACCTTCTAGTTCAACTACTTTATATTCTCCATTATTTGATTCCATAGTTACTTCTTTTTTAATATTATTTTTATAAGAATCAGTAAAATCTACATTTAGTTCTATTGATTGATTGATTTTATAAGTTTCACTAAACATATTTAATTTCACTGTTCCAGCAGATGGAAATCCTTCAATTGAACTCAATTCTATAACTTCAACATATTTTTTTTTATCTATGTTATAAGCACTTCCACCTGATCCTACACTAATACCATTTACTGATCCAATCATATGAATAAGACTTGAAGGATTTTTGAAAATTTCATTTTCAGATTCTACTTTAACACTAATCCTTATAACTCGCTCTGATGCTGCAATATTATCTACTGTGACTTTAATACCATTTTCCTCAACTGACTCACCAACATATTTTGTCACTGGCAAATACTTTTCACTAAACCCCATTTTTTGATACATAGAATTTATTATAGGTATATTTTGTGCAACTGCTGGTTGTGAAATAATCCCTAATGTCATTATAAATGTTAATGATGCTGCTATAGCCAAAGTTTTTCGTTTTTTTCTCTTTCTTCTTATTATTTCTACTCTTAATGTTTTCTTCATTTTAGCTTTCTTTATATCATTCATTTCTACTTCAATATTTTTATAATCATCTAAATTTATATTTTCAAACTCTTTACTCATACTATCCTCTCCTTTCTAATGCGCATATTAATTTTTTCTTTCCCCGGCTTAACCTATTACTAACTGCTGTTTCACTTATTCCTAGTTCTTTGCTTATTTCATTTACCTTTTGATTTTTAAATATTCTTCTAACAATTACGTCTTTACTTTTATTATCTAAATTATTTATTTCTGAATGAATTACATCCATAGCTATGATGTCTTCTACCTCATCAGCTACATCTCTAATATTAATGCTAATTTCATCATCTAAACACACATTTTTACTATGCTTTTTTTCTTTCCGAATTATATCTATTGCATGCCTTTTTGTAATAACTACAAGCCATTTAGGAAACATATTTATATCTCCTTTAAATGATTTAATATTATCCCAAGCTCTTAACATTACATCATTTGTACATTCTTCACTAAGATCTAAATTATTTAATACACTGTAACTTACCTTTAATACAAGTTGTGAATAATTATCCACTAAATAATCTAAGGCTATCAAGTCCTTTTTCCTAAGCCTTATAATAAAGTTATCCTTATTAACCATGTCCTCTCTCCCCTTCTCTTTGAAAGTACTTTCATCTATATAAACGTATTTAATGCTCTAATCTCTCTTAGGCATCGTAAAAGAAATAACAGCCAAGTATTCTTGTTTGTTATTTCTTTTACGATGCCTTAATATTTTACTATAAACTAGAAAAGACGCCTTATAATATTATAAGGCGTCCTATTAATTATTTATTTACTACTAAGCTTGTTCCTGTCATTTCTTTTGGAACTTCAAGTCCCATTTCTACTAACATTGTTGGAGCAATATCAGCAAGTTTTCCGGTTTGCAATGTTTTACCTTCTGTGTGGTTTGAAACCCATACAAATGGTACTGGCTCTGTAGTATGTGCTGTAAATGGCTTTCCTGTTGAGAAATCTATCATCATTTCAGCATTTCCATGATCAGCAGTTATAAATACTGATCCATCTTTTTCTAATACTTTAGCTACAACTTTTCCAAGACATGTGTCAACAGTTTCTATTGCTTTAACAGCAGCTTCTATAACACCTGTATGACCTACCATATCTGGGTTAGCAAAGTTTAATATAATCATATCGTACTTATCAGAATCTAATCTATTTATTAATTCATCAGTTACTTCAAAAGCACTCATTTCTGGCTTAAGGTCATAAGTTGCAACCTTAGGTGATGCAATTAACGCTCTATCTTCACCCTTATTTGGCGCTTCAACTCCACCGTTAAAGAAGAAAGTAACATGAGCATATTTTTCAGTTTCTGCTATTCTTAATTGATTTAATCCCTTACTTGCAACATATTGTCCTAAAGTGTTTTCGAAGCTATTTGGTGTATAAGCAACTGTAACACCTTTTAATGTGCTATCATATTGAGTCATTGTTACAAATGTAAGGTTTAATTTTTCTCTCTTGAAGCCTTCAAATGTACTATCATTTATAGCTCTAGTTATTTCTCTTGCTCTGTCTGGTCTAAAGTTAAAGAATATTACTGAATCTCCAGTCTTTATTGTTGCAACTGGTCTTCCATCTTCTTCTATAACACATGGTAAGATAAATTCATCACTTTTATTATCGTGATATGATTTTTCCATACATTCAATAGCATTGTTAGCTGTTTCACCAGTTCCAAGTACCATTGCATTGTAAGCAAGTTCAACTCTTTCCCATCTGTTATCTCTATCCATAGCATAGTATCTACCGTTAATAGTAGCAATTTTACCTACACCAATTTCTTGCATATAAGATTCTAAACTCGCTATAAAATCTTTACCAGATCCTGGAGCTACATCTCTACCATCCATAAAGCAATGTACAAATACCTTGCTTAGACCAGCATCTTTAGCTAATTTTAATAGACCTTTTAAGTGATCTATATGTGAGTGAACTCCACCATCTGATAATAAACCCATTAAGTGAAGAGCTGAATTATTTTTCTTAGCACTGTCTACAGCTAAGTTCAATGATTCATTTGTGAAGAATCCACCATCTTTTATTTCCTTTGTGATTCTTGTTAACTCTTGATATATAACTCTTCCTGCACCTATATTTAAGTGACCTACTTCTGAATTACCCATTTGACCTTCTGGTAATCCAACTTCAAGCCCACTTGCTCTTAATTGTGTATGTGGATATTTTGCCATTAATTTATCAAAATTTGGTTTATTTGCTGTTTCAACAGCATTTCCTTCTGATTTTGGAGCTATTCCAAATCCATCTAGTATCATTAACATTACAGGTTTCTTCGCCATAATTTTCCTCCAAGTCATCTATATTTTATTCTTAATAATCTATAGTATTTTTTTTATTAATTCTGATTTTATTATACTATAATTATACTTCTTAAACAACTAAGGGCGCTTTTTATTTTGCCTTATTTGTCATATTAGCAGGATTTCTTGTTTGTATCCAAACTGTTCCTGGACCAGAAAATTTACAAATAAAACCTTCACCACCAACTATTGAGCCAAAAAGTCCTGATGCTAATTCTACACTATATTTCATATTACTATCCCATAAAACTAAGTGGTTTGAATCTACTATGTAAACTTCCAAAGGCTCAATTTCTTTTTTATGAATTGCTCCATAAGAACTTATAAATAATTCGCCTTTTCCTGAGGCCTCCATTTGTATTAATCCTTCTCCTGAAAACATCCCACTAACTCCACCTGATTTAGTATTTACATCTATTCCTGAAGTTGAAGCTAAAAAACTTGATTTGCCTAATCTATATTTTTTACTTCCATCCATCTCAACCTTTTCTATATCTCCTAAAAATTGAGGTGCTAACAATAATTCTCCATTTCCTTTTGCTTTGAATTCTTGAATAAACATTGATTCACCAGAAAACATTCTTCCAAGAGTTTTTCCAAGCCCACCAGTTTTAGCCTTCATTTCAAAAACATCACTCATTGAAACCATTGCTCCAGCTTCTACAATATATCTTTCACCTGTCTCTGCCTTAATTTTTAATACCTTATTAGTATTTCCGTATAGCAATTCAAATTTTTCACTCATTTTAAAACCCCCAAAATTTTATTATATACCTATACTACATTTTTTAACTACCCTTGTAAAGAGTTATGTTCTACTACTTTCAAAATATTATCTAACAGATTCTTAAGTATCTTCCAAAAAAATAATAGACCAATTCGCTAGTCTATTTTGCGACTTGATCTATTACTTTTTTAAGTTCCTTATTAAAAATTTATAATAAATGAAACCTGATTTTTATTTGATTCAATGCTATAATTTATATTTTCATGTTTATCTAATATTGTTTTCACTATATATAAACCAAGCCCTGTATTGCCATCTTTTCTATTTCTCGACTTATCTGCTCTATAGAAAGCTTTGAAAATTTCTCCCTTATCTACTTCTTCTATTTCTACCCCTGTATTTTTTACCACTAATTTTGAATTACTTAACTCTACAAAAATATTTTCCTTTGAAGGCGAATGTGAAATAGCATTTTTTATTACATTTCCTATAACTTTTTTTAATAATAATCTATCTCCATCTATCCATATTTCTTCTGTAATTTCTTCTTGTAACTTTAAATTTTTTCTTTCAATAAAGAAATAGTTTTCTCGTAATATCTCTTTTAGTAACTTTGAAATATTAATTTTTTCTATATTTAATTTAAAATCATCTTTATCTCTTTTTGAAATATCTAAAAGTTCATTTACTAAAGCCCTCATTTTTTCAACTACTGCATAGCTTTCCTTTAGATATTTATCTCTATCCTTGTACTTTCCTATATTATAACTCATACCTTCTATTTGACCACTTATTATTGTTATAGGAGATTTTAATTCATGAGAAATAGTTGCAATAAATTCTCTTCTTTCCTTTTCTATTTCTCTTTCCTTTTCAATCTCTATTTTCAATTTTCTATTTACCATATCAAGTTCATTAAAGGTTTTATCAAGTTTTCTATTCATAACATTTAAACTATTTGCAAGCTCTCCAATTTCATCTTTCCCCATTAAAGGTAACTTCTTTGTAAAATCTAAAGCAGCCATCTCTTCCGCAGCTTCCTTTATTTTTATTAAAGGATCACTAATTCTTTTAGAATAAAACATTGATATTGTTACTGCAACTACTACAATTGTTAAAAATGCAAAAGGGAAAAATAATTTCACAATTATCTCTGCCTCATTAATAGCTTTAATAGGTGCATGAGTTAATATAATACATTCTTTATCTATTTGTTTAAAATAAAATTTATTTTCTAATGTTAAATTTTCTATAGGAGTGCCACCTCTTTTTTCATAAAAACTATTTGGCAATCTTTTTTCACTTGGCACTTTATTATCTAACACTCTTATTATCTTTTTATTCATATCAGTTTTGAAAGTTGAATAAACCCATTCATCATCTGCTGTCATTATATTTATCATTAAGTTATTTTGAAAACTAAATTCATCTACAACTGTATTTATATCATCAACAGTATTATTCTCTAATTTATTTATAAATTCACTAATATTTTTATTTAATAGGTCAACCTTATAATTATAATAAAGCCTTGGTAGGAAAATTGACATACTTAAATACAATACTGAAAAAGCTATAACTATTACTATAGATGAGAATAAAAATGTTTTCTTTTTTATCCCAAGATTATTCCACTTACTTTTTAAGTCCATAGCCTATCCCCTTTACTGTTTTAATGTACTCACCACCAATTTTCTTTCTAATATTTTTAATATGAGCATCAATAACTCTAGTATCACCATAATATTCATAGCCCCACACTTTTTCTATTAAAATATCCCTAGAAACTATCATAGGGCTACTTTGAATAAGTAATTTTAGTATATTAAACTCCTTTAATGTCATTTCAACCTCTTCATTATTCAAGTAAGCTTTGTAAGAGCTTACTTCTAATGTAACATTACCATAAGTTAACTCATTCTTTCCCTCTTCTTCTTCTCCTCTACGCCTTAAAACCGCCTCAACTCTTTTTATTAATACATTAAAGGAAAAAGGCTTTCTAATATAATCATCAACATCTAAATCAAATCCCTTTACCTCATCATCTTCACTACCAAGAGCTGTTAGAAATATAATTCCTATGTTTTTATCTTTATTTCTTATCATTTTGCATAAAGCATAACCATCTAAATTTGGCATCATTATATCTAAAATAACTAAATCAAAATTAGTCTCTCTAAATTTTTCATAGCCTCCAAGCCCATCATTAGCACAATGGACCTCATAGTGTTGTGATGATAAAAACTCAACTATAATTTCTTGTATTTGCACATCATCCTCTACCACTAAAATTCTTTTTGCCATAAAAAACCCTCCTTACTATTGTTTAATTAATTTTTTATTACCCATAACATATATCTCATCCGCATTTTTAGATAAATCCTTATCATGAGTTACCATAATTACTGTTTTTCCATATTTATATACTATATCACGAAAGAGTGCTACTATTTCTTTTGAAGTTTCCTCATCTAAATTTCCAGTGGGCTCATCTGCTATAATTATATCATTTTCACAGCTTAATGCCCTAGCTATTGCAACTCTTTGTTGTTGTCCACCACTTAATGTTAAGACATCTTGATGAGCTTGTTCTTCTGTTAACCCAACTTTTTGTAACATTTCCATAGCGAAAATCTTATTATCCTCTTTCTTAACCCCTTTTATACTCATAGCCGATGTTACATTTTGCACAGCTGTCATATAATTTATTAAGTTATATCCCTGAAAAACTATTGATACATATTTATTTCTATAATTCTCTAATCCAATTTCCTTTACAGATTTATTTTTCAATAATAGACTTCCTTCAGTAGGAGCCTCTAAACCTGAAATTAATGATAAAAATGTTGTTTTTCCTGATCCTGAAGTTCCTACTATTGCATAAAACCTTCCCTTTTTAAACTCAACATCTATTTTATCTAGTATATTTTTACCTTCTTCATATGCAAATGATAAATTTTCTATTTTTAAAACTATTTCTTCTTTGTTTTTTAATACTGCTTCCATAAAAACTCCTCCTATGTGATCTTTAGCTAAATAACTAGTCACTATTATTAACTTTGACTAATTATTTAGTTTATGATGCCTAACTATTTTTGCTTAATATTTCTTTCGGGTTAACACTCATTATCATTAAAGATGGTATTATTGTTGCAACAATAACTACTAGCATTGCAAGTAATGCCATTTGGAAAAATTCTGTTGCTGTTATTTTTACATTTAATTCTTCTATCTTTTCTACTTTAGTTTTACTAAAGCCACCACCATTACCTTGTCTTCCTATATTTTGAGGCATTTGGCCTCCCATTCCTTGGGATTGTTGTTGTGATTCAGTTTGTAATTCATTAGCTAATAATTTATCTGTCGCTACTTTACTAATACTGCTACCAGTAAATGCTGCAACACTTAATGCAATCACTAAAATTACAAGTACCTCTACTAAAAACTGTCCTATTATCCTTATTCTTTTTTCTCCTAAAGACATTAATATTCCAATTTCATTTATTCTCTCTTTTATAGATAACATAATTATTAATCCTAAAATCCCTGCTCCAAAAACAGTAACTACAACTAATGTTATTTTTGAGAAAGATGCTACATTTTCTATAGGTGACATCATTTGATCATACTCTCTTGTTCCACCATCTAATACAAATGTCTCAAAATCTATATTTGTCTTTTTTCCCTCTTCAATAAACTTATCTACGTTAACAGGATCATCTAAGAAGAATTTAATACTATCTACCTTTCCTGTGTAATCACTACCTTTAATAGTATTAACAAATGTATATGGTGCATATATTTTATTATATGGCATCATTGCTGTATTTCTAAAAGCTGTATCATCCACTGTTGAATTTGTTTTGTAAATTCCAATTATACTTGCCTCAAATTCTACACTTGTTTCTGGATTTTTTAGTTTAATAGTACCTCCAACCGCTAATTTATTATCCTCTGCAAATACTTCTTCTAACATTACAACATTTTTTTCTAAATCATTCTCAGTTATTGCACTACCACTTACTACTTCCCCACCACCATTATTAATTTCTGATGCCAAAGAGAAATCATTAATACCCATTAAGGTAATATCGCCTTTACTAACTGGCGCCTTCATCTTTCCATCTTGACCACCACCTACCTTAGCAGCAGTTGTACTCTCCGTTGTTTCTGATGCTACTGCTATAACTCCATCTCCTAAATTTGCTCCTGTACTATTTTCTAATGAATATCCTTCGATATTTTCTAAACCTTTTAATTGATCTAAATACTCTATTGGTACTGACGCTCTTGTAATTCCTTTTCCTCTAGTAGGTTCAGCCGCTGGATCTTGTTGCGCTCTCATTTTTTCCATAGTTTTTTGCATATCCTGCATTAAGGTAACCTCTGCCCCAAGCTTTTGCCTTGCTAAAACAGCCGCTGCCTTTGTTGCTGATTGTATTCCAAATCCTGATAAAATTACAAGACATACAATTAACATTATAGCAAGTAATATTATTCCCTTACTCTTTCTCTTCTTTAAGCTTAATAATCCTCTTAAAATAAAATCCATATAATTAATCCCTCCTTATTTCTTTCACCTCTGATACTATAGAAGGTCTCTTCATTTCATAAGAATTCTAACTGAAGTTTATATGTATTTTTACTATTCTAATCTGTAATAAAATTCATTTTGTACTATATTCGTAAATTGACTTGTTATTTTTTCAGTTTCCTTAGTTATAACTTCTCAAATAAGGCTAAAAAATAATCCATTAGCCAATATTATTGCTAATGGATTATTTTGTTTGTTTTTTATTAAGGATTATAATTTATAAGTATTTTTTTGCTATATCTACTACTTTATCAAATTTATCAATATTACTATTTATAAATTCAATTAATTCAGCTGTTGAAGGTTCTTTATATCTATGTGATATTCTATTTCTAAGTAGTCTCGCTTCATTTAAAAATAAATATATCTCTTCATAAATTACATTGTCCTTATTTAAAATAAATAAGGACTGCTTCATATCAATGCCTATTTTAAATTTCTTATTTTCTTTTAATAGCATAGAAATTAAATGTTCAACTGTTATAAAAAAGTCTACAAAAATTTGTTTTAATCCAAATTCAATATATAATATATTTTTTTCTTCTGGAGTTTCCTCTAAAACACTTTTACATTCTTTAAGATTTTCTAAAACCTCAGTCATATCCTCAATTATTTTAAGTAATCTTCCTTCATTTAGCATAATAAATCCCTCTTTCTACATTCAAAGTAATGCTCATTTTCTCTATAATACCATTCAGTATTATCTATAAGTTTATTTAATGATACACTGTTATCTTGACTGTATATCAACTTATTATTATTTAATATCTCTATTTTTATAAAAACATCTAATTTTTCACTATTCAAATCAACAACATCAATTGGTCTATCTAATAAATCCTCTAAATATAATTCTAAATTTAATATTGCCTTAATATTTAACTTGCTACTACTTAATATTGCAATATCTACATCAGACTCTTCATTAAATTCGTCTGTTAGGACGCTTCCAAAAACTAAAGCAGTACTTAATCCTAATTTAATAAAGTAATTTTTTAAATTATCACTATTTAGTTTTTCAAATATCACATTTTGCAAACACTCCACACCCTTCTTATTTCATATATTTAAGGCATTGTAAAATAAATAATAGACCAAAAATCAAAGATACTGGTCTATTATTTATTTTATGATGCCTAATACACTATATTACTAATTCAATTCTGCAACCTAAATATATCTCTTCTCTACATTCTCATATATGAATCACTTACTATATCTTTATTATATCCAATTAGTATCTTTTAAACAATATAAAGTGATTCTTAGCTTCAGTTGGAGTGTTAGTAATTGTAGGATATGATAAATGTTGCAAAGCTCCACTTAATCATAAAATAGGCTTGTATATTTACGACAAGCCTATAAACTTTTCTCTAATTATTATAAAATATAATATTATACAATTCTATCTAATCTGTTAGATAAATTGGAATTTGAATATTTATTAATTTTTTTTTACAATCACTCTGCAAGGCAATTCTGTCATTTTTGCATAAAGGATTTTTACATAAATAAAAATCTATGCATCATAATGCTTTAAAGTTGACATAAACAAAATATTAGTTTATCATATATCTATAGATCAAATTGATCTATAGTTCCAAGGAGGTAAAAAAGATGAATCAGATAATGAAAGATTTTTTCGGTAGTAGTTCGATTCCAAAGAATCCAGACACAGAAAGGGTAATTGAATTCTTAACACAACCAGAATCAGTTAATCAGATGATTGCTATGTCAAAAGTTGGATTACCTGCACTTACAGGTGTAGTCAAGGAACTAGAGGACCTGTTTGGAGATTGCGAAGAATTTCCTCTTAATCATGACGCTGCAGACGCAAATGCGCCCAACCGCCGCAATATTGGCTGGATGGTACGCTTCGTCATGAGGGCTTATGGCTACACACCTATTTCCAAAGGATTTCCAGACGCTAATGACAGCATCGAGCGAACAAGAATTGGAAAATTTTCAGGTTCTAAATATTTTGGAACCGCTGCAGTTTATGCAAAGACAATTTCAAATCCAGATTATACAATTGTAGTAACAAGTGTATAGAAATTAAGTATACCCAACATCTGTTCAGATGTCGGGTATCTTTTTATTATTTAGTTAAATGGATAAATAAATTTCTGATTTGTCATTATTCCATTATGCTTACAAATTACTATTTATATATTAGTTTTTTAAGAACTAATATACAATTCTATACAAGTATTTACTAAATTATAGTTTATTTATATACTAATCATAACATAAGAACCATAATATTTTATGTCTAATATTAAAACAAAAATAAGACCCTATAATTCATAATAAATGAATTATAGGGTCTTATAAAAAAAATTCTTATTTGAAATTAACTATTCCTGCAAAATCTGTAGCAAGTAAGCTAGCTCCGCCAACTAAAGCTCCATCGATATCTGACATACCCATTTGTTCGCTTATTGTGTTTGGCTTAACTGATCCACCGTATTGGATTCTTACTGCAGCTGCAATTTCTTTTGAGTACATTTCTGCAACCATTCCTCTTATAGCAGCTATAGTTTCGTTTGCTTGTTCTGAAGTAGCAGTTTTACCTGTTCCAATAGCCCAAATTGGTTCGTAAGCTATTACTAAGTTTTTAGCTTGATCATTTGTTAATCCAGCTATATCAACTTTGATTTGAGCTTCGATAACATTATTAGTTGTTCCATTTTCTCTATCTTCTAATGATTCTCCACAACAAAGAATTGGAACTAAGTTATGAGCGTAAGCCGCTTTAACTTTTTTGTTACAAGCTTCATCTGTTTCATTGAAGTATTCTCTTCTTTCACTGTGTCCTATAACAACATAAGAAACTCCCATAGCTTCAAGCATTCCTGGAGCTACTTCTCCTGTGAAAGCACCATTTTCTGCAAAGTGCATGTTTTGTGCTGCTATTTTAATGTTTGAACCAGCAGCAGCTTTTAAAGCAGCGTCTAAACAAACAAAAGTTGGACATATAACTATGTCACAAGTAGCATCCTTAACTAATGATTTTAATTCTTCTATAACAGTAACTGCTTGTGCAGGTGTGTAATTCATTTTCCAATTTCCAGCTATTATTGCTTTTCTCATTATATTCACCTCTTAATTTTATTTTTTCAATTTATTTTAATATTGATTAGGTAACCTAAAATAAATAACTTTTCAGTAATTTTTATAACTCTGATTAATTATTTATTTATGGCAACTCTTAATTAGTTATTTAAAGCTTCTATTCCAGGTAATAACTTACCTTCTAAGAATTCAAGTGATGCTCCACCACCTGTTGATATGTGAGTCATTTTGTCTCCAAATCCTAAGATATTAACAGCTGCAGCTGAGTCTCCTCCACCAATAACTGTTGTAGCATCTGCATCAGCCATAGCTTTAGCAACTGCAATTGTACCCTTATTGAAGTTATCGAATTCGAATACTCCCATAGGTCCATTCCAGATAACAGTCTTAGCATCTTTAATAGCATCTGCATATATAGCATCTGTTTTAGGTCCGATGTCTAATCCCATATGTCCTTCTGGTATGTTTTGATCTGCTGTAACTATTGCTTCAACATCTTTAAATCCTGCTGCAACTCTATGGTCTACAGGTAATAAGAATTTAACACCCTTAGCTTTAGCTTTTTCAATCATTTCCATTGCATAGTCAACTCTATCAGCTTCAACTAATGAAGTCCCGATTTCGTATCCTTGTGCTTTTAGGAATGTATAAGCCATTCCTCCACCAATTATTAATGTATCAACTTTATCTAATAAATTATTTATAACTGCTATTTTATCTGAAACCTTAGCTCCACCTAATATAGCAACAAAAGGTCTAACTGGCGCATTTACTGCTTCTCCTAAGAACTTTAATTCTTTTTGGATTAAGTATCCACAAACAGCTGTATCTAAGAATTCTGTAACTCCAACTGTAGAGCAATGAGCTCTATGAGCAGTTCCAAATGCATCATTAACAAATACGTCAGCAAGTGATGCTAATTCTTTTGAGAATGCTGGATCATTTTTAGTTTCTTCTTTTCTACATCTAGTGTTTTCTAATAATACGATATCTCCGTCGTTCATTTCTGCAACTGCTTTTTTAGCATTTGCTCCAACAACTTCTTCATCTCTAGCGAAAACTACTGTTTGACCTAAAAGTTCGCTTAATTTTGTAGCAACTGGTGCTAATGATTTTGAAGCATCTTTTCCTAAATGTGAACAAAGGATAACCTTCGCTCCATTTTTAACTAAATACTTAATAGTAGGTAATGCACCATTTAATCTATTTACGTCAGTTATAACGCCTTCTTTTAATGGCACGTTAAAATCACATCTTACTAAAACTCTTTTACTTTTTACATCGATATCTTCGATAGTTTTTTTGTTAAAGTTCATAATAATATACACCCCTTGCAATTTTTTATAAAAGCTTTACTAAATAAAGTATTGCTTAAAAGAAATTGGTCTGACCTCATAGCATTAACTACAAAACCAGACCAACAACTATGTCTTTATTTCTTACACGGCATCCCCAAAAGAAATGCCTTAAATATTAAATTATAAAAATTTACTATTTAGTTACTAAGAATTTTAAAGTTCTGATAAGTTGGTTAGTGTATGACATTTCGTTATCGTACCATGAAGCTACTTTAACTAATTGTGCATCCCCAACTTGCATAACTCTTGTTTGAGTTCCATCGAATAATGATCCGAATGAAATTCCTATTACGTCAGCAGATACTATTTCATCAGTTGTGTAACCGAATGATTCATCAGCAGCAGCTTTCATAGCAGCGTTTATTTCTTCTACAGTAACGTTCTTTCCTAAAGTACAAACTAATTCAGTTAATGAACCAGTTATAACTGGTACTCTTTGAGCGTTTCCGTCTAATTTACCCTTTAATGCTGGGATTACTAAACCAATTGCTTTAGCAGCTCCAGTTGAGTTAGGAACTATGCTTGCAGCAGCAGCTCTTCCTCTTCTTAAGTCACCCTTAGCATGTGGAGCGTCTAATGTATTTTGATCATTTGTGTATGCATGAATTGTAGTCATGAATCCTTTTTCTAATCCAAATTGATCATTTAATACCTTAGCCATTGGAGCTAAACAGTTTGTAGTACATGAAGCACCTGAAACAACTGTTTCTGTTCCATCTAATATATCTTGGTTTACGTTAAACACTATTGTCTTAACGTCTCCTGTTGCAGGAGCAGATATAAGAACTTTCTTAGCTCCAGCTGTTATATGAGCTTCAGCCTTTTCCTTATCAGCGAAGAAACCAGTACATTCAAGTACTACGTCTACTTTTAATTCACCCCAAGGTAAGTTAGCTGGATTTCTTTCAGCTACAACTTTAATTTCTTTACCATTAACTACAAATCCACCATCTTTAAGTTCAATGTTTCCATTAAATCTTCCTTGAGCTGAATCATATTTAAATAAATGTGTTAATGTTTTAGCATCTGTTAAATCATTGATTGCTACCACGTTAAATTCAGGGTTGTCAATCATTAATCTTAATGCTAATCTTCCTATTCTTCCAAAACCATTAATCGCTACGTTTACCATTGCAATTACCTCCTATAAAATAGATCTATTTAAAATTAAATTTTAAAGCTTATTTAGTTTGTTCTTTAATAAATTCTAATATTTTTCTTCCTGCAGATTCATCTGTTACAAGCACAGCATTTTTATTATTCATCATAGTAGACAAAATGGATTCAACTTTGTGTTCTCCAGCTGCTACTGCAATATGCGTACTTATATTTTTAGCTTGATTAATGTTTATTCCAATTGAAGTATTTTCCGATACAACTTTAGACTCTTTATTAAAATAACATCCAAAAGCTTCGCCTATGGCTCCTAAGGATCTTAATCTCTCTGTTTCAACTAAAGATGTTCCTCTTTTTTCTGCCATTTCAATAGCATTACCTATTCCATAAATAAGAATATCTGCTTTATGGATAGTATCTATTACTTCTTTTATTTCTTTTTCCTTAAGCAGTGTGTCTAAGACCTCTAAACTTAAGTTTTCTGGAATATGAAGCATTTTATAGCTTGCATTAATTTTTTTAGCAAAAGATGCTGCTAAAGTATTAGCTTGACTCTCAACCTTTCTTCCCATTCCGCCTCTGGCTGGAACAACAAGAATATCTGACACATTATTTATTTTAGGAAATGCTTCAACAAATTCTTTAATAGTATTACCACCAGTTAATGCAATTATGTCATTATTTTTTATAATTGTTTTTACATAATTGGCAGTAGCTTTTCCAAGCTCTTTTAATATTGTTGGATTTGCATTAGTATCTCCTGGAACAATTATTACATCTTTTAACCCAAGGAATGATCTTATACTCTCTTCGATATCAGATAATCCTTTAAGTTCGTGGATAAAATCTTTTAGCCTATCAACAACTTCTTGTCCCTCTTCAGTAACAGTCATTCCTGGGGTATTTATCTCAATTAAGTTTTGAGATTTTAAAAAACTAATTTCAGTTCTTACAATTCTTTCCCCAAGATTTAGTCGATTTGCTAAAACTCTTCTACCAATTGGTTGATTATAACTTATAGTTCTTAGAACGTTATATCTTTTTTCCAGGACTTCTACAAGCTCAGGAACTATTTTTTTCTGTAATGATAATATTTCCTGCACTTTTAGCCCTCCCTTGGTCGAAAAGCGTCCCACGCTTTTTTCAAGCGTCCCACAGTTACTATTATAAAACACATCTTAGAAATATGAAAGGGTTTCTTGAAAATTTTTATATAGTTTTCGCCTTTTTATTACCAAAAACTCTCCTAAGATGTGTATTCTAGCCGTATTTTATCTATTTTTTTTATTTAATTGTTAAATAAAAAACACTCTTTATTGTAAAACTTAGGCATTTTATATTCTTTTTCTTTTACTTGAAGATCTTATCCCTAGCTCTTCTCTATATTTTGCTACGGTTCTTCTTGAGATATTTAGTCCTTTTTTATTTAGTTCATTACATATAACTTGATCTGACAAAGGCTTAATTCTATTTTCTTCATCTACAAGTGTTTTTATCTTTTTCTTAATATTCACTACTGCTACATCTTCTCCACCATTTTCATTTGAAGTTAAACCTGTAGTAAATATATCTTTTATTTTAATCGTTCCCATACTTGTCAGCACGTATTTATCTCTTACAGCTCTACTTATGGTCGATTCATGAACTTCTAATTCTTCTGCCATTTCTTTTAAACTCATAGGCTTTAAATATTTTTGACCTTTATCAAAGTACTCTATTTGCTTTTTAATTACTTTCTCTAAAATTCTAAGAAGCGTACCTTTTCTTTGTTCTATACTTTTTATTAGAAACATAGCACTATTTAATTTATTTTTAACATATTCCTCTGCTTGCTTGTCCCCTTTATTATTAATTATTTGTTTATATAAGCTATTAATTGATAACCTAGGTAATGCTCCTTCATTCATAATTACAAAATATTCTCCATCTATTTTCCTTATAGATGCATCTGGGATTATAAATTTCACTTCCTCACCTGTATAAAACCCCCTTGAAGGTTTTGGCTCTAATGTTTTTATTAAATCTCCACAACTTTGTGCTTCTTTTGGAGTTATTTTTAAAGCTTTTGAAATATTTATATATTTATTATCTGCAATTGAATCTAAATAATTATCTATTATATCTTCTAAATTTTCGTCTAAAATACCTCTTTTAATAAGTTGAATTTTCAAACATTCCTTCAAATCTTTCGCGCCTATTCCATCTGGTTCCAAATCTTGAAGTACATCTAAAGCTTCTTTCCCTAGTTTTTCTGATATTTCAAGTTCTCTACATATATCCTTTAAAGGAAAACTTAAATAACCTCTAGAGTCTAGATTTTCAATCATGTATCCAACTATTGTTTTAATAAACTCATCTTCATTACATTCCAATACTTGTTCATGAAGATATTCGGTTAATGATTGTTTCTTTGTTATAAAATTAAATGGTGATACATCATTATCACTATCATAACTTCCATAGTTTTGCGAACCATAATTATCAAATTCTAAATATTTTATCATTTCTTTATAATCAATTTTATCCTGGTAATTACCTTCTTCTTGAACTGTATCAAAATTTCCTTCTAGCATAGGATTTTCTGTAAATTCATTGTCTATATATTCCCTTAAATCGCAAGATGACATTTGAAGTAACTTTATAGATAGTTGCATTTGTTGCGTCATCACAAGCCTTTGTTCTTGGGAAAGATTTAAATTAAAATCTAGTTTCATAAATTAACACCTTCATTCAATAAAATTATTTAGTTTTTTAATATTCTAAATATATATCTAAGGCACTTTCAAAAAAATAATAAACCAATTTTATAGTCTATTATTTTTTCCAAGTCTCTAATATTAATATACACTCTATTTATTGAATATTCAAACTCTAAGCGTTTTCTTTTTATTTTTTATTTAGAATAATTTAAGAAATTTCTATTCAATGTTTACTAAAAAATTTCAAAAAAAAGAAAGCCCAAAGGACTTTCTCTATTTTTAGTTAGGCATTTTTTAAAAACAATAGTCCAATACTAAAATAGACTATTCTACTTTGCCATTATTATTTGTAGCTTCTTTAGATATAAATAATAATCCACAAACTTTAGGACCTGAATGTATTCCAACTGCACATCCTACTGTAGTAGTTATATATTCTATATCATTTCCTTCTAAATACTCTTTTAGAGCACTATATAAGTCATCATTATCATACACCAAAAGAGCAACCGGACTACTTGTATCTGGATTCCCATCCTCATAATCAGAAATAATTTTTTTAATCACTTTTTTATTTCCTCTTATTTTATCCTTAACTGCCATTGTACCATCTTTTATTTCTAGAATTAATCTTAATCCTAAAGCAGTTCCTATAGCCCCTGCTGTTTTAGATATTCTTCCACCTTTCACAAGGTTATCTAGAGATTCAAATGCAATAGAACTTTTAATTTTATTTTTAGTTTCATTTAATTCCTTTTCTATTTCAACTATTGATCGCCCTGCATCTCTTAATCTACATGCTTCCAAAGTCAATAATCCAAGTCCTGAAGTTATAGTATTTGAATCTATAACAACTATGTCATCTGACTCTAACATATTTTTAGCTAAACAAGCTGATTCATAAGTACCACTCATATTAGCTGACATTATTAAAGCTACTATTTTATAACCTTGATCTAAATATTTTTTAAAACATTCTTCAAATCTTAGGGGAATTATCTGCGCTGTAGTTGGTAAAATTTTCTTTTGCTCTATTTTCTTTTGCATTTCAGAAACAGTTATTTCAATTGTATCTAAATAACTTTCTTCTTCAAAATTTATTAGTACCGGTAAAACTTCTATGTCATTTTCTTCTATAAGATATTTTGGTATATCTAAACAACTATCAGTAATTATCTTTATTTTTTGCATTCTTTCACCCCCCACCACTTTTTATTTCATATTTGGGAAACCTATTTGTCTTAAGGCTTCATATACAACTATCGCTGCTGTATTTGAAATATTTAAGCTTCTTGTACTAGTTTCTATCATCGGAATTCTTATTCCATTATGTTCATTATGGACAGCCTCTGGCACTCCTGAGGATTCTCTTCCAAACATTATAAAATCACCTTTTTTAAAAGTTGCCTCATTATAGTAGACTCCGCCATGTGTAGTTGCTAAAAAGATTCTTTCATTTCCGTATTTAGACATGAAATCTTCATAGCTTTCATGTACTTCAAGTTTTAACTCTTTCCAATAATCAAGTCCAGCTCTTTTCACTTGTTTATCATCTATTTTGAATCCTAGCGGCTTAATTAAATGCAAGGTTGAATTAGTAAGCACGCAAGTTCTTGCTATATTTCCTGTATTTTGTGGAATTTCCGGTTGATACATAACTATATTAAAATTCATTTTTTCATCCTCCAACTCTTCAAGTTATTCTTATCTTTAGATAAAGTTTATGGATCTTCAAAAAATATCTAACTCCATCTGAAATTTAGAAGAACTTATCCTATTGATAAGCATAATAAGAGTAATATGCACTTTCATCTTACTCTTAGTTTAATTTCACCTACCCATAATCATACTATATCATTATATAATAGTCAAAGACATTAGCTGTTAGTATTTAGTCAACTCTCTTCATCAATTATAAATTTCTGTATAGCTAAAGCTACGCCTTCCTCTTTATTAGTTTCAGTAACAAAATCTGCTACTGCCTTTACTTCCTCTATTGCGTTTCCCATAGCAACCCCAAGCCCTGCATATTTTATCATTGAAATATCATTTTCATTATCTCCTATGCACATAATTTCATCAGAGCTTATTCCATAATATTCTCCAAGTACTTTTACTGCATTTCCTTTTGATACTTCTTTATAATTTATTTCTATACTCCTTTTGCCTGAACCATAGATAGTAATATTCTTCACTTTTTTTAGTGCCTTTTTAACACTCTCTATCTTTCTAGCTTTAGGAGATATTGCTATACACTTTGTCATCTTACCTTCATTATTTTTAAAAATATCTTCCCACTTTTCTATTTTATCTACCATAATATATTTTATTTTCAACATTTCATAACCTATTTGTTTAGTCATAAATAGTTCTGTTGCCATTTTACTTATTAGGTTACTACAATATATTGTATCTGTTGTATAAAATTGAAATGATATTTTATTTTTATCTAGAACCTTAATAATCTCTAAACAATCTACGGTTGGAATATATTCTTCATATATTATATTATTATTATTTTCTCTAACTATAGCTCCATTTGCAGCAATTACCGGAGACTTAACTCCAAGTATATGTGAAAAATATGCTGCATTATTATAAATACGTCCAGTTGTTACTACTATTTCAACACCTTTTTCATGGGCTTTTTTAATAATTCCCTTACTTTTTTCTGATATATTGCGTCCTTTTCCAAGCAAGGTACCATCCATGTCAATGCAAACCATCTTATACTTCATAAAAAAACTCCTCTTCTGCTAGGCATCTAAAGATATTATTAATATTAGTTGTTTTTCACTTATGCCACACTTGAATAAATCTTTTTCTCCACCTTAATTTATATTATTATAATATCACTTTTCCTTATTAAATACACTCTACTTCACTATTATACTATCCATTTGTATTTATTTTATAATTCCTTTGTTATTTCAATATATTTTTCCCATTAGTTTCTACATATAATTTCATTAAATAATTATGTTGAACAATATACATTATTTTTTTTCATACACATAATTAAAAGCTTAGAAATTAAAAATTCCTAAGCTTTCTTAACTATATTTTATTGTGCTACTTTTGGTGCTGGCACCGGTGTTGGTACTGGTGTCGGAACTGGTGTAGGTGTTGCTACATTTGCTGGTGGAGGCGTATTTACTGGTTTCTTAGTTCCTCTTTTAACTACACTCTTTGTAGTACCATATACATCTGTGGCAACAATTTCTCTATTAACTTCAGTTCCATTTTCATAAGTTACTTGATACGAACTAGCTTTATACCCAGTCATACCATATGATTGAATCACTTCTTTTCCTATTTCTAATGTAGGATCATCAACATACTCATTTCCGGGTTTATAAGTTTCCAAAACTTCGTTAACTAATTCATATGTTTTTTCACCAAATTTTGATTTATTTCCATAAATACTAAATCCTACAGTTCCCCCGCCTACAGCTCCTTCAATATAAATTGGAAAATCATAAGTATTCTTAAACTTATAATCAACAAACCCATAAGCTACTGTCGCATCTAACCCTGCCTCTGAGTATCCAACCATTAGTGAATGATTTCTTCGTTCAGTTGATCGTATGTTAGCTTTCATTACAGCCCTATATAAAGTTGTTGAAACTTGACATATACCACCGCCATAATCTGGAACTATTTTATTTCCTACATAAGTATTAGCTTTTTCATAACCTTTATCTGGCGTAGTATCTCCAATTAAGTCATTATAACTAAACTCATCCCCGGGCATTAAAACAATACCACTTACAGTTTGAGCTGCAATTTCCATATTTCTTACTCTTCCATCTCCAGTCATTCTATAACTATTACTATATGAACTAAGCTTACTATCTATTTGACTTAAATCATCTTTAGTTAGTCTTGCTTTACATTCTTTTAATTCAAAAGTTAATTCAACTTTATTAGATAGATTTTTATTTATATTTTCAACAAGTTTATTATGAAGATCCTCTCCATCGATTTTATTTCCAACTACTTCTGGTATAATTACTATATTTCCACTATTTGTTGATATTTTAGCATCCTTTGGTTCCACATCTACAGTAGATTTTACAGTATCCTCAAATTCTTTTAATTTACCTTCATCATAGGAAATTTCCCCTTCTATATTATGATCCTTACCTTTTTTTATCTTAGTATTTTTTGAAAAGTTGCTACCATCTTTACCATATTTAACGGCATCTGTAGCAATAGCTTCTACATCATAACTTAGATTTAAATCAGAATATTTCAAATCAAACTTTTGTTCTCCAGCAGTTACGGCTAAAGTCTTGTCCATAATATTTACTGATAATTTTTCATTTAAAGATTTTATAGCCTCTTCTTTAGTTAACCCACCAATTTCCACGCCATAAACATTAACTCCAGGGTAAACTTTGTTTTCCCATGCCTTAACGTTCTTATTTAAACCTATTCCATAGGCTAAACTTGATGCAATAATTGCAACTAAAACAACTGAACCAATCATTATTGGCTTTTTATTTTTTTCAAATAATTCATTATAATTGCTTTTTTGTAGACTTTTATTTTTTTTCAATTATTACACACCTCCCATAGATATATTTATATATCTTAATTTAAGCATCTTCAAAAAATAACAAGCTACTATGCTAGTCCTTTTTCAAGTGCCTTATTTTATACAGTACTAATTTTTTTTAAAATACTACTGTTTCTTATTATATATTATATCGAAATTTATTTTAATACATTTAGTTAAAATTAAATAATAAAATATATTTTTTTATTTTAACAAAATATTTAAAAACAAAAAAATCCAGCCTTAGCCAGATTTTTTTGTTTTTTATTCCATATTAAGCTTTTAATACTTCTTATACAACTACCTTACTTCTAATTTGTGATACTTCTCCATCATTATCAAAAGCTTCAATACTTATAGTAATTAAACCTTTGGCTGTAACTGGTAAATCACTCTCGTTAATTTCAAACTTTGTATCATTCTTATTTAATGTAGTTATCCAATAACCATTTACAAATAAGTTATAACCCAAAAGATCTGTATCCGTATTCGGGTTCCAATTTACCAATATTTTTTTACCTTCTCTAACAGCTTTCAATCCAGTTATACTTCTTGGTTGTGTTAAAAGATCTATGCTATCTGGCCCCCAATTAGCATCTACGGGATTAGAAACTCCTTCTACAATAGCACTTTCACTAAATTGCCAAATTCTCCATCTCTTCCATCCACCTGCATCTGGTGGATAAGGAGGATTTATAGGTACATTTGTGTACATTGCTATCCATAGTGGCATATTCTTTAAAGGTTGCCCAATACCTGGTACGTTAAAATCATCGTAAAGGTCAATAAAGAATAACCCCGTATATAGCATTAATCTTCTTCTAGTTTTCTTCTCAAATCTCTTTCTAAATCTATCTACCCAGGTTACTAATGCTTTTGTACTTATCTTTTCCTCTATTGGTGCTTCTATATCTAATACAGGAAAAAGATCTCCATAGTTTTTTTCTCCAAACCCTTGTTGTAATAAGTTTATAAAATCATCACATTGAGCATCTGCAGCTGTCAAATCATAAGAAGGTACTCCATAATGATATGCACCAACTGGTATTTTATATTGCCTTGCTTTAGGAGCATATTCTAGAAATTTTTTATCTACTCTAAATCTTCCACCAGCTGAACCTGATCCTGAGGATCTTAGATATAGAAAATCTAATGTTTTAGATAAAACCTCAAAATCCACCCCTTGAGTAAATTCATTTATGTCTATTCCAAAAAGACTCTTATCATTTTTATTTTGCATTGTTCCTCCACTAAAAAAATACTTCTCCTTAATATGTTATTATAAAATCTAATAATTGTTACTGTTTTAAACTTATTTTAATAGCCCTAAATGATTTTGAAAAAACAATAAATAATTTCTCTTATACTGCTCTTAATTTAATAAAGAAACTTATATCATTACCTATACATTCTGCCCATATTTTGCCCTCATGTAGTTCTATTATATTTTTAGATATCGCAAGTCCAAGGCCGCTACCTTTAACATTTGAATTCCTTGCTTCATCTGCTCTATAAAACCTATCAAATAATTTATCCATCTTTTCTTTTGTAATTGTTTCTCCACTATTCTTAATTATAATATTCGCATATCCATTATTTTGATAAGAAGAAATAACAACTTCACCAGGTTTAAATGAATATTTTATTGCGTTAGAAAATAAATTTTCAAAGACCCTAACTATTTTTCCTGTATCTATATTTACTTCTGTTTTATCATCTGCAAATTTCTTTACGACTTTTAATGAATTTTCATCAAAAAGAGGCATATATTCTTCTATTATTTGAGCTAAAAAATCTACTAAATTAACTTTTTCTCTATCTATTACTATTCCATTATTATTAAGCTTTGTATATTCAAACAAATCTTCTATAAGTTCTTTTAATTGATTTGATTTGCTAAAAGCAATATCTAGATATTCCTTCATCATAGTTTCATTTTCATATTTCCCATCCTTAATCAGCCCAATATATCCCATTACCGATGTTAAAGGAGTTCTTAAATCATGCGAAACATTTGTTATAAGCTCACCCTTTGTTTTTTCAGCTGCTCTTTCGCCTTGAATTCTTCTTTCAATTTCTTCTGTCATAGTGTTAATATTAACTGCAAGACTTGTAATTTCATCTTTACCTTTTTCTTCTACCCTATAAGCTAAATCCCCACAAGATACTATATTAACCCCTTTAACAATATCATCTAAGTATTTTATTTTTCTATTTGTTATAACTATAAAGGCAGATATAAATACTAAAACTGATAATATTAATGCAAAGAACGATTTTTCCCCTTTATAGGTTTCTATATTTATTCTTGGTGTTGGAATTTCTGAATATATTAAATAGTTTCTAGTTTCTCCTATTTTAATTGGATATAATAGTGTTCTTTCTTCTCCATCCGAAGCAATATTATTACTTTTATCTAAAATTGCATAAATATCAAGTTTTTCTTCTCCGGCTCCATTACTTTTATATATAACCTTTCCATCTAAATCAGTTAAATACACTTTGATCTTACTATCCTTATACATTAGTAATGTATTTTCAATACTTTCTCTATATACTCCTACTCCTCCATTTTCATCTATAGAATTACTTTCATCATTACCATAATACCCTGATTTTTCTTTTTCATATGATATTTCATTTACTAGGTGCAATGCGTTATCTTTTATTGTTTCATAATCATATTCTATACTACTACTTGTATAATCTCTCGATAAAATATTGTTAGATATTCCATAAAATACAGCTGAAATTGAAAAACATACTGCAAAAACCACCATTAACTCAAAACGAATACTGTTCTCTATTCTCTTCATTAACCAATAAATAAATTCGTTTATTTTATTTCCAATTCTAGATTTCAAAAATTTATCCAAAAATCTTCTTGCAAATAATTTAACTCTATTTACAAGTTCTCTATTTTGTGCATTTTCTATTTGTCTTTCTCTGTTTAAATTTATTTTTTCTTCTTTCATCTGCTTTTCAAATATATTTTTTTGCTCTTTTATTTCCATCTTCTGCGTTTTATAATTGTTGTTATTTTTCAATTTTATAGCCTACCCCCCATACTGTTTTTATAAACTTAGGCTTTCTTGGGTCATCCTCTATTTTTTCTCTTACTTTTCTTATATGTACCATAACAGTATTATCAGATTTCATAAATTCTTGTTTCCACACACTATTATAAATATTTTCTATGCTAAATACCTTGCCTCTATTTTGAGCAAGTACTACTAAAATATCAAACTCTGTTGGCGTAAGTTTTATCAAAACTTCATCTTTCCAAACTTCATGAGTCTCTAAGTTTATACCCAAATCATCTATTTCTATTATATTTTTTGCTTCTTTTGATCCATTATCTATTATTTTATTTTTAGCATTAAACCTTTTATATCTTCTAAGCTGCGATTTAATTCTAGCTATTAACTCAAGCGGGTTAAAAGGCTTAGTTAAATAATCATCTGCTCCTGTATTAAGCCCAAGTATTTTATCTAAATCCTCACTTTTAGCTGATAGCATAATTATCGGCATTTCTCTTTCCTCTCTTATCTTTAAACAAGCCTCTATTCCATTTAACTTAGGCATCATTATATCTAATATAATTAAATCAACTTCTTCAGTTTTTAATATATCTAATGCCTCTTCTCCATTTCCAGCCTTTATAGTCTTATATCCTTCACTTTTTAAATATATTTCAATTAGATCTCTAATTTCTTTTTCATCATCTACTATTAAAATTCTTTCTTTATCCATAACTAATCGCTCCCCTTAAATTATAATATAATTTTATCATATTATATTTATTAAACAAAATATCTAATATGTTATCTATTAATTAACCTAACTTTATTCTTAATTTCTTAATAAAAAACTAATATAATTCTTAAAAATTTCTTAATTTAGTGCCCTTCAAGAAATAATAGCTTAGTAAATAGGTCTATTATTTTTTTTAAAGCCTCTTATACTTATATTTAAAAAGCAACTAAATAAAGCCCTTGATTTATTATAAATCAAGGGCTTTATAACTAACTATCTTTTTTCTTTCATTGATGTTTCAATTATCATATCTAATAACCCAGAGTAACTTACACCCCTAGCTTCTGCACTTTTTGGGAAAAGGCTTGTACTCGTCATCCCTGGCAGTGTATTTACTTCTAATATATAAGGAATCCCTTCATTAGTTATTATCATATCTATTCTTGAATAAACTGCACACTTTAGAGCTCTATAAGTATCTAACGCCATTTGTTCTACTTCAGTGTGAAGATTTGATTCAAGTTCTATAACAAACTCATCTGCTCCACCAGCTGCATACTTTTGAGTATAATCAAAGAATTCAGCTTTAGGTTTAATTGCTACAACTGGGAACATTACATTTTCAAATACAGGACAAGTTATTTCATCACCTTTAATGTATTCTTCTATCATAACTTCTGTATCCCACTTCAAGCCTTCAACTACAGCATTTTCTACATCTTCTTTTTTAGTAATTTTAAACGTAGCAACACTTGAACCACCATTAGTTGGCTTTATAAATACAGGGTATTTTATTTCTTCTATAACATTATAATCTATTTCTTCTATGCTTCTAACATTTATCCATTTTGCAACTCTTATATTATGTGATTTTAATACACTCTTAGTTAAATCCTTATCCATACACAATGCACTACTTAAAGGACCACAACCTGAATAAGGTATTTCTAAAGTTTGAAGCACAGATTGAACTGTTCCATCTTCTCCAAACTTACCATGAAGAGCAAGCAACGCAAAATCTATTCCTTTAACTTTGTTTATTATATCTTCCTTGTCATCAATAACAATTGGAACTACCTCATATTTATTTCTATCTATATTTTCAAGTATTGATTTACCACTATTTAAGGATACTTCTCTTTCAGAAGATATTCCACCCATTATTACTCCAATTTTCATTTTCTTCCCCTCCAAATTATATAAGACACTTTCAAAAATCTAACCTTGATTTGTTTTTGCAAATGACTAAATTAAAATATCTTATAAAAATAATTTATTATTTACTAATATATTAAATTTAAAAATACTAGTAAACAAAATAAAGACTTGATTATCAAGCCTTTATTATTATATCACTATATTGTATTGAATTATATATTACAACTCTACACTTTTATTTAAGAATTTTCTTTTTTATCATTTGGACTTAGTTGTAATAAAATAACAAACAAAATTTATAACTAGTTATTTTTTTCAATATCCTTAAAGTATTTACATTGTTTTGTTAATCTACATTCATTACACTTTGGATTTCTAGCTACACAGCATCTTCTCCCATGAAAAATCAAAAGATGATGTGCTTCGCTCCATTCTCTCTTAGGTAATTCCTTTTGAAGTTGCTTTTCTACTTCAAATACATTATCTGCATCTGCTAAGGCTAATCTGTTTGCTATTCTAAACACATGGGTATCAACTGCAATAGATGGCACTCCAAAAGCATTTGATAATACTACATTTGCAGTTTTTCTTCCTGCTCCTGCAAGAGAAGTTAGTTCTTCCATAGTTTTTGGAACTTCACCATTAAAGTTTTGCTTTAACTGATTACACATTATCATAATATTTTTTGATTTAGTTCTGTATAATCCAATTTGCTTTATTTTAACTTCAAGCTCATCTATACTTAATGTTAAGAAAGCATCTAAATCTGGATACTCTTTAAATAGCGACTCTGTTATCTCATTTACTTTTTTATCAGTCGCTTGAGCTGATAATATTGTAGCAACTAAAAGTTGAAATGGTGTTCCATGATTAAGTTCACATTTAGCATCTGGATATTCCTCTTTTAATATATCTAATATCAATTTTGTCCTTGGCTTCATATCTTCACCTTCTCTCTAAATATTATATTCTCATCTTTTCATTTACTATATCAATTAGTTATTATTCTCTAAACCCGTATATATTATTAACGATAAAATAAAGCTACTCAAATAATTTGAGTAGCTTAGTGTTTTATTATTCTTTAGAATTAGTATATACACCTCTATACTCTTCTGGTAATAAATTTGCTATAGATTTCATTACATAATCCATTGATTTTTTTTCAAATTCTTTTTTATCTTCATCAGCTGATCTAACTGGAAGTGTTATAGGTTCACCTATTCTCACATGTACATCTGCATGTTTCCATGTTTCATCTGCCATAGTTCCACCTTCATTTATTGGAAGTAGTTTTTCTGTTCCCCATAAAGCTATTGGAACTATAGGTGCTTTTGTTAACCTTGATATAAGTAAAATACCCTTTTTAGCTTCTATCATAGATTTGCCTCTACTTCTTGTACCCTCTGGAAACATGACCATATTTTGTCCGCTTTTAATAAGTTTAACCATATTAGTTATTGCGTCTTTATCTGCTGTGTTAGGTTTTATTTGAATATTTTTAACTAATCTAGTTCCAAGGTTAGTTACTGGATCATCTGAAAGCTTCGCTCCTGCAATAAAAGTAGGATCATATTTTTTTCTAAGCAACATATCTATAACTAAACCATCTGCATTACTTAAATGATTTGATATAAATATTTTAGCACCTTTAACTTTCTCTATGTTTTCTAAGCCTTGAACATCAAAGCTTCCATATTTTTTCAAATATCTATTCACAGCAATCTTTGTAAATTTAACTAATAAACTCTCTGGTAACATTTTCATTATCTTTACTACTATTGGTGATAACATTAATATCCCCTCACCTTCTTAAACTTTAGGCACCGCACAATAAGAGAGCTTAAAAAATAACAAGTCAAAGATTATGACTGATTATTTTTCGAAGTTCCCTAAGTCATCTTGAAAAAACAACAGAAAAACATGCCTTATCTACCTAATATTATATTTTATAATTTTATAAAAGTCTATTTATATAATTTATAATGTATGGTGATTCTGTTTCTAATTCTTTTATACTATCTAAATCATTTTTAGCTAATTTTATAATTGCGTTTCTTTTCAATACATTTTTACCTCTCCATCCACAGGAGGTTTTTAAAAATGTTTCTTTAAAATCCTTATTATTAATATATGCTAAAACTTTTGTATTATTTTCATTCATAAAAGAAAATGGTTTGAATTCTTCTATATTTGAAAACAATGCATTTTTATTATATGGACATACGTCTTGACAACTATCACAACCAAAAACTCTTCCATTTAACAATTTAATATATTTATCTTCCAAGTCTTTTTTTTGTGTTAAATATGATAGACATATATTACAATTTTTTCTATTTATATTAATAGCCTTAGTAGGACATGCGTAATAACAAGCTTCGCAATCTTTACATTCCTTAAAGTTATTTAACTCTTCAAATGTTCTTAAATCATCACTGTTAATCTCTAAATTTGTTATTATTTCTCCAAGGAAAACAAATGAACCATATTTCTTTGTTATTATCATATTATTTTTACCTATAAACCCAACTCCAGCTAAATATGCAATATATCTTTCTGGTAGAGTATTACTATCAACTAAGGAGATTGCAACTCCACCAAGACTTTCTATATAATTACATATTTTGTTTAAATATGATTTAACTACTTTATGATAATCTTCGCCTCTTGTATAAACTGAAAATCCATTATTAATATATTCTACGTTATGTAGGTAAGGGAAAGCTATTGATATAATAGTTTTTCCCTCTTCCATATATATATTAGGATTTATTCTTTTTTCTATATTCTCTTCTTCGAATTCATTTTCTAAATTAAAAGCTTTTCTTCCATTGTAAAACTCTCTTAGTTCATTAAACTCTCTGCATTTTATAAAACCTATTGTATCTAGCCCTAAAAATTCGCAGTAATCTTTTATTTTTTCTTTTAACTCCATCTTTTAACCCTCTTAAGGCATCTTGAAAAATATACATCTCACCTTGATTTGTTATTTTTTAAATGCCTAAATAATCATATTAAATGATCATATCATTATATATTTTTTTCTTTTTCCCATGAATATCATTTACTTCTATAATACAGTTTGATATTCTAACAATATTTTTAGCAGCTCTTCCAACTGCTGTTGCACCTTTTGGAACTTCCTTAACCACAACTGAGTTAGCCCCTATCTTCGCACCTTCTCTAACTGTAATCGGACCTAAAACTTTTGCTCCAGCTCCAATTACAACATTATCTTCAATTGTTGGATGCCTTTTCCCTATATCTTTCCCTGTACCACCTAATGTAACCCCATGATAAAGCACTACATTTTCACCAATTTCTGCTGTTTCTCCAATTACAACCCCCATACCATGATCTATAAATAAACCTCGTCCTATTGTAGCTCCTGGATGTATCTCTATTCCAGTAAAAAATCTTGATAGTTGAGATATTACCCTTGCAATAAAGTATAATTTGCGTTTAAATAAAAAATGTGACATTCGATATGCAATTATCGCATGAACTGATGGATACAAAAGAAAAACTTCTATTTTACTTTTTGCCGCTGGGTCATTTTTCATTATATTATTTAAATCATATCTTAATCTATCAAACACAGCTTTTACCCCCTTGTTTAAATTAATTAATCATATATTCCCATGGAAATATACTTTTCACCACCATCTGGAGCTATTACTAGTACTTTCTTTCCTTTGCCTAACTTTTTAGCTACTTCTATAGCTGCATAAATTGCTGCCCCTGATGATATACCAATTAAAACCCCTTCTTTTATTGCAAAATCCTTTGTTGTTTTAAAAGCATCTGCATCTGAAACTTGTATAATTTCATCTACATACTCTTTATTATATATAGAAGGTATGAAACCTGCTCCTATTCCTTGAATTTTATGTGGACCTGGCTTTCCTCCAGTTAATACAGGAGAGTTAGCTGGTTCTACTGCCACTACTTTTAAGTCTTTTATTTTATTCTTTAAGTTCCTACCAACTCCAGTTATAGTTCCACCTGTGCCAACCCCTGCAACAAAAACATCTAAATCACTTATATCTTCAAATATCTCTTCTGCTGTTGTACTATAATGTTTTTCTGGATTAGCTAAGTTTTCGAATTGTTGCGGCATAAAGTATCCTTTTTCTTTAACTAATTCATTAGCTTCTTCAATTGCACCCTTCATTCCTTTAGCACCCTCAGTTAAAACCAATTCCGCTCCATAAGCCTTTATTAAATCTCTTCTTTCTTTACTCATAGTTTCTGGCATAACTATAACAACCTTGTATCCTTTTAAATTTCCTATCATAGCTATTCCAATTCCTGTGTTTCCACTTGTTGGTTCAACTATTGTATCTCCAGCTTTTAATAACCCAAGTTCTTCTGCCTTTTCTATCATTCCAATGGCTGCTCTATCTTTTACACTTCCACCTGGATTAAATTTTTCAAGCTTTACATAAACCTCTGCGCTATTTTCATCTACCAAATTATTTATTTTTAATATTGGTGTCTTTCCTATTAATTCTAAAACTCCGTTATATATCATTCTTATACACTCCTTCTTTTATATTTTATAATTTCTCTTCAAAAAAACTACTTTAAGTTATACTATTCTTTCAGATATCTTAGTCTTTCTCAAAATTAAATAATTTTACAAATGAAAAAACCCCGCCTCTATATATAAACTATATAGAGACGAAGTTAACTTCCCTGTAGGGAACTTCAAAAAAATAGCTAGTTATTCTAATCTATTTTCTTTCAGCTCACTTATACTCTAATTAGGTTATATTCAAATAACCATCTTTTATGCTACTTTTCTTTTTTCGCAATTTTTAATTCCGAGCATTTTAATATGCTTTATCTTTTTATTATATTCTTTTCACTAAATTTGTCAACCTTGTTCATTGAAATTATTTTATTTATTTTTTTTCTTCCAAATCGGGTATAAAACTTCATCAATTAAATCATGAGCATTTACTGATCCAATTAATTTATCATCTTCATCAACAACTGGAATTGATAATAAATCATATTTTGATACTAGTTCTACAGCCTCATCTATTTCTACATTATGTCTTATAACATTTATGTTTTCATCCATAATATTTTTAACTTTAACATCTGAATTATTTAAAAGTAACTGCATTAAGCTTATAGCTCCAATAACTCGTTCTTTTTCATCAGTTATATAAATAGCATATAATTCTTCTTCTTCTATTTCTTCCATTTCTTTTAGTATTTCTATAATTTCACCTGTAGTAATATCTAAATTAAAGGATATAAAATCCTTACTCATTATAGTTCCTATAGTTTCATCTGCATATTTAAGCAAAGCTTTAACTTCTTCTGCATCTTCTTTTTCTAAATTAGCAAGAATTTTTTCCCTTTCTTCCTCATCTAGCTCATCTAGTAAATCTGCTATTTCATCACTAGGCATATTTTCCAAAAGTTCTGCTGCTTTACTATCACTAAGTCCCTTTATAATACTACCCTTGTATTCAGGATCAATTTCTTCTAGAGTATCCGCTGCTAAATCCTCATCTAAAGATTCAAAAATTCTTTTTCTTGAACCTGCATCTAATTCCTCTAATATATCCGCTAAATCTGCTGGATGTAGTGTTGATAACTTTTGGTATGGAACTGATAGCTTTAAATTATTATTAATCATTTCAAGCGATTCAACATTATCCCAAGTTAAAACTTTATCTTCATATTCCTTTTTCATAATTTTATAGATAAATCTACCCAAGCCTTCGCATCCCATTCTTCTAAACTTGGCAGTTGGTCCTGTTTCAACTGCTACAACTCTATATTCCCCTGCTATTTCCGCTATTCTTAAATCATCAACACGAACAACTTGCTTTCCATTAATATCTACGATTTTTTTATCTAATAGATTTTGCGATAATAGATATGAATAGGTCCTTGGAAGTATTTCTTTACTACCTCGTGTTACTATTTTAACTTTATTATCTACTTGGCAAAAATATATGTTTCTGAACTCGTAGTGAAAGGTTGATCCATCACGTTTAACCTTATATCCAATGACTCTAGGATAACCTTCATCTGTAGTTACATATATATCCTTTAGTAGTCCTAGCACCTCATCAAATTCATCATACATTTTCTTTCCTACAATGCTAGTGTATAAAAATACTGATAGTTTTTTCATAAAGCTTCCTCCTCAAGTTTAAAGGATTCACAATATGACTTATATTAATTAATTACAATATGTATAAATACAGTTTTTTATATTCATACATATTGTAACTAATGTTAGTTTAGACCTATTATGTATCCTCTAAAAATATTATTCAATTTTTCTAAGTCCGTACCATGAGGGGCACCCTCCATTTTAAATTCACTCCTTGTTTATATTCTATTAACCAGTTTCTAATTTACAATTTAGCCCATTATTTATTTACTTACCTACTATATTATATTATAGAATGACTAAAACGCAACCTTTTTCAATCATGTAATTTGAAAAAATTTTTCTAAACTAAAAACAGTAAGGTATAATCCCCTTACTGTTTTTTATTTTTTAAATATATGAAAATTTTAACTTATTATTTTTTTGAAAGCACATTAAAAGTTTCTATCGCCTTAAATGTTGAAAACAAAATAAATATTTCTCCTATTATTGGATAAGGAAAACTTTTTATTCCTCCAATAAAGAATACTTGTTCTAATATTACTACTATTAAGCTTACTATAAGTATTCTCATTCCAAATTTATTACTATGTGGTTTGTCTATAAATAACATGGTAAACACTGTTAGTAATCCAAAAATTATTAAATAAACTAATGTTGGCATTAACATTTGTCTTATATTTAACACAAATCCAAAAGTTGTATTTATATTGATATCTATTTTATAAAACATTATTAAAGAACAATAACCTACTAATAATATACTTAAAAAAATATAATTAATATTAAATTTAACCTTTTCGTCCCTTAAAAATATAAACAAACAACCTATAATTAATAGGGGATTACTAAAGAAATTTAAAAATACAAAAGGTCTAAGCATATATATAATAGATTGTTTTTCAATTATTATTCCACACATCAATACTAAAAATCTTAATAATAGCGGTGCAAGTGCCATTGCCATAAAAAGTTTGATTTTTTTAGGAGATGATCTTATATTTTTCTTAAATAGATATAAAATAAAAATAATTATAAATAACACTAGACATAAGTAGATGAATCCTATCAATTTCTGCTTCATATCCTTTCATATTACTGTTAATTATAATTATTAATTTTTTCTTGATTTTATTCTATTTTTTATAAAATTATTTAACTCCTAAAATTTTAAGTCCACCTTTTATGCATTTTATATTAAGTGGAAATTCAGGTCCACGTTCTCCATCTATATCTGTAACTATGTCTTCAGGGCTTTCTATTATTAAACTATCTGTTTTAAAATATAATACATTATCTGACTCTAAATGATCTCCCTTTAATACTTTTATAAATAGTGGAATTAATTCTCTAATTGGTATTGCTTTAAAAACTATAACATCTAGTAACCCATCTGTTGCATCTGCATGTGTTGCTAAATTAAAGTTACCTGCTGTTTTCCCGTTAAACACCAACATAAAGTACATTTCTCCATCAAAGTCAACTTCTTTAGAATTTATCTTCACTTTAAGCTTTCTAAAATTTGGTAGTTCTTCTAGTCCTTTTAAGTAGTATGCTAGCTTTCCAATTGTATTTTTTAAATTTACATCTGTTTTTTGTGAAACATCTGTAAATAGTCCTGTACTTGCAACATTTATAAAATATTTATCATTTATTCTGCCTAAATCTACAGTTGTTACCTCTGATGATAATATTTGCATGCAAGCTTTTTTTATATCAAATGGAATTCCTAAAAACTTAGCAAAATCATTTGCTGTACCAACTGGTAATATTCCAATTGGAAGTGAAACACCACATTTAGCCATAGCATTTACTACGGAATCTACAGTACCATCACCACCTGCAATTAATACATAATGATAATTTTCATCTTTTGCATCACTAAAAGCCTCTATTAAATCTGAAGTTTTATCTATTCTATAAGGAACTAGTGAATATCCTGCTTCTTGATGGATTCTAATTACTTCATCTAGTTTCTCTAATATTGCATTTTCACCTGAGTAAGGATTATATATAAATTTAACTTTTTTCATTATTTCCCTCCTAACCAAATTATATTGAATTATAACATCAATTCCATTTTATGTCTATATTGCTTTTGATTTTGCTTATAATTGCAAGCATCTTATATTTTTATTAATTTTATGTTATAATAAGTCTCAAATCAATAAAATAATACAAGAATTAATCAGGAGTGATTATATGAAAAAAAGTTGTATTCCTAATATATTTACATTTATTAATTTAGGATGTGGTATATTATCTATTTTATCTGCTTGCGCTGAAAAATATTTATTGGCAAGTATACTTATTATTATTGCAGCCCTTGTTGACAGATACGACGGAAGAATCGCAAGATTTCTTCAAGTTAGTAGTGATCTTGGTAAAGAACTAGATTCTTTAGCTGATTTAGTATCTTTTGGAGTGGCACCATCAATATTAGTATATTTATTATTTAATTTAAAAGATTTTGGACCATTTAGTATTTTAGGTATAGCTGTTCTGTTAACGTTCCCTATTTGTGGAGCTTACAGATTAGCTAGATTTAACGCAACAGAATTTGACGGTACTTTTTCAGGGGTTCCTATTACAATTGTTGGAAGCTTTATTGGCTTATTTGTAATGTTAGTTTGTAAACCTACCGTTTTAATTCATATACCTATCTATGTACCTATAATTTTAATGTTACTTGGTTCATATTTAATGGTAAGCACTTTGAAACTTAAAAAATTATAAGTTTATAAAGGCCTAGTTTAGAAATCTAAACTAGGCCTTTATAATTTTTTACTTAGGTTATAAAAATAACACTAGCCCTATTCCTCTTCTCCTTCCTCATATCTTTGAGAATTTTGAAATTCTAACTCATTATTAATTTCTGTTAAAATAGAATCCTTTTCTGTTTTAGATAAAATAAAATTATTTTTTATTTTCATGTACTTAAAGTAGCAATTATCACTACTTTCTATAACTTTTACTAAATCATCAATTATAGCCCCTACATTCGCTGCTCTATCTAATGCATCTTTAACCTCACTCTTTTTTGCTAAGGCTATAATGTTTAATTCTCCAGCCCCTCCTATTAATAATCTATATGAATTTACAAACTTACCTAAAAGATCAGCAAGATTATTTAATTCCTCCCCATTATTTTTGATTACTTCACGGTATGCCAAAGCTCCCACCTACTTAATCTAATTTCTATGCTACTGCTGTTTCACTATTAACAAATTCTTCATCTGCTTCATCCAATATTGCTCCATCTCTAGACCTATCTACTTTCATTTCTTTTTCTACCTTTAATTGTTCTTCTTTATTTTTTTCATCTATTCTTCTATATCTAGCCTCCATGGCGCTTGTTTTTTCTGTATTATATTCCATATTATTATTTTCTGAATTCAATATAAATCTATCTCTAAATAATACAGGCACAAAAAATTCTTTTGGTATTGATATAAACATATTATCCTCCTTAGGGACATTGAAATAAATAGCAAGTTAGTATGCTAGTCTATTTTCATGCCACTTACAAATTAGTTGTTTCACAAAGTGGTTTAAAGTAAGCTCTTGGATATTTACATAGTGGACATACTAAAGGTGCATCCATACCCTCATGTATATATCCACAATTCATACAAATCCATTTAGATTCTTGTTCGCCTTTAAACATTTTTCCATCTTGTAACCTGTCATATAAGGCTTGATATCTTACTTGATGACTTTCTTCAACTTCTCTTAGTTCCTTATAAAAATCAGCAATTTCCATGAAACCTTCTTCTCTTGCTTCTTCTTCAAACCTCTTATAAATATCTTTAAATTCACTAGTTTCACCCATTATGGAATCTAATAAATTTTCCTTAGTACTTCCTACCCTATTAAGTAATTGCCCATAGCTTCTTCTTGCGTGAGCATATTCATTTAGAGCTGTTTCATTAAACACTTGCCCTACCCATTGATAGCCTTCAGCCCTAGCCTTTTCTGCATATAAGTCATATTTAGTTCTTGCTCTTGATTCTCCTGCAAATGTTCTAAAAAGATTTTTTTCTGTTTTACTTCCTTTTAACTTCATTTCCATTTCCATCTCCATTTGTATCTCCTAAATAATTATTTCTACTAATCAATATATTCTATATATATCTTTTTTGTTACCTCGTCTTATTTAAAGCTTCTAATATAATCCTGTGTGGAAAATAAACTATAATATTCACTATTTTTTTAAATGACAAAAAAATAAAAACTTAGAGTAGCTAAAAATAGCTACTCTAAATTTTTTAATTTATAAATATTTTTCTATCCTCATCGCAAATTATTTCTATTTCTCTTCCATCCTTAGATTTAGTTTTCAAAATAACTTTGTGCCCCCAAAGATCATTAACATACTTAAGAGTTTCTTTTGCATAAGATATTTCCAGTTCTCTCCCGTCAAATAAATGTTCTAAGGTAAGAACGTTATCTCTCTTATTTAAATTTATTACTCTTATACAAGGGATAGCTGCAAGCCCACAAGTTGATGAAATAGAATCTCTTATTTTCATCCATCCATTTTCATCTGCTACTTCTTCTACTACATATTCAAAACTTCTTTTTCCAAACTGAAATAAATTTAACTCCTCACATAATTCCTTAGTTAAATATTTTCTAAGAAATGAGTTATCCCGCTCAACCTCGCGCACCTCAAATATTTTTTCCCTTCCATATCTTTTTTCTATATCCTCAAAAACCTTAAACCCAATATAGTAAGGATTTAAACCTCCAAGTATTGGTGCTATGACATCATTATGCCTTTTTATAAATTCAAGGTGTAACCCTTCTTCTAGTTCTAACTCTTTTAGAATAGTATAATGCCAGAAACTTGCCCAACCTTCATTCATTATTTTAGTTTCAATTTGAGGCATAAAATATTCTGTTTCTCTTTTTACTATTTTTAAAATAGTTTTTTCAAAGTCCTCTAGTTTACTATACTTAATAATAAATCCAATTAAATCATCACAAGGTTCAAGAGGTACCGCTGTTAAATCTGGAACAGCAATTTCATCATTTTCATCTAAAAAATTTCTATTCTCTATTTTACTTTTATAATCATTTAATAATCTTTCTCTAATTTCTTCCTCTGTTAACTCCTTAACTCCTACGACTCGTGGAATTTGGAATTTAATAGCATGTGCTGAGTCTATAATTTTTTCAACTCTTTCATAACCAATATTTGGGTCATTTATATATCCTCTAATTATTTCTCCATCTAACTTAAACATTTCCAAGGTATAATTTGCCCTTGTTCCATCTCTAAACAATCTATTATTTTTAAAGAAATCATTATGTCCATAAACATGAGCCATAGTTAGTATTTGCAATAAAAGTGTATTTTCTCTCATTAAATAAGCTAAACAAGGATCAGAGTTTATTACCATTTCATATGGCAAACCAGTCATATTAAGAGAATATAAAGTTTTATTTTTATCATAAGCTTTACCATAGCTCCAATGTGGATACTTTGAAGGCATTCCAACATACGCCTCATATCCAAGCATTTCTTTAAAACCTATTATCTCAAATTCTTGAGGATAAAAATTTAAATTAGCTTTTTTTGCTTTGGCCTCTATCTTTTCATTCCAAACTTCTAAATCTCGAAGAATGTACTCCATTCCTATTCCTCCTCTAACTCCTTGCTTAACATTATCTTTAATGCCTCCCAAAGATCTTTCTTTTCCTTTACAATTACAGAGGTGAAATTTTCACAATCAATTTCTTTATTAAATCTGTAATACATAGTTGTTGAATAAGTTGATGGCAATAACTCTGCATATCCAAACATGCTACTTAGGGCGCATATTTCTTTTACCGCTGCCATAGCTTTTTCATTATCTTCACTCCAGTTATCTCCATCACTTGCGTATATAGGATATATATTCCACGCCTCTTTAGGATACTTTTCATTTATTAAATCTAAAGCTACATTTAATCCACTTGATATATAAGTTCCTCCAGATTCTGCTTTATGAAAAAAATCATACTCATTTACTCTTTTCGCTATAGTTGTATGTGATATAAATTCAAAAGCAATATTATTATATTTTCTTCTTATAAATTTTGATAACACAAAAAATAAAGACCTTGCTAAATATTTTTTTGTGTTATCCATAGATCCCGATACATCCATAATAAATATCATTACTGCATTACTTTCTTTTTTAGGCTTTTTCTTTACTTTCCAATACCTTAAATCATCCTCTCTAAAAGGAAATCTTTCTATTTCTTCATTAGATACAATTTCATTTAAGGCTCTCTTATTACCCTGTTTTCTTGCCATCTTAGCCATTACAGTTTTTTTCTTAGCAAGTCTTGGGTTTATTCCATGCCTTTGATACCCTCTTCTTTTACCTGCACTTTCAGTAATTATTTCCGAATATTTTTTTCTATCTAAGTTAGGCAAATTAAGGTCTTCTATAATATAGTCCATTAATTCTTCTAAAGTAATTTCAGTTTCATAAACATCTTCCCCTACAGAATTTCCTGCACCTTTATTTCCACTCCCTTTTCCATCTTCACCCGATTCTCCAAGTTTATCACCCCGGGCTTCTTCCCCATTACCAGTTGCAACCCCTCTATTATTTTTTCCAAAAACAAATTGATATTCCTTTATACCTCTAATAGGTATCTTAAATTTCTTATTTTTACTCTCTCCAATAATACTTTCTTCTGATAAAATATTTCCTAGATTTTCTTTAATTGATTTTTCAACTAACTGCCTATGCCTTCTTCTATCTTCTATTGATCTATCATGGTTTAATGGGTTATCGCTACTATCTCTAAAGATTGCCATTTAATCAATCCTTCCATAAGTTGTTTGCTGCATATTTTAAAGTTACATCACAGCAATGCAAACAATATCCATTATTTTGCATTTCTTCAACCATGGTATTATATTTTTCTGTTTGTTCTTTATCCCTAATTCTAGATTTAGTTATTATTCTTGATAAATCCTTAACCGATGCCATAAGTTTCTTCTCTATAGCTTCCTTTAAAGGTTCATAGGACTTGTAATCTATAGTTCCACCTTTTCTAACTAAATAGAACATGTATGATGTAACATCTGCTCTAAACCCTTTAGCAGAAGCGTCAGATACCCCTATTTGTTCTTCTATACTTCTCATAAAGTTTTCATCTGGATTTAATTCTTCTCCAGTTGAACCATCTTTAATTTTGCTCTTATTAACAAAAGCTTCTGCATTATCAATATAATTATTAAATAAGCTTTCTGCTTGTTCTCTAAATGAATGTATAAAGGCTTTTGTAATTTCTTTTTCTAATATTTTATTAAATTCTTTTCTAATTGTATCTTGAATAAACCCTAAATATTTTTTCTTATCCTCAGGTGCAATATCTAATTCTTTTATAGATTTAACGACACTTTCCATTATACTTAATGGGTTTATACAATTATGTTCAGAATCTGATAAGGCATTATCTATTGCCTTAATAATAAATCTTGTACTAATCCCCTTCATTCCCTCATATTGATCAGATTCTTCTCTTAGTTCCATAATATCAATTCTCTTAGTTGTTCCCTTCTCAACTATTTCATCTCCATTATAGATTTTAAGTTTAGTCATCGAATCTATTTTTGCGGAAGGTGCAAGCCTTGTTAAAATAGCAAACATACCTGCAACCTCTATAGTGTGTGGTGCTATATGTGCTTTAAAATTACTTTTCTTTAAAATCTTCTTATATATTTTAACTTCCTCATCAAGTTCCAAACAATAAGGCACTTCAACCTTTACTATTCTATCTAAAATAGCTTCGTTTGTATGATCTGATTTAAACCTATTCCACTCTGCTTCATTTGAATGAGCTACAATAACTCCATCAAAATAAATCATTGATCCCTTTCCTGGTGATGGAACTGATTTTTCTTGAGTTGCTGTTATTATTGTATGAAGATATTCAACATCATTTTTAAATACTTCTATAAATTCAACCAGACCTCTATTACCAACATTAAAGGCTCCATTTAGCGAGAAAATTCTTGGATCATCTTCTGGATACATATCCATTTTAGAAATATCTACTGAGCCTGTTAATATTGAAGTATCTTGATTATTTGGATCAACTGGTGGTACAACAGCAATCCCTTTTCTAGATCTTATAGAGAATGTTTTAGTTTCAACTGGAAAATTTTCATATTCACCTTTAAATTCATTAACTAACCTATATCTACAAACAGGGCATAAATCCCCCTCTATTTGTATTCCTAGAAGTTCTTCAAACTCAGCTCTTAAATGTCTTGGAATAAGATGTAATGGATCTTCATGCATTGGGCATCCCTTAATTGAATAAATAGCTTCACATTCTACTAAAGCCTTTTTAAGAGATTCAACTAATGAAGATTTACCAGCACCAACAGGCCCAACTAAATATAAAACTTGCCTTGATTCCTCACCTTTCATAGCTGCTGAATTAAAATAGTTAACCATTTTCATTATTACTTTATCAATTCCATAAAATTCATTTTTAAAGAAACCATACTTTCTTATAACTTCATTGCCATATATTTTTCTAATTCTAGCATTTTCGTCTCCCTTAAGAACTTCTACCCCTTTGCTTGCAATCATATCGTATATGCGTTTATGAGAAAGCTTAACAGTATCAGGGCTCGCCTTTACTATTTCTAAATAATCAATAAATGTCCCCTGGAACTTTTCACTATTACGGCCTTCTCTATCATTCTTTATAAATTCTTTGAAGTTCATAAAATCCCCCCTCTTTAGGTATTTCCAAATAAATAACTAGTCATTATTATTATCTAGTTCAAACAATCCTAATAATCTTTGACTTGTTATTTGTTTTACAATACCTTACTTAAAATATATTCAGTAATAGTATAAAGATATGACTAAAATCTAAATTTCTATCTTAAAATGCTAATAATTTCAAAAGCTACAAAATCACTATATCCTTATAAATTTAGGCTATAGTGCTCTTGCCAAGGTAATACTTATTCTTTATTTCTATTAAAAACATCTTCTTTAAACCTAACTTGCTGAAAAATTTGGAATCCAAAAGCCTTCTCTATCTCGTGAATTTAATAAAATGAGAATAGATGGGTTAAAGTTATCGGCTCTTTTTTAGTATAAATTAATAATATTTACACAAAATAAGGTTGGAGGTGTAGTATTATGCAAATAACTTTATCACAAAAAGAAAGAATGTTACTAGAGGATCAAAAAAAACACGAACAGATTTGTATAGAAAAGTATACAAATTATGCAAATCAAGCCAAGGACACTCAATTAAAACAAATATTTAATGCTAATTGTCAATCAGAAAGAACACATCTTGATAGTATTAATCAATTGTTAAGTGGTACAATTCCGCAAATGAATCAGCAACAAAATCAAGGTTCAGCACAACCTGTGGCAAATCCAAGTTCTACCACTAATATGAATAATACACAATCAAGCGGAGTTAATTTATCTGATGCTGATATGTGTACCGATTTATTAATGACAGAAAAATATGTATCTGGAACTTACGATACTACAATTTTTGAATTTAGAGATACTAATGTTCGAGATGTATTAAATCATATACAAAAGGAAGAACAAAAACACGGAGAAGCCATATTTCAATATATGGAAAGCAAAGGAATGTATAATGTTAAATAATTTCAGTAATTATACTTACCATCTTTTCTAGTGATAAAACAAGTAAAAATATTCTATTAAATAAACTTAGAAAAATATCAAATCAAAGTTCTTGTAAATATATGAACTAAGCCTAGGGTACTATGAACTGCCCCCTGTCAAGTAGACAGGGTAAATAATAAAAATTACGCTGTTAAAGTATGACTTCGATATTCTATTGGAGTCATACTTTTTAACTTTTTCTGTAATCTTTGTGTGTTATAAAAATCTATATATTCGTCAATGGCTTGTTCAAGTTCCTCATACGTATCAAATTTTCTTAGATAATACATTTCAACTTTAAGTATACCCCAAAAACCTTCCATAGGTCCATTATCAATGCAGCGGCTAACTCTAGACATGCTCTGTGTTGCTTCTATTTTATCTAATTTACTTTTGAACGTTCTATTTGTATATTGATAACCAC
>NZ_FNJM01000035.1 GCF_900104115.1 Clostridium gasigenes
AAAGAACCTTCACCGTTGATATAATCCGTTATTGCTTTAATCTTAAGTTCATGTGAATAATGTTTATTTCTACTATTACTTATTAATCCATCCACTCCAAAAGCCTTATATTTACGTATCCATTCCTCAACCGAGAAGCTAGAAACTTGTAGTTGATAAGCTATTTGCCCTACACTTATTTTTCCTGATAAATACTCCTTAACAACCTCTATCTTAATTTCTGACAATATTTTAGTTTTTCTTTCCATAATAAAATGCTCCCTCTATATAAACAGTTTTTATTATTTCAACTGTCTACTATAAAGGGAGCATATCAGTGGATAAACTTCTAGGTGCTTTTTGATACCTAATAAATGTTAAGTAGCAAATTATGAAAACTTAGTTTGAATAATATATTATAATTAGAATGAAAAGGGGGCAATTTTATGTTAGAACCATTAAAAAAATGGTATTGTGATACCTGTGGTGAAATTATTGATAAACCTGAAGATGGATATGTTCAATTTAAAAGATGCAAAGAGAATGGGTTGGTATATGAAGATTTTGTAATTGTACATCACAAGACTAAATCTCCATTAAAAAACAAAAGACGTGATGCTTGTTATATATATGATAGCGACAGCGATTTAAAAAGCTTTTTAGGTGATAAGGGTAAAGTAAATCTACTATCTTTATTAGATCCAGGCCCATACCATATGCCAGAATTTTTACAAATGACTAGCAATGTTCGAAAGTGGAATGATTTCTTTATGAGGTTACAATTACCTTATTACGAGGAAGCAAGGAGATATTGGAATAGAGCAAGTTCAGATGGATATTTTGGAGATTCAAATGAAGTATATATATATATGCCTGAAAATCTAAAAAGGATGATCGAATATTATAAAAATGAGGATGAAATATAGATATATTAAAAATTGATATATACTATTTTGTTTATATTTTAAATTATGTGTCAATAATATATAAAAATAGCATAAGGGGAAATAGATTTGATAGATATGCAAATAGTAAAACTTAGTATATTTACTTCTATAGTATGTAGCGTAGTCGTAGTTTTCATGATAAAGGGAATAGCTATGTTATTTAAAGAGATGAATAGATAAAATTCAAATTATGGGATTAGAGAGACCTAGAAGTGATAAACTTCCAGGTCCATTTTGATACTTAATAAATGTTAAGTAGTACATAAAAATAATTAATATTGTACATTAATTTTAAATATTATAACCAATGTTTTCTTTCACTCAATTTACTAAGAGCTCTTTTCTTAAGGCATGTACAATAATAGTAGTCTTTGCCTTTTAACTTAGAATAGATGGATAGATATCCTTTTTCACCATTATCATCTAAATATAAAAACTTTATAAGTTCAAGCTCTTCTTTATCTAAGAGTTTTAGTAAAAACAGTAATTTATTAGAAGTTATTGTTTTAAGGATAACTTCTTCAAGGTTTGTAGTGTCAGGAATAAAATCCATAGATTCCATATTATCTTTAACTATAGTATTTAAGCTTACAACTTTATTATATCTAATTTCTTTTCTACATAAATAATTAAAGTTATTTTTTATAGACAAAATCACATAAGGCGTAAAGACTTCAATACCTCTAGTAATATTAAAAGTATTTATTGATCTAAGCACTGTTTCTATACCACTTTGAACAAGATCATCAAAGGTAAAACCATTTAAGTAAATACCTTTAGTTTGTGAAACTATAAAACAATAGTATTTTTTAATTAATAATTCTTTTGCAGATACATCACCATTTTATGCATTGATTAATAAGAGATTAAGTTCATTAAATTCACTAGTATTTGTGGCGTTTCCAACCTTTGGTGTAATATTTGTCACATATTCATTAAATTTAACTTGCATATAAAGATTCCCCCCCTCTAGGTTTAAATAAAGTAATAGATACTTGAAAATATATTAGATATAGAAGGCATTTATAATTTTTATAAAACTACATAATGGTCATAAAGTTGGTAGGTTTTCAAACAATCATCGACAGAACATTTGTTCTTTGGATATATATTACAACTAATTTCAATTAAAATCAAGATAAAAATACAAAATATGTAAAAGTTAAGGTTCTTATTATTTTCGCATTTATATTCGATACAAATAAAATGTAAAGAAGTTTTAAAAGTTGATAAGTTCTGAAAATGAACTCAGTAACACCTTTGGTTGTAGATGGGTTTGTAGTTTATTAAAAACGCTTCAACAACATTTTTTAAAATAAAAAACTGAAATAGGATTTTTAACTTAAAATTGTATACAAATATACACTGAATGGATATAATATAAAGTATATTTGTATAAGGAGGTGCTAGAGATGAATAATACTGAAAAAATAATAAATTTAATTAATGAAAATAATGGTATTATAACATCAACACAGTTAACTGAGGCAAAAATACCTAGGCTTTATCTAAAAAAGTTTATGGACGAAAATATTATAGTTAGGATAGATAGAGGTATTTATGGTAAACCTGATATTTGGGAAGATGAAATGTACATTCTACAATATAAATATAGTAAAGGTGTATTTTCACACGAAACCGCTTTGTATATTCACGGATTTACTGATAGGACTCCAATGGAATATATAATGACTTTTCCAGAGGGATATAATGGGAAATCTTTGAAAAGTGAAAATGTTAAGGTTAAAAAATCTATATATGGTATATATGAGTTAGGAATAGTAGAAAAAATTTCTCCTTGTAGAAATAAAATAAGGATTTATGACTTGGAAAGAACGCTGTGTGATATTTTAAGAGGAAATAATAATTGTGATATACAAATTATAAATCAAGCAATGAAAAAATACGCTTCATATAAAGGTAGGGATATATCAAAACTTATGGATTATGCTGAAATATTGAAAGTTAAAAGCAAGGTAGCAAATTATATGGAGGTATTATTATGATAACTAAAAATGCAATGCAATTAAAAGCATTTATAAAAAATAAAGCTATTGAAAATAAAATATCTGCACAATTAGTTATGCAGAATTATATGTTGGAAAGATTACTTGAAAGAATATCGATATCAAAGTATCAGCATAATTTTATTTTAAAAGGTGGATTTTTAATTGCAGCAATTGTTGGACTAGATAGTAGAGCTACAATGGATTTAGACACAACAATCAAAGGGTTGGACTTAACACATGATATAGTAAGAAAAGTTTTCACTGATATCTGTAGCTTGAAAGTTGATGATGATATAGAATTTGAACTATTGGGAGTAGTAGATATTAGAGAACATGATGACTATCCTGGAATGAGAGTATCGTTGAATGCAAATTATAAGCCTCTAATAGTACCTTTGAGTGTTGATATTACTACTGGTGATAAGATAACACCAAGTGAAATAGAATATTCTTTTAAGCTTTTATTTGATGATAGAACAATTAAGGTCATGGCATATAATTTAGAAACTATTTTAGCAGAAAAATTAGAGACTGTAATATCTAGAGGTGTGGCAAATACAAGGCCAAGGGATTATTATGATATTTATGCTTTGCATAACCTTAGGAATCAAAAATATAATAATGCTGTACTTAAAAGTGCTTTAATTTCCACTGCAACTAAGAGGCATAGTATAAACAATATTTATAATTATGATAAAATTATAAGTGATGTCGAAAATAGTGTTAAAATACAAGGGTTCTGGAAGAAGTATCAAAAAGACTTTAATTATGCAAGAGAAATATCTTTTACAAATATTTGTAGCGTAATTAAAACTATATGCAATGAGATTAATATAGATTTACAAAGCACCTAGAAATTGATTCTAGGTGCTTTGTGGCTTATTCAATACATGGAATAAGCTCTAGTTTCTCTTTAAAAGATTGTAGGTGAAGGATCGTCCTTTATTGGTCCAATATGTTGCCATAATAACCTGTATTATATGAGTATTGGTGCTTTATCAAGATAAATGCTTTGCTTAAAAAGAAGTATAAATTAATATCCTCAGACTTCATTAAGATAGATAGAAGAGGTATAAATGTATCACTTATTAAAGGGCAAACATCTATATTAGAATATGAAAACCCTATAACCAATGAAAGAGTTAAGGTTGCATATAATGCTAAAAAACAATCAAAGACAGTATCTCAAAATCCAGATAACATTTTATCTATAAATAAAGATAACAGCACAAAGGCTTATGAATTTATTTTTGATGCTAAATATAAAATAGATACAACTAAAGAATATAGCGGTAGATATAATGGAGTTGGGCCTAAAGAAGAGGATATAAACACAATGCATAGGTATAGAGATTCAATAGTTTATAATAAAAAGGCTAAGAAAAATCCTGGTAAAAATGATGATAATAATACTAACAATGTCGATTATAATGAGGATAACAAAAACTGTATATTTGGAACATTAAGAGGTAAAGATCAAATAAAAGCAAATCTAGAAAATAACTTCTATCATACAAGAAAATCAAATGTAGATATAGTCAAAAATAAGATAGAATATATTGCACTTGCACAATCTAAAAAAAGCTTTGGCGATTAAGCAGGCATAACATACTATGGAAAAGTAAAAGCCATAGAAGAGGTAAGACGCTATGACATAAAGGAAATAGAAAGTGAATCAGTAGACTTATACTACAAGTTCCAAATTGAAGAGTGGCTAAAGCTAGAAAAGAAAATGTATCCACTGCTACCACTTCAATTATTTAATCTTAGAAAAGATCTTGAGACAGCTCATAAGAAAACAATAGAAAAATAATTATATCAAAATGATCTAGAAGTGATTTGCTTCTGGGTCATTGTTTATATTATGACAGGTTGGTACCTGCGAGATGGATTTATAACCTACTGGAAGGAGTTCTGAACTTGTCTTAATTTAAAATATGGAGAAATATCAAAGACAAGTATTTTGAGTTATCAGCTTATTTGTAGTATAGTTAAATGTAGCAAAAGGGAAATCAAAAGATAAAGCTTATAGCTAATAATAATTTATATTATGAAGGAAGTGATAAGATGAGTTCAACTAAATGTACCTTAAGAAAAGAAGTTAGAAATGAGATTAATAAATATATAGATAGTGAATTTATTATTGAAATGATTAAGGAAATAGTTAACTATATAAATACAACTAATAAGGTTAAGATTGTTGATTCTAATTTTGATGAAGATGATGAAAATTCTAGGGTTAATTTAATAAGTGATGGATCTTTTAACATTGATGATTATATCTATGTTAAGGACTTTTTATATGAGTTATCATGGGAAGGGACCTATATAAAAGAGTTTAAGGAAAGTGAACTTTCAGATGTTTTAAAAGATAGATCTAAGTACATACCAATGAAGATAACAGAGGAATCAGATGTTAAATATAAGTATATTCCTAAGGATATTGCTACTATTTTATTTGAAAAAGTAGAAAAATCTATGCAACTTAGAAAAGGTGAACTTTATAAAGAATTTAAGAAGAGATATACCTTAGAATATCTTTTTAGCAGAGTTAGATGGTACAAGAGATCTAGAGATGGAAAAGTATATTGTGATATAGATTTAAAAGAGTTAGATGAAGATAAAAGGGTAAAATATGAAGAACAAATAAAAGCTGAAATAGGTAATGCATATAAGGCTAGATGGGGAAACCTTGTTGCAGCAAAGGTAGGATCTTTAAATAATGAGCTTTTATTAGATACTTATAATGAAGGGTGCAACCTACTAGGTATTACTAACGAATATTTGGCAGAAATAATAGAGTGCGATAAGAGTTATAATGAAGAAAAATTAATAGATATAATGACATCTAATTGTAAAGTAGCAGCAAAATCTGCTAAAGGAATTAATAGGCTTAAGGTTAAAATTATTAACTCTATTGATGATAAGTTAGATTTACTTATTAATATGAACATTTATAATACAGATGATCATATGAGTTTATTCATGCAAAATGCTAGAGAAATAATATTTGGATATTATAAAACTGTTACTGTGGAAGGCTTTAGAAGTCAACTTTGCGGCAGTGAAGATAAGATTAAAAAATTAATAAGAAGAGTTGCAATAGTTGAAAATATATTTTACAAAGCCTATTTAAACAATAATGATAAAGCACCATCTATTGAAGAGATGAAAAATTTCTCGGAGTGTATTCCATGGATATGTACAAAGGGATTAATTTGGACATCTGAAAATATCTATATTAAAAGTATAGTAAAAGACGAAATACAAGAAATAATTTCAGATAATCCAATAGAGGAACATGAAGAAGCAAGAAAGATGAAAAGACATTTTTATCTTCATGTTGGTGATACAAATACAGGGAAAACATATGCAAGTATAGAAAGACTTATGGATGCGGAGACAGGCGTTTATTTAGCGCCTTTAAGATTACTGGCACTGGAAATTCAAGATAAGCTTAACTCTCAAAATATATCTTGTTCATTATTAACTGGTGAAGAAGAGGATATTAAATGCCATGCCTCACATGTTTCTTCAACTATTGAAAAACTGCAGCTTGGAATACCATATGATGTATGTGTTATAGATGAGGCTCAAATGATAGATGACAGGCAAAGAGGCTGGGCGTGGACAAGAGCTATAATTGGAGTACTCGCACCAGAGATACATATTTGTATGGCTTATGAGGCTAAAGACATAATAATTAAGTTGATTAAAGATTGTGGAAATACCTTTGAGGTTATAGATCATAAAAGGGATACAGAATTAATATTTGAAGAGAAGAAGTTTGATCTTAAGAAAGATATTAAACAAGGAGATGCACTAGTTGTCTTTGGTAAAAAGAAAGCATTAGCAGTTTCAGCTGAGCTTCTAAATAATAATGTAAAAACTAGTATTATCTATGGCTCACTTCCATATTCAACAAGAAAGAAGCAGTTTGAAAGATTCTTAGATGGAGAAACAGATGTAATAGTTTGTACAGATGCAATAGGGATGGGGGTAAATCTACCTATTAAACGTATTGTATTCTTAGAAACAAGAAAGTTTGATGGTATTTCACAAAGAAAATTAAAAGTTTCGGAAATTAAACAAATAGCTGGAAGAGCTGGACGTAAAGGCCTTTACGATGAAGGCTATGTTATAACAACATCTGATAGTAATTTAATTAAGTCATCATTAACTTCAGTGGCAAATAAAATAGAAAAATGCTATATAGAAATTCCAGATTCTCTTTTAGAATTAGATATAAATATTATAGACGCATTAAAAACTTGGAGTTTGGCGCCAGTAAAAGGATATTTTAAAAAGCCGGATGTTACAACAATAATATTCCTGTTAAATAGATTAAAAGCGCTTAATGTTAAAGCTTCCAAATCAGATCTTTTAAAGATGGCAACTATTCCATTTGAAGAAAATAATAAAAAAGTTATAGCCTTATGGGAAGAATACTGTATTATGTACAGCAAAGGTGTAGTAAACCTAAAAAGTCCAAAACTAAATAAAATAGTTAACACAAAGAAAGAACTTGATGAACTTGAAAGTTATTATAAATCATTAGAATTAAACTACTCCTTCGGTAAAAACTTTAAACTAATGATAAATAATAGCTATATTGCAAGTGAAAAAGAAAACACAGCAAATAAAATAAATGAACTACTTTTAAATAGTCTTCTTGATCATGAAAGAGTTTGCTTAGACTGCGGTAAAAAGCTAGCGTGGGATTACTCAAGTGAAAGATGTAGATTTTGTAAAGAAAAGCTACAAATGCTTAGAGGTGATAGTTATAAACCTAACTTTAGAAGTGGAAGAAAAGGCTTGGAACTTAGAGGTAAAAGCAGTAGAAGAAGAGGTTTTTAATTAGACTTAAGGCAGGTACAGTGATAGTAGTCTTTATTATTAAGTCTAACGTAAGTTGAAAGGGAAGGCCTATTTGGGGGATACATCTATGTAAAGAAATTTTATAAGTCCAAATTGGTCAGGTTCTAATTTCTTGAGTGTAAACCGTAATTCATTTAAAGTAGATGGTGATTTATTTAGCAAGCCCCTCAACCCTTCGTAAACTCAGTCGGGGCCAACATCCTTGGGGGTTGTAAAAATTTCCAATTATATAAAGTGGCATAAATAAAACATTATTATAAATATTGAGGATATCTATTAATGGTACTAAAACCATTGAAATAGATATCCTTTTTTGCGCGGCCAACACTTTGGTGTATTATTTAAAAAAATAACAGTATTTTTTCAAAAACCTTAACTACTGCATATATTTAAGTGAAGGGGGGTGAAACATATGGCAGTTAATTCAGTATTAGTTGATAGCGCAGTTGTTGTTAAGTACAAAGTTGGTGTAGACACTAAAGGAAATGATATCATCAAAAGCCAAAGAGCTAATGATTTAAATTTATTAGCTACAGAAGAAACATTAATGGATCTTGGAGATATAATTGGTGGCTTCATTAGTTATCCAATATCTCAAGTAACTAATGAAACAGTAACTTTACTATCTAGATAGTAAATGGCTTCTTAGGTTAAACCTGTTAATGTCAAAAGAAAGGAGGTGAAATGAATGGTTGAAAGAGTATTAAATATGAAGTTTAATGACGCAGCTGAGGGTAAATTTACTTTTGCAATTAAAGATGTGAAACCTGA
>NZ_FNJM01000002.1:0-469259 GCF_900104115.1 Clostridium gasigenes
TTGTAACTCTGTTATTTCTAACAAAAATGTTTTTGAAATGACAAATCTAGTTCCTGGTATCCATACGGCTAAAATAGTAGTTACTTCTACTAAAAGTAATCTAGCTACTTCATCTCATATTTCTATTGATAGTATTAATATAACAAATTAATATTTTTATAGTCTTATATTTTATTATCTGGTATCAAAGTTACTTTGATACCAGATAATAAAAAGTAGTATTCAATTTTCAATAATTGAATACTACTTTTTTTCGCATATTACTATTATAAGAATATCAACTGTTTATTTATATTTGAAACTGGTTCGTCATCATATTTGTTGGATCAAATATTAATTAAGTTCATTACTTAATTAATATTAAATAATACTTTTTGCCTTAAAAGATGAAAACCAGCTCGTCTATACATTGTTCTTTTAATCATTTTCAATCTATTTATGTTGCATTCAAGGACACCATTATTATAGTTATAAATCATACAATTTTTAACACTCTGATAATCTTTTCTTACTCCGTTTACAAAGCTTTTAATCTGCTTAATACTAGAATTTTCATGATAACCTAACCATTCATTAAGTAAAATTACGCTCCTACTTTGAAATATCTCGCTAAACCCGGAAATAGCTGCTTTTATTTCATTTAAATGAGCTATTCTAAGAAAAGTGCTTCTACTTATAGGTATTAGCTCCTTAATAATCTAGTTAAACTATTATCACTTTGGGATAGTGATAATTTAACTAAGTAATTTGTTAGTCTACCAGTTTTCCTATTATATTTTCCTGCAATATCATCAATTTTTCCTGTGAATGCCACTTGTACACATTCGTAATTTATCCTAAAATCAGTTTAATTCAACTATAGAATTATAAACAATTATACTAAAACCAACAAATTTGACTGCTTTTCAATATTAACCGACGCTAAAAACAATGTAATACCATTGCTTTTGAAAATAATAATTTATATTTAAAATAAAACTATCTAGTTAATAAACTTATTTTTAATTACTCTAATATATTTTTTAAAATCCTCTATCTTTATTCTAATTTCATTTTTAATAGATTTGTTATTCTCAATTTTTTTACTTTCCTCTATAATTGAAATTATGTCTTCAGTAATTTCTTTATATACTTTTCTCTCATAGTGTCTTATATCATTTACTAAATTCTTCTCTGTAGTTACATATTTTCTAACATCAACAATGTGTGTATTATTTAACTCGCCTATAACGGTGTCTAAAGCTTTATTCATCTTAATATGGTGTAAATATCTATCTTTTTCTTTACTATTTTCAATATTAATTTCTGCGCCATTTAAAATAATTAACGTAGTATTATCATCTATTTCATTTCTTAACCACCTTAGATTTCCTTGCAATTCTTCTTGAGAAATTGCTCCTTTAAACTCATAATTATTATCAATATTATTAAAGAAATTATCATCTAATTTATTATTATAATACTTTCTAATATCTTCTCTTATGCTTTTATCCGTAAATTTTCTATCATAATGTCCATATACAAAAGATAGACCGTCTTTCCTATTGTCATAAACTCCAAATGTATAGTCTATTAATAAACTATAAATAATAACATCATATTTCTGATTGTATATCTTTGATTCAAAACTATCGTTTTCATAAAACGGAAGTTCTTCTACCAGTTTCTTTTTTTGAATTTCATTTAGTTTCTTTATTTGCTTTAATATATTAGTATGTTCTTTATGAATTCCTAATCCAATATTATTTGCATAATTAAATTCTGTATCTACCTCAATATTAGTAGAGTTTAAATAATGGTAGATTTGCATTAAATCACACCCACCTCTTATCAAACATTTTACATCTTTGGGCTTATTTTTCTCATTTTTTATATTACTTTCATTTTCCTTTACTTTTATCCAATTTGGTTTATCAAATACATTCAAATTATATGCAACATCTCCACTTACATCAATTTTGGGGAAATTTAAATTTGCATAAACCCATTGTTCTATTCCTAAATTCATAGTTCTACACGAAAACAGAAAATGTTCCAAACAGTCACCCTCAATGCAATAAAATCCACATATTCCATATTCTCCGTATTCGTCGTAAACTTTTATATATTTTTTCACTCTAGTTTTATCATTTATAATTTTACATAATTCATCTTTTGAAATTCTTTTTTTAGTATAATTAAGTTGATTAGTTCTATGGATCAACTCATAAATTCTTTCAATTTGATCATTACAATTATCTAATATTTCAATTTTAATATTGCAACTTTCTAAAAACTTTTCATTTGATGTATATTCAAGCTTTTTAGTTGATTTTTCTTCTAAAATTTTGTATTGTTTTAGCCTACTTAATTCCAAATCTTGCTTTCCTTTAAATGATTCATGTTCTAATATTTTAGGTATAAAACTTTCATCAATTACATTAATATTTTCATTGTAAAAACTAACTTCTTGTCTATTAAGATGATTATCATCTATAAACAAAACGTTTTCTGATCTCAAATGTACTTCATCTAAAATTTGTTTTACAAGTTCTCCCTTGGCAATCCAATCAATTTTGGGAAAGATAAAATAATCCCATAAATCTAGTTTAACTAATTCTTCTTTTGCATCTACAAATGTATTTTTTGAACATACAGAATTCATTATTCCTCTTTTTGATAGTTCTTTTATAATTTTCACAGTATTTTCATCAACTTTTATGCCACCTTCACTCAAGGTTCCGTTCCAAAAAGTATCATCTAAATCCCATATTACTAATTTGATGTTTGTATTCATCTTTAATTTCTCCTCTAATTACAAATTAATATTTATATTCTCCTTAATGATTTAAAAAGTTTTTTAAGTAATGTAAAATTTATTATTACAAAAGCAATTAAAACAATAATGGCTATTATTATATGCACATAATTATATTCGTGACTAAACATAATAAATAAGTTATACACTAAAATATTTATTATATTATATACCAAATGTTTTTTCTTTAATAATATCTTTATTTCAATCTTTTTATCTAGAACCCTTATCATCCAAATAGTGAAGAATGCTATTGTTGTTGCTAATATCGCACCCCATATTTTATAACTTGGTATTAAAATTATATTTAGGAGTATATTTAATATAGCTGCAATAATAGTTGTTATCATAATTTCTTTAGTTTTCTTCATAGTAATATAATTACTAGCATAAAATATCGCAAATGTATTAAATAATAAAGCTAAACTTATTAAAGGAACATAATACCAAGCATTTATAAATTCTTCGCCAATAAAATATGTGAAAATAAATTTACTACCTATACTTATGAGTATCGTTATTAAAATCTGAAATGAATAAAAGTACTCAAACATTCTACTATAAAAAACATCTCTATCTTTAGAATTTTTTTCTTTTATCGAAATATTCTGCCAAGCCATAAAGAAAATAGAGTTAAAAACTAGTAATATACTTGCAATTTTATTAGCAATTGCATATAATCCTACATATTCATTACCCCATATATAATTTAATATATATCTATCAGAAACGTTTAAAATCCACCATGCTAGAGTATTCAGAATCAATGGCGTTGAGTATTTTAATAATAATTTTATTATATCTAATTCTATTTTAAAAACTAATAATTTATAAAATTTACACGAAATAAAATTAAAAAATATTATAAATATTGATGTAATTATTTGAGATAACAAATATCCCATTATCCCCATTTTTACTTTTGATATAAAAATTATACTCAAACTCATAAATACAGCACTGTAAATAATACCCGATAGAGCATATTTCTTATTAAAATTTAATCCTCTTAAAACTTGATTAAAATATTCATATAACGAATTAGAAATTATTATTGCTACTATAATAAATTTATATTTACTAAAAACTTCATTATCCGTATTAATTATTGTTATTAAAAATATTGCTATAAATGAGTTGATTAATATCACGATCAAACCATTTGTAAATATTTTTTCCTTACTAATATCTTCTTCTAACAAATATCTATAAGCAGCATCACCCAATTGCAATGATATAATAGGTATAATTAGAGATGCTGTAGTATTAATTATATCAATTGTTCCGTACTCTGAAACACTTAAAACCATAGTGAAAAATGGTAGCATAATAAATGATATAAGTTTCGATCCAAAATTTCCAATAGTATATATAAATGTGTCATTTATTATTTTTTTCTTTCTATTCATTTTTTCTCCAATCATCTTCTATCCTATAAATATATTTAATTTTATCGTTTTTTTCTATTAATAAATTTCTTTTTTATAAATCTACTAAGTTAATATTGAATTCATTAATTATTTTTGATTTTCTTTTCCTAATTTCATTTATATATTTTTCATAATTATTATTAATATAAATACATTTATCTAATATTTCCTTATTTTTTTCTCCAATATCAGCTATATTAAATTTATATGAATCTTTTTCTATATATTCAAAAAAGCCATCTACTTTAGGTTGCCAAGATAATCCAATTAACGGTATTTCTTGTGTGTATGCTATTATCATTGAATGTAATCTAGTTCCAATTAGAATTTTAATTTGATTATATAATTCTATTACTTGATCAAATGAATATATATAAGAAATCGTAGTATCACTCTTAGTAGTATTATATAGTTTATCATATACTTCTTTTACGCATTTATAATCATTTGCTTCTGTTGAAAATAATACTATTTCTTTATTAAACCTTATATGTATATCATTAATAAGATTTGCAAATTCAGTAATATACTTCTCATATTCTTTTGAATTTCCTTTGGTATTTAAGTATGGATCCTTATAAGGATAAATGCTTACTCCTATCTTTTCCTTTTTATTCATATTTGTAATATTATCATAAAGTAATGCTGGATCACATGATAAAAGGATATCCGCTCTTTTAGTTATAGCTTGTAATTTTTCCTGTGATATTTTGTCTCTAGTGCTAATATGTTTAATGTTTTTTACTGATTGTTTAACTATATTAGTAACAATTTTATTTTTAAATGGTCCAACACCTACAGATACTATTCTTATTTCCTTATTAAATTTCTTAGCTATTTTAGTATATTTATTTAAAATCATAGGAAAATCATAAGATAATCCCATTAACATATTTCCTCCACCAATAATTAATATATCAGTACTCTTAATTTCTTTTTCTACGCTACTCCAATCTATGTTTTTTATTGTTTTTAATGAATCCTTTAAATTAACAATCTCACTAATAATATTATTTTTCTTCAACTTATATTTTATAGTTTTTTCATTATTGTAGTTATTTTCATTAATTTTGTTAATTGTTATATATTTTTTTGATTCGTTCATTAATTTTCCGGTTAGAAAATCTATTCTTTTCACTTTAATTTTTTTCTTATATTCTTGGTATAATTTTTCTGATAGAATTATATCACCAATATTTTCACTATCAAAAAAACTAATAATTATTGCTTCTTTCATTTATTTCACCTCAAAGTTTTAATATTTTTTTATATAAATCAAAATATAATGTTGCTATTTTATCTTCATTAAATTTATAATAAATAGATTTTGTAGATATTTTTCTATCATAGCCTAAATTTATTTTTTTAATAGCTTTCATTATTGATTTTCTAAGAGATTCTATATTTTTATATTCTGCTAGAAATCCATTTATACTATCATCAATTATATCTATACATCCTGTATTGTTATAAGCTACTCCTAAGCATCCACATGCCATACTTTCTGCTAATGTTTGTCCAAATGATTCCTCTATAGATGGTGATATAAATACATCTATAGAGGAATATATTTGTCTTAATTCATTTTCATTTTTTATATATCCTTCATTGATAATTTCTACATCTATATCATGAAACAACTCATTTATTTCTTTTTGCTCATCTGAACCAAAAATTATTAATTTTAGCTGTACTCCTATCTCCATTTTTTTTAAAGCTTCTTTAAGATCATCTATTCCTTTAAATTTATTTCTAATTCCTCCTATAGCTCCAAAGCCTAAAGTTATTATTTTATTATTTCTTATATATAACTCATCATAAAACATATTAGTATTAATTGGATTTCCTATCACATTAAGTTTATCTTTATTTATGTTTGTAAAAATTTCAGAATTTAAAGCAAAATTTTTATGTGCTGAACTAGGAAATACAAAATTCACATTATTATTAGATAGAATGTTTTTCTTTTTGTTAAAAATTTTTTTTGCTATCCATTTATTTTTATCATCTAACAAATGGCAATTTTCACAATAATTTTTATAGTTATCACATTCATTTCTAACATGACATATACCTGTAAATGGCCATGAATCATGACATGTCCAAACTATATTTTTCTTTATATTTTTTATACTATCTATAGAAAAAAAACCACCATTAATCCAATGAATATTAACAATATCAGCATTACGTATCTCTAAATTTTTATAATCATTAGCTCCTGATAGATTCAATGATATATATATTCTTTTATTTTTATTTATTTTATTCTTAAACTGATATTCAATTTGATTTAATATTTTTTTTACAATAGAATATTTTACATTTCGAGAAAATTTTTCTTCCCCTTTTAATGTTAATATTTTACTTTCCAATTTAAGTTTGTTTAGTGAATCACTTATCCTTTTAGCTGCTGACTGAGCAGATATTTCAGTTGATAAATGAATTATTTTCATTTATATTACCTCTTTCTTCAATTTTTTTATAATTAATCAAATATACTATCCAAAACATATTTGTTATTAATATTAAAGAATCATTTTGGACCCAATTATAAAGTATTAATATAAAAATTGAAATATAAAATTTATTTTTAACAGTCAGAATCATATGTATAATGAAAATACATATAGCTATTATACCTATTAATCCAAATTCACTTGAAAATCTAGCATACATATTAATGCTATTTAAATATTCTGCATCATAGTTTCTCAACAACTCATAATTATTGTAATAATAAGGATCAACTTCCTCAATACTATCTCTATAATTTAAAATATAATACCCTCCACCATACCCCGTAATAGGTTTTTTCTTTAAAGCATTTATCCCTACTAAAGTATAATCTCGTCTTGCCCATAGAGAATTATCTGTAATTGCAGATGATTTATTTAGAATATTTGATATTCTCATTACTAATAAATTATCCGAATTAGCCCTTACTATGCTGGGTATCATTGTAGTTAATATTATTATAATTGGAACAAGTATTAAAGATAATTTAATATTTTTTTTGCTATTAATAATGCTTATTATAGTTATAGCTACTACAATATCTACTATCACTCGAAGAGAGTTAGCCTTTAAAGATAAAATTAACATTACTAAGATGCTAAATTGGATAATTTTATTAATTTTTATTTTGTTTATTATACAATAGATTATTATAGGCATAATAATTATTGTTATATGCGTTGAAATAAATGATGGTTCTCCGAACAAAAATTGTATTCTTCCATTTTCAATATGATTAGTACTATTAAGAAATATATCAAAAAATTTCAAAATAGATTGATTTTTGCTTAACCCATATATTAATTGAATTATTCCAAAGAAAGTATTAAATGTATATCCATAAAGAATTATTCTAATATTTTTTTCCATCTTCACTTTCCTTTTTATAAATATATCTTTTAAAGAACAATAGATAACAATAAATGAAATTATCTCATTTAAGAATTTAAATGCATTTTCTGGTTGTTTATATATTAATACCCCTTTTGTTATTGATATTAAATTAAATATTATCAATATTAAAAATATTAGTTTTTCTTGATTTTTATACTTATTATTTATTATCGACATTATATTTAGAACAAAATATATTCCTAAAAATGCTAATGATAATGGTTTAGAACTTCCCAATCCTATTTTTTGAAAAGGAAAAGAATCATAAAACAAAAAAAACATACTTAAATAAATTAAAATTTTATTTATCACTTATTTACTCCTTTATACCCCTATATCCTCAAAAATAGCTTTAATATTTTTATTGAAATTATTTATACTGAATTTTTTTTCTGAAAAATCAAATATTTTCTTTCTAATCTTTTTTATATTCAAATCATCCATCAATATTAATCTGCTTATGTATTTTTCTATATATTCTACCTTATAATTTTCTAAATAAAATGCATTATCTTCTAGTCTGTCAAATCCATTTTCTTTTATTACAATTGGGATTACTCCATGCATCATACATGTTAAGACAGATGTTGACATTGCTTCTGAACATGATGGGTATAGAACCCAACAACTCTCTTTACAAATTTGTAAAAATAATTTACTTTTAACTTCAACCTTATTAAATATTTTTATATTTTTTTGTTCTTTTATACGTAATTTTTTCTGTTCTTTTAAATTTAATCCACAAATTATCAAATTAATATCATCTCTTTTTAAAAATATTTCATATACAATATCTAAACCTTTATGAATTGCTCCGTTAGAACCAAACCATAAAAAAGTTTTTTTATTTATACTTATATTTTCATCTTCAAATTCAAACTCCTTATTTACCAATCCAGTAGGATTTATAGTGTAATACTTTTCCAAATAAGCGCCATTCCCCATGGTTATTATTTTATCTATAACCTCAAAATGTTTCTTCTTAAAGTATACATTACTTCTACTAACATATTTGTCTATTGCCCTATTTTTCTTATTTCTTCTATCCATAAAATATTCTATTCTTTCCATTTCCTTTTTGTAAGAAAATTCCGGATGATTTTCAGTTAAATACATTATTTTTAGGGCATTCTTGTTAATTAAACACATTTCATAAAATACATCCCCTAATCCAAATATAACATCATATTTTATATTTTTCAAATAATCAATTGCGTTCTCTTCGTGACAATTAATAACATCTATACTATAATCATTATCTATAAAATATTTAATTATCTGTGCTGACTCCTGAAATTGAGTGTGATATACATTTTCATATGTTTGTGTAAAATTTTGATGCACGTATACTATTGCTACCTTTCTCTGTTTTTCAGTAAAATCTTTATTAATATTAAGTATAATATTGTTTTTATTAGCTTTAGATTTAATATATGATATTATTTTATTTTTCATAAATATCACCTTCTTTTTATATAACTATGATAAATTTCTCTTATTTTCATAAATACTGATTGACCAAATATATTTTGTATTGCTGTTGCTGGGTTAGATATGTCTGTTATAAAAGTAATATCTATAATTTTATATAATTTATTACTTTTCCTTATTTTATGTCTTTCTAAAATATGTGGTTTTGCTGAAATACCATCTTTGCTAAAATTACTTATAATAACATCTAATTTTCTAAATTTAATATTATTTTTATAACATCTAATAGTAAAATCCCAATCAGCTCCAACCTTATATTTAATATTAAAATTACCAATTCTATCAAATACATTTTTCTTAACAAAACAACTTTGATGACTAAATCCCATTCCAGTTCTTAGTGTTTTTTCATTTAATAAATTAACCGAACAACTCATTTTTTCTATTATTTTTTTATCAAATGCATATATTAAATTAGTGTTTCCATATATATACTCGTCAGTTTCCTGTATTTTATTTTCTACTATATTTAATGCATTATCTTCATAAAAATCATCACTATTTAAAAAACCAATAAATTCTCCCTTGGCTAATCTTATTCCCTTATTCATTGCATCATAAATACCATTATCTTTCTCTGAAATAACAATTAATTTATTTCCCATTTTTTTTTTGTATTTATTCACTATCTCTAATGTAGAATCCGTTGATTTTCCATCTATTATTATGTATTCATAATTACCATTTCTTTGATTAATTATAGATTGTATTGTTTTTTCTATTGTTTTTTCACTATTATAACATACCGTAATTATTGAAAATAAATTCATTTTTAGCCTTCCCCTCTAACTATATAGACTTAAGTCTACACATATACCTTTCTCTATATATCGTATTTAAGTTATATTTAACTATATACTCCTTGTTTTTAATAACTCTTATTTTACTTGAAATTCTTCTATATTGTAATAAATATGAATAAAGCTTAGCTTTTATTTTTCCATACTTTGAATTTATTATCAAATTATAATTTCCATCTGCAAATCCTATCCACAATCTTTTCAAATATTCCATATCTAATCTTTTTACATCAATAAGATGATATATCACCATTTTATTATTATATCCGAATTTAAAACCTTTTGATTTCACGTATAAACACATTTCTGTATCTTCACAACTTGTTAAATTATCACTAGTTCTTCCTTTGCTTAAAAGCCAACCTTTTTCAGCTAACTCCTTAAGTGGTTCTGCTCTTATTACTAACCCTGCTCCAAAAGGAATTCTATATGGATGTTTTTTCTGAACAGCTCTTATATTATTAATCGAATAATCAGTACATGCTAATCCTTGTAAAACATTTTTCAAAATTTTTTTCTGTTCTTGACTTAATTCCTCTTTTATCGAGGGTATTACAACTCCGTTAAAAGCTCCAACTGTATGGTTTTCAATTATATAGTTATTCGTACTAATTATCCAATTTGCTTCTAAAATATTATCATCATCAATAAATATTATCCATTCAGAATTAGAGTTTTCTATACCCTTTAATCTAGCATAGCTTAATCCTTGTTTAAGTTCCTTTATCGACTTAATTCTACTATCTCTTATAATATTATTGTTGATAATTTCTACCGTTTCTTCATTTGAATTATTATCAATAATTAAAAATTCTTTCACATATTCATTATAACCATTTTGATTAATGACACTTTCAACAACATCACTTATTCTATTTCCACCATTATACGTGCACATTATAATTGAAAATTTTATATTTCCCATACTACCCATCCTCTAAATTATATTTGAAAATCTTTCAAGCGTATTACTCCATCTATAATTTTCACTAATAAACTTCTTACCTTTTATAGATAACTCGTTATTCAGTTCTTTATCTTCTATTAAATTTAATACTATATTTGCAATTTTACTTATTTCATTTTCTACTATTAATCCTGACTTAGTATCAATTTTTATACCTTCAGCACCAATTGAATTTGTTATTACAGGAACTCCCATAGCAAGTGTTTCTAATATCTTAGTTTTTATACCTGATCCATAAGTTAAATAAGCTACAGATACTAGGCCTTGTTGTACATGCACTCTAATATCATCAACTTCACCTGTCATAATTACATTTCTATTTGCCATTATTTTATTCATATAATTTTGATCATCACATTTCCCTACTATTTTAAATATAATTTCATTATCTTTATTTATTATATCTTCAAGAACATTATTAATAAAAAACTCAACTGCTTTTTTATTATGTGAAATGTTCATATTTCCTAAGTATATTATTTCTTTCTTTTTTTCATTATTCAGCTCTTTAGAATAGTATTCATAATCCACACCTATAGTTACATAATCCGCTTTATCAAAACAACATAACTTATTATACTCTTCCGCTTCTATTGGTGATACAAAAATATATTTATCAAAATAATTCTTTAGTCTTATCTCATACTTCTCAAGCAAACCACATTCTAAATTTAATATCTTCTTCATAAATATATTAACATTTAATATCCCTCTAAACCTTTTAGGAATTTTATTAATATATTCACCTATAGCTTCCCCACCCAATTCTTCACTTCCAAGTTGTCTCTTATATCTTTTAGATAACAAATCATCCATATCCAATATCTTCTTAAAAGAATTTTCTTTACAATTAACTACATATTCTGCCATTCTTGCCATGTCACATATTATAATATCAGGTGTATTTTCTTCTATATATTTATTAACTTGTTTTTGTGCATTTCTTGAATAATATAATGAAACTTGAATTGGCCACTTTCTTCTAATTATGCTGTTTATTAAAACATTATATATTTTTTCTAATAGACTTGGCGTCTTTAAAACACCTTTTAAATTTATAAATTCAGGTTGATTATCTAAATGCTGTCTATCTCCACTGTCCAAAAATGTTAATATATCTATAGCACAATTAAATTTTTCATTAAGCCCTTTACAGTAATTATATAAAACAACTTTCCTTCCACCATTTACAGGATAAATTAACCTTGTATTTATAAATAGAACTTTCTTTTTCATATTATACTCCTTTATTGGTACTTAAATACGAATTGTAAGCAAGTTCAATTCCTGAATTCAAGCTTACCTTATGTTTCCATCCAAGTTCATTTAGCTTATGAACTGTTGTTAATTTTCTTGGAGTTCCATCTGGCATATTAGTATTAAATACTAATTCACCTTCAAACCCTACTACTTTTTTAACTGTTTCAGCAAGTCTTCTTATTGAAACTTCTTCTCCTGTTCCAATATTAACATGTTGTTCTTCACTATAGTTTTCCATTAAGAATATACACGCATCAGCCATATCATCTACATATATAAATTCTCTAAGTGGTGTACCAGTTCCCCACACTTCAACTACTTCACTTCCACTTACTTTTGCTTCATGGAACTTTCTAATTAATGCTGGTAACACATGAGAACTCTTTAAGTCAAAATTATCATTTGGTCCATATAGATTTGTTGGCATGCAGCTTATAAAGTTATCTCCATATTGTCTTTTAAAGAACTTACACATTTCAAGCCCTGCTATTTTAGCTACTGCATAAGCTTCATTTGTTTCTTCTAGTGCTCCAGTTAAAAGACACTCTTCTTTTATTGGTTGTGGAGCCATTTTAGGATATATACATGTACTTCCTAAGAATAATAGTTTTGCTACTTTAAAATCATGAGCAGCCTTTATAACATTATTTTGAATCATTAAATTTTCATATATAAAATCTGCTGGATATGTATTATTAGCATGTATTCCACCAACTTTAGCGGCTGCCAAAAATACGTATTCTGGCTTTTCGGTTTCAAAAAACTCTCTTACTTGATTTTGATTAGTTAAATCTAATTCTTTATGAGTTCTAGAAATTATATTTGTAAATCCTCTTATTTCTAACTTTCTAACTAATGCCGATCCTACTAAACCTCTATGTCCTGCAATATAAATTTTACTTTCTTTATTCATAACTAAACACCTTTCTTTAAATAGTTATCTATACTTATTTGCAATTTCTTTATAACTATTGTTAAATTTGTTTTCTTTATAGTTTGGCATCCGCTTTTCTAAACTTTCTAACATCTTTATTATCTTAAATAACATAACATAACTAATAATAGGTATGTTTCTTGAATCATGACCAAACCCATATTCAGATATATAAAATGCTACTACATTCACTACTTAGTAACTGCTGCTTCTTGTTTAGTTGCAAATTCTTTTGAACCTATACCAGCAATTTCTTTCATATCTTCCTCTACCATCATTTGTACTAGCCCTCTGAAACTAACTTTTCTCTCCCATCCAAGTTCTGTTTCAGCTTTAGTTGCATCGCCCCATAGAAGTTCAACTTCTGCTGGTCTGAAGTATCTTTCATTAATATCTACAAGTACTTTCCCTGTAGCTTTATCTATTCCCTTTTCCTCTACTCCAGTTCCTTCCCAAACTATTTCTACTCCAACTTCAGCAAACGCTAATTCTACGAATTCTCTTACTGTATGAGTTTCGTTAGTTCCAAGTACGTAATCTTGTGGTTTTTCTTGTTGTAACATTCTCCACATACCTTCTACGTAATCCCCAGCAAATCCCCAATCTCTCTTTGTATCTATGTTTCCAAGTGATACCTTTTCTTGCTTTCCTGACATTATTGAAGCTACTGCCATTGTTACTTTTCTAGTAACGAAAGTTTCCCCCCTTCTTGGTGATTCATGGTTAAATAATATCCCATTACAAGCAAACATATTATATGATTCTCTGTAGTTTACTGTTATCCAATATGAATAAAGTTTAGCTACACCATATGGGCTCTTTGGATAGAATGGAGTTGTTTCACTTTGTGGAGCTGTTTCTGGAATTCCACCAAATAACTCTGAAGTTGAGGCTTGATAAAACTTACACTTAACTCCTGATTCCCTTATTGCATCTAATAATCTTAAAGTACCTGTCCCTGTTGCTTCTGCTGTATATTCTGGAACTTCAAAACTTACTGCAACATGTGATTGAGCTGCTAGGTTATATATTTCTTCTGGTTGTATTTTTTCTATTAATCTATTTAAGTTACTTGAATCTGTTAAATCTCCATGATGTAAGAATAAAGTCTTACCTCCAATTTCAGGATTTTCAAATAAATGATCTATTCTTCCTGTATTTATAGTACTATGTCTTCTAACTATTCCATGTACCTCATATCCTTTTTCTATTAATAATTCTGCTAAATATGATCCATCCTGTCCTGTTATTCCTGTAATTAGTGCTTTTTTCATTATTGTACCTCCAAAATTTTATACTATTGATTTTAATTTTTTTATATTTGAAACATTTTCTTTGTTACCAATTATTATTTGTCCATTGTTTTCTATAACATAAATCCCACTTAATCCATCAATTATTACCTTTTGATTAGATGCAATTACTAAGTTATCTTGGGAATCAATACTATTTATATTTCCTACATGTATATTTCCCATAGTATCCCTTTCTCTATACCTTTCAATTGCCTCCCAACTTCCAACATCATCCCAACCTATTTCACTAGGAACAACATATATCTCATTAGATTTCTCTAATATTCCATAATCAATTGAAATACTATCCGTCTTACCATATTCATTATTTATAAGTATTTGTAACTCTTCTTCTTTTACATCTTCTATTCCCTTAATAGCCTCATATGTATTCGGTAAATAAGTCTTTATCTCATTTAATATATTTTCTATATTCCATAAGAACATTCCACCATTCCATAAATAAGAACCATTTTCTAAGTAAGTCTTTGCAGTTTCTAAATTTGGCTTTTCCACAAATTTTTCTACTTTTATTACACTATTTCCTCTTATCTTTAACCCTTCGTTACCATACTTTATATAACCATATCCTATTTCAGGTCTATCTGGCTTCATACCTAATGTAACTATTGCCTTTTTATTTTCTTTTAAATATTCATTTGAAATTTCTATAATCTCTCTAAACTTCTCTTCATTTCTTATTAAATGATCAGCAGGAAGAACTACCATATTTGCATTTTTATAATATTTTTTAATAACCAGCGCTGAGAGCGCGATACAAGGTGCTGTATTTCTTCCTTGTGGTTCAACTATTATATTTCTATCTGGAATCTCTGGTAATTGTTCTTTTACTAAATCAACATAAATAGCCGCAGTACAAACAAATACTCTCTCTATTGGTATTATAGGAATAATTCTATTTACAGTTGTTTGTATCATAGTTTCCTCACCTATAAGATTTAAGAACTGTTTAGGCTTTTTCTCTGTTGATAAAGGCCAAAATCTTGTTCCCTTACCACCAGCCATAATTAAAGCGCATAGCATCTTGTCTTCCCCCTTATTAATGTGCATTTTCATCTCCAAATAAAACAAAAAACGTCCTAACTATCAACTTAATATCAAGTAAAAAGTTCCTATCATTCACATAATCTAAATCTAATTGCATCCACTGCTCAAAATCTATATTATTTCTACCAGACACTTGCCAATAGCAAGTTAACCCTGGTTTCACTTCTAATCTTTTTAACATCCAAGATTCAAACTTTTCTACTTCCTTTGGAAGGCTTGGCCTTGGTCCTACTAAACTCATTTCGCCCTTTAGCACATTTATAAGTTGTGGCAGTTCATCTATACTTGTTTTTCTTATAAATTTACCTGTTTTTGTTATTCTAGGGTCTTCTTTCATTTTGAACATTGGTCCTGACATTTCGTTTTGTTCTAATAGTTTTTTCTTTAATTCTTCCGCATTAGGTACCATTGACCTAAATTTATACATCTCAAACTTCCTACCTTTTAATCCTATTCTCTTTTGAGAAAATATAATTGGTCCTTTTGATTCTATTCTTATTAAAATCCCTATAATTACAATTAGTGGACTTAATACTATTAATCCTATTAAAGATGCGACTATATCCAAAGCTCTTTTTGAAAATAAGTATAATTTATTTTCATTTTCTATAGTCACTTCTATTTGTTGTATTATTTCTGTATTTAAATCAACCTTTTCCAAAAAATACCCCGTCCCTTCATTTTACTAACTAACCAAAAATTTTCCCTAAAAACCCTTTTTTCTTCTCTTTTATTGTTATCCCCATAAAACTTATTTCTTTATTTTCTATAGCCGCTTGTCCATTCTCTTTGAATATATTTACATATTCACTATTAATCTTCCTTGTAGCAGTTATTCCATCAGTTAAATTAGTATCTCTTTTTTCATCTCTGTGCCCATCAGAACCTATAAAGCTATATAATTTATTTTCTAAAAACATTTCTGCTGTTTTTTTCACATCTTTCCCAAAATACCCCACCAAACTTCCTGAGTTTAATTGGAATAGGAATCCTTCTTTTATAAACTTATTTATTAATATTGGGTTCTTTATAAATGGAATATAACGTTCCGGATGTGCAAGTATTGGTACGAGTCCTTTTAACTGCAACTCATATATATTATCTACAACTTCCGAAATGTTAAACTCTTTTATTGGAAGCTCTATTAACATATATCTCGAATCATTTATTGTGCTTATAAACCCTTCATTATAATGGTCTAGAATATTTTCTGAGTAGTAAACTTCTTGTCCACTATATATTTCAATATTTATATTATTTTCTTTTGCAAGAGTTTTAACATCTTCCAATCTTTCGCGAACTTCAGCAGTTGAAGCTTCCCACACTCCCCTATAGAAGTGTGGCGTGGCTACTATTTTAGTTGTTCCATTTACTTCGGCTATTTTAAGCATATTAAGTGTCATATCTTTTGATTTTGATCCATCATCTATATTCCATATTATGTGTGAATGTAAATCTACCATTACTTTTTCTCCCCATAATAGTAATAATACTTATTTCTTTTATTATCTACACCATTAAGAACAGTTCCAATTATATGTGCATTAACTTTCTTAAGTAAATTAATTGAATTTTGAACTGATTCTTTTTTTGTCTTTTCTGCTTTAACCACAAGTATTACACCATCTGCTTTTGCTCCCAATATTTGCGAATCTGTTACTGCTTGAATAGGTGGCGTATCTAAAATAATATAATCGAATATTCCTTGAAGTTCATTAAGCAGTGCTGTCATGGCTTTTGAACCTAACATTTCTGATGGGTTTGGTGGTATTTTTCCTGATGTTAAAACAGTTATATTTTTCTTATATCTGGTTGCTGCATTTTCTATAACTTCTCGTCCTATAAGAACATCTGATAACCCCATAATATTTGATATTTTAAACCTTTTGTGTAAACTTGGTTTTCTTAAATCACAATCTATTAAAATAACTTTTTTTTCCCCTTGTGCAAGAGACATTGCAAGGTTTCCTGCTGTTGTTGATTTCCCTTCACCAGGTTCTGAGCTTGTAACAACAATTACTTTATATTCTTTATCAAATGAAGAATATTGAAGGTTTGTTCTTAAAGTTCTATAGCTTTCTGCTGCTATTGATTTTGGCTTTGTTTCTACTATAAACATATCTTCTTCCTCCTCTAATCTTCATCTATATTTGGTATAACACCTAAAACTGGTATTTCTAAGGCTCTTTCAAGTTCCTCTTTGCTTTTAAATGTATTATCTAAGAATTCTAAAAGGAAAGCTAAGCCCATGCTTACCATTAATCCTAAAAGAAATGCAATTGCTATGTTCATTTTTTTATTTGGACTAACTGGATTTTCTGGAAGCTCTACAGTTTCAATAATTCTTATGTTACCATTTGGAACTAATTCCTTTGAAGTAATTATAAATTCATCTGTTAATGCTTCAATTATTTGCTTAGCATCATAATTGTTACCAGTCTTAAATTTTATTTGTAAAACTTGAGTATCTGCAACTGGAACAACTGTTATTCCTCCAAGTACATCCCCTTCATTCAAATCTGTTCTAACATTTTCTAAAGCTCTATTTACTAAATCCTTAGTTTTTATTGTTTCTGAATATGTCTTCATAAGTTTTTGATACATTTGTATATCATTACTATTATAAGCTTCACCTTTTCCTTCTTCTTTACCTATAAAAACTTTAGTGCTCGCTTCATATTGTGGTTTAATTAAAAAGAAACTTACTAGCCCAGATGTTAATGTAGCTATTAAAGTAATTAAAACTATCATTATCCATCTTTTCTTAAGCGCTTCTATTAAGTCACCAATTCTTATTACTTCTTCTTCCAATATTTTCACTCTCCTGTTTAATTTTCTTCAATTTTTGCTTATATTTCCTTCATTATAACATCTATACTTATATTTTTATACCTTTACAATATATATTTTCGCAAATTTAGACAAACATCTTTAAACACAAACACATCTTTATAATTTGCATAGAATCTTTAATTATTTATAATAATCTTAATAATAGTGACTACTTAGTTTTTCTAATCTTCATCTATATTTGGTATAACCCCTATAACTGCTATTTCTAATTCTCTTTCCATTTGATCTTTTGAGTTAAAAGTATCATCTAAAAATTCTAATAAAAAGGCTAGTCCTATTCCTACCATTAACCCAAGTAAAACTGCAATTGTAATATTCATTTTTTTATTTGGACTAACTGGATTTTTAGGAACTTGTACATCTTCTAATATTTGAATGTTTCCATTAGGAACTAATTCACTAGATAACTCTATAAATTTGTCTGTAATGGAACTTACTATTTTTTTTGCATCATTTGGCATTTCACTCTTAAACTTTATTTGTAATATTTGAGTGTCTGCTAGTGGAACTATAGTTAAGTTGCTTAAAAGTTCTTCTGGCTTTATGTCAACATTTGAGTCTTTAATTGCTGCCTTAGCTAAATCTTTTGTTTTAATAATTTCAGAATATGTTTTCAAAAGTTTTTGATACATAATTATCTCATTATTATCATAAGCTTTAACTTTAGCTTTTGTTTCTTCTTTTCCTATAAACACTTTAGTACCAGTCTCATATTGTGGCTTAATTAAGAAAAATGTTCCTATTGCAGATAACAAGGTAGCTGTTAGGGTACATATAAGTATTAATTTCCACCTTTTTTTAAAAGTATCTAAAAGTTCTTGTATATTTATATTCGTTTTCATAATTCCCCCTAAGATTCTCATCTGTTTAATTGCAATGATATTCATTATAACATAAATTAAAATAAATGTTTTTGAACTAATTAGTCTAAATTTAAATTATTTCAAATTATTTCATTTTATATTTTTAAAAAAATTTGATTTTTTCGATTTATTTTTTTGATTTATTTAAAAATGTATTTATATTCTATATTTTAAATTAGTTATTAAATAAAATTGTTTTTTTATTTACAAAAGGACTTTAGTCCTTTTGTAAATTGTCGCTTTTTGTATTGTTATTGTTTTCACCTTTCAAATCTACTTTTTAAATTTAATTGTGTTTTTTTCTATCAAATTATTATTATTACTGAAAAGTTAACACTTTGTTCATTTTATTATTTGTTATATATATTATTTAAGACGATAATTATTTTCTATTCCTATTATTTCTACTGTATAACTTCTTATCATTTCATAAATTCTACTTCCAACAGCTTCATCTATCTTGATAATATCCGCTATTGTTAATTCCGTTGAAATTATCATTGGAAGGTTATTCATATATCTATAGTTAATAATTTCAAACATTATATTTAAATCCGATTGAGTTCTTTGACCTTTAAATAGATCATCTATTAATAGCACTTCTATTTTTCTGTATTTATTTAATGTATTGTTATACATTTCTGAATCTAACATGTTTTGTTTTATCCCAATAATTATATCTCTGTACGGCATATATATAACTTTTTTCTTTTTCCTAATTAAGTTGTTTGCAATTGCTATAGATAAATGTGTTTTCCCACATCCGGGATTTCCAGAAAATATTATTGAGTTTGATCTTGTATCTCTAATACTATCAAAATCTTTTAAATAATTTACTGCAGTATTTTTCATAGTCTCCACTTTTTCATTCCAAGGTTTAAAGGTTGTAAAATTTAATTTACTACTTTCTAAAGTTAAACCAACATCCTTCCACCCATGATTTTTATCATTTTGCATTTTATTGTAACATTCACATCTATAAGCGCAGGTTCTTTTATCTTTTATATACTCAATCCAAGTAGTGTCATCACATAAAGGACATACCTTAGAAAAGTTCCCTATCTGCCCATTCCCTATCTTCGTCTGTAAGGATACCGCTTGCTCTGTTACATCCTTTAAGCCATTTGCTTGGTTGTTTAACTTCTGTGTTTTTCTTATCCTCTCTATTGTTTCTAAAAGTTTTATATTGTTCTCCACAAGCTTGTCCCCCTTCTCTACTTGAATTATTATTGTCATTACTGCTATTTTCATTTAAATAACTTTCAAACTTTGTTCCAAATAAAGTTTCTGGCCTTAAATATTTTTCCATGCTACAACCTAACCAAGACTTAGACTTTCTATCAATTACATTTTTAAAATCAGCTATTACAAAACCTTCCCTTACCCTTGCATTTATTAATTTCTGAGTTTTTCCAGTTGTTAGCCTATACTTCTTGTGGCATTTTTCATTTAAATAATTAATAATTTCCCCGCAAGAAACTTCTTTAGTGTTTACACTTATAGGTTCCCCATTTTTCTCTATGCTGTCTTCTGCCTCACCTCCAATTCCTTCTGTTTCTGATATTCCGGCTGTTCCTATAGCTTGTCCTGTTTCTTCTTCACATTGTTTTATTGTTAACTGTATTTGTACTGATGGCTCTTTAGCTATTTTCACTACTGGTTCTATAATTTCTAATTCCCCAAGATCTGCTTTTTCATTTACCTGCTTCATATTTTTAGTTTTCTTAACGGATTTTTTTGTTAGCATATTTTCATTAACCTTTATAACTCTACGTTCCACTGTTTTTCTGTCTTCTTTGTAAATATAATTTATGATAATATATCCTTTTTTCTTTAGTGTATTAATTATTGTAGAGCACCTAGATTTGCTTAAATCAAAAAAATTTGCAAAATAATCATTTCTTGCATAACACCCTGCCACCCCATCTAAAGATGATATCTCCACTAAAAACACCTTTTCTATAAGTGTTAAATCTTTTTTCAACCATAATTCACTTGAAATCCAAATGCCTTTAAATGATCTTTCCACTAACATCCACTCCTTTTAGTTTTTTATTTCTTAGTATTTCAGTTTTTTATTTTCTCAAAAGCTAGTGTTTTTTAATATTATAAATTTAAAAGACAATATATCTAAAATATATTAACTTGTATTATTAACTTGTATTATTATCTTTTAAGTTTTCGAAATACCCCCTTTAAGTTTTCCAAATACCTGCTTTAAGTTTTCCAAACACCTATTTAAAAGTTTTTTTCAAAAAGTTAATTTACTGCATATATTTAAGTGTAAGAGTAAATTTTTAAGGAGGTATTTTATAAATGAAAAATACTAATTTTAACGATTCTAAAATTTCTAAAGAAAACGAGGTGTCAGAAAATGAATTTGAAATAAGCCGTACTTATAAATTAATATTTTCTCAATTTTTTCTTGATTTTACTAAATAAAACTTGTATCATATTAATCATAGAATATACGTTCTCATTATGCAATGTCTTTATAATGAAAATATTAACAAATTTATTAAGAAAAAATTTATCAGTATTTATTTAAAATTGGAGGTGAAATTTTTTATATGGAAGTTATCGACTTGTTGATACTTGCTAAAAATGGAGATGAAAAATCAAAAGAAAAGTTAATCGATAAATATTATGGATTAATAATTCATCAAACTAAACCAGTTTTCTTAAATGGGTATACCTTTGAAGATCTTATACAAACGGGGGTAGAATCAGTTCTTAAGGCAATAAATAGTTTTGATATAAACAAAGGAATTGAAAGTTTTAATGCTTATATTTTTTGGTCTATTAAAAATAACTTTAATTATTTATGTAGAAATGAGATTAGACATAGCCAATGCCTTAGTTTAAACATTGTGATGAAAGATGATATGGAATCTATAGATCTTATTGAATCCAAAGAAACTCTAGAAGAAATTGTTTTTAAAACCGTAACTTTAAAAGAGTTACGATTTTCACTGCAACTCTTAGATAAAGAGGAATTGGAACTAATAAGTTTTTTATACTTAAATGATTCAACTGACAAAAAACAATATCTATCTAAGTATGCACAATTAAAAGGAAAAGATTACTACTATTGTACAAACCTAAAAAAACGAGCATTAGAAAAGCTAAAGTCAGCTTTTCATTAATTCTCTAAACAGCAAAGAGCCCTAAGAGTTAATACTCCTAGGACTCTTAATTCATATTCAAAAAAATAGTTTTAAATTCAGATTTTTTTTTCAAAGTGCATTAAACCATATTTCAAGATACAAAATAGACTAACGCATATTGTCTTGTTATGTTTTTTAAGATGCCTACTATGGTATAATAAACTTAATCATAAAGAAAATTATATTAATAAAATTACTAATGATCTTTTAGGAGGAAATAACTTATGAAATATAAATTAATTTGTATTGATATGGATGGTACATTATTAAATACTGATAACCAGGTTAGCGATGATAATATTAAGGCTTTGAAAAAGGCTACTGAAATGGGAATACATATTGCTATAACTACAGGTAGAATTTATGCTTCGGCTAAATATTATTCCGGAATTGTTGGCATTGATGCACCTATAATAACTGCTAATGGAGCTTCTATTAAGGACAGTGGTGATGGAAATGTTATTTATAACAATCCTATTCCTTCTGACATTTTAATTGGCTGTGCAGAAATCTTAAAAAAATATAATTTAAAGGCTAATTTTACAACTGGCGATACTATTTTTACCTCGTATGAAATTCCTGAAACTCATTCTTATAAAGTTACTAACAAAATTGTTCCTAATGAATTTAAGGTTAACTTTCTTGTTTTTGATAATATCAATGATGGTATTTCTAAATTTGAAGGCAAAATTTTAAAATGTTTTGTTGGTGAAGATAGTAATTTAGATGGATTCAGAAATGCTAGAGCAGAAATTACTAAGACTTTTGGTGATTTTCTTCACATTGTAAGCTCTGGGGTAAATAACTTTGAAATTATGCAAAAAGATTCTTCAAAAGGTAATGCAGCTAAAAGGTTAGCAAAAAGACTTGGAATAACTAAAGATGAGGTTATATGTATAGGTGATTCTGAAAATGACTTATCTATGATTCAATTTGCAGGCCTTGGTGTTGCTATGGGTAATGCTATGGATCTTCTAAAATCAGAAGCTGATTTTATTACAGAAACAAATAATAACTCTGGTGTTGCTCGTGCTATAGAAAAGTTTTGCTTCGCTTAAGTAATATGATATAAGGGACTATCAAATAAATAATAAACCAATTTGCTAGTCCCTAAACTAAAAAAAATAAGTATGGGTAATTAAATAGGTTCTTACTCAAGTATGGGTATTACGAAAATAGCTAAATATAATTAATAAAGGCTAACATGTTAAAAATAACGTGTTAGCCTTTATTAAAATAGTATCATTTACCCAAAGTTGAGTAAGAACCATTAAATACCATACTTATTTTCTATTATTTATCTTTTACTTAAAAAACTTACTAAATTATTAACAGTTGCCATATCGCTTCTTTCTAAATCTGTTGGTTGAAGCTTTATTCCAAATATTTCTTCAATCTTTAATAGAACTTCAATTATTCCTAATGAATCTAAAAGACCTGATTCAAAAAGATCTAAATCTAACTCTTCTCTTATCTCATCCGTCCCTGTTACTTCCTCAAAAATATCTAATACTTTATCTTGCATTATAAATTCCTCCTAATTTTTTATTACTTTAGTCATCTTCAAAAAATATCATGCTAATATGCTAGTATATTTTTTCAGATGCCTTATAAAAATTAACCTCTAAAAATCCAACCTGAGAATAAAAATAATCCAAAGCAAGCCACATTAAAGTTTATAGCAATTTGTGTCCACTGGAACCATTTTTCTTTTTTATGTTTCCTGTAGAATTTTGATTTCCTTTGGAATATATCAGTAAGTACTAATACACTACCTTGGTACAACCCATATATTATATAAAACCATTCTAAACCATGCCATATACCCATTACTAGCATTGTGATCATTTGTGCAAAATGAGATGCTGTAAATCTACTTTTGAATCTCTTTTTCCTCATTGATCTTAATACTATTCTAGAGTATAAGTAGTCTCCAAACCATCTTGATAATGATATATGCCATCTAGACCAGAACTCTTTCATATCTTTACTTAAGAAAGGTTTATTAAAGTTATCTGGTGTTTTAATACCTAATATATAGCTTGTTCCTACTGCAAAAGAACTATATCCTGCAAAATCAAAGAACAAGTACAAACTATAAGCATACATATAATTTAATCCATTTACGAATGTTATATCTGCTGGAATTTTCACCATCCAGAAAGTATTTATTATATATGCTAATACAAATTTGTATCCAAGACCTATAACTATTTTTTTAATACCTGTATATAAATAATTATTTATATACTCATCTTTTGCAATTGGTTTTTCTAAATTTTCTTCAAATCTTCTAAATCTATCTATAGGACCTGAGCTTAATGTTGGGAAGAATAAAAAGAAGTATACTAAAGTAGAAAATTTGACTTCTTTTATTACTCCATCATATATTTCGATTATCATTTGTATAGCTTTAAAGTTAAGGTATGATAACCCAATAAATCCTATTGGCCCAAAGCTAACAAATGTAGATAGCTTTGTTATTATTACAGGTAACATTGATAATACCAATGCTATGTAATATATTATTTTATTGTCTGTTTTTTTTCTTATGTTTAAATAAGCATATATTACAAAAAACTCTCCTACTATAAACATAATAAATAGTACTAAATTAAACCTTCCATTACCTACTATTAAACCCACCATTAATATGGATATAATTACTCCATAAGATTTAATACTCTTTTGTCTAATTCCTAATATTATTGCAGGAATAAATGATAATAGTAATATATATAGGTATAGATAATCTCCATATTGCGCTAATCTCATTATTTAATTTCCTCCATAAGTTTCTTTCTATCTATTTTTCCATTTATATTTATAGGAAATTCTTTAATAACTTTCATATTTCTAGGGATCATATATGAAGGTATATATTTTTTAAGCTCATCTTTTATTAATATTGAATTTTTCAAGCTACTTAACTCATTATCTTTATTTAGAGTTACAAAAGAAACTAAATGTGATATTTTCTCATCTTTATAAGCTGGAAAAACAACACAGTTATTTACATTGCTTACTCTTCTAAGGTTATTTTCTATATCTTCAAGTTCTATTCTAAATCCATTAAGCTTAATTTGAAAATCTTTTCTACCACAATAATATAATATTCCATTTTCGTAGTAGGCTAAATCTCCTGTTTTATATCCTTTTATAACTTTGCCTTCAACTTCTTCTTCAAAAAATACTTTTTTAGTTGTTTCTTCATTATTGAAGTATCCTTTGCTTATACTAGCCCCTAGTGCTAATAATTCGCCCTTTTCTCCATCTTTAAGAATATTACCTTTTTCATCAACAATCTTTAATATACCACCTTCTATAGGATATCCTATTGGTATACCTCTTTTATCTTCTATCATTTGCACCGTAACATCTATTGCAGAAAGTAGTACAGTTCCTTCCGTTGGTCCATATCCATTTATAATTCTTACACCTGGAAACCTATCCATTAATTCTTTTATAAGTTTCTTTGATAATACTTCCCCTGCAAAAAATAGAGTGTTTAGTTCTGGCATTAAATCTTTATTAAAAGTATTATCCCTTATACACATTTCTGCTAGTGCTGGTGTTGATACCCATGTCTTTATTTTTGATTCTTTTAAATTATTAAATAATGATTTAAAATCTTCTAAAGTCTTTTTAGATAGGCTATTTAATGTTTTTCCATATATTAATCCAATATATATTGGGATAACTGATACATCAAAAGAATATGACACTTGATTCATAATAACTTCTTCATCATCATTTAATTTCATATACTTTCCAAACCAATTGTTAAATGAATCTAAGTTATCACTACTAATTTGGACGCCTTTTGGCTTACCTGTGCTTCCTGATGTAAATAATATATAGGCATTTTCATCATCTTTTACCCAATACTCTTCTGAAACATCTAGCCCATTATATTTAATTATAATATCCTCTATAGACTCTTTTGTGTGCACACCATCAAATTCTAAATCTCCATCTGTTAAATTAATTACTATTTTAGCATTAACTTCTTCTATTACTTGTTTTACACGTTCTACTGGGAAAGTTACATCCAATGGAATATATGCTCTTCCTGATTTTAAGGCTCCCATCATTAAAACTAAAATTAAGTTTTCTTTATTTCCACAAATTACAATAGGGCTTTTATCATTAGAATATTCCTTTATAAAATAGCTTGCTACTTTATCTGATAGCTTGTCCAACTCTTTATATGTTAATTTTTCCCCATCACAATTAATAGCCATACGATTTTGCTTTGCATATTCTTTTATATTACGTAATATATCCATAATTCCCCTCCAACTCTTCATAACTTTTTTTAGGGTGCTGAAAAAAATAATAGACTATCAAATTGGTCTATTTTTTTAAAAGTACCTTAGTCACTATTTTTCTAAAATTGATTATAGATAAATGGTAAATCCTTTAGTGTAGATAATGCAAATATTAAAAACATTGCTATTAATGTTAATGTTAATAATATACTATCCCACAATTCTTTTTTATCTTTTATTAAAGTGCTTATACATTTCTTCATCTATATTAAGCCATCCCTTCCAACCTAAATGCATTACATCACTAAGGTAATATTTTTCATATTCTTTACTTTGTAAATTTAATACATCAAAGCCTTTTTCTTTAGCCATTTTTTCTATAGTATTATAAAATAAATCTCTTTTTTCTTTAGTTAATCCAAGGTAATCATAATATAATCCATTAACAGGCATTAAAATTATTAATGGTTTTACACCTAATTCACTGCTTACATTTAAGAATAGTTCATAATCCTTTACTTCTTTCGAACTTAAAAGATCTACATTTTTCCATTTCCCATTAAGTTGATCATATACATCTCTTAGATACGTATCATAGTAATAATCATCAACATTAATATCATTATTAGTTACCTTGCTAGCCCCCTCTGCTTCTGCCTTTGCATATTCTTCTTCCCAATTAATATCTTTTATATCAATATCTTTTTTATCATTTAAGTCTTTAAATACCTTAATTGTTTGTACTTTATCCTTTACTTCTAGCATATATGACTTTGCATTATAATACGGTTTCAATAAACCTATTGTTATTTTAGAAGCTATGTTTTCTTTAGCGTATAGCTGCGCATATAAGCCTTCTTCCCCAAACTGTCCGCTTTTATTTAGTAATTCTGACATTCTTTGTGCATAACTTTTTTTATTTTCTTTACTTATTTTATCATTATTAAATATTTTATAAAATTGCAGTTCTGAAAAATTGACACTAAAGTCACTTCCATCTATTCCTTGTGTATGTTCAAACCATTGAGCTGAAACTACCATTGCTATTTTATCATCATGTTTTAAATTGCTTATACTATTTAACATTGCCGTGTGTTGTAATGTTTGAGTATATGCTCTTCCATAAATACTTACATCATATTCTGCGCCTTTAAACGGAAAAACATTTATAGGATTTTGCGCTACAGGTGATGATAATTCTGATGATCCGAGTATAATCAAATCACCTTCCTCATGCATCTGATCTTTAAGCACACCGCCTCTATCTCTAATTATCTGATTATAAGCATGTTTAATAGTTGTTAAATCTTTTTTATCTTTTACTTCTTCATATTTTTTATCTAAAATAACATTAAATGCAAATGCAAAAATAGTTACACATATTATTGGAATTATAAAATATCTATACTTTTTCATTTATTACTCCTTTAGGATAGCACCCCTGGGGTGTAATAAATTGAATTAAATCCATTTATTACACCCCAGGGGTGCTAATTTAAATTATTTAATGCTCTCTACTATATATTTAACTTGTTCTTTTGTTAATTCTGGGTACACTGGTATTGCGAAAGTTCTATGTGAAAGATATTCTGAAACTGGCATATCTCCAACTTTGTATCCTGAATTTTTATAAGCTTTTTGAAGATGTAATGGTACTGGATAATAAACACCAGTTGCAACCCCTGCACTCTTTAATTTTTCTAGAACTTCTTCTCTATTTTCTGATTGTAATATATACATGTGATAAACATGCTCGTTACACTCTTTACATATTGGAGTTACTAAACTTTCATTTTGTAATTCTTCATTATATATATTAACTATATCTCTTCTTTTTGAGTTCCAGTTTTTTATTTCTCTAAGTTTTACTCTAAGTATTGCAGCTTGAATTGCATCTAATCTTGAGTTAAACCCTATTAAATAGTTGTAATATTTTAAAGGATTATAAACTGTATCATTTGCACCTTCCACTTTTGCTACTTCTTCTTTAATTCCATTTATTAAATTATAAGCTTTTTGTCCATTTTCTCCACTTCCATGAGTTCTTAAAGCTCTTATTATTATAGCTAAGTCATCATTATCAGTTACTATCATTCCGCCGTCCCCTGCACAACCTAAGTTCTTAGTTGGGAAAAATGAGAAACATGAAACATCTCCAAGTGAACCTACATTTCTACCTTTATATTTTCCGCCTATTGCCTGGCATGCATCTTCTATTACTAGTAAGTTATGCTTTTTAGCTATTTCATTTATTTCGTCCATATCTGCAGATTGACCAAATATATGAATTGGCATTATTGCCTTTGTTTTTGAAGTTATTTTTTCTTCTATTTTTGTTACATCTATATTGAAAGTATCCGCCGTTACATCTACAAATACAGGTGTTGCTCCAACAGCTGATATACTCTCAGCTGTTGCAAAGAATGTGAATGGTGAAGTTATAACTTCATCCCCTTCCCCAATTCCCATTGCTTTTAAGGCTATTATTAAAGCATCTGTTCCATTTCCTACTGATATAGCATGCTTTACCCCTATAAACTCAGCAAATTCTTTTTCAAATTCTATAACATTTGTGCCCATTATATAGTTAGCAGATGAAAGAACTTCTAAAGTTACCTTATTTAATTCTTCTGCAAGTGAGTTATATTGAGCTTTTAAATCTATTAAAGGTATATTCATGTTTTTACTCTCCTTAATCATATAAATTAGTGTAATTTGTATTTTTCCATGCTGAACTTAATTTTAAAATCTAGTTCAACATGAAATTCTATATTAGATTTATTATTTTACTAATAAAATTTCCTTAGTAATTTTTACCAATTCTTCAACTATATATTTTGCATCTTCTAATGCTAATGTGCTATATACTGGCAATGTTATTTCATTTATATATTGAGCATATGCATTTGGATAATCTTCCATTTTATATCCTAGATTTTTATATAAAGTAAACATTGGTAGAGGTTTATAATGTACATTTGTTGAAATACCTTTTTCAGCCATTTTTATTATTAAAGTATTTCTTTGCTGTTCTGTAAAACCTTTTATTCTTAATGTATATAAATGATATGAACTTTCTGTTCCCTTATCATCTTTTGTAAATGGAGTTATAGCAAAATCCTCATTTTTCAATATATTATTATATATTTCAAATATTTCTTTTCTTCTTACTAGCATTTCTGGATACCTTGTTAATTGAACTCTTCCTATAGCTGCTGTAATATCAGTCATATTACACTTATAACCATCTGTTATAATGTCATAATCCCAAGCTCCTGGCTTTGTTTTTGCAAGGGCATCTTTTGATTGTCCATGTAATGATGTAATTTTAAAGTTTTTAAATAAATCTTCTTGTCCTTTAAAGTTATTATCATTAAAAGTTATTGCTCCACCTTCTGCTGTTGTAAAGTTTTTAACTGCATGGAAAGAAAACGTATGAAAATCACATTGTGACCCAACTTTTTCACCTTTATATTTTGCTCCAAAAGAATGTGCAGAATCACATATTATTATTATATCTTCTCTGTTCATATCTTTTAAAACTTTTTTAATTGCATCAAAATCACAAGGTACTCCTGCAAAATCTACTGGCATTATTGCCTTTGTCTTATCTGTAATAGCTTCTGCTATTTTATCTTCATCCATAAAAAACGTATCTTTTTTAACATCTACATAAATAAGTTTTATTCCTCTATGAATAGATACACTTGAAGTAGCTGTATAAGTATAAGGTGTTGTGATTACCTCATCACCTTCTTTAATATCAAAAATCTTTAATATTATTTCCATTGCCGCTGTTGCACTATTTAATGCTACTGCTTTATTAGATTCGCAATAAATTGCTAATTCATCTTCAAATTTCGCAAGATTTGGACCTGATGTTATCCATCCTGATCTCATAACCTCTGCTACAGCAGTTATTTCTGCCTCTGTTATATCAGGAGGTGAAAACGGTATATTTCTTATATTTTCCATTTTATTCATTCCTTTCACCAATTGTAACTTATTTTATATTTTCCAATATATATTATACACCTTAATAATGTAGTGGTATATATTGAATTTATTTTATGATGCCTTATTTAGTAAACCAACCCTTTATAAGTCCTATTCCTATGCTTGTATGTATAGTTAGATATATCCATAATAATTTTATAGGATTTTTTCCTGCTGCATATTTAAAATAAAACATTGTATATACCAATAAATATGGTACATAACATAATAATAAAGGTACTATAGTTTTAACTGCTAATAATATTGCTATTATATTATAAATTACAAATGCTACCGGAACCATTGTTATTATACTAAATTGTTTTGGATCTTGTTTTATAACTTTAGATTCCCAATATCCATAGTTAAACATTTGTTTTTTTATATCTTTATAGTTATCTCTAGTGAAATAAGTAAACTTTATACTTGGGTCAAAAAGCATTTTACCGCCCTGTGCTCTAATTCTTTTATTAATATCATTATCTTGATTTTTAACTAACTCTTCATTGTAACCACCAACATTTTTCATGCTTTCTGTTTTGTAACAACCAAAACTAGCTGTATCTACATATTGTTTTTTATCTGAATATCTGTATGATGCTGTTCCACCACCAAATAAAGTTCCTCTTGCTAATGCATAGTATTGTCCTATTTTAGTTTTTGCATCAAATGTAACTTTTCCGCCCACACATACTGCATCATTTTCTTTTATTGATATAACGCTATTTCCTATAAATTCCTTATCAAATGTGGCATGTGCTCCAACAACAAAGCAATATTCTGTTTCTGAATTATTTAATCCAATATTAAAAGCTACTGCTTGTATTTTCTTAGGATTATTGAATAATTTTATATTGCTATATTCAGCCATTAACTTTTCTACTACTTTAGTAGTATTATCTTTAGATTCGCCATCAATTATATATATTTGATACTTATCTTTTGAATATGTCTGATTTTCTAAACTTCTAATACATTCTTCTATAAAATTTTCTTCATTATAAGTAGCTATTATTACTGTACATTCCACCATTTATACCTCACTCATCATTTTAATTTTAAATTTTCTAAATTTTTTAGCATCTGATAATGATTCTGCTGGTGATCCTACCATAACTTCATTGTTATCTACGGATTTATTAATTACAGCACCCATACCTATAGTTACATTTTCTCCAATTGTTATTCCATTTATTACTGATGTGTTTGGTGCAACCCACGTGTTTTTGCCAACTATGCAACTACCACTAATTTCAGCACAAGCTGTTATTGTACAATTTTCTCCAATAACACAGTTATGTGCAATGTGTACGTGATCATCTATTTTCACATAATTCTTTATTATAGTAGGATTAATAGTTCCTGAACATATTGTTGTAATTGCTCCAATTTCAACATTATCTTCTATTATTACTCCTCCAATATGTGGTATTCTATAGTTGATTCCAGATTCATCTTTTTCAAACCCAAAACCAAATCCTCCAATAACACAATTTTCTCTTATTATACAATTCTCACCTATAGTTACGTTATCTTTTATTTTAGCTCCAGCCATAACAATAGTATTTTGTCCTATTTTAACGTTCTTTCCTATATAACATGTAGGTTCAATAAAAACACTTTCATGTATATCTGAGGATTCTGATATATAAGATCCATTTATTAATTCAATATTTATTTTATTTTTTTCTTCATTTTTTAAAACTACATTAACTACTCTTGCATACTCGTATCTAGGGTTTTCTGCAAAAACATAGGTATTTTTCCCGAATTTTATTTTACTTTTATATTCCTGTTTTAATATTATAAAACAGTCTTCTATATTATTAACTATTTCTACAAGTTCCTCACTATATTTTTTGAAAAATATTATAGTGTTTTTTTTAATATTTCCTATAGTTGATACTCCATTTATTTCTATATCTTCATTTTGGATTATATCTACATATCCAATTGTATTTATTATTTTTGAACTTATAATTTTCATTATAATATTCTCCTTCTACTCTGTTATTTTAAAGTCTTTTTTCTCATAGCTCTTTATATTTCCAGCTATATCATTATTCATTTTTCTTAGTTTAAACCCTAAAAATTCTTTTAATCTATCTTGATTATTAAGGCTTTTTTCTTTCCACCATATAGGATGAGTTAAAAATTGTATTTTTTCATTATCTATATCTTTAAGTAGTTTACACATACAATCTTCTCTCCATAAACCTTTACTATCTGAAATATATTTAAATTGTTTAAAGAATTTTTGTGAATATGTGTTTATATATTTCCCAAGTTTTAAATCACTATTTAATACAATTTCAGATGGTCTATGAAAAGATACAGATTCTATATCTATGTCTAAATGGGTATTTAAAATCCCGCATTCTTTTTCAATACAAAATAACATATCATCAATAGTTTTACATTCATGGCAAGTTTCATCAAAGTGTAATCCTACTTCATGTCCTAATGATATAATTTCATTAATTATTTTAGTATATCTATCTTCAAAAACATTATAAAAAGGAGAATTTATCCATATGAAATAACATGCTATTACACCCCTATTTGCTTCTATTTTAGCCATTTGTAATGCTGCATCTAAGTCTAAATCTACATCATGCCTTATTATTATTTGTTTACCATTAATTTTTTCTTTTAAGAAACCACTTTTATATCCTGCTTCTTTTATTTTTGTTATAATTTCATTATAATGTTCAAATGAAAAATCACATTTCATAATATTTCTCTCCTCATTTTCAGAAATTTAGTTTTTTTAGATTGCTAAATATATATAAATTAAAAATTCCTATTATTTTACTAAATTTATTATAACACAAAACAATCCTAAAATATGTAAACACTAGTTTGCTACTTTAGGTCTTTAAAAAAAATAACAAGTCAAAGTGGATATACATTGACTTGTTATTTTTTGAAAATGACTTAACAAATTAGTCGTCGCTTTTACCTACTCCTGAAAGAACTAGCCCTTCATTATGTTGCAACGCCCAGCTAATACCCCAGTCATTTTGGAATATAAGTATGTTTCTACCTTTAAAGTCCTTAACTTTTTTTGTATCTGAAGTTAAGTTTAATTTATCTGCCTCTATTTCTTGATTTTCTATCCATCTTGCATATCTATAGGAAAGTCTATCCATTTTGATTTCAACATTATATTCATGGTTTAATCTGTATTCTAGAACTTCAAATTGCAAAGCTCCTACAACTCCAACTATTATTTCTTCCATCCCTATGTGGAGTTCTCTAAATACTTGGATTCCACCTTCTTGTGCAATTTGTGTAACACCTTTAACGAATTGTTTTCTCTTCATTGTATCTTCTGGTCTTACTCTTGCAAAATGTTCTGGAGCGAAAGTTGGTATTCCTTCAAATTTAAATTTCTTTGAAGGTGCACAAAGTGTATCTCCTATTGAGAATATACCTGGATCAAATACTCCGATTATATCTCCTGCATATGCTTCTTCAACTATTTCTCTATCTTGAGCCATAAATTGTTGAGGTTGAGCAAGTTTTAGCTTTTTGCCACCTTGCATATGGAATACATCTTCACCCTTAGTGAATTTACCTGAACATATTCTCATAAATGCAATTCTATCTCTATGAGCTTTATTCATGTTTGCTTGTATCTTAAATACGAAAGCTGAGAAATTATCTTCAAATGGATCTATAGTTCCAACGCTTGAGTTCCTTGGAAGTGGTGATGTAGTCATGTCTAAAAAATGTTCTAAAAATGGCTCTACACCGAAGTTTGTTAATGCTGACCCGAAGAATACTGGTGTTAATTCTCCTGTTCTAACAGCTTCTAAATCAAGATCATCTCCAGCTATATCTAAAAGTTCTATATCTTCCATTAGCTTTTGATGAAGACCTACTCCTAATATTTCTCTAAACTTTGGATCATCTATAGCACCTTCTATTGCGTCTACTGCCTTTGCTCCATGGTTCCCAGCTTTAAAAGCTATGATTCTCTTATTGTCTCTTTCATAAACACCTTTAAAGTCACTACCGGAACCAATTGGCCAGTTCATTGGATAAGTTTTAATTCTAAGTTCATTTTCTATGTCGTCTAATAATTTAAATGGATCTTGAGCTTCTCTATCCATTTTATTTATGAATGTAAATATAGGCATTTCTCTAAGTGAAGCAACTTGGAATAGTTTTCTTGTTTGATCTTCTATACCCTTAGCCGCATCTACAACCATAACTGCACTATCTGCAGCCATAAGTGTTCTATATGTATCCTCTGAGAAATCTTGATGTCCTGGAGTATCTAGTATGTTAATACAATTATTATTATAATTAAATTGCATAACTGATGAAGTAACTGATATACCTCTTTGTTTTTCAATTTCCATCCAATCAGAAACTGCATGTGTTGAAGCTTTTCTTGCCTTTACTGACCCTGCAAGTCTTATAGCACCACCATATAACAGAAATTTTTCTGTTAATGTAGTTTTACCCGCATCAGGATGAGATATGATAGCGAAAGTTCTTCTTTTCTCTATTTCATTTATATAATCAACCAAATTATTTTCCTCCTTGATTTATGTATCCTAATTATTTATTATAACCTAATATATTATAACTTAAAAGTAGAAGTTATAATAGTGTTACACTGCTACTATCACCTTTAATCACTATTTCTAGATATTCTTCACTATCTTCAAGAACATACATTGGATCCACTGTATGGTAGATTTTATAATTTTGCATTTAACCTCTCCTTAAAAACATCTGATATACCCTAAGCTAAACAGCTTGTATCTTACTATTATACCCACTAAAATATATTTAAACAACATTCCCTATAAAAAAGAAATTTAGGATTCACATGTATTTTTGCACCCCTGGGGTGTTATCTATTCATTAAATTCTTTTCGTGAATATTCATGATGTTCCATACATGCTAAATTAAGAATTTTATACCCGTCTTCATTAAAGTCTATTTCTGTAAGACTTGTTTGTTTTATAAACGGAGGCTTAACTATTGAATCTATTTCTTGATTTTGAAGCATATTTAAAAATCCTTTTAAAGTTACTGTATGGGTAACTATAAGTATAGTTTTTCCTTTTTCTTTTTCTAATATTTTAGTAATAGTATTATAACTTCTCTCTCTAGATTCATAATAATTTTCCCCATCAACTGAAATATATTTTGATGGTAAGTTCCAAAAATTAAAGTGATTTTCTTCACTAAGCTCTTTTATTTCATCTTGACATAGACCTTCCCATTGTCCCATGTTTATTTCTCTTAACCCATCATCTGCTAACAATTCTATATCTCTATCACCTTTTATTATCTCTGCTGTTTCATACGCTCTGCCACTTGGGCTTGAATATATAACATCTATATGTAAATCCTTCATTCTATCTCTTAACCATTTACCTTGTTCACGTCCAAGCTCAGTTAAAGGAGAATTTCCAAAGCCTTGCATAATACCTTTTGTGTTCCACTCTGTTTCCCCATGTCTTGTAATATATAATTTTGTCATAATTATTCCTCCTTTAGTCACCCCTGGGGTGTAATTTATTCCATCATTTCAAATACTATAATAATGAAACAATTTAATTTATCTCGTTGTTTTAAACATTAGAAAAGTGAGGATTAATTTAATCCTCACTGATAATTTAATCCCTACTGAGTAATTTAATCCTCACTGATAATTTAGACTAACTTTATTTGATTTACTTCTATTTTATCTACTTCAATAATTTCTAAAATTTTATCTGATCTTTCTTTTGTTAATCCTGTGATTATTGTATATTTTACATTTTCAGCTTCTAGGAAACTTAAAATTGCTTTATCTACTGCCTTTGCAACTTCTTCATCTTGCCATCTTACTCCATCCTTTGAATAACCAAACTCTCTTGGAACAAAGAATATATGATTATACTTTGGTAGATCCCTTAACGCTAAAACATATAAATCTTTTAATATTTCTATTTCTTTTACAGTTCTCTTTTTATCCCCTAACATAAATCTACCGTATATGTATGGTACAAAGGTTGCATAATCAGTTATTGCATAGTCAACTTCATTTAAACCATCTTCTAAATGAAGTTGTCCTAAGTATATTCCATATTGCTCTGCTATGTTTTCAATCATTCCTTTATCTCTTAAATACTCTGTACTATATTCTGTAGCAACCCCTACATTTAAATCTCTTATTTTTAATTCAACATATAATTGTTGTATTAAAGTTGTTTTTCCACATCTTGGTCCACCTAAAATAGCAATTCTATTTGGCATTAATTATTCCTCCAAAGTTTAGACATATTAAAATGCCTTATATTAATTTTAATTTCTTTAAGCCTTCATATATACCTTCATTTTCTACATTTTCTGTGAAATCATACGCATGTTCTTCTAGCCTTGCATGATATCCACCCATTGCTATTCCATGTTTTACAACTTGGAACATTTCAATATCATTTTCTCCATCTCCAAAGGCATAGGTATCTTCCTGATTTATTCCTAGTTTTTTTATTAATTGCTCAATTCCATACCCTTTAGTGTATTTACCTATATAAATTTCAAAAGAATTTCCGCCTGGATGAATCATAAATGCATATTTATCCTTATATTTTTCTTGAATTTTCTTATACATATTTTCATCATTTAGAACTACTACTATTTTATTAGTTCTAACAGTTTTTATATCCCACTTATCTATAAAACGAGCATCTCCAAGTCCTGAATCCTTAATTATTGCTTTCATTTTATCTCCATCTAGATTTAAAACATAACTAGCTTCTTGTCCTTCTAAAATATAGTCTATTTTATTTTCATGAAAATACTCTACTAATTCTGCTAACATAGAGTTTTCAATAGGATAATCAAAGATAATTTCGTCCTCAATTTTTGCATATGATCCATTAGATGCAATGTACCCATGAAGTCCTAGATTTAATAAATCTTTATTTACAAAACTCATTGGTCTTCCTGTTGCAAGTATTGTTAAATATCCTGATTCTTTTAATTTTTTTATAGATTCCCTTGTTTTCTTTGTAGGAACATTTATACCGTTTGCACAATCTATTATAGTTCCATCTACATCAAAAAATATAACACCTTTATATGTCTTCATAATTCCTCCATCTATTCACTATACTGAATAACTTTTTAATACTACTAGATTTCCTTTTATTTCATAATGTCCAAGTGTCGCTGGTATTAATATGCTATCTCCAGTTTTAATTTCTTCTATGTATCCTGCTGCAATAACTTGTCCACATCCTTCTACGCATGTTAGCATATGGAATCTTTCTTCATCACTCATTTGCTGAGCTACTGTCTTTATTGTATATTTTTCAATACCAAAATATTCATTTTTACATAGTAATGCTGATTTAAAACCGCCAAAATCTCTTTCCTCACCTTTAAGATTTTTGCATTTCAAATCAAATTTTATTACATCTAAAGCTTTTTCCACATGTATTTCTCTTGGTCTACCATAATCATAAACTCTATAAGTTACATCACTGTTTTGTTGTATTTCTGCAATAATAACACCTTCACATATAGCATGTACAAGTCCGCTATCTATTAAGAAACAATCACCTTTCTTAACTTCTATTTTATTTAAGAAATCTTCTGACCTGCCTTCTTCAATTGCTTTTGCAAAAATTTCTTTATCACAATCCTTAGTTCCAACTATTAAAGTAGCTCCTGGTTTTGCATCTATAACATACCAAGCTTCTGTTTTACCAAATTCATTTTCATGTTTAGCTGCGTATTCATCACCTGGATGTACTTGTACTGATAAATTTTCTTTTGAATTTATTAATTTAATAAGTAATGGGAATTTCTCTGCATTAACCTTATTACCTAAAAGATTAACGCCTTCCTTTTTAATTAGTTCTTCAAATCCCATTCCTTTATATTTCCCATTTGAAACAACTCCTGTACCATTTGGGTGACAAGCTATATCCCAACTTTCTCCTATTAATCCTTCTGGCATATTATTTCTGAAGTTTTCGAAATCTCTTCCACCCCATATTTTTTCATAATATAAATTTTCAAATCTAATTGGGTACATAATATCTATCTCCTTATATCTTAAATATATTTTTATAGATTTTATTTAGGAACTTTTTTTAAAATAATAGGCTCACAAAGAGTTTATTATTTTTTGAAAGCGCCTTATCTAATTTAAATCTTTCATAGGTTTATATTTTATCATAATTTAATAAAAAAATCTCCTTAGAGAGCTTAAAGAATCTGACAACTCAAAGCTTTTTAGGCTAGTTTCTTCTACTATTTTTTTATATACCTGATTTTTCACTTACAATATCCCTTAATTGTTGGTTTTTTAACATATAATTCTACACATTAATTTTTCTTTAAGACAAATACTAACTAAGTAGGTTATGGTAGCCTAACTTAAAGAATCTTAAAATACTGAAAAGTTATTTAGAGATTCCTAACATGTACAAAATAAAATAATATTTAAGGAGGTTCTATTAATATGCATAAAAAAACTTATTTACCTTTAGTTAAAACTGGTTATGCACCACCTAAAGAAGCTTTAGTTAGCTATGCTCCTGATGGTAGTTCAACTCCACTACCAAACACAGTAACTGACGATATAGCTGTAAATAATATTTCTAATGTAGAGTTTGATAATACTGAAGATTTTAATGTTGATGAGGATATTACTGTTAATCCTTAGTTTTCATGACTTTTTGCAGTTAAACTAAATATTTAAATTTATTTAAAGAAGGGAGGAAGTTACTAAGATTTGTAGTTTCTATGAATTTTTAGTGACGAATTTAATATGACTAAGAAAAAAAATAGTTCTAATGATGGCGTAATACCTTCAGTTGGAAAGAATTTTGCAAAGCCTAATAATTCAACTAACACAGGTACTTCTGATTATAATTATACTAATAAAGAAATTTTACAAAGACAAAATCCTAATTCCTTTAAATAATAATTTTGTTTAAGATTTATTATTATTTATATAGGAGATGATTTATATGTGGGAACCTAGAAATACCCAGACTTTTTTTTCTTTAAGTAGCATGTATCCTGATAGAAGTAACTTAAATTATGTGGGGCCTTATTATTATGAATTGACTTCTGAAACTAAACCCCACAATGATTATAATCATAGTTATTTTAGAAACTATTATTGAACACTTTAAACCTTCATAACACAAAAAGAGTTTTAACATCAATTAAGATGTTAAAACTCTTTTCACATAGAAAGCTAACTAATGCATTTATAAATAACAACTTAACGTTTTAAATTATTACTATTACATCAACTTCACCTTTTGTTTTTGGTATTAAGCTTCCGACAATTTTCTTTCCATTTATGCTTATACCTTTTTCGGCTCCTCTAATTACTTTTATATGATATTTTGCATCTTCTTCTTTTATATCTATTTCATATTCGTTCCAATCATTTGGCACACATGGTTTTATTTCATAGCCTTTTCCTTCTACTTTTCTTAGACCTAAAATATCTTCAAGACCAACTTTATACATCCATCCAGATGCTCCAGTGTACCAGCTCCATCCGCCTCTTCCACCATGAGGTTCTTTTATGTAGACATCTGCTGCCATAACATAGGGTTCAACCTTATAGTTTCTAGCTTCTCTTTCTGTGTTTGAATGATTTATTGGATTTATCATGTTGTAATATTGCCATGCTTTATCTCCCATACCTAGCTTTGTTAATGCGAGGATTACCCATACTGCTGCATGAGTATATTGGCCACCATTTTCTCTAACTCCAGGAACATAGCCTTTTATATAACCTGGTTCCAAATTAGAATTATTAAATGGAGGTGATAATAGCATTATCATTCCTTTATCTTTGTTTACTAAATATTTATCTACAGATTTCATTGCTTCTATGCTTCTCTCTTTGTTTGCAGCACCTGATATAATTGACCAACTTTGTGCTAATGAATCTATTTTACATTCATCATTTTCCTTAGAACCTAATGGAGTTCCATCGTCAAAGTAAGCTCTTCTATACCAATCTCCATCCCAACCGTTCTTTTCTTGATTTTCTTTTATGAACTCTTGGAATTTCAAGTACTCTTCTTTTTTATCATTATCATTTTGCTTTTCACAAATATCTGTAAATCCATCTAGTATTTTATATAAGAACCAACCTAGCCATACACTTTCCCCTTTGCCTTTATTTCCTACAGTACTCATTCCATCGTTCCAATCTCCACTACCCATAAGAGGTATATTATGCTCTCCAAACTTCAATGCTCTATCTATAGCTTTTAGGCAATGCTCGTAAATAGTTCCTTCTTTATTACTCTTATTTACTATTGTGTATCTTTCATCTTCGCCTTCCCTTAGAGGTTCATCTTCTAAGTATGATACTTTTTCTTTTAAAATATCATAGTCTCCTGTTGATTCTATGTATCCAATAAGTACATATGGTAACCATAATAAATCATCTGAAAATCTTGTTCTTATACCAGAATTAATAACTGGATGCCACCAATGTTGAACATCACCTTCTACATATTGCCTTGATGCGCTTCTTAAAATTTGTTCTCTTGTAACTTTAGGATTTAATATTCCAATTGATATTGAATCCTGAAGTTGATCTCTGAACCCATAAGCTCCACCTGATTGATAAAAGGCTGTTCTTGCTAAATATCTACAACTTAATGTTTGATACATTAACCATCCATTTAGCATATAGTCCATTGATGGATCTGGTGTCTTAACTTGTATATTTCCTAGGAAATTTGACCAGTATTGTTTTACATTTTCTAAAGAGTTATCAACTTCTGATATATTATTGTATTTTTCAATTCTTTCTTCTATTAAATTCTCTTCTTCCTCTTGCCCTAATATTATAACTAAATCTCTTTTTTCTCCAGATTTAAGCTTTATTTTAGTTGAAGCTGCAAGACAAGGATCTAATATTCCTCCAGAATTATTTGATAACATTTCATATTTTAAAGCTCTAGGAGTTGATAAATCTCCTCCTATTCCTATAAACTCTTTTCTATCTCCTGTGAAGCTTTGTTTGTCTCCACCTTTTATTGATAAATAAGCTTTTAGTTTTCCAAAATATTTACTAAAAGGATTTTGGCCTCCAATGTAATTCCCTTGGATATATGTACTTATGTATTTTGAACTTTCGTAATTATGTACTCCAAGGACTAATTGAGCATAGTAGAACAAAGATAATTCTTTATCTACTGATGATAAATTTTCAAGAGTTACTTTATAAAGCTTTAACTTCTCACCTTTTGGTGAAAAAGCAGTCATTACTCCACTAATATTATATGCAGTATGTCTAAAAGTGGAGTAACCAAAGCTATGCTCTATAATATATTCTCCACCGTCTCTTATAGGCTTTGGAGTTATACTGAAATATTCTCCTGTATTATCATCTCTTATATATAAAGCTTCTCCAAGTGGATCTATTACCCAATCGTTGCTCCAAGGCGTTATTTTATTTTCCCTACTGTTTCCACACCAGGTATAGGATGCTCCCGCCTCGGAAATATGGAAGCCAAAATCTTCATTGGAAATGACATTGATCCATGGAGCAGGAGTGTTTTCATAGTTTTTAAGCTTAATTACATAGCTGTTTTTTTCTCTATTAAACCCTCCGTAGCCATTAAAGAAGTCTAGCTTCTTTTCATCAAAATCATGATTTCCCTGTTTTATTAATTTTTCTTCATTTAATTTAGTTTTGTGTTTTGTGTTTTTAAGTGTATTCACTTTTTTAATTTGAGTAGGTTCTTCTATATTTTCTTCCTCTATAATGTTATTTGAAACTTGTTTTCTAATTCCTTTAACATTATAAAGTTCCTTATGTCTTAAATAATTTTTTGGTTCATCATCATTAGCTAATCCTATTTGATTTACTAAAGTACCATTCTTTGAATCTATGAAAAGCCTTGCTATTCCTATTAGGAAAAATTTAATTTCTTCTCCCATAGTAGCTTTATTATGAATAAAGATCCCTGCTGGTTTATTTAGGTTATCTCTTGAATTAGAATTTCTTATTGATTCTCCAATGCTTTTTTGTAATGGTTCTTCATAAGATATTTCCTCTTCATTATATATAATTAAATCAACTTTAAGCCCTTTCGCTCTCCAGTAAAAATGCATGTTAACCACTTGCGCTACCAGATCAATATCATCTTCATTATTAACCACTAACATTACAATTGGTAAATCTCCGGATATTCCATAGGCCCAAAGATTTTCTTGATTCAATTTTATATCTTTTATAAATGTTTCCCTATTTTCTCTTCCACTATTCAGAAATAATATATTGGATGCTAATCTTTGATATATATTTGCCTGCGCAGATTTTACTCCTATATACTTTAATTCTAATTGACTTGAATAGTTATAGCTTTCTGAAACCTTTTCTATTATTTTTGTATTGCTATATTTAGCCTGCAAATTTAAAACTTCGTTTTTACTCTCACCAACAGCTGTTATATAATAGATTTCGCATTCTTCCCCAGCTTTTATTTTTAGCTTTGTTCTTAGACTCATTATTGGATCTAGAACTATTCCTGTAGTGTTGCTCAAGGCTGCATCATTATCCATAACTTCTGGCGATTTCAAATCTCTGCCTCTTCCTATAAAGTTTATTCTTGATGTTTCATAACTCATTTGGCTATTTTCCAGGTTATCTACTACTATTTTATTAAGAATATAAGGTGTTTTACCCTCCTTTGATCTTGCTCTTCTGTTTCCTATTAAACTTTGTGTTTCTTCATCAAATTCAGTGTTTATAAACAAATTAGAGAAACCAGGATGAACAACATCAGCTTCAAACGACGCTAAAGTAACTTCTAAATAACTTGTTATCTCAATGTTTTTTTCATCTTCTCCAGTATTTCTAAATGTTAACTTTCTTATTTCAACATCATCCTCTGTTGATAATACTACTTCATAATTTGTTTCTATATTCTTATCTTTTCTTTGGAATTTTGCCTTATCTAAGGTAAACTCCACATTGTAATTCCAATCCTTTTTGCAAGGTTCATATGTAGCACTCCAATATTCTTTAGACCCTTGATCTTTTATATAGAAAAACATTCCTGTTGAATCAGTTGTAGAATCACCTTTCCATCTATAAACTGTCATATCATCTTTTTTAGAATACCCACTTCCATTTTGAGTAATCATGGTACTATAACTTCCATTTGACAACAATAAGATTTCTGGATCATCACTTTTTGTTCCCTCAAATATTCTTGGAACAAAATATTGCTTTTCTATCTTATTTTCAGGGTTATTAATATCCACTTCTCTTTCAAATATTATATTATTTGAAACTCTTTCTTTTAATAGTAGTTCTGTTGCTTTTATCTCTGGTATATTATGAAATCTTTCTTGTAATATGTTATTATTTAAAACATTATCTAATGCCATTAGAGACATTCCTAAATGATGTACCATATAACATCTTACTTCTTTTTCTTTTTCACTTTCACCTTTTAAAGCTCTTCCCGCTGTATAATCTAAAGCTTCTATAAACCCATATTTTCCTAGAGCTCCAAGAGATTTAATAGCTCTTAAATTATCTATTGCGCCATCATTTTTATAAGGTAGTGTCATTATTGTTGAATAAGGTGATATTACAACTTCATCTTCAAGACCTCTTTTCAAACCTATTCCAGGAACTCCAAATGCTTTATATTGATAATTTTGATCTACATCAAATTCATAATATGCCGATTCTGAAATTCCCCATGGAGTTTTTCTATTACTTGCATAATCTTTTTGCGCTTCTATTACCGAGTTATAAGTTACATCTAATAGAGTCTCTTTATAACTTTTCATTATTTGAAATGGCATAAAATACTCAAACATAGTTCCACTCCATGAAACTAAACTTTTTTGTCCGAATGCTTTAGTCATATTCCTACTTAAATTATACCAATGACTTTTAGGCACTTCCCCTCTTGCTATTGCAAGAAATGATGCTGTTCTTGCTTCTGATGCCATTAAATCATAATAAGAATCTCCAAGACTATCTTCTTCTAAATTATATCCTATTGAAAATAATCCTCTTTCTTCATTAAATAATGATTTAAAATTCATAGCATCCATTATGTTTTGAATTTCAGAAATTATTTCTTCTATTCTAGCTTCAAAATCATCTAATCTTTTTATTCTTTTTTCTAGTATATTTGTAAATGCTTCCTCTTGAGTATCTTTAATTTTATTTAAAAATTCTTTTGTTTCTATTATTGACGGGCTTCTTTCTCCCATAAATGTATCTTTAACTATTTTTTCAATTCCACCAAATATAGATTCATAAAAATCTAACTTCATTTCAGCTTCTATTTTTGATTTATTTATCCAATAATGTTCCTTAGTATCTTTTTCTTCATTAACATAGCTCTCTAATAAATTATTAATAGTTACTAGCTCACTTTCTAAAATCTCTTTATATTCTCTTACATCTATTTCATCTGGTAGGCTATCTTCTATATCACTATTATCTTCTTCTCTAATTAATGAATAGCTATCTTTTAATGATTTTAATTCATCCTTTTTAATTAAAGGTTTGTTTTTAAAGTCATTTAATGTTTCTTTTATTATCCATAAATAACCTAGAAGATTTCCACTATCTACTGTAGATACGTATCTTGGCCATAGAGAACTTTTATTTTTTGTATCATACCAGTTCAAATAATGTCCCTTGTATTTTTCAAGATCTCTCATTCCTGCTAGTTCTTCTTCTAATCGATTTATAACTTCACCCATTGTAATGTAGCCTAAATCATAAGCCATTATATTACTTATGAGCCCCATACCAATATTAGTTGGTGAAGTTCTATGTGCTATTCCCTTAAAAGGCTTTTCTTGATAGTTGTCTGGTGGCAGAAAATTATTTTCTTCATTAACAAAATCTTCATAATATGCCCAAATACTTCTACTTAAGCTTCTTAAAAAGTTTTCGTCATCTTCTTCTAAATACTCTTTTACCTCAAACCCTATTTCAGAAATTTTATAGGCTAAAAATGGTGCAAATATCCATAGCACTACTAAAGGTATGCTAACTATTCCCATAATACTATAATTATTAAATGCTAGTATTAATATTAACACTGCCATAACTAATGATATCCACATTCTTCTATAATATCCACCAAGAGTATTTTTAACGGATTTTTCTGCCTCTTCTGCTGTTTTCCATTGCAACAAATTCTTTTTTGATATTACTAGCCTAAATAGTGTTCTGAATATAGCATCAATCATTAAATAAGATTGATAGGGTATAAAGCTTATTATTAATACTATTTGCTTTAAGCTTTTAAATGTTCCCATTAATTTGTTTTTAGGGGTAACAACAAAATCAATTATTGTAAAAACAAGTGGAGTTATTGCTGCAAATAATAGGAGCATAATAACCTGTTCTGCCCCTTTTAACACTGTTAGTGTTAAAATTAAACCAATTAATAAGCTTGGTGCTAAAAGACTTCTTCTGAGGTTATCGAATATTTTCCACTTTGAAAGAGCTGATAACTTAGATGAACCCATCCATCTTAAAAGTTGCCAATCTCCCCTTACCCATCTATGTAGTCTTAAACAACTAGATTCATAAAAGGCAGGATATCCATCTATAACTTCTACATCTGTTAGCAATCCACACCTTGCATAGCATCCTTCTAATAAATCATGAGAAAGAACTTTATTTTCGGGTATTTCATTTTTTAACACTTCATAAAACACATCAATATCCAGAATTCCTTTACCTGTGAAGCTTCCTTCTCCAAATAAATCTTGGTAGGTATCTGATGAGGCTGTTGAGTATCCGTCAATTCCTGCTTCTGCTCCAAATATTTTTGAAAATTGTGTTCTATCTTTACTTTCCAGTGTTATACCAACCTTTGGTTGCATTACTCCATATCCTCGAACTATCTTGCCATCTTTAAGAAGGGGAGTATTTAATATATGACTCATTGCCCCTACCATCTTTTTGGCTGCATCCATTGGAAGTATTGTGTCTGCATCTAATGTTATTATGTATTTTGCATTTTTTAAACCTTCAATATCACTACTTATAACTGTATAACTAGTTTCTTTTTCACCCTTTAGTAGTTCCATAAATTCCATGAGCTTTCCACGTTTTCTTTCATAGCCCATAAACACTTTTTCTTTTTTGTTGTAAATCCTTTTTCTATTTAAGAAAAAGAATTTTGGTTCTACACTATTTGCATATTTCTTGTTTAATACTTTTACATATCTTAATCCTTCTTCATTTATTTCTTTATCTAAACTATTTTCTTCTGTATTACTATCCTTAAAATCACCAAGAAGCACAAAATATAAGCCATCACATTTATTGGCTAAATAATAAACCTCAAGTTCTTTTAATAATTCTTTTGTTCTATTTACTGATGATAAAATTGTTGGAATTACTACTATTGTTTTATTGCTTTCATTTATAGCTTTTGTGTAATCTAATTTAGGTATATGTGCGGGTCTTCTTATTTTAACTACACTCCAATTAAATAACGTTATAGTTATTTCACTTGCTGGTATTAGCATTATTAAAAATGCAATTATGTACTGCGTTTTTGTATAACCTGCACCTAATCCATATATTAATAAAATCACACCTAAATTAATAGCTAATGTTATTAAAGCTATTATTCCTAAGTATTTTGAGATTGACATTTTTAGCTTAAGAGGTCCTTTATAAGAAAACTCCTTAGCTAGTATTTCATCTCCTTCATCTATTAGATAATATCCAACATGAGCTTTGAACTTTTCCTTTTCTTCATTCATTGCAAGCATTGATAATTTTAATGCACTATTTACTATGTTTTTTTCTGAAGTATTAAACTTTCTTGATAATTCTTCTACTTTATGTCTGTAATAATCCCTTGATGAGAATTCCATTTTCTTATAAGTTTCACTTGGATCTTTCATTAATAATTTTTCTACTTCTGAAGTTTTATCAAAAAACTTCTTCCAGTTTATAGATTCTATAACTCGAAGTGAACTTATTGTACTTCCTATAGATGTTTCTATAGATGCTTCCTTCATTTGCTCTTTTATAAAAGCTTTTTTAATGCTATCTTCATCTTTGTTTTGCAATCTGTCTAACCCAAATTTAAATATTCTTTCATCTTCAATGGAATTATCTCTTAATATTTTAAAGAATTTTTCAATAAACTCAGCAGAAAATAAACCATCATGTAAAGATTCATCATCTCCTATAAAACTTATTTCATTATCATTATCACTTATTTTATTATTTTTAATTGGATATTCCTTTGACAATTTTAATAATAAAGCTTCAACTTTACATTGATCATATGCATCAACCACTATATTGGCAAGTTTTGTGGCTCCTTCTCTTTGTTTTTGAACCAAAACCATTTTGCTTGTTACTCCTGCTAAATTGATTATAAGTGCTATTCTAATCATTAATGGAAATGCCCAAAGTTCTCCCATTGTTAAATCTATCTTTGTATTTTTTATAAACTTTATAAGCTCTTCTTCTTTTATCATTGCCTGATTTTTAATTACATAATCCTTTGCTAAATAATAAATTCTAGGACAATCCCTATTATCATTATCTTTCATTGGTAAGTTATTAAAATAACTTAGCGGAAGGTTAACTTTTATGGCTTTATATTCTTTTTCTATTAGATAAATATTATCCAATAGCCATTCACTTGCAAATGCAATTTCCTCCCCCTGTTTAGCTAACTTATTTAGATATTTGTGATTGTGTAATATTCCACTAAAGGCTTCTTTTAACTCTAACAAAACTGCTTTTCTGCATATTAGGGAATTATTCTCATTCATAAATTTCTCTCCTTTTATAGCAACTTTTTATCAACGAGGTTATTATTCCCAAGATTTATTTATTTACTCTTATTTTATAAATACTCTAATAAGTAGGCAAAAAAAATAAGAAGTAAAGTTCCCTTTAACAAGGAAATTTCACTTCTTATTTGGAAAATATTACACCCCTGGGGTGCTATTCTATTCCCACAACTTCATATCCTGCATCATCAATAGCAAATTTTATATCTTCATCATTTACATCTACTGATACTTCAATAATTGCTGTTTTAGCATCTAAATCTACAGTTACACTAGTTACTCCATTAAGTTCACTTAACGCCTCCTTAACATGATTAACACAATGTCCACAACTCATTCCCTCAACTAATATTTTCTTTTCCATTTTTTATTCCTCCTCAAATTTATATATTGTTTTTTGAAACCTTGGAAAATATTACACCCATGTGGTGCCTATACTTACCTTATTTAACTGGTTTAAATCCCTTTAGTCTTAATGCATTTAATAAAACTGATACTGAGCTAAAACTCATAGCTGCAGCTGCAATAATTGGATTTAAAAGCGGACCTCCAAATATATATAAAATCCCCATGGCAACTGGAATTCCTAATATATTATATCCAAATGCCCAAAATAGATTTTGTTTAATATTTGTGATAGTCTCCTTACTTAATTGTATGGCCGTCGGAACATCCATTAAATCACTTTTCATAAGAACTATATCGGCAGATTCCATAGCCACATCTGTACCTGAACCTATAGCAATTCCAATATCTGCTTGTGCAAGTGCTGGAGCATCGTTTATACCATCACCTACCATTGCAACTTTCTTCCCTTCTGCTTGAAGCTTTTTAACTTCATTTGCTTTATCTTGGGGAAGAACTTCAGCTAAAATTCTATCTATTCCAACTTGTTTTGCTATAGCTTCAGCAGTTCTTTTGTTGTCACCAGTAATCATTGCTACTTCTATTCCCATTTTACGAAGCTTTTCTATAGCCTTTTTGCTGTTTTCCTTAACAGTATCCGCAACAGCAATAATCCCTGCCATTTTTTCATTTATGGCTATATACATAGGCGTTTTACCTTCACTAGCTAGCTTATTAGAAGTTTCTTCAAGATTCTGCAATGATATATTTCTTTCAACCATAAGCTTTCTGTTTCCAAGTAAAATGTTTTTACCATCTATTTTCACTTCAATTCCATGACCTGGAATTGCTTTAAAGAAATCTAAATTTTTAAATTCTAATCCCTTTTCTTCTGCACCTTTTACTATTGCTTCACCAAGAGGATGTTCAGAACTTTTTTCTGCTGATGCCGCTAACTGTAATAAATCATTTTGTGTTATGCCATTTGTAACAACTATATCTGTAACCTTTGGCTTACCTTCTGTAATAGTACCTGTTTTATCAAATACTATAGTTTTTATCTTGTGAGCAGTTTCTAATGCAACTCCACTTTTTATTAAAACACCATATTCTGCTCCTCTGCCGGTACCAACCATTATAGCTGTTGGAGTTGCTAGCCCTAGTGCACAAGGACAGGCAATTACTAAAACAGATATAAATATAGTTAATGAAAATACTCCTGTTTCACCAGACATATACCATACAATTGCTGATATAATAGCCAGAGACATAACTACAGGAACAAAATAACCTGAAATTATATCAGCCAATTTAGCTATTGGAGCTTTTGACCCTTGAGCATCTTCTACTAATTTTATAATTTGAGCTAAAGCTGTATCTTTACCAACTTTTGTTACTTCATATTTTATTGCACCATTTTTATTTATACTTGCACCTATTATTTTATCACCAATAGTTTTTTCTACTGGCATGCTTTCTCCTGTAAGCATTGACTCATCTACAGAGGTTATCCCATGAACAACTACTCCATCTACAGGCATTTTTTCCCCTGGTTTAACTAGAATGATGTCACCTACTTCAACTTCTTCTATAGGAGTTTCTATTTCTTTACCATCTCTTATTATTATTGCTGTTTTAGGAGCAAGACCCATTAGTTTTTTAATAGCTTCTGATGTCTTCCCCTTTGTAACTGATTCTAAATATTTACCAAGTGTAATAAGAGTTATAATAACTGCTGCTGATTCAAAATATAAATCATAGGCATAATCTATGTTTCCTCCAAAAATCTGTACTATAGCAAATATTCCATATAAAAATGCTGCTGAAGTACCCATTGCAATTAAGGAATCCATATTAGGACTCTTTCTTACTAGAGATTTAAATCCTACTTTAAAGAATCTATTACCAGCTATCATAACTGGAATCACTAATACCAATTGTACTATTGCAAACACTCTAGGGCTGCTCATAGGATCAATAAATTTTGGAAGGCTGTATCCAAATTTTTCTCCTACCATGTGTCCCATAGATATCACAAGTAGAGGTATAGTAAATATTAAAGAAATAATAAATTTCTTCCATAATAATTTGATCTCTTTTTCTTTCTTTTCTTTATCTTCATCTATATTAGTATCTTCCTCTTCAAATGCTTTATATCCAGCCTTTTCTATTGCCTTTTTTATATCAGAAACTCTAATCTTTGAAGATTCATAACTTATACTTAACTTTTCTGTTGCAAAGTTTACATTAGAATCAATAACCCCATCTAATTTTTTTGTTACTCTTTCTACAGCTTTTGCACAAGCTGAACAAGTCATACCTTCTATTTTTAATGTTTTATTACGGGCTTCAATAACAGCCTTGTATCCAGCTTTTTCTATAGCTGCTTGAATATCTGATACAGATACCACTGTTTCATCAAAGCTTACATTAAGTTTTTCTGTAGCAAAATTCACACTTGCTTCAGAAACTCCTTGAACTTTTTTAGATGTTCTCTCTACAGCTTTTGCACAAGCTGAACAGGTCATTCCTTCTATTTTTAATGACTTAGTTGCCATGTATTTCATCTCCCTTACTTACTTCATTATTTTAGATAAAATGTCTATAATTTCATCTATTTTTTCATCACCGTTATCCAGCTTAACAGCATCCTTAACACAATGATCTATATGCTGCTTTAGAATTAACAAATTTGCTTTTTTCAAAAGAGCTTGAGCTGCAATTATTTGGTTAGATATATCAACGCAATACCTTCCATCTTCAATCATCTTTATAATTCCTTCAATTTGTCCTCTACAAGTTTTTAAGGATTGTAATGCTTTCCTTTGTTCTTCGTTCATAATGTACCGCCTTTTTAATACTCCCCTATATGGGAGTGGTATATTTTTAGTATAATACATATATAAAAATCACTTTCCTCTTGTTAAGAGGGCTATAACTGTAAAAATTTTATTTGTTTATATCATATATTTTTACTATTTGATCTGGATTTTCTCCCATTCCCATATTATCCTTAGACGCTTCTCTAAATATCCAACCACTTCCCTCAAGCTTGCTAACATCAAGACCTGCTTGTACAAGAGGTTCAGCCTTAAGTACAAATATCATATCTTCATCATTTAAATCTAGATTTTCAGTCCACTGCACTTCATTATCTTCCCCAAGTGTTAATCTGTAATGCTGTTGATCTTCATGGTATTTTATAATACTTGGATCTACTTTTAATAATCTTCTCATGGAATCTTCTGATCCTTTAGAAGTTTCTTTTTTATCACTTACATTATATGGCCTTATTAATCTATTTGGTAAATCTTGTCCATCTTCTTTTTCTGCTGGTTTATATAACCACTCATTTGGGTCTAATTTATTAACATCTAGTCCTGCTTCAATAAGTGGATCAGCTAACATTACCATAGCAAAATCTGCTTTATTTGCTGACATATCCTTGCTCCATTCAAACTTTTCTCCACCTGGAAGTTTAAAACCCCAATGTTGCAAAGCACTATGGAAGCCTTTATTTTCTGAATAAGTCTTAACAATTTCATTAAAAGCATTAAGAGCATTATCTGTATCTTCATTTCCTGTTACTGTCCTGCTACACCCTACAAAGGATAACACTATCATTGAAGAAATAATAAAAGCCACTAATTTTTTAGTCTTCTTCATATAATTACAACTCCTTATATTTATTTTGTCCTATATAAATATATAATAATTGAATCTTATGAAGACTGTATGAAGAAATAAGGAATTTCATTTTTTATTTCTTCATATTTCTTTATAATGCTTCTGAATTTATTGATATTAATTATTTTTTTCAAGTACTTTACTAAAGTAAACTTTGAAACTAGTCCCCTGACCATAATTACTTTCTACATCTATATTTGCAGAATGAAGCAGTAATATATTTTTAGCAATAGTTAACCCTATACCACTTCCTTCAATTTCATTTCTGCTTTTATCTCCTCTATAAAGCCTTTCAAATATAAAAGATAAATCCTCTTTATTTATTCCAATACCATTATCCTTAACCTCTACTATTATATTTTTATTATTATCATACAGATTTATAGATATTTCACCATGACTATTAGTAAATTTCAGTGCATTTGATATTAGGTTTATAAAGACTTGCTTTAGTTTATCCTTATCACCAGTTATTTTATAATTTTTGTTAGGTTGTATATTGTATTCCATATTAATATGTTTGTTTTTTGCTGCCATATAAAAGTCATCACATATAACTTGTATTAATTCATCTAAAAGTAAGGTTTCAAAATTAAGCTTTACACTCTCTGACTCAAACTCATTTAGAACATTTAAATTATTTAATAACCCTCCAAACCTTACTACTTCCTCGTTTAAATAATTTAACCTTTCTGTTGAAACTGGGAAAATCCCATCTATCATAGCCTCTAAATTATTCTGTAGTATATTTAAAGGAGTTCTTATCTCATGTGATATATCAGATACTAATCTTTTTCTAAGCATATCCTGCTGATTTAATTTTCCACCTAATATATTAATACTCTCCCTTAAATTTTCTAATTCTTCAATATTACTTTTTGTACCAGATTTTATATCAAAGTTACCTTTTGATAAGTTTACAGACATACTGGCAACTTCTTTAATTGGACTTGAAAATTGCTTTGAAAAATAAAGACTTATATAGATAATAATTACTAGAGTTATTACTCCACTAGCGATAATACTTTTATTTATTGCTGTTTTAAAATTCATGTCTTCTTCAGATAACAATACAGATGAATATTGACCCACATCTACATAACCAACTACAGTTCCATCAACATTTATTTCAAACCTGTTAGACTTATAAACCCCTTTATCTTTTACTAACATAGTGTTTAGATGCGTGCTATTTTTAATATCATCTGAATTCATTCCCCATATATATTCTTTATTATTATTAAGTAAAGTTAAACAATAATTTCCCATATAAGCCTCATGCATTAATTCAACACCTGAATCTTCATCCCACTTGCCTTCCTTTTTATACAGCTCTTCAAAGTAACCTACAATTCTTTCATATCTCTTATTTTGAGTATCTATCATATATTCATTAAATTTTTTACTTATAGTTACATTTACAAATAGTGTAATTAATAGTATTGATGAAATTGAGCATATAACAAATAAAATACTTAATCTTTTTCTAATAGTTTGCATTTAATTCCCCCCACCAAATTTATAGCCTACTTTCATAACCGTTATAATATATTTAGGTTTTTTTGTGTCTTCTTCTATCTTCTTACGTATATTTTTTATATGAACATCAATAGTTCTATCATATCCATCAAAATCTATACCACCTATTTTGCATAAAAGTTGTTCTCTTGATAGTACATTACCTTTATTTATAATAAGTGCATATAATATATCAAATTCATTGGGAGTAAATTGAACTTCTTCTCCATTTAATTTTACAGATCTTTTTTCATAATCAACAATTAATATTTCATCATCAAAAGAAAAATTTGAAGCCTTACTCTCTGATAATAATCTTCTAAATAACGAATTAACTCTAGCAGTTAATTCTCTTGGACTAAATGGTTTTACTAAATATTCATCAGCACCAATATTAAGCCCATCTATCTTTTCATTTAATGTTCCCTTGGCAGTAAGCATAAATATATGTACATCAGAACTTTGCCTTATTATTTTACATACTTCCTCTCCACTTATATCTGGAAGCATTAAATCAAGGATTATAAGTTTAAAATCAATTGTTTCAAATATTTCAATACCCTTTAAGCCTTTAGTAGTGCAGTAGACCTTATATCCTTCTTTCTCTAAGTAAGCCTTTAACACCTCTGATACTTTTTCTTCATCTTCAATTATTAAAATGTTATACATCTTTATCCACCTCTTATTTTATGTAATTATTATTTTTAAAATATATTCAATATATTAATTAAATCTTTTATTCACTACCTATTATATCAATTAGTTTTAAAGATATTATGAAGATTTATTATATTATTTATATTTTATTGCATAATTCTTTTTTTATTTAGGGCATCCTTGGAACTATGATGGATGTTTAATTGAATTTTAATGTGATTTTTTTATTTTCTTAAAGGTCATTTGGAATAATATTGTAATTTATGATATCATAATACTAAATAAGCAACAAAAAATCTGCAAACTATTCAGGGGAGGAAATTAAAAATGAAAGTATGGGAAAAAAATTATAATGGAAACACTATTCGCATTGAAAATCGATGGAGTGGAGAAAAATTGATTGTTAATGGAGAAGTTCAAGATGAGTGTATTGGTATTGCATCACGTTCAAGATTATGGGGTAAACTGCCAACTGGAGAAACAATAAAGGTTTCACTTGGTTGTGTTTTTACAGTGAATTGTGTTGTTTTTATAGATAATAAATTATTAATTAAATGTTAGATATATTCTGTAAAACAATTGGCCATTAAATTAAATTTGATATTAAGATATTTCCCAATTCAAATATCTGCATTATCATTAGGTAAAGCAGATATAGGATTTAATGAAGTGGCCTCATTATTACAGGAAAGATTAGAAAAACATAAAACAAATCAATTAACAATATTGTCATCTAGTTTTGGTCACAGTTGTAGAAAATTTCGTATATTTATACTATTAAAAAAATATAAATAAGAAGTTAGTAACATAATAAAGTTACTAACTTCCTATTTTAGGGTATTACATACCAGTCATTTTTTTACATTCATCAGCACATGAATAACATTCTGTACCACATCTCATGCAATGCTCATCTTTAAACATATCACATTCTGATGCACATTTTTCACAAATAGTAGCACATAGTTTACAATGTTCTTTTACAAATTGACCACCCATTGACATAAGTGATGATGACATTTGGCACATTTGTGCACATTCAACAAGAATGCTTATACAATTCTTTCTTTTATTAACATCAGCTTCATTTAAGCATGCTTTAAAACATTCATAACATGCCTGTTCACACCTATTACATGCATCAATACATGCTTGAGATTTGTTTGTTGAATTTGTTGCTATTCCCATTTTAAAAACTCCTTCACATATTTAATTTTTTCTACCAAATATATTATGTGTAAAATGAAAAATTTTCATACTAAAATCAAATGGGTAACTCTGATTTTATACAGCTGACCCTTATATACGAAAGCTTCAAAGGTTCCAATCAGTGTTTCTATAATGCAAATGTAAAATATGTAATTTTTATAAAATACATGTTAATATTGTTATATAGTTTTGATCACAGTTGTTAGATATTATGACTTATCTATGTATTAGGAGGATAATTAAATGAAAAATATGGGAGTAACTTTTACAATTCCGAATGAGTATGGAAAATACCTCTCCGGTATATTAGAACCTATACCATTTGGTGAGTACCAGTGGTCAATTGATAATGATGAAATACATATGTTGGAGAATAATGAATTTCTGTTTAAAGAAGAAGATAAACTAATACAAGGCGAAAGATTATATAATATTGCAAAAATAAATACTTACTATTTGGTTTTTGCTACTTTAAGGGCTTTCTTTAAAGATGGAACTGTTCAATCAGTACGGACTTATAAAGAATTTTTAGATAGCGATTGTCAAATAGCACTTGCAGTATATGATTGTTCTTATGTTATGTTTTGGTGCAAAAGCAATCAAACGGTAACAAATATGTATAGTTATGCCCTATCAAAGGGCTATGAAGATGTTGAATATATTTCTGAAAATGATTTACTTAAAGAAAAATATTATATTGAGTAAATCATCCGTGGCACAATATGAGTTGGCTTGATTGCTATTTTTATTGTTGTATATATTACGAACTAAACGTCCAGCAACATGTGTCGCTGGACTTGTTACTTTAACATAATATACATAGATATTATGTTAGAAGTCTTATTTTAAAATAGCTTTTATAAAATTACTCTTGATAAATTTCACCAATTCTTCGTTAAATTCGTTACGTTGGTCATAGAACGTCGCATGACCGCTATATTTAAATGGTATAAGTTTTGAATTTTTAATACCTCTTTTTTGTACTTCAGCTAGTGCAAATGGAACAACTTTGTCATGTATGCCATGAATAATTAAAGTAGGAACATTTATTTTTTCAAGATCAGAAAACAGTACTTCATTTATCCAAGTATTTGCAATAGCTGCAGTTGCCCACCCTGCTGCCTGTAATCCCAATTGAAAGAACCAATCAGAGAATGGTTCCGTTATATTTTGAAAGAAAAATATATTGCCGAAATCGCGCAGCATTTTAGGGCGATCAGTATATGTTCCCTGGATTATATCATCTATAACTTTTCTTGGTACCCCATAAGGGAAATTAGGACTCTGGATAAGACTAGGAGCCGCTGCGTCAAACAGAGCAAGTTTCGATACCCCATATTCTCTGTGCCTAGCCATGTATCTGATAGCAATTGCTCCTCCCGTGGAGTGCCCCGCAAGTATAAAATTATTTAATCTCAATGCATGTACTACGGCTCGAACATCGTCTGATAATCGATCGTAGTCATAGCCTGTGTAAGGCTTATCTGATTTACCAAATCCTCTCATATCTATACCAATACATCTATATCCCATTTTGGGAAGCTGATCAAACTGATACTCAAACAACTCATGACTTCCAGGCCAACCGTGAAGAAATAAGATTGTCTCCTCGCCCTCTGGGTTAATATCCTCTACATAAATATTTACATTTCCTTCTACTTTAATATAATATCCCAAGTAAATACCTCCATTAATAATTTATCCATTAACAATGTATTCCTTTTGAAGTACATATGTGAGTTATCTATCTAATTTTTAAACGCCATTATATTCAGTTATCAAAGAACGATGTCCATGTTATCAAACTTAATAGTTACTTCTCATTATTACGCTATTTTGAGTTGTCTTGATTGCGATGTTGAAAAATGTATTTTTTAAATATGAAGATTTCAATCAAATAAAAGAACATCCTTAATTTTTCACAATAATAGAGCCTTATGATTTCTTAATAATCATAAGGCTCTCAAATATTAATAATCACCTATATTATAGAATATATTATTCAATAGGTTGCTTGAATTTTGCTACTTCGTTATTACCATGATCATTATTTTTATTTTCACAGCAGCTCTTGTTTTTATTACCACCCATCATCATTGGAATCATTAAAATCATCATTACTGGACATAAGAATGGTACTATCCTTGCTAGTACTCCCCCAGTACTAGGACTAAATCTCATTATAAGTGGTAAAAAAGCTATAATTACTATAGGTAAACCACAGCAAATAACCATATGCAACATGTGCTTTAATGGGCTATGTTTGTGCTTTGATTTATTTTTTTTGTTATCTTTGTGACAATTCATACTTATTCCTCCTATATATTTTCAAATTTAAAATAATTATTATCTGATTACATCCTACATTATTTATATAAAGATTTTATGAAGATACTTTACTATGATTAATATTTATTTTAATATCAAATCAACAAAAGCAAATATTATCTCTATAATTTAATGAATACTGGTGATTTATGGTGTATATTATTTATATTAGACATGTATTTGAAAGGATGATAACTATGACATTTGATGAATTATATACTATTGAAAAAAACATTGAATCCTAAAAAACTTTTAAAAAATTCTCATTCAGGTTCTGTTGCAGCAGCAATTTTGAGTGAAAATGGTAGAGTTCATACTGGGGTATGTATAGATCCCCCTTGTTCTATGAGATTTTGTGCAGAACATTCTGCACTTGCTTCGATGATTACTGCTTGAGAAAATAGAATAGTTAAATTAATGGCAGTTTATAAAGATGGAACAATTGTCGCCCCCTGTGGACGATGTAGAGAATTTATTTGTCAAATTCATGATGACAATCATAAATGTGAGGTAATGCTAAAAAAAGATAAAGTCGTTATTATGGATGATTTATTACCTCATCGTTGGCAAACTACGTAATGAATAATATTCTTATATAATTTGGGTTACAGTTGTTAGATATTGTGACTTTAATGAAGGGATTGATATTATGAAATCAATAATTTATAAAAATCCAGTAATATCCGCAATACTACTTAATTTATTTACTCTGTTTTTATGCATATATATATATGTACATAGTTTTTTCGGTTTTATTTTAACAATTATGCCACTTACCGGTTTTTTAAATGGAAAAATAATAGTTAATGGAACTGATATGAACAATAAGAAAAAAATACTTATAATAGTTAGTTTGGTGGTGATGATTGGTATTATTTTGTTTTCTATTTATAATATGATAATCAACAAATTTATTAATAAATAGTTCGTATAAGACGAAAAACAAGCATTAATTACAATGCTTGTTTTTTATCTACTCTTTTCTAAAATTTTCTAAGTCTATAATTATAATCCACTCCTAAAAAAACAGCTATATATTTAAAAGTTCTGCACCAATGGCTATTATAATATGAGTTATTTATTGAATGTATCTGGACATGCATAAACTTCATTAGGATCTGATCCTACTCTTAAGCTTTTATCTAGTTGTTGAATTTTATTCATATCTTCTTTACTTAGTTCAAAATCAAATATTTCTGTATTTTCTTTTATTCTTGACGGAGTTGTTGATTTAGGAATAGTAACAACTCGCATTTGCAAATCCCATCTTAGTACAATTTGAGATATTGTTTTTCTGTATTTTTTTGAAAGCTCCTGTAAAAGTGGGACTTCAAAAATCTTACCCCTCATTAATGGTGACCATGCTTCTAATTGTATTTTATGTTTTTTACAGAAGTCTATTAACTCATTTTGAATAAGCAGAGGATGGAATTCTACTTGGTTTACCATTGGTACAATTTCTGCATCTTCTAGTAAGTCATTTAGATGGTTAACTGTAAAATTACTTACTCCAATAGATTTTATACGTTTTTCTTTATAAAGTTTTTCTAAAGCCTTCCAGGTTTCTTTATGTAAAGGATGTGGCCAATGAATTAAATATAAATCAAGATAATCTGTTCCAAGCTTTTTTATAGAAGTTTCAAAAGCTTCTAAAGTTTTCTCATAACCTTGATCTAAATTCCAAACCTTGCTTACTAGAAAAATTTTTTCTCTAGGTACTCCACTTTCTTTTATTGCAATGCCAACTGCTTCTTCATTATTATAAAAAGAAGCAGTATCTATATGACAATAACCAACTTTAAGTGCTTCTTTTACTGATTCAATAACTGTATCTTTGTTTTCAACCTTATATGTGCCAAATCCAAGCCAAGGCATTTTTACTCCGTTGTTTAAAATTGTATAACTTTTTATATTTTGCATTTAAATCAACCTTTCATATTTATTAAATAATTTTTTTGCCATATGTAATCAATATATTTTTTAAAAATTGATAACTTATATTGCTTACTATATTATAATAAATAAATGATAAAAAATCCTTACTATTTGATATTATTTTTAAAGCAAATACATTTCAAATGAAATAAAAAGAGAGATGATTGGAAAGATCTACATGAATATTTATCTGACGAGAAAGTAGTTAGATTTGAACCTTATGAGCCATTTTCAGCAGAAGGATGTAAAGAACAAGCTATTTACCTATCTAAAAATGAAGACTTTATAGCAGTATGTTTAAAAGAATCTGGAAAAGTTATTGGCAATCTTTATTTAGCAAAGCAAGACTATGAAAGTTATGAATTAGGATATGTATTAAATTCTACTTATTGGCATAATGGTTATGCCTTAGAAAGTGCTCAAATTCTTATTAATTATGCATTTAAAGAATTGAAAGCTAGACGAATTATTGCAATGTGTAATCCAGATAATGAATCATCATGGAGGTTGCTTGAAAGATTGAATATGCGACGTGAAGGACATATTTTGGAGAATATATACTTTAAAAATGACGTGGATAATCAGCCCCTTTGGCAAGATACATATGAATATGCACTTCTTGCATCAGAATGGAATATATCTTAATATAGATGTTAATTAACATAAGTAATCATAAAATAAATAATAGAGCCTTTGTTTTATGCTATAGAAATTGAGTATGAAATTGAATAATATGAAAATAAATTAAGACAGAAGTGGATTTTTCCACTTCTGTTAGGTTTTGGATTAGTTTATCTTAAAACTTCCACAGTCTGTACATTCAATAGTATCTGCCTTTTGAGAATGCTTTACTACTTGAATATTATCTAAAGTACAATAGTTATCATCTTTACAATGAAACTTACATTCTGCTACTGAACAACCTATGCTTGAATTATGATTCATATCTATTTCCCCTCCTTATATCGTAATCGTAACATTTTTATTTTGCCTCTATTAATGATAATTATGCACGAAATTTATTAAATTAAAATATCAAAAAAATAATAGCACCCCACTCTAATTGGGTGCTACTATTTTTTTATTTACATTTTAGTTAATTAGATCATATCTAATGTTGATTTTACTCCTAATATATTTTGATGGCACTTCATATAATCTAAAATACACGACAATATTATTACTATGGATTTATTTATTTAACTCATAATAATATAAAGTAATAACAGGATAATTAAAAATAGGTGAAGAAATATATAGTTGACAAGTCAACAACTCAACCTTATAATAAGGTTGACTTGTCAATCAAAATAAGAAATTTTTTAAGAGAATTTAGTATAAGGGGTGTTATATTTTGAACGAAATAATGTATTTAATTAAACTCAATAATAGAATTTTTAGAACCACCCAGATTTATTTGGATAAGGTGTTAAAGGAATATGAATTAAGTAGCGGTTCTTACCCCTATTTACTTACATTAAATGAAAATGAAGGCATAAGCCAAAATAAATTAAGTAAAGAATTAGGTTGTGATAAGGCAATGTCAGCTAGGACCATCACTAAACTTATAAAACTTGGATACTTAAATAGAGAAAAAGATGAAACTGATTCTAGAGCCTATAAATTATATTTAACAGAAAAAGCTAATATTGTAATTCCAAATATCCTCAAGGAAATTCATAAGTTGGTACATTTAATAACAAAGGATTTAAGTGAAAATGAGAAAGTTATTACCATAGATTCCTTGAATAAGATTTTAAATAATATGAAAAAAGTTTAAATTATAAGAATAAAAGGAGAATATAAATGAAAGTAGCAAATGATAGCAGTAATAAAAATAGATGGGTAATTTTAGTTATAGTTGTAATGGTAGTTTTTATGTCTACTCTAGATAGCAGCATTGTAAATGTAGCTTTGCCTGTGATGGTGAAATCTTTAAATGTAACATCAGCAGGTATTCAACTGGTAGTAACCAGTTATTTAATTATAATTTCAGCAACTATATTAGTTTTCGGGAGATTGGGGGATATAGTTGGTAAAACAAAGATATTCAAATTTGGAATAGCTTTATTTACACTAGGCTCTTTATTTTGTGGAATAACAAATTCACTGCTTGTCTTAGTTTTAGCTAGAGTAATACAGGCAATAGGAGCCGCGGCCACTATGGCCAACAGTCAAGGGATTATCACTGAAGTATTTCCAACCAATGAAAGAGGAAAAGCACTAGGAATCACAGGAACTTTTGTGGCCCTTGGAGCTTTGGTTGGCCCACCACTAGGAGGATTTATAGTACAAGTAGCTAGTTGGGAATATATTTTTTTAATAAATGTACCAATAGGTATAATAACTTTATTTTATAGTTTTAAGATACTTCCTAAAAGGCATGAAATCGCAAAGGGAAAATTGGATAGCCTGGGAGCGTTATTGTTTATGTTTACTATAGTTCCTCTATTTGCAGCACTAGGTCAAGGTCAAGAGGTTGGATTTACTCAGCCAATAATTTTGTTAGGTTTTTTAATTGCAATTGTTTCTTTTATTGTATTTATTATGGTGGAAAAGAAGCGTGAAGATCCTTTATTACAGCTACAAATTTTTGAAAACAGATTGTTTTCACTGAGTATATTTTGTGGATTTATATCCTTTGTAGCTATCTTTTGCTCAACTATTATTCAACCTTTTTATCTTCAGAATGTGATGATGTTTTCGCCTTCATCTACTGGTTTATTACTGATGATATACCCATTAGTTTTGTCTGTGGTGTCACCTTTTAGCGGACACTTATCAGATAAAATAGGTTCAGAAATTTTAACTTTTATTGGGCTTGTGGTTTTAAGTGTGGGCTTATTATTAATGTCAACTTTAAATGAACATTCTTCAATTATAAGCATGGTAATTTTTATAGGGACTATGTCACTTGGAAATGGGTTATTTCAATCACCTAATACTTCTTTGATAATGTCCACAGTACCAAAGGATAAACTAGGTATTGCAGGAAGTGTAAATGCACTTGTAAGAAATTTAGGAATGGTATGTGGAATAGCCTTATCCACAACTCTTTTGTATAGCAGGATGAGTTATAAAATTGGATATCATGTAACAGATTACGTAGTAGGAAGAAATGATGCATTTATTTACGGCATGAAAATTGTATATATAACTGCAGCAGCTATCTGCATGATTGGAGCAATTTTAACCTCTTTAAGATTATTTAGTAGTAAATATAAATTAGAAAACCAAAAAACACATGATCTAAATTCATCTCCAGTGTATTCAAAAGAGGTATCATAATATAGTTAACAATAGTAATTTGTTGTGAATTTACAATGTAAATTAGGGGTTATTATAATTAAGAAAGTTATTGAAATCTCAAAAATAATGTTTAGCAAATTCAAGCTAAAGCTTAAAAATTTAAAGAAGGAAATTGATTTTACTGTTGCAGAAAGGTAAAATTTTCATAGTATGATATTTAAAACTCCAACCAATGGAATTATAATTGGTTGGAGTTTTATTATTTGGGTTATAAATTACTAATAGGAGTTTCATTAAAATCTGTATTTTTTATGAAATACATGATAATATTGTTATATTATACAGATGATTTTTGCGTTAAATCTAGTCATCAAAAGAATGGTATTTGAAGATTGATATTTTAGTATATTGTAGATTATGCAAAAACATAAGCTGCTTTATCTCTACAGTTGGTTGTATCAGAATTTAATAAAGATGCTATTAAATTTTACTAATCATTGGGAATGTCAACGAGAGATAGAAAAATGGAACTAAACTTATAGTATTATTAGTTAGATATGATGAAGATTATTTATAATTGCAGAAGGAGAAGAAAATTATGTACACTATAAAATACATGGGAAAATATAAAGATGAATCACAGATTTTAAAGGGTGATTTACCAAAACAAGCGATACAATATAAAGAACCAGATAATGTTACTAGTGCTTTTTTGATAGGTGCGTTAATCTCTTCGCCAATAATTATTATTTTATTAATATTAATTCTTTGTAAGATAGAAATTTGGGATATAACATTTAAAAATATTAACGTTCTTAATTTAGTAATAACCACCATGGTCGCTAGCATTTTATCATTAGTTTTTGTTATTATTCATGAATTTTTACACGCTTTTTGTTACCCTAAAAATGTTATTAAAGAGATATGGTTTAAGCCCAATGAGTTAGCAGCATTTGTTTACTGTAATGCACCAGTTTCAAAAGGGAATTTTATATGGATTGTATCTTGTCCAAATGTGGTTTTAGGATTGATACCCTATATCTTGTGGATGCTTGGTGTTTTTGACTCTAATTCATTAGTTTCACAAACAATAATTATTTTTGCTATGCTGAATATTATATCTGGTGTAGGAGATTATTTAAATGCCTATTTAACCATTAAGCAGGTGCCTCAAAATGCATTAGTTCAAAATTATGGATTTCATACATATTGGTTTTTATAAAAATAATATAATTCATATTATTTTATAACGTAAATCAAATGTAATTTTATAAAATATATAGTAATATTTACATAGGATTTATGTAACCGTTACTAGATATTGTAACATAAATATTATTTATAAAAGGAGAAAAGTTTTTATGGGTTTATTGAATGAAATTGTTAGTGAAAGATTAATAATTCGTAGGTTTAGTGCAGATGATTGGAAAGATCTACATGAATATTTATCTGACGAGAAAGTAGTTAGATTTGAACCTTATGAGCCATTTTCAGAAGAAGGAAGTAAAGATCAAGCTATTTACAGGGCTGAAAATGAAGAGTTTATGGCAGTATGTTTAAAAGAATCTGGGAAAGTTATTGGCAATCTTTATTTAGCACAGCAAGACTATGAAAGTTACGAATTAGGCTATGTATTTAATTCTACTTATTGGCATAATGGTTATGCCTTAGAAAGTGCTCAAATTATTATTAATTATGCATTTAAAGAATTGAAAGCTAGACGAATTATTTCAATGTGCAATCCAGATAATGAATCATCATGGAGGTTGCTTAAAAGATTGAATATGAGACGTGAAGGACATCTTGTGAAGAATATATACTTTAAAAATGACGTGAATAATCAGCCCCTTTGGCAAGATACATATGAATATGCACTTCTTGCATCAGAATGGAATATATCTTAATATAGATTATGATTCATATCTATTTCCTCCTTGTATCGTAATCGTAACATTCTTATTTTGCTTCTATTAATGATAATTATGCACGAAATTTATTAAATTAAAATATCAAAAAATAATATCACCCAACCCTAATTGGATGATACTATTTTTTTATTTACATTCAATATATTTACTTCAAAATAAAAAAGAGCATTTCTGCTCTTGACGTTGAACAATAATAAAATCGTACCATACTCTCCATACGATTCTGCTACTTTAGTTACTATTACATTTTATAAACGTCTTCTTTCTTTACATATCCACTGTCTATAAGAACCTTATCTATATTATTTTTATCTGCAGCTATTGGTGTAATAAGAAGTGAAGGCACATCTATTTTACCGTTGTTTATAGTATAATTTATATCTACAACTTCCCCATTAGCTAATTTTATTGCAGCATCTATAGCAGACTTACATAATTGTCTAATATCTTTAATTACCGTCATTAACTGAGTTCCTTGAACTATTCTTTTAAAAGCGGCTAAGTCTCCATCTTGTCCTGCTACAGGAATCTTACCGGCTAAACCTTGTGCTTGCAATGCTTGAATTACAGCACCTGCTGTATTATCATTTGGCGCTAATATAGCATCAATTTTATTTTTATTAGCAATTAAAGAATCTTCCACTATCTTAAAAGCATTCTTTGGATCCCAATTATCTACTGCTTGTTCTGTAACTATCTTTATATCACCTTTATCAACTAATGGTTTTATATAGTCCATTGCACCTTCCTTGAACAACTTAGCATTATCATCCTCAGGATCTCCTGACATAATAATATAATTTCCCTTTGGAACTTGCTTAATAAGAAACTGTGCTTGAAGTTGTCCAACCCTTGTGCTATTAAAAGAAATATATAAATCTAAATCACTATTTTTTATAATTCTATCAAAGGCTAGTACCTTGATTCCTTCTTTATGAGCCTTTTCAACCATAGTTGCTGCAGTTAATGAATCTACAGGAGCTAAAATCAATACATCTATACCTTGTGCTATTAAATTTTCCACTTGTGAAGCTTGCTTGTCTGCATCATTATCAGCATTTTCTACCTTTACGGTAATTCCTTTAGTTTTAGCGTATTTTTCAATGCACGCCTTCGCCCTAACAAATATCTCTTCTCTTTGGCTAGGTAAAGATAGACCTATTACTAATTCCTTTCTCTTTGCAGTTTTATTTGTAAAACCACTATCAAAATTGTAGTCTTGCAATATTACTATTTTTTTTATATTAAAAATATCTTCTTCATCATAATGAACTGGTACTAAAAAAACATCTGGTATCGATAGGTACATATTTACCACCTACTTAATTATTAATCTCCTAATTAATATATTCAGCTTATTCCCCTATCGTTACATGCTTAATTATTCCATACAAAAATACTTCTTCATATAATCTTCACATATTAATGATAATATGTAATAATTAATGTTATTTATAGGAGGTGATTTTAACTTGAATGATATTTCTTTGATCTTAGCCTTTTCGGCTGGTGTACTTTCTTTTTTATCTCCTTGTGTACTACCACTAGTTCCAGCTTATATAAGCTATTTGACTGGTTCTGTTATAAATGAAACTAATGATACAAAATCCAAATTATCTACTTTTTATAAGGCTTTAGGATTTGCCCTAGGTTTTTCTATTATATTTATTCTTATGGGAGCCTCAGCTACTACATTAAGTAAAGTAATAATTAAAAACCAAAGTGTCTTTAGAAAAATAGGTGGCTCCTTAATGATAATTTTTGGGCTCCATACCCTAGGTATATTAAAAATTAAGTTTTTTTATTATGAAAAAAAATTTTTACCTTTTAACACCTTAAGCAAAAAATTTGGCCCAGTTCTTATGGGAATGTCTTTTGCTGCTGGATGGACTCCATGTGTTGGCCCTATATTATCTTCAATATTAATTTATTCTAGTAGTTTGGGCACTATTTATAAAGGTATATTATTATTAAGTATATATTCACTAGGTCTTGCAGTACCTTTTATACTTACAGCAATGGCAATAGATAGTTTTATGAAATATAAAAATAAGATATTAAAGTATACTCCAATTATTTCTATTATAAGTGGTTTATTACTTATAATAATGGGAATTATGGTCTTTACAAATACTGTTAATATAATAAGTAGATATATGAATTTTATCAATTTTTAATCACTGATTTTAGTCCCTAAATATATTTATACTATGTATATAATGCATAATAATCATTAAATTAGAAATATTAATAACATATTACTATAAGGAATCTTTGACTCATTATTTTCTTTCAGATTCCTATAAGGAGGCTATGTATGAAAAAATCTCTTTTTATTTTGGCAATTACCATATTATTTGGTGTAAGCCTTTATACGGTGATAAATTATAATAAAAATAAAACTATAAATCTAGGAAATTCAAACAATATCAGTCTACCAGTTGAAACCGATGGTAATAAAATTGACATGGAAAATTCGCAGACTACAACTAAAGAGAAAGCTATTGATTTTAAATTAAAAGATTTAAATGGGAAAGATGTTTCCTTAAATGATTTTAAGGGCAAAAATGTACTTCTAAATTTTTGGGCAACTTGGTGTCCTCCATGTAAAGCTGAAATGCCTGACATTGAAAAACTTTATCAAGAAAATAAAAATTCTGATTTAGTTATTTTAGCTGTTAATTTAGGAGAAGATAAACAAACTGTAAAGTCTTTTATTGAAAAAAATAAATATACTTTTGATATCCTATTAGACTCTGACCAGGATGTTGCTATAAAATATAATATTGTTTCAATACCAACATCTTTTTTCATTGATAAAGAAGGTAACATAGTTTCTAAAAAAATTGGTGCTATGACCCTTGAAGAAATGAAATCTTATATAAATTTATTAAATAATTAATACATTTTAATATAAGTAACTATAGACGCACTGTTTCCAAAGCACAGTGCGTTTATTTCTATTATTTTTCATAACATATTAACACTTTATCTATTTTCATCTTCATATAATCAACATATTTATTTTATATACTTTAATCATGTTCTTATTTCACTATGCCTAACATTGAATAAGACACTTTAATCTACAGATATATATTTATGTGGTAAAAGTTCTAAATTAACTTTTGCTACATTACTTACTAATTGAAATTAATTAAATTGGGACGTCTTATACCCCTATGAAAGTAATGAGGAGGAAATTTATGAGTATTAGAAGTGAAAAATTTAAAGTGTATGAAATGACCTGTACATCTTGTGAAAATTCAGTTGAAAAAGCTGTTATAAAACTGGAGGGTGTATTAAATGCCAAAGCTGATTATAGTGGTCAGTTTGCTATTGTAAAATACGATGATGAACTCTGTAATATTAATAAAATTAAAGCTAGTATAAAAAAAGCTGGATATAGCACTAAAAGTTCAAATGATTATAAATTTATGGGAATTCTTATAGTTGTAGCTGCAGTGATTCTGCTTGGCATGAAAACTAGTGGCTTTGATATGGAATCCAAACTTACTAATGCTTCTTATGCGGTTCTCTTTGTTGTAGGAGTTCTTACCTCTATACATTGTGTAGGGATGTGCGGTGGGATTATGCTTTCCCAAAGTTTATCTAAAGAAAGCACTAACAAGTTTGAAGCTATTAAACCATCCCTTTTATATAATTTAGGAAGAGTTGTATCTTATACTATCCTAGGTGGAATAATTGGTGCTCTTGGTTCTGTATTCTCACTTTCAATAACTGCAAAAGCTATCATGCAATTATTTGCTGGTGTATTTATGATAATGATGGGCTTTAATATGGCAGGGTTTAGTGCATTTAGAAAATTCACTATTAAATTGCCTCATTCTGCATGTAAAGTTAAAAACAAATCTGGTTCTCCTTTTATAGTTGGACTTTTAAATGGACTTATGCCATGTGGCCCCTTGCAAACTATGCAGCTTTTTGCTCTAGGTACAGGAAGTGCTACAAAAGGTGCCTTATCGATGTTCATGTTCTCGATAGGAACAGTCCCTCTTATGCTAACCTTTGGTGCATTATCTGGACTTTTAAGTAAGGGATATACTAAAAAAATACTAAAATTTAGTGGAGTTCTTATTATAGTTCTTGGTCTAATTATGGGAAACAGAGGATTAGCCTTAGCTGGTATAAATATTAATCCTTTGGCAGCACTTTCAAATAGTCCAAAAGATTTATTAACTGGCAACTCAAACGGAACCTCAAATGGTTCTTCTAATTCAAATGTTTCTAAGGCTATTATAAAAGATGGTGTTCAAGTTATAAATATGACAGCTTCTAATAATGGTTATACACCTAATGAATTTTACGTTCAAAAAGGAATTCCTGTTAAGTGGATAATTGATGGAAAACAGCTTACATCTTGTAATAATACCATTGTAGTGAAATCCTTAAACAAACAGTTAAAATTAAAAAGTGGTGAAAATATTATTGAATTTACTCCTGGAGACAAGGATATAAACTTTAGTTGTTGGATGGGAATGATACGAGGTGTGATAAAAGTTGTAGATAAACTTGATACAGTAGACACATCAAAATCTGATTCATCTATACCACCAGTAAGTCCAAATCCAAGTCTAGGTCCAAGTTGTCACTAGTAAGTACAACAAGTTGTTGTACTTACCGGTTTTCTGATAGTTCTGGGCTATAGATTCTAGCAACCCTAGTTTATACTAGTACAATCTATTTCGCCTTAAGCTACAAATTTTATATTTTACATGAAAAAGAGATGCCTCAACATAGAAATCAATTTCTACCTTGAGGCATCTCCATTTATTTTACTTATGCATATTATTCATATTATTAAAAATATCTCCACCATTTCCAAGCATACTTGATGCAAAAAAGCTTAGTGTAATATGTATAGCTAAAGCTAGAATTATCAGTGCAACGCATAGCTTTATTTTATTTTGTTTGTTCAATTTGTAGTTATTCTTTACTGTAAAACTTATTGATGAAACAATTATTCCTATTGGTATAAGATATGATACATAATTAGGATTTTCTTTAAAGTGAGAAATTCCACCACTTATCATTCCTATTCCTATAGCCAAGCTTAATGATACAATTATTAACTTGGTAACTTCTATAGCTGATAATTTGTTTTTATTGATCACAACCTCATTAAACATCGTTCCAGATATAAAAAGAATTAATCCAATTACCAATATTGTAGAATATCTCATTATATTAAAAGGCATTAATACTATGCCGCTTGAGACTAATCCCATCCCCAAAAAATATACCATGTACACTAAATAGTTAAAAATTAAATTACTCATATTTACTACCTCCATATTTTTTTGTTACAATACATAATACATTGTATCTAACTAATATGAAGATTATATGAAGATTGATTATTAATTTCATTTAATAATCACTTGTCATTTGGAAAATATTACACCCCTGGGGTGCCCTATAACAACCCTTCCAAATTTTTAACTAGTTCACCAATCGCTGCAACATAATCATTCATTATCCTTTTTGCAACTTCATCTGCTAAATTTTCATTATATATATGTGATGTAGAATTTCTATCTTCTAATAAATTAATCCATACTAAATCATCAGAGATTAAGTTATTTATATAAGCTTTTTTAAATATAGTTCTTGGAAATGAATTTTCTAAAGTCACAACTAAATACTTCATAAATTCATTAAGTGTTCTATGAGTAAGCTCATATGAAAAATCAAACTCTAATAATGTAGATGTTTTTGTTTCAATTTCTTCAACAAAATCCCCAGTTAATCCTTGTGAATATATGGCTAAATCGATATCGCTTTTCAAAGAATTATCTCCTCTTGATCTTGAAGCAAAAAGAAGAATTTTTTCTATATTCTTATATTTATTTGAATATCCCTTACTATATAATTACCTTAATAATCACCATTCCAATAATTAAAACTCCAATACTAATTACAAATATCCCTACTTTTTTGCTACCTTTAATAATACCTTTTGAATTTATCTGCTTTGACATATTAATTTGGCTTATTCCACCAAGTACTTGAATAATACCTAAAGATATCATCATAATATCCATGTATTTCTTATCAAAAAACGCTAACACCGCTAAAGATAAAGTAATAAGACTACATCCAATTACTACTATTGATAATTTTTTTTGATTGATCTTCATAATTTATTCTCCTCTATTTTACTATTCTACATAATCAATGCAAACTCTATCACACGTTACATTACGAGCAAACTTACCTATACGAAGATGTTCTGGGTGTGTTTGATAGTTTTCTAATTCTTTTGTGCCTTTAAATAAACTATTAAGAACTAAATCTTTATTGCTTCCAGCTATAGGATCAATTATTACCTCTAAACTAATAATCCCTTCAATTATGTCCTTCAATTTTTCTAGTTCATTTTTAATTTTTTGCAAATTAATTTTATTTTCTTCCTCTGTAAAGCCTTCATTCAAATTCCACATTACAATATGTCTTATCATTATAATTATCTCCTTCCTACTTCTTTTAGTTTCCTACTATAACTTTAATTCCATAATTCTACTTCTTGTATTCATGTTTTCACTTTTATAGAAATTTATTGCCTTTTTATTAAACTCCCATACCATTAACTCTAAACTATCTACACTAAATTCTAATGCACGTTTTTTTCCTTCATTAAATAATCTTTTTCCTATACCTTGTTTTCTATAATCTTTAAGAACACATAAATTATCAACAAAAGCTACTTTTCTTGATACTAGTGCTTTATTATCTATTCTATCTCTAATTGAAATAATACATAACCCTACAATAATTGAATCTATTTCAGCTACTATTGAAATTGTTTTATCATTACTTAAACTATTTGTAAAATCCTCTTTAGACATTACTACAGCTGTCTTTTTATAAATATCAGGTCTATTATCTATATGCAATTTATGAACTTCATCCATTAGCTTATTTATACCTAAAAAATCATCCATTTCAAAATCCCTAATTACTAACCTTGCCATAGCTATGCCCCCCCTTTTAGTATCCACCAGTTAAAGTCATATTATTTCTTAAATTAATTATATGCTTATTTGTATATATTTTCCACAAATTAGAATTATTTCTTCTATTCTATTATATAGTTTTAGCCCTTTTATCCTAAATTTATTGTTTAATACAATAATAAGGTAAACCCTATGAGCTACCTTATTTCTTTATAATATCGTTTTTTACTTTTCTAAATTTTTCTGCAACTCTTCTACTTCTTTAATAGTTAATCCTATTCCGCTTGCAACCATTTCTATACTAGCACCTATTTTCAAGAGGTTCTTTGCATTTTCTATTCGTTGTTCTTCTCTTCCTTCTTCTCTTCCTTCTTTTCTAGATTTATTAAGAGCACTTACTTTATCTTTTACTATCTTAGATCTCATATCATATATTTCTCTTTGTTCACTGTCATTGCTCATTTTTATCAGTTCATCTTTAGCACTTCTTATTTCATTAACATTCATTTCAATATTCCTAACTTTATCACTTTCAGGGTCCTTTAAAAATTCTGTCCATGCAACTAACATATCTTTTTCATAACTATCTTTCTTAAGTTTAGGTACTTCAATAAAATGTATTTCTATAATATCTGTTAGTTCTTCATTTGTAGCTATTTCTAATAACCCTTTGCTCACCCTCTCACCCTCTCACCCTCTCACCCCTAATTCACTTATTTTCAATATTATAATTATATAACACATATATTTTTTTATATACAAAAACAGCATAAAAATTAATTCATGCTGTTCCCTTCAATTGGAAAATATCATATCCCAACAACTCTTAATGTATCCATTCTTCCTTTAATATTCCATAACTTAAAGAGTCATAATATTTATTATCAACAATTCTTGCTTTTCTATAAACTGCTTCTTTTTTCATTCCTAATTTTTCAGCTAATTTCATCATTCTTTTGTTTCCAGACCATGTTGTTATTCCAATTCTTATAAGTTTTGGATTTTCTCTAAAAATTTCATTAATCCACATTTTTAAAGCTTCATACCCTAATCCTTTTCCCCAATAATTTTCATTAAAAATAATAATTCCTACTTCCATCCAAAGAGTTTCTTTTGATTTCCAATACCAATTTACTTGTCCAATTATCTCATTAGTATCTTTATTCGCTATTATTTTTTGATTTTTAAATACATTTTTCTCACCTTTTAGTAACAATACTTTTAACCCATCTATATATTTTTTCAATTCCGCTTCATTATCTTTCTCGTAATAAGGCCCATTAAGCTTATGAAATTCACGTGAAGGATGGGTTAAATATAAATAATCATCTAAATCATCAATCTCTAATTGTCTTAAAACTAATTTTAATAATTTACTCATTATGGTTCTCCCCTATTATTCATTCATTTGGAAAATATTACACCCCTGGGGTGATTAGTTCTTAATCTTTATTTTTCGAATAAAGTTCTGCCCATGCTGGGAAAAAACCTGCACTAATGGCAATATTTTGTGAATTTAAATGTGATTCTACTGTACCATAGAATGGTATTTTCCCTCTTTTTAAAACCTCATTTTTTAGAAGTGTAATCAAGTTTGTTCCTATACCCCTGCCTCTATATTCTGGCATAACATCAATACCTATTTGCCACATAGTTTCACTATCTGCACTTGCACCTGCCATACCAAGTATCTTATCATCATCAAAAGCAGCGACTGCAATCATATCTGGATGATTCTCATCAAAGGCAAATGCCTCTCCAAATCTATCATCATTCTCAAATTGTGAAATTTCTTTACCTTCATACCATTTCACTGTGGTTTTAGCTTCAATTTCTCTAGCTTTTGCATTTGGTAGATAATAATGATGCACATCAGCTATTTCATGTCCAAACTCTCCTAACTTTTTATCTATTTCTCGCAAATTTGGATATTCAAAAAGCCATGCAGCATTTTTATTTATAAGTTTTTCTTCACACCATGGCATAATTGAAGGTGATGCTGTGATAATTGATTTTCCCCCTAAACAAAGTATCTTCAAAAAGCATCCATCATTATCATAAATACGTCTACCCTCAACAAGCTTATTTTCAACCAAAGTATTTTTTCCCTCTTCAAACCTAGATAGATCACAACTATAATCTAGCCCTAATTGAGCCTTAGCAATTTGTAAAACCTCACTCTTTGTGTACATATCTTTCCCTCCATTATAAAGCACTTACTACTAGTGCTCTATTTACTAATATCCTTATTAAAAATTTAATTTTAAATTCTTATATATTTTCCCTATATTAAAAGCTCCCTAATCAAGACCTACAACATTAAATAAATTGGGGAATATCCATTCAATAAGAAAAAATATTGCCAAAACAAATATAACTGTTAACAATATCAAAATAACTCCTATTATTTTAGTAAATACTTTCTTACTTTTATTACTATCATAATCCGGATTTCTTTTTTTCATAAACTTGATCCAAACATCATTAACGCCCTCTAAAATCACTTCAAATACAAATTCTATAATCAGCTCCATATTTCTTCTCCCATTTTAAATGATATATCTAACTACTAGAACCTCCAGCCGCAGCTCCTGCTGCTGCAGCAGAAGCCGCTATTTGCATTGCAATAATTATATTTATAACAGCATTTTTCGTAGTTTCAGTAAATGTATTATTAATCTCACTTGTATTCTCTAGGTAAGTTGAACAAGTTATAGATGCTGATATCATACACCTAGTTGCATACCCTAAAGACATAGATCCAAATCCCTTATGCTTTTTCAATTCATCATCAGTTTCTTTTATAGCTAACGCTAGCTCTTTATAATCATCTGTTACCAATATCGCAATACCTAAAATAGGTAATGCATACCCCTTAAGTGGCATGTTAATATTCCTTAATTACTTATCAAATAAAATAACTTTATTACATTTTTCTTTTGGTGTACCCTCTCCAAAACATAATATATTTGATAAAGCCTGAAGATTATTACCTTTAAAGTATCCATTATTATTTAAAATTTTATAACATTTTTCTATTTCCTCAAAAGTTTTTTCTAAGTTATTTGAGTTTGTAGCTATCATTGCACTAGCCATAACATCATCACTGCTAGTTAAAAAATAATGGTTTGTTTTCATTCTATCATAAGCTTCCTTAGTTTTTATAATAGCTTAATCAATAGGCAACTTATTCTTATTTGTATATAAATAATGTGCCACTAAAACTAAATAGGTACTTTGAAAAAATTGTTTCTTCAACTTATTGTAAATGTCTAAAATTTCATCGAATGATTCATTTGGATTATCAAATAAAGATAAATTAACTGCCGTTGTTAATAAATTATAACTTCTAAAATTAGAAATTAATGAGGTTCTATCCTTAATAATATTTCTAGCATTATTAACATTTAAAACATTAATTTCAGAATTTTTCATAGTTAATGTTAATGCATTAGATTTCTTAAACATTCCCATAGCGAAAGTACCATCTACATTTTCAATTTTCTCTGAGTTAAGTATCATTAAATCTAGTTTTCGATTTAACATTTTATCAGCCCCTTAATATTCATAATTGTATTATATGTTATCCAAAAACTTATATCAATACATTTTATAACTTTTTTGTATTTTGTTTAACAATTATACATTTAATTTATATTATTATTTGCAACCAAAATTAATAATAAAACTTTAAGCTATAAATTTTTATTATTTATAAATATTATATGGTCACATAATTAATGAGTTAATCAGTATGTATTTATATTAAATATAAAAATCCATCCTAAGAAACTCATCATATCCTATATAAGTATCTTTACTATAAGTGTCAGTAATCTTAAACCCTGCTTTCTTATAACATTTAATTGCTCTTTTATTAAAAGATCTAACTTCTAAAGATATTTTTTGATTTCCATACCCCACTTTGGATAATTATATACTGAATACTCATCAGCATATTTCCAATTGCATATTTCTTTTGCATTATATTCATTTAGTCTACCCAATTTAAAGTTCATAACTTATCTTTATAGAGAGTGTGTATAATAAGTACCCAGCCCGCACTAAATGTCACTTCCTTTCTTTTTATACTATTTATTGTGCATAACATGTTAATAATTTTGTTTATAATTCGTTATATAAAAATGTTATGTATCAACAATACCATTACCTACTAGCTTTATTTTTGTATAATATCTATACTTGATATACTACTTCAAAATCTTCAAAAACCACTGGCATATCCTCACTAAACTCATACCCTAGCTGTTTCCCCTCTTCCTTGAAAAAATGAACATGTCCCTCAACCCAAGATTCCAATGTATCATCCTCACCCTCACGCTTACAAATATCATAAGTAATATCTGAAAATGGAATAATTGTTATCTCAGTAGTTTCAATAACACATCGTGGTACACCTTCCCAATCAGTTACAATACTTAAATCACCAACCTTAGGTATACGCTCTCCTTCAATTTCATAGTTCAATAAACTACTTGCTGTAGCCCTCTTTTGCCCAATTAACACCAAACGTAATAGTTCATTGGCCCATTTTTCAGTTAATTCAAAATGGAATACCTCTAAATACTTTATTGTTTCATTTCTCTTCGTTTCCCTCAAAAATGTTTCCCAAAACATATCAATCTTTTCTTGTGGATATTTTTCATTTTCCATTACTACTACCTCCATCAAGTTTTATACTAGTTTTTTGTATTATATAAGTAATCTTTACTAAAAATAATCTTACAATTACTACTTTGCTTTATACTTTTTAATTTATCTAATTGCTATCTTAATCGTTTATTTTTATCCTTAAGTTATTCCATCTCAACTAACTGAATAATTAATTCCTAAATCAAAATAATCATCCTTTATAATGCCATAATAATATACATTAACAAATTTATTATTAATGTATGCAAAACTTCTTAAAAGCCCCTCTTGTATAAATCCTGACTTTTCTAAAACTCTTTTCGATGCTTCGTTTCCCGATCCTACTAAAGCTTCTATTCTTTCAACTTTTTCTATTTCAAATAGATATTTTATAAGTGCTTTAGTTATTTCTGTTGTGTAATTATTGCCCCAATATTTAGGAAGTAAGTTATAACCTAACACAACTCTATTATTATCTTTATTAAATGAAAGAATACCAGCTTCCCCTATATATTCGCCAGTAGATTTTAAAAACAACCCTTGAAAGTCACATTTATTTTCAGAGTAATTTTTCAATATTCTACTAAGTGCAATCTCTGCATCTTCTATTTTAGCTGTAGCAACTTTAGTTGAAAATTTCCAAACTAAAGGTTCAGATTTAAGACTACAAATATTCTGTAGATCCTCTTCATTATAATTTTTTAAAATTAATCTTTCAGTTTCTATTTGAATATTCACTTATATCCCCCAAACAATATAAATCTTCTATAGATTTTAATTATAATTTCTATCTAAATTTTTCTAATCTAAAATTCCCTTCATCATCTAATTCTGTTATTCCATCTTTATAATCATATCCCATTTTTTTATAAAATTCACAACCAGTAATTGATGCTGGAATCTCAATTCTCTTTGCTCTTAAAAAGTATTCATCAAGTTCTAATGTTTCTATTATTCTTCTTCCTATCCCTTTATTGTGCACTTCTGGTAGTACAAATATTGTTAAAAGTATACTTTCATCTTCTTTTCCCCAAAAACTTGAAATTGAACCACAACCAACAATTTTATTATCTATACAAGCAACATACATATGTGCATAACCTGCTATTACTAATACTTTATCTTCATTATAAACTTCCGCTAGACTTTCCATTTCTTCTTTTGGATAATCCTTTGTTAAAACTTCTAAAAAATTTCTGCGCAGGATTTTTGATATTGTAGTTGCATCATTTTTATCAAATCTTCTTATTTCTAAATTCTCCATATGAGCCTCCTTATTATTTTCAATACCCTCACTACTTTATTACTTTTCTGCTAAAATAGTAAATTCTCCTGGAATATTTGTATTTTCAAAGTTAGGCTGTTCATCAAATTTCTTTAATATAAAGCAACTTTCAATAACTGAGTTTATAATTTCACTAATTGTATAAAATCTTAATAAACAGTCTGGAAAAGTTTCTTGTTCCTCTTTATTAAAGAACTTTTTATAGGCTACATCTCCGTTGTGTAATTCAGTGTCAAAATAACTTCCTTGTGCCCCTCCTCCGGTATCCACGCATTTTCTAAAAGGGTGAAAGTCACTTAAAATCATCTTACCACCTGGTTTTAATATAGCATAAAGAATTCTCATCAGCTTGGCTATATCATTAAAGTAATGTAATATTCCACCTTCTAAATAAAGAATGTCAAAATAATTATTATATCTAACTGTATCAATATTATATAAATCACAAACTATATAATTAATACTAGTGTTTGCACACTCTGCAAGTTCCAAAGCATATTTCTTATTTTCATCTGAAATATCAAAAACAGTTACATTTGCTTCCATTAATGCAAGTGGAATAGCTTTTCTTCCATTAGATCCACAAAGATTAGCTATTTTCTTTTCACTTATGTCTTCAAAATACTTCTGATGATTTTTCAAACATTCTTTTGGATTTTTTAATATTTCTTCAGCCTTTTTATTAGGTTCCCCATCTCTTATATCCCAAAATTCATAAGCTCTATGCTCCCATGCAACTTTATTTAATTTACTTTGTTCACTCATTGCTATCCCCCTATAAATAATACCTTATTCTTCATCCTGAAAATAATATCTACCATTAGGCAAATCAATTTCATGACCATTTATCTTAATTGTATCCTCATCAACCCAAGTGATAATTGCTTTATTAACATGATAATCATTGTATATACTCTTCTTCTTTTTCTTACCATTTGTTGTTAAATATCCTCTTACCGCCCAATCAGTTGTCATTCCACCATTGATAAGATAAGCCTCTACCTTATATTTACCATCACTAGATTCTGATGATGTTATAAATTCTTCGCTTGGTTTAAACATATATCTTAATGTCTCTATAGAAATTACTAATCCACCTAAAATCACCACTAATATAATTAGTACTGATATAACCACTTTTTTAACTTTACTCATAATTGGTGAATTTATTTTCTTTACCTTCTTACCTTCAAATTTATTTGGATACATATTTATTTCTCCCATATTTTAAAGTTATTAAATAAAATATTTTTAACTTTTTTCTTAAATTAATTATACGCTATTTTGGATATATATTCCACAAACAATATCAATGTTCTATACTACTATTAAGAATATAATCAAAAATAAACTTCACTTAATATTTTCAAAATATGACCAAAAAGAACAATTTAAAATAAGTTATGTTGATACATATAAACGCTAACCTCACTAACTGTTATATAATGTGTACTTTAAATAAAATCTAAAAAAAATAAAATTAGGGTATTACACCACTAAAAATATTTATGCTATACTATGAAAGTCAATGCGTTGTACCGACGGTCATACCACTTGTCGTCTATACAGCGCATTTTTAAATTCAAGTAAAACCAAGGAGGATATTATGGAAAAATGTATGCCTAGAAATGAAAAAGAGGGCCTGATTTATGGGAGTGTTATATGTGGGTTGACTTGCATATTTATGGCAACTATGAATATTTGTATTAACATGGGTGGAGTGTCCGGAGAAGCTATAGTTACAGCATTAAAAGCATTTCCATTAGTTTTTATAATTGCAATGTTACTTGAAAAGTTTATTGTGGGGAAGATAGCTGATAAACTAGTGAATATTTTTAGCTTACCAACAGATAGTTTAAATGCTCATATTCTGTTTAGGACATTTTTTACTGTTATTGGTATGTCCATTATTATGACAACTGTGGGGGGGATTTTAGCAACTGGATTCAGCCTGGAAGTCATTAAAGAGTTTCCAATTTCCTGGCCACGCAACTTTTGTGTAGTTATATTTTTGGAACTACTTATTGTACAGCCTATCGCAAGAAATGTGATGATAAGAATGCATGAAAGCCAAGAAAAATATCAGGTCACGAATGAAACTAATTTAGATTAAAATTATTCAGCTTATAGGTTAAGTGCATTGATATAGAAATATTTTTGAGCAATTAACATGCTTCTATTACTACCAAACAAGACCAGCAAATTATTTGCCGGTCTTCATATTACTTAATCTGTTATATAAGGAGTATTCCTCCACTTATACACATTTGTTATTATACCAATTGTAAACATATTAATTATTAATCCAGTTCCGCTATAACTAATAAAAGGCATCCCTACAGCAAATGCTGGTGAAAGATTCAAGTTCATTAATATATTTAGTAAGAATTGTGCTGCAAACAATCCACAAAACCCACTTGCTATTAACTTTCCATATTTATTTTTAGTATTTACCCCAACAAATCCAATTCTTATTATAAATGCTAAAACTAGTGCTAGTAATATTATTCCAATAATCCAGCCAAAAGTATAGATTATATAAGTTAAAATATAATCTGAATTAGCTAATGGTAACATATCTTGAGCATAATTTCCGCCCTGTCCAAATAATCCTGCTGAACTTCTTAACGTAGCTATCTGATTACGCATCCATCCAGGGCCATCTGTATTATCTAATGGTCTAAGAAAAGAGAACATCCTATCTATTCTATATTGTGCCTGTAAAATATAAAGTACAAACGCTACCCCTAAAGCACCTGTATAAATTAATATATGTCTTAACCCAATACCAGAAACTGTTATTAACGTTATAACTGCTATTGTATAAATAATTGTATTAGTTAATGATTGAGTAAATATAAAAGTCATACATGGTAAAAACGCTAAGGCAAAGCCTATTAATACTCTCTTTATATTACTCCAATCATAGTTTTCAAAAATTCCGGCTAGTGAAAATATGAATAAGACTGGAGTAATACTAAAAATTTTAAAAATGTCAAAAGAAATAGATTCAAAACAGATCAATCCAAACCCATCATTTACAGCAGTAGCAATATATAATACCAATATTGAAATAATCATTGTTCCTACATATATATTTTTAGAATATTTTTTCAAACTTCTATAGTCTATTTTTAACATAACAAATACTCCTACGATACCAATAATTAAACAAATAGTAGTTCTAACCAGGGGGCTTTCCATTAATCCTGTAGAATCATTTTTCACCATAAATCCTAAAGTAAATATACTGAAAAGAATAAACACACTAGTCATTAATAATAAAATCCAATCTGGTGCTGCCTTATGAACTTTATTTAAGCTACTGCCCACAATATCAAAAGATCCCATTTGAAGAAGTGCGCAATTAATAGCTTCCTCTTCTGATTTTCCATCTGCTACAGCTTCTTCAATTATTTCTTCTATATGGCTTAATAATTCTTCTTTTATATTTTCATGTACTTTTTTATTTTTAACTAGCCCACAAACATTATTAACATATTCATCCACCATTTTATTATCTATTGATTGCATAACTCTCCCTCCCCTAAAACCTCATTAACTGTTGAGCTAAATAATTTCCACTCACTTTCTTTTTCTTTAAGTATGTTTGCCCCGGATTCTGTTATTTTGTAATATTTCCTTTTACGTTTACCTTCACCACAATCCCAATAAGATTCTATAAAATTTTCATTTTCAAGTCCATGAAGTATTGGATAAAGTGTACCTTCCTTAAAAGAAAATATCCCTTTAGATCTAACTTCAATCTCTTTAATCATCTCATACCCATACATTTCTTTACGATTTAGTAAGCTTAATATTAATATTGTAGTGCTTCCTTTTAATAATTCTTTATTAATCTTCATAAATTCACTCCCTTACATAGATTTGATATACCTCGGTTATCTATGTATATAATATCAAAGTATTTTCTCACTGTAAAGATAATTTTTGTAAATATATCCAACCTTTCCATCTATTAATTTTTCTATTCTTTCACTCTTACTTCCCTTTGTGTTAGTTACATATCCAACTCTTACTTATAACTCTTTATATGCTCTAAGTATTACATCTAAAAATACTCTAACCAAATCTCATTTTAAAACAGAATAAACCTTATCATTTAGAATTAAATGATAAGGTTTATTCTAGGTTAACATTCATTAGTTTATAAAATATATTAATTTTATTTTTGTAAATTTAAATTTTTTCACTAAGTGAATCCACATAATCCTTTGCTTCTTTTAAACCAAGTCCAGTAACTATTCTATATTTTTTAATTGCTTTAATTTTTTTACCTTCTTTAATTAGATTTTTTAATTCAACATCAATATTTTCTACAACTGCATCAGATATTACAGTGTTATTAGATTTACTAAGTAAATCTACATAATCCTTCGCTTCTTTTAAACCAAGTCCAGTAACTATTCTATATCTTTTAATTGCTTTAATCTTTTTACCTTCTTCAATTAGGTTTTTTAATTCAACATCAATATTTTCTAGCATTGTATCAGATACTGCACTTTGCTCAAATTTATTAAGTGAATCCACGTAATCCTTCGCTTCTTTTAAACCAAGTCCAGTAACTATTCTATATTTTTTAATTGCTTTAATTTTTTCACCTTGTTCAATTAGGTTTTTTAATTCAATATTCATATTTTCTAACACTATATCAGATACTACAATTTTATTAGATTTATCTTTGCTTTTATACTGAATTATGCTTAAAACAAGATATAATACTCCTATAAACAGAAACATATATCCATTAAAAGACTTTTTTTCAATTGTTGACATTATACCTGCAAATGTAAAACAAACACCTGCAAATAAAAACATTTTCCATTTTTTTGATTCCAACACTAATTCCTCCTATATTAGAACTTTTATAAAAAATTATCTTAAAATAAGAATACTGGTCTGCTCTTTATCTGGAGATGCCTAAAATATAAATTTTAAGGCTTCATAGATCACCATTTATAAATCCATGTATAAACCCTTTGAAAAAGTCTTGAGCCATATAACCCAAACATATTAAAATTAAAACTACTCCTATAGAAATAAATATCTTATTATTTTTCTTATTTCCAATAACAATAAGCACAATTGATAATATCACTCCAATTAAAGTAATAATATCTCTCATATTTTTCACCGCCTTCTAAAATTGGATAATCAATAGATTACCTGCTTGTTTTTAAAATCCTAATGTTGCGACTTCTACATCTTATTAATTTCCGTTTTAAGGCTGCTCTTATATATATTAATAAGGTCACTTACAAGTATTCCATCAATTTTCATTCCCTCTATATTACAATTACAAATAGATAAATCCTGTAAATTTGAATCAACAATTCTGCTACTTCTTAATTCGCATCGTTCCATTATAAGTGGTGCTTTTTGTTCTTCAAATCCTAAATTAGTATCATGTATATAAGCATCTGCCAATGAAACATGACAAATTTCTATTTTATTCATATTAGAATCACCTAATACTGCATTACTCATATTTACATTAGTAAATCGTGTATTGGACAAATTAGAATTCTGATATATTCCACTTTCCAAATTCATATTAGTAAATCCGGAATCCCTCATGTTAACGTCATATATATCAACATTCTGCATATTACATTGGATAAAATTTTGGTTGCTAAAATCTTCATCTGAGTTAAATCTATTTATCTCTTTGATTGGTTCACTTATTGTCTTACAATAATATCTTTCATCTTCATCCTCTCCTATTTTCTCATACCCGTTTTTTTCATAAAATTTATGATTCCTGATACTTTTCTGAATTGTATCAAGTGTCCATAGCCTCACCATTGGATACATTCCTTCTATAAGAGTAATAACTTTCGACCCTATACCCTTATTCTGAAATGTTGGTTCTATGTAGAAACGGTCAACTCTTGCGTGTTCTCTTCCTGTATATGATATAAGTAAAACACCTGCAAGAATATCATCATACATTATTTTGTAATATTTTTTATCCCACATATGATATTTTTGCATATTAATAGAATCATAACCCGGTATAAAAGGTCGCTCATCATTATCATACCATCTATCAGTTTCATCTCTTTCAATTTCAACCATCATATTTCTTATTTGTTCTGCATCAGTTTCTAATGCAACTTGTAATCTTATTATTTCATTCATTCTGTCTCTCCCCCTAATTTCAAAATCATTCGTAGTACCTAACTTTAACTAATTACTATCAATTGATTGTTTTCTTTTTAAAAATATTACATCCATAAAAGAAGTACCAAATGCCAAGCCAAATGCAATAGACACATTTTTAGATAAATCTATTTTAGATGGTCTAAAAAAATAATCAGTACCATAACCTAAAGATCCCAATAAGATAAATGTAATTTCCATAATAAGGACCATTAAATTTATGAATTTAATAACCTTTTAATATTGCATCTTACTTCATTTGGCAGCTCTCCAGTTAATGCTCTGTCTAATAATTCTGGTTTCTTTATTCCATTTAACAACAAATAATCTTCTATCATCTTAACCTTTATTTCCCTATTAGGAATCAACTGATATATAAAATACCAATCTTCTAATGAAGTTAAGTGTATATCTATATCATGAATTTGGATAGTTTTCGAAATTGATTTTTCATCAAAAATATATTTATATATTCCTTCACTATGGTTAATACCCAAGCCCGACATAACATCAACTTCAAAACCATTTATAACATATTCATAAAAATATTCTGTGGAATAATTATCAGACTTTTCCCATAGCCTTTTTTCTCCCATGCTTTTTAGAATTTTATCTGCTTTTTCAATATTTTTTACATCTACTAAAATATCAATATCGTTAGGTTTATCAATAAATCCATAATGATTTAATAGCATAGAAGCCCCTAGCCCCCATAGAATACCGCCTTCATTAAGCTTTTCCCCTATATCCCTTAAAGTATCAAACATTCTCATGCTCCTCTCTAATTATCATAATATATCCACTACTAATTACTGTTATTCTTTGCCTTCTAATTTATTAAAAATAACATCTATCTTTTTATTCATCTCTTTATCTCTGTTAATAAATTTTTTAACACCTTGTATTCCTTTATATCCCACTATTGCAATTGCAACTAATAAAGCAAAATTAATAACTGTCCAACTAATAATAAAATAATTTAATTCCATATAAAATTCCTCCTATATTTTAAAATCTTCAATTATAATATAGCAATTATACCATATTATTCTATTTTTTTAAAACTGACTTAATCAAATTCCTTTCAACTATTTATAATTAATAGCAATCATTATTTATCTGAATTATTCCTATTCCTGTTATTATACAAATTATATATTAATGAAAAAGTTGCATTATAAATCGCTTAAGTATAGTATAATTACTATGCTTAAGATATTTATATATATTTATAAACATAATCATGCGATGAAATTTGGAGGTTTTAAAATGAAAAAAAGATTAATATTACTTATTATTATAACTACGGTATCTCTTTCAGTAGTTGTGAGTTGTTCAAAAGCTAAGGATACTAGTGAGGATACTACTACTAATTCTGAAACCCAAGAGAAGGATGCTTCAGCGAAAGAAACTCCTACAGAAACTGCTGAGGTTGTAGAACCTACAGAGCCTACTGAAACACCTACAACTCCTACTGAAGTTGTGGAACCAGTAGAACCTTCAGCAACTACTGATGAGGCTATTGCCACTACTAAAGATCCTGTTAAAGATCTATTTACTAGTGCTATAAACAAACTTTATAATACTGATTATAGTACTCAAAAAAACAAGGATTTAGCTAAAGAATTTGCTCAGAAAAATTTCTCAGAAAAAGGTGCTGAAAATATTACTAAAAATATAAATGAATATAATTCAAGCTTTACTTCTTCTGAATTATTAATAACAAACGTAAAAGAAATTCAATCTGAAAATGCTAATTATCCAAAAGCATATGAAATTATATATAATGTTGTAATAACTTCTGGAAAACCATCATCTTATTCTGACTTAATAGGTATAGTTCTAGAAGACAGCAATGGAAAATTATTTATTGATTCATTAAGCGAAAATAATTTCTAAATTTACCAATTAGATTCTATATAATAAAAATCCCTAAATAAGTTATTGAACTTATTTAGGGATTTTTATTTAGGAATAGTAAAATAAATAACTAATTAAAGATTCTTAAAACAGATTTACTATTTTACTATTTAATAAATGTATGATTTTTTTATTTATCAAAGGTTTTTCTAGTATGTTATTGCATGTATATTCAAGGTCTCCTAAACTCATTTCTATTTCCGACTGTACAAATTCCTCAAAATCCCAGCCTATAGTTTTTTTGATAAAGCTATAAATATCTTTACCCTGGTTGAAAAATTTAATGAATGCCTTGCTTTTTGGCTCTTCATTCCAATATTCATTAAAATCCACAACAAATTTATTTATGCCTAAAAGAATCTCTTCATTACTTTTATTCCATAAATACTCTAAATAGTAATAATAAGATTCCATTTTTGTACTTCTGATACAATTACCATTATATTTATTTATTTCATTAACTACTATGCTAAAGTTGGAAATAGGAGTTAAAAATTCATTCTCTTTTTTATCAAATAAATTAAAATAGACAGTTGGAATGAATACATACTGTAAAAATCCCAAAAAACTATTTACATCAGGATATACAACCCAACCCATTTTTAAAATATCCTTTTCTAAATTAAAAATACCGGTGTATACTATAATAGATTTATCAGTTATATTATTATCTTCAAAATAACCTTGCCATAAATTATTATCATTTATTATTTTATTTTCCCAATATAAATATTCTCCATAGCATTTTTTTATTTTATTTCCTTCTATTTCTTTATTCATGATGACCATCTCCTTAATACCATATGTTTTATAAATTTTATCCGTATATATCAAAGGGGACATTCATCCCCTCTAATAAAAATACATTTATATAAGAGACGTCATTTTTAATATATGTTAAAGCTTTGAATAGTATTCAACAACTAAAACATCATTTATTTCTATTGGAATCTCTTCTCTTTCAGGATATCTTACTAATTTACCTGAAAAATCATTTTCACTTTTTTCTAAATAAGAATAGCTATTTAAGATGTTTGAAAGAAAATTTTCTTTAAATAGTTCATTTTTTTGTGATTTTTCTCTTAAGGAAACTACTTTCCCTATGTTTACATTATAAGATGGTATATTAACTTTGCTCCCATTAACTAATATGTGTCCATGGACTACCATTTGTCTTGCTTGCCTTATTGATGATGCAAACCCTAATCTATAAACTATATTGTCTAATCTACACTCTAATTTCTTTATTAAAGCATATCCTGCCTTTTCATTTGAGTTTAATGCTTTTTTAGCATAGTTCTTAAATTGTTTTTCCATTACTCCATAATAAGCTCTTAACCTTTGCTTTTCTAATAGTTGCTTACCATAATCTGAAAGCTTTTTATCTGCTCTACATTGCCCATTTCCAAAACGTTTCATTGCCTTTGGATTTCCTGTAACATTTAGTCCTAGCCTTCTACACTGTTTAAATCTAGGACCCATCATTTTTGCCATAAATATCATCTCCTAATAAGATTTGCCGCAATAATTTATGCCCTAAATTTATAGTAACATATTTTCTTATACTTGTAAATGATAATGATTATCATAATTATCATTGTTTTTAAATTAATATATTTTATTATACGAATTTGCCAAATAGGAAAAAAGAAACAATATACATGTAGATAATAACTAAATAGTTAAGGTATCTCCAAATAAAAAAATCCCTAAATAAGACTAAAACTTATTTAGGGATTTCTATTTGTTTTATGATGCCTTATATAAGTCATCATAAAATGTAAAATATTACACCCCAGGGGTGCATTAAATATTAAACATTGTAGAATTCTGTGAATGCTTTTATAGTATAAGTATTATCTTTAACTGCTGCAAGTTCTCTTATTGAGTGCATTCCAAGTACTGGCGCTCCCATATCAATAACTGGTATTGTAAGGTTTGCAGCTGTTACTGGACCTATTGTTGTTCCACCTCTAACATCTGATCTATTAACAAATTTTTGGAATGGAACTCCTGCTTTTTTGCATACTTCTGTAAATATTGCAGCATTGAAACTATCTGTACTATAGCTTCCAGCAGCTGCTATTTTAAGAACAGGACCACCTTCTAATACTGGTTTATTTGTTAAATCATGCTTTTCTGGTAAGTTTGGATGAACTGCATGAGCTAAATCTGCTGATATCATCACTGAGTTTGATAATGTTCTGTAGAAATCTTCTTTATCTTTTCCAAGAGCTAAAGTTATTCTTTCTAAAGTATGAATTAATAGGTTTGAACTAGCCCCTTGAGCTGTTAAGTTACCTATTTCTTCGTTATCTATACAAACCATAACCTTAGTTGCTTTATTTGATTTACTATCAACTAAAGCTTTAGTTCCTGCATAAACCATCCACATATCATCAAGTCTTGCTGAAGAAATTAATTCTTCGTTCATTCCTATTAAACAGCCTTTTTCATATTCATAAAGCGCTAAATCGAATCCTAAAATTTCTTCTGAGTTTACATTTAGTTCTTCTGCTATTAACTTAAGTAGATGTCCATCTTTTTCAAATTTTTCATTAATTAAACCTAATAAAGGAAGTGTATCTTTTTGCTTGTTTATAGCATATCCTTCATTAACTTCTCTATTCATATGAATTGCAAGGTTTGGAATTATCATTAAAGGTTTATTTATGTTAACAAGTTTCACTTCTGGTTTCAAAACTGAAGCTCCTTTTAATGTAACCTTTCCTGCTATACTAAGTGGTCTATCATACCAAGTGTTTAGTATTGGTCCACCATATCCTTCTGTATTTAATTTTAAATATTTACCTTCTGTTGTCATTTCTGGGTTCGGTTTAATTCTAAACCCTGGAGTATCTGTATGTGCTCCTATAAGTCTGAATCCATCTTCTACTACATCTCCGTTCCCTACAACAAATGCTATAATTGCTGAATCATTTTTCACAGTGTAATATTTACCATCTTTTTTCAAATTCCATTTATCCGCTTCCTTAACTTCACTAAATCCATTTGCATCAAGAAGCTGACGAACCTTAACAACCCCATGATAAGCTGATGGACTTTCATATATAAAATCCAATAATTCTAAAGCTGATTTTTTCTCCATTTTATATTCCTCCTAATGTTCTTTTATCCATATATATATATTGACTATTACTTATAACTTGTTATATTAAAAATTAAAGTACTAGTTTAATTATATCATTTTCGATAATTAAAACAAATTTTTCTATCAGCAAATCACTTTTTATTTGATTAATTTATGTTTATCTGATGTTTTCTTAACTTTAGAAACTAACAATATTGTCTGAATCATAGTAAATACAAGGGATGTATTTCTTCTATATGCCATATATCTATTCTCCCATGTATCTGCATATTTTTCTTTAAAACTCTTAAGACCTTTAAATGAATAAAAATGCTGTCCATGTAAATAAACTTGATATGCAACCTTTTCACTTACAAATGAATATTTAGATATCCCTACATTAGAGAGCGGCGCCATTCCCATATTAAATTTACTAAATCCATTTTCTTTACCATATTTAAATAAATTTACAAACATAAAATCCATAACTCCATTAAAGGGACATTTTGAAAATCGCATTAAATCAATAGATAACGTTTCATTATTATCATACATAGATATGATGTTAGCAAAGCCTTTTATTATACCCTCTTTATCCTTAATTAATGCTAATTCTCCTCTATTTAAGTAATCTTCATCAAAGAATCCTATAGAAAACCCCTTTTCTTTTCTACCTCCAAGCCACTCATCTGATACACTTTTTATTTGCGCCATAACATCGCATGTAAATGGTGGACTAATAACAGAAAAAGTATATTCTTGCCTTTCTGCTCTTGTTACTGCATTTCTTATAGTTTTTCTTTTGCTACCACTTAAGGTGAAATCATTTTTAATATCCACATTTGCATCTTCGCCTAATTTTATAAATTGATACCCAGTTGCATGAAGATAAGGTATCATACTACTATCTATTGCAGAAAATACTGGTGTGTACCCATAACTATCAGCTAAATCATAAAATTCTTGTATAAAACTAAAGAATTTACTTTCATCTCCAACTGGATTTCCAAGTATAACAATTTTATCTGCATATATTTGGTACTGCAACATTACATCACTATCTTTGTTTATATACACAAACTTATCATTTAAAAATATATAATGACTTACTTGTGTTCCCTTATACTTTTCAAGAATTACTTTTACTCTATCCTCACATTCACTTAGTTCCATTCTAGGAAATTTATTAAACCTACTTAAATAATGTATTACGCCTAAAAATATTAAAGCTGCAGTAAACCCAATAAAACTTATTAATAATATCCTAATTGCATGATGTCTCGTAAAGTTCTCATACTGTGAAACTATAGGAAATCTCTTTGTAAATCCCCTTAAGTTTACATAAGCTACTCTTAAATAAACTCCTTGAAAAAATAATAGTATTATAAGATCCTGTAACATCTTTCCCCAGGTCATTATAAAACTTTCTCTATAAAATCTCTTTTTACTAAACCACAATGTAATTGCAACTAAAGTTAAATAAGTTGCTTCTTCATAATCAATACCTTTTAATAAAGATAATACAGCTCCAAGTATTACTAAAATTATTGTTAACTTATAAATTCTTTTAGATTTATAATTAATTGCCATAGAAACTGCAATTAATAAGAATCCTATTATTATTGATAAATCTTGCGATATATGAATAACAGAGAAATTAAACATTTTACGCAATAATACTACTCTTTCAATTATCCCCGGAATAGCTTCTGATACTAATAAAACTGAACCCGCTAGTAAAACTAAAATTACTAAAATAAAGTGGAAAATTCTAGATATTACAGATTCTATAGTATCTCTTAAATCATTATCAATATGTATATATAATTCATGTAGATACATAACTCCACCTATAATCAAAGGTACTATATAATAGCTAACACGATATAAAACTATAACTAATAATATTTTTTCTGATGGTACATTATATTTCTCAAGACCAATTAATAATATTAGATCAAATGTACCAATTCCACTTGGAACCATACTTATCATAGCTACAACAACTGCACTAACAAATATAGGGAAAACCTCCCCTAGCGACACCCCACATCCAAGTACAACTAGTATTCCATAAATTAATCCTACTGTTGCTGTCCATTCGAATAATGATATAAATATTATTTTAAATGTATATATTGTTTGACTTTTATTTTTATATTTGAAGTATTTGTATATTAAATATATAAGTATTATAGGTAAATACATTGCTAAGCAAACAATTGCTACTTTTACTAAATTTAACGGTTTTAAACTTTTAATATTAAATATAGTATAAATAAAACAAACTACGGAAAATCCTGTTAGGTTTAATGCAACATTTTTTAATACCGCTTTAACTAAAGCTTTCTTATCCTTAACATATTTTCCATAAAAATTACTTTTTAAAGCTATAGCTGAGGCTCCTCCAAGTCCAACTACACTAGATACAGAACTAGCTATCCAAGAATACTTGTATAGCTTTTTATTTTTCAACTTTATTCCAATATTCTTCTTTAATGCTAAATCATAAAGTGTAAGTGGGAAAAATGCAATTATTCCTAAAGTCAAAATAATTGCTATATGCCCTAACGTTAACTCACTTGCATATATAGCAAATGTATCCTTATTAAAATTACGTATAATACCACTAAATTCTTTAATTACTAGCCCTAAAACTATTAATATAAATATTATTTTTAACCATAATTTCATTTTATTATTTAATCTTAATTTCATGTTTTTCCTCCATTTTCGTTTTTTTCTAACTAATTATAATATCATTTACTATAATATATTCTAATTAACTCTCTTTCTTAAATTCACCTTAATTTTCACCTAAATCATCTTCAAAAAAGTTTACTTAATATCAATTTCGTTAATACTTCTTAAATTAGTATATCCAATGTTACTAACCCTAAGCATTCGACAATTTCAAATCATAAAATATATTATACATGTCTTATATATTTTATGATTAATTTTTTTGTTGATAGGGTCGTTGAATCTATAGCTATTATTGCTGATACTTTCAATAATTTATCTGATGCTACCTCTTCTGTCATTACTATAGCCGGTTTTAAATTTGGGTTAGTGATTTACAAGAAATGATATTATGAAAATACACAATGTCATTGATAATGCAAAAAAGAAATATCAAAAAAACTTAATCTTCACTTAGTTATACACATGGATCCAATTTGTGTAGTTACAGCTGAAATTAAAGAAATTAAAACTTCTATAAAGGAAGTTCATTCTGATTATAATGGTGTTATAACTGTAGATTATGATTATATCTAAACTATATATAAAAGCTCCTATAAAATGACTTTAATCATCTTATAAGAGCTTACTTATACTACTTTTTATTATTCCTTCCTATTCGACACGCTTTTTTATATTTATAAAGAGCTAAATCAAAGTCTAAAATTTCTTCTGTATTTGCATTTAATTCTTAGGCAATTAATTTAAAAACATATCCATTTTTTAGAATTTATTATTAATAAGTATTCAATCTTCATTGCCATAATTATTTATTTAATGATTTAGATTCTTTATTAAAACATATATAGTTAGTCTTTTTATCTGATGTCTTTTTAACTTTGGAAACTAATAATATTGTTTGAATCATAGTAAATATAAGGGATGTATTTCTTCTATATGCCATATATCTATTTTCCCATGTATCAGCATATTTTTCTTTGAATTTTTTTAATCCTTTAAACGAATAAAAATGTTGACCATGTAAATAAACTTGATATGCAACCTTTTCACTTGTAAATGAATATTTAGATATTCCTACATTAGAAAGTGGTGCCATTCCCATATTAAACTTACTATAACCATTTTCTTTACCATATTTAAATAAATTTACAAACATAAAATCCATAACCCCATTAAAAGGACATTTCGAGAATCTCATTAAATCAATGGACAAGGTTTCTTTTTTATCATACATAGGTATTATATTAGCAAAGCCTTTTATTATACTATTTTTATCTTTAATTATTGCTATGTTTCCTCTGCTTAAATAATCCTCATTAAAAAAACCTATAGAAAATCCTTTTTCTTTTCGGCCTCCAAGCCATTCATCTGATACACTTTTTATTTGCAAAATAAAATCTGGTGTAAATGGTGGATGTACAACAGAAAAAGTATATTCTTGCTTTTCTGCTCTTGTTACTGCATTTCTTATAGTTTTTCTTTTACTACCTTCTAATGTAAAATCATTTCTAATATCCACATTTGCATCCTCACCTAACTTAATAAATTGATATCCTGTTGAATGAAGATAAGGTATCATGCTACTATCTATTGCAGTAAATACTGGAGTATATCCATAAGTATCAGCTAAATCATAAAATTCTTGTATAAATTCGAAGAACTTACTTTCATCTCCAACTGGATTTCCAAGTATAATAATTTTATCTGCATACATCTGATACTGTAACATTACATCATTATCTTTATTTATATAAACAAATTTATCTTTTAAAAAAATATAATGGCTTACTTGTGTTCCCTTATACTTTTGAAAAATCGCTTTTACTTTATCTTCACATTCGCTTAGCTCCATTTTAGGGAACTTATTAAACTTACTTAAATAATGTAATATTCCTAAAAATGCTAAAGCTATACAAAATCCAACACAACTTATTACTAACACCCTAATTGTATGATGCCTAGTAAGTTTCCCACACTCTGCTAGTATAGAAAATCTCTTTGTTAATCCATGTAAGCTTAAATATGCTACTGTTAAATAAACTCCTTGGAAAAATAATAATATTATAAAATCCCGTAGAATTCTTCCCCATGTCATTATAAATCCTTCTCTATAAAATCTCTTTTTACTAAGCAGCAGTGCAATTGCAACTAATGTTAAATAAATAGCTTCCTCATAATCAAAGCCTTTTATTAAAGATAATACTGCTCCAAGTACTACTAAAATTATTGTTAATTTATAAATCTTTTTAGATTTATAAATAATTGCCATAGAAACTGCAATTAATAAGAATCCTATTATTATTGATAAATCCTTAGATATATAAATAATAGAGAAATCAAATATTTTATGTACTAGCGCTATTCTTCTAAATATACCTGGAACTGCTTCTGATAATAATAATACTGAACCTGCTAATAAAACTAAACATATTAATAAAAAATGAAAAATATTAGCTGTTATAGCTTCTATAGTATTTCTTAAATCATCATCAATCTTTTTATATGATTCATGTAAATACATAACTGCACCTATAATCAAAGGTACTAAATAATAGCTAAATCGATATAAAACTATAGCTAATAATACTTTTTCTGATGGTACATTGTATTTCTCAAGACCTATTAATAATGTTAAATCAAATGTTCCAATTCCACTTGGAACCATACTTATCATAGCTACAACAACTGCACTAACAAATATAGGAAAAATTTCGAATAGTGATACTCCACATCCAAGTACAACTAATATTCCATAAATTAATGTTACTGTAGTTATCCATTCTGATAATGATATAAATATTATTTTAAATGTATATATTGTTTCTTCTTTATCTTTATATTTAAAGTATTTGTATATTAAATATATAACTAATATAGGTAAATACATTCCTATAAAAACAATTGCTACCTTTATTAAATTTAACTGTTTCAAACTTTGAACATTAAAGATCGTGTACACAAAACAAACCATGGAGAATCCTGTTAAGTTTAATGCAACATTTTTTGATATTTCTTTAACTAAAACATTCTTATCTTTAACATGCTTTCCATAAAAATGACTTTTTAAAGCTATAGCTGACGCTCCCCCAAACCCAACCATGCTAGATACGGAACTTGCTATCCAAGAATACTTGTATAGCTTTTTACTTTTTAACTTTATTTTAATCTTCTTCTTTAATACTAAATCGTAAAATGTAAGTGGTACAAATGAAATTAATCCTAAAGCTAAAACAATTACTATATCCCAAAATGTTAACTCACTTGCATACATAGAAAATGTATTACTATTAAAACTACCTATAATACCGCTAAATTCTTTAACTACTATTCCCAAAACTATTAATATAAATATTACTTTTAACCATAACTTTATTTTATTATTTAACCTTAATTTCATATTTTTCCTCCATTTTCATTTTCTAACTTAATTATAACATCATTTGCCATACACTTTTTTAAGTTCACCCTATAACATATTAAATATTAAGAAACAAATAATTAATAACAAGGTTTATATCTATTATAAATCAAGTAATATAGCCATTCATTAGTATAATATATTCTAATTAACTCTCTTTCTTAAATTTACCTTAATTTTTCCTTAAGGGTTCTGAAAAAGTTTACTTATTTCAATTAATACCTTAAGTATTAGTATGTCCAATATTACTAATACTTAAGGTATCTTTCGTATATCATAAGAATCTTTGAATTATTATTTTCTTTCAATTCCTTAAATATTTAACAATTCCAAATAATATCACTACATATTATACTATATTTTACATGTATTATGCATTTTGTTTATTTTATAATTAATAAAATTTGATTAAATAATTATTTTGAAGTAAAATCATTATTTATACTCTAAAATTAGAATGATTTATTAGTTAATTCCATATAATACTTATATAAATAGGAGGATTTTTATGTTTTCGAATTTTTTAGTTCAATTCTTTGTTAAGGATAATGAAAATGTTAAAAATAATAAAGTTCGTAATTCTTATGGTACCTTAGGCGGGATAGTTGGTATTATTATTAATTCCATGTTATTTATACTTAAATTCTTTGTTGGTATGTTAGTTGGCTCTATAGCTATTACTGCTGATGCCTTTAACAATTTATCTGATGCAGCTTCTTCTGTTATTACTATAGCAGGTTTTAAAATGGCAAATAAACCACCTGATGCCGAGCATCCTTTTGGACATGGTAGATTTGAATATATTTCAGCCTTAATCGTTGCTTTTTTGGTAATGTTTGTAGGAATTCAATTTGTAAAATCATCAGTTCAAAGAATCTTAAACCCAGAAACTATAACTTTTGAATTAATACCATTTATTTTATTATTAATTTCAATAAGTTTTAAATTTTGGTTATCTTTATTCAACAAATTTATTGGCAATAAAATTAATTCTTCAGCTTTAAAAGCTTCTGCTACAGATGCTTTAGGAGATGTTTTCACTTCAAGTACTGTTGTTCTTTCATTCTTATTAGCTAAGTTTACAACACTACCTATTGATGGATACATTGGTGTTTTAGTTGCTCTTGCAATTTTATATGCTGGATTTAGCCTTGTTCGTGAAACACTTAATCCACTACTTGGCGAAGCTCCAGACCCTGTTTTAGTTAGTAGTCTACAAGAAATGATATTATCTTATGATATGATTTCAGGAGTCCATGATTTAATAATTCATAACTACGGACCTGGAAGAGTTATTGCTTCTGTTCATGCAGAAATACCTTCTGATATTGATATTATGGAAATACATAATGTCATTGATAATGCAGAAAGGGAAGTATCAAAAAAACTTAACCTTCACTTAGTTATACACATGGATCCTATTTGTATTGTTACAGATGAAATAAGAGAAACAAGAGATTATGTAGAAACAGTTCTAAGAAAACACTCATGCATAAAATCACTACACGACTTTAGAATAGTTGGAGATGGGGATATTAAAAACTTAATATTTGATATTGTCGTTAGCAATAAAGATTCAAAATCAGAACTTTCTGAGGAAAAATTAATTAATGAAATTAAAACTTCTATAAAAGAAGTTCATAATCACTATAATTGTGTAATAACTGTAGATTACGATTATATCTAAATACTATTTATTTGGATATGCCTAAACTCAATAAAGATACTATTTCTATTTATATGAGGAATGTTTTTTAAAATAGCAATTTAATATTCTAGTCTGTTTTTGAAATATTCCTAATAATAAACTAAGGTACTATTTTAAGTTGTCAGACTTAAAATAGTACCTTTAAGTTATTTCCAAATAAATAACTAATCAGTATTCTTGTTTTCTATTTTATAATCCCTTACCTAGCACACTTTATTTCTTCCAGTCCGTTTTGCTAAATATAGTGCATCATCAGCTTGGGTTAATAGATCATTAATATTGGTGGTTATATCTGGATAAGAACTTATACCTATTGAAACAGTTATATTAATCGATCTATTACCCTTAACAGAAAAAATATACTCCTCTACATTTTTTCTTATTCTTTCAGCAATTGTAGTTGCATGTGTGAAATTACAATCTAATAAAATCACTGTGAACTCTTCGCCTCCATTTCTTGACACAACATCAAAACCTCTAGAAGAACTCACTAAAATATTACTAAGTTGCTTTAAAACTAAATCTCCTGAAGAATGACCGTAATTATCATTAATATTTTTAAAAAAATCTATATCTATCATAAGTATAGATAATCTCTCCTCTTTCTCTATTGCATTATTTATTAATTTGTTCAATATATTATCAAAGGTTCTTACATTATTGAGCCCTGTAAGAAAATCCTTTTTAGCATCATAATTTAATTTTCTATATAATTCATTAGTTTTAGATATATAAATCAAATTGTAATAAACTATACCAGATAAAAATGTTGTTGAAAAAATAAGGTTTCTTAAAGCTATTGTAAGAACATTTATATCTTTTAATAATATAGAAAATGCTATTATTAAAGAAACTATGTTAAATATACTCATTGTAATATATTTTTTAAAAAAGCTTATTTTACATTCCGATATAAAAGTGAAAAGAAACAATAATATACATATATCATAAGTCGCTACTAAAGAGGCTGTACTTATTCCGTAATAGCTAAGTCTAAACACTATGATTATAAATGCTGTTATAATTGTTGATATAAATCCACCATAAATTGATGATATTATCATTGTAATTGTTCTAAAATCCATAATTGAATCTTCAGATAACTGTATGCTGTAAAACATTAAAACACAACCAGTTATACCTAATAAAGACCCTAATAAAATTTTTTCTTGTAATTTTGAATTTAAATTAATTTTTTCTTTTTTTAATATTTGATTGCCTAAATATAAAAATGATATAAGTATAGTAGAATTTACAAATAATGATTTAAGCATTAAACTTCACCTCCAAACAGAGTTTACCGTGTATTATAGCATGTTTTTTTAAAATAGAGTAATACACAAAACTTCGTTCTACCCGTAAGGCATTAATATATCTTGTTTAATCCAAGATATCATTCCTACTAGTTATTTATCATTACCTGATTGAGCTAGTGATATTCATTATATATCACTCAATTTAAATTTACTTGTAAGTCATCTCCAAATAAATTTAAATAAGCCACTATAAAATGACTTTAATCATCTTATACCAGCTTATGACATCGTAATAAATAGCTAGCTATTTATTACGATTCCTTATTATACTGCTTTCTATTCAGCTATGCCTTATTCCTTAAACCAGCCCTTAGTATTATTTGCTATTTTAACAAGTGTAAGCATAACTGGTACTTCAACTAGTACCCCTACAACTGTAGCTAATGTTGCTCCTGATTGTAATCCAAATAATGATATGGATACTGCAACTGCAAGTTCAAAGAAATTACTCGCTCCAATCATTCCTGCTGGTGCTGCTATATTGTGTGGTAACTTCCAAAGTTTAGCCCATCCATATGCAATCCCAAAAATTAAAAAAGTTTGTAATGTTAATGGAACTGCTATTAATAGTATGTGTAACGGGTTGTTTAATATTGTATCCCCTTGGAATGAGAATATAATTATTAAAGTTAAAAGTAATCCTATTATTGTTAGATTATCAAATTTCTTTAAGAATGTATTTTGAAAATAATCTAATCCTTTATTTTTAATTACTAATGTTCTAGTAACATATCCAAGTGCTAAAGGAATTACTACAAATAATACTGTTGAAAGAATTAGTGTACTCCACGGTACTATAACATCTCCAACTCCTAGTAAAAATCCTACTATTGGCGCAAATGCTATTAATATTATTAAGTCATTTACAGCGACTTGTACTAATGTATAAGCTGGATCTCCTTTAGTTAAATGACTCCATACAAATACCATTGCAGTGCAAGGTGCTGCTCCAAGTAATACGGCTCCAGCTAAATATTCTTTAGCTAAATCTGGTGTAATGAAGTTTTTAAATATTACATAGAAAAACAATGCTGAAATTGCATACATTGTAAAAGGTTTTATTAACCAATTTGTAACACATGTAACTATAAGCCCTTTTGGCTTTTTTGTAGCATTTACTATGCTTATAAAATCAATTTTCAACATCATTGGGTAAATCATAAGCCATATTAAAATAGCTACTGGTATTGATACATTATAATATTCAAATTTACTTAAGGTCTTTGGTATAATAGGTAAAATCTGCCTCAGTAATATTCCTACAACTATACAAGCCCCAACCCATAGTGTTAAATATTTTTCGAATATACCTAATCCCTTTTCTTTTACTTCTTTATTTTGTGACATGTCTTTATCCCCCTTAAATTTCATTTTTCTCTTTCAATGGAGCTGAAAGAAAATAAACTACAATATGACTAGTTATTTTTTGAAGCTCCTCAATATTAATTTATTAATTTATTAATTTATTAATTTTGCTTTCACTTTTTAGTGGATTTATAGAATTTATGACCACCAGAAAGGTTACAAACATTCTTAAACCCATGGTTTATTAATATATTTTGAGTTGCATTACCAGTAACCCCTTTGTTGCAGTAAGTTACAGTTAGTACATTTTTGTCTAAAGTTTTAAGTTCATTTCTTAATTTACTATGAGGTATATTTATTGCTGTATAAACATGATTTTCATCATATTGTTTACTTATTCTCGCATCTATAACTTGAATATTTTCTCCCTTATCTATTAACCTTTGAGCCTCTTTCGATGTAATTATAGGTCTATTATTATTTAGTGCATTATCAAGTATCATTCCTGTATAATGTACTGGGTCTTTTGTAGTTGAAAATGGTGGTGCATAAGCTAAATCTAAATGGAATAACTCATCAACCTTTGCTCCATAAGTTATTAATGTAACAAATACATCTAACCTCTTATCTACACCTTCATATCCAACTATTTGAACCCCTAATATTTTTTCAGTTTTCTTATCTGCTATTGCCTTAATAACCATTTCTTTGCCTTTAAAGTAAGATGGTTTATCTGGTTTAATATTATGGCACATTACTATTTCATAACCTTCCTCTAATGCCTCCTTTTCAGATAACCCAGTGCTTCCTATAGCCATATCAAACAACTTAAATATTCCTGTGCTTAAATTCCCCCTATATCTTAACTTCCCACCAGTTACTACATCACCTGCTATTCTACCTGTTTTGTTTGCAGTTGATCCAAGTGGTCTATATACTGCTTTTCCTGTTATAGATGAGAAAGTTTCTATACAATCTCCGCAAGCATATATATCTTCTATATTTGTTCTCATTGAAGTATCTACCTTTATAGCTCCAGTTATTCCAATCTCCACTCCAGCTTCTTTAGCTAAACTAACATTTGGCTTAACCCCTGTAGCCATAATAACCATATCGCTCTTTATTTCAGTTCCATCTTCAAGCAAAACTTTATTTTCTAAAATTTCAATAATATCAGCATTTTTTATTATTGATATATTCTTTTTAATTAATGCTTTTTCTAAGAATGTAGCCATATCCTCATCTAAGTTTGGAGTTATTTTTCCTTGTTTTTCAACAACAGTAACATTTACTCCAGTATCCATTAAGTTCTCAAGCATTTCAAATCCAATAAAGCCAGTACCTACTATTACTGCATGCTTTGGTTTATTATTTTCTATAAAACCTCTAATGTTTCTAGCACTTTGAACATTTCTAAGAAAAAATACATTTTTATTTTTTATACCTTTAATATTAGGCATAAAAGGAGTTGCCCCTGTTCCAAGTATTAATTTATCGTATTTATCCACAAATATTTCTTGTGTATTTAAGTTCTTAACAGTTAGTTCCTTAGTGTTTGGATTTATATTTAAAACTTCATGACCTGTTAAAACATCAACATTATATTTCTTCTTAAAAAACTTAGAATCTCTTGGTGTAAGTTCTGAAATATCCTCTATTTCACCACCTATATAATAAGGAAGTCCACAACCTGAATAAGATATATCATTATCTCTTTCGTATATTACAATTTCTGCATCATCATTATTTCTACGTGCCTTTGCTGCTGCTGATGTACCTGCGGCTACTGCACCAATAACTAGTATCCTCATATCTAACACTCCTTTAATTTAGGCATTTTAAAAAACAACACTTCAATATATATAGACTTTTCACTTGTTATTTTTTCAAATGCCTAATGATTTTCAACTTACTTTAATAGATCTTTTAGTTCATTTCCCTTTACGTCCTTTGGTTTCCAATCTATAATAGCAAAATTCCCATTTGAAATTTCATTAACCTTATTAATCCATTGAATTTCATTACTAGCTTTTGCTTTTAACACTTTATTTGTTGTATTTGTTGCATACATACTTGAATTAATGATCCACCATTTACTATGAAGTCCTGCTCTTTTTAAATCTTCTTGTAGTCTTAAAGCTTCATAAACTGGAGTAGTTTCTGCTAAAGTTACTATTATTACTGCTGTATCTTTTTCACTTCTAAGAGTAGGTAATAATTTTTTCACTGATTCTGGTATATCTCCTTGTGAACGCTGTATTTCTTTATGATAGCTTTGAGTAGAATCTAAAAGCAATAACGTATGTCCTGTTGGTGCTGTATCAATAACAACTACTTCATCACCGGATCCTTCAACTATTTCTGCAAAAGCTCTAAATACTGCTATTTCTTGAGTACATGGGCTTCTTAAATCCTCCTCAACATACTCAAGGTCTTCCTCGCTCATAGTCTCACGAGCCTTACCTAATACTTCTTCTTTATATTTTTCAAGTTCTTCTTTTTCATCTATATTACTTATTCTAATTCCTAAACCTTCATCTAGTACAAATTTCAAATGTGCTGCCGGATCTGTGGTTGTTAAATGAACCTTCTTTCCTCTGCCAGCTAACCCTAAAGCAATAGCTGCCGCAATTGTAGTCTTTCCTACACCACCTTTTCCCATTGTAAATATAACTTTTTTGTTACTGTTATATAAGTCATCAATTACATTTTTTAGTTTAGGTATTTCTGTAACTTCTAACTTGTTTTCATTATATTTAATATTGTCTTCTTTTAAAAAGGCTCTTATATTTTCAAGGCCTGTTATATTATAAGGTCTTAACGGAATTTCAAAGGTAGTTAATGTTTTTAAATCCTCTGGAATATTCTCTAAAGCCTTTTGTTGTTTTTCATATAATGCAGTTGATAGGTTATCATCATGACTTTGCATAACTCCATTTATTACAAGTATTTGATTATTTACACCTATATTTTTAAGCTCTGCTGATGCTCTTTTAGTTTCCTTTAAAGGTGATTCTTCAGGTCTTGTAACTAAAATAAGTGTTGTCAAATCCTTACTCGCTAAAGTATTTACTGCATTTTTATAAATTTCTTTTTTATCTTCTAAACCAGCAAGTTGCCCAAGACAAGATGCTCCATGAGTGCTGTCACTAATAAAATTACTCCAAGCTGACGGTAACTGTAACATTCTTAAAGTATGCCCAGTTGGTGCAGTATCAAATATTATATGATCAAATTCTGCCTCTACTTTTTCATCAGTAATAAAATTAGAAAACTCATTAAAGGCAGCTATTTCTACTGTACAAGAACCTGAAAGTTGCTCTTCCATATTTTTAATAACTACTTCTGGAAGCTTTCCCCTATATGGTCCAACTACACTTTCTTTATACTCACTTGCAGCTTCTTCTGGGTTAAAATTAGCTACTACAAGGTTTGGAACTTCCTTTATCTCTACACCCTTATTATTTAATTTCCTATTAAATACATCTTGAAGATTAGAGGCTGGGTCTGTACTAACAAGCATTATTCTTTTGCCTAAATCTGCTAAAGTAATTGCTGTAGCACAAGCTGTTGAAGTTTTTCCAACTCCACCTTTACCTGTAAAAAACAGATATTTAGTTAGCTTTATATCATTTAAATTAAATAGTTTACTCATTTAATTTATCCCCTTTCTTAGCAGCATCCACCTTTACATCCACAGCCACTTGATTTTATTTTCAGAGTTGTTTTAATATAATTTTCTGGTATATCTAACATTTTACAAAACTCTTCATTACTAGGATAATCAGCGATTTTAACAACCTCTCCATCTACCATAACAACAGGCAAAATATCTATTCCTTTAGTATTTAACATTTCATTAATAACTTTATTATCTACAAAAGCTTGTGGATTACTTGATAAGTTATATCTTTCTACTATTATCCCCTTGTTTTTCAAGCTATTTAAAACTGTTGAAACTCTTAATAGATTTTGATCAACTCCAGGACCACAAACTCCTGTTGAACAACACATAGCTGGTTCAAATATAATCATTTTTCTCATAATTTTTAACCCCTTTATACTTATTTTTTATTTACATTCACATTTAGATTTATTTTTGCACACACAATCTTCAGTATCTGTAACAAGATCCATAATGAAAAATATTAACTTATTACAATTAACAATATTTAAAGAATAATATGTCCATAATCCCTCACGTCTAGAACTGACTACCCCACACTCCATTAATACTTTCATATGATGTGAAAGTGTTGGCTGAGTAAATTCAAAATGTTCTAAAATATCACAGGCACATTTTTCACCACATGATAAAATATCAACTATTTTCATTCTATTTCCGTCTGATAGTGCTTTTACTATTTTTGCATTATCCTCATATTTTTTCTCCACCTATTAGCCCTCCTATATAGATACTATTCTATATACAATATATTCTGATATTATATATATGTCAATTTAACTTAACGAATTTAACATCACCTTAATTTTCATATTTGTTATTATCTATATAGTTTATTATTATGCAATAACTTTAATATTGTGAATAAAAAAAATACTATTTAGTAATACTTGATGTATATCAAATCTTCCTCTAATATATACAATGACACTTTTTTAAAACAACAAGTCAGGTGATATGTACATTTTCTTGTTATTTTTAAAATATACCTGAAACGAAAGAAGGAATTAAATGAATAACTTAAGAGAAGAATGGTTTGGAAATGTTAAAGGTGATTTACTAGCCGGAATAGTTGTATGTATGGCTTTAATACCAGAGGCAATAGGATTTTCTATAGTAGCTGGTGTTGATCCTATGGTTGGAGTATATTCATCATTTTGCATTTCTCTAATAATATCAATTTTTGGTGGTAGAACAGGTATGATTTCTGCGGCTGCGGGTGCAATGGCATTAGTATTAGCTAGTTTAGTAAAAAGCCATGGAATAGAATATATGTTAGCTGCAACAATACTTACAGGTGTTTTCCAACTAATACTTGGATTTCTTAAAATAGGTAACTTATTAAAGTTTATACCAAAACCTGTTATGATTGGATTTGTTAATGCTTTAGGTATAATGATGTTTCAATCACAATTAAACCACTTTAAAGGGTCATTTGTTTTAATTTTATTAGGTGCACTAGGAATAGCAGTAATATATTTATTACCTAAATTAACAAAAGCTATCCCATCACCTATAGTAGCAATAATGACAGTTACTTTAATAGTTGTAATATTTAAAATAGATGTTACTACACTTGGTGACATGGGAAGAATAACAAGTGATTTACCTAAGTTCTTAATACCTACTATACCTTTCAATATGGAAACACTAAGTATAATATTACCTTACTCACTATCACTTTCACTAGTCGGTATAGTAGAATCTTTATTAACAGCTCAATTAGTTGATGATTTAACAGATACAAAAAGCAATAAAAACAAAGAATGTGTTGGACAAGGCCTTGCAAATATAGCTGCTGGTTTTTTTGGCGGAATCGCTGGTTGTGGAATGATCGGACAAACTATAATAAATCAAAATTACGGTGGAAAAGGTAGATTATCTACGCTTACAGCTGGAACCTCTATGTTAATATCAGTAATAGTTTTAAATAAATTTGTAGTACAAATTCCAGTAGTTGCACTAGGTGCAGTAATGGTTGTTGTATCAATTAGTACATTTAACTTTGAATCTATAAAACGAATTGCAAAGGTCCCAAAAGCAGATACTTTTGTAATGATTTCAACTGTTATAGTGGTTGTACTAACTCATAATTTAGCTTATGGAGTTATAGTTGGAATAATTTTAAGCTCTATTTTCTTTGCATCTAAAATATCAGATATACAGGTTAATCTATCTACTAATGAATCTGATATAGTAACATACGAAGTTAAAGGGCAACTGTTCTTTGCTTCTACACTTAAATTCATTCATAGTTTTAATTATACAGAAAAAATTGACTTCGTTAACATAGACCTTTCGCATGTTAAAGTATGGGATGAATCGGCAGTAGACGCTATTGATAAAGTAGTTATCAAATTCCATAAAAATGGAGTTAAAACTAATTTATTAGGTATGAGACCTGAATGTTTAGCTTTAATTGATAAAATAGCTATATATAATAAGCCTGGTGGATTAGAAGTTGTATCTGACCACTAAGATAAATTAAAATAAATAGACTATCATATCTGACTTACTATTTATTCAAACTCTCCTAATTCAAAAAAGGTATATAGGTTAAAAACCTATATACCTTTTTTATTTGCAATTTATATTTTAAGTATTTGAAATATTATACTTCCATTATAATTGGAATAATCATTGGATTTCTTTTTGTTTTACCATATATGAAGAAACTAATATCATTTCTCATATTTCTTTTTATTTGTGACCATTGTGTAATATCACTATTTATGCACTTTTCTATAGTTTTATTTGCCACAAATCTTATATCTTTCACTAATTCCTCTGACTCTCTTACATATATAAATCCTCTTGTAACTACATCAGGTCCTGATAAAATAGCCTGGCTTTCTCTATCTATAACAACTACTATAGTTATAATACCATCTTGTGATAAATATTTTCTATCTCTTAGTACTACGTTTCCTACATCACCAATTCCACTTCCATCTATTAATATCTTTCCTGAATGAACCTTACCTGTAACACGAGCGCTCTTTTTTGTTAAGTTTAAAATATCTCCATTTTCTATAATAAATATATTTGATTTATTTAAACCCATTTCTTCAGCAATTTTTCCATGCTGTATTAAGTGCTTAGTTTCACCATGAATTGGCATAAAGAATTTAGGTTTTAATAAGCTATGAATTAATTTTAGTTCTTCTTGACATGCATGCCCAGAAACATGAATCTCTTCTATAGACTTATATATAACATTAGCACCTTTTCTAGTTAAATCATTTATAACTTTTGATACAGGTTTTTGATTACCAGGTATTGGAGTTGCAGAAATTATTACTGTATCATCTTTTTCAATATTTATACTTCTATGACTTGAAGCTGCAATTCTAGTAAGTGCCGCCATTGGCTCTCCTTGGCTTCCTGTTGTAACAATAGTAATTTTATTATTATTGTATAATTTGATATCCTTTAAATCTATCAAAGTACCTTCTGGTATAGTTAAGTATCCTAGGTTTATAGCTATCTCTGATATTCTCTCCATACTTCTACCACTAAAAGCTATCTTTCTTCCATACTTTTGAGATGAATTTATAATTTGTTGCAGTCTATGAATGTTAGATGCAAAAGTAGCTACTATAACTCTCCCAGTGCATTTACCAAATAGATTATTTAGAGTTTCTCCAACAGTCATTTCAGACATTGTATATCCTGGATTAATAGCATTTGTACTATCTGCCATAAGCAATAACACGCCTTTTTTACCAAGTTCTGCATATCTAGCTAAATCTATTATTTTCCCATCAATTGGTGTAAAATCTATTTTAAAATCTCCAGTATGGAAAATTATGCCTAAAGGAGTATGAATCGCAATAGAGCAACTATCAGCTATACTGTGGTTTGTTCTAATAAATTCAACTTTTAAATCTCCTATTTGCAATATATCATTTGGATTTATTACATTTAATTCGCAAATATCAAGCATTTTATGTTCTATTAACTTACTCTCAACTAAAGCCATTGTTAATTGAGTCCCGTATACAGGGAAATTAATTTGTTGCAATACATATGGTAGTGCCCCTATATGATCTTCATGTCCATGAGTTATGAAAAACCCTTTTATTTTTTCTTTATTATCTACTAAGTATTTTACATCCGGAATAACAATATCTATTCCATACATTTCTGAATCTGGGAATGTAAACCCACAATCGATTATTATTATTTCTTCTCCGTACTCTATTGCCGTAATATTTTTTCCTATTTCACCTAATCCACCCAAGGGTATGATTTTTATATTATTTATCTTATTTATATTTTTCATTTCTCCTCCAATTCGATAACTAGTTTCTCTTAGAAACCGTTATCTAAACTTCTTATTTTCTAAACATTTAATATTTTTTCTACAAATTTTTTTAAAATTGCTAAGGAAGGTAAAATAAAATAGCAAGTCAAAGATTCTGACTTGTTATTTTTTTGAATATCCCTTAGGCATCTTCATTTTTACAAAACCTAATTAACATCTAACTATATGCTAATTAGAAAATTATAGTAATTGTGTGAAGCATTGATTTAGTGTAGTTTTACTGTAATAATTCTAAAAAAACTTTAATAAATATAGTTATCTTTTTATACATTGAAATATATCCATTAAACTTCTTTTACTATCATTAATATTATACACATTATAATATATATAATCAACTTTATCCCTAAATAAGGCCACTAAGCTATAAAAATTATAGCTAAAAGCCTAAAAAAATAACAAACCAAGGTGCTATGTATATTTTTTTTGCTTCCATATAGATAATATGGTGCAAAATAGACTAGCATATTGGCTTGTTATTTTTTTTTGAATATCACTTATATATTATAATAAACAGCTTTTTCTTTATACTTGCTTAAATTAATTAAATTTTCTCTTGTTGGTTCTTCTGTTTCATAGTATTTTATTATTTCAAAAATAGCTAGATAAAACCCTTTCTTAACACTTCTTTTTAATTCTCTTATTCCTTTTTCTATCTCCATAGTATTTTCTCTTTCTTTTCCAGCATTAAATATTTTTATAGATTTTAAATAGAACTCCTTTCCTATTTGCAGTGGGCATTCATAAATTTCATCATATTTTATTCCATTATTATTTTTATATAAATAATATTCTATATTATACTTTGCTTCACTACAGCCACTTTCTATTGCTTGAAGATAGTAAGTTATAGCTTTAGTTTTACCCTTTATATATATTCCACTCTCAACTAATTCCCCTAGAAATTTAAGAGTTTGCCCTTCATCTAATTCCATTGTTTCTGCTATAATTTCCTCTGCCTTTTCAATGTCTACTTCTGTTCCTATCCCCTCCATATAATAGTAAGCCATTCTCAAATTACCTTCTACTATATTAGCTTCTCTCAAAAGCTTCACCCCTTCAAAAGCTCTTTTATAATCAGCCTCTATTCCTATTCCTTTTTCATATATTTCAATTATACTGGAAATTGCTTCACTATTAAATTTTTCTGCTGCTTTTTTATACCATTTTATTGCTTCATAAGTATTTGGCTTAACATAGATTCCATGCTTATACCAATTAGCAATTTTAATTATTGCTTTTTCACAGCCCTTTTCTGCAGCAATTTTAAAATATTTAAAAGCATCTTCATTATTTTTTTTCATGCCTATTCCATAAGCATTAACTAGACCATAATAATAAATTCCGTCTTCTAAATCTCCATCCATAGCTTTTTTTATATATTTCAAAAGTTCCTTTTCATCTACTTTCTTATCATTTAAAACTTCTATTAATAATTCACTTGCTAAAGCTTCTGCTGCATATATTGACCCTAATTTATAAGCTTCTTTTAAATATTCCATAGCCTTTTCTTTAGAACTATTTAAACTGGCAACTCCCATTACATATAAAGAATGAGGTTCCTTTCCTTTAGATGCTATTTCCATATATTCTAAAGATTTTTTAACATCTCTTTCAACTAAATCTCCATTATAATACATAACACCTAGCTTTTGAGTTGCTCTAACATCATTTTTTTCATGACCTTTTTTATAATAATTAATAGCCGTTTTATACTTACCCTCTTCTTCATATATTTTTCCAAGCTTATAATATAATTCTGTATTTCCAAGGTCTATGCTGTCTTTATATAACTTAAAAGCCTTTTTTTTATCTTCATCAACATAGAATCCAGAGTAATACATATCCCCTAATCTTTCTAGTGCTTTTTCATTTTGGTTTTTAGCCGCTTTTGATAGATACTTATATGCCTTTTTATAGTTTAATTCTACATAAGCACCTTCAAAATAAGATTCACCTAGCACATAAAACGAATCTTCAAAGCCATTTTCTGCAGCCTCTTCTAACCAATAATAAGCTTTAAAAATACTCTCTTCACAACCATCTCCCATTTTATATAAATATGATAATGCATGTTGAGCTGCTGCAAATCCATTTTCTGCTGATTTCTTATACCAATTAAAAGAATACTCATAGTTTTGATTTATTCCTTCACCATTAAAATATATACAACCCATTGAATATTGAGCAAATGCATTTTCTTTAATAGCTGCTTTTTTATACCAATACATAGCTTTCTCTATATCTAATTCTCCCCCAAGTCCTTTTTCATAGAAAAGACCTAAATACACTTCTCCATATTCATTTCCTAAGGTCGCAGCTTTTTGAAAATATTTTCTTGCCTTATAAACGTCCTTATCTATTCCTCTTCCAAAATAATAATTTTCCCCTATATTAACAAGTTCCGCTAATTCATAATCATCTATTTCTTCATCTATTTCATAGTTTTGTTTTTCGTTAGTATTTTCAATATCATCATCTTGCTCTTCTCTATTAAATTTATCTTTTTTATAATTTTGCAGTTCTCTACTAAATATCACCTTTTCCTTTAAATTAAGCTTACTAATGAACAAAGAATAATTTTCCTCACCATAATTTATAACAAGCCATACAGCAACCTCATATATTTTAGTGAAATCCTCATTTGAGATATGCTTATTTGAATCCCCTTCACTAAGCTCCTTTGGTTGATTTATAAAAAAATTCATCTCTTCTTCAAAAGTCTTAAGTATACTTATAATTTCAGTAGGAACTATCTTTTTATTCTCTAGTTCCTTAATGCTTTCCCCTATTAAAGCATCTTTACTTAAAATCATTTTATTACTTTTATAGATTATTTCTATTATATCTTTAAGTAGTTTTAAAATACTTTTGCATATTACTTCTAAATCCGTCTCTTCCTCAATTTCTATAATTGCATTGTATAAATCCTTATATTCTAGTCTTAAAAAATTATAGTCTAATTTATACGTCATTCTTCCCCCGCTGAGTTTAATTTTAATACTACTATATTTTATTATAAAAACCTAAATGCTAGAACTAAAAAAATATCCTAGGGAAGAATATGAAATTTTATATAAAAAAATACAAAATAACTAATCATATTCTAATCTATTTTTTCCACTATCTAATCCACCTTAATTTAGGTATTTTATAAATCTAATTTTAGATTCTTCATTCTTTTTAAATAATCCTGAATCCTTAAGTACTTCTGCGAATTTATTACCTATTTCTTTTTTCAAGATCCCCTCAGTAGCATCACTATTAATTATTCCATATTTATTTATAAGCTCTTCTATCCAGACCTTATGTTTAAATAGTTCATCATTAGGCTGTATAGATTCTAAATTTTTGTTTCCTACTAATACTTCCTTAATTTCTTCCATTTCAATTTTTAATCTTGATGGAAGAACAGCGAGTCCCATAACTTCAATTAATCCTATATTTTCTCTTTTAATATGATGTAGCTCTTTATGTGGATGGAATATTCCCTCTGGATATTCTTCTGTAGTTCTATTATTTCTAAGAACTAAATCTAACTCAAATAATTTATCTCTTTTTCTACAAATAGGAGTTATTGTGTTATGAGGTTCCTTACCTGTGAATGCTATTACATCTATTTCTTTATCTTCATATAGCTTAAATTTTTCTAATATAAAGCTAGCACAGGAAACTAATTCTTTTTTATTTCTACTTTTTATTCTTACGACAGACATAGGCCAACTTAAAATACATGACTTCACTCCAGTAAATCTATTAATATCAAACTCTACTTCTTCTTTAGCATTACTCATTGCAAATGGATAATTACCACCTTGAAAATGATCATGAGATAATATCGACCCACCAACTATAGGTAAATCTGCATTAGATCCGATAAAATAATGTGGGAAATCTGATACAAAATCTACTAACCTCTTAAAGGTATCTCCTGTTATTTTCATAGGCTCATGTTCACCTTTAAACACTATACAATGCTCATTGTAGTAAACATATGGAGAATACTGCATAAACCATTTTTCACTATTTAATCTAAGAGGAATTACTCTATGATGACCTCTCCCCGGATGATTAACTCTTCCCGAGTACCCTTCATTTTCCTTGCAAAGTAAACAACTTGGATAATTAGATAATTTTATATTTTTGCTTTGCATAATATCCTTTGGGTTCTTTTCTGGTTTAGATAAATTTATAGTAATATCTAATTCCCCATAGCTTGTATTATGTTTCCACTTTAAATCCTTCTTTACATCATTAGTTCTTATATAATTAGAGTATTTACTTAAGTTATAAAAATATTCTGTAGCTTTGGTAGGCTCCATTAAATACTTTTCATTAAACTTCTTAATAATATTTGATGGTCTATCTACTAGGCATGCCATTATCTTACTTTGGAATAACCCATTTAAAACAATTGATCCCTCTTCTATAATATTTTTATCAATTGCCCATTTAGTCATTTCTTCTAATATAATATGAAGCTTTTCATCATAAACTTCACCATTACATTCATAAGATTCTAAGGATAAAAAATCTAATATTCTATTTCTAGTAAAAATTTCATCATCTTTTTCAATTAATTCCTTACTAATACTATATTTAAGCAACTTATCTATTTCTAAAAATATATTAACCATACGTCCCCTCCAATATTATATTTCTCTAATTATATTCCTGTTACTTTATAATCATCCCTTAAAGGAACATTAGAAGCGTTAATCAATTTACCAAATAATTCTAAATAACCTTTTAATTCATTAATCATTTTATCCACCCTCTCCGTAAATGTTTACTTAAAACTTTATACTTGTAATTTTAGTAATTTCTTTACTATTTGTTAATAATTTTAGTAAATATTTTATATTTTATCCAATAATATTTACTAAATATATAGTAAAGAACCAAGCAACCAACATTTTACTTACTTTTCACCTTTTTCTCAAGCCACAGTTCCCATTTAGAGGCAAAAAAATAACAAGTCAAATACTATGACTTGTTATTTTTAAAGATCAACTACAGCAACTTTTTCTTATTTTCAAAACAGTATCTATAATAACTTTTTTTCTATATTCCCTTTCACAATTAAAGTTTTCCATCAATAAATCAACTGCGGCTTCCCCCATATATTCAGTATATACTTTACTAGTTGTCAATGATGGAACTAAATATTTCGAAGATGGAATATCATTAAAGGAAATAACACTAACATCTTCTGGAATAGACATCCCTTCTTTAGAAAGAGCATTATATGCTCCCACCGCCATAGTATCACTTCCAAGGAAAAAGGCAGTTGGTAATTCTTCTGAATTTTTAATAATATCTCTCATTAAATCGTGTCCATCTTTAATTGAAAAGCTACCAATCCTAACATATTCTTCATTATATATTCCTCTATTTATCATATACTCCTTAAAAGCCACTTCTCTTGGATCCACCTTGCTAGGCTCACCATTTCTGTAAAATTCTTCGCCACCAATATATCCTATTTTTTCATGGCCAAGGCTTATTAAGTAGTCTAAACTTTCATTAACTGCCTTTCTAAAATCAACAACTACTGAATCATATTTATTATGTTCTGGAGATGAATCTACAAAAATTAAATTATCAGTTAGTTTGCTTAAGCCACAAATTTCTTCATCACCGAACTTACCTATAGCTATTATTCCATCAAGAATATCTATTGACTCTAAACTCTTATACTCATGAATTCTCACTATATTTACAAAATCTAAAATCAACTTTTTTTCTACAGCAAGTTTTATAGTTACATAGTAAGGATCTTCACATTCTTGAGACTGAGTTTGCCATTGTACAATCCCTATATTTTTAATTTTACTTTTCTTTCTATTTCTAACAGATACATAATCCAACTCCTTAGCCACCTCAAATATCCGTACTTTAGTTTCATCTAAAACATTTAAAGTATCATCATAATTTAAAATTCTAGATACTGTAGAAGCTGAAACTCCTACAATGCTTGCAATATCTTTTATAGTAGCCATATTTTTCTCCTTAAATAATATTCTTTGTAGGTATATTAAAAATAGCTATTTAGTATTTAAGGCTATTTTTTAATACCTTAATATAAATAATACTATTAATATATTAAAAAAGTCAATTATTTTAGTAAACTTTTACTAAAATAATATCTAAATATATTTTCGTAAAATTTTTCTAATAAAGCTGTGTTTTTATTTACTTATTTTTTCATAAATATTTTTTTATTGAACTATAGGTAATTATTTACTTAATTATTCTTATGTGATATGCTTAGATTACTCAACGGGAACCGACCAAGTCGGGAGTATTAAAAAAATGGACAACTAGTGCTGCTAACACTAGTTGTCTTTTTTGTTCATAAGGAGTTGCTACTTTGAAAACATTAAAAACAATTTTCATTTGGATCCTTTCATTAATTTTTATAATTATATTCTCTATAGTCTTTTTTATATTGCTAAGCTTTGTTCAATCAAAGTTATTTTTACCTGAAGATTATATACTATGGATTTTCAAATTCCCTATTTCTAGATTAATCTTTATTTATGAACTATATATTATAATTGCACTTCTTTATTTTGTTAATAAGAATTATAGAGAACTTTTATTTATCCTTATTAATTTTTCAAAAGACTTTATCAAAAATTATAAAACCGCTATTATCTTTACCTTTGTAATATTTAATATAATTCTAACATACGCTATTCTCTTTAATGTTACTGTTATAACCAATAATAAAATAATAGACTATACATTTTTATCACCAACTGGAAAAGAATATGAATATAATGATATTGCAAAAATTGATACAGGAGTATACGGCAAAAAACGATATTTATCTTTTACACATTCAAAAGGCGATTTTTATTACATAATAGAATTAAAGGACGGCACTAAAATTGATTTAAATGAGGTAGATTCCACTGATAGTGATATCGACTATCGCTTTATCCTTGAGAATCTTGATAAAGAATATGTAAACATGGATATTCCAAAAGTATCAAGCATGGATAACTTTGAATATTGCACTGAACATTTAGATAAAATTTATACTGATAAAATACGAAATATATTGCTAAATACTAAATGATGAGATTACTAAATATCAAAAATAAAATACAATTTATGTTAAAAACAGTATGTAATTGTATTAAATTATTCGTTATATAGTAATTATAAGTAAAGGAGATGATAATATGTTCTTGGCATCTATATGGGGCCTTATAAATATTATTTTGATTTTATCTGTTTCAGTCTTAGGGTTATATGCATTAATACTTCTAATCAAAGCTTTAAAAATTTACATTAAAAACAACTCCTAATATTAACAAGTAACACTCTGTTAATATTCCGATAAAAAAAATAAAATTATCTTTAAAATCAATATTATATTAATTATCAAAAAAGAATTGACAAAAGTATCCTCATAGTGTAAATTTACACCATGAGGATACTTTTACTTATATATATTTATAAGTAAATGATAATTAAAGGGTGGAATTTTTATGACAAGAAATGAATTTATAAAAAAAGTTGACGAAAAAGTTAAACTTATAAGAATTGAAAAAGGATATACACAAAACAAAATGGCAGAGATACTTGGAATATCAAAAAAAACATTAATACAAGTTGAAAAAGAAAGATGTAGTTTAGGTTGGGCAGTTGCTATTGCAGTATGTGTTATCTTTAAGGATAGTGAAATATTAGAATTAACTTTTGGAGGTGATATAGAAGACATAATAAGATCTTTGGCATTTGAAAATGATGATACTAAATACACTCCAACACTTGGAGGAAAGATTTGGTGGAAGGATATTCAGGCTAAAAATTGTTATACAATTCAACAAAATGTAATATCAAATCATTATAGAATTTTAGATAGTAATAATCGAAGAGTGAGTTATTCCTTTGAATTGGAATATATAAAGAAAATATTTAATGAACTTTCTGATTAAATATACAGAAAAAAACATAATTCAAGGAGGAGTTTATATGAAAAATGATAAAATTATTTATGGTGCTATATCAGTAATATTAATCTATTGTGGGGTTATAGCATTAAGGCATCCTATGTCATGGACACTGGCGACAATAGCAATATTACCTTTAGTATACATTGGTAGTAGAGAAATAGGTGATTTTAAAACAAGGTTAATGATAACTAAAATACTATCAATTATATATGGATTTATTTCAATATCTACATTTTCATTAGGTATTGTAGTTGGATTGGATAATGGTACTATATGGATTGTATTGAAAAATTTAATGGAGGCTAGCCCTGTAATATTTGGATTTTTAGTATTATCAATTTTTATTTACAAAAAAGTTAAATACGAAAAATAACCATGTTAAAAGAAATTTTATTGCTAAAAAGTGATATAGAATGTAAAAAAATAACTTTAGTTATAAACATTAATGCACAATATTCATACTCCGAATTAATAAAAATAAATAACATATTTAAATATCGCATTATTCATAAATGAATTTGCGATATTTTTTTATTCTCATTTTCCTACTCTACCTTTCTGTAAATTTCTATTAGTCTCTATATCCAAATACTATAAAATAAGTATAGAAAATATTATTTTTTTCCTTTAGCCCACATTTCTGTCATTGTACATCCTTATATATTTAGTTTTTGCATATATCCAAACTCCCAGTTCCTACTGCTGTTACTCTTGCATAAATTGCATCTACATTAAAACCTGTTACAAAAAACTCTAATTCTTCTGAATCCTCTAAAAGTTCATTGACAACTTTTAATATTTCTTCCTTAACCTCTTTTGAATAACCCTTATTCTAACCTATAATGTAAATTTAACAATACAATATAAGTAAAATATGTTATATTATTAATTAACAAGATTATTAAAATTAATAATCTTTAGTCAAAATAAGGAGGATTTATCATGGATAAACCAAGTAATATTAGAATCAAAAAATATGGTATAGGAACTTCGGCTTTGATAATTTCTATATTTTCTATAATGTTTTCATTCACTTATATCGCAGGGAAATATATAGGTGATCACATCTTAAGTATACTAGGAATATCCTTACCAATTAAGATTATTTCAATAATTCTATTTTTTATAGCAGTATTTATAGGACATAAATATAAGAATGATTATCTAGCTAAAACTGGAAGAAATTTATCTATTGCTTGTATATTTATGATATCAATTCTAACTTTAACATGTACACAATTTTAATATTTTATATAATAAGTTACCCTAAAATAATTTAACTAAGTCATGTCCAAATAAATAAAATACCTATAGGTAAACACTTTTTCAAGTGTATAACCTATAGGTATTAATTTACTTGTAATAAGTAATCAGTTTTAGTTATTTGTTCTATCTAATAAAAGTTTTTCTATAACTTTTTCATCTGTTGCATTTTCTAGTTCTTCCTTAAAATCATCATCCATTATACTTACTGCTAACATTTGAAGTATTTTTAAGTGTTCATTTCCATTCCCTTCTGGCACAGCTATTAAAAATACCATGTGAACTGGCTCATCATCTAAGCTTTGCCATTCTATTCCTTTTAAACTTTTCCCAACTACTACTGTTGGTTTTTTAACCCAAGATGATTTTGCATGAGGTATAGCCACACCATCCCCTATTCCGGTCGTTGACATTGATTCTCTAGTTTTAACGTCTTCTACGTATTTATCTACATCTACAAGTCTTTCTTCCATTAGGTTTGCTAGGTGCTTTATTGTAGCGAACTTTTCAGTTGTTACTACGTTTAAATCTATATATTTTACATCAAATAATTTATCGTTCATTCCAATCAACCTCTTTCAAATCTATTTTTTATATTGTTTCTTTATTTTTTTAAATATTCTTATTTTACTTGTTCTTTTCTAAATCTTAATCCCTTTAAGTAGTTAACCATTATTGCACTTACCATTGATCCAACGGCTATTGCGATTAAGAACATTATTACTCCATCAATTCCACCCATTAATGCAACTATTGGTCCACCATGTGGAACTCTATCTGCAACATTACCTGCCATTGCAATGTTAGCACCAACTATTGATCCTACCATTAATGAAGGTATAACTCTTATAGGATCTACTGAAGCAAATGGGATTGCACCTTCAGTTATTCCACAAAGACCCATTGCAAATGCTGCTTTTCCTGCATCTATTTCATCTTCACTATAATACTTCTTTCTTAAGAATGTTGCAATCCCCATTCCGATTGGAGGTATTGCTATTGCTGCTGCTATTGGTCCCATTATTTCTGGGTTACCTTGAGTTATCATTGAAACACCAAATAAGAATGCAACTTTATTTACTGGTCCACCCATATCAAATGCAATCATTGCACCTAATATAGTTGCAAGAACTATTGAACTTGTTCCTGATAATCCTGCTAAGAATGATGTTAATCCCTCAAACACTGCTGTTATCGGTCCACCTAAAACATATATAAATGCAAGGCCAGTTACAAGTGTTGATATTATTGGTATTATTATTATTGGCATTATTGGTTTAATTAAACTTGGTACTTTAATATCTTTTAAGAACTTAGCTATATAACCAGCTAAGAAACCTGTTACTATTCCACCTAAGAACCCAGCATTTGCTTGTGATCCATAGAAAGATCCGTTTGCTGCTATATATCCACCAATCATCCCCGGTACAAGACCTGGTCTATCAGCTATTGAGTAAGCTATGAACCCAGAAAGCACTGGTACCATAAATCCAAATCCTGCTCCTCCAATCATTTCAATCTTCTTCCAGAATGAGCCATCTGGTATTACAAGACCTTTAGCAGTTGGTTCTCCTCCAAAAGCTAATGCAAGTGCTATTAATAACCCTGCAACAACTACAACTGGAATCATGTAAGAAACTCCACCCATTAAATGCTTATAGAATGCTGGTTGTTTTAACTTCATTTCTTTTTTTGCTTCAGTAACACTTTTAAGTTTCTTTGGATCTTTCTTTTCTACTTTTCCATCTAAGAACATTTGAATTAATACATCCGGTTCCTTTATTGCTCTACTAACTGGACATTCAAATATTGCCAGTCCTTGAAATCTATCTAAGTTAACAGATTTATCTGCTGCTATTATTATCCCATCAGCTTCTTTTATATCCTCTTCTGTTATAACATTTTCAGCACCTGATGATCCTTGAGTTTCAACCTTAATTTCTACTCCCATCTTAACTGCCATTTTATTTAATTTTTGTGCTGCTATGTAAGTGTGTGCAATCCCTACTGGACATGATGTTATTGCTAATAATTTCATTATTATTTCCCCCTTGTTTAGACATCTTCAAAATGTTATTTTTTGAGGTGTCTTACCTTAAAATTTATATATTATTTTTTTAAAATCTTCAAAATCACTACTTTTTATAATCTCTAAAACAACATCTAATTCTATAATACTTTTATATAATTGTTCTAAATTTGATTTCCATTCATGTTGGTCTTCTTTTGCTATACATATAATTAAAACCACTTGTACCTTTTCTTTATGCCACGTAATCCCTTTTTTAAGTATAGCTACTGATATAAATGATTCCTTCAAATCCTTATGACTTGTATGAGGTATGGCTACTAGATTTCCAATTTCAGTACTAGCTAGCTTTTCTCTTGAAAAAATTTCTTTCTTCACAGCCTTAGTTATATATTTTTTATCTATTAACTCCTCTGTAAGCTTTTCTAACAATTCTTCTCTTGTAGGTGCTTCTACATCTTTAAAAAACAGTTCCTTTTTCAACTTACTAACAAGTCCATTTTCTTTATAGTTATTATTTTTCAAATTTTCCTCTATTTTTTTAATTTCATCCTTATCTAATAGGTTTTTAACATATATAACCTTTTCAGATTCTGCCTTTAAAGGAATTGTAGTTATTATAAAATCAACACTTTGTAATAATACCTCATTAAATTCATACCATGAAATTGTATCTACTATAGTTAATCTTCCTTTAAAATGTTGCTCAAGTTTTACCTTAAGTAATAATGATGTTCCAATTCCTGTAGTACAAACTATGATTACTTTTTTTACCGTTCCTATTTCCTCTTGTTTTATCCTCTCAATCGAAGCTGCAAAATGTAAGGATAAGAATCCTATATCATCTTCACTTAAATCAAGTCCATATTCTCTTTTAATAATATTATTTGATAAAACTCCTATTTCAAAAGCAAATGGATAATTATTTTTTATAATCCCTAGCATACTATTTTCCATTTTCACACCGTACTTCGCTCTATTTATAGCAGCTTTTAAATGAGCTCCTAAAAATTCTCTTAGTACTTTATCTGAGGTTAAATCCACATTAAAGTTTTCTTTAACAGCTATTAAAATTGTTTCTGTTAATTTGCTGTTTTCCTCATCTATATCAGTTCCAATTGAGCTACTTGCAATTATATGTTTAGTTACATAACAAACTTCTGTTTCATTTATTTCTACATTTAATTTTTTCATAAGATCACTACATATACTTTTTGCTATATCCATTTTCGATTCTTTTTTTAAATCATTAGTCATAGCTTCTGTATAAATTAAATTGTTACCACTCTTGTTTCTAACTAACATTACTGCTACATATGACCTTAAGTCTTTAAGCGCTATATCAGATAATCTTAATTTAAACTTTACAATATTATCTTTTATAATTTCCTCTAATTCGGATAAATTTTTAAGTCCTAAAGAATCTTTTAATATTTCTTCAAACTTTTCTAAGAATATTTTATTTGAAAAATTTAATTTTTCAGTTATACAACATCTTAAAGAATCTTCCTTGCCAGTAACTTTAATTCCCTTGTTAGCATGCTTTTCAATATCTAATGTAACATTTGATCCTCTGCCCTTAGGCTGTAAATTTGTTTTTGCAAGTTTAATATCATTTTTTAAGGTTGATAAACTTATGAATAATTCATCTGCTAAATCTATTTGAGTAATTGCATCTATATTTTTTATTTCATTTAGTAGAAGCCTCATAATTATATATTCTGCTCTACCTTCTGCCGTAAGATTTATATAGTTATCTTTTTTCTTTTCATCACTATATATATCTTTAAACTTTTCCATATCGGTAATTTCTAATATATATCCTTTTCCTTTTTCGGATAAAATAACAGCACCATGATTTTTAAAAATATTATTTAATTCTTTTATATCACTCCTTATAGTTCTTGATGAAACACCTACTGTAGTACACAACTGATCTCCTGTAACTACCTTACTGCTTTCCGATAATATTTTTATTATTTTCTGAAGCCTTAAATCATTTATCATTTCCATCACCTTGACTTTATTATAGATTTTTTGAAAACCTATTCATAGTTCTATTATTTCCTCTATCAAAGGAAATAATATATCGTTTCCAATTTTACTCAATTTATATTTATCTTTATTATTATTTATATACAATGCATCCTTTATTTTCTAATTGTTCTAACCAATTTACGTCCTCAAGTTCACTATTCCATCGTAAATCTAGTCTTTCTAGACCTTCTATATTTAATATTGATTTTGGAAGTTCCTTAATTTTATTTCCTCTTAAATCTATCTCCAGTAATTTTTTTAGATTACCAATCTCCTTTGGTAGCTCTTTTATATTGTTATTTCTAAAATTTAAACGCCTTAAATTAATACACTTGCCAATAGACTTTGTAATTTCCAATAATTTATTTTCGCTTATATCAAGTACACGTAGGAATTTCAACTCACCAATATTTTCTGGTAATTGCTCTATTTTATTTTCCTTTAAATGAAGTTCTCTTAAACTGTGTAGATCACATATAGATTCAGGTAATTTGAAAATACTATTATCCATTGCCCTAAGTTCAACTAAACTCTTCAACCCACCAATGTTTAAAGGTAATTCCCTTAAAAAGTTATTACTTACGTTTAAATACCTTAATAGATAAAGATTACATATCTCATCCTCTAATACTTCAATTTGATTGTTATGAATATAAAGATATTGATCTAACTTTTTTAAGTTTCCAATTTCTTTAGGTATGTCTTTTATTTTATTGTGTCCAAAATCAATACTTCTAAGTTTCTTCAATTTCGAAATACTCCTAGGTATAATTTCTATATTATTAGCTGATATATTAAGTACTGTTAAATTGCTTAAATCAAAAATACTCTCTGGAATATCCTTTATTCTATTGTTATAAAAAGTTATATCCTCTATGTCTCTACCGAATTCTCTCAAATTAGGCACTTCTTCTAATCCTAAATTATTAAAATTTAATTTCATACTAAATCTCCTTTTTAATAAAACATCTTCAAAAAATAGCAAGCTAATATGATATCTACTTTTTTTAAATGCCTAATATAGTTTATACTTTTATTATAGCCTTACTTAGATATGTTCAAATGAAAAATGTATCAGAAGTAGAATCATAAAATTGATTCTACTTCTGATACATACAAAATCACTTCCCTAAAGTTTAAGTTCCTGAACTGCTTCTCTTGTGATAATAAGCTTTTCTTCTACTTCTTTAATATTATTTTTTACCATTCCTATAAATAGCATATCTATAATTGCAAGTTGAGATATTCTTGAGCTCATAGCCCCTTCTCTTAATGACTTTTCTACAAAAGGTATTTTTAAAGTTATATCTGACAGGTTTTCAAGTTTATTATTCATACTTGCTTTTGTAATAGATATTACTGGTATTTTAAGTTTCTTAGCATTTTCTACACATTTAATAACTTCTCTTGTACTACCGGAGTATGAAATTGCTATTGCAACATCCCCCGGTTGCATTAATATAGATGAAGTTATTTGAAGATGTGTATCTGTATGAGCTATACATCTTCTATTTATCCTACTTAGTTTATAATAAAAATCTAACCCTACAAGTCCTGATACTCCTACACTATAAACATATATATCTTTAGCATTAATAAGTAACTCTATAGCTTTTTCAAGGTCTTCTTCTTTTATTAACTTAACTGTTTTTTCCATAACAACATCAATTGAATTTTTTATTCCATAAATTATATCTCTAGTTTTTAAATCTTTATCTAGGTATTCAAATTTTGGATTTTCCTCATTATCGTTATTATTTAAATTTATAGATAATTTAAACTTCATTTCATTTAAGCTATTAAATCCTACCTTTTTAGAGAATCTAACTACTGTTGCTGCTGAAGTATTTGTTATATCACCAATTTCCTTTGCTGATAAATTTATTATGCTTTCTTTATTTGAAAGTAAATAATCTGCTATTAGTTTTTCTCCATCTGTAAAATTTTCATAGTTCTGTCTTATGTAATCTAAAACATTCATGTAATCACACCCTAATTATATTTAAGTTTGTCTAAAATAAAACTTTTTACCGTTATTTATATATTTTAATAGATAAAAGTCTTTATGTAAAACGGATGCTACATTATTTATTCTCTTATCAGCTTTTTGGTCACTTATTAGAATCTGAAGTTCCCCTTCATATCTCATATATTCTTCATTATCTATTGTTACATCGCCATATTTTTTATCTACTATATTAGTAGGTTTTATTTTATCACCATTAAGAATTAATCTACTTTCACTAGCCCTTATTGCATCTCTTGCATTATCTGGTCTTGAGCTATAAGTTTCTTTAAGTAATCTTAAACAAACCTCATCTTCTACTTTTATATCTACTCTTAATTCTACACCATCTTGTTTTAATGATGATAAATCTTTTAATTCTTTTTCACTTGGAAGAGAATCTCCAATAAATACTGATCCATTTCCAATAGCAAACAAATGATTTGCAGCCTCTCTCACTTCCATTCCTCTATGATCTTCAAGTGTTGGCAACCCATCTTTCATAGGACTTCTTCTTCTATTATTAGATTGAACAAAAGCACATATTTTTATTCCTCTTTCATTCAACATATTATTCTTTTGTATCATACACTCCTCTGAAATTCCGGTTCCTATTCTTGGATAGAAATTATGAAGTGAATCTATATTATTATAATTTGGTGAAAGTTTATCTAACTTTTCAAAGAATTCTTCTGTTATTGTAGATGCATTTAATTGAATTTGTATTCCATAATCATTTTTACTCATTTGTGATATTTCTTCTTCTGTATAACCAAAATCTATTCTTATTGTTTTAACACCCATATCTCTTAATCCTTTTAAATCCATGTTTTTTAAATCTAAAAATTTAAAAGTATTTGGAGATATATCACTTATTATATCCATATCATATTCTTTAGCTAATTTAAAAAATCCTCTTACTTCAGCCTTTAACACATCATAATTAGCCTCGGGAATATGTAACGAAGTAAATATTCTTGTATATCCTAATTTATGTGCATCATTTAATAGCTTTATGTTTTCCTCTTTTGTATTATCTAAACCAAAATAAACTGAAAATCCAAAACTCATAATATTTCCCTCCATTTTTTTATTATGCCTTAGGGATATGAAATAAAATACACCAACGGCGGGCAAGGCCACTAGTCAAAGATTATAACTAGTTATTTTTTCAAGTTCCCTTTTGCAACTATTATTTAACATACATTATACTTTTAAAAAGAGTGATAATAACATTAAATCTAATGTACTTACCACCCTTTTCTATAAAATTTCTACTATAATATTATTCTACTGGATCTTCAAATCCAAGCATTTTTGTGAAGAAGTATCCAGCTATATATGATGTTAAAACTCCTACTAAGAATACTAGCATCTTTCCATCTGCAATTAATAATGCAAGTGGTAATCCAGATACTCCAAGCGCAACTGCTCCAACTTTAAAGAATGCCATTACAGCTCCACCAACTCCAGCTCCTAAACAAGCTCCAAGGAAAGGTCTTCCAAGTGGCAGAGTTACTCCGTATATTAAAGGTTCACCTATTCCTAAGAACCCCGGTATCAAACCATTTTTCGCCATTTTCTTTAAACGTTCATTCTTTGTTGTCCTTAATACTGCGATAGTAGCTCCAACTTGAGCCATACCAGCTGTTGCAAGTATTGGAAGTAATACTGTAAACCCAACATTAGCTATTAAATCTGCATGTATTGGTGTTAATGCTTGATGCATTCCTGTCATAACTAGTGGCAGGAATAATGCTCCTGATATTGTTCCTGATATAACAGAAACTATCATATTATCTGATGCTATTGTTTGAGCCACTAATAATCCTATTGAATCTGATATAAATCCCCCTGCTGGTTGAAGTATAAACAACGCCGCAAGTACTGAAACTGTAAGTGTAACTAATGGTGTTACAAATAAATCTAAAACATCTGGTACAAAGCTTCTACAAATCTTTTCAACATAGCAAGCTAGTAGTACTACTAGTATTACTGATATAATCCCACCTCTACCTGGAGTTAATGCTACTCCAAAAAGAGTTATTTTAGCAAGTGATGCTGATGACAAAATACCACCAAGAACACCACCCATCATAGGCATTTGTGAACCAAACTCCTTAGCTGCGTTAACCCCAACTAAAATTGATAAAATCGAGAATACACCATTACCTATAAGTCCTATAATTAGTGCTGATGTTGTAGACTTATATACATCTCCAAAATACACACCGGCTATATTATTTACAGCAAGTACAAGTCCACTTGCTACAAATAAAGGTATTAACGGGATAAATATATTCCCTATTTTTTTAAGAGCGTTCTTAAACTTGGTATCATTTTTTTCTTTTAATTTAGCTTTAGTTTCACGTACTGCTTCTTCTCCAAGTAAAACATTTTTCCCTATTAGTTTCTTTAATTCTTCGGTTACTTTATTTACCTTTCCTGGTCCATAAATAACCTGTAATTGGCCTTTATTTTCTACAACACCTAAAGCTCCCTCTGATTTTTTTATTGCAACTATATCTGCTTTTGAGTAATCATTAAGTTCTAATCTACAGCGAGTCATACAGTTCGTTGCTGATTTTATATTTTCTTTCCCACCAACTAATTCAACTAATCTTTTTGCAATTTCTTGATTTGTCATTATAATGTCCTCCTTATTTTTTATTTTTTACTTACTATAATATATATTGTTTATTTATCTACTTATTAAAGATTTTTTAAAGCTTCAGCGATATAACCTTTACTTTCTTTTAATTTAAATCCTGCTTCTTCTTTTTCAAGTTTTGATAAAATCATGAATATAGCAAGCTTTACATCAAATTCTGTTTTACTTAAAACTTCAGCAGCTTCATTTATAGTTACTCCTGTTGCTTCAGCTACTATTTTTTTAGCTCTCTCAACTAATTTTTCATTTGTTGATCTTACATCTACCATTAAGTTCCCATAAACTTTACCAAGTTTTATCATGCTTCCTGTAGATAACATATTTAAAACTAATTTTTGAGCTGTTCCTGATTTTAATCTAGTAGACCCAGTTATTACTTCTGCCCCAACTACAGGCGCTATTGATATTTTTGCTTCTTTTGAAACAGCTGAATCCGCATTACACGTAACTGAAATTGTTAAAGCTCCTATTTCATTTGCATATTGAAGTCCGCCAATAACATAAGGTGTTCTCCCTGATGCTGCAAGCCCAACTACTGTATCATTTGCAGTTAATTTTCTTTCTTTTAAACCCGAAACTGCAAGTTCCCTTGAATCTTCTGCACCTTCTTTAGCTCTGAAAATTGCTTCTTGACCTCCAGCTATAATACCTTGAATCAGGTCTTCTGAAACTCCATAAGTTGGTGGACACTCTGATGCGTCTAATATTCCAAGTCTACCGGAAGTACCAGCTCCTATGTAAATTAATCTTCCACCTTTGTGCATTCTTTCAACAATACCATCTATAGCTTCTGCAATTTGAGGAAGTTCCCTTTCAACAGCTTCTGCCACCTTCTTGTCCTCATTATTAATTTTCTTAACCATTTCAATAGTTGAAATTTTATCTATATCTAAAGTATTTTGGTTTCTACTCTCTGTAGTTAATTTACCTAAGTTTAATCTATCCATTTTATTTTCCTCCGCTTTCTTTTATATTAGGGGCTTCAAAGAATAACTAATCAGATTCTGTTTTATTTTCTTTCAGCTCCATTACCTTGTTTATTATTATTTAATGTCTACGTTTACTTAAATTCTATGACTACGTTTTCATCTGTTGAATTTATAATAACATATTTAAAATTATATTTCAAGTATTTTTTTATTTTATGAAACGTTATTTCATAAATAGCTAAAAGTTATCCTTCTCTACCCACTATTATTCTCAATAAAAGAACTTTTTCAAACCATAAATTCCCTATTAATTGAATAATAGTAATATTATCTATTAATTTGCGATTATTTTGTGTATAATTGATATGTATTTATTTTTTAATATTAATACAACCAATATATAAATAATAAATATAGTTGAAGGTTTATTGCTTTTAGCTCCTCTGGCAATTATTGTGCCTATAATTTTCAATAAATTTAGAAATATTAAATCAATACTAATTCTATGTTTTTCAGTATCTATATTAATAGATTTTCTTTAGTATTTATTGCTTTTATTAGGAAATTTAAGATAAGTTAACATAGACTGAGTAATTAAAAATACATTATGTGGCATAATAGGATTTTTAGTATTTAAAATTATAAATAGCATACGGCATTCTTTTTAAAATAACGATTCAATACGCTAGTATATTTTTTAAGAATCCCTTACTTTTAGGAGATGAAAAAATGAAAAAAATTTTTATAATACTTTCATTAATACTTATTATTTGTTCTGGAATTACTTTATTAATTTGCCCTGGAATCTCACCACTAATACATAATAAATTAATTTTAAAATATGAAAATACTGAAGGTGGTAAATTTTTAAACAATATTAAGACAGAGACAACAATCAATGACGATTCAAATTTATTAACGGATGTTCCATATGAAGTTAATTTATATTTTAATAAAACCAAATTAAATTTAAGCAATAAATTATTACACAAATATAACAGATATTACGTTCCTATAACTGAATTTTCAAAATTCTTTGGAGAAGATATTCTAATAAACGATGAAGAAATTCAGATATCTAACGATGTAATTTTGAATATATCCGATAAAAATTACAAAAAAGATGATAAAACTATTTCATTAAGAGGCGATCTTCCATTTATAGATAGTGAATATTACATCTCTTTTTCTGATATATGTGAGATTTTAAATCTATCTACTTATTGGAGTTATAAGAATAACAATATTTATATCAATAAAACCAATGTTCCCAATTCCGATACTTTACGCAAACCTAAAAAGAAGCATAAAAAAGACGCTTATATTAGATTTGAGGATGTTGCGGCAGGAGATGTATATACTCAACAAGATACTTTGGAAAAATTAAGGATAATAACGGATTATATGTATGAGGAATCGCAAAATTTTAGTGTAGCATGGGTTCCAAGATATATTAATAATACATTACATATCGATAACGATGTTTCAGAAGATAATTCATTTGCCAATGCTAATTTCATATTTACTCTGGATCATTCAATTAATAGGGGTGGGAGTATAGTCCTTCATGGTTACACTCATCAATATGGCGATGCTAACAGCATTTCAGGTTCTGAATTTGGTGAAAAAGGGTATAATACTGAAAAAGAAATTAGAGAAAGATTGGAGTCTGCTATAACTCTTGCAACTAAGGTGAATATTCCTCCATCCGGTTGGGAAACACCACACTACCGTACAAATCGTGAGCAACAATTAATATTTGAAGAATATTTTAAAATACTTTACGAGCCATCCATAGAAAAGTATAACAAAAATATAATTACTAGCAAAAAAAATGGTCTTACTAAATTTATTCCTACTCCTTTAAGTTATATTAAGGATAACGATGTAGATACTATGATTAAAAATATTGAATCTAAAAATTCAGATACAGAGTTAAGTTTATTCTATCATCCAAGCATTGAAATTGATAGCGTACATGTATCATTAAGTGAAGATGGAACCATTAATTCTACTTATGATGAAAATTCTATCCTTAAAAAAATAGTCTCTTGTATTGATGTATTAGGCTATAGATTTAAAAGTATAGATGATTTATAACTCTAGAATAGTTCACGTTAAGTATTTGAAAAAATACCAAGTTAAGGCGATTATATATTAGCTTGTTATTTTTTTAGATACCCCTATCCTTACACTAGTATCTAAATATATATAAGCCATGCTTTTTTTAAAAGCATGGCTTATATATATTTAGCAATCTTCAAAAAGTTATATTAGTGATCTAAAATAAAATACACGAGAATCTGACTAGTTTTTTTAGCTCACTTATTCAACATATTTCTCTATATTATCTAATCTTTTTAACAAGTCTTCGAAGTCTTTCATATACTTCGAGTATTCATCTAATTCTAATCCTATGCTACACGCTAACCTTCCAGGAATATCTTTAGCTTTTTCTTCAAGCTCTATACCATTTTTAGTAATAACTATATATATTTTTCTATCATCTTTTTCATCTTTAATTTTATCTATATACCCATAACCCTCTAACTTAGTCACAATAGGGGTCAATGTGCCTGTCTTCATTTTCAATTTATAACTTAAATCTTTAAAAGATATTTTCTTATTTTCCCATAGAACCATCATAGTCAAATATTGTGGATATGTTAATTTAATATCCTTTAGCAATGGGCCATATATTCTAACTATACTTTTTGATATAGAATACACTTTAAAACAAAGCTGATTTTCTAATTTTAAATAATCATTCATAATACTTACTCCTATTATAATTATAAATTTATAATATTATAATTTCATAATTATTTTTTCTTTTAATGACTTTATACCTTCTGGGCTGTGAGTTGATAAGTAAACAGTATTATTCATTTTAATAAATTCTCTAATTTTATTTAAAGTTTCTATAGCTAAATCTTTATCTTCAAATACCACTGAAAGTACATTTTGTCTTAGTGCTTCATCTGTATAAGTTACATCTCCATGAAACATATACTGTAATCCATCAAATTCTGCTACTACTATGGAGTTTCCCTTTGTGTGTCCATAAGCAGGCAACATAAATACATTGTCCGCTATTTTTTCACTCTTTTTAAAATTCTTATATTCTCCATCTTTAAAATTAACTCTAACTATATTGTCTCCATTTAAATTCATAGCATCAGCTTCTATTTCCGATATATAAATTTTTGCATTATTAAATAATCTAAGTTCTCCACTATGGTCTGGATGTTTATGTGTAACTACAACTTTATCTATATCTTCTACTTTATATCCGGCCTGTTTTAATGCATCAACAAAATTATTAATCTTTTTACCAGCATATATCATTTGTCCCGGCTTTTCTTCCATATCTTTCATTTCCATAGGTAACCCCGTATCTACTAGTATAACCTCATTTCCTGTATCTATTAAATAACTTTGCAGACTAGATTCATAAAGTTTATCTTCATCTATCTTTTCTTTTTCAACAGACCCTCCAAATGCAAACCCCTCTTTCATATATCCTTTCTCATAAAACTCTAATGATACTATTTTCATTTTAAAATCCTCCAATACTTTTATTTTTAATTTTTAATCGCTTACGATTAATCTTATACGATTATATTAACTAAATTTGTTTTTCTTGTCAATAGTTTATTTATATATTAAAATTTAATATTTTCGCATTTTATTAATATATGCACATAAAAAAGAGACTAGATAATATAATCTAACCTCCTTTACGTTTAATTTTCCTTATCTATATTCTCAATTTTTTTATTTTCTTTTTGACAATCTTCGTCTTCACAATGGCATTTAGATTCTAATGTATCTTCTACTAATATTGATGTCTCTGTATTTTCTTCAATTGATGTTTTCTTGTATTGAACATTATCGTTTGGATTATCGATATTTGTACTACATATTACTGATGGGGTCATAGCTAACGCTCCTATTAAAGTTAATGACAATATTATTTTTTTCATTTTTTTCCTCCATATCTAATAGTTTATATCCTAAATTCTACAAACTTGAGCATCTTTTAAAAATAACTAGTTAAAATATTTCACTAGTGGCCCTGCCCGCCGTTGGTGTATTTTTTTAACTCCTTTATATTATTTGCATTTAATAATATTTTATTACTAACAAATTAAAATTTAAGACTATTTATAGAGTATATTAATTTATATTTCAAAAAACCGCACACCAAAAGGTGTACGGTAAATAATATTTATTTTTTATTTAACTATTATTCTTCAATTGAAATAGCTTCTACTGGACATCCCTCGCAGGCTTCTCTAACTGAATCTTCTGTTCCTGCAACAACTTCTCCAGCTACTGCAACTCCTGTATCTAAAGAAAATACTTCTGAACATGTTCCTTCACATAATCCACATGATATACAAACGTTCTCGTCTACAAATGCTTTCATCTTTTATTCCCCCTATGATTTATATTGAGTATAAATGTATTATCAGTCAATAATGATTATTTGTCAATACTTTTTAAACATTATTATCTATTCTAATATTATAATGTATTATTTTAGTTATCCACTCTTTTTACTAGTGGTACTGAACTCCTATTAAAATTAACTGTTATTTTAGAAAAAATACCTCTAGACTAAGGTTTTTTAGTCTAGAGGTATTTTTATATTTACTATTTCCTTTTTTTATTGAATATTATCAACGATACTATTCCGATTAATAAAACTCCTATATAACCTAACATTGATGAATCTCCAGTATTAGGAATATTAATTTTTGTTTTTTCTTCTTGTTTTTCTTCAACTAATATTTGTGATTTTATTATTTCTGGGCTTACCAATACTTCCTCTTCTTTAGTTGGTTCTATTTTTTCTGGTTTTATTTCCTCACCAGTTAATTCCGTTGTTGTTTCTTCTTTTACTTCTTCTTCTATTTCATTAACTAATATTTGAGGTTTTATTATTTTTGGTTTTACTAATACGTCCTCTTCTTTAGTTGGGTCTATTTTTTCTGGTTTTATTTCCTCACCAGTTAATTCCTCTGTTGTTTCTTCCTTTACTACTTCTTCTATTTCACTATAATTAATTATTGAAACTTCATTTTCAATATCTTTTAATTTTATTACTTTTCCTATATCATCTTTTAAAATTTCAATTCTATGATCTTTTCCATCTATTTTATAACCTTTAGGGGCTTTAATCTCTTGCAGATAATATATTCCAGGCTCTTCTAAATAAGATCTTATCATACCATTATTATCACTTACTATTTCTTTAATAGTATTCTTATCCTTATCTTTCAATATAAACCTAGCACCTTCTAGCACCTTATTCTTATCATTTTCATCTATTTTTTTAGCTTCAAATTTGAACCCTTTAGCTGTGCTAACTTCATTTGTTGGTATATCATTAATTTTAGCAATATTTCTAACTATTGTTCCATCTTCTACATTCTTAAAATCTACATATATTTTTATCTCAATACGTTCTCCATATAATAACGGTCTCTTATCATTAATAATTTTCACTATATTTGTGTTTTTATCTATGCTAGTAGTAAAACCCTCTGGTGCTTCTATATTTAATATTTCTAACCTTTTATCAATATCATCTGTTACAGTTAAATAATCTTTATCAAATAAGCCAAAGCAATCAAAAACTATAGAATATATTGCTTTTTGATCTTCTAAATGCTTAATTTGTTTTTTATCTACACTCTTTTCAGCATTAATAGCGCCTGCTGTTCTGTCATATTTTATAATATCTCCAACATCTTCTATTTTATTGTTATATTTAAGTTTTGCTTTGTTTTCATAATTCAGTTCTCTTGAAACTACTTTCATTTCATAAATAACAACATAATGATCTTTAATATCTCCAAAGTTTATTATTATTTTCCCATTTTCTACACTTATTTTATTTTTCATTTTCTCTGTTATCCAATTGAAATTTCTATTCAAATCATACGTGCCAATATTAATACTTTCCCTATTAACTTCCATTCCCTTAGGAATAATATCTTCTAATATAACATTCTGTAAAGATGATCCATTCTCATTAACATCGATCCTATATTTTACCACCTGGCCAATTGAAGTAACATTTATAATTCCACCATCTTTATCTTTCCCTTTATCAGTTGCATAACTACTTTTAGATAGAACCTTTTCCTCACCGACTACCTTATTTAATACGACAGTACTTTTAATACTTGTATTATCTTTATAAAGAACAGCAGTGTTCGTATATTTAAGTAGCTCTTTAGTTATTTTCGATTCATAACTAATAATATATTTACAATTAATATCACCTAATTGTATATCCAACACCTTATTATTTTTACTAACCATACCATCATTGGTAATATCTATTTGTTTATTTTCTCTATCAACTTTAATTATTTTTACTGACTCAGTAATTAATTCCATATCATCTGGCATATTATCAATTATTCTTGCTTTACCTAAGTTACTATATTTTTCATTTACATATATAGTATACTGTTTTATTTTCCCTACTATTTGACCGCTAACTTCACCTATAGTATTTCCATCATTATCAAATCCTACATGACCATCTATATCCTTAAGTAACTCTCGATCTACAATTACACTTGGTTTTACGGGGTCCACTATTATTGGTTCCGTTGGCTTTAATACAATATCAACGCTAGTTATTAATTTTCCATTAACCTGAACTTCTATTGTTTTTTTTTCTTCAGTTCCACCCTTAGATACTAAAGCTTTAATTTTTATATATCCTTGTACAGCCTTATAAGCATTCTCTCCAAATGTTAATGTTGTTATATCACCTTCAGTTTTCATATCCTTAAAATGTTCTTTTGGATATATTAATTTAAAATTTTTAAATTCCTCCGGCAATTTAAATACTAAACTATCATTTTCCTTTATATTTCCTATATTACCTTTAACCTTATATTCTACCATAAAGCTAATCTCTTCCCCATCACTATAAGTATTTTTATCTAATAATACCTTTACGTCTAATACAGAACTTGTAAATGCCGACACTGGAATTGCTAAAGCATTAATTAATATTACACTCACTATTGCTAATAATACTACTGATTTCTTTAAACTTTTCTTTATCATCTATTTTCCTCCTCTTTATATTTTTAGATGTTGTTTTATTTTTCTTTAATAATAAATATTGTTTTTTGCAAAAAAAAAGACTATTTAATAATTAATTTTTTAAAATTAATTATAAATAGTCGGTTGCACTTCTAACTTCATATATTCCAAGTGCCCAAATACAGAATATATTTCATAGTTCCTATATACATTATTTTGAATATTTTTAACAATATTCTTTCTTTTTTATTTACTTAATATTTATATTTTGCAAAATATCTTTTGACTTTCTTTTGATAATTGACATTATTTTTGCAAAAAAAAGACTATTTAATAATCAATTTTTTTAAATTAATTATAAATAGTCGGTTGCACTTCTAACTTCATATATTCCAAGTGCCCAAATACAGAATATATTTCATAGTTCCTATATACATTATTTTGAATATTTTTAACAATATTCTTTCTTTTTTATTTCAATTAATATTATAGCATATTATTTTATTTTATCAATATATTTATTCCATTTACTCCAATTGTTTTCCATTAACCATAATTCTAGCATCATTAAATTCAAAACTACATGTCGTCAATGTTATAATTTTATCCTTTTCGCCTATATCTAATTTGTTTAAATGTATTGATTTTACTTCTAATTTATTTAAATAAGTTAGATATGATTCTTTATTTGCAAAGTTATATTCTAAATATTCTTCTTTTGCATCGGTGACATATACAGAAAATATTTCATATCTTTTTATTTCATTATTACTCTTTAAGATAATAACCTGGTTAGAAAATCAATATTCTTAATAAAAACTAAAAGCTATAGAATTAATGGTATAACCACTATTTCTATAGCTTTTATTTTTTTCTATAAAGAATCGTAAAATAAATATGAAGAAGTTGTATCAATATAAATTATAATCTGCATTAATAACTTCTATAATAATATTATTTTTATCTACATTTACTAAGCTTACTTCTTCTGAAATATCTGCCCATTTATGTGCACAAACTTTAAATCTTGCAAGTTCCCATAAAGTATTGTTATGAGTTTATCTTGTAACATTTCCATATTGTATTTCAAAAGTGGCTTATATGCTATTTATATCAATTGTTAATGATGCCTTTAATAATATATATCTATATACCAGTTATCAAATCACATAGGTTTATTTTCAAATGACTGAAGTTCATTTCCTATAGATTCAGTTTTCAAATTTTCTTTATTTGCTGCTTTACTAATAAATGATATTATTTGTTCCTCAGCATCAAATTTAACTCTAAAGCTTGTGCAATACGATTAATTTTCTTATATTCCCCTACACTATTTTGATTTTCTCAATTCCCACCTTTTACTCTCTTTATTTAATTAAAATATAAAATTTCAATTAATTCTATATTTTATAATAGAGCTCAATACTCCCATTGTTAGATTCATTCCATATCCATCAATTACAAAATTAAGTTTCATTAATATTATTAGCCCTTGATAATTGCCTTCAGAGTTTAAAGGAGCTCTGGCTTCCTGCTCATCTAATGTAACCTCATAATTATTAAATTTAAATTTAAATGTATATGTTCCATTTTTATTTTTATTTTATCTAATTATACTAACTTATTTCTATTTTTGGAATTTATCTTCTAATTAATTTTCAAAATATGTGTTTAATAAAATTTATCCACAGTTTTGAAATCTATAGTAAAAAAACCGCACACCAAAAGGTGTACGGTAAATAATATCTATTTTTTATTTAACTATTATTCTTCAATTGAAATAGCTTCTACTGGACATCCCTCGCAGGCTTCTCTAACTGAATCTTCTGTTCCTGCAACAACTTCTCCAGCTACTGCAACTCCTGTATCTAAAGAAAATACTTCTGAACATGTTCCTTCACATAATCCACATGATATACAAACGTTCTCGTCTACAAATGCTTTCATCTTTTATTCCCCCTGTAATTTATATTGAGTATAAATGTATCATCAATCAATAATGATTATTTGTCAATATTCTTTAAAGAATACTATCTATTCCAAGAACATCTATTTCATATATTCTTACTGCGGAATCTGCTCCTTGACTTGGTTTTAGCACATTTATTTTTACATATTTAGCTTGAGTAGCTTTAAATGTATCAACAGTGTTTCCAAGTTGATTTTTAAGAACTTCAACTACTGGCGTAAATGTTACTCCATCTAAACTAGTTTCTATTGTATAGCTTTGAGTGTTCATACCAGGGTTTTCTCCACCAGCTTCTGCATGAGCCATACGAATTTCGCTTACAGTTTTAACTGCTCCAAGATCTATTGTAATATCATGAGGAGCTGTACCTGTTGCACACCATTTTGTATTAGTTTTTCCATCTAAAGCAAAATTAGGTGCTTCAGCAGGATTAACAAAGCTTGAGGCTGTAACTTGTTTATTTTGTGAAAGGTTTGTAAGTTCTGATTTAACCTTTGAACTTACTGTTATAAAATCTTCAATAACCTTAACATCTTCACCTTCTTTATTCTTAGCTGTTAAATTAACTGAATACACACCATCTTTAGCATAGCTAACTTTTGGGTTATTATCTGTACTTTTTTCTGTACTTGATCCTGGCATGCTCCATTCTACACTTTCAGTAACTGCAGAACTTATGCTTTCGAATGTTATTTCTTCACCAGGTGCAACTAATGTTTTTGATACTTTTAAATTAGCTTTAGGAATGTTATTTGCTGGCCATTCCATAACTACTTTATCTGATTTTCCTGATTTGTTGTTTTTATTAACAGCAACTACTTCAAATGTTGTTTTATCTGATTTATCATCTCTCTTAAGTGCATTTACAAAGAATCTATTATTTTGAGTAGCACCTAAGAATGAGCTTGTTTTATCATCATTAATCCTGTAAACTTCATAATGATCAATATCTTTTTCATCTCCTGCATCCCAAGAAAGTCTTGATCCTGCATACATATCCTCTTCTTCAAATTTAGCATCATCAAGTTTTAAGTTTTTAACATTAACTTTTTTGCTAGATTTCGGATCTTGTATTGTTATATTACCTAAGTTAAAAATTAAATTACTAACATTTTCTTCTGAAGATATTTTATAAGATATTGTTTTAATAGATTTATCAGTAAGCTTAGAAACATCATATTTTACAGTTGTCCATTCTGTTCCTATAGCCTTGTCAGCTTTTATAGTTTCAGTGCTTCCATCATGGAATTCTAAAACTAAATCAAGGTCTACTTGTGCACTTGATTTTGCTGAAGTAGTAAATTCAATACCTTTTTCAAGTTTAAGATCTGCACTGTAAAGCTTTATATTAGAAGATTTAGATCCTTCTAAATTTCCCATGAATTTTATAGAGTTACCACCATAAAACGCAGTTGCAAAATCCATAGTAGCATTTAATTTATTATTTCCTTCATTTGCAATTATCCATCTATAGCTTGGCATTATATCTCCAAGACTTCTATTATTCCAATCACGTTCTGATGCTTTCTCCCCATTAATAAAGAAGTTATATCCGTTACCCATATTGAAACTAGTGTTAAAAGGTAATGTATTTACAACTGATTTTTCAACAGCATAAGTTGAAATCCCCTTCCACTCTGTTCCTTTAGTTTCTGTATTAATAGTTGGGTTTTTAAATTCATTTACCCATAATCTATTTTCTTTATTTTCAAACTCTTCTATAGTTTCAGAAGAGAAGTATGTCCAACTTGGACAATATAAACCAAGAGATGTATAGTTTTTTCCTGGACCATTTTCAAACAAGTCCCAACGAATTGGAGTTCCTGTTCCATTTTCTTGCATATCTACTCCAGCATATACATCGTATGGATTTACTCCTACTTCTTCTGCTTTTTTATTAGAAGCTTTAAGCAATTCTTTTTCAACAAGCTTCTTATTAGTCCACCAGAAATTTAAGAACATGCTATCTGCAACAGCATTCTTATCTCCATCAACTAAGAAATAATCATTTTTATCAGTAAGTGCATTTTGCCAATCCATCTCACCATCTTTTGTCATAGAATCATACCACATTATCTCTAAATCATCATTAGCTTTACTCTTAAATTCTTTTATAAATTCTTGCATAAGAGCTGCATGTTCAATAGATAAGGGTGCTTCCTTTGTAGTTTCAGTTTCTTGGTTTATAAACCAACCATCAAAATTATAAGTTTTAGCAACTTCTATAAGTTTATCAGTCATAGGAAAATTCCCTGACTCATCTTTTTCTAAAAATTCATTAAGCCATTCCATCTTGCCGCCATGAGCTGTTTGAGGAAAGAATATCGTTCCTAAAACTGGAACCCCATTTTTATGAGCAGAATCAATAACATCCGCAGTTGGTGGAACTATTAGGCCTTCACCTGCAGATCCTCCCCAATAAACAAGCTTATCTATGTATTGCCAATAAGAAAATGTATTAGATGCAAATTTACTAGATCCTTGTGATGGATTTCCACTAGTACTAGCATTCATTATTGAAATAGCAACAACATTCATATCCTTATTTTGCGTAGCATTAACAGCTTCTAACTTTTCTGTGTCTACTCTCTTTGCTAAAGGTACTTTACCCATATTGAAAGCAGCATCTTTATCATCCTCTGCCTTCCAATTTAAAAGTTCTTCTGGAAACCACTGAGATGATATGGGTTGATTTGCTATAACAAATTTGTCAGCTTCCTCTGTAATACCATAGTTACTCTTTTTCTCACTTCTAGTGCAAGAAACAAGATTAAAACTAAAAGTAAGCGCTAAAAATGCAGGCGCTAAAAGTTTTATTTTTTTATTCATATAGTTATCCCCCTTAAATTTTAGAAGTCATTTTATAATTTTAAGGCCCCTTTTTTTATCTTAATTTTAGAGTGCTCAATTTAATGTGTACCCTGAAAATACAGATCAAATCTACATTTATATTCACTTTAAACCAACCCTTATCGAATACCATGTAAATCGATTACATTCAAATTTTACCATATTAAAAAGTACTTGAACAAGTGTAGTAATTTTAGATAATATGAATAAACTATACATTTACTCTATTTTTCTTATTTTCTATAAAATACGGGAAATAGACTAAATTAATAATATTGCTAAAGCAACTGCACCTATAACCCAGGCATCTGTTCCTAGTTGTGCTGGTACTATTTTGCAGCCAGAAGTCATTGTTTTAAGCCCTCTTTCATTAACAACTTCTCTAACTTTTTCAAAAACTACTTCACCAGCTTTTGAAACTCCACCACCTATTACTACAATATCTGGGTCAAAGGTATTAATAATATTTGTTACTCCAATACCTAAATATCTTAAAGCATTATCTCTTATAGAAATTGCAACTTTATCTCCCTTTTCTGCTTCTTTAAATACCTCATATGATGTTAATGTCTTATATTTCTTTAAACTTGTATCAATATTACTCAGCACTGCATCTTTTGCTCTTCTTGCTATTGCTGTTCCTGATGACAAAGCTTCCAAGCAACCTAGATTTCCACAATTACATCTTGCACTACTAAATGGATCCACAGTTGTATGCCCAACTTCTAAAGCATTTGTTGTTCTTCCTCTATATACTTGTCCATTAAGAATAGCTCCCCCTCCAATTCCAGTACTTACAGTTATATAAATCATATTTTCTGTACCGGCTCCAGCACCAAACATAAATTCACCAATGGCTGCTGCATTTGCATCATTGTCTAAATAAACAGGAATATTAAATTTCTCCTTTATGGGTGTTACTAAATCAAAATTTGTAAAGGGAAGATTTGCAGGCTCTATTATAATGCCCAATCTTGCATCTAATGGTCCTGGTGCACCTATTCCAATCGCCTTAACATCTTCTTTAGTGATATCTCTATCTATCATCACTTTATCAATTAATCTTATTATTCTACTTAATACTGCACTTTCACCTTCACTTGCATTAGTCTCAACTACTTGAGTTTCAATTATATTGCCTGATAAATCTGATAATGCACAACTTATTTTAGTTCCACCTACATCTACTCCAATTATATACCTCATACTAATATCCCCCAATCTATTTTCACACCCCTGGGGTGTTATTTTATACATTTATTCCATAAATTACACCCCAGGGGTGCTATAGTTAAAATCCGTTATTTTTTGAAACCTCTTTCATCCAGTGTCCTGATTTTTTGATGGTTTTTTCTTTAGTTTCTAAATCTAGTGATATAAACCCATATCTATTTTTATATGCATTATTCCATGACCAACAATCAATTGGTGTCCATAAATGATATCCAAAGCAGTTTGTTCCAGCTTCAATACCTTTATGTAACCACTTTAAATGATCTGTAATAAACTCTATTCTATAATCATCTTCTATTATTCCTTCAGCATTTTTAAACTTTGATTCTCCTTCTACTCCCATTCCATTTTCTGAAACATACCATGGTATATTTTTATAATTATCTCTTATGTTAATTGCCACATCATACATAGCTTCAGGGTATATTTCCCATCCTCTATGTGGATTTATTCTTTTTCCTGGCATATCGTATCTTTCAAAATACTTCTCTGGCATCCATCCATTAATTTTATCAAATTCAATTTCTCTTGCCATTATACGTGATGGTTGGTAGTAGTTAACCCCTAGGTAATCTACTGTATTTTCTTTTATTATATTATTTTCCTCTTCGTTGCACTCCCACATAACATTATCTTTTTTAAATATTTCAACTAATTTCTCTGGGAAAGTTCCATGTACCGCTGGGTCTAGGAACATTCTATTAAAGAACATATCTGCAATATTTGAGGCTTTTATATCTTCTTCTGAATTACTTCTTGGGTATGATGGTGTAAGGTTTAATATTGTAGATATTTTTCCACCATTTTTATCACACCCAAGGTCTCTAAATTCTTTAATTGCCTTTGCTGAAGCTAACGCTAAATTATAAGAAGCTTGCACTGCTCTCTTTCCATTAACAACACATGGATAATGGTGTTTATATAAATATTGACCTTCAATTATAACTATAGGCTCATTGAATGTTGCCCAATGTTTAACTCTATCACTAAACAGTTCAAATGCTTTTCTTGCAAACTTGGCAAATAAATCTACAACATGTTTTGATTCCCATCCATTATACTTTTCATATAATTCTACTGGTAAATCAAAATGATGTAAATTCATAACAGGTGTAATTCCAAGGCTTAAGCATTTGTCTATTACAGCATTATAAAATCTAACGCCATCTTTATCTACCTCGCAGGTTTCTAAATCTTTTATAAGTCTTGTCCATTGCATCGAAGTCCTAAAAGAATTTAAGCCTATCTCTTTTAACATTTCTAAATCTGATTCATAACTATTATAAAAATTTGATGCTACATTTGGTCCTACCTCATTAAAAAACTTATTAGGCTCTATATCAAACCAATAATCAAATACATTTTTATGAGGCTTATTAAACCTACCTTCACATTGTGGACCTGATGTTGCAGCTCCCCACCAAAAGTCTTTTGGAAAAATCTTATTCATATGCTTACCTCCATATTGGTTAATAATTTAAATTTTCTAATCTATATACCTTTCTATTAGTGATTTGAAAGAAAATAATAGACTAGCAAATTTGTCTATTATTTATTTTTTCATAACTTATATAAAAACAAACTCTACGTAAACACATAGAGTTTGTTTTCTTTTGCTATATTTCTACTTAGTCTTTTTCCATTCATCTATTTGTGTTTGCATTTCTGCTATAACCTTATCTAATCCTTGTTCTTTTAACTTATTATTTAATTTTCCTAAGTATTCGTCAATATCAACTGATCCACTATACAGTGTTGCTTTAAATTCTTCTAAAACATTATTTACAGCTGCTATTTCATTACTTACTTTTGATGTATCAAATTTAAACCCTAAAGCTGGTGAACTCTTTGCTGAATTATTAAATGCTCTAAATTCATCCCATTTAGTTAATGGTTCATTACTTAAAACATCTGTAATAAATAAGTTTCCTAATGTGTAATATCCAACTTCATAGTTCTTTCTGTTAGCTTCTATTAATTCAATTTGACCTTCTCCCATTTTGTTATAATGAGTACCTTCAATACCGTAGTTTAATAAATTTCTTAATTCTTTATCAGTATTTAAAAGGTTTAAGAATTCTACTGATTTTTCTTTATTTTTAGAGTTACTTGATACTGCTATCATTGATCCTGTTGTTGATCCATTTGTTATAAATGAATCCATAATTGGAGTTGCTACTACTTCATATTTTAAATCTTTAGACCAAAGAATTTCTGCGTAAGGTTGTCCGTCACCTTTAGTTGCAAATCTCTTAATTGATTTATCATCTTGAGCTGTAGCTGAATCTGCATTTATATATCCTAATTTATAATATTTTCTTAAAGTTTCTAAATCTTTCTTCATTTGATCTGTTTCAAACATATTTTTTATAGTTAAAGTATCATCTCCATGTTCCACTCCAATTGGATCAACTAATTGATCAAAGTATTGTGGTCCGGAGAACCCCTTAGTTATATATAAAGGTACTATATTTGGTTCATTTTCTTTTATAACTTTTAACCACGGTTCTAAATCTTGCAAGGTATGAAGTTCTTTATATGGTATATTATACTTATCTATATATTCTTTAGTAAATACCCACATTGGAGCTGTTGATATTTCTTTTTGGTTAGGTACTGCATATATTTTTCCATCAATAGTTGCTCCATCCCAAAATCTTTGGTCTATTGCAGCCTTCATATCTTTGCCTGTTGTTTCTAAATATTCATTTAATTCTAAGAAACCACCTTTTCTAGCATTACCCAAATAATCTCCAGCCCATGAGCATGTAAATCCTAAATCAAAGTTTTCTCCAGAGTTTATTATAACGCCCATCTTTTGTGTATAATCTCCATAATCAATAAATTGCATATCTATAGTTACATTCATTTTATCTAATAAATATTTATTTGCTTCTTCTTGTACTACTTGTAAATCCTTAGGTTCTGCACCAATTGTGTACCACTTTAGTTTAACAGGTTCATCACTCTTACTTCCTGACGTAGATCCACTGCAACCAGTAAATATACTTGCTGACATAATTCCACAAGCAGCCAAGGCTATTAATTTTTTAACTTTTTTCATTTTATAGTCCTCCCCCTTATTTTTAAACGTTTTAATAACGTTTACAAGATAATTATAATGCATATTTTTATGCTTTTATAGTGAACTTTTTTAATATTTAGTCTATTAATTCTATATAGTTTCCACACCAGTTATGAAAATAATCCCTTACAAATGGAGGACGCGTTTCACGCGCGCCCCCTTGTACATTAAACTTATACTATTTTAACTTAACTTTAAATGTTAATATTTCATATGGCTTAATTGTAAAGTCAATTTTATTTCCAGTTGCATTAATAGTTTCTAAATCTCTTTCCATTAAGTTACATTCACATATTTCTTCAATATCTTTAAAGAATTCTAATGTAGCATTTGTTCTCTTATTATGGAATTCGTACATTCTTACTATTAAGTGGTCTGTATCTTCAGCCTTTTTAACAACTTCTATAATAATATTATTTTTATTTACATTAACTAAGCTTATATTTTCTGCAAGCTTACCTGCATGGGCTTCTTCAACCTTAGTGTATAAAGGTACATTTAGCTCATATGCTCTTTGAGTTGTATCTGCTTCTTTCCAAGTTCCAACATGACTGTATAGTGAATAAGTGAAGTAATGTTCTTCTTTATCAGCTGATGGGTTTGGATCTGAAGTTGATTTAAGTAAGGTTAATCTCATATTACCTTCTTTAATATCATGTCCATATTTACTATTGTTAAGGATTGATACTCCAAAATCTCCTTCTGAAATATCTGCCCATTTGTGAGCGCAAACCTCAAAGCTTGCAACTTCCCATGAAGTGTTATTATGAGTTGGTCTTGTAACATTTCCATATTGTATTTCAAAAGTTGCTTCTGAAGCATTTGTATCAATTGGGAATGCTGCCTTTAATAATATATTTTCTTCTTTCCAATCAATATATGTGTCAAAATCAATTCTTCCAAGGTCATTATATACATAAATTTTTTGTATAATAATTGATTCTAAGAACTTTCTTTCAATCTTTAAAGTACTTCTTACAGGACCTTCTTCTATAACTTCAATATTTTCTATATTATCTATTTTCCACATTTTCTCTTTGTAATATATATCTATATCCCAGTTATCAAAGCACATAGGTTTATCTTCAAATGCTTGAATTTCATTTCCTATAGCTCCATTTTTTAAAATTTCTCTATTTGCTGCTTTATCAATAAATGATATTATTTGTCCCTTATCATCAAACTTAACTGCAAAGAACTTATTTTCTCCACCATTAACAGTTAAACTTACTTTTTCTTCACTAATTTTGCTAGCCTCAACTATTTTAAAAGTTGTATATCCATTAGCTGGGATGTTAGTTGCAAAGAATATGGCCTTATTATCAGCTATTCTTTGACACACTATTTCTTTTCCATTATTATCTACTACTGCTGGGTTTATTATATCTGCTGGCACTTCAAATGTAGCTATATCATTTCTTTCAAATCCTAAAGTATTTGATACAACAACGCTTCTATCTTTTATATTTATTTTAGAAGCTAGATATTCTACACCCTCATTAACTAATTTAGTTCCATTTTCAAGTAAAGCTTTATATTCAACTTCAGTTACATCATAAACTTCCTTAATTGAAGACCCTGGTATTATATCATGGAATTGATTTAATAAAACTGTTTCCCATGAATCTCTTATGCTGTTATATGGATAGTTTTTCCCTCCTAACATTGCAAGTGAATTTATCTTTTCCGCGGATGTATATATGTTTTCACAAGCTCTGTTATCTCTCTTATTTCTAGCCATTGAAGTATATGTTCCTCTATGGTATTCAAGATATAATTCTCCAACCCATTTTGGTAACTTTTTATTTTCTCCAACTTTTTCTTCTAATCTCTTAAAGTAATCTAATGATGTTCCCATTTTAACTCTTGGAGCTCCTGGGATACCTTTAGCTAATCTTCTTCCATTTTCAAGCATTTCTAAAGTAGCACCACCGCCACCATCTCCCCATCCAAATGAAACTAAAACATCATTATTTATGTTTTTATTTTGGTATCTTCTCCAAGATCCCATTATTGCATCTGGTTGAATGTGTCCATTATAAGTTGTGAAGTGAGATTCTTTTTCTTGTCCTGGCCCTGTTGTAGTTATAAAGTGAGTTAATACTTCAGTTCCATCAATTCCCTGCCACCTGAATGTGTCATTTGGGATTTTATTAAATTGATTCCAAGCTATTTTTGTTGTCATAAAATAATTTACATCAGATTTCTTTAATATTTGAGGTATTGCTGCAGAGTAACCAAATACATCTGGTAACCAAAGTATTTCATTATCAACATTAAACTCTTCTTTAAAGAATCTTTTACCATGTAATATTTGTCTTACCAAAGATTCTCCAGATGTTACGTTACAATCAGCTTCAAGCCACATAGCTCCTTCTGGTTCCCAAACTCCTTCTACAATTTTCTCCTTAACTTTCTTATAAAGCTTTGGATGATCTTCTTTTAAGAATTTGTAAAGTTGAGGTTGTGATGACATAAACACATACTCTGGATATTCTTCCATTAACTTAAGAACTGTTGAGAAACTTCTCTCAACCTTTTCTCTTGTTTGTGCAACTGTCCATAACCAAGCAACATCTATATGAGTGTGTCCAACACAAGTAGCAATAACATCTTCATGTCCACATAATGCTCCATAAAACTTCTCATTTAAATAATCGTTTGTAATAATTACACTTTCATCATATTCCTTTGATTTTGGGCGTCTCAAATCAATTAAGTTTATAGCATCATTTAAAACTGTTATCATATCTATTCTGTTTTTATCTTCTTTATCTAACTCCTTGCAAACTCCAACTGGTACTTTCAAGTTGAAATATAGCTCTCTTGCAGCCATATCTATTACTACTAATTTACCATGTAATGTAGCTTTCTTATCTGCAAGCATTCCTGCATATGCATGTAAATCTATTATATATATTGTGCCAGCTACTGCATTATGAGTTAATATAACTTCTCTATGATTTATATCAACACCTTGTATTTGTTCTCCGTTAACATATACACTAAATTGTGGATTTGTTGCATCCCATCCTTCATAAAAGGTATGGAAGTGTAATGCTATAGTTTCTCCCTCAAAGTTTTTTGGAACTTCTACTTCACATTTAAACCAACCATGACAATCCTTACCACCCCAAAGGTCTTCTGTTTTAAATTCTCTCCAGCCATCAGCTGGAGCTTCTTTAATTCCATCTATATTATGATAATTTCCATCTATATACATATATTTTTCAAGTTTAATCGCATCTCTATATACATGCTTCGCTATTTCCTCACAAGTTTTTTCAATTCTTTCTAATAAATAATACATAATTATACACCTCTTATATTCTTATATTTTTGTTTATTCTTATTAATTTACAGTTGAAATTTTTACTCTTTTACTGCCCCAATAGTTAATCCTCCAACAAAATATTTTTGGAAGAATGGATAAGCAAATAAAATTGGTAATGTAGTTATTACTACTATAGCCATTTTAGCCGTTTCTTTTGGCATTTTACTAGCAGCTTCAATTGCTCCAGTTCCCATAGTTGTTGCATTATTTGCCAAGAACTCCATAGAAGTTTCCATCCTTACAAGTAAATACTGCAACGGTATCAGGCTGTTATCATCAATATATAACATAGCATTAAACCAATCATTCCAGAATCCAAGTGTTAAAAATAACCCTATAGTTGCAATCCCAGGCACTGATATAGGTAAAACTACTTTTATAAATGTTACCCACTCTGATGCTCCATCAATTTTTGCAGCTTCCACAATTGCATCTGGTACTGTTGTTTTGAAAAATGTCCTAAGTATTATTATATTAAATGAACTTACACATATAGGAAGTATAAGTGCTAATATATTATCCTTTAATCCTAAACACCTTGTAACTACCAAGTAAGAAGCCACCATCCCACCTGAGAATAACATTGGTATAAATATTAACTTTGTAAAGAATTTTCTATAAATAAAACTCTTTCTTGATAGCGCATATGCGTATGTTGACATTATTGCAAGACCAAGTAAAGTTCCACTTATAGTTACTATTATAGTTATTCCATATGCTGTGGTTATTTGACTACTTGATGTGAAAATATATTTATAAGCCTCTAAACTCCATTCATCTGGCCAAAATTTATATCCATTAATTAGAAGTGATTGCTCACTTGTTAATGAAATTATAAGCACAAATATAAATGGTATTATAGCTATAGCTGCTAAAATAGCAAAGAATATATTTAATCCTACATTTGTCCCTCTTGATACTGAATTAAATCTACTTACCTCCTCTACTGGCTTTTTACTTTTTCTTTTTTTCTTAAATATTGGTTTCCTATTTGATAGCTCTAACATAACGTGTCCCACCTTTCTTTCTAGAAGAATGCATTATCATTATCAATTTTTCTAACTATTCCGTTTGTTACTAGTATTAATACAAGACCTACAACTGATTGGTATAATCCCGCAGCTGAACTCATTCCTATATTCCCTAAGTTCATAAGCCCTCTATATACATAAGTATCTATAACATTTGTTACAGGGAATAATGCCCCTGAGTTTTTAGGTAGATTATAGAATAATCCCATATCCCCTCTAAACATTCCTCCAACTGAAGTTATAAACATTATTATTAATATTGGTTTTAATAATGGAATTGTTATGAATTTTATTTGTTGCCACTTAGTAGCTCCATCAATCATAGCTGCTTCATAATAGGTTTTGTCTATACCACATATCGCTGCTAGATAAACAACTGTTCCATAACCCATAGCTTTCCATTGACTCATAAATATTATTATAAATGGCCAGTATTTAGGTTCTGTGTACCAGGATACTGTATCCATACCAAGGTTTGTTAATATTCCATTTACGAAACCTTGTCCCGGGCTTAAGAAAGCATATAAGAAATAACTAACTACAACCCATGATAAAAAATATGGCAGAAACATTGCACTTTGATAAAACTTTGCTGCTCTTTTATTTAAAATTTCTTTTAGTAGTATGGCTAATGTTACTGGTATGGCTAGTCCAAGTACTATAAATACCAGATTATATGCAACTGTGTTCCTCGTTATAAGCCATGCATCACTACTTTGGAATAAGAATTTGAAGTTATCAAGACCTACCCACTTGCTCGTTATTAAACTTTGCATGAACCCACCATTTATTTTCCAATCCTTAAATGCTACTATAACTCCAAACATTGGTAAATATGCGAATATTAAAAACCAAAGTGCTCCTGGAACTGTCAACAATAGAAGTTCTCTATTTTCTTTTATTTTTTTTAATTTTGATTTTTTATTAACTTTAATTATCTCTACATTTTTATTCATATTATCACTCGCTCCTTTATATATTCTTCTTTGTAAACGTTTCTTTTATTATATAAAATATATCACACCCAACCCGGTCTTTTAAAGTTGATTTTTTTTAGGTTTAGTGTATAAATTAGATATTTATTATTTGTTTAGAAATAACTCATCTAATTTTCCACAAAAAAAAACTCCTGTTAGGGAGCGTAAAATAAATAACTAGTCAAAGATTCTTAGGCTTTTTGGCCCTGCCCGCCTTTGGTGTGTAATAGACAAGGAAGTAAATTTAGTTATTAATTTTACTATTCCTTAGTAATTTTTTATTTCCCTTAAAGTAGATGGACACACCCCATAATACTTCTTAAATTTTCTATAGAAATAACTTGTATCTGTATATCCTACAGCTTTAGCAATATCATTTATTTTCATATTAGTATTTAATATTAACTCTTTAGCCTTAATATTTTTAGTGCTATTTAAGTATTCTGAAAATGAAACCCCTAGCTCTTTTGTAAATACCTGTCCTAAATATGAACTATTTATATTATATTGACAAGCAAGGGTCTTTAAACTAAGCTCTTCATAATATTTTTCATTAACACTTTTCATAATTTGAGATATAACAGGACTATATTTAATTGTGTTTACATTCATTAATAATAAAAGTTCTTCGAGTTCACTAATTAGAAAAGTCTTTACATTATCCCTAGTACTTTCATTGCAAAGTTCCACTATAGTATTGCTTAAGCTATCTTTACTATACTTATTATCAAGCTTAAACTCTTCTGATATTTTATCTGCACAAAATATTATCTTTATTGATAAATCATATATATTTTTAGGAGTTAAATTACAATCATCAAACAACAACCCTATATAATCTTGTAATTTACTATTGTTTTTTTCTATTATTAATTTATTTATTACTTCTATTTCCTTTGAAAAACTTCTTTTATTAGCTTTTATATTACTAACATCTTCTTTGCATAAACAAGCATTAGATCCCTCTGTTAGAATATATTTTTTAAGCTTATTTGCCACACTATAACTTTCTTTTAATTTATCTATACTATCTACTAAATCTCCTACACCAATAAAAATATCAGTATTAAGTTCGTCTAGTAGATTGATCTTTATAGACTGAAAATAATTCATAACATCTTTAATAGTATTATTTTCATTCCATGAATTCACTACTATCACTTGTCCATCATAGTTTTTTATTACCTCACACTTACCATAAGTGTTTTTCTCAATAATATCACTTATATTAATATTTTCTTTATTATCCCTTTGCCCAAAAGTTATACTACTTACTGTATATCTTTTTTCATTTAACCCTATATTAATAACTTGATGTATTTTACTTAACCCAGACTTATCTATCTTTCCATTTATAAATTGAATAAGTTTTCTATTTTTATCTAACAATAAACTTTGTGTTTCTTTTTCCATATTCATTGTATTTACAATTTTTATTAACGCCTCTTCCAACTCTTCTTCATTAATTGGTTTTAATATATAATTTTCCACCTTATACTTCATAGCAGTTTTCGCATATGAAAACTCATCATATCCACTTAATATTATAAATTTAACATTTTCATCTATAGCTTTAATTTGTTTTATAAGTTCAAGTCCAGTTACTTTAGGCATACTAATATCCGTAATTACAATGTTAACAGGATTTTTCCTAAACAGTTCTATTGCACTTATTGCATTATCAGCAGTTTGTATAACTTCTAATCCAATTTTATCCCATTCAATAATCTTTAATAACCCTTGTAATATTAATTTTTCATCATCAACTAGCATAACTTTATACATCTTTATCTACCTCTTTGCATGGTATTTTTATAACAACCATTACACCTTTATTTTTATTATTAATCAATTTTATTCCATAATCTTTTCCATACTTTATCACAATTCTTTCATGAGCATTTAAAAGTCCTATAGATTCCCCAAAATTAATTCTTGTCTTTAGCATTTCATTTATACTTTTAATTTTCTCTTCATCTATCCCAGCACCATTATCATTTATCCATATAACAATATCTTTATTTTCTATTCTTATTTCTATGCTTAGCTTATTATTATCATTCTCAAGTCTTATTCCATGAACAAAGTAGTTTTCTATAAGTGGCTGAATAGTAAATTTAATTATTTCTTTATTTAAAAGCTGTTCATCGCAATTTATAGTATACTCAAATTTTTCATCGTACCTAAATTTGAATATTTCTAAATATTTCTCGCAATATTCTAACTCACTCCTAATAGTTATAATATTTTTTTCTTTTAGTTGCCGTCTAAATAAAAAGGCTAATATATACAACATTTTTCCAACTTCTTTATCCCCATTACAAATAGCTTTCATTCTTATAGATTCTAATGTATTATATAAAAAATGTGGATTAATTTGATTTTGAAGAGCTACCATTTCGGCACTTTTTTGATTTAATTCTGCTAAATAGCTTTTTTCAATATGTTCGTTTAATTTTTTACACATATCATTAAAATTTTGAGAAATATAATTTATTTCATCATTTTCATTAGTTATAGGAATTGGAATATTAAGTTCTCCATTTTTAACCCTCTCCATTGCCAGTAATAAGGTATCTGTTCTATCACTAAGTTTTTTAAGCTTTATATAAAGCACACCTTCTACTATTATAAAAAGTAAAATATCTATAAAAAATAAAGAGCTAAAAAATTCTTTTGGTAAATTTCTCATTTTGACTTCCTGAGTCTTTACTATAGTTACTAATGCCGAGGCATTTACAGCTTTAGTTATATAATAATTTTTATCTAACTGAACTTCTTCCTTAGCCTCCATCACTTTTGAAAAATAAGAATATTTTTCATATTCATAATCATCATTAGAATCATAAACAACATTCTCATTATCATCTAATATCATAACTTCATATTTTTTTTCATAAGTACTAATAATTTTCCTAATTTTACTTAAATCATATGTACATATTATTTCACCTTTAGCTTTAAGTGTTGTTGGCTCTCTTATTTCTCTAATATACCTTATACTATTTTTTTGACATACAATATTAGAAAAGTTATATTCTTCTCCTAAGTAATCCCTTTTATTTTCTTTTACTTTTATTTGATTTCTTCTATTAAACGAGCTCTCTTCATCTCTACTATAACTAATAAATGAAATATTAATCAAAGCGTCATTCATATTAAATGAATCTTTGGTGAATTTTTCAATTCCTTTGTAAAAATACTCATTACTACTAGAAAATTTATCTAATTTTCGCTTTAAATATGTTATCCCATCCACATCTAAGAAATCAATTACATCATTAATAATATATTTATCATCATACATATTTTTAACTATTAAGTTTGTACTATTATTTATGTTATTTATTTCTTCATTTACATCATAGGCAATCTCTTGATTTATGTATAAACTATTTTTTTTAATATTAGTTAATTGTTTTTTTATAATATAAATATCTAAACTTGATATTAAAAAAATTACCATTATCATATAAACACCAAATATTCTTTTATATATCATAGATTTTTTTATACGCATTTCTTCACTCCTCTAACCTTAAGAATGTATAAATAAACAACTATATAAGTTAATATACATATTAAACTCTAGATACCTTAGATCTATACGTCTAGCTGTATTAAATTAATGTAAATTACTAATTAGAACTTATATAGTTTTTTAAATCCCCTATGCTATTTACTGTTTTTTACAACATCTTCTATACTTCGACTCATAATTACATTTAACCATAATTAAAATTTAATGAAAAGGTTTATCCGTATGACATTTTATTGTTTTAGTGGACTTATTTTAGAATACTCTATAATTTGGACATAAAACTTTGAATTTTAACATTAATTATAATATACTTTATTATAATTAAAGTAAACTTTTACATAGGAGGCATTATTCATGGGAGACTTTTTTAGTTTAGATAAAATCTTTGATATATTTAATTATATATTCTGGTTTTTTTTATTGAATCTATTTTTTATGATCTTAAATATACCAAGTGTATCATTCTTTCTCTTCCTCGGAATAAGTAATATTTCTTCATACTTCCCTTTGTTTTTAATATGCTTAATTCCTATTGGCCCATCATTAACATCACTACTATACTGCACTGGGAAATTAATTAGAAATAAAGATTTAAATATTATAAATGATTTTATTAAAGGTTTAAAATTAAATTTTAAACAAGCTACTTTCTTATGGTGCTCTGAACTAATAGTAGTATTTATACTTTATTCTAATATAAAATTTTTCTCCACTTCAAAATATAGTTTAGTTTCAACATGCTTATTTGCCTCACTAACCATTATTCTTTTATTAATGACACCCTATATATATATATTAATAAGTAGATTTACTATGACAAATATGTCCATTGTTAAATCTTCACTTATTCTAGTCTTTACTAGACCAATTATTACTATATCTAATATAGTAATAATTATATTTTCACTTATTTTATTTGAAATGACTCCAGGTACAATAATACTATTTATTTCAAGTATATTTGCATTTTTACTTAGCTTTACTAATAAAGCATTGCTTCTTGAACTAGAAACAACTAAGACATCGTAGCATTTACATAAGGCTCAATCAAATAACAAGTCAAAAAATCTTACTAGTTATTTTTTTGAAGATACCTAACTACAAAACTTATTATACTAGGAGGACTTTTATGACTACTATAACAAATACTAAATTAGAGGTTATTAAATCTACAATAAGCGAAATAGGACAAAACTTAACCAACTCTATAGAAAATGAAAAACTTAAATCTATATTTTTAAATTGTTTTATTAATACAATAGAAACTACAGTTGATGTATCTTTTGATGATGCATTTGTAATAACAGGGGATATTCCTGCTATGTGGCTTCGTGATTCTACCTCTCAAATAGAACACTATTTACCTTTTATTAAAGATCACGTTGAACTTAAAGATATATTTACAGGGTTAATAAAAAGGCAAATGAAATGTATTCTTATAGATCCCTATGCAAATGCTTTTAACAAAGAAGCTAACGGTAAAAAATGGGATAATGATTTAACAAAGGATAGCCCTTGGGTTTGGGAAAGAAAATATGAAATAGATTCATTATGTTACCCAGTTAGACTTACACATAAATATTGGAAAGAATGCGGTGATGCCACTTTCTTTAATGATGAAATAAGAAATGTTTTTAATATTATTATTGATTTATGGAAAACTGAACAAAACCATTTTGAAAAATCTGATTACTCATTCCAAAGATTAAACTGCTCAAAAACAGATACTTTATGCAATGGAGGCCTTGGAAACCCAGTTTCATTTACAGGGATGACTTGGTCTGGTTTTAGACCAAGTGACGATGCTTGCCAATATGGATACTTAATTCCAGCTAATATGTTTGCTACTGTGGCACTAAGATATATAGAAGAAATTTCTGAAGTTATATATAAAGATTTAGAACTTAAAGAAAAAGCTAACTCACTAAGACTTGAAATTGAAGAAGGCATAAAGAAATTCGGTATAGTTCATAATGAAGAATTTGGAGATATTTATGCTTACGAAGTAGATGGCTTAGGCAACTATAACTTTATGGATGACGCTAACGTTCCAAGCCTTTTATCAATTCCATATTTAGAATTTAGAGGAATTGATGATGAAATTTATCAAAACACACGAAAGTTTATATTAAGCAAAAACAATCCATTCTACTATGAAGGTACAGTAGCTAAAGGGATAGGTAGCCCACATACACCACCCCAATATATATGGCATATAGCACTTTCAATGAATGGACTTACAACTAATAATACTCAAAAAATAAAAGATTTAATAAATATATTAATAAATAGCCATGGTGGTACAGGCTTTATGCATGAAGGATTCCACTGCGACAATTCAACCAAATTCACAAGAGATTGGTTTGCTTGGTCTAACTCACTATTTGCACACTTTATATATGATGCTATGATAGAGAAAAAAATTAAATTATAGTTATTAATATACCCATGATCTAAGGCATTATAAAATAAACTTATTACATCATGGGTATATCAAAATTATAGATACCTTTAAAATGAAAATTAGTAATCTACCGAAAGAAAGATAGAGAAATAAATCTCTATCTTTAAATATCATATACAATTATTTAATATACTAATGACGCATGCTAAAGTTATACACTGCACCTATTAAATTAGCATCATTTGAATAAACGCATTTTCTAACAGTTGGCATTATCTTAGCTATTTTTGCTTGTTTTAATATAAGTTCTAGTTTTGCATTTATACAATCTACTAAATCTTCACGATCACTTATAGCTCCCCCGATAACAATTACTTCTGGATCATATACATATTGTAAATTGAATATTCCTAAAGCTAATTTATAATAAAATTCGTCAATTGCTCTTAAGCAATCCTTGTCTCCGTCTTTAGCCATATCAAATATTTTTTTCCCATCAATTTTACTAGTATCTATATTTTTATATTGCGCTACTCTTTTAACAATAGAAAAAGTAGATGCAACTTCACTATAATTTTTGACTATTCCTTTTTCTATATCACTTTCCATTATCATATATCCAAATTCTCCACCATGTAGGTTAGTTCCTAAATGTAATTTCTTATTTTTTATAATTGCTCCACCTATACCTGTTCCACATACCAAAAAAAGTGCATCATTATTATCTTTTGCTGCACCCATCCAAACTTCTGCTAAAGCTGCGCAGTTAGCATCATTTTCCATAGACATATCTAAACCTGTAGCTTTTTTTAATATATTTCTAAAATTAGGTCCATGTATATATGGCACTGCTGATGCTCCATATATTATTCCCTCCTCATTATTAACAGCTCCAGGGCAACTTAAGCCTATCCCCTGTAATTTCATATTCTTTTTATATTTATCTACAACTTCAACTATTTTCGAAATAAGTATATCAAAGTCTTCTTTTGGTGTTTTAAACGATCCCTTGTCTAATATTTCTCCTTGTTCATTTACAAGTCCAAATTTAACTGAAGATCCTCCAATGTCAAAAGCAATATAATTTTTCATTTTTATTTCCCCCTATATATTTATCAACTACCCACCATTACTTATCTATTAAAATATTCATACTCTCCTTATTCTTGAGATATAATCTAGTAATTCTTCATTTAACACTAACTCATAAATCTTTGTGGTAGCTGACTCTTTTAATATAATCACTTGCTTATCACACTTTTCATATTTCTTAGTATAAACTTTTGATATTTTTGTGCCCTTATATCTATTTTGATTAAAATCATTTAAGCTTATAGGTATTTCTGCCTTATTAAGCTCTATACACTTTACTAATTTTCTTCTTTTTTTGTTTGATATTTTAAATATATCTAACTCATTATCTGTTATTCCATATTCATATTCTACATATATATTTAAAGTTGATATATAAATAATAAAATATAATACTATAAGTCCTATTGAAATTAAGCTACTAATAAATATATAACTTATTGTAGCGGCTATTAATATTCCATTTTTTATATTATTAACTAAAGATAATATTTTCGGATTATATCCATCTATAAACTGTTCATAATACATTTTAAAACCTCCATTATTTGGAACTTGTTATACTATATTAAAAATAGCAATACATTTCAAATATCGTTTACATATATTATTATAAGTTTTATTTTTTTAATGTTGTAGTGTATAAATTATATTTTAACTGTATAAACTCTAATCTTATTAAATTGAAGATAACCCTACCTATTGATTTATGTCATCCATTTACTCCAATTGTTTTCCATTAACCATAATTCTAGCATCATTAAATTCAAAACTACATGTAGTCAATGTTATAATTTTATCCTTTTCGCCTATATCTAATTTGTTTAAATGTAGTGATTTTACTTCTAATTTATTTAAATAAGTTAGATATGATTCTTTATTTGCAAAGTTATATTCTAAATATTCTTCTTTTGCATCGGTAACATATACAGAAAATATTTCATATCTTTTTATTTCATTATTACTCTTTAAAGTAATTATTTTATTTTTTTCAAAGAAATCCTGATTTTTAAATTTAGTTAAATTATTAAACATTGTTTTATTTTTCATATTATGTCCATAAATAATTATATTTGAATCATCTTTAATATCATTTCTATAATCCATAAAAATACTTCCTGAACTACTCTTTTCTTTTGTAAAATCATTATATAAGTAAAAATCATTATTATTACCTTGAACTACTGGATAATCAATATTTGTGCCTTCTACTGTAATCCATCCCACATAATCGTTATTCTTATTTTTAAAATTTTGATATAAATTATCTACTTTCACCTCTTCTGTTTCTATTTCATTTATTTCTGTTTCATCTATTTCCATCTTTTCTATTCTAATTTTCTCATATTTATTAGAATCATAAATATATCTATATATTTTTGCCACTACTTTATATGCACAAAAAAACAATATTAGTATTAATATTATATTTATTATTTTTTTCATTATTACACTTCTCCTATTAATTAAAATAAGGCATTGTAAAATAGATTAAATTTTAATTATTAATGCCTATTACTACAACTGAATGTAATTTATATATATATTTATTATACATATCTTTTTTTAATATATAACATTTATTCCTTTTTATTCCCTTGAATTTTCTGTAATTTCAAAAATAGCAATTAGTTTTGCCACTTTTAGCCTCACTATGGGAATTGGCGATTTTCTAAATGTTTATAATGCAACAATCCAAATGCCTAAAAACTCAATTACTCAACTCTCAGGCTTTCATACGTTTTGGTATCTTTAAAAAAACTAATTAGTATAGTAGCGCATAAAAAAATAACAAGTCAAATATACTAACATATTGTCTTGCTATTTTTTATCGATTTTAATGCTTTATGGCATTATATATAATTTATTACCTTGAACTATATTTGCTTGTATGTCCTCAAATATCCTTTGAGCTTCTTCAACACTTTCATACATACCTAAAAAAGTTGCATTTATCAATGGATTATTACTAGTTATGCTACAATTAATAGTAACCTTTGCCTTCTTAACCTTTGCCTTTGCCTTATTTATGAAAATAAATTTTGATTCTATTAAAACTTCTTGACCTTGTACTCTAAACCACACTAAAATCATCTCCTATATAATTATTTATTAATGCACCTATTATAAACTGGTACTTCCTGTTATAGTTTGATATAACATCTGCTGATTAACGCGTAAGTAAATACTTAATTATGAAATAGTCATAGATGGATTTTATCTTTTTTTTTATCCCTGCTACAACTCTTATCATATTTTTTTCCTTTTCGTCAGATATAACCCTTTGTATTTTTCTCATATAAACATTTTTTTAAAATATTCAGTCCATTTTTTCTTATGTTCTAATTATACCATAACGCTCATTAAACTAATTAATCAATTCTTAATTAATTCAACTCTGTAAAATAATAATCAGCGTCTTCTAACATATTTACTATTTCATCTAACATGTCATATTTAACACGTTATCACTAGCCTCATCATCCTTGTTAAATCCAAAGCTTGTATAGCTGTTACTATTGCTCCCCCTATGTCATCTATTTCTAAATCAATTCCACTTATTTCACAAGTTGTAAGATCTATTTTATCTAAAGAAGTTTTATTAAAATATGAGTTAGTTAAATCAGTATCTTTCAAAACTATCTTTTCATTCTTAACTTGCTGAAATATTCCCTCTTGAAAGTTACATTCAATAATATTTACAGATTTAAACTTAGCAAAAGAAAAATTGGAATACTTTCCTAATACCTTTTGAAATAAAACATCCTTTAAATTACTTTCATCAAAAGTTGCTCCAAGTAGCTTACAATTAATAAACTCAACTCTATGTATACTCCCTCCACTAAAATTACTATTAGATAAATCACAATTTTCAAACTTAGCATCTAATAAATCTACATTTTTAAAAGAGCACTTATTGAATATTACATTCCTAAAAATACATGAATCTATAGTTATCCCTACATCTTTTTTATCCTCAATTGTTATATTTTCTATAAGCTTATTTTGAATTTTATCAGCTATAATTATCTCTTCATACATATTGTTTATATCTTCCAAATCATCTATAAACTTAGGTTTTTGTATCTTAACTAATTTACTCATTTACCCACATCCTTTACTAATAAAATTATAACATAATTGAATCAAGACATCTTTAGTTAATCCTTTATTATCAATAAATAACTTAAGTGTAAAGTCTAATTTATACATTATAAACCTTTAGGGATTTTCAAAAAAATACCTATTGACTTCATTAAAACATTCACCTATAATCTACTTGATATTGATTATCAACAACATTTAAAAAGGAGCACTACCATGATTTTGATTTATTCATTAATTTTAGCAACAATTTTATCATTGCTTTTTACAACAAGTATTAAAAAGCATTATTGGTTTTATTACTCATTATCCGCATTTATAGCTATTAGTACAACAATTTATGAGATTTTAAAAATAACTTCTAATATGGAGCTTTATGGATTTATTTCTTATATTGAAAAAGCATCTATAAAAGGTATTTTTTCAATATCAATTTTTGTTTTAGTTATGTTTGCAGGCGCTTTACAATCGAGGTGGAAAATAACAAAAAAACTATTAATTATTAGAGGCGAGTTAGCTATTATAGCAGCTATCCTTCTATTCCCCCATGGAGTTATATACCTAGTTCGTTTTATAATGAAAATAATTGATCAAAAATTATCTGCAATTTATGTTGCATACGTGATTTTTGGAATTATAGGATTTATTATAATGATACCATTATTTATCACTTCATTAAAAAAAGTTAAGAGTAAAATGGACTGGCATCAATGGAATAAATTGCAAAGAACATCTTACCTTTTTTACTTTATAACATATGTTCATATTTTACTTATATTGTTAAGCAAAAAAAATATAGATTGGATAAAGTTAATCACTTATACTACAATATTTACCTTATATGCAATATTAAGATTAATAAAATATAAAAATACTAGACAAGCTTAACTTATACTATTACATATTACTATTTCCATTAACATATATAAAACAACATACAATTAAGTCATACTAATAAATTAACTAAGTCACTTTCAAAAAAATAAGTGTTATAAAAAAGTTAAAAGGATAGATGTATAAACAAGTAATAATCTATGTGCAATCTCAACCATACTTAAAATAATCATATCAAATTCTTCTTTTGATATCTAAAATGATTTCTTAATAACTTGAAAAAACTAGGTGCTACAAGATGATTTTATAAATCATCTTGTAGCACCTAGTTATACACTAAATATAGTTCCCATTATTTATAGTACTCTGTCTATTTATAAAACTTTAGATAAGAAATCTATTGTTCTTGGATTCTTTGGGTTTGTGAATATCTCTTCTGGTTTTCCTTGTTCCACAATTACTCCGCCATCCATAAATAGAATTCTATCTCCAACTTCTTTTGCGAATCCCATTTCATGTGTTACAACAACCATTGTCATTCCTTCTTTTGCTAATGTCTTCATAACATTTAAAACTTCCCCTACCATTTCTGGATCTAAGGCTGAAGTTGGTTCATCAAAAAGCATAACATCCGGTTCCATAGCCAGTGCTCTTGCAATTGCAATTCTTTGCTTTTGACCACCTGATAAAGATGCTGGAAATGCTTCTGCTTTTTCTGTTAATCCAACTCTCTTAAGAAGCTCCATAGCCTTTTTGACAGCTTGTTCTTTAGGAATTTTCTTAACATTTAAAGGTGACATTGTTAGGTTTTGTAGTACACTTCTATGTGGGAATAGGTTAAATTGTTGAAACACCATACCCATTTTTTCTCTAATTTTATTTATATCACTTTTCTTATCTGTTATATTTATTCCTTCAAAAATTATTTCTCCAGAGGTTGGCTCTTCTAGTCTGTTTAAACATCTTAAGAAAGTACTTTTTCCAGATCCGGAAGGTCCAATTACAACTACAACTTCACCTTTTTTAATATGCTCATCTATACCTTTTAAAACTTCGTTTTTTCCAAAACTTTTGTGTAAATCCTTAACGTATATCACCAGCTTTAAGCCTCCTTTCAATATAACTCATAAGTCTTCCAAGTGAGAATGTCATAACAAAATAGAACATGGCTGAGGCAATTAGTGGTGTTAATGGTATATATGTTGCTCCTGTAACAACTTTAGCTGCAAACATAAGCTCTCCAACTCCAATAACTGATGCCATTGATGATTCTTTAATAATTGTAACAAACTCATTACCTATTGCAGGTAATATATTTCTTATAGCTTGAGGTATAACAACTAGTATCATAGCTTGTGTTTTCTTCATTCCAAGACTTCTAGCTGCTTCCATTTGCCCATTATCAACCGCTTCTATTCCAGCTCTTACTATTTCTGAAACATATGCTGCTGAATTTAAAGATATTGCTACTATTGCCGATGTTAATGGCGATAAATCTAATCCAAATACTATATCAGATCCAGCATAAACTATCATGATTTGTAGTAACATTGGTGTTCCTCTAATTATTTCTATATAAATAGAAGCTATAATTTTTAAAGGTTTAATTTTGCCTATTTGTATATTTGAACTCTTCATAAAGAATAAAAGAGACCCTAAAAGGGATCCAACTATTACAGTTATTAAAGATATAAGTAATGTCATTTTTGCTCCATCAACAAAATATGATAAATACTCTGATAAAAAACTAAAATCTAATTTCATGCCCTACTCCCCCTTGGTGTTAAAAAGTGAATAAATCACTTTTATTCCTTAACTTCTTTATCTGTTAACTTAATTGCATCTGTTATAAACTTGCTCATTGATCCATCATCCATTAGTGTTTTTATAGTTTTATTTATTTCTGCTACTAATTTAGGTGAATTTTTCTTAATTCCTACTGCATTTCCGCCTGTTTCATCTGTAAATCTTTGTTCTGCAAGAGCAAGCTCTGGATTAGATTTAATTGCCATTTCAGCAACTGGCGCTTCTATTATTAAAGCTTCTACCTTACCAGCTTTTAGTTCTAATATTAAATCATTAACATTAGCTAACAAGTGCATATCTGCATTTTCAATTTTTTCCTTTGCTAAGGCTTCTTGTGTTGATCCCAGTTGTGCCCCAACCTTTTTACCAGCTAAATCTGCAACTGTTTTATATTTATCTTTATCTTCTGCTCTAACTAAAATCCCATGTTGTGAAACATAATATATATCTGAGAAATCTACTGCTTTCTTTCTTTTCTCATCAGGATTCATCCCTGAAATTATTAAATCTATTTTATCTGCTGGAAGTGCTGTTATTAATGAATCAAACTCCATTTCCTTAATTTCTAGTTCTACTCCAAGATCTTTAGCTATCGCTTTAGCAAGATCAATATCAAAACCTACAACCTGATCTTTACCATCTATCATTGCATGGAATTCATAAGGTTTATAATCAGCACTTAATCCAACTACTAACTTACCATTTTTTTTAATAACATCTAACATGTCATTTTCCTTAGTGCTACCACATCCAATTAACCCCAGTGCCATTACTCCTACTATTGCCGCTGCAAATATTTTTTTGGCTTTGCCTGCCTTTGGTATAACATTAAAATTTTTCATTATTAAAATCCCCCTTTTTATTATCCACTTATTTATTAGCATAATTATACGTTATAACATCATATTTATGCAAGTCTTTTTTGAATTTTTTAAATATTTTTCATATTTACGATGTTTTATACAGTTATTTAGTTATAATTCTATTTTTTATGCATATTAACTATATATTATTCATTAAATTGCATATTTATTATTAACTGCATATTTTTTACTTATAATAGTGTTCTAACGAATATAGTATACCTAATATTCATTTGAATAATTCATATGTTAAATATCTTTTAAAAAATAAAATTTAATTTACCTTACATTGGACAGGCTCATAATGTTATATCTATCCATAAACTATAAAGATTTAATAATATAATTAAAACAAATAATATAATTAGGAGTGGTATAATTGGCATATTTAAAAGAAAGGCATCTATTTCCAGGAGGTAATACTTCTAAAGGATTTTACTCATTTTATAAATATATACTTTCACAAGAAGATGGAAATAGAATTTTATGTATGAAAGGTTCTCCAGGTAGCGGTAAATCTTATTTCATGAAAAAAATCGGAGCTCATTTTGCCGCTAAGGGATACACTATAGAATATCATCATTGTTCTTCTGATAATAACTCACTAGATGCTGTTGTTATTAAAGAACTAAAACTTGCAATTCTTGATGGAACTGCCCCTCACATGGTTGATCCTATTCACCCTGGTGCTGTTGATGAAGTTCTAAATATGGGTGAAGCTCTTGATATGGATGCCCTTTTCTTAAATAAAAAAGAAATTATGGAAGTTCAAAAGAAGATTAGTAAGACTTTTGAAAGAGCATATCGCTACTTTGCCGCAGCGAAAGATATTCATGATGATTGGAGTTCTTTAAATGCTGAATCCATAAGTACTGATAAGATTTCAACAGTTACAGAATCATTAAAAGAAGAGATATTCCACACACAAAAATCTGGCTACGGAGCTGATAGACACTTATTCGCAACTGCTTTTACTCCAAACGGAATAGTTACCTTCGCTGAAGATTTAGTATTCGGTTTTGAAAATAAATTTATATTAAATGGTGGTCCTGGTTTTGGAAAAACTGAAATATTTAAAAAAATAGGAAGCACAGCACAAAGGAAAGGTTATTTTGTAGAGTATATGCATGATCCTCTTATTCCTGAAAGAATTGAGCACTTACTTATTCCTGAATTATCAACCTGCGTTTTAACTACTAATGAAATTAGTCAAACATCATTCACAGGTAAAGTTTATAATATTGAAGATTTTTGTAAAGCTGATGTTATAGCTGCAAATAAAGAAGAAGTTGCATACTGTAGCAAAATATTCTATGACTTAATAGAAAAAGGTTTGTCTTTAATTACAGATGCTCACACTATTCATGATGAGTTAGAAACCTTCTATATCTCTGCTATGAATTTTGATGTAGCAAATGATATTTTTGATAAAGTAGTAAAGAAGTTCGAGAAATTCGAATAATATTAAAATTAATTGTTTCTATAAAAAATGAGATATAAGTTTTCACTTATATCTCATTTTTCTTAGGAATATTTAAATAAATAATTAATCAGTATTCTTGTATTTTATGATATTTCAGGAATTTAAATATTTCACAACTCTCTTTATAAATATTATATCTATCTAGTTACTTTTACTATTGATAATCTGTGTAATGCTCTTGTTGCCATAATATATTTAACTAAATCATCTGTATTATCATCAAAATCTACTATTATAACTCCATCAAATTCTAGTCCCTTTGCATAATATGATGGTACTAATACTTTCCCACCTTTATATATCATGTCTTCTCTATCAAAGGCTACTATCTTTGTATGTTTTTTTAATTCTGGCGCTATTTTTTGTAGCTGCTCTTTACCTTTAGTTATTATAGCTATATTTTCATATTTTTCATCTTGGTATTCTTCTAATAGATTTAATAATACATCTATTAAACCTTCCTTATCAGTTTCTGGAACTTCTGTTTCTAAAACATCAAATTCTCCTTTTCTAACAAAAGGAACAACTGCTTTTTCATCTAGAAGCTTACTTGCATATTCCATTATTTGATAAGTTGATCTATAACTCTTATTTAAACTAAAATCTTTAACAAATCCACCAAATAATTCTTTAAGCTTAAGCATTGGAGGGATTTCTTCAATTTTTATTAATCTTTGATTTGAATCTCCTACAATTGTATAGCTCTTGCATCCAGTTAATTCTTTTAAAACTAAGAATTGAAGGAAGCTATAATCTTGAGCCTCATCTATTACTATATGTCTTATATCTTGTTTTACTTTTTTACCATCTAATTTAATCATTAAATATAATATAGCTGGCAAATCTAAATAAGTTAGTGTTTTAACATCCATAAACTCTTTATACATATCAACTATGCTTTCATTACTTATCCATTGCTCTAACTCTTCTTTAGATTTAACTACTTCTTTAACTATATCTCTTATTTTATTTTTTCTTTCAAAATCCATATTATTTTCTTCAATTAAAAGTTCCTCTGGTGTTAAACTAGCTAGCTTTTCTTTAAATTCTGCATTTAAAGTCCTTACTTTTTCATCTCTCTTATCTTTAAGTTTAGAAGTTATAATTAGTTTAACCTTTTGGCTTCTTCTAAATAAAGGCATATATTTATAATGCTTATTAAATAACACTTCTATTTCTTCTACTGTAACTATTTCTTCTCCCATAAAATTAACAGGAGTAATAGTGAAATATTTTTCTTCATATTGAGCTACTTTTTCATCTAAGAATGTTATAAATTCTTTTGATGATTTATATTTTATTTTATTTATTACCTCTTCATTCCCCTTTAATACATCTTCTAAATATGTAGGAGAATCAATTATAGGTTCATCTAACCTAATTTCATCATAAGCAAATCCTACAAATGTTTCTTGGCTTATTCCACTTTCTCCAAGAGTAGGTAATACATCTGAAATATAATCTATAAATATATCATTTGGTCCAAAAATCAAAACTTTATTAGTTAATTGTTCTCTAAAATTATATAAAAGATATGCTACTCTATGAAGTGCAATTGTAGTTTTACCTGAGCCTGCAACTCCATTAACAACAACAACCTTAGTCCTTTCTTCTCTTATTATTTCATCTTGCTCTTGTTGTATACTAATTACAATATCTTTCAACTTTTCTCCAGCATTTGATGAAAGTATCATTTGAAGAATTTCATCCTTAACATCTACATCCGAATCAAAATAACCTTCTAATAGACCTTTTTTAACCATAAGTTGTCTTCTTGCTGTTATTTCTACTGGAACTTCTCCATTTGGTGCTTTATATGAAGTTTCTCCTATCATTCCCTTATAAAATAATGAAGCTACTGGAGCTCTCCAATCTACCACTGACTCTTTATAACTTTCCTCTGGCGTTAACCCATATCTACCTATATATATTTCTTCTTTATCTTCTTCATCAGTAAAAGTAACTTTACCAAAGTATGGTGATTCTTTTAGTTTTGTAAACTCAGAAAGTTTTCTATCTATTGTGCTATAAGCTTGTTCTTTTACATATTTCTCATGATCAAAATATTCCATTATATTATCTTCATCATCTTTATGATCTTCAATAAATTTCTTTCTATAATCAAGTATATATTGGGCTATACCCTTTCTTTTCTTTATATAATTTAATATCTCAAGGTTTAAAACTTCTAATGTTCTATCTAAGTTCTGTTGTTCACCTATTAACTCTATTTTATCCAAATTAAATCCCCTCCAACTTCTTTTAAGGCATCCTTAAATAAATAACTAGTTATTTATTTTACGATGCCTATTATTCTTTTACAATGTCTTACATTTTCTCATCTGTTGTAATGTCTATTATTTGTCCTTTATTATCGTCTAAACTTAATTCTAATTGGACATCACTATCAATAGCTAATTCATCTACTTTTTTTTCTTTCTTTAAATGAGGATACTTTTTATATATAAAGCTTCTAAGATCATCTCCATATATTGTTTCTTTCTCTAGAAGATATTCTGATACCTCATCTAATAAATCTCTATTCTCTTTTAATAAATCCTTAGCTTTATTATGTGCTTCTTTAATTATTCTTAGTATTTCTTCATCTATAATTGCTGATGTTTCTTCACTACAGTTTCTAACAGCTCTACCATCTAAATACCTGCTTGTTACTGATTCTAAAGCCATCATATCAAATCTATCTGACATTCCATAAATAGTTACCATACTTCTAGCTGTTTGAGTTGCTCTTTCTATATCATTAGAAGCGCCTGTTGAAACTAAGTTAAATACTTCTTCTTCTGCAGCTCTTCCACCTAACATAACCATTATTTGGCTTAATAACTCATCTTTAGACACAAGGTATTTTTCCTCTTCAGGTAATTGCATTGTATACCCTAAAGCTCCCATTGTTCTTGGAACAATTGTTATTTTATGAACTGGATCTGTACCTTCAATTAAAGCTGCTACTAACGCATGCCCTACTTCATGGAAGGCAACAATTCTTCGCTCTAGTGGTGAAAGTATTCTATCCTTCTTTTCTTTACCTGCTATTATAACTTCAACAGCCTCTTGCAAATCTTCTTGCATAATTTCTTTTCTTTCATGTTTTACAGCTCTTAGTGCTGCCTCATTAATCATATTTGCAAGGTCTGCTCCTACAGCTCCTGGAGTTCCCTTTGCTATTTGCTCTAAATTAACTTTTTCAGATAACTTAACTCCCTTACTGTGAACCTTAAGTATATCTATTCTTCCTTTTAAATCAGGTTTATCCACAATTACTCTTCTATCAAATCTACCTGGTCTTAAAAGTGCTTTATCTAATATTTCTGGTCTATTTGTTGCTGCTAAAACAACAACTGCTTTTGATGAATCGAATCCATCCATTTGTGTTAATAGTTGATTTAGAGTTTGTTCTCTTTCATCATTACTTTGCATTTGAGCATCTCTGCTTTTACCTATTGAATCTATTTCATCTATAAATATTATACAAGGTGAATTTTTCTCTGCTTCTTTAAATAAATCTCTTACTTTTGAAGCTCCCATACCTGCAAACATTTCTATAAAGTTAGATCCTGACATTGAATAAAAAGGAACCTTAGCTTCACCAGCAACTGCTCTTGCAATCAGAGTTTTACCAGTTCCTGGAGGTCCAACTAATAATGCACCTTTAGGCAATTTAGCTCCTATAGCTGTGTATTTTTCTTTATGATTTAAAAAATCTATTATTTCTCTTAAAGATTCTTTAGCTTCATCTTGACCTGCAACATCATCAAAAGTAATTGCTATATCAGTTTCAACATATAACTTAGCATTACTTTTTCCCATTCCCATCATGCCGCCACCTAAGCCACCGCCCATTTTCTTACCCATTCTTCCAAATATGAATTTAAATGCTACAAACATTAATAATGCAGGAATTATCCATCCCATTATAAATTCTATTATGTAATTTTGCTCCACGATAGATTTATTAAAATCTACACCAGCTTCTGTTAATTGAGATGTTAAATTTTGATCTCTCATATTCCCTGTAAATAATACTTTCTTATCTTTTTCATCTTTTAATATTGGTGTTATTTTTATTTCTGAATCTGTTATTAACACTTTTTCAATTTCTTTATTTTCTACCATTTCTATAAATTTATTATATGTTATTTCTTCTAATCCCATAGAAGTTTTAACTGTGTTAAATGCATATACAATTAAAAAAGTCATAACTGTGTATAATAATATAGATTTTATTTTTTTATCTTTACTTTCTTCTGGATTATTATTCATATTTTTTTTATTTTTATTTTCCATCTTAAGTTCTCCCTTTTTACTTTATACTTCCTATATTCTTAAATGGATATATTCTAAATCTTACTATCCCTATAATATCCTGTCCATTTACACAGGTTTTGTCCCATAATCTAGAATCTAATGATATAAGCCTATTGTCTCCTAAAAAAAAATATTCCTCATCTGGCACCTTAAATTTGCCTGTATAATCATCTACATTCTGAATATATGATTCTCTTTTATATTCTCCATTTACATATAAACTTCCTTCATCCATTGATATAAAATCTCCCGGTAATCCTATTAATCTCTTTACCATATATTCATTAAATTCTTTTGAGTAAAATACTACTATATCTCCAAATTGTAAGGTGTCTAAATTATACACTCTAGTTACTAAAAGTTTATCATTTATATTTATATTTGGTGCCATTGAGGCTGTAGGAACATTTGCTTTGAAAATAAAAAATTTATTTATTAGTAATGTAAATACTACGGCTATTAATATTATTTTTATAAATAGTATTATAGTATTTTTCTTTAGTTTATTATTTAATTTTTTATTATCATAGCCTAGTATTTGCTGAAACTTTTCAAGCATCTATTTTATTTTTCCAATATCACTAAATGGATATACCTTAAATTGAGCTTTTCCTTCTATATCTTTTGCATCTATATATGGATTAATCCAATATCTTGAGTCTTTTGACCATAATCTATTATCTCCAAGGAAAAAATATTTTCCTTCAGGCACTTCATATTCTCCATTGAATCTATCTGCATTTCCTATATAATCTTCTATTAATTTTTCTCCATTAATAGATACTTCTCCATTTTTAATAACTATTTTATCTCCTGGAAGTCCCATAAGTCTTTTAATTAATTTTTCTCCAAGTTCATTTGAGTCAAATACTAATATATCTCCTCTTTTGAATTTATCTTCATTATACACTCTTGTTACAAATAATCTATCTTCTACATTTAAAGTTGGAACCATAGACTCTGAGGGTATTTTAACTTTAAATATTACAAATTTATTTATTAATATTGCAAGTACTACAGCTACTATTATAGGAAGTCCCCATTCATAGAAGAAACCACTTTTCTTATTTTCAGCTAACCTTTCAGATCTTTTTTCTAATTCATTATCATCTATATTATCTTCTTCTATTTTTACATCAACAGAATTAGATATATATATTTCGCTTTTAGCTTTAGATTTTTCTTCACCAATCATTATTCCTGCCACATACCTTTCATAAATTTCTTTACTTTAATTTTTCTATTTTTTGTCTCTTTAATATCAATAACATATATGTTATCTTTTCCAACTAAAACATCGCCCTCTTTAACAAATTCTAAGGCCTCATTTTTAGTTATTATACTCATTTCTCCTCCCGGTGATTCTATAGTTATGTTTTCCTCATGTATTCTATCTACAATAAAATATTCACACATAAATAATAGCAACTTTTGTTGCTTCCACCTCGCTTTTATATATCTTTAAATTTATATATATCCCGTTTATTTCTTTATACTATAGTATATCACATTTTTTTAAATTTTTAATACTAGTATTAGCTAATATTAAAAAAATTTATTAAATAAAAAAATCTCATGCTAATTTTACTTTTCAAAGTATATTAACATGAGAAGAGGTTTTCATTTCTATATAGGTAGCTGATAGAAAATAATATACTATTTAAATTAGTCTTTTTTTGGAAATGCTTTAAACTAGCTCATTCTCTATTAACTCTTCATAAGTTTGTCTTTTACATACTACTCTTGCTCTATTTCCCTTAACAAATACCACTGCTGGTCTTAAGTTTTTGTTGTAGTTATTTGACATTGAGAATCCATATGCCCCTGTTGTCATTATTGCTAATATATCTCCCCCTTGAGCCTTTGGAAGTTCTATATCTTTTATTAATATATCTCCTGATTCACAACATTTTCCTGCTATAGTTACCTTCTTATCTAATGTCATATTCATTTTATTTGCAATACAAGCTTCATATTTTGCACTATAAAGTGCTGGTCTAATATTATCTGTCATTCCACCATCTACTGCAACATAAGTTCTAATACCTTCTATTTCTTTAATAGCTCCAATTGTATATAATGTCATACCTGCATTTCCAACTATTGATCTACCTGGTTCTATTGTTAATATTGGTTTTTCAAGTGATAATTTTTCACATACTTCATTAACTTTATTTATAATCACTTGGCAATATTCTTCAGTGCTTCTTGGCTCATCTTCATCAGTATAATGAATTGCAAACCCGCCACCTAAATCTAATTCTGTTATTAAATGACCTGTTTCTTTCCTTATATTATCTATAAATTCAAGCATTACTTCTGCTGCATCTGCAAATGGTTCTAAATCAAATATTTGTGACCCTATATGACAGTGAACTCCTGCAAGTTCTATATTTTCTAAAGATAAAGCATGCTTTACCGCATTCATTATTGTATCTCCAACTGGCGCAAATCCAAATTTAGAATCTATTTGACCTGTTTTAATGTAATCATGAGTATGAGCTTCTATTCCCGGTGTTAATCTTAAATATATTTTTTGAATTTTATTATTTAATTTTGCTATTTTATTTAACTCTTCCATTTCATATAAATTATCAACAATAAATCTTCCAACCCCAAGTTCTACTCCTAAAGTCATTTCTGACAAAGTTTTGTTGTTACCATGGAAATAAGTCTTTTCTAGTGGAAATCCAGCTTTATAAGCCGTATATAATTCTCCACCTGAAACAATATCTAAATATAGCCCTTCTTTATTTATTAGCTTACACATTTCTACTGTAAGGAATGCTTTCCCTGCAAATGCTACTCTATTTCCTTCTTCACATTTAAAGTTTCTATAGTATCCTTTGCATGTATCTATTAACAATTGCTCATCCATAACATAAAGAGGTGTTCCAAATTCCTTAGCTAAACTCTCTGCTTTAACACCTCCTATGTATAAATCATTTTCTTTACATTCCATTGCCCCAAATAATTTCATGATTTTTCCTCCTAATTTTTACTTTAATCATCTTAAGTCGTTATTTTTTAAGATGCCTTAAGTCCTTATTTTTTATTCTTTATTTTTTTGTAAAATAAAACACCATGGAATAATTCCATGGTGGTAGATACTATTTAAGGCTTATATGCATTTTGCTTAAAATTTTAATTTGTTCTATTTTTCTAAAAATTAATAAAATAGAATTTATCTTTGAATTAAAATATTTAAACCTAGCAAACCTCGCTAGCGCTTCACTTACGTGACAGTCATACACATATTATATGTACACCCAAAAACAAGTTTTTGCAACACTTATTTCTTCGGCCATTTTACCTTTCCTTATTAGTCTTAGCTTGCTAGCTCTTAATAAGTACTCTTTAAATATGGCACCTCTACCTTGGTAATTATCTTTTAATCTTATTATATGATACTTTACAATTTATGATACCATAATTTTCAGAAAAATCAATCTTTATCTTAGAAACAGCATCCATTTATTGTTTTACTTTCCACAATTTTTACTTGCACTAATTAAAAAGCCTATACAAGAAAATAAAATGTTTTTTAATAATAACATTGATGCATTATCTATATCAACTATATAGATATAACCTACCATTATTACTATAGTTATAGTAATTGATATTATCCCAACCACTAAATTTCTAAAAAACATAACTTTTTCGTTACAATTCGTCTTATTTTGACTACAATTTTCTAATAAGAAACCTATTATAGAAGAAAATATGGTTCTAATTGCAACTAAATTATCAACATTTTTTAAATCTGGATTAAATACAGAAAATATTATTAAACCGAAACTTAACATAGCTATAATGAATAATATTTTATAGGTTATATAGATAGATTGCCATTTTTTCAGAGAATATTCTAATCTATGCTTAATCCATTTCACCTATTAACCACCCTCTTCTTTTGTGTTTTTAAAAATTTATTTTCATTTTATATAATATGTATAGTTATTAGGATAGGTAACCACTTCTTTAATCATTTTTTTAAATTGCATTATTTATAGTTTTTTAAGATAACTTAATTAATAATAGGATTAAAGCCTAACTAAATTTATTTTAGTTAGGCTTTAATTTTTTTGAAGATGCCTTGTTTTTAAACCAGCTTAACTTTATATTCTTCTAACCAGGTGTTAATTTGAATTAAATATGCTATTAATTGTGGCCCAGTCATTAATTGTCCAAACCAAGGTGTTTTATATGCTTTCCCCCTTGAATCTACTATTTCTTTAACTTTCTTTTCATCTATAATACTTAAAATAGGTGAATTTGAATCTTGCAAAATACCATTCATTACGCCACATACCATATCTGTATATATTGGGTTATGAGTTTTTGGGAATGGGCTTTTCTTTCTATAAATTATTTCCTCTGGTAAAAGTCCTTCTAATGACTTTCTTAATAGACCCTTCTCCCTACCATTTAACAATTTTATATCTGTAGGAATGTTAAATGCATATTCTACCAACCTAATGTCTGCAAAGGGAACCCTAACCTCTAGGCTATTTGCCATACTCATTCTATCTTTTCTATTTAAAAGATTAACCATAAACCATTTCAAATTTAATGCAAATAATTCTCTCATTCTATATTCAGTTTTGCTTTCACCATACAAATGAGGCACTGATTTTAATGTTTGATTATATTTTTCATTTGCAAAATCCTCTATTTTTAAACCTTTAAGTGATGGGTTTAAAATATCTTTTCTATCATTTATAAATCTTGACCAAGGAAATGTCTTAGCATTTATTAACTCTTCATTGGTAAACCATGGGTATCCCCCAAATAATTCATCTGCACATTCTCCAGATAGTGCTACAACAAAATCTTTCTTAACCTCTTTGCAAAATAAATATAATGATGAATCTACATCAGCCATACCTGGCATGTCTCTACCTATTGTTGCTTCTTTTAAATAATCTACTAAATCTTTTTGATCTAAAACAACATCTCTATGATCTGTATTTAGAAATTTAGACATTTTCCTAGCCCAATATTTATCTGATGATGGTTGATAAAATGAGCTTTCAAAATATTTTTCATTATCTTTATAATCAATACAATAAGTTGTTAGCTGTTTATTTTTCTTTTTATACTCTTCTGCTGCAATTGCAGAAATAGCTGATGAATCTAACCCACCCGATAAAAATGTACATAATGGCACATCACCTACTAGTTGTCTCTTAATAGCATCCGTTAATAACTCTCTAACATGTTCTACTGCATCATCTTCACTTTCAGTAAAATCTTTAGCAATAAGCTTCCAATACTCTTTTTCCTGTATATTTTCTTTAGTTATAACTACATAATGAGCTGGATGAACTTCTTTTATATTTTTATAAAGTCCACTTCCTGGAGATACAGCCGGTCCTAAAGCAAATAATTCTGTTAACCCATCTTTATCAATTTCTGCATCTACTTGTGGGTGCTCTAATAAACTTTTAATTTCTGATCCAAATATGAAGTTGCCATTCTTAATTGTATAAAATAAAGGTTTAACGCCCATTGCATCTCTAGCTAAGAAAACTCTATTATCTTTTTTATCATATATTGCAAAAGCAAATATACCATTAAGTTTAGATACACAATCATAACCCCATTTAATATATGATGTTAACAAAACTTCTGTATCTGAATATGATTCAAACCTAAATCCATCTTCTAATAACTCCCGGCGCAAATCTTCTGTGTTATATAGCTCTCCATTATATACAATAATATATTCTTTATTATTTACAGTTTTTTTCATTGGTTGTTTTCCACCTTCAGGGTCAACAACTACAAGTCTCCTATGTCCAAGCATAACATTGTTAGACACAAAGTACCCTTCTGCATTTGGTCCTCTATAAGCTAATGTATTAGTCATATTTTTCAATATATTTTCTTCTTTTCCTATATTGTTATTAAAATTAACAAAACCAGTTATTCCACACATATGAATACCTTCTTTCTATATATATATATTAATATGTTATTTTTTATTTATTGGTTCGTTAAATTAATATAAAAATCAACTTATACGATTATATATAATTCTTTGTATATATTAAAAATTTTTATTATTGTAGATACACATATATTAATTAATAAAAAAGTGATAAAATTGCGGTTTTAATTCCACAGTTTCATCACTCTTAACATTACTAAGCCGTTGTAAAATAAATATTAAATCCCTCTATATTTGTCCATAAGTTCACCCATAATCTCACCTGCTGCTGGTGGAGTGTAGGTTATTGCATTTGCACCGGCTTCTATAGTTTCCATTACAGATTCTTCAGTTGGTCCACCTGTTGCAATAATAGGAAATTCAGGATACTCTTTTCTTATTTTCCTAACTATTTCTGGTGTGTTTTTTCCACCTGATACATTAAATATAGTTGCTCCAGCTCCTATTCTTTCATTTATATCTTCACATTGTGAAACTATTGTAACTATTAAAGGTATATCTATTGTTTCTCTAATTCTTCTTATTATTTCATTTGAGGTTGGTGCATTAACAACTACGCCCATAGCCCCTTTAAATTCTGCATCTAATGCGAGGTTAACTACTCTTTTCCCCTGAGTAATTCCTCCTCCTACGCCACAAAACACCGGTACATCAGCTGCCATAACTAAAGCTTGAGTTATTAATGGTTGCGGTGTAAATGGATATACAGCTATAATTGCATCCGCATTTGTATTTCTTATAATTGCAACATCCGTTGTAAATAATAAGGATTTTATTCTTTTACCAAATATTTTTATTCCACTACATTCCCTAATACACGTGGGCACTTCAACTACATGATTTCTTAATGCGCCTTTAATTTCCGGAACATGTTTTATCTTCTTAACTTGCATTATATGTCCATCCTCCACCTAAGGCACACTAAAATAGATACTACCCATATTATAGTATCTTTTAACCTGCCTATTTTTATTTATGTTAGTGATCTTGAAAAAAATAACTAACCCTATCTCTTAAGTCATTTTCTATTTAAATATAATTATACTCCATTATTTTTATATTTATATACCCCTAATAAATTTTATTTTGTAATTCTTTTCAAGAAAAACATTTTTTACTATTTAAATCCATGTTAAAATAGTAAATATTAGAAATATTTCGAACTTATTATTTTTTTGATAGCATCTTATTTAAATTTAGTTTATAAAGGAGATAAATTTTATGACAATAAAAAGGCAAATCTATCCACCTTATACTGTTCTTTTAATAATGTATATTATGTTCATAGTTTTTGCATTAATAGTTGATTCTCCAATGAATATACTTTTAGGATTAAAGAAAATAATTCTAACCCCCGATATTTTAATTACTGATTATATGGAAATAGGAGGAATTGGAGCAGCTTTTGTAAACGCCGCCTTAACAAGTATTATTTCCATTGCTATCTTAGTTTTCATAGGGATAAAGCCAAACGGTTCTACTATAATGGCACTTTGGCTGATGACTGGATTTTCTTTCTTTGGAAAAAACATTTTAAATATATGGCCAATTATGCTTGGTGTATATTTATTTTCAAGATATCAAAAAGAACCTTTTTTAAACTATACACTTGTTGCACTACTTTCCACCACTCTTGCACCAACTGTTAGTCAGCTTAGTTTTACTGGGCTATTTACTCCAGGCGGTGGATTTATAATTGGAAATATCATAGGAATATTTACAGGATTCATTTTAGCTCCTATAGCTGCCCATTGTATTAAAGCTCATAATGGTTATAATTTATATAATATAGGATTTGCTAGTGGGTTACTTGCAACTTTATTAATGTCTATTTTAAGAGGCGTTGGAATTGATTTCGATACTAGACTCATTTGGTACACAGGTTCTAATGGTATTTTTACAATATTTTTATTTATTATATGCATTTACTTAATTGCTATTGGATTAATTTACGGAGAAAATAATAAGCTTAACCTTAAAGGAATTAGTAAACAATCTGGTAGATTAGTTAGTGATTTTTATCTTTTATTTGGACCATCTACCTATATAAACATGGGGATTCTTGGTCTTGCATCCACTACCTTTGTACTATTTATCAAAGGTGATTTAAACGGACCTACTATATGTGCTATTTTTACTATTATGGGATTTGGATGTTTTGGAAAACATTTAAAGAATATAAGTCCTGTTATTATAGGAGCTTGCCTTGCAGCTTTTATACGTACTGATCCACTTAACTCTCCAAATATAATTTTATCAATCCTGTTTTCAACAGCACTTGCTCCTATTTCAGGTAAATTTGGATGGAAAATTGGACTACTCGCAGGATTCCTACATTTAAATATGGTGACTAATATTGGATACCTTCACGGTGGTCTTAATTTATATAACAATGGTTTAGCTGCTGGTTTTGTAGCTATGATTCTTATTCCGTTAATAACTACATTTAAGAAGGAGCTTTAAACATGAAATTTAAATTAGAAAAAAATATAAGAATAATAAGTGAACTTATAGCCTATTTTCACAAACTTGGTACTGATGATGTACATATAGATATGGGAACTGACGAAAATAATTCATATTTCTATATATCAGGTATAGTTGAAACTTTACCAAAAGGTGAACTTGAAAATTTAAATATGATATTAAATACTAAAAGACAACATGAAGTTGAACAATATTATTGGCACCTTAGTGGAGAAAGTGAATATGATTGCGAACTAACCCTAGTTGGAATGATGATTGATAAAGTTGACATTTCATATATAGGTGATATTTTAACACTAAAAATGTTTAGAAAAGAAAATTAGGCACTTGAAAATAAATAATAGACCAATATGCTAGCATATTGGTCTATTATTTATTTGATTGTGCCTTAAATCATTTCATAATAATTTGAAATCTACATATACTAAAATAAATGTAGAAAGGAATGTGATTTTAGATGAAGAATGGTTTTAAAATATTAATTGGCTTAATTTTAGTACTTGTTATTTTAGTTATGCCTGCAATTGGAGGCTACAACAAGTTAGTTTCACTAGAACAAACTGTAAATACTAGCGAAGCAAACATTGATACTCAACTTCAAAGAAGATCGGATTTAATTCCAAGCTTAGTTAATACTGTAAAAGGATATGCAACTCAAGAAAAAGATATATTCACAGACATAGCTAATGCAAGAAGTAAGCTAGCTGGTGCTTCTAATGTATCTGAGCGAGCTGCTGCTGATGGAGAGCTTTCTAATTCTCTTTCACGACTACTTGTAGTTGTTGAAAATTATCCAGATTTAAAATCAAATCAAAACTTTAGTGATTTATCAATTCAATTAGAAGGAACTGAAAATAGAATTGCTGTATCAAGACAAGATTACAATACTGCAGTAACTCAATATAATACAAAGAGAAGAAGATTTCCTACTAATATAACAGCCTCATTATTTGGTTTTCAAGAAAGACCACTTTACAAAGCAAGTGAGGGCGCAAATGAAGTTCCGATTGTTGATTTTAGTAGTTAAAAATGATTACTAAAAATAAATTTTCAAAAATATTTCTATCTTCTCTCTTTTTAGTGTTTTTAATTTTTTCTTTTCCTGTAACTGCTGCAAGTGAATTCCCTAGCCCGACAAACTATAAATATTCAAATGATTATGTTGGTGTAATAAATGATTCAGATGCCAAAAATATTATATCTATAGGAAAAGAACTAGAAGATAAAACTGGTGCACAAGCTACTATAGTTATAATAGATTCCACTAACGGAATTCCAATTGAAGACTATGCGCTTAACCTATTTAGGAACTGGGGGCTTGGTCAAAAGAACAAAGATAACGGTTTATTAATTCTTTTAGCCATAAATGACAAGGCCTGGAGAGTAGAAGTTGGTCGTGGTCTTGAAGGTGCTATTCCCGATGCATTAAGCAACAGAGTTATGGATTCTATTGCAAAACCAAGCTTTATAAACGGTAACTATGCTGAAGGATTACTTAAATCATATAGCGTATTTTCTGATTACATAGCTACAGAATACGGAGTTACTTTAGATAAATCCTTAAATATAACACTACCTAATGAGCCTATTGCTAATTCAACCTCCAACATAGGTCTTGGCATTGGAGCCGGAATACTGGCAATATTATTTTTACTAGATATGATATTAAATAGAGGAAGAGTTTCTTCTACATTAATTCAACTTATGTTTTTAAGTAGTTTAGGCAGAAGAAATGGTCCTGGTGGTGGTTCTTCTGGTGGTGGCGGAGGCTTCGGTGGTTTTGGCGGGGGTTCTTCTGGTGGTGGCGGTTCCTCTGGTGGCTGGTAATTTTTTTATAAAATAAAAAAGTGCAAGTAAATTTTTTTATAAAATCTACTTACACTTTTTTTATTATTCATAAGAAAATAGTTCGTCCTTATCTACAATTTGAATTTTTTCATTATTTCTTCTAGTTCATTAACTACTTCTTTTAATTCAGAAGCCATATCTTTTACATTAGTTACTGTTTCTGATTGCAAATGAATCGTAGCTGATACTTCTTCTATTGCAGCAGCTGATTCTTCACAGATAGCTGTTATTCCCTCGATTGATGCTAATGCATCATCTTTAGATCCATCCATTTCATCAATATTTACTTTTAACTCAGATATCTTATTTGTTACTTCTTCAAAGGAGACTTGTATATCATTAAAAATAACATTTGATTTTATTACTGAATTATTTGCATAACTTATTGTTTTGTTTGAATCTTTAATACTATTTTGAGTATTTGTTATTTCTCCACATATTTGTTGTATTATAGTTTCTATTTCCTTTGTAAATTGTGAGGTTTGTTCAGATAGCTTTCTTATTTCATCTGCCACAACTCCAAAACCTCTTCCTGCATCACCTGCTCTTGCCGCCTCTATAGCCGCATTAAGAGATAATAAATTAGTTTGTTCTGAAATAGTATTTATCTTTATTACTATCTCGCCTATAAATTTTGATTTAGCTTCTAGCTCATTAACGCTTTCATTGGTTTTATTCCCAACTACAGTGGTCTCTTCTAATCTATTAACAAGTTCCTTAATGGATTCCATACCATTTTTATTCTTTTCTTTTACTTCTATAAATTTAATATTAATATCTTCTGTTATAATAACTGTATTTTTAACATTATTTGATAATAATTCTAATTTTTCAAAACCTATCTGTGCTTCTGACGCTTGGATTTGAGCGCCATTCGCTAGTTCTAAAATAGTTTGATTTATTTCCTGCACTGAGGATTGTAAATCATCCATTATTGAATTTAAATCATTAGCTTTTGTAAAAGTTTTATTAGAAAATTCTATTATTCCTAAAATAACATCTCTTATTACTTTTCTTAAATTTAGTATTGCTCGTCCTATTAAACCAGTTTCATCTTTTAGATCATCTATTCTATTGTGTTGTTCATTTTCTGTTAAATCTAACTGTCCAATATTATCAACAATTTTGCTTACATATACTATTGGTTCACTTATCTTACTTCCTATATAAAATGCTGCTCCTGAAATTAATAAACATGTTATTATTGTTATAACAATAATAGTTATTATCATTTTATTTATATCACTAAAAATATCATTTTCTTCTGCACTTATGACCATTATATTTCCATTAACCAATTTTGAATATCCTAGCACTGTCTTTTTCCCGTCTTCCTTGCACAATTCTACTCCTGAATCTTTTTCTGATAAATTTATTCCTTCTCCTATTGTATCTTTAATATTCTCATTATTTATATACTTATTATGAACTATATAATTCATATCTTTATTAAGTAAAAAAGCATACCCATTATTATATACATTAACAGAATTTATCATGTTTTTGTATTCGTCGAAAAATAAATCCATTGCTATTACTCCGACTAATTTCTCATTAATATATAATGGTGTTGTATATGACATTCTCATACTTGAAGAAAACCCATCAGCATGAGGATCACTCCAAACCCCAACGCCAGCTTTAATTGGGTTGTAATACCACTGCATATCTTCTTTATCTTCCTTAAAATTAGCCTTAGTAAACTTAGTTACTCTTTCTAATTTTTCCCCTAAAGCTTTTCTTTCATATATTACTTGATATGCTTCATTTGTTAACTCTGGGTTTGCTATAAATGCTACCCCTAAAGCTTCTGGAAATTCATCTCCCATTTTCTTTAAAACAGGATTTATGAACTCTGTATACTCTTTAATATATTTATCGTCTGCTTTTATTTTAGATAAATCAAGTGTACCATTTAACAAATAATTTATACTATCCACATAAGCAATTGTTTTGTTTAATGTTGTATTAATTGAATTAGCATTATTTTTAGAAATTTCTATTAAATTATCCTCTGCTATATTTCTAACCGTTTTTTTAGTTTTTATACTAACTATACCCGTTATGATAACTGATGTAATTAAGCAACATGTAACTATTGCTAATACTATTTTATTCGCAATTTTTTTCATATGTTTTTTACCTCCTGTTATTCTTATATCTATTAATTATCGTTTATATTAGCTATTTCTTAAGTATATTCATAAAAAACAAGAACTTTTATTTATATTTTAGCAATAAAGTTCGTTACTCATTAAAATTTTTATTATAAATTACTCCTTTAATATAAAATTTGATAAATATTCAAAAAAGCATAGTGCTAATAATAGCTCTATGCTTCAACCTTAATTTATTTTCTTTGAAATATTTTATTTCTTTTCACTAATAACGCTCTGCTTATTGTAGTTTTTCCAACTCCCATAACCCCATTTATTATTATTAACTTTTTCCGCATAAACATCCCCCCTGTTCTTCCCATGTCATTTATACTACCCTATATTTTTTTTAAAAAATCTATTCCTAAATATAAGTACAATATATATTATAGCTTCTAATATTATTATCCCTAATACTAGTTTTTTTGAAATTAGAATATGTTTTGTTAAATTATATATTGAATCTTGAAATAGAATAACCACATAAAGTGGAGCCAAGATTAAAAATGTTTTAAATAAACGTCTATTCCAACCTTTAAGTTTATACACAATCTTATAATTACAATAAAAACATATTAATCCTGATATAAAACCAATTGTTCCAATAATAATAGTCGCAAAAGAAAGTGCTCCTGATTCTCCCACCACTAAAGAATTTACTATATAAAAAATTTCACATAATAAAGATAATAAAAATGCATTTTGAAATAAGTTATTTATATATTCTCCTCCACCTAAAGTTGAGTAATACGTATCCACAATATCAGCAATAAAATCATCTAAACTACAACCCATGGCATCTGAAAAAGACTTATTATCACTTTGGTTTCTATAAAAAACATCTATTAAATCAGAATAAACTTCTTTTCTAAAGCTATTAGGAACAACCCCACCAAGATTCATATTTACTATCTCAAGAGCTTCATAAAACTCTCCTTTAAGACAATACTTATCCTTTCTATTTTCACTACTCATATTTATCATCCTTCCATAAATCTACCATGTTTAACATTATAGTTTTATTGTATAGGAAGTTAATTTTATTGTCAATTTATCAAAACTTAGTATCTATTTTCCATTAAAACTTATATAGATATCACTTTATACATGTTCAAAAAATAGCAATCAAATATGTGAGTTTATTTGCTCCATATCTCTCCCATTAACTTATTTTTAAATTATTTATAAATTTTATGTTATTTTTTACACTTACCCCTAAAATTTCTTTATTTGGTAACGATATTTATATAAAACGTTTAAATTTAGGGGGACACATGAAAAAATCAAGTAAGACAATAAAAACAAAAATGCTAACACTTTTTTCTTCCATATTATTGTTATCGTTTGCAACATTGACAATTTCAACAATAATTTCAGTAAAAAATAAAGTTACTGAGGATTCATACAAAATGATGAATGAATTAACACACAGTAGTGCAAATGAACTAAATGAATACGTCAATAAATATATTATGTTATCCAAAACTCTAGCTTCATCAATAACAATATCACCAACTACAAAGCTGGAAGATACCATTGAGCCTCTTAATCAATACATATCTCAATATGATTTAGATAGAATAGTAATCACAGACGCTTCTGGTAACGGTGTAAATAGTAATAATGATAAGCTAAATATTTTTGATACAGACTATTTCAAAGCTGCTATGGCAGGTAAATCTACTGTTAGCAGTCCATTAGTTGATAAAGTTACTGGAAATACCATCATGGTATATGCAGCTCCTATAAAAGCCGATGGTCATATTGTAGGTGTATTAGCTTTTGCCCGCGATGGTAAGGAATTATCTGATAAAATAAAAAATATTACTTTTAGATCTAGTGGAAAAGCCTGCTTAATAGATAACTTAGGAAACACCATTGGTCACTATGACTATGAGAAAGTAAAACAAATGGAAAATATCATAGAATTGTCAAAAACTAATACTGATTTATCAGAATTATCTAAGAGTATAGAAAACATGAAATCTGGACAAAGTTCAATTGATAATTATTCATATAATGGCAATAAACAAGTAATTTCTTATGTTGCTATCCCTGAATTAAACTGGTCAATAGGTCTTATTGTTGATAGTAATGATCTTTTTGTTGTAATTAATACAATTATAAAAGTACTATTAGTTACTTGCTTATTAACTTTAATACTTTCAATAATTCTAATATACTTATTCTCTACGTCTATTGGTAAACGTTTATCACTAGTATCTAATATAATTTCTAAATTCTCAAAAGGAGACTTTTCACAAATCATTCCATCTAAAGAATTAAGCAAAGAAGATGAAATTGCAATAATACTAAAATCAATAGATACTTCACAAGCATCTCTAAAAGATATGCTATTATCTATTAAAGATTCCACAACTACATTAGAGAACGAATCTTCTACTTTAACTAATTTATCAGAAGAATATTTAAGTTCTTGTGAAAATATAATTACGGCTACAAAGGAAAGTGCTGAGGGAACTACAAACCAGGCAAGTCAAATTATATATGTATCAAACTCTATGAATGTATTTGAAGATAATTTAAATTCTATAATATCTTCAATTTCTAGTATTAATAATATGTTAAATGTTATTAGTACTAAATCATCTTCATCAACTAAAGATATATCAGAGTTAGTATCTACTATAAAAAATTTAGAAAATAATTTTAATACATTTAGTCAATCAATTTTAAATATGAAAAATAGTATAACTGATATTACAACTATAACTGACGTTATAAATTCAATATCAGAACAAACTAATCTTCTTGCATTAAATGCAGCTATTGAAGCTTCAAGAGCTGGTGATGCCGGTAGAGGTTTTGCTGTAGTTGCTGACGAAATTAGAAAGCTAGCTGAAGAAAGTAAAATATCTTCTACTAAAATTAGCTCAATAGTGAAAACTGTACTTGCCGATACTAATTTAATTGTTAATGGAAGTACTAACATTAGCTCCTCCCTACAAATTCAAATAACTGAAACTACAAATGCTATTACTAGTTTTGATAATATAATTTCATTAGTATCTAATGTTGCTACTGAAATAAACGCTTTAAATACAAATTCTAATCAAATATTATCTGAAAAGAAACTTATAATAGATAGCTTAAATAATTCTTCTATTATATCTCAAGAATTAAGTGCAGCTACTGAAGAAATTTATGCTTCATCTACTGAGTTATCAAACTCAAGTATGCAAATTGCTGTTGCTGCTGAAACTTCACATAAGTTAACAGAAGTAATATTAGATAAAGTTAATAACTTTAAAGTAGACTAGTATATAATAATCTTTGGTTTATTATTTATTTTACAATGCCTAAAGCGTTGTATTTTTAAAATTCAATATAAAAAAGCACAATATCTTAATAAGATTAATTGTGCTTTTTTACATATATTCATTAATTATCTATCTTACTAAAACTAACCCTTTACTTCTGATGCAAGTACATTCTCTTACCTCTTCAGTGTGTAGACATTGATATTTAACCTTTTTATCTACTTGAACTTCCTTTAAATTTTTATTTTCAATTTCTTGTGAATTCATTCTTTACACTTCCTTTTATCTGTATTATATATCTACAGATAATTATTATCAATAGTTTTCTAACTTTAAGCTCTCTTATCTTTTTAATGATACTACTATTTTACTTTCTTCATTATATTTACTTTCTTTTTCCATAGGAATCCCTATTGTATACTTTTTACTTTTATCTATTGCTCCGAGTGTCATACTAAATTCTTTAGTTTCTATATTTTCAATTACTGCACCTTCATGCCCTTCCCATCTACATGTATCATTCATATCTTCGTCAAATATAACTAAGCTAGATAAGTTCTTATAATTATATGAACCCTCTATTTTCATACTAATCTTTGTAGCTTTATCATCTGCCTCAACATTTGTAATAGTTACATCACTATTATCACTTGTTTTTATAACCTTACCTTTTAAATCATCAATTTGCATAAATGATTTACTTCTATTAATGTTTAATGCGTATTGTACACTAGGTAATCCGTACCCTCTATCTAATTCTTCCTTTGTTGGTTCTCTTGATATAACTTCTTCTTTTCTATTTATATTATCTGTTGAAGTTTCAGTACAAATAAGTAGTGGCCGATTAATACCATTCATTTCTCTCCTAATTGATTTTTCTTCTGCTCTTTCATATTGTAATATTTCTATATATTCTACATTTGATAGATCACTTAATATTTTTATTTTCCTTTGATAATTCCCTCCAACATCAGAATGTCCACCTAATCCAGCAGTAATTAATTCATTACCCTTGTTATCTCTAATTATATACTCTAAATTATCTAATTCCAGAGTTTCATTTGTTCCACTTTCATATTTTCCATTAATAGTTAACAGGTTAGATATCGGTGTTTTAACTAAACTATCTACCCAAAGTTCACCACCATCTACTTTTAACTTTCTATCTCCTGTATAAGTTTCTGAATTTATGCCTTTTGTAGTTTTTATGTTATATTCCCAATTACCCTTCGCAATTACTTTCCCAGCTCTTTCAATATTTTTTATATTAAAATCGACTTCTAAATCATCTTGAAGATTACTATTAGAAATATCCCCTTCAAACACAACAACACCTTTAGTATCATCAATGATTCTTACTGTATGTCTCCACTCCCAAGAACCTGGGATTTCTCCATTTATTCTCAAATCAATATCCGGCCTGAAAAAATCTCCTGGATTCTTCATATCCTCAAAGCCTCTTAATGCTTCTGATTCAACTGTAAAACTGGCTATAAAAGTATTATCATCAACAAGTATTTGATCCAATGTAACCTTAGTTCCATTTTTATCTATAGTTTTATTTATAACTTCACCTAGTTCTTCATATTTATTAGCTGTAAATCCAATACCGCTATTATCAAAATATCCAAAAACCCTATTTACTATTGGAATTGCCGACACTATTTTTGGATTAACCACACCCACTACAGTTATTGATGCTATAGCTACTGCTGCTGCTATTGTACTTCTCTTTATTATATTAATTCTTTTTTTCCCTTTATTTTTCTTTTTACCATCCTCAAATCCTTTCAATATTGCATTATCTAAACCTTCTGGTATTTTTATTAACTCCTTAATATTCTCATCCACACTAAACAACCTCCTTTTTCATATAAATCCTCAGCGCTATAAGCCCTTTATTTAAATAAGTTTTTACAGTTCCAAGAGGCATGTCCAAAACTCTTGCTATTTCCTGAATAGTTAAATCATCAAAATACTTTAATATAATAATATCCTTATGCTTATCTGGAAGAGTATCTATAGCTTGAAGCAAATATAACTTTTCATTATTATCTTCATCTACACCAACTTTATTTAACAATTCACCTTGCTCCATACATATAACTTTTTGATTTTTCTTATATGCACTTATAGATATATTTATTGCTATTTTAATTATCCAAGTGTTGAAATACTTCGGTTCCTTAAGCTTACTTATAGAGATAAATGCCTTACATACAGTTTCCTGAACAATATCCAAAGCCAAATTTTCATCCTTAACATACGCATAAGCAGTTCTATATATTTGCTCCTTGCACTGGTTAACAAGAACCATAAAACTATCTTCATCACCTTTAATAGCCTTCCTAACCATTAATTCATCTAACATATATGCTTTCTCCTTCATTTTAAAATCTTTTTCTAGTAAGTACCTACACTAATTAGACAAAGCATTACTCCAAAAGGTTTTACTTTTTAACAAATAAAAATCCTTCACAATATATTTTTGTATTGTGAAGGATCAATATTCTACTATACCTTAGGAATCTCTAAATAAATAAGGTATTCTTGTCTTTTTACAATGCCTTATTCACAGAGCTTCTTTATAAATTCATACTCATCAGAATTTTCTTCACCCCATCTGCACATAGCTTCTAAAATAGGATATAATGTTTTACCTTTAGCTGTTATAGAATACTCTACTTTAGGTGGAACAGTAGGATATATTACTCTTAAAATTAATTTATCACCTTCAAGTTGTCTTAACTGTGATGTAAGAGTTTTTTGAGATACGTGGCTAATAAACGATTTAAGTTCCCCGAATCGTTTAGTTCCTTCCTCTATTAATATATATAAAATTAAAGGTTTCCACTTTCCACCTATAACATCAAGTGTGACTTCCATTTCACATGTTACAATTCGCTTACTCATAAACCCTCCATTAATATATTTTAAAATTAATTGCGTCTTTAGTTACCTTTATGTAACTAAGTTACATAATTGTGCTTACTTATATTTATATATTTTATTAAGTATAATAATAGTACAAATTATTTAATAATACAATCAGGAGGATAAACTATGAAAAAATTAGTTATAATCACAGGTGCAAGTTCAGGAATAGGAAAATGTTTAGCTACTCAATTTTCTAAAAAAGGTCATCCAACTTTATTATTATCAAGAAGCTTAGATAAAATGGAAGATTTAAATCTACCTAATTCATTATGTAAATCAGTAGATGTAACTGATTTAGAAAAAATGAGAGAAGCAATAAAAGAGGCTGAAGAAAAGTACGGTAAGGTAGATTTATTAATAAATTGTGCTGGATTAATGCTTTTAGGTCATCCAGAAGTACAAGCTTTTGAAGAATGGAGTAATATGATAGACGTAAATATAAAAGGTATTCTTACAGGTATACATATAGTCCTTGCTGATATGAAATCAAGAAATGAAGGAACAATAATAAATATTAGTTCAATAGCTGGAAGAAAAACATTTGATAACCATTCAGTATATTGCGGCACAAAATTTGCAGTACATGCAATAACAGAAAATATAAGAAAAGAAGTGGCAGATTCAAATGTTAGAGTTATTGTCATAGCTCCAGGAGTAGTAGACACTCCATTATTAAGTCATACTACAAATGAAGAAATTAAAGATAATTATGATGAGTGGAAAAAAACTATAGAAAGTGGATTAGACCCACTACAAATTTCAAATTGTATAGAATTTGCTTATAGTCAGCCACAAGATGTTTGTATAAGAGAAATAGTTATAGCTAAAACAAAGCAATTAGATTAGTTCTAGAAATAACTCAAAAAATGTTAATTCATCATTTAGATAGGTCAATGAAAGTTTCATAGTGCTGTCTATTTTAAAATAGCTAGTAAAATATAATTAATTTTACTAGCTATCCTTTTTATATAGAAATTGTTTCATCATCTAAAACATGTAATCATACTGTCTATTCAATAATAGACACCTCTTTTTTTGTAGTATCTAATTTAATTTTACATCCTATTGGAAGAGTCATCATAGGGTGAGTATGACAGCAATCAAAATCAGCAAGAAATGGAATTTTTCTATCCCCCAACACTTCTACTAATATTTCATAAGGTTTTCTCCTAGTTTTTAAATCATTAAATAATTCATGCTTTCCAAGAATTATTCCTGACACTTTATCTAGAACTCCACTTAGTTTTAATAACGAAAAACTTCTTTCAATAGTTGCAGCATCCAACAATGAATCTTCAATAAATAAGATATCACCCTCTTTTATTTCTGGCATATACTCAGTTCCCCATATGCCCTCCATAGTATTTAAATTACCACCAATTAACCTACCGGTAGTAACCCCTTCATATACTGTGATCCACTGATTTTCTCTACATTCTTTACTCTTATATTGTGCTTCCCAATTAATATACTCATCTGTCCAATATTTAGGCATCTCTAATATTTTAGATTTTCCAATTGAATTCATAGTAATATCTTCAAAATATTCATATGTCTCTTCTACAAAAGGTTCCCATTCACCAAAAGATGCAACTAATGCTGGACCATAATAGGTGGTTATTCCTGTTTTTGCATATATAGCAAGTAAAATTGCTGTTACATCTGAATATCCTATAATAATTTTAGGATTTTTCTTAAATGCATCATAATCTATGTAAGGAACTATTGAATTAGAATTCATACCTCCTATAGTTGACATTATACACTTAACATCAGGATTTCTTATTAACTCATTTAATTCATCTGCTCTTTCTTTTATACTACCTGACCTATAGAAATCACTCTTTCCAGTTAAAGTACCCTCTAACAGATTAAATCCTTTATTTCTCAAAAATTCTTTTGCCCTACTAAATCTATTAGGGCAAATACACGTTATTGGTGCTGACGGTGAAAAAATACCAATAACATCTCCTTTTTTTAACTTATTCATTCTGATTTCATCTCCTAATGTTATTATTATCATATTCACTACTATTTTCAAAAAAATATTTTATCATACAAAAAAATAAGTCATACACTTATACCTACCGGTATAACTTGAATTGCCGGTGAATATATATCTGTTATTATATCTAATGGAATTAAATATCCTGAATCATTTAATAAAATAAGATATGGATTAATAGAAGTTAATAAAGTCTCATAGTATGAATCTAAACCTGTTTTCCTTAGTAAACTTATATGTTCAGTCTTTTTTGTGGCAACCTTACATACTTTTCCAAAAACCTTGCAGTTACACTGTGCTATATCATATAAAGCGCCTTTTTTATCTACATAATTAAAATTTAAATTTAAAACTGCATTTGAATTGCCCATATTTACTAAACAATCAAAGGTATTGTTTCTAGCTAACTCTTTATTTATATATGTTAATATATCAACTATCATAGTATAGGTTAAAGGGCCTATATCCTTAGTATATACTCTTTCATCTAAAGTTTTAATATTATATGACTTCAATATATTTATTGTATTTTCAATAGTATTTGATAGTATGTTAATACTCATATTTCCATGAAATTCAACAAATTCACCATCATATACATTATTATCTATTATATCTTTAGCTGTAATAGATCTTATTAAATTCAACCTTTTCATTGTTGGTATTAAAATATTATAAAAATAAAATAATGAATATACCTTTTTATAAGTAACCTCATTTCTTCCATAAGTTCTACCTTCTAAAGCTTTTGTATTATCCACATATTCCAAGCAGTTTTCATCTGTAACTTTATTAATGTCCTTATCATTTTTTGTCTTTTTTAAATCATTTGTAAGTTGATTTTTAGTCAATGATTGTATTTTTTTAGATATAGTTTCATCGTGAGCCTCTCTTATTGATTTACTATCTAAATATCCATCAATTAATAATGAAGATAAATCCTGAACTAAATCTATGTTCATATATACTAAACTAGATAATGTATTCATATTATCATCTCCACAAATCACTTATTATAATATATAATAAGTGTTAACAAACTATGCTTTAACTATATCTAAATTCAAACTAAATCTGTCTTAATTATATAATTAGTCGCTGTTTATTATACTAATTACTATATTATAACAAATAATCCTCTATATATTTATTATTTTTCTAGATATGGATAAAAATTTGATATACAATATAAAGAACTAATAAATAATTAAGGAAATTAATGGAGGATATAAAAATGAAAGAAAATCTCAAAAAAATAGTTAAAACTAACTGGTTATTTTTATTTATGGTATTAATAATTCAAATAAAATCAATGTTTCTATTATCTATGCTAAGAACACCAGGGTCTGCTAGCATAAATATAACCAAAATGTATTTTGGTGTTCCAGCTATTGGCATACATTTAGCTATAATAACATTAATACTAAGTGTAATTTATATATTTAAAGAAAAGGGGAAGCTAAGAGCCTCTATAATAATTGATCTTATTGTAACAATTATTTTCATTGCTGATATATGGTATTACAGAAGTAATGGAACATTTTTATCAATAAGACATTTGATACATCCGGATATATTCAATCCAATAAGCGGAGATTTATTCAACTTTAAAATAGTTGATTTATTATTTTTTATAGATTTTATAGTTTTATTTATTGTTTATAAATTTACTAATTTAAAAGAATATGAATATACTCCAAAACTATATTTAAGGGTAATAAAATCTATTTCAATATTTTTAATAAGTGCATTTATTATAGGTATAGCACATAACTTTATTGATATTAAAAGTAAAATACCTGGACAATCTTTATTTAGACTATCATGGGCACCATTTCAAACATTTAGTGATATGAGTCCACTAGGGTTTCACGGGTATGATTTAGCCTTTTTCGGTGATAAGACTAGAGAATTAAGTAGCGAAAATATTAAAGATATAGAAACTTGGATGAACAACAATAAAGAAAATATTCCCGATAATAAATATAAGGGAATGGTTAAGGGGAAAAATTTAATAGCCATTCAAGTAGAATCTCTAGAAAATTTTGTTATAAATCAAAAAGTATACGGACAAGAAATAACCCCTACTTTAAATAAACTATTATCACAAAGTTTATATTTTGATAATATATATGAACAAAATAATTCAGGAACTAGTTCAGATGCAGATTTGCTAGTTAATACATCAATATTTCCAGTAAGACAAGGGACCGCTTTCCTTTCTTATCCATGGGTTTCATATAACTCATTACAAAACATAGTAAATAATGAAGGTTATACTTCTATATCTACTCATGCAGAGTTACCTGGAAGTTGGAACTGGGCAGAACCACATAAATCATTCGGTGCTGATAAAATATGGGATTTAAATACCTTTAACCAGGATGAACTTATAGGACCTGGCTTATCAGATGAGTCATATTTAAGACAGATATCACAAAAACTAAAATCCGAAAGTGAACCTTTTTACACTGTCATCTCAACGCTAACAAGTCATGGACCTTTTGATATGCCAGAGGATAAAAAATATTTAGATTTACCAAAGGAATTAGATGAAAACATGCTTGGGGGCTACTTCCAAAGTGTTAGATATACAGATGAGGCTATAAGACTGTTTATAGCAGAATTAGATAAAAATGGACAGTTAGATAATACTGTACTTATGATTTATGGAGATCACTGTGGTGTTCATAAGTTCTATGAAGATAAAATACAAGATGCTCCACTTGAAGGTGATTGGTGGAAAGATAACAATAAAAAAATACCATTTATTGTATATGGAAAAGGACTTAAAGAAGAAGTAATATCTAAGGCTGGTGGACAATCAGATTTTCTACCAACAATATCATATTTATTAGGTGTAGATAGAAGCAAGTTTGAAAATACCTCTATGGGAAGAGTTCTAGTAAACACAGAACGAGATGCAACTCTTCTAAATAATGGTGATATTATGGGTACTCCAAAAAATGAAAAAGAAATACAACATTTAAATGATATATTTAAAGTTGCAGATTCTATAATAGAAGGAAATTATTTTGATTCATTAAAAGATAAATAAGAATATAAGTAATATATATACAAGAAGACCACACCTTATTAAAGGGTGTGGTCTATCCTTTTATACTGATTTTTTACAATCTAGTAATGGATATTAAAATAGTAATTTATTATTTTAATATATCTATTGTATTTGCATTAGCAGCTTTCTTTGCTGGTAATATGCTTGATAATAATCCAATAAGTACTGATAGTCCTATTGCAATTGATGCTGTAAATAGATCTGGCGATACTTTCATTTTTATAAATATAGAAATTATCATTGCAACAATAATACCAACTATATAACCAATTAATCCACCTGTTAAAGTGATTAAAATACCTTCTAATAGGAATTCTCTTCTTATATCCTTTTTCTTAGCTCCTATAGCCCTTTTTATTCCTATTTCTAAGGTTCTTTCTGAAATTGAAGTGTATACCATATTCATTACACCAACACCTGCAATAAACAAGGATATCCCTGCAACTGCTGATATAAATAATGTTAAAGTATTAAGTATACTCCCAAGCATCTTTATCCCTCCACTTGAATCCACAACAGAATACTTTCCATACTGTCTTTTACTTCCGACCTCATTTAATTTATCTTCAATAGCTTTTATAGATTCCTTTACATCCATTTCTTTTTTCAATGTTATATCTAGTCCTACTGGCATTTTTTCTTTAGCCAAATACTTCTTATGCGTATTCTCTGGAATACATATATCAGAAGGGAGGCTAAAACTTACCTTTTCCTCTATTGGTTTTGGTATAATACCAATAATTTCAAAATTAATACCATTAATTGTAGCTAGCGATCCTAAAATCTTATTATTATCAAACTTACTCGCTTCTAATATCCTTTCAGATATCACCACAACTTTTCTATTATTTGCATTGTCACTTTCTGTAATATCTCTTCCTATAATATCAGGTTTGCTACTACTATTTACTTTTTCAACAAATCCTTGAAAGTCAGTATCTCTTATATTTACTGTAGTTACTGATCCAAAAAAATCCTCTCCATATGCTAACTCTACCTTATCAACCTGATCTAATTTCTCTATTGATTTCTTCTCTAAATTAGAAAATATAGCCTGATTAGACATATCAATTTTCATATCTTTATTTGCAAAATTTGCTTGTAGCTTTATTTCTCCACTATTTTCTCCAGTCATATCTTTTATAAGCTTATCTTTGTATGCATTTCCTAAAGCAACTATTGTAATAACTGATGCAATTCCTATTATTATACCAAGCATAGTTAAAAATGATCTATTCTTATTTCTCTTTAAATTTCTTAAGGCGGACAAAATCAAAACCTTAAACTTCATTTTACATCTCACCTTCCTTAAGTTCCCCATCAAATATGCTCATAATCCGATTTGACTTTCTTGCAACATTAATATCATGAGTAATTAAAATTATAGTTATTCCCTCTTTGTTTAAGTCTTTAAATATTTCCATTATTTCTTTGGAAGTAGTACTATCTAGCGCCCCTGTAGGTTCATCTGCTATTATAATTTTAGGTTTATTAACTAATGACCTCGCAATAGAAACCCTTTGTTGTTGCCCTCCAGATAACTGTGTTGGATATTTGTTTATTTTATGTTCTAACTTAACCTTCTTTAGAGCTTCTATTACAACTGCCTTAGTTTCTCGCATTGAGCAGCCTCTATAAAGCATTGGTAACTCAATATTCTCCTTAACAGACAATCTTTTTATAAGATTAAAATCTTGAAATATAAATCCTATTTTTTCATTTCTAAAAGAACTTAAATCATCATCTGATAAGCTTCTAATATCTTTATTTAGCATCAAATATTCGCCCTCAAAATTATTGTCTAGTAGCCCTAATATCTTTATCATTGTAGATTTACCAGATCCAGAAGGTCCCATAATAGCTAGAAACTCACCTTCTTCAATTTTTAAGTTTATATTTTTTAGAGCATGTAAAGTTTCGTCACCTGTAGAATAAAATTTATTTACATTCTTTAACTCTATCATTATTTTACCTCAACTTTTAGAGATTCAATTGGTGTCTTTGATATCTTATCTCCAATTTTTATAGTATCATTTTCTAGAGTATAATTTTCACCATCTAATACCCCTTTAATTTCTACTTTTTCAAAGCTTGTCTCCTTACTCTTTGCAACATATAACTTAGAATCTTCTTCTATTACACATTCTTTTGGTATTGTTAATCCATCATAATTTAATTTTATTTCTACATTAAATCCTATTCTAATTGGTTTCTCTTGTTTGATATTAAATGTATAGCTTAGTGATTTGCCATCTATAGAAGAAGCTGGCAACTCATCTATAGAAGTAACTATACCCTTAATCATCTCATCTGTACTAACAACTTTAACCATAGCTTTATCTCCAATTTTAATGCTTTCTATCTCAAATTCTGAAGCTTCGCCCTTTATTAAAGGTTCTTTAGACACAATTCTTATATATGGAGATGTAATATCTGATAAACCTTTCTCATAAATATATGCAATCCCATCAATTTCAGCGGTTATATTTTTCTTTTCCTGTTTTGATAATAAATCTCTTTGAGCTGTTAGCTCATTTATAACATCATTATAAGCATTAATAGAAGTCTGCTCTCCCTCTATTTTCGCCTTTATTTCTTCATTCTTTTGAGTTAGCCCCATAACTGCTTGGCTTGGCTCCCCTGCAGGGCTATTACTTTTTTCGGTTTCTATTTTTTTTGTCAAACTGTTTAATTCATTATTTAACGCGTCTTTATTTTTTTTACTTCTTTGACTTTTTTCTGAATTAGAATTAATTTGACTATTTAATTTTTCCTTTTCATTAGTTGCTTGAGTTGAATGATATGTAAAAAGAACATCTCCTGCCTTAACATCCTGCTTATCTTCTACCTTTAAATCCTTTACCTCTCCTTGAGTTTTATCTACAACAATATTCTGTTCTTTGCTTATTATACTATTCCCTTTAAATTTTAATGGTTCTTCCCCAGTAACTTCATAAACAACTTCACTATTTAAATCTGCTGTTTTTGAACTACTATTATTAGCACTATTTTTCACTGCAAGCCCTGCTGCTACAACAATAGCAATTGATACTACCGCCCCCGCAACAATTAGACCAACTTTTGCCTTCTTTGAAAGTTTCTTCTTCATTTTTACTTCCCCGCTTTCTATTTTTTTAACTGTTTTTCCATCTCTTATAATTTTACCTATATTTTCTTAATTAAAAGCAATGAACTTTCTTAATATTTCCTTATCATTTACTATTATTCAAACATAAGTGTTATAAAAAATATACATAATAAGTTTATTATAACATAACAATTAGTTAAATTTAACATTATATCGTTATAAATTTAACATTTCGTCCACATAATACATATTAAAATAAATATTTCGTATTTAAAAATTCTATAATTACTTTTCTATTTAAATGCCTCAATAATAATCTTCCTTTTACCTAAAGATTACTATACACAACTTTTTGTTGATTATAATCAACATTTACATTATAATACATTTATAAAGAGGTGTGCTATGTCAAAAAGAGAAAAATTGTTTAATACAAAAATTAAGGTTCTTAGAGCAGAAAAAAATTTAACCCAAGAAGACTTAGCTATTGATTTAGGAATAAATAGAAGTACCATCCTAGAAATTGAACGAGGAACTTTTAATCCGTCTTTAAAGCTTGCTTTTTCTATAGCTAAATATTTTAACAGGAGTATTGATGAAATTTTTGAAAAGGTGGAGGAAGAATAATGAATACTATAGAAACTATATTAATATCTACCCATGCGCTTTTTGTTGCTATGATTACTTTAATATTCTTCATGGTATTATTAGGCAGCGAGGATGAATTAGAGCAATATCATTTGTATAAATCTCTGAAACTTTCTATTGTCATAACTATTTTATTTTTAATTGGGTATGGCTATTATATGCTATTAACGGGTAATGAAAATGTTAGTGTCCACATAATTTTCTTTTCTATAGAAGCTTTGGGCCTATTAACATTATTGTTAAATTATCTTGGCTTAAAAGGAATTGTTATTTCATTACAAATAAAGAGTAAAAAAATTGTAAATATGCTATTTACTATTTCAACATTTATAAGTGTGCTATCAACTTTAAGCCTAATTTTTAAACCTAAGTTTTTTGAAAATAATATAGGATTTATTAGATACGATGAATTGCTTTTATATATAAATCTAATTTTCTTAGGAGTTATTACTTCTCAACTTCCTATTATAAAAGAAAAATTTACTAGGCAAGAATATAAGAAACGAGAAAAAACGATAAATAAATTATCTAAAATTATATATTTAATATTAGGAATATTTAATTTTTCATTAATTATATATGTTATTTATAAATGTAGCTTACGCTAATATTATCAATTAAGGGTCCCTGAAATAAATAATAAGTCAGTATTATTGTCTTATTATCTATTTCAGGATATCTAACATCAATAAACTATACTTTTATTCCTTGATTATTCACATATCCTAATTATAACCATCAATAATCACTTCAAGTTTACCAGTTCTAGGATCTATTGTAAGCCCATGAATAGATATTCCTTTTGGCATTAATGGATGTTTTTTTATTAAATTAACACTATCTTTTATAGATTCTTCTACAGAATCAAATCCATGAAGCCATTTTTTAACATCAATTCCACCGTTTAAAAGTGTATCTATAGACTCCTGTGGTATTCCTCTATAAATTGCTTTTTTCAATAAATTATCAGTATCTAAATTGCACATTCCACAACCGTGATGGCCAACAACTAAAATCTCATCTGCATCAAACTCATAAATCGCAACAATAATACTTCTAATTATACTCCCAAAAGGATGCATAACCGTGGCCCCTGCATTTTTTACAATTTTAGCATCACCATTTTTAAGATTCAAGGCTTTTGGCAGAAGATCTGTAAGTCTAGTATCCATACAAGATAAAATAACTATCTTTTTCTTTGGATCCTTTGATGTAGCATACTGTTCATATTCTTTATTTTCTACAAACCTATTATTAAACTCTAATATTTCATTTAATTTACTCATAAAGACGCCTCCACTTTTATGACTTTATCCTTATTTTACAATAAATCAGTTTGCTTTCCTATACTTTTAATATAAATATAATATTTGCTTTGATGTATAATACTTTACTTACATATCTTCTGCCCTTTTTTATTCTAGAATCCGTTATTTTCGCTTACTTTAGCAATCCAATGACCACTCTTTTTAATTGATCTCTTTAACCCATTTTCTCTATCCACATATAAGAATCCATATTTATTTTTAAATGCATTTGACATTGACCAGTTATCCATTAATGACCACATATGATATCCACAAATATTTGAACCGGATTCTTGTGCCTCCCATAACCAATTTAAATGTCCTTTTACAAATTCAATTCTTGCATCATCATTTATATATCCATTTTCATCTGTATCTTCTTGATCTCCATTATGTCTTCCTATACCATTTTCTGATATATAAACTGGTATGTTACTGTACTCATCCTTTAATAGCATTAATAAATCATAAACTCCCTTAGGATATATTTCCCAGCCCCTATCTTTATTAAATAATCTTTCCGGTAATTCATAGTGATCAAAGAAATATTCTGGATTATTTACTTCTCCCTCACTTCGAATATCCTTTGATTTAACTCTTCTAGGGAAATAATAATTAAATCCTAAAAAGTCTATAGTATTTTCTTTTATTATTGTTAATTCTTCTTCTGTATAAAAATCCAATAATAAATTATGAGTTTTAAGTAACTTTAGTAATTCTTTATTAAATGCTCCCTTTACCATTGGATCTAAAAAACTATTTGTAAAGAATAGCTCACATATTTTAGCTGCCTTAACATCTTCTACATCATTTTCATCCCTAGGATAAACTGGTGACATGCTTAAAATAGCTCCTATAGTACTATCTTTGCTTAAAACACCTCTTTCTCTAAGTTCTCTGAACTTCTTAACCGCTTTAGCATTAGATAAAATTGTATAATATGTAGCTTTTATGCCTCTTCTAAAATCATTTATTTTTGGATAATGGAACCCATATAAATAGCAACCTTCTATCGGTACTATTGGTTCATTATGAGTAAACCATTTTTTAACTCTATCTCCAAATAATTTAAATGCTATTCCAGCATACTCAGCAAAATAATTAACTACTTCAAGCGATTCCCAACCACCCTTTTCTTGCATTATCCAAGGCATATCAAAATGGAATAAACATATAAAAGGTTCTATTCCATTTGCTAATAATTCATCTATTACGCCATTGTAAAACTCTACAGCTTTTTCATTTAATACTCCATCACCATTGGGTATTAACCTAGACCATGCAATAGAAAATCTAAATGAATTGTGATTTAATTCTTTCATTAATTTTATATCATCTTTATACATATGATAAAAATCTACCGCTATGCCATTACCTTCGCCTCCAAAAAATCTTTCTGGCTCATCTTTAAACCATACATCAAATGTGCTATCTGCTTTTCCATCATCACTATGAGTTCCTTCTGTTTGTAGTGCTGATATTGCTGTTCCCCAATAAAATCCTTCTTTAAACTTATGTTTCATATTCACTATCTCCTTTATATCTCTTCTGTATCATAGGCTACATATCCTACTCTATTATTTTATTTAAAGTGTTTAAAAATAGGTAACTTAAAATAAATTATATATTTTAAGTTACCTATTAAAATTATGACTTCTTTAAGTCCTTATACATTTCTATCATTTCTTCAGCTAGACTTTTAATAATTTCTGCACTCATCATTTGATCTTCTGCATGCATTAATATTAATGAAAACTCTGTTTTTTCGCCTGCCGCTTCTTTTTGTATTAATGAAGCATGTGCATGATGTCCCCTAGTAATATATTCTAATGACTCGGCTAGTTTCCCTTCTGCTTCCTCATACTTACCACTTCTAACATCTCTTAATGCTTCAATAGTTAATGATTTAGCCATTCCTACGTTGCTTATAATTTCAAATGCTATTAATTCCATTCCTTCCATTTTCACCACTCCTACTAGCTAATTTGTTCTTTCTCTCTTTTCAATTCCATTTCTTTTTGCGTAGCTTTACTTGACGCTATTACAAATGGTGCATATATACATACACTAACTACAAGACATACTATACCTACTAATAATGCCATAAAGTTTCCACCACTTCCTAAGAAAGGTATTAGCGGACCTGGTGTCGTCCAAGGCACACCATATGCTATTGGTGGAATTATCTCGAGAATTACAATTGCTGTATATCCAATTAAAATATTTACTATAGGTGTTATTATAAATGGAATTATATAAATTGGATTTAATACTATAGGTAATCCAAATATAATTGATTCATTAATATTAAATAAACCTGGAGCAAATGAAAGTTTTGCTATACTTCTCTGATCTTTAGCTTTACTAAATATAAATATTGCAATTATTAAACCTAGTGTACATCCTGACCCTCCATAATTGGCGAAAGCATCATTTAAACCACCCCAAGTTACTGGGAATGGAGCTCCCCATGCACTACCATTTGACGCAACGTATGCAAGATTTGCATTACCAGCTTCTGCAAACATAGTATCACGAACTGCTGCTATAGTATTTGGTCCATGTATTCCCATAATCCAAAGTAATTGAGATACAAGCGCGAATCCAATTACGGATCCTACATTTTTACCTAATGAAGTTAATGGTTTTTGAATTACGTTATAAACTAATTCATGCAACCCACCTGGCGCAACTTTTTGAACTATAAAATTAAGTATTGAAAATGAAACAGTTATTATAATTATTGGTAATAATACTTTAAATGTTCTTGCTACCGCTGGTGGTACTTGCTCTGGCATTTTAATTTCTAATTTATCAGATTTTGATAATATAGACATTAACTCACCGACAACTAATCCAACTATAATAGCTACAAATAACCCTTGAGCTCCCATATACTTTGTAACTAAATGGTTTGTACCTTCTACTGATACATAATTTGGGTAAATTATAAAGTAAACTGAAACTGCTGTTAACCCTGATAATAAATCATCAGCTTTTAATTGTTTTGCAAGGTTTCTAGCTATTAAGAATACTACTAAAATTGCTAATATATCTGTAGACCCTTTTAATACTGGACTGAAAATAGCTTGATAATCTGATAAATTAGGGAATATTTCACCTAATTTAAATATTTTTGCAACGAACCCATCCGGTGATAATAAAACGAAGTTTAGTAATATCATTAATGATCCTGCCATAGTTAATGGGAATGTTAATATAAACGCATCCCGTATTGCACAAATGTGTCTTTGTGCATTTAACTTTGATGCAATAGGTACTAGTATTTTTTCAATTCCAGCTTGGAACTTATCCATAATATTCATTGTAGAATCCCCTCCATCTAATAATTTATTAAATCTTACTTAGTGTACTTTCTAAAATAGCCTTACCATTCATAGTTCCATATAATCTCATATCCATTACCTCTACAGGTATTCTTCCATCAACTAATTTATCTACTTGTGGTTTTTGGAAACGAACTTGAGGTCCTAAAAGAACTATATCAACCTCATCAATTACAGATGAACATTCTGATACAGGTAACGCCTCAATATCTACTTCTATACCCATTTCTTTTGCTGCTTGTTTCATTTTATTAACTAATAAACTTGTTGACATCCCCGCTGCACATACTAATAATATTTTTTTCATAATACCAACCCCTTAAAATTATTTTCTAATATTTAATATCTAAATTTAGACTATTTAAAATTAATATTTATAACTTTTCTCCATTACTCTTTATAACCTCTTTATACCAGTAAAAACTTTTCTTCTTTATTCTCTTTAACTCTTTAATATCCTCTTCTTCTCTATCTACATATACAAATCCATAACGCTTTTGGTATCCATTTAACCAACTTAATAAATCTGTAAATGACCAGGTACAATATCCAAGAAGTTCTACTCCATCTGTTACCGCTTCTTTACAAGCTTGTATATGATCTCTTAAGTAGTCTATCCTATACTCATCATTTACCACTTCACCATCTTCTAAAGTATCAAATTCACCTAGCCCATTCTCTGTAATTAATATAGGTAATCCATATCTACTTGTTATCCTTCTTAACCCAGTTCTTAATCCTATAGGATCTATTTCCCAATCCCAATTAGTTGCTTCTAAGTTAGGATTCTTAACACTTTTATAAACGCCTGGAATACCACTATCTTTTGATGTACCCTTTTTTCCAATAGTGTTCATACTATCCGATACGCCTACACCATTTAATTCATTCATTTGTACAGTTGCTGTTCTGTAGTAATTTATCCCTATAAAATCAGGCTTTCCCTTTTCTAATAATTCAAGATCACCATCTTCAATTACTGGAGCTACCCCTAATCTCTCATAGTATTTTAATGCAAATGATGGGTATGTACCCTTACAGTAAACATCCAGCCACCAGTTGCAATTTATATCTTCTGCATTTTCTGCCGCTAAGATATCTTCTGGTTTGCAGCTATATGAATATGTTGGTCCATAAGCAAAACTAGGTCCTACCATTCCATTTGGCACATAAGTTCTAAATGATTGAATTGCCTTTGCATTTGCAAGGCTCGCTATATGATTTGCTTGTAACATTCTTTTATTATCCTTAACGCCTGGAGGATGTAATGCTGTCATATAACCTAATCCTATAAATACATTTTGCTCGTTTAATGTAACCCAATGTTTAACCTTATGTCCAAATCGCTTATAAAGTGTTACACAATAATCATTAAAATCTTCTATTATCTCCCTTGATTCCCAACCACCATATAAATCTTGTAGGTGTTGCGGTAAATCCCAATGATATATTGTTATTATTGGTTCTATATTATTTTCTATTAACTCATCTATTAAGTTATTATAAAATTTTAAACCTTCTTCATTTACTTCACCTCTACCTCTTGGATAAATACGACTCCATGAAATTGAAAATCTATAAGCCTTTAATCCCATCTCTGCCATTAATGCTACATCTTCTTTATATTTATTATAATTATCTACTGCTATATCTCCATTTGTCTCTTTATAAGTTGTTCCAGGTTTCTTAGTATATATATCCCATACACTTGGACCTTTTCCATCCTTATCCCATGCACCCTCAACTTGATAAGCTGCTGATGCTGATCCCCATAAGAAATCACATCTAAATTTATCTAAGCTTTCATATATCATTTCTTCATCTCCTCTTTGTGTCATGATATTATTATACATATAACATTCACTTTGTAATCAATTTCATGGCCTTAAAAAACAGGTTACTCACTTAATAATTTGATACATAAATGTACCATCGTGTTTTTTTATATAACAAATAAATGCCTATACCTTAAAGTCAACAATAGACTCAAAGCATAGGCATTTAACTATTCAATTCTATATTCGTTATATAATTTTTTTCCGATTCTCTCTATCATATACAATACAGGTAACTGAGTTGTTATATCGCTATACCCAATTTTAACCTGTTGTACATAATATGATAAATTTAAATCTGACATTTTAGATATACTACAGTTCTCACTATTAGTGATACTTACAATTGAGTTTCCTTCTCTTTTTAGCCTAACTATATTATCAATTGTAGTTGGTGTTTCTCCTGATACAGATAAAGCTATTATTAGACAATTATCATAGTGTTTAAAATTTGTTGGGTAAAACGGATCATCAATATGAACTGTAAACTTACCAATTGAAGAAAAATATCTAGCAGCATATTTACATAATATTCCCGAAGAACCTATTCCAATAAATATAATATTACTTGCCACTTTAACTAAATCACACAATTTATCTAACCTTTTATCTAAATCACTATTTTCTATTGTCTTCAAAAAATTAATTATTTCTGAAGTATCATCACTTACCTTTTCAATATTCTCTTCTTCTATATACATTTTAAATTTAACTTTAAATTCAGAAAACCCTTCACACTTTAATTTTTTACAAAACCTTAAAATAGTAGTAGTAGATACATGTGCCTCATCTGCAAGTTCTCTAATTCTCATATACATTACTTTTTTACTATTCTTCATTATATAGTCATATATAGATAACTCTAAATGATTTAAACTTTGTATAATCTCATAATTAAACATCTATTCACCTCAATATAATATTCATAATAAAACTCCTCTATGTTTTCAAGTACTATTTATAATCTATCTTCATTGTAATATAACTAAATATTTAGTTATTGTCTATAAGTATTTATTATAGCTCCTAATATATTTGAATCATTATTATACTTGCACCTATCTATTTTAGTAGTTATAATATCTACGTTAAAAAAATTTATACATGCCTTATTATATTTTTCTCTTACCATATCTATAAACCAATCCTCCTCTGATATTCCTCCACCTATACATATAATTTCCGGATTATAAAAAACAGTTATAGTTATTAACTGAATTATTATATTATTTATCCATTCCTCAACTGAAATTTCTGCTATTTCATTTCCCTCTAAATATCTTTTACATACATCATTCCCATATTTAGCCTCTTCTCCTTTATTTACTTTACCATTATATATTTCTATTAATGCTGTTATTGATGCATAATCCCCTAGCCTATCTATTTGTCCACTTTTAAAATTTATAAATGGTAGATTATGAAATTCACCAGCAAAGGCATCTTGTCCAAATATAACTCCAGTCTCATTACATACACACCCGCCAGTTCCAGTTCCTAAAATTAAGAACGCTGACGATTTACTACCTTTTGCATTTCCTATTTTCAATTCACATAACCCCGCTGATTTAGCATCATTTATAGCAGAAACCGTTTTCTTTGTTCTGCTTGTTATTTCTTCACTTATATTTGTACCATACATAATACAAACACTAGGTGCCGCATAAGATTTAACATTAGACTTTTCATCAATAAGTCCTGGTGCACTTATTCCTATTAGTTCTATCTCATCTATCATTTTTATATTTAAGCATATATAATCATATAGCTCATCCTTACAATCAAACTTTACTGTTTCTACTTTCCATTTATCCTTAATATTATATTCTTTATCTACTAATGCATATTTAATAAAAGTTCCACCGATATCAATTCCTAAATTATATTTTCCCATAATAATTCTCCTTAATACTACTTATAGTTTCTTAATAAATTCAAGCCGTTATTTTATACTATCTTAGTAAGATTCATTTATATATTTTCACAATATCACATTCAGTAAATATTTACAGGGTTTATATTCTTTTAGTAACAAATTATGATAATTCGTAATTTGTTTTTTTTAGATAGCAAGTTGTTTTTTATTCCTAACCTTATATATAATAATATTATTTTGATAACTATTTCAAATCATTATAAAAAGGAGCTGTTTAAAACAACTCCTTTTTTACTAATTTATTACTTTATTTAAAAATTCAATACATCTTTCATTTTTAGCATTTGTAAAAATCTCTTTTGGAGTTGAATCTTCTAATATATATCCACCATCCATAAATATTACTCTATCTGAAACTTCTCTTGCAAATCCCATTTCATGAGTTACAACTATCATAGTCATACCTTCTTTTGCTAAATCCTTCATTACATTAAGAACTTCTCCAACCATTTCTGGATCTAATGCAGATGTAGGTTCATCAAAAAGCATAACCTTAGGGTTCATAGCTAATGCTCTAGCTATAGCAACTCTTTGCTTTTGTCCACCAGATAAGTTATTCGGATATTCATTTTTTTTCTCTTCTAATCCTACTCTTTTTAATAGCTCTATTGCCTGTTTTTCTGCTTCATCTTTGCCTATTTTTTTTATTAATTTAGGCGCCATAGCAATATTTTCTATAACAGATAAATGAGGGAATAAATTAAAGCTTTGGAACACCATCCCAATATCTTCTCTAAGCTTATTAATATTAGCTTTTTTTTCAAGAATATTATGTTCTAAAACTACAACTTCTCCTGAAGTAACTTCTTCTAATGCGTTTAAACATCTTAGTAGTGTACTTTTCCCTGATCCTGATGGTCCTATAATACAAACTACTTCACCTTCTGCTACTTCTAAACTGATATCCTTAAGCACTTCCAGTTGCCCATAATGCTTTCTTAAATTATCTACCTTTATTATCATGATACCAATCTCCTTTCAACTCTCTTTGAAATTAGTGTCAATATTGTAATAATAATAAAATACATTATTGCTACAAGTCCATAAAACTCAAAAGCTTTATAGGTTGTCCCAACTATTATTTGTCCACTTTGCATTAATTCCTTTATACCAATAACTGATAATATAGATGTATCTTTAATTGCAATTATGAATTGGTTCATAATTGATGGAATCATAATTTTAACTGCTTGTGGAAGTACTACCTTTATCATAGCTCTTGAGTTACTTAACCCTAAACTTCTTGCAGCTTCCATCTGCCCCTTATCTACAGCATCAATACCTGATCTAAATATTTCCGAAAGATATGCTGCAGCATTAAATGCAAGTACTAATATACCTGCTAAAACAGGGTCAAATCTTGCTCCTAAAGCCTGCGCAACTCCAAAATATATGAAGACAGCTTGTATCATAAGTGGTGTACCTCTAACTATATATATATATACAGTAGATATTCCTCTTAATATTTTTGATTTTGATATACTCATTAATCCTAAAATAAGACCCACTATTGTTGCAATAATTAGTGCAACAATAGCGATTTTTATAGTTACTCCAAGTCCCGATATCAAGCTTGGTAAATTTCTTTTAAGTAGTTCCATAAACTCCATCATTATCCCCCTCATCAATACTAACTTTAAAATTTTAATTTTAGTATTTTCATTTGTGTCTTAATATGTTTTATCTATTTTATATACTTAGATAATATTTCGTCATACTTTCCATTTTCTTTTATAGTTTTTAATCCAGCTTGGAATTTGCTCATTAACTCAGTATTTTTTCCTTTATTAACTGCAAAACCATAATTTGAAGTAGTTACTTTATCTCCAACAATTTTTAATTCATTATTAGCATCAACCTTAACTTTATATGCTATTACTGGATAATCATCTAGTAAGAAATCTGAGTTTCTGCCTTGTACCTCTAAGAATATTGATGGTGAATCTTCAAAATGTTTTACTTTTAAATTATAATTTTTTTCATTATCTAAAGCCCACTTCTCTCCTGCAGTTCCCTTTTTAACAGCAACTGTTTTACCATTTAAATCTTCTACTCCATTTATTTCAGTGTTATCACCTTTAATAACCATTGATAAACCAGATTCAAAATATGGTTCTGAGAAATCTAATGATTCTTTTCTTTCATCAGTTATACCCATACCAGCTATTGCTGCATCTATTTGATTTGATTTGATTGCTGGAATTATTGCACCAAAATCCATAGGTTTTAATTCATATTCAAAACCAGCTGCTTTTGCTACCTCTGCTAAAATCTCTACATCAATCCCTTTATAATTCCCATTTTCTTCAAACGAAAATGGTGCATATTTAGAATCTGTCGCTATCAAATACTTAGTACCTTCACTTGAATCTTTTGCCCCACATCCAACTAGTAATGTTCCTAGAGTAACTATAGCCATAGCCATTTTTAATAATTTTGTTTTTTTCATAATAAAGTCCCCCTTTTTATCTACTTTCAAATGAAAGGCCTTCCCTTTAAGTCTGATTATTAGTCGCTTATAACTATCTAATCACTTATAGAATCTGCAATTTCACTAAAAAAAAAGCAAAGACGTCCTAAGTATTTTATACTTAAGAAACGCCTTTGCTTCTGTTATATATTACTTTCATTATACACTACTTATATATATATATCAAACTTTTTGTCGAAATTTATTTTATTCTTCTTCATTCATTATTCCTAGTTTATCAAAAATCATAAATGATATACCTAATACCATTGCTACTACTGTCGCAAGTCCCATTCCCTTTAACTCTACGAATCCTATATTTATCCTTATTCCACTTAAGCCTACTATAAATATTACAGATGTAAGAATTAAATTTCTTGATTTTGCAAAGTCAACTTTTTCTTCAATAAAAGTTCTTAACCCTGAAGTTGCTATAGTACCAAATAATAAGAAACTTACTCCACCTATTACCGGTGTTGGTATTGTAGTTATTATAGCTGATAATTTCCCTGAGAAACCTAATATTATTGATAGTAGTCCTGCTCCACAAATTACATATACACTATATACTTTTGTTAAAGCCATAACTCCTATGTTTTCACCATAAGTAGTTGTTGGTACTGAACCAAACATACCTGAAATCATAGTTGAAAGTCCATCTGCTAATAAAGATTTATGAAGACCTGGATCTTTAGACAAATCTCTTCCTATTATGCTACTTGTTACCTTTAAATGACCTACATGTTCTACTATAACTACAAATGTAGCTGGTAATATAGTTAATATTACTGTAGCATCAAATTTTGCCATTTTTATATTAGGAACTGTGAAGAAGCTAGCATTACTTATAGCTGAGAAATCCACTAACCCCATAAAATATGCTGTTATGTATCCAACAATAATACCTATAAGTATTGGTATTACTTTTAAAAATCCTTTAAGTAATATATTACTTAATATTACGCTAACTAGAGTTACCATAGAAACAATTACCCAAGTTGTATTTAATGTAGGTGAATTACTACCCCCTACCGGAAACCCTGCCATATCTGCGGCTGTTCCTGCAAGTTCTAAACCTATTATACATACTATTGTACCCATTGCTGCCGGCGGAAATAATTTATTTATCCAACCCATACCGGTGTATCCAACTATAATTGCAACTGTTGCAAACACAGCTCCCGATGCTACAAATCCACCTTGTATAGTTTGAAAGCTATACCCTTGACTTGTAAGCAAGAATACTGGTGCAAGAAATGCAAAGCTTGATCCTAAATATGCTGGTATTTTCCTTTTTGTAATAAAGGCATACAACAATGTACCTATTCCATTAAAAAACAGAACGGTAGTTGGATCTATTTTAAATAGAATTGGAACTAATACCGATGCTCCAAACATAGCAAATAAATGCTGAATACTTAAAGGAATCGCCCTACTAAGAGCCACCTTATCATTTACATCCACCATTTGAATTTCTTTTTTTGTATTTTTTATGTTTTTCATATTACGTCCCCCTTCTTAGTCTCTCGGACTAAATTAAAAGTATATTTTTTAAAATATACCATCAATTTATATATAGTTCAATCTTTTTCTTTATAATAACTTACTTTATTTTATCCAATTTCGTATTTTATATTTAACTTAATTCCTTAACAGCTTATTTAACACGATTTTTAAAAGCTTAAATTCCTCTTTAGTCGCTCCAATTTTACAATATATTTGTTTTAATTATAATTTTCCCCATTTCCTAATAGTTATTCCTGACAAAGCACTAACATCACTATACTTTCTTAAGGCTAAATAATAATTTTATATTGTTTAAGTTTTTTTATTTATTTACAAACGATAAACTTTCTTGTATTATTATTGTATTGATGAAAAATAAATGAATTGAGGTTGAGAAAATGAAAAATAATTTTAGTCAAAAATCTTTAAATGCCATTGTAAATTTAGGAATATGTATTACATTTATCCTACTTTTAGCAACTCCACTTATTACTACAGCATTTTTTAAAAGTCAGTTTTCGCTGTTAGAGAGTAACTTGGTAATAAATGTTGTAGTTTGTATTTATTTATTTTCTATTCCCTATGTTATAGCTTTATTTAAACTAAAAAAACTTTGTATCTTAATCAAGAAAAACCAGCCTTTTTCTATTGATAGTATTAAATCCTTAAAGGTTATTTCCATTTGTTCTTTTAGTGAAATTATTATTTTTACTGGATGTATAACATACTTAAAACATTCAGTAGATTTTTTCAAGTATGCTATTATTGGAGGTCCTATTATTATAGTTACTTTTATTTCACTAATTATAGGATTTTTATTTCTAGTACTATGTCAATTATTTGAAATAGTTATAAAAATTAAAGACGAAAATGATAAAACTATCTAGAAAGGAATACTAATATGAGAATTATAGTAAATATAGATGTAATGATGGCCAGAAGGAAGATTAACTCTACCCAACTATCAGAAAAAATGGGTATAACTATGGCTAATCTTTCTATTCTTAAAAATAACAAAGCAAAAGCAATTCGTTTTTCCACACTGGAATTATTATGTGAAATTTTAGATTGTCAGCCTGGTGATATTTTAGAATACGCAGCTGAAGATGATGAACGATTAAAATAATAAACATAATATTTTCTTTTTAATTCACATTAAATTTACAAAATCTAAAAAAACCGTATCACTTATTTGTGATGCGGTTTATCGTTATCTTTAAACTCCTAGATTTTAAAATAATTTTTCAATATCAGCTTTTATTTTTAATGGTGATATTGTTGGTGCATATCTCTTAATTACATTTCCCTCTGAATCTATTAGAAATTTAGTAAAATTCCATTTTATTTTCTTACTTAAAAATGCTTTTGCTTCACCTTTTAAATATTTATATAAATCATGTGTATTTTCTCCATTCACATCTATTTTTTCAAACATAGTAAAAGATACTCCATAATTTAACAGACAAAAATTTTGTATTTCTTCATTACTTCCTGAATCTTGATTTGCAAATTGATTACAAGGAAATCCTAAAATTTCAAACCCACTATCTTTATATTCTTTATAAACTTCTTCAAGCTCTTTAAACTGTGGTGTTAATCCACATTTGCTTGCTGTGTTTACTACTAGTATAACTTTACCCTTATATTCCTCCATCTTTGTTACTTTTCCATCCATTGTCTTTGCTGAAAAATCATAAAAATTCATATTATTTACTTCCTTTCTCATTTTTTAATTTTGCAAAATTTAATTTTGTTCAACTGTTTTATTTAAAAAAATATTAAATAAAATTTATATTTATAAAAACTTTATTTAATATACATCCTATTCTATTTTATTCTATTTAACAGTTCATCTACAGCTATTTTTATTTTTTTTATTTCGCCTTCAGTTGCACCAACTTTACAGTATATTTGATGTGGAACTTCCACTATTTCATCTTTTAACAATCTTGCTTTTTGTGTTAATTCAACAATTACAGATCTATCATCTTTCACATCTCTATATCTTTTTATTAATTCCATACCTTCTAACTTTTTTAATACTGGGGTAAGTGTTCCTGAATCCAAATGAAGCTTTTGCCCAATTTGTTTAAAAGTTATTTTTTCTTCTTCCCACAATACTAGCATTGCTACATATTGCGTATATGTAAGATTATATTTATCAAGTAGTGGTTTATACAATTTTATTATCTCTCTTGATGCAGCATATAATGAAAAACATAGCTGATTATCCAATTTAATATTTTCATATCTATCCATAATTACCTCGCTAAATTTAATTTTACAAAATTTAATTTTATACAACCATTATCGACTTGATTATATATTTTATTATTTTCATTGTCAACCTTAAATATTACTCACCTTCAAAGAATATATCTTACCTTAACTTTTTCAACTCATTTTGTTCTCCTTCTATATTATTCGTTTATAACCCTAATACCTTTAAAAGGTCCATGGGATCATTTAAATTATAGTCTGCTTCTATACCTGATAAATCTGATGCTCCCCATAATGCTAATGCAAAATCCATACCAGCGGCTTTTGACGACTTATAATCTACAACTGTATCTCCCACATACATTGAATCTTCTGGTTTTATACCTAGTAACTTAACCGCCTTTAGTAAGGGCTCTGGATGAGGCTTGTGATTTTCTGTATCCTCTGCTAAAACCACACTTTTCATATATTTTTGTAATCCTGTTGGGAAAAAATCTATTTCATATTGATTTTTCATTTTTGAGCTAGCTATTCCACATATAATTCCCTTTGCATCTATATCTTCCATAACCTTATTAAAACCTTCATATAGCGTTGCACCTTCTTCAAATTCACCTACATACTTCACCCATTTTGTATAAGATTTTTCTATATCCTTAAACCCTATCAATTCTAATGTTTTCTTACCTGCATATGCTCTATATTTTAAAAGACTTTCATATGTTACATCTTGTCCTAATTCCTCTTTAACTAATCTTTGTAAAGGTATCATATTCATTTTTTCTGTATCTAACATTGTTCCATCTAAATCAAATATTATACATTTATACTTCTTCATCGTACATTCCCCCTAAACCTTTATAACAAACTTTCAAAAGCATATTGTAGATGTTACCACTACATCCTAAATAATTCAATAATAAAAGAACTGCATCAATTATTTCTGATACGGTTCATTTTTCCATATGCCATTCACTTAACTATTTAAAACCCATTTCTCCTTAAGACTATTGAGTTATCTAAGTTAAACGTAAGTTTCCCACCTAAAATAAATGCAAAAAGATGACTCTGTAAATACAGAAACCATCTTTTAAATTCATTAATTTCAAATGCATTTATTAAGTAAAGTTAAAAAATTTTTACTCTACTTCTGAAAATAAATCCTTTCCGACTCCGCAAAGTGGACATAACCAATCTTCAGGCACATTATCCCAACTAGTTCCTGATGGAACCCCATTTTCTTCATCTCCTATTGATGGATCATATATATATCCACATACATCACATACATAACTTTTCATAATTTGTTCTCCTTTCATAATTTTATTATATAATTATACTATTCCATTAATAATTTAACTATCTTTTTAATAAATTACCTTCTAATTCAAGTAAATATTTTAATAAACTAATACTAAATCTATAATAATATTTGTATGATAAATAAAACCTTTATTATCAAAAGGCTTACACGACCTTATTAACCCTTGAATATTTACACATAAATCATTTATGAACTGACTTAAATATACCTTACTATTAGTGTAACCTACAATACTATTATCATCCTTAAAATTCTCCTTAATAGGCATAATTATATTATATATATCACTAAGACGCTTAATTGTAATCTCAATAATTTCCTCTTTTATAGGTAAATTCAAAATGATAAGTTCTCTTAACTCTTCTGTTATTTCTCTTAAATTATAGAGCTGATCTCCCAAATCTACAGAATCTTTTTTTCCTAAAAGCTTCAAAACCAAAGTTCTATCCATATTTACCCTCCATATCTATTAAATATCTCTGAAATTAATTAAATATTTTCAACTTATATATATCTTTATTTTTTATAACTTATAACTAAATCTAAGGCATGTCTAATGTTTTTATTATATTCCCCAAAAGTAACTTTTCCAATTTATTTCTTTAATTTTATATTTTGTTATTATATGTATTATTCCAATTATAAATAATATAATCACCCCTGAATATAATCCATTTACATTAACAACAGGGACAAATTGTATAATTATTATAAAGTTTATTATAGCTGTTGGTATAATTAATAATAGAGTGAAAATAACTATCGACACAATTTTTCTAATATTCCCCTTATATTTAAACACCAATTTTCTCAGCGGTACCTTTACAATATATGGTACAATAAAGAAATTAAATATAAATAGTACTATCGTGTTTAAACTCAGTTCTTCATTAAATATATAAAATAATATTGATAAAATAGCTCCCATAAATAATGACCAGTTTAAATTTTTTATAATATTAAATAGTCTTACCTTCTTGCTCTTATTTGAGTTTATTATATCCTTACAAAAAATCTCTATATTCTTTCCAACTATTTCTTTAATACCTCTACCTTCTTCTTGTGCTGTAATAAATAAATCCTTTAAATCTTCGCTTACTTCAGTAACAAATGAATCATTAAGATTGCTACCGCTTAAATAAATTACTATATCTAAATAAGTATCTTTATATTCTCCTTTTAACTCAAACTCACTTTTATTTAAATTTTTCTTCACTTTTTTCCCCTCCTAAAATATTATTTACATCAATATAAAGCTTATTCCAATAACTTATAAAACCATTAAGTTCGCTTTTCCCATCTTCTGATAAATGATAATATTTTCTAGTCATTCCTATAGGTGATTTTCTCTTTTCTGCAATTATAAATTTATTTTTTTCAAGTCTAAGCAATAATGGGTACAATGTTCCCTCAACAATATTCTCAAAGCCACTGCTTTTTAACTTTATTAACAGTTCATATCCATAGGTCTCCTGTTCTGAAATAATTTTTAAAATACAGCCCTCAAGTATCCCCTTAAGAACTTGCGAATTTTTTTCCATAATCCCACCTCCACTTACTTTGTATTGCAAGGTATATTAAAAGTATATCTTATGATACTATGCAATACAATATATTTCTAAATTTATTAAAAAAATAACTATGATCACTCTATAATAAAGCGATCATAGTTATTTTAAATTTAACAAAACCCATGTATTATTTTATACCACACGGTTTTCCTTCATTATGTTTATTTTTTTTAATTTTGATTATCTCATATTTTTTTCTGTATAATAGGCAACAGCAATTGTACCAGGCCCAACATGCGTTCCAATAACTGGTCCTATTGAACATATTCCAATCTTAATTTTCAATTTTTCTTCTAATGTCTTTATAAGTTCGAGAGCCTCATAATAGGCATTAATATGATGTACAGTAATTTCTCCTACTCCATATTGTTCAATATCATTAAACATTTTATCAGTCATGGTAGCTACTGCTTTTTTCTTTGTTCTAACCTTTGTTAAAATTGTTGTTACTCCATCTTCTACTGTTAAGATAGGAATAATCTTCAAAAGATTACCAATTAGAGCACTTGCACTACCGATTCTTCCACCTTTTTTAAGATATTTAAGCGTATCTGGAACAAATAGAAATCTACTTCTTTTTATATTATCTTCTGCTATTTCTTTAACTTGATCTAAATTTTTACCTTCTAATGCTGCCCTTGCCGCTACAATTACTGAAAAACCAAGTTGCATACAATTTGAAGTGGAATCTACTATTTCTATTTTAGCATTTTTATATGATTCTAAAATTAGTTCTTTTACCATATGAGCTGTAGAATATGTACCACTCATATGTGATGATATAAATATACAAAGAATAGAATCTCCATTTTGCACTACCTTCTCCATTTCATCGTATAGTTCCTGTACCGAAGGTTGAGAAGAAGTTGGAATACCCTTTTCCTCCATCATTTTATAAAAAACTTCATTATCTATATCTCTTTCTTTAAAACTCTCATTTCCAAATATTACATTTAAAGAAATTACTTTTATATCTAATTGACTCTCAATATTCTTTTCTATATAACTAGTACTATCTGTTAAAATTCTTACTGCCATTATATAATCTCCTCTCTTTTCATAAGCCGTATATCCCGTAATTCTGCTCTGTTTTCATTATAACACAAGCCAATGATACTTTTAATCATTGACTTATTTACGATACAGTCCTCTGTATGATTATACAATATGCCAGCACCATTATATTCTGCAATATATCTATAACATATTTATTTAATGGGTAATCTAACTTCAAATATAGTTTTATCATTATCACTATAAGCTGATATCATTCCTTGATGTAACTCTATAATATTTTTCGTTATAGCTAGCCCCAAGCCCGATCCACCTATATTGCTATTTCTTGATTTTTCTACTCTATATAATCTATCAAATATATACGGTAAATCTATTGATGATATTGATTGACCATAATTTATAATTTGAACTACTGCCATATTCTCTTCAATTTTTGTTACTACATCAACATAATAACCATCCTGTCCATACTTAATTGCATTAGATAGTAAATTTTCAAATGCTCTAACCAATTTCCCTGTATCTGCATTTACTATTAGCTTATCCTCAGAAAATTTAACTCTTGATTGCATCTTTGCACTATTAAATTGATATTCAAAATAGGCAACTACTTGACCTAATAATTCTACTAAATTAATATCGACTTTATCTAATTTAATAGTGTTATTTTGCATTTTAGTAAGCTCAAATAAATCATTTATAAGTAAATTTAAACTTTTGGATTTTTCATATGCTATATTAACATAATATCTAAGTGCCACTTCATCCTTATATTGATCCGTATCAATAATTTCTAAATATCCTATTATTGAAGTTAATGGAGTTCTTAAATCATGAGAAACATTAGTTATTAAATCACTTTTAGTTTGTTGTGCCCTTCTTTCTTCTACTGTTATGTCTTTAAGTTGCTTTGATATATTATTTATATTTTTAGCTAAATTTTTAATATCACCTTTTGACTTAACTTCTATTAATCTATCTAAGTCACCATTAGCCATTATTTCAGTTTCATCTATAATAGCTACCAAGCTCTTAGTTTTTCTATATGTTATAAGTAAATAAAACACTGAAAATAACAATGCTCCAATAATTATGTAAGTAAAGCCTCCAAATATTCTATACTTCATAAAATTGTAAATTCTCAAAATATAATTAATAAGTCTAATATTAGTATATTCCTGTAAATAAACTAATGTGGCATCACTTATAACTAATGTCATACATGTTAATATCACAGCCTTTGCTATATCTGCTAATGATGCTAACCAATATTTATATAATCTTTTATTTTTCAATTTTATAACCAACTCCCCACACAGTGTGAATTACCTTATTCCCTTCCATATGTTGTTCTATCTTCTCCCTAATTCTACTCATATGTACCATAACGGTATTATTAGATTGATAATATTTCTCTTTCCACACCTTTTTAAAAATTTCTTCTGCACTAAAAACTCTCCCTCTATTTGTAGCTAATGTATATAAAATTTCAAATTCTCTTGCTGTTAAAGCTACTTCATTACCATCTACTGTTACCTTGTGCTTTCTCTTATCTATAACCATTGACTCAATTCTTATTATGTCATCTGAAACTTGCATTTTAGTATTTAAAAAATATGTTCTTCTAAATAATGCTCTTATTCTAACTGTAAGTTCTAAATTGTTAAAAGGCTTACATACATAATCGTCCGCCCCAGTCATAATTCCTTGTATCTTATCCATATCCTCAGCTTTTGCACTTAGCATAAGAATTGGTATGTTATACTTTTCTCTTATTCTTGTGCAAGCTTCTAACCCATCCATACCTGGCATCATTATATCTAAAACTATTAAATTAATTTCTTCCCTATCTAATATTTCTAGTGCCTCTTCTCCACAACTTGCCTTAAAGACATTATACCCTTCATTTCTAAGATTTATTTCTAGCAAATCTCTTATTTCTTTTTCATCATCTACTACAAGAATATTATTGTTCATTTGCTCCTCCAATTATATAATTATTTTCCTAAATACTCCTCTAATGTAATTCCATTATCATAAATATACTTAGCAGCTTTTTCTCCAACATATCTAATATGCCATGGTTCATATTCTATATCTGTTATACTTTTCTTTCCCTCAGGATATCTTATAATAAACCCAAATCTATAAGCATTTTCTCCAAGCCAATCTGCTTCTTTTGTTCCTTTCATAAAATATCTATCTTCATTAGTCATATCAATACATAACCCAGTTTGATGTTCACTAAACCCAGGTTTAGCTACATATGCATTTGCAAGTTTCCGGCCATCTGATTTGACCCTATCACTATAAGTATCCTTTTGTGATTTATATGATCTATAAGCTGAGTTTCCAAGTAATATTACCCCTTCCTGTTTAGCTGTATTTACCAATTCTTCTATGGGTTTTATAATAATCCCTGCTACGTGATTTTCTTCATTCTCCGTTCCATCTGCAAATGGTATATTTGGTATAGTTAAAGCTTCTGGTTTATAATTTTTACTCAAACTATACTTTTTATTTACTAATACTAGTTCTGTACTTACATCCGTATTTTTTCCCTGTACTAACTTATCTTTATCATTTAAATCAGCTTTACTTTCTTTAATGTTTGTACCTCCAAATTTTACATCTATGTAGTCTATAATATACCAAAATAAACAAATTATCATAATAACTCCTAAAATCTTTTTAAATCCACTTTTCATATTCTCTAATCCCCTTCCAATATCATAATTTCATTATAGAAGATAGACTTTACAACACTTATAAAAATTTCTTAAGAAACCTTAAGTTTTGTAATAGTTAATATCCTAATATAAATTAATACTTTTGAAAGGTTTTTAAAATATGGATATTAAAGAACTTGAAAATGAATTGAACACACCTTAAGGCATCTCCAAATAAATAACAAGTCAATATTTTTGTTATTTATTTGGAGATGCCTTATTTATTATTTTTATTATTATATGTTCTACTAAATAATATTTTCAATATCACTCTTTTGCACTTTTTTCTTTTTCATTTTTTGCATTGGTAACTCCTCATAGGTTTTTTCAATAAACTTGCCTAATAAATCTTTATCTTCTAAAAAATCAACAACAAAATGAGGTTTTGCACTTTTATAAGGTGCAGCTTCTTCTACTTCATTTAATAAAGTTTCACCTGTTTTTGTTTTCTTTACAAAAAATTGATTATTACATATAAGACCTATAATTTTACCATTGCAATAAATACCATATTCACCAAACATCTTTTTATATGTAATTATCCCTGCGCCATTGCTCTGCTCACATACATATTCTACAAATTCTAATGTTGAAGCCATAATTTCCTCCTTATTTTGAACACCATTTTTTACATTGTTCAATACGTTTCCCATTATCACCTTGTTTTTCATCATATGAAAATTGATTTAACAACCCACAAGGAAAATCATTGCAAACTCCGCAATGTTCATGTTTTTTATTTTCACAACATTCTTTTACCGGACAACATTCTCCCCAAAAAGGTTTTTTAATATTTATACACCCCTTGCAATTAACTTGTTCTTTATGCTCACACTCACTACATAAAATACCACATCTAGATTCAACCATTTTACTTCCCCCTATACTCTTTTTTATAAGTATATCAAATCTAACATGACAACTATATGTCATGTTTCTTAAGGCAGATCCAAATAAATATCAAGTCCGTATTCTTGCCTTTTTTGCACTATATCTAATACTTATTAAGAATATTCTCCGCTTGTCTCTTCAACTCTAAACAAACTTCTTTTGGCTTAATAACTTCTATAGAATCACCAAAACTTAAAACCCAACTTAGTAAATTCTCACTACTTTCAAATCCAATCTCAAACATTAGTTTACCATTTTCCAAATTAGTAAAGCTATCTATGCCATATTCTTCAATTAATCTATACTTAACTTTAACATCAAATAATGCAGTTAACTTTATTTCATTTGAAAAATATCTATCAAATTCTATTTTTTCTTCTGGTACTCTTCTTTTATCAAAATACTCTTTATTACATATTAAACTCCATAAACGATTTAACTTAAATAATCTAAAATCTTCTCTTTCTAAACAATATCCAAGGACATACCACGATGACCATCTAAACACAAGTAAATATGGTTCAATAATTTTATCGACTTCACCTTTATTATAGAAATATTGAAATGAAATTAAGCTTTGTTCATTTATAGCTGTCTTTATACATTCTATTTTTTGCGTTAAGCTCTCCTTATAATGTGAGGATAAATCTATTAAAATATTCCCTGAGTTAGATATAACAGCATTTTTCTCCTTAGAAAATTTATCCCAAAGATTATCTCACTACTTAAATTTGATGATATACTATCAATAGCATTTAGACCTGCAAATATAGATTGCAATTCATCTGAAGTAAATATAGTTTTATCAATTTTATAACCTTCTGCAATTGCTATTCCACCATCATATCCTTGTGTAGAAATAATAGGTATCCCAGCTTTGCATATATCTTCAATATCACGATTTATGGTTCTCCTTGACACTTCAAATTTTTCTGCAAGAAATGGTGATGTAACCTTATCTTTTTTCAGTAACACTATGATAATTCCTATTAGTCTATCAATCTTTATTACAAACACCCCCCTTTATAGAAACATCAACACCATAGGGATGCCTTATAGGTAACACAGACATAAATTCTTTTACTTTTACGATTTTATTATTATCATCAAAATCTATTAATGATACTCCATTAAATTCATTTATCTCTTCCTTATGCTTATATTTAAAATACCATTCACAAATGATGCGCTTATCTAATACTATATATTCTTCAATTTTCCATATTAGCACTTTACTATTTATATTCCAATCTTCAAACCATAACTTCAATTCTTTTATACCTTTATATGCGGGTCCCCAAGATTCTATATATAATGCATTTTCACAAAAATATCTTTCTATTATAGACTTGTCATTATCTATCCACCCCTTAAAATAATCTCTTACTATTTTTTCTTTTTTATCCATAGTTCTTATCCCCTAACTACGTATTTATTATTTAAGCATCCTCTTGGCTTAGTTTTTCACTATTTCCAATATATAATTTATATATTAAGTATACTTATACTGGTAAAAAACTTGTTTTATATTTCATTTATAAAGCTAAAAATTTTGGAATGAAAGTTCTATATGTTGGTACTGGTAACTCAAGTCTAAATCAATTAGCCTTATACCATAAAATTCTTCTGTTTTTATTTTTTTCCTGCCCATCTTTTTGTTTGTACTGCTGTTAATTTAAATTCATCCATATTTTGATTAATAAGTTCTTCTGATTGTTCTGGTGTCATCTTTTCTGAATTAATAACATTTGATACAACACCCTTTGCTTTAATAAATCCATTTCCGTTATTTTCAATTAAAATGATTATTCTATTTTTCACGTATACTACAATAAACTTCACAACTAACAACAGCCTTAAATCCCACACTCATATAAAGTTTTATAGCTTTATTATTCCACTGAACTACTCCTAAGCTTATATTTTCAACATCATTATTTTGATAATAGTTAATAGCAAAATTAAGAAGTTTCTTTCCATACCCATTTCCTTGATACTTTTCATTAACTATTAAATCATCAATTTCATTATTAATAAGACTTACAGCTCCAATTAAATCTTTTCCATCTAATAATAAGAATATATTGTCCTTATTATTAATTAGTTCATCAGCACTATAACAAGCTCTAGTAGGTTTAAACCCTAATGCACTTCTAAGTTCAAAGAAACAGTCCTCATAAACATTTTTATAGCACTCATAATACTTATTATCATAATTTATTAACTGCAAATCGCTTTCTACCTTTTCACCACAATACATCATCTTGTGATAACCAAACCATTTTCTAAACCCCATGTTAATAAAAAAATCACCACTATAAATTTTCTCTGTTCTAATCTCTGTTTCAATATTATTAATATGTTTTCCCTCTAAATAATCTATAGCTTTTGAAAATAATTTCCCACCAATTCCACGTCTTCTATATGCTTCTGATACATATATTGTTACTTCTCCCTTTTCAACTTTATTATTAGCTATAGTAGCAGATACCCCTACTATTTTATTATCACATTCATAAACTAATATACTACTTGTATCACATTTCAATTTTTCTATTAATTCTTTTTCATTGAAGCCACCAATTTCTGCCTTTAAAAGTTCTATAACTTTATAAATATCATCACTATTAATATTTCTTATCACTACAATCCCCCTGTAATTATATTTAATATATTAATATATTTTCTTATTTATATTTTACTATATATTTCCACACAGCTCAATCTCTTAGATTTTTATTAAATAAAAACGAGCCACAAACTATATAAATAGTCTCTGGCTCATTAAATATTTATTTTTATCCCCATGGTCTCCATATTTTGCTATTCAAATGAAAATTGTTGATAATAGCAAACCTATTTATAACATTTCTTTTTTTATTTTCTTCAATGCTTTTTTAGAGCCCCTCTCAATATCTTTTTCTAGCTTTCTTTCCTTATAACTTATAAATAACTGATTTAAATCATAACCTTCTGGATAAAGTTCACTTGCCTTTAATTCTAGTTCTATTCTTTTATAATTAACTTCAACAAATTGCTTATTGTATAGTATAGTCACATTATTTAATCTATCTCTTTCTTTATATACAATAGCTGATTCATTATTTTCTAAAAGAATAATTTTATCTCCTACAGAGTATTCATAAAAATTTTCCTTTACTTGTAACTCTTTATTTTTTAAAACCTTACTATCTTTTATTAAATTATAATTATAATTTTTAGTATTAATATATTCTCTTGCTTTATCAATAATTGAATCATATAATCCCATCTTTTTAGAAATATATAAAGCATTACTATTACCTACTTTTCCTATACTAAGTTTATATAATGGTTCCAAAGTTTCTTTTTCAAACTCCATAGCTGCATTTTCAAAATCAGGATGTTCTTTTGAAAAGTTTTTTATTTCTCCATAATGAGTAGTTGATATAGTTATACAACCCTTATGGTATAATTCTTCTAATATTGCAATAGCTAAAGCAGATCCTTCATTTGGTTCTGTTCCACTGCCAATTTCATCAAACAATAGTAGTGTTGACTTTGTACTTTCTTTAATTATTTCAGCTATATTTTTTATATGAGCTGAAAATGTACTTAACGCATTTTCAACACTTTGATTATCACCAATATCAACAAATAACTTTTTAAATACAGAAAGTTCTGTCCCTTGTTCAGCTTCTATATGAAATCCAGATTGTACTCCCAATGTTAACAATCCAATTGTCTTTAATACTACAGTTTTGCCACCTGCATTTGGTCCCGTTATTATTAAACCTCTGTAATTTTCACCAATTTCAAAATCTAACGGTGTACTATTTTTAATAAGAGGATATTTTCCTTTAATCACTTTTATATATCCATGCTCATTGAGTTTAGGTTTAATTCCCTTTATTGATTTACTATATTTAGCTTTTGCCAAGATCATATCATATTCAGATATAACATCAACATTCACCTTCAAATCTTTTATTCTTTCAAAAAGCATATCTGTTAAAGTAGCTAATATTTTATATTCTTCCATACTTTCTTCTGATTTTAATACTGCTAAGTCACTTGTATACTTTGAAATAACATTTGGCTCTATAAAGACTGTTGTTCCCTTTGAAGATGTTTCAATAATGGTACCTTGAACTTTATTTTTATGCGCTACCTTAATTGGAATTGTATATTTTCCACCACGCTGACTAATGAAGAATTCTTGAATATACTCTTTATTCCCATCATTTTTAAGGAACTTATCTAACTTCTCCGTTATCTTACTTTCACATATATCAATATGTCTTCTTATTCTTTTAAGATCCTTACTAGCATTTGAATCAACAATACTACCTCTAATTGATAGGTTTATTTCATCTTCAATGTAGCTCAAATCACAAATATTTTCTCCATAAGAACTTAAAGTAGGTGCATATCCCTCTTTATCCTTTATGAATAACTTTACTTTTCTACATCCTCTTAAAAAATTTGACATCATAGTCAAATCGGATGCGTCTAAAGATTCCCCTTTTTCAATCTTCTCAATAAGAGGTAATATATTAAATATGCCATCTAGTGGTATATTATAAGATGCATCTAACAATCTTCTTCCTTCTGATGTTTCATTTAGTCTTTGATTTACAATTTTCATATTACTACTAGGTTCTAATTTATCAATTAATCTTTTTCCTAATCCGCTAACGCAATATCCTTTTACTATTTCTTTTAACTCATAGTAATGTAATTTTTCTAATGTTACTTTATTCATATTAATAATCCTTCCTTGCATTTTTTATTACACTACAAGTCTACGAAATCTCGATAGATTTCTATTTTTTATATAATAAAAAAGCCATGGATACCTCCACAGCTTGAAATTCAACAATTAATAAAGGTAATTATATTACCTCTTTAAAGTAAATTCGTGGACTTGTATCTTTAATAGTACAATTTAATTCCACAACAAATAAAAGGTATACACCCCTATTTTTTTGGAATTAATATTAACTTAACTATTTTAGATACTAAACACTCACAAAAATACCTCTCTTTTTTTTGAAATCTATCTTATACAGTATATGTTAAATTCAATCTAATTGTCAACGTTATTATACATTTCTATATTAATCTTCATCGAAGATTCCATGACCTCCATTACTAACCCTACAACAACTTCAATGCATCCTCTTCTTCTAATGGTTTAGAAAATAAATATCCTTGAATATAATCCACATTCATATGCTTTAATTTTTCTAATTGTTCTTCAGTTTCAACACCTTCAGCCACTATTGGTAAATTTAACGAATGTGCTGATTCAATAATTAGTCTTAAAATCTTTGTATATTCATCTTGTAAATCCATACCATTAATAAAACTTCTATCTATTTTGATTATAGATAAAGGAAGTCTTACAATATAATTAAATGATGAATAACCTGTTCCAAAATCATCTAAGCTAATTATTATTCCCATATCTTTCAGTTCTTTAATTTTCTCTATATTTTCCTCTATATTTTTAAGTAATACTGTTTCTGTTATTTCTACTCCAATACAATCTATACATACACCCGTTTCCTTAAATATTGATTTTATCGTTGACATAAAATCCTTGTCCATTATTTGAACTGGCGATATATTAACAGAAACTATAATTTTCTCTTTTGCATTTTCATTTATTTTTTCAGCAAACTTACATGCTTCACGCATTATATAATATCCCATATCTATTATTAAATTACTATTCTCCATTATCTCTATTATTTTAATAACTGGAACATTTTTATATTTATCATTTTGCCATCTAAATAAAGCTTCAAAGCCTTTTAGTTTCTTATCTACTGTATATTGTGGTTGGTAAAATAATTTTACTTCATTTTTTTCTATAGCATTTCCTAAGTCTTTTTCTATACTTAATTTTAAATTTCTTTCGTCTTCCAACTCTTTGGTATATATCATAAATTTGTTTTTACCTAATTCTTTAGCTTTATACATTGCTATATCTACTTTCATAAGTAACCTATCAACATCAACTATGCAATCTCCCATTGCAATTCCTATACTAAGAGAAAAGTCATAATTTTTATTATTTTTTTGTAAATATGCTTTTCCTAATATTTCTTTTGCTTTATCACATATGATATTTACGTTTTCTATGTTTTTGAAAACAACTAAAAATTCATCTCCACCTAAACGACATAAAAAAGTATCCTTGCAAATTTCTCTAAGCCTATTTGATACAGATATAATAACTTCATCTCCAAAATGATGTCCATAACAATCATTAATATCTTTAAAATTATCAATATCTACAAACATCATGCCTATCTTACTATAATTAGTTTCTTTCTCCATATAATTATATAAGGCTCTTCTATTTGATATTTGAGTAAGTGCATCTGTAAGAGCTTGCTTTTTTATTTCTTTTTCTGCTTCTCTAATCTCTGTAACATCTACAAGCGCACTTGTAATACCTATAACTTCATTGCCTATATCAAATACAGGCGTCTTATAAATTTCTACATTTCTTATACCCTTATGAGTTTTTACAGTGTCCTCAAACTTCATGGGTTCTCTTCTCTTAATTACTTCCTCATTTTTTTTATAAATTTCTTTTACATAACTTTCTAAAAAAATCCTTTTAGGGGTTTGGCCTATTAGTTCATCAATATTTATATCAAAATATTGTGTAAACTGTTTATTTCCATTAAGATATACTCCATTTGTATCGCTTAGCCATACTGGAAAAGGTAAATTATCCATAAGCATTTGTAATTTTGCATCTTTATTTTTTAATTCAGTAATATCTCTAGCAACCCCAATAGTCCCTATAACTTCATCAGCACCATCTATCACAGGTGCTTTATGTATATTAAATTGTCTGTATCCTTTTTTTCCTATAATAACTTCATCAAAAACTACTTGTTTTCTTTTACTCATAACTTCTAAATCATATTCTCTACATCTATCTCCTACATTTCCATCCCATACATAGTGGTCACCTCTGCCTTTTATCTGCTCCATTGTTTTTCCACTATGCTCCATAAAGTCATTATTCACTTTAATATAATTGCTATCCTTATCTTTAAACCAAGCCATATATGGAGTATTGTTTAATAATGCATTAAATTGTATGTCTTTCATCTTAGATTTTTTTTCAGCATTCATTAATCTGATTTGATTAATAACTCTTATATAGAGTTCTTCTGTTGTAAATGGATTTAATAAGTAATCATCTGCGCCTACTTCTATATATTCTTTTAGATTTTCAATGTTGGTTTTATCTATGCATAATATTATACCTACTTGTCCTTCTAAAAAATTATTTCTTATTTTCTTTATAGCATATATAGATTCCTCATATCCTATATTAGTATCTATCAACAGTAAATCTAAGTCTGTGTTAATAACATTGTTTATATTTTCACATATCATTAATTTATAATCTTTATTATTAAATTCATTAGCTATCTTAAAAAAACTTTTTGTGTCATTAGAAATTATAGATATTTGCTTTTTGTTCATATGTTATTTTTCTCCTCCTCATGTATACTTTGTCAATAGTATATCATATCTTTATATACTATTTAAAGAACCAATATATCCGTCTTAATACCCAAATATCCACCTCTTATCAACCAAATATATCTATTTAAAATTATAATAGTTCAAAAATGATTTAATAATTTTACAGTTGAATAAAAGCATTTATGATACTTATTTCTTTAATAGTAATAACGTCTGTAATATCAAAATTCATTATTAGCATGATTATTCTTTCAAAAAAATAATCGCAATACCTAAATTAGATATTGCGATTAATATATTATTACTCTATAATTTCTAAATCTCTATATTTACTAATTAAAAACACCTACAGCATATGGTATTCCATAAGAAATAATAGTCATTATTATTGTAGCAATTATTATCCCTGTCAATATTGAACCGGATGCTTTTTTTACTTTTATACCTAATATTGATGCTATTAAAGCTCCTGTCCATGCCCCTGTACCCGGTAGAGGAATACCTACAAATAATGCTAATCCCCAAAACTCATACTTTTGTATTTTCTCACTTTTAGACATAGATTTCTTCTCTAATTTTTCTACTATACCACTTAGTAACTTAGTTTTCTTCATCCACGTAAAGATAGGTGTTATAAACCAAAGTATAAAAGGTATTGGTATTATATTTCCTAACATACATAACCAAATTGCATTAAACATGCTTATACCTAATAATGAAGATGCAATTATTCCTCCTCTAAGCTCTAGAATAGGAACCATTGATATTATTAAAACAACTAGCTCCTTTGGCATAAAGCTTAAATTATTAGTGAACCAATTTATTAACGAATCTGACATTTAAAAAGCTCCTTATAATATATTTTTAATTCCAGTATATAAGTTTTGCACATAAACAGACTACATAATGTTACTTTAAACACATTATACCATATCATTTACATAATTATTATTTTTTTTACCATTACGTAATTTCAAACCTATATATGCTATTACTAAGAAAACCTCCAATGGTATCCACTTCTAAACTTAAATCAAATCTAAGTAGTAGACTTATTATTCTTAGTTCCCCCTATTTACTACTCTTCCTTGTAACCCTTCAATTACATCTAAAGTTTTCTCATGTAGTAAATCGTCAAAACTAGCACAAAGGCTTCCATCAACAATAATCTCTGCATTTCTATATTGTGATTGGAACATTACCATATTGCTAACTACGCATATATTAGTAACAACTCCTACTATTTCAATTTCTTCAATGTCATTACCTATTTCACTAGCAAGATTAATCATATCCTCTGGAGACAATCCAAAACCATATTTTTTATAGTGAACTGTATTTTTTCCACCTACGAACTCTTCCAATTTTCCATATAGATTATGTCCTTCTGACCCTTCTATACAATGAGGAACTGGTAAGTTTTTTCCCTCTCTTGTTTTTAAATAATCTTCCGAATGTGTATCATAGGTAAACAATACCTTATCTCCATTTTGCAAATATTTATTTACCTTATTATATATTCCATTTTCTAAAGTTGTAGCTTTTTCAAAACCTAATGTTCCATCAACAAAATCTTTTTGATAATCAATAACTACTAATAATCTTTTCATACTTGATTCCTCCTAAATTTCATATATTTAAATTTTATTCTTAGCTGGTAAAATTAAAACATCAAATTAATACTATTTATGTATCCTTAATTTGTCAACATTTGCTTTTAACTCTAAAAAACAACCCTTACAACATCCTCTCTCTTTAACAATACATTAAATTTATCATGAAAAACTTTATAACGCTTTGCGTGTAATAAAACTTATATAAAAATAAGGGCCTAACTCAAAATAAAATTATATTTTGAATTAGTCCCTAAAGTCATCTTTCATTTAAAGATATTAATCTATGATGATATTCCTTATAATCTTTACTTATAATTATATCCTTAAATTATAAAGCAGCTATTCACATCATATAGATACAAACCTATTTGTTTTCAGTTACTATTTCTTTGTATCCTTTTAGATCTGTATAAATCTCATCTTTAAGAGGATTAAGTTTATTTTTCTTAATTCTACTAAAGTGATAAATAAATACTGCTATATTTCCTGCAAGAGCTAAACAACTTACAACCCATAACGCTACTTCATTGTGAGATGCTTGCACCGCAAACTTTGAAGTATCAGCAAAGTATGGGAATGTCAAAGAGAACATTCCCCAAAGTGCTAAAGTCTGTGCACGATGTTGTAGCCAAGCTCCTCTTTTAAAGAAAAATGCTGGAATAGTGCAAGATAATAATAACACTGCACCTGAATAGAATGAGTGATCAGGAATACAGTTATAAACATAAGCAAAATTCCATAGATCATAAGCTATTATCCAGAACCACAACTGATCAGGCCATAGCATGTCTTTGTTTTTATCTTTTCCAATAAAAATCCCAACCCATCCAGCGATAGTTATGATATTCAATATCCCTGCAATACCATTTATAATATTCCAAGGTCCGCCATTAATTAATACTCCATCTACAATGCCGTTATAACCATAACACTGAAAATCACGGAATACAGCCTCTAAAATGTTTATTGAAAGAATAAGTGGTGGAAATAACAGTAGCATTTTTTTGCCATCAAGTCCCTTTATATACCTAAGAGCCATAAAACCAAGAACACCAGCAAGTGCAGAATATGTCTTTACCCACGGAAACCAGTAACCTACTGGAGTGCCAGGCCCTGCTGTTCTTACCCATACAGTAAAAGTCAGTACAATAGGTGCAACTAAATATACACCTATTGCAAGCCATTTACTCCGACGAGTAATCTCATTGACAAGCATTAATCCACATAGTACCACTAGCCCCATTAAAGCAGCGTACCATGGTATAGAGTTAAACAAAAACATATTATTATCCCCCTTGTAAAATTTTTTGATAAAATTTAATAATCCAAATTCAGATTTTCTTATATTAAAGATAATCTTGAATGGCTATTCACATTTCATATTATTAAGCACACCATTACAGTATGCCTTCCATGTTTTTGCAATGAATTCCTCAGCTTTGCTTGTTGACCCATAGCATAACAATTCACCTTCTAAAGCACCTTGAATCATCGCTAAAAATAGCAATGCATTACTCTCTATCTCATCCTCACTTGGATAATTTTTCAGCATGCTTTGTTCAAATGCTTCTTCCATTTTCTTCATATGAAACATTTCTAAATTAAATACTAATTCACTGCATTTTTTTCTTAAGTCATCATTATCAATAAGTAGAATATTTCTCCAAAATCTCAATTTATCATTATCTTTGAAATATTTAATAATATCAAAAAAGATATTTTTAAACTTTTCATCAATTGCTGTATGCTTGCTTTCATTATAAACATTATTTAAAAATTCATTGTACTTAACAACTTCCTTTTCAACTATTAAATATACAATTTCATCTTTGCTTATAAAATGGCTATATAAAGAAGGTGTTTTTATCCCAACTTCTTTTGCAATATCTGCCATAGATACATTATAGCCTCTCTTTGAAAAGTGTTTATATGCAGCTTCAAGAATCTCTTCTTTTTTTCCCATAATGAATCACCTACCCACTCGTTTTATAATATTATATTTACCTAACTATCATTAGTTAGTTTTTACTTATTCTACCATTTTATTCGTCATTTGTCAACGATACTATAGTTCTATACTACCATTAAATCATTACAACAATCTTTGTAATGCTTCCGTTTCACTTATAATTATTTGATACGATTAGTTAACTAACTAAAACTCATCTCCTACTGTTATATCAACACTTATCAGAAAAACCACACCTATTTATGGTACGCCTCTACGTATCACTATTAAGTGTGGTTTTTCCACTTTATACTACTATTAATACACATATCTTATTTTCTCTACTTTTTTTCTTAACTAATGCTAAATTCTATTAATTTGTTTTTTATATTTATTACTGGTTAGAAAATAAAATATAATTTGGATAACAGAATATACTCCAAAAACAAACAAACTATTTTTCCACATATATTCGCCATCATTAATAAGATTAAGAATATTATATAAATAATATCCTGTACAGGTTAAAGCTATAACAGGAGGTACAAGAAATACTGCACCTAATTCTTGCATAGATAATTTATTAATTTCATTCTTACTTAAACCTATTTTTATTAATTGTTTACTTCTTTCCCTATCCTCTTCAATAGATGATATTGTCTTAAAATATAAAACTGCTGCACTTCCTATTAAAAACATCATTCCCATAAAGCTAGATATAAATAGCATAAAACTATTTTCTTTTATAGCCGAATCAAACATATTTTCTTTAATGATTAATGTATCACTAACCTTTTTTCCTAAATTAGTCTCTAGCCTATTTTCTAAACCTTTATATCCTTCACTATTTTTAATATTGATCATTACATCGTAAGTAACTGCTTCATCCCCTAGCTTTTCCTTCATCATTTTATAATCTTCATTATTAACAACTAAAGCCGCATTTCTAATATAGTTATTATTGAAGAAGTAATTTACAGGAAGAGTAAATATTTCATTTCTTTTATTTTCTTTTCTTATATATACATACTCATCTATCATACGATTCTCTTTATATTCGTCTAAAGATAATTTATTGTTCTGCATTGATTTTTTAGATAAATCTAGCATAAAGCCTGAGTCTGAAAAACTCCCACTCTTTTCAACAGTAGAATAGAGAACTTCTCCTTTTTTTAGATTTAGATCATTATTTCCTAGACTTCTATAGCTATCTTCATTTATAACTAACATTTGAAAATTACGCCATAAACATTCACCTTCATAAACTCTTATATCCGGAATATTTAATCCTTCTAACTCATTATAACTTTCAACTCCACCTAAGTTTTTTGTAGCAATCTCTTTAATATCTTTATTTTCCACGTCACTTTTATCAACTATAAAACTCATATCATATGGATACTTTATATCCATTTGTCTCTCTGTTCCCTTATACATGCCATAGGCAATAGATATAAATACCATTGCTCCTGAAACCATTAATGTAACTACATATAAGACTGTTCTATAAGACATAAATCTATGTGAAAGAGAATTCATAAATAAAATATTATTATTATAAATTCTTTTAAATCTTCTTAAAACCTTTACTACTACAGTCATAGAGAACCCTATCAATAAATAAACCGAAACCATTATCCCTAATATAGATGCAGCAAATAAGTTTTTTGTATCCGCTATTTGCTCATTAACAGCTATTTTAAAAGCAATAATAGAAATTATAAAAATTATTATTCCTATTATCCCTAAAATATTGCTTGTACTTCCCAGATCTTTTTTTGATTTCGACTTTAATATATTAACTATTGAATATCTTTTCAAGAAAAACATTTGATATATTGTAGTGAATAAAAATATTATAGTTGAAATTAAAAATATCGTTCCATACGCTTTAAAACTCAAAGGAATAATTATATTATCAATTTTCAATATTTTCCCTATAGACATATGAAATAGTTTTGAAAATACACTTCCCCCAAGAGATGCAACTAGAAAGGATATCAACGCTATTATAATATTTTCATAACAAAGTATTTTTGTTATTTCTTTTGAAGTTAATCCTATTGTGAAATATACCCCAAATTCTCTCCCTCTATACTTTGTAAAGGAAACTGTTGTAAAAATTATAAACATTAATGAAAAAGCTACCATTAATATAACTACAGACATAAAATTTTCTTTTACAAACATAGTTTCATCAACCTTCATAAATTCTGGACTAAACACTAAAGTGAAAAACATAAATAGGATACATTGAATAAGACTATTCCCAAGAAGATAAGCTGTGTAATTCTTAATGTTATACTTGATATTTTTTATAATTATTGAAGAAAATTCCACTATTCTTGTCCTCCTATAACTAATTGTGCTTCTATAACCTTGTCAAAGAACTCTTTTCTATTTCCATTAGAGTTTATTTCAAGCTTAATAGTTCCATCTTTTATAAATATAATTCTCTTACAAAAGGATGCTGCAAGAGGATCATGAGTTACCATAACAATAGTAGATTTCTTTTCTTCATTTATCTTTTTAAAACTTTCCATTATATTCATTGATGATTTTGAATCTAAATTTCCTGTAGGCTCATCTCCTAATATTATTTTAGGTTCTTTAATTAATGCTCTAGCTTCTGCCGCTCTTTGTTTTTGACCACCTGAAATATTATAAGGATAACTATTTTCAACTTCTTTTAACCCAAAATACTCTATTAATTCATTAACCTTATCCTCAATAACCTTAGGTTTTACCCTGTCTAATGTTAATGGAAATCCTATGTTTTCTTTAACAGTTAAGCTATCTAAAAGATTAAACTCTTGAAATATAAAGCCAATATTGTTTCTTCTAAAAATAGCCATATCATCTTTCTTCATAGTAAGAATATTTTTTTCACCTATAAAAATTTCACCTGCTGTAGCTTTATCAATTCCAGCTAAAATATTTAATAAAGTTGTTTTACCACTTCCACTAGGCCCCATAACTCCCAAAAATTCTCCATCCTCCACCTTAAAAGATATGTCATTAAGCGCTTTTATAGCTTGCGCACCTTTAAATGCATCATAAACTTTAGTTACTTTTTTACATTCTAAAACTTCCATATAAATATACCTCATTTCTTTTCCGAATTTAGTCATATCCAAATAAATAACAAGTCAGTATTCTTGCTTGTTATTTATTTTGCTATGCCTTATCTAAAGTATATTCTCTATTTGAATATCCTTAAATTGATTTTGCTTACTTAACCTTACGCCAATGAAAGGTTACTTTTCTATTATTTATTTTATGATGCCTAAGTATGTAATACTAACCTTTGTACCTTTGTTAATCTCAGAAGTTATGTGTATTTTATCATTAAGATTATCACAAATACATTTACACATATAAAGACCTATGCCAGAAGATCTTTCTTCTTTTCTTCCATTACAGCCTGTAAAAAATGGATCAAAAACTCTAGGAATCTCCTCAGTTTTTATTCCAACTCCTGAATCCTGTATATAAAGTGTAATCTTATCCTCACTCTGTTCCGCATAAAAGCATACCTTCCCTGCTGATAATGAATACTTTATAGCATTACTTAATATTTGCACAATAACATATTCACTCCATTTTCTATCTGATAAAATATAATATTCTTCTGGAATATTAACCTCTGGAAATACATTAGCATAGATGAAATTTCTTTTTTGTGAATTAATACTCTTCTTGACTAGTTCCTTTAAATTTATACCTTCTGGAAGATAGTCTTTAGAAAACGCTCCAAGTCTAAATATATTTAATGCCCCTTCTAAATTCTTTTGTAATAAACTATTCTCATCCCTTATATCCTTAACCACCTCTTCATCAGGTAATTTTTCTATTGCCAAATTTATTACTGCAACAGAAGTTTTCATATTATGAATCCACTCTATAAGTAATTTTTCCTTCTCTTCATTATTGTTTTCTAAAGTATATATTTTTGAAATATAATCGTTATGAACTTCCCTAATTTCATCAAATACTTCTTCAAAAATACTATCTCCAACTTTATAATCAGGACTTGTTTTTACTTCTTCAAGGGATTTATAAAATAATTTGTATATAAAAAATTTATAAATTAAATATACCCCTAAACAAAATGAACACATTAAAATAGGATAAAACATAAAATCCTTATCATATAGAAAGTAATAAAAGAGTATTATAGAAAAAGAATTACATAAATAAAGGCAAATTGAAACTTTCTCCTTTTTTAAAGTAGATCTTAGTAATTTACCTAAGGACATAGCCAACCCCCCTCTTCGTTTCTATAGTTAATTTTATTCCCTTATCCTTAATCCTTTTCTTTAACCTTGTTATGTTGACTGTTAAAGTATTATCATCTACAAATTCATCCTCATCCCATAATGCTTCTAACATTTCTTCCCTTTTAACTACTTTTTCATAATTAGTAAAGAATATCTTAATGAGCTTGTATTCATTTTTAGATAAAGGAATACTTTCATTATCTACTCTTATTTCCATACTCTCACAAAAAAGCTTTATATTCTTAACCTCAATAATATTTTCATTAAAACTATTTGTTCTTCTTAACACTGCATTTATCTTTGCTAAAAGTATGCCCATGCTAAAAGGTTTTGTTATATAATCATCTGCACCTAAATCTATCCCTCTAATTTGTTCTCCCTCTTCACTTCTTGAAGAAACTATAATAATAGGAGTATTTAGCTTTTTTCTAATTACCTTTAAAAAATAGAATCCATCAAACTTGGGAAGATTTATATCCAAAAGTATTAAATCACTTTCTGATTTATATATTTCCTCCTCAACATGATTAAAATCTTTTATTTTTTGAACTGAATAATCATAAGCGCTTAAATATTCTTCCATATATTTTATTAACTTAATGTCATCTTCTATAAGTAAAATTTTTTTTCTCATCTCTAACCTCTTTTATAAAATTCTTTAACTTTCTTTTAATATCTTTTGTATATTTTACCACACCTAAAATATGTGCATTACGTCATACATGCACACAAATTTATGCCATTTACTATGAATATTGTAAGTTCACCATGTCAAAAAAATGATACCATAAAGTAATCTTCTAAGACTATTATGTACTTACATCCTAATTAGCTTTGTTCTTTACCAGATCTCCTAAATATCTTATTAATACATAGAAAACTATTATAACCGCTATTACGTCTTCTACTTTTATAAGTACCGGTAATATATCAATTTTAACACCCTGATTTATTAGAAATCCATTGCTTAGTTTTAAAGCTAAGGCTGAAATTACCAGTGGAAAGGTAAATCCTGAATAGCTTGGGTAGAATTTTAATTTTAGCAATCCCACAAGTTTGATTAATGCAAATATATAAAAACATTGTGATAAAACTAATAACAACCAGAATATAAATAAATTCTTTTGGTCAAAAGCATTTAGGTATCCAGCCAGGCATAAAGATCCTGGTGCTGAAAAAATTACAAGGGTTGGTAATGCAGGCTCAGGGATTTCCTTTACTACAAATACCCGTTTCCCGACTACAAATATCAGAATTAAATAGGAAACAACTGCAAACCAAAATGCATATTGCCCTACTGTCTGATTAAATGCTTTCCCGGTTACAGCTGCAACTGCTATACCTACATAAACAATAAACCAGCTTGGTAATACTTGTTTAATATTAAATTTCCTTATAAATTTCATTGAAAATCTAATCATTAAAGCTATATGAATAAGGATTCCTACTATCCATACTGCATATGCAACACTACCGTTATACGGCTTAACATATGTTGCCAGAAGCATTATGCCCATAGAATATGTTTGAAATACCGAGGCTCCAATAGGGTTGTCCAATTCATTCTTTAAGCCCTGAAAATCATATACAAATTTAACTGTTGCAACTATGAATAATATTGCAGAAATTGCTCCCATTATGTTTCTATAAACATCTCCATATGATTGAACTAAATTGCCTAAAGCAGCAAATGCAAGCATTAACCCTACCACAGGCATATGTATTTTCTTCAAAAAAACTTTCACTAATATCCCTCCAAAATTATTCTTCTATTTTTATTACGCCATCTTCAATCAGTTCTCTTGCAACCTACTCTGCAACCTTGTCAGTTATAACAATGCAGTGTTGCTTTCTTTCAGGTTACTGAAAATTATCTCCTGCCCATTCACGTGTGATAACACGACAGCATAAAGACTTGTATTCTTATTTATAAGAACTTGCTCCCCCCCTACCTTCTCTTTATTTAAATAAATCATAATTTTGCCTCCCTTATTTTTTTAAAAATTATGCTCCCAATTTTCATTAAACTTAAATACCTTAGCTGGTCTAAAAGGTTTCCCCTCTATTTTCTCATCTGTTTCTATAATCATTTCTCCCATTTTTCTTCTAAAATTTAATATTTCTCTACCCATTATTGCTTCATAAACATTTTGTAATTCCTTAACTGTAAATAACCTTGGCAGAAGATTAAAAGCAATTGGTGTATACTCAACTTTATTTCTTAATCTATCTATTCCATTATCTAAAATTTTGTAATGATCATATGCTAATTCTTCTGTTGAATTTTCTAATAGTTTATAAGTTATTTCCTTTCTCTGCAGAATATTTTTTTCTACCTTCTCGGATACCTCATAATTAATTTCTACTTTTTCATCTATAGATTTAAGTGATAGATTATATATTTTTCCCACATAATCTTCATAAGTTTTAGAACTCATAAGATTTTTATTTATCCAAAACCACATGCCTTCTCTTTCTTTATCTATTTCTGAACCCTTTATACATTTCTTTTCTATTAATGCAATATTTCCTACACTAATAACTCTAGTTCTTTTATCTCTATTAACATCTCCAAATGTATACAATTGTTCAGTGTACACATTGTCTATTCCTGTTTTTTCTTTAAGCTTTGCATATGCACCATCTTCTAAGCTTTCATCCATATTTACAAAACCACCTGGTAGTGCCCAATTATTTTTATAAGGGTATTGTTCTCTTTTAACTAAAATAACCTGCATTCCCTTCTTCGCTACTTTCCTATTATTATCCTCACTTTTATCCTCAGTTGTTAAAATTATAATATCATTTGTAACACTTGGCCTTTTATAATTGTTTTCATCATAGGTTTTCAAAAACTCTACTTCTTTGTTAACAAAATGTTTATCCAAAGTTTTTACACCTCAACTCATTCTCTTTTAGTTAATATCACATTGATACTATGTGTTCATCTTATTCTTATATCCTTAATTTGTCAACACTTGTTTTAAATTAAAAAAATAAAACTCCAACCTAATAAAGGTTGAAGTTTTTGTTATTCAGTTATTATCTCCACTCCAAAATGATCTGAAATAACATTATAATTTTTAGAATTAAATATAACTTTACTACTAACTACATTAATATCTTCAGTTGATAATATTAAATCTAATCTTTTTGAGTCACTGTTATTCTTCCATCCATCAATTTCCCCACCAACAGTTATCCCATTATCCTTATCTTTTGCAATGTTATAGGTATCTACTAAACCTTTGTCTAATAAATAATTATATCCTTCTCCTATAATAAATGCATTATTATTAAAATCTCCCATAATAAAGTTAGTATTAGATTTAGATATATTTTTAATTAGCTCATTTGCTTGGTATTCAAAAGGTTCTTTATCATCACCCCACCAACCTAGGTGGCAGCTATATATATCATAATTTTTATCTTTGACTTCAATAGTAGCTTTAATAATATTTCTACTTTTATAAAAGTTTTTATCTTTACTTTTTGATATATAAAATGAACTACTATTTTTTATATTTTTATTAGTTAAAATTGCTAATCCTTCTTCATATATATCATAGCCTATATGGGAAAAATCCCATATATAACTATAATTATATTCTCCTAAAAATTCTAACTCTTTAACTAAAAGATATACAAAATTATCTTCTTTTATATTGTCTTTAACTACTTTTGAATCTATTCTTTGACTTATTTCCTGAAGAGCCACAACATCATACTGCTTTTCTTTTATAACTTTAGCTAAATACTTGATCTTCTCTATTTGGTTTTCTTCTTGCCATGAATGGCAGTTTAATGTTAATAGCTTCATTCTCTACACTCCTAAAATATCTTGAATAGTAGATTTTAATATATCTGCCTTAGGTCCATATATTGCTTGAATCCCATTATCCTTTCTTATAAGCCCTATAGCACCATTTTTCTTCCATTCTGCTTGATTTGCAACTTTATTAGGATCTTTTACAGTAACACGTAAACGTGTCATACATGCATCTATCTCTTCTATATTATCTTTTTCTCCTAATAAAGAAATAATCTTAATTGCTTCTTCATCATTTGCTGTTGCTTTATTTTTTGTATTTCCTACAACTTCTTCATTTTCTGAATCAATATAATTTCCTTTACGTCCTGGAGTTCCAATATTGAACTTACGTATTAAGAAATTAAAAGTAAAGTAGTTTATTCCAAAGAATGCCCCGCAACTAATGAAGAAATTAATTAAATCTTTTACTAGCCCTGCGTTTACCATCATTGGTACACGTGTTATAAATTCTATAAATCCAAAAGAATGTACTCTTAATTGGAACACATCTGCTAATGCAAATCCTATACCTGTTATTATTGCATATACAACATATAATATTGGTGAAATAAACATAAACATAAATTCAATTGGTTCTGTAACACCTGTTAAAAATACTGCAAGTGCTGCTGATATGAATATTGTCTTATACTTCTTTTTCTTATCTTCATCAACATTTTTATACATTGCAAGTGTAACACCCATTAATGATGCTGTTGATAATATTACTTGTCCAAGTTTAAATCTTGCTGGTACTACTGACCCTAAAAGATTATTATATTCAGTAATATTTCCTGAATCCTTTAAGTTTATTAAATCTGTAATCCATGCTAACCATAATGGATCTTGACCTGATACTACAGTTCCTGCTGCTGATCCTGTTACTATTTGATAAACTCCGCCTAGCTCTGTATAATTTATTGGTACTGTTAACATATGATGTAATCCAAATGGTAATAATAAACGTTCTAATGCTCCATATAAAAATGGTGCTAATATTGGTGCTGTATCTTTTGACTCTGCAAGCCAAAATCCAAAACCATTTAATAATCCTTGTATCATTGGCCATATAAGTGCCAATATTATTGCAACTACTGTAGATGCTGCAATTACTACAAAAGGAACAAATCTTTTTCCATTAAAGAATGCTAAAGCATTTGGTAATTTATCGTAATTGTAATATTTATTATATAATACCGCTCCTAAGAACCCTGAAATTATACCTATAAATACTCCCATATTTAAAGCTGGTGCTCCTAATATACTTGTAAAATAATCTTTAACTACTAATGATTTTCCCAAAAATGAATTTACTGTTGCTGTTTTATCTGCTAACATTACTGAATTTACAGCAAATAATGCTCCGGTTACACGATTAATTAATATAAATGATAGTAACCCTGCAAATGCACCACCGGCTTTTTCTTTAGCCCATGAACCCCCTATTGCAACTGCAAATAATATGTGTAAATTCCCAATAACTGCCCAACCTATATCTTCCATAACTCTACCTATGGTATCCAAAATAGCTATATCAAATGACATACCTATTAATTTACCAACTGAGATCATTATTCCTGCTGCTGGCATAACTGCTACTACTACTAATAATGACTTCCCAAATCTTTGCCAAAAATCGAATGAAAACAAACTTGCTTTTTTCTTTGTATTACTCATATTATTATACCCCATTTCTATTATTTTTTTTATATTTTATATAATCTTGATTCATATGGCTTCATTGTAAATTCGGTTATTTCTTCATGAACATCTATATCATAATTATTAATTAATAACTTATCATAATTTAATTTTATATCCTTATTAAAGTACTTAGTCTCCTTAGTAGATAAATTAACTATTATCACATATTTTTCCCCATTTAAAGTTCTTGTATATGCATAAATATTTTCATCATCTTCTAATATTAAATCATATACTCCATAGACAAGTGCTAAATTATTTTTTCTTGTTTTAATCATTTTCTTATAAAAACTTAATATAGATTTTTCATCTTTACCTTGAGCTTCTACATTTATTTCCTTATAATTTTCATTTATCTTAATCCAAGGTTCATTTGTGGTAAACCCAGCATTTTTGCTACTATTCCATTGCATTGGAGTACGCGCATTATCTCTTGAAATAGCTCCTATACAATTCATTGCTTCCTTTATATCTAATCCTTGTCCCAACTTTTCTTCATATATATTTATTCCCTGTATATCATCATAATCATCAATAGAATCAAATTTTACATTTGTCATTCCAATTTCTTGACCTTGATATATAAATGGAGTTCCTTGTTGCATAAAGTACATTAATGCAAAAGCTGTTGCACTTTCTCTCCAAAACTCTTTATCATTTCCCCATCTAGATACTACTCTTGGTATATCATGATTTTCAATAAATAAAGCATTCCATCCATTTCCTTCTAATGCCTTTTGCCACTTAGTTAAAATCCCCTTATATTTCTTAACATTAAATTCTTCATTTTTTTCATCATCCCAAAGCTGTAAGTGCTCAAATTGAAATAACATATTAAATTTACCATTTTCATTTCCTACCCATAAATGAGCCTCATCAGCACTTACTCCATTAGCCTCTCCAACTGTCATTACTTCATATTTAGAAAATGTATTTTCATTTAATTCTTCTAAGTATTCATGTATTCCATTAACATTCATATGTTTTTCAAAAGAAGATACATACTCTAACCCCTGTGGATTTGGCATATCTACAAGACCATCTTCCTTTTTTATATGACTTATAGCATCTACTCTAAACCCATCTATTCCTTTATCTAGCCACCAATTAATCATTTTATATAATTCGGCTCTAACCTCTTCATTTTCCCAATTTAAATCAGGTTGTCTTTTAGTAAATAGATGTAAGAAATATTCTTCTGTTACCTCATCTAACTCCCATGCTGATCCCTTGAAAATGCTTTCCCAATTGTTAGGTTCTCTGCCGCATTTATCTTTATCCCAAATGTACCAATCTCTTTTCGGATTATTTTTAGATGACTTAGATTCTATAAACCATTCATGCTCATCACTAGTATGATTTATTACTAAATCAATTATTAACTTCATATCTCTTTTATGTACTTCTTTTAATAGTTCATCAAATTCATTCATAGTTCCAAAATCAGCCATTATGTCTTGATAATCACTTATATCATAACCATTATCATCATTTGGAGATTTATACATTGGACATATCCAAATAACATCTATACCTAAGTTTTTTAAATAATCAAGTTTTGATACAATTCCTTTTAAATCACCTATCCCATCATTATTTGAATCCTTAAAGCTTCGTGGATATATTTGATATGCCACAGCTTCCTTCCACCAGTTCCTTTCCATAAAACTCCCTCCTTTATGCAACCGTTTGCCTAAGTTGTAAAAAAATATATATACAGTTTTTTATGTACATATTGATACTTATTTTTTATTCCTATTGACCTTCGTTTATTAATGTCTTTATCTAATATATTCAATATATCACCTTTCGTAAACTTTTACAAAAAACCTTTACTTGATTTTCGGGCAAATTTTCAACTTTTTTTCAAATTACCTTTATATATCTTTATCATGCTCTCTTTTTTATGCAACCGTTTGCCTAAATTAAAAAACTTCTCAATCCTATATCTTACGGATGTAATTATTAATTTTTTGCACTATACTTTACCCCTAAAATTATCTAATACTAAATTATTAGCTTCCTTCGTATAGCACAAAAACCTCCAATACTCTTTGATTAGTTATTTATTGATTTTACTATGCCTAATAGATTCCCTCTCTATTAATTCAGTTTCAATAATATAATATTTCTTATCTAATTCTCTATTTTCTAATTTATCTATTAAAAGCTTTGTAGCATAATATCCTAATTTTTCTGCATTAATATCCACGGATGCTAATGGAGGAGTTTGATACTTTGCTAATGGGCTATTATTAAAACTAGCAACTGCTATGTTATTAAGACCCTTTTCCCCTAAAGCTCTTTGTATCCCAAATGCCATTAAATCATCAGTAGCCACTAAAGCTGTTGGTATCATTTTATCCAATATTTTTATAGTTGCCGTATATCCAAGTTCTTCAGTAAAATCACTTTGTTCAACAATAAGATCCTCTATTATTGGGATATTTGCAGTATTCAACCCTTGTTTATACCCACTCAATCTATCCTTTGAAAAATTCAAATCTTCTTTAGCACCTATAAATCCTATATTTTTATGACCTTTTTCTATTAGCCCTTCAACAAGATCTTCCATGGCTTTATAATTATCATTATCTACCCACAACATAGTATTAGGCTCTTTTGGCCTACCTATTACAACAAAATTTGCATTTATATCCTTTAAGTAACTTATACATTCATCATCATCTGTTACCTTCAGCAAACATAATCCATCTACAAGATTACTCTCCGTAAATTTCTTTATCCAATCATTATCATTTGAGCCTTCTTCTTTAAATGCATACATTATATAATAATTTTCTTTCTGAGCGCAAATACTTATTCCCTTCATAGCCTGAATAAAAAATGGATTCTCAAATAAATTTTCAGCTACATCTGCTAATACAACCGCTAAAATTCTTGTTTTATTATTAGCTAAACCTCTAGCTATAATATTTGGAGTGTAGTTTAGCCTTTTAATAACCTCATTTACCTGTTGCTTTTTCTCTTCACTTATCTTATTACTATTTGATAAAACCCTAGATACTGTAGATGTAGCAACATCTTTTATTGTAACTGCCATTTTTACATCTCCCTATTATATACCGTAATCTGCACGTTAATTCCTTATATTTTCTATATTATTAATTATAGACTATGTATTATTGTTCATAATTAATAACTACAATATTCACCAAACATCTTTTTATAACTTGATTTATTTTATGATGCCTTATAAACATTCTACAAAACTTTTCTTCACTAGTAAAGAAGTAATATTTTAAAGTATAACAAAAAATGAGGTGTCTAAAATAGAAATTTAATTTCTATTTTAGACACCTCTTATATTATGCAGCTAAAACTTCACATTCACATTTACCTTCCTTCTTTTTCGCAGCTCTTATCTTCATCTCTTCAGCATAAGCAACAAAGGAAAGAAGGATAACTCCCATAAACAGCGCAACATAGAATACTATAAATACGTCGTTCCATCCATGAAGATTTATACCAGCTATATTTACACCTGATGATTTAGGATCTGCTATTTTAGCTAATATAACCTTAGCTGTAGAATCTCCAAATAAGTATCCAAATGTACCACTTAATCCATTAGCAACTGCAATTGACCTCTTAGGGGCAAATCCTACAAGTGATATACCTATTAATAATTGAGGTCCAAATATTAATACTCCAAGAATAAATAATGAAACATTTACCATTGTAACACTTGTTGCATATCTATATCCTAATACAGCAAAAGAAGTTAATATTAAGCAGAATACTGCAACTATTGCTCTTCTTCCATTTAATAAGTCAGATATAAATCCCCATGTAAAGCTACCTACAAGTGCTCCCATTTCAAAGTAGAATATTGTATTTACTGCATCACCCATTGCAAAGTGTAATTGTTCTGTAACATATAAGGGCGCCCAGTTATCTATACCTATACGCACTATATAAACAAAAACGTTAGATACACATAAAACCCAAATCCAAGGATTTCTTAAAACATATTTTCTAAATATTTCAAATTTAGTCATTGTTTCTAATTCTGGATTAGTTTCAACTATAACCTCATCAAATATTTCTTCTGCTGAATTCCAGCCTAATTCTTCAGGCTCGTCTTTACCAATGAATAAAACAGCTATACCAACTATTGCTGCTACTATAGCTGGAACTATAAACATACCTGCTACTTTACCATGGAAGAATGTATTAGCTCCCCATAATGCTAGCATACCTGCTAATCCTCCACCAATATTATGTGACATATTCCAGATACCTAAGTATCTTCCTCTTTTTTTAGATGGTGTCCATCTAGTAATTGTAGAATAAGAACTTGGTCCACCTGGTGCTTGGAAAAATCCACTTAATCCCCATAATATTAGTATAGCTCCAGTAGGTTTCCTACCCGATAATAAAAGAATTCCAATTACAAATACCATTGTGGCTGACATAACTAATAATATTGACATTATACGTTTTGCATTTTTGCCATCAATAAAATAGCCTAAAAGAGTTTTTCCTATAGCATATGTTATAGAAAACCCAAAACCTATATATCCAAGTTCTGATGTAGTAAATCCAAGCTCTTGCTTTAATAAAGGTTGTCCCGCTTTAAGATTGTTTCTAATTAGGTACATGCTAGCATATACCGCAATTAGAACAAAGAAGGCTTTTAAAAACTCCTTAAACCACAGCTTCCTTTGCTCTTCAATTGATACAGATACACCCTTTTTATTAATACTAAAAAAATTAACTATTTTGTTCATTTTTATTCCTCCTGTTGTTAAAAATTTTAATAAATTTGATTGTATACTTAAACTAATTTAAGTTATTCCACATCTTCATTAACTTATCTCTGTCGTTACTTGCTTTTGAAAAGTCGTAATCCCTATATATGTCTAAATCAGAAAAGTTTATACCTTCCGTCTCTTTAATATCCTCTCTAGTAGACATTCCCTTAGATATATTTGTTAAAGTATCCCCTATTTCTTTAGAAGTACAAAAGTCTATAAAAAACTTTCCTACATTACCATTAGGTCCATCTTTAATCTTTGAAATTGCATCTATATTCCAGCCACCATTTTTTGGTACACTAGTTTCTATATTAAAACCCGAGTTTTTAACTAACAGTTGATCCCCAAGAAAATTTATGGCTATTAGATATTCTCCTGTGGCAACCTTTTGCGCCGGAGTATATCCATTTATTGTTATCCTGCCCACATTAGCTTTTATTCCCCTTAATAGTTTTTCAGCTTTTTCTTCACCCATACTCTGCACAAGAGAGGCTATCATTGTATAAGCTGTTCCAGATGTGTTTGGATCTGGAATTACTATTTCACCTTTATACAAAGGATTTAATAAATCCTCATAGGTTTCAGGAATTGCTAATCCTTTACACTTAAACTCTTGGTTCCACCTATCCTTATTAACTGCAATAGATAAGGGTTCTACTTCAAAACCAGTCCAGTATCCTTGTTTATCTTTATATTCACTTTGGATACTATCATAATTTTTGGAAGTGTATTTTTCTGAAAGCTTTTCCTCTTTTATTAAATCATGAGCGTCACAGGTTCCCCCCATAAATATATCTGCCTTAGGATATTCTTTTTCCGCTTTAACTCTAGCTACAGCTTCCTGTGTAGGCATTCTCATATATTCATAAGTACACCCAGTCTTCTCTTTAAAAAGTTCTAAAATTACTCTTCCGACTTCGTCTCGCGATGCAACATACACTACTAGGTGCTTTCCTCTTAGGTTAGGATAACCATCTTTGTAAGTTACTTTCTCAGAATTATTACTACAGGCTGTCATATTTAAAGATATAACTATCATAAAAATAGCACAAATAATTTTTATAAATTTCATATATAGTCCTCCTCAGCTAAAAGTTATCTAGAATCATCATTACCTAAATTTTCGCATATATCCTTTAGGTTTCCTCTCATATATATATGTCTTCCATTTTCATCACCCATATATTGAACAACGAAAAAGTCATTATCATACACATCAATATTTACCATATTATAACTCTTAACCTTTAGAAGATTATCATCCTCTTCATCAATATAAATTTTTATATGTGCTAAAGCTTCTTTCTTATCTGTTGTCAAAGCTATAATCTCTTCATCATTCTCAAGCTTTACCGACTTATCTATTATGTTTTTTATACTTTCCTTATCATCGTTTACTATTTTTTTGATTTGATTATTCGAGTTTACAATAGTCACTCTGTTACGATAATTCATAAATTTTCCTATATTATAAGGGGAGTACAGATAACCTAACAAATTATTTCTTAAGCTATTTATCATAGGTAATTTGTAACTATCATAGTATGTATAATTATTTAAAATTAATATATTGCTTATTTCGAAGTTATCCTTCATGCCGTTTAAATAGTATACCGTTCCCTTAATCTGAACCTCATTATTTTTATTGATATGGTTCTCTTCACCAATAGAATCATTTGTAATCTCATTTATTGAATCCCATATATTTTTTATAGAATTCTCATCCTCAAAAACATAATCACCCCATCTTTCATTAGACATTTCAATTTTTACAGGTATAGACATATTTATTTTCTTCAATACTTCTTCTTTGTCCTGTATTATTGTAACTTTATTATATAAATCACTATAATTCAGATTTGTTATTATAATACAAAGAAGTAATATAACCATATATATGCCTGCAATTTTAAATTTCGAATTAATCCTTTTCATTACTTGTTCCTCCTATTATAATAAAGGTTCAATTTATTATAAATATTTCATAAATGTTTCACAATTGTAACATTTATCGTTTTCATAGATTTAGGCACTTGAAAAAAATAACAGACTATCAAATTGGTCTATTATTTTTTTAAAAGTGCCTTATACTAATTCTTTAAAAATTATTTTCACTGATGTCCATTTTTTTTCTTCACTATAAATCTCTATACTTCCTTCTTGTTTCTTCATTATTTCCTTACATATAGGAAGGCCTAACCCATTTCCATTCTTATTTCTACAATTTATTTTATTAACCCTATAAATAGGTTGAAAAAGATTATCTAAATGTTGCTTTTCTATACCTATCCCATCATCTATAATATTTAATATTATATTGTCATCCTTAATGTCTATTTTTATAATAATACTGGTACATTCGCTATACTTTATAGCATTATCTAAGACATTTAAAATAACCTGTTTAGTTTTGTCTCTATCTATAAATAAATTTACATCAACTAACTCTTTTATTACCTCTATATCATACTTATCTAATCTTGGCTGTATTATGCTTAAGGTTTCCTCTACAACTTCCTTTAAATTATTATTGGCCATCTCTACATTAAATTCAGTTTTACCTAGCTTTGATAAATCAAGAAGCTCCTCTACTAACTTTAAAAGCCTTTCTCCCTCTTTTTTTATATAATCCAAGCTCTCCTCTATATCATCCCTGTCTTCTAGCCTTGGTATTAATTCTGAATATCCTATTATAGCTGTTAATGGTGTCTTAAATTCATGAGTTACATTGTCCAAAAAGTCCTTTTGCTTTTGCTTCTCTTCCTTTAGAGTTTCTGTATATGTCTTTATACTTTCAGACATTATATTAAAAGTCTCCGCTAAATCCTCTATTTCATCTCCACTTTTAATCTCTATTTTATTCTCATATTCTCCTGCTGCAACCTTCTCAGAAAGAGCCTTCAACTTTTTTATAGGTTCTGCTATATTTCCTGAAAAAAGCTTACTCAAAATCCAAGATATTATAATTGATATAAATCCTATAATTCCCATAATCATAAACATATTATTTATAAGTTCTTGCCCACCATCAACTGGATAAACATATCGTACACATCCTAATGTAGTATCTTCTAAAAGTACAGGGCTTGAAAACAGCACATATATATGCCCGTCTACCTTCTTTACTACGTAAGCTTTATTTCCCTTTATAGCATTAGTTATATCCTCATCATAGAGGCTAACGCTATTCATAACTGAATCAGCTAAACTTTCTCCAGTTTTATCATACATTTGTATTCTAAATCTCAATTTATTAGATAAATATGTATTAATAAGTGGAGCCTTCTTAGCAAAGTTAGCTTCAGCCTCTATTTTCTTATCTTTTTCTATATAGTTTGATATATATAGTTGAGTACTATAACTTTCCTTAGTTAAAAAATCTATAGCACTTTTTATAACATTACTGTATAGATTATTTATTGTTATTATATATATAAAAATTATAACAGGAATTAATATCCCCATATTCATCAGCATAATCTTAGTTCTTATCTTTAAATTTATCCTGTTCACTAAAGCACATCCTTAACCCATTTAAAATTCTAGTCTATAACCTACCCCATACAATGTCTTCAAGCTATCTGAATAGGGCCCTAACTTTTTTCTAAGCCTTTGAATTAAAATATCAACTGCTCTAGTATTTCCTTCATACTCATATCCCCAAATTCGCGCTAAAAGTTCTTCTCTTGTAAATACCTTATTATGATTTTCCATCATTAATAGTAAGGTATTAAACTCTTTATATGTAGTGTTTACTTCTTTTCCATCTATAAATACCTTTCTTTCATCCTTTACTACTCTTATAGCTTTTATATTTATTTCATTATTTTTAGCTTTTATTTCAGTATCTTTTTTCTTTATTCTTTTTGTTATAGCCTTTATTCTTAAAATAAGCTCTGTGCTATTAAAAGGCTTTGTTATGTAATCATCTGCACCTAATTTAAGCCCTAAAAGTCTATCATTTATTTGACTATTTGCAGTAAGCATTATAACAGGGACCTCACTATCTATTTCCTGAAATCTTTGTATGACTTCATGTCCACTTATATCAGGTAGCATAACATCTAGTATAACTAGTTCTGGCTTTTCCTTCTTAAACTTTTCCACTGCATCCATGCCTGTCATACTTATAATTACTTCATATCCTTCAAGCTTTAGATTCATTCTTATTAAGTTAACAATACTTTTTTCATCATCAATTACTAATATCTTCATAAAAATAACCACCTTTGATTAATTTAAAAATAATTTCAATTTTATATTTTAACATAAAATATATTATACTCTCTTTTTCACTTATGGATATCCATACATTTTAAAAATATTAATTTTGCCATAAGAAAAAAAGGGCTACAATAAATGATTTTATTAATCATTTATTGTAGCCCTTTTATTTGAATTACATAAGTCACTTTCAAAAAAATAATAGATCAGTATTCTTGATTTTACGATGCTTTATTCCAATTTAGGTAAAAGTGTTTTAGCAAACTCTATATTATCAAGTTTATTTTCTTTCATATAATTTAGTAAATCAACTAAATAAGTTTTATGATGTCCTATGATTTTTGAGAAAGCCTGGATAAATCTAACTATATTTTCTTTAGACTCTTGTTCATTATTTAAATATTTCCCAACCAAATAAAATCTAATAAATGAATATCTTATTAAAAGCATAATATATCCATCAAATATTGATTCCGTTTCAGAAAATGGAAACATATTATTATACATGAAATTCACCAAATAATTTTCAAAAATATAGCTATTATTATTTATATAATTCTTAGTATAATCTTCAAATGCTTTTATGTATAATTCAGGATCTGTAACTTTACTCTCGCCTTGCGCAAACTTGAATCCAGCTATAATTTCCTTAGTATCTTCTTTAAAAGCAATACTATCAACTGATTTAAATACATTTAATAAATCCAACATCTTTTTGAAAAAATCCATCTGAACAATATAACTTGATTGATTTTTTTTATAAGTATTCTTAATTGAATTTATCTCATATTCTTTAATAAATCTAGGTACATTTTTATAATTTTGTTTAAGTTCTTGTTCTAATGTATTTAAAAATTCACCTAATATATAAAGTCTTTGACTTAAATCAAATTTTCTATTTTTTATTATTTTAATACTTAAATCTCTAATTTCTTTAAAATATTTTACAGGTGAATTATTAAACTTTTTAGATTTAGTATCAATATCACTAGATACTATATGTTTATCTAATGTTTCTTCACTTTCTTGAAATTCAATTCCTTCTTCTTTCAATAAAAGAATTCTTGCAGCTTCAGGACAAGATACATCAAGAGACATTTCATAATATCCATCTACCTTATTAACTATTCTAGGGAAAGATGTACAAACATTTGAAAGATACTCTTCCCCAAGCTTAGAATAAATAACGCAATAATTTTCTTCATCTAAAAAAGGACACCTTTTTCCACTTTTTAATTTTACTTTTCCATAATCTACATCAACATTTGAATAATTTTCATTATTGTGAACATTTTTTTGAAACATTCTTTTCATTTCTTTATCTTCAACTTTATAATATTTTTTAAATGTTGTCTTATCAATATCTATATCCCATCCAACACAACAGCTATCTTCGCACTTTCCACCTATACACTCAAATTCTTTAAGATATTTCGGATATCTTTTTTTTATATTTTTTCCCATTGTATACTTCCTTTGCAAATAGATTACTTCCAATTTTCTGTTTTACATTTATTTTACTATATTCTTTAAAATTTGTCAGATGTATATGAATATCAATTACATTATATTTCTATTAACATAATTTTTTTGGATATGCATAAGTTCTTTCTTCACTTAACTTCCATCCAATATCCTAAGATAAATTATTCCTTTATCCAATAACTACTACAATCATTAGTGCGTTCAATAAATCCATACTCTATTAGAGCTCTTCTAATAATAGCGTAGTCTTCATATATTCTTTTTAACATGCTATTTATTTCTTTTTCTGAGTATTTCCTTCCCTTTGAGAAATTCTTAACTATTTCAGCTAACACTATTATCTTCTTTTTCTCCTTAGCTGGATATGTCTTCACTGCCCCACTTTCATCCATATAATTTTTAATGATACTTTCTTTTTCCTTATCAGTAATATTATATCTATCATCTAGTATAGTTGCGGTTTTATGCGCATCACATAAAGCATCCTTTTCTAATATCTTTATCTTTTTCTTTGTTCCGCTAGATATAATCTCCATCATCGCTAAGAACAATCTTGCTTGTTTCTCTTTTTCTCTTAATTTAAAACGATGATTTCTTATTGTTGAATGTGCAACGCCTATTTTCAAGGCAATTTCTTTATCAGTTAACCCCGATGCTATCAGTACTAGTAGCTCCCTTTGCACCTCAGATATTCCAGTAAAAGTACTATTCATACCTAGTAAATACTCTAATGATGAACCATGACTTTTCTCTATATGCAATTCTGTTGCCTTTTTTGCATCATAAAGCATAGAATCTATTTCATATATTCTTCCCTTTGTAAATTCCTCCTCACAAATAATACATTTATAACTTTCCCCCTCTTCAATAAATCCTCGCTTTACCTCTTCAATTGTTGCATCCCAAAATAGTTCTTTATTATTTTCATTCATATTACTCAACACCTCTTTTATATTTATCTCTATATTTATTTTATGCCCATTTTACTATTCTATCTACATATAAACAAACTTTTTAATATTAAGTTTACTAATTATTAATTTTATTGCTAACAAAAATAGTAGCCATATATAACAGCTACTATTTTATCTAATTGTTTATATTCAAATTTATTGACCACTTATAAAACTACCAATCTTTATTTCTAATTATTTCTTTACTTATGGTACGGTTCACCGTAACTATTATAAGTGAGGTTTTTACATTTAATATCTCTATATTTATTTAACTGGTAATCTTACTTCAAAGATAGTTCTCTTCTCATCACTATAGACCGCTATCGTTCCTTGATGTAATTCTATAATGTTTTTTGTTATAGCTAGCCCCAATCCAGATCCACCTATATTACTGTTTCTTGATTTTTCCACTCTATATAATCTGTCAAATATATATGGTAAGTCTATTATTGATATTGATTGACCATAATTTATAACTTGAACTACTGCCATATTTTCTTCAATTTTTGTTGTTACATCAACATAATAGCCATCTTTTCCATATTTAATTGCATTAGATATTAAATTTTCAAATGCTCTAACTAATTTTCCTGCATCTGCATTTACTATTAGCTTATCTTTTGAAAACCTAATTCTCGATTGCATATTTGCACTCTTAAATTGATATTCAAAACAAACAACTACTTGTCCTAATAATTCCACTAAATTAATATCAGTTTTATCTAGATTAATAGTGCTATTTTGCATTTTAGTCACTTCAAACAAATCATTTATAAGCAAGTTTAATCCCTTAGATTTTTCATAGGCTATATTAACATAATATCTAAGTGCTACCTCGTCTTTATATTGATCCTTATCAATAAGTTCTAAATAACCTATTATTGAAGTTAATGGAGTTCTCAAATCATGAGAAACATTAGTTATCAAATCATTTTTAGTTTTCTGTGCATTTATTTCCGCTATTGTTATTTCTTTAAGTTGTTTTGATATATTATTTATATTTTCTGCTAAATTTTTAATATCACCTTTTGCTTTAACATGTATCACTCTATCTAAGTCACTATTAGTCATTATTTCAGTTTCATCTATAATAGACACTAAGCTCTTGTTTTTTCTATATGTTATAATCAAATAAAATATCAAAAATAATACTACCCCAATGATTATATTTATAGGTTCCCCAAATATTCCGTACTTAATTTCTCTCCAAACTTCCCACAGATAATAAACAAATTCATTTTTAGTGTGAATATATAAATAGTTCAATATTTTTTTACTTATAACTAATGTTATATACGTTAATACTATAGCAATTAATATATCAATTAATGATACTAAGCAATGTTTATATAATCTTTTATTTTTCAATTTTGTAACCAACTCCCCACACAGTATGAATTACCTTACTACCTTCCATATATTGTTGTATTTTATCTCTAAGTCTACTCATATGCACCATAACCGTGTTATTGGATTGATAATATCTTTCTTTCCACACCTTTTCAAAAATTTCTTCTGCACTAAAAACCCGTCCCCTATTGTTAGCTAATAAATATAAAATTTCAAACTCTCTTGCTGTTAAATCTATTTCATTATCATCTATTATTACCTTGTGTTGCTTCTTATCTATAACCATTGACTCAATTCTTATTATATTATCTGAAATTTGCATTTTACTATTAAAAAATATGATCTTCTAAGTAATGCTCTTACCCTAACTGTAAGTTCTAAATGATTAAACGGCTTACATACATAATCATCTGCACCAGTCATAATACCTTTTATCCTATCCATATCCTCTACTTTTGCACTTAACATAAGAATTGGTATGCTATATTTTTCTCTTGCTCTTTTACAAACTTCTAAGCCATCCATATCTGGCATCATTATATCTAAAACCATTAAATTAACTTCTTCTCTTGCTAATATTTCTAAAGCTTCTTCTCCACAACTTGCCTTAAATACGTTATATCCTTCATTTGCAAGATTTATTTCCAATAAATCTCTTATTTCTTTTTCATCATCTACTACAAGAATATTATTGTTCATTTCTTCCTCCAATTATATAATTATTTACCTAAGTATTCCTCTAAGGTGATTCCATTATCATAAATATACTTAGCAGCGTCTTCCCCAACATATCTAATATGCCAAGGTTCATATTCTATACTTGTTATACTTTTCTTTTCCTTTGGATATCTTATAATAAAACCAAATCTATAACAATTTTTTGCAAGCCAATCTGCTTCTTTTGTTCCTTCTGCAAAATATCCCTCTTTATTAGTGATATCAATACATAGTCCTGTTTGATGTTCACTAAATCCTGATTTGGCTACATATACATCTGCAAGCTTTTTTCCTTGAGATTTCACTCGATTCTTATAAATATTTTTTTGTGACTTATAAGATCTATAGCCAGAGTTACCAAGTAATATTATCCCGTCTTCTTTAGCTGCACTTACCAATTCTTCTATTGATTCTACAATAATTCCTGCTACATGTTTTTCTTCATCCTCTGCTATATCTGAAAACGATATATTTGGTATACTTAAACCTTCTGGTATATAATTTTTATCTAAACCATACTTTCTATTTACTAACATTAGTTCTTCTCTTCCATTAACACCAGTTGCTTGTACTAACTTATCTTTATCATTTAAACTAATATTAATTCCTTTAATTCTTGTATCCCCTAATTCTAGGACTGTATTCCCTAGCATATACCAAAACCCGCAAATTATTATTACACTAAATACTAAAATTTTTTTAAATCCTTTTTTCATATCCTCTACTCCCCTCATAATATCATAACTTCATTGTAGGAGGTAAAGTTTACAAGAATTATAAAAAAACCTTACGAAATCTTAAGTTTATAAAAAACTAAAAAAAACCTTACAGCTTTAATTGAGCTTCCTATCACTTACAAATGAGGTTTTTACATTAGCAGCAGCTTCGTGTATTATTGTATCTTTATCAGCTAAATTAATATTAATTCCTTAGAGATTTAGAATGTTAGTTTTTCATCTAGATATATACTACACTTATCGAATGGTATTACCTTAAACTCATCATTTCTTTAATGTTAATTCCTTCAATAAAATAAGTATATTCCTCTAGTTGGAGGTTAGAAAGTTCTTTTGTTGTTATTACTACAATTGAAAAGTTATCCTAAAGTAAAAAAGGAAGAAGTGTAATTTACTTCTTCCTTGAATTCTATTAAAGAGGTTGCTAATTAGCAGTTAAGATTTTAAAATTTAATTCCTTTTTTTATAGCTTTCGCAGGACATGCTTTTATACATTCACCACATCTTATGCATTCAGGGCTATTAGAATTCTTATAAACTTCTATATTCATTTTACATTTTCTTGTGCAGGCACTACAGTTTGTACACTTATTTTTATCTACTTCATATTTATAAAAGCTAATTTTATTAAATAATGAATAGAAGGCTCCTAATGGACAGATATATCTACAAAATGGTCTGTATATAAATATTGATGCTATAATAATGGTAATTAGTAAAAATGTCTTCCAGGCAAATAAATATCCTATAGTTCCCCTTAAAGATTTGTTCAGTAAAACTAATGGTATTCCACCCTCTAGTGTTCCTGCTGGACATATATATTCACAAAAATATGGCGGACTTGTGCCAAATTCATTTACTAAAAACATAGGTAATATTATAACAAATAATGCTAATATAATATATTTTAAATATTTAAGTGAATTATTAATCTTTTTACTTACATTTATCTTTTTACAAGGTATTTTATGCAATAGCTCCTCAATAAGACCAAAAGGACATAACCACCCACATATAAATCTACCAAATACAACACCAAACAAAGACATAAGTCCAACTACATATAATGAAAAATTATATCTTACGGTTCCTATAACAGACTGTAAAGAACCTATAGGGCAAGAACCCATAGCTCCTGGACAAGAATAACAATTTAGTCCTGGAACACAGATTTTTTTTGTATTTCCTTTATATATATTACCTTTTAAAAATCCATTTATATTTGCATTTGTGATTATAGCTACAACAATTTGAGTTATTCTCCTTTTATCCAATTCCTATACACTCCAGACATACGTTTATTGCTTTTCTAAATACAATTCCTACCTCCTCTCTATATATACCAGTAGAAATAAATAAAACACTCACAATTAAGATAGTGTATTTTACTAATACTTCGCTTTTGATAAATTTATTTACATTCATAAATTCCACATCCTTAATAGTTGTAATACATGCCACACCTGTTATAAGATTGAGTATATAGGTTACTATTCTATATTTTTTAATCTATCCTGAATTTCCTTCTTATACTCTTCTTTATCTCTTGTACCTTGTATAAAATCTCCAATAATATTTCCTTGACTATCAACAAAAAATGTCATAGGAACTGCTGAAACATCTTTTAATACAGTGTTTTTAAGACCTTCATTTGGAATAATGTTAGTAAACTCTACACCTTGTTTTGATAAAATCTTCTTAGCTAGCTCTTCATTTTCTTTGTCTGGTGTATCTATAACAATACCTATAACATCAACTTTTTCTCCCTTAAATTCCTCATAAAGATTTTGAATGTCTGGCATTTCTCCTATACACGGTGAACAATATGTGCCCCATATATTTACCATTGTAAGCTTATTATCTTTAAGAATACTACTATCTATTTCTTCACCTTCTAGGGTTTTAGTCTTAAATTCAAGCTTCTTAATTTTTTCAAATTTTTCTTTATCTGATATTGGTTTAAATGTCTTAATTGTGCTTTTAAATTTTGCAATTTCTCCAAAACACTCTTCATAGTCTTTTTTAGATTTTTCTGATAAACCATTAGTATCAGGCTTATCATTATACAATAAGTACCATTCTAAATTTTCCTCTTTACCTAGTAAATCCTTATTTTCAAATTTTGAGAATAAGGATTTTTGGATTTCACCTTCTGATTTACTCTTATCTATAAGTACTATATTGCATATTTCTTTAAATTCCTTAGTTAAATCCATAATTTCCTTTGAAGCTTCTTCAAGTTTTGCTTTGTCTGTTTCTGGAATCTTGTCTGCTTCCTTATCTAATTGTTTTGCCTTATCCATAGTCTCATAAGGTATGAAACTAATGACCATATTTGATGTTATATTTTCTTTTGGTACTTCTATATATCCGTCTAAATTCTTTTGTTTACTTTTCCATTTATCAGGATGCTTAAATTCAACTCCTACCTCGTCATTTTTTTTAGTTTGGTTTGAGGATTTAGTACATGCTACCATTGATATACAAAGTACACCCGACATTAAGATTGTCAATATTCTCCCTCTCATAATTGATTCTCCTTTTATTTTTATTAATTTTATTTTAAAATTTTTAACCAAGTAATATGCATATTCCTTACCCTTTTATATTATAAAAAAGAATTTAAGAAAACCTTAATTAAATATTACAATTCCTTAAGTTTATAATTTTACCAATAATATTCTCACAAACCATATATATCAATAGAACTATTTATAACTAATAGGCATCAAAGTCTTCTTAACGTAAGAGCTTTTTTCATTATTTAACTTTATAAATTTGAAAACAAAAATAGTGAAGAAATAAAATTAACTCCTTCACTACATTTAATAATAATTGTATATTAAATTGTATTCTTTAGTGTATAATATGAACCATTTACTTAACTGGCAATCCCACTTCAAATATAGTCTTTTCGTTATTACTATAATCTAATATGTTTCCCTGATGTAGTTCTATAATATTTTTGATTATAGCTAGACCTAATCCAGATGCACCTTAACAGTATTATTGGAATAACATTTTTTTCCACACCTTCCAAAAAAATTCTTCTGTCCTAAAAACTATTCCTCTATTTTTGTACTTAGCATAAGAATCGGTATGTTATACTTTTTCTTACTTTACTACAAACTTCTAAACCACCCATATGTGGCAATATTTATCTAAAACTATTAAATCAATTTCTTCTTTATCTAATACTTCTTTTTCATTATCTACTACAAGAATATTACTGCTCATTAAATCTGATAATAACTTTTGATACATATATCTAAGTAATAAGAATAGATTATATAAACACTTAATTTTTCATAAATTATGAACCTTTAGATTCGCTTTCTGGTAATATTTAGTACTTGTATTAAATGTTACTTCCTCCCAAATACACTTTTAGAAAAACCTCATTTATTTATGGTACGGTTCACCCCCCTCTAATTCTAAATCTCTTCACCAAGTTTTTTAATATTCCCAATCTCTTTCTACCTATTTTCCAACATAGTATTTAACTTAATATCATCATTAATTAAATTCTCTTCATATTTGTTTCGTAATTTTAAAAGATATATATCATTATGAATATGTTCAGAAACAACTGAAGCTAAAAGGATATTATCTGTAAAAGCGCCTAAAAATTCTTCTCTATTCGGTCCTTTATCTGCAACTAATGTTTTTTTACAATCTATAACTAACATTATTCTTGTTTGTTTTCCAAAACAACTTGCATCACCATGGGTATATATTTCTACTGGTAGGTTCTCACTATTAACTTTTGAAAATGAAAATATAATTATTCTAACTTCTCTTTTTTTAAGTTCATTAAATTCTCTTGAAAATATTTGCAAATCAAAATCAGTATTTATATACACTTCTTTTTCTGCTGTTAATAGCAATTCCTTTGCTTTTGAAATAACATTATTATACCCTGCTATATTTAAATACCTTTCCTCTGAATCAGAATTTTTTAATTCTTTTAGCTTTATTTCCAATAAATCTGCGGTTTCAACAAATTCATTTTTCATTTTATTTGTTAGTGTCGAAGGGTCTTCTGCCTTATATATTTGAGAATTTCCTGGTAGTGAAAACACAATTCCTTTTTTATATAAATTATCTAAAGCTGAATAAACCGAAGAACGAGACATATTTAGATTTTTAGCAATTTGATATCCATTTGAACTTGAATTTTTCAATAAATTAATATAAACTGCTGCCTCTGTTTTTGAGAAATTCAGCTTTTCTAGTAAACTTACTATTTCATCCATACTTGTATCTCCTCTGTATTTAGTAATAATCTAACATAGGTAAAGGCTTAGCATTATTAAATAGATATAACTTTTCATTTTTTAGTAGTATATCTAAGTTCCCAATCAATGAATCTATTTCTAATAATATGGCTACATCATTTGATACTGCATACTTTAAAATATTATTAACGTTTATCTCCATATCTGTTGGCGCTTTGAAATTATTATCTTTTATAATTTTAAGATTTTTTTTCTCACCGGGGTGTGCCACTTCATTTATAGCAAATATAATATCAAAATAACTTGCAAAAAGGGCTGCTACTCTATGATTTACACTTATAAAATCATCTCTTTTTAAAGCTTTCTCTATTTGATAATAGTATGAAGGCATTTGGAGCTTTAGTAAAGGATAATTCTTTTTCACTATATTTTTCTTTAATTCATGAGGATATCTAATCTTATATTTATCTTGTAGTTTATTTAGATCACCATTTTTATCATAAAGTATAATTGAATTTACGAAGTTAGCCCAAAAGCAAGTAGTATATCCTGCATCAGCTTCACATTTCACTAAGGTTCTATTTAATAAACCATCAATCCAAGCTAATTCTCTATATATAATTTCCACTGGAATATTATCTTCTTTTAAAAACCCATCATCTTCAGTCTCCCAAAAGGTATTATTTAGTTCCATGTAGCTACAATATTTATCCGTAATTATTTTTCTCTTCTCTACGGGTATTTCCTTAGATGTATAAATGTATATATCATAATCTGAATTTTTATCATTAGTTTTTGTTGCGTGTGATCCAGCTAATAAGATGCCCTCCACTTCTTCTAATTTTGAAAAATCATTAACCATTTCTATTACTTTTGCATTAATACTCATAAACAATCACTCCTAATATATTATTTAATTTTCCCTTATAAGTTTTTAAAGTACTTTTTCTATAACTAGTACCGGTTTAACTTCTGTTAAATTATCCATCCATTTTCTTGAATGCATGATTTTAAGACCAATAATAAATCTTACAAATTCTTCTCCTGAAATTATTAAATAAACCCAATGAATTGGTAGTTTTAAAACAAAGGCCGAAACGAATCCCAGCGGAACCCCAATCCCCCATGTTCCAATAATATCTAAATAAAGCGTATATTTAGTTTTACCTCCACTTCTTAAGATTCCACCTCCTATAATCATATTTGATACTTTAATCCATAAAACTATACTAAACATAACCAATAACCTAAATGTGCATTCCTTTAAATCACTAGATATATTAAATATTGAAATATATAAATTTGAACAAGCTACTAATAAAATTCCGAAAATAGTTGAACCTACAATTCCCATTTTGATGAATTTCTTTGAATATTTAAAAGCAAGTTCATTTTCTCCTAGTCCTAATTTATTTCCTATCATAATCCCTGCTGCACTACTCATCCCTGCAAATAAACCTATACTTAGGCTTTGAATGGGATAAGTTAATGTCATTGAGGCAACTTCTGAGGTCCCCATTCTTCCATATACAATTGAATACATAGTCTCACCTAACGCCCACATAAATTCATTTATTAACAAAGGAGTAGATATGACAAGAATTTTTTTTATAAATACAGATGAAATATCACAAATCTCCCTTATTTTATATGCACCAGGATACTTATTAGCATAAGTAAATGCTATAAGTAATCCAGCTTCTAAAAATCTAGTAATAGTTGTAGCATACGCTGCTCCTAAAACGCCCATTTTAGGGAATCCAAAATTACCGAATATAAGCAGATAATTTAATAATGTATTTAAGACTACTGCAAATGCTCCTGCATACATTGGGGATTTAACATGTTCCGTACTTCTTAGAACTGATGCATAAATTGTAATTAAAAGCATTGGTATATATCCAATAGCATTAATTACAAGATACTTACTTCCTAGTTCAACTATTTTCATATCATTTGTATAGATACCTAATACTTGGTTAGAAAACATTAGCGAAATCAAAGAAAATATTACGGTTATAATCATTCCAAATATTAAATTTCCGCCAAATACGTTTACTATATTTTTAGTATCTTTTTTACCCCAATATTGAGATACCATAATAGATGTTGTAGTACCCACAGCTGATAAAGTTACTAGAAATATAAAGGAAAATCTTGATCCAAGCCCAACCGTTGCAATTGCTTCTTGCCCCAATTGACCTACCATAAATTGATCAATAACACTTAAAGAAGCTTGAAATAAACTTTGAACAGAAACGGGTATTGCTATTGCTAACATAGTCTTGTAATAAGATTTTTCATTAGAACATTGTTTGTTCATACTACACCTCTCATTCCAAATCAATTATCTAAATATGTTTTTAAATAATTTGTACTTAATATATAGTTACTTTATTTAAATTCATATTAGTAGTACATTTAGTACTACTAATATATTAAGTCAATATTTACCTATTGTCAATATTATTATTTTTCAAAAAAGCCATAAATCTATAAAATAGACTCATGGCTTTTTGTATTATTATATTAAAAATACTAATTATAATACGCTTATAAATAACATAATATTTAAAGCAGTCACTATTGTTGCAATTACCCACAGCATAACTTTTTCTACTTTTGTATTTTTATATTCTCCCATAACTTTATCAGATGATGTCAAATAAATTTGAGTAAATATAGTTATAGGCAATTGTATACTAAGTAACATCTGCGAATAGATTAGACCTTTAAAGGGATCAGTAATAAAAAATATTATAACTAATGCGCTTACTATAGTAATTATAACTCCTCTTTTTGTATTTTTATTTTTTATATTATATGATTCTCCAAATGCTCCGGCAAAAATTGACCCACCTGCCATACCGGCTGTAATACTTGATGCAATACCTGCAAATAGTAACGCTATTCCAAATACCACTGCTGCTCCATTTCCTAGTAGAGGTCTTAACATTTCTTGTGCTTGCTGAAGCTCTGTTACTACAATATTGTTTTCATAGAAAGCTATTGCTACTAAAACCATTGCACTATTTATAACAAACCCTATTACCATAGAGAATATTGTATCTAAATATTCATATTTCAACTGTTTTTTTATTATAGATTTATCTTCTAAATTCCACTCTCTGCTTTGAATTACTTCTGAATGTAAAAAAAGATTATGTGGCATAACCACTGCTCCTAAAACGCTCATTATTATAACTAATGAACCTTGAGGAATAGATGGAATTACAAAGCCTCTTGCCGCCTGACCCCAATCAATATTTACGAGTGCCACCTCAAATATAAATGCTATCCCTACTATAGATACAAGCCCTATAATTACCTTTTCTATCTTTTTATAGGAATTTGAAAATAACATAACTACTATAACTGCGGCTGAAATTAATGCTCCAATTTTCAAAGGAATATGAAATAGCATTTGCAGTGCTATAGCTGCACCTAGAATTTCTGCCATTGCAGTACTTATAGATGCTAATATTGCTGTAGATGTTATTATTTTTCCAAGTGTAGGTTTTATATGTTTACTTATAGCTTCTGAAATACATAACCCTGTAGCTATTCCTAAATGTGCTGCATTATGCTGTAATATGATAAGCATTATTGTTGATAATGTAACAATCCAAAGTAATTTATACCCAAATGTAGAACCAGCTGCGATGTTTGATGCCCAATTACCTGGATCTATAAACCCTACAGTAACTAAAATTCCTGGTCCAATATACTTTAGAAACTCTTTTCCTTTAAATTGTGATTCTCGTTTTTTCTCTTTTAATAATCTATTTGTGTTCACTATTATCACTCCTTTAAATATCTCATGTACACGGCACTATATTCCTTAATTAATAATACCACTACTTGATAACCTTTATCAAGTAGTGGTATTGTTATCAATTATTAATTTATGCGTTTTATTCATATTTAACCATTTTATTTATGTAATAATACACCAAATTTCCATAAATAAACTATATTCTTATAATTTCTACTTTGTACCCATCTGGATCAGTTACAAAATAGTAATTTGGTTTATTTCCTGGTAGACCTTTTAATTCTGTAACTTCATATCCTAATTCAATATGATTTTCTCTCATTTTTTCTAAATTTTCTACACCTATGGCTGTGTGACTAAATCCATTTCCTAATTCATAAGACTTTTCTACATCATAATTATGTGTAAGCTCTATTTCATATCCACCTATTTCATTTGATAGATAAACAAGATCAAATTTAAATTCCGGAAATTCTTTTCTTCTAGTCTCTACTAATCCTAGAGCTTCCTTATAGAATTTTAACGATGCTTCTAAGTTTTTTACTCTTATACATGTATGTAGCATTTTTACTGACATATTAATCTCCTCCTATATCTATTTATTTACTAGTGTCAATCACTAGTTCTTCATACCCATTATACCCTATAATAATATCATCCCAATTATTTAAAACACACTTAGCTATTTTAGGGTCATACATTACCCTAATGTTTTTCCTTATTTCTTCTTTACATATACCATCACTTAAACCCTTTCTATAAGGTCTATTAGACTTCATTGCATCTATAGAATCGCAGAGCGCTATAATCCTTGCACCATAAGGAATCTCCTCATTTTTTAATTTATTAGGGTACCCATTGCCATCCCATCTCTCATGATGGCAAAGAACAATATTAGCTATATCTTTTAAAAACTCTGACTTTATTAATATATTATATCCTATCTCACTATGCTTTTTTAATAGTTCCCATTCTATGTCATTTAATGGCCCCTCCTTATTCAAAACTGAGTCCTTTACTCCTATTTTTCCGATATCATGCAAATGAGAGGCTATATGTATAATTTGTTTATTCTCATTATCTAAATTTAATAACTCACACAACTTATTTGTCATATCACTAACTCTTAACGAATGACCTGCCGTATAAGTATCTCTTGCTTCTAATGCGGTAACCATGCTTTCAATTATATCATGGTAAAATACGTCTTTATTATATTCCATAATTCCCCTCTTTATTTTCTAATAAGTTTATTTTTTCTTCCTCACTCTTTGTACCCATAGTTCAAATGCTTATATCTTTTTGTAAATATCTATGTTTATATATACTTTATAATAAATCCCTCTAATATATCTTTGATTCCTATTATATTTTTATTGATTGCTTATTTGTACTTTCCCAAAAAATCTCGTTCCTCCTAATACTAATATTTCCATAATATACATCTCCTTACTTGCATATTATAACATAAGAGCTCCGCCATATTCTCGAAACCTTTTATTTTTATACTATATTCTACTAAAAAATATTATAAAACTTCAACAAATACATATAGTAACCTTTTAATGAGTATGCACTCCTGTAAATCCATCTTCATGTATATGCTCAGTTCCTAGGCCCTTAATATGTTCATGGGTGTGCATAAATGATACTTGTATTTTTTTATTTATAGGGTTAACTCCCACATGTGCGTTTACACCAAATACATCTTTCAACATTTCAGAATTTATTACTTCTTCTACCGTTCCAAATTTTATTATCTTCCCATCTTTCATTACAATTAAATAATCGCAATACATAGCTGCTAGATTCATATCATGTATAGCTGATAAAGTAGTTATATTAAGACCTTTAACTAAATCCATAAGTTGTATCTGGTAGCCTATATCTAAATGATTTGTTGGTTCATCTAATATTAAAAACTCAGTATTTTGAACTAAAGCCCTTGCTATTAAAGTTCTTTGTTTTTCTCCCCCTGATAGTTCGGAAAAACTTCTCTCACCAAAATTTTCTAAACCTACTTCCTGGAGCATTTCCTTAACCATTTCCAAATCTTCTTTAGAGTAATCTTCAAAAACTGATTTATATGGATATCTTCCCATCTTTACTATTTGCTCTACAGTAAAATCAAAGTGAGTATTACTTTCTTGAGCTAAAACCGCAATCTCTTTTGCACAATCTTTATCTTTCATTTTAGCTAATTCTTTATTATCTAATAATATACTTCCACTTGATGGTTTATAAAGTCTGTATATATTTTTAAGCAATGTAGATTTTCCACAACCATTAGGCCCTATAACTCCTACGAATGAACCTTTTGGAATCTCAAAAGATATATCTTTTAATATTTCTTTTTTATCTATGCTAAATCTTAAATTTTTAACTTGAACTTTAAACATTACTCTTTTCCTCCAAATGAATAGTTTTTCTTAGAAATTAAGTATAAGAAGAATGGTCCTCCAACTAATGCTGTTATTATTCCTATTGGTATTTCTATTGGTGGGAAAAGCCCTCTAGCTATAATATCGCATCCTATTAAGAAGATGGCACCTATTAATGATGAAAGTGCTATAAGTTTTTTATGATCACTTCCAACTATTGTTCTACTTATATGTGGCACTACAAGTCCTATAAATCCTATAGCCCCAGTTATAGCAACTAATGATGCTGTAAGTAATGTAGCTAATATTAAAATTATAGATTTTATAAGCTTTGTATTTATTCCAAGTATTATTGCACTATCATCACCAAGAAGTAATATATCTAGTGATTTAGACATTATTAATGCTATTATCATAACTACAACTAACATAATAAACGGGAATAATAAAACATCCCACTTTGCGCCCCCTAAACTACCAACAGTCCAAAACAGAGCAGTCTTTGCTTGATTTGAATTATCTGCTGAATATATAAGTAAGTTAGTTAGCGCCGAGAATATTGTTGATATTGCCATACCTGATAATACAAGTCTTGTTGTAGATGTTGTTCTTCCCATTTGAGTACCTATAGCAAAAACTAATATTCCTGATATAAGAGAACCTCCAAAAGCTCCTGCTCCAACACTATTTATCCCAACTGATGACATTCCCCCTAAAACTATAACTGCAACAGCACCACAAGATGCTCCTGATGATATACCTAATATGTACGGTTCAGCTATTGGGTTTTTAGTTACACATTGCATAAGCACTCCACAAAGAGCAAGTCCTGCTCCACATATAGCTCCAAGTAATACTCTTGGAAATCTTATTTCCCATATTATATTTTGTGTCATTATACTTCCTACATCACTATACACTGCTCCATTTGTTAATTTACTAAGTAATACTTTATATACTTCTCCAGGTTCAATATATGTGCTACCTATAGCTATTGCTGCAACTATTGTACCTGCTAATATTATAGTTAAAGCTATAACCCAAAATAAAAAACCTTTCTTTTTAGAAAGGCTTCTTTTATCTTTTAAAGTTCCTTGCATTAATTACTTTCTCCAAATAAATATCCATGTACTTCCTTGATAAACTTAGGATTTCTAACACCTGGAGAAAGGTCAGCTAATCCTACAACATATATTTTATTATTTTTTATAGCAGGTACATCTTTAAGAGCAGGATGAGCTTTTAAGAAATCTATTTTCTCTTGTACTGGGCTGCCTGCCATAAAATCGGTTACTAATATAACTTCTGGATTCTCTGCTACTATGCTTTCAAAGCTAACATTTATATAAGGCTTAGTTGCATCTTTAGCAAATATATTATTTCCACCTGCAAGATCTATTAAATTATTCGCAAGACCTGCTCCAACTACCATTGCATCATTTTCACCAGAATCATATACCATCATTTTCACTCTATCTTCTTCTTTTATGTCGCCTACTTTATCAGTTACAACTTTTATATCCTTTTTCATTTTATCTATTACTTCTTGAGCTTTATCTTGAACTCCAAATATTTTTCCAAGTAATTCAAAATCTTCATAAACAGTTTCTACTGTAGAATCTGATCTGTAAGACTTAGCCATAAATGGAGTTATATCTTTTGATATAAGTTCACTAGGTGATCCTGTAGTTTGTTCACTTATAGATGAATCCCATCCACTTACAAAATCTGCACCTGTAGCCATAAAGCCTTCTTTAGACACAGAATGTCCTTCTCCAATTTTAAGTACGGGTATTTTATTGTACGCCTCTTCAAATTCCGGTAATATAGGATTATCTAAAAGAGCTGTTCCTATCATTCTATCCTCTAATTTTAATGCCAGTAACATTTCTGTCATAAATTGAGATAATGTAACTGCCTTTTGTCTTGGGGATTCTACTATTACATCATAATCTTTAGCAGCTTCTGAATATACAAATTTTACAGTTTCAAAATTACTTGATGCAGCCTCAGTATTTGGTTTTTCCACCTTATCTTTTGCATTATTAGAGCATCCTACTGCTGATACAGCTAATCCAGTTATAGTTAATGTGATTATAAATTTTCTTAACTTATTATTCATCATGTATTTTTCTCCTCTATATTATGTTATTTATTTTATGATTCCTTAATTTAATATTTTTGATTTTAATTATAAATAACCCTATTCTAAATATGTATCTGCTAAAAGATATTCTTTCACTTTTTTGATTTTTGTCATTTCTTTATTTTACGAATAATTTTATAAATGTTAAAAGGGCAATGCAATGTGAATGGTTCTTTTCACTATGCTTTACCCCTTCTTTAGTTGTATATCATAATATATCTCTTAATTTATCTCAGAGAAAATTTGGTTTTTAAGAGAATATAAAATGCAAAGTCACATTTAATATGAAGCTTCTAAGTCTCATTTAACAAGCTATTATTTGCTTAATCATAAACTCTTTTCCGCATAATAATTTCCAAGAATTTTCTCCACATTTTGGACATCCATCCTTATTTTCAATAAGATTAAAAATTTCATTACACTTTTCGCACATAACGTTTCCTGGTAATATCTCAATTTCTAATTTTGTATCTTGTAATAATGTACCATCCACAGCTGCTGGGTAACAGTCTTCAATATATTTTGGAATCATTGATGATAACTCACCAATTTGAAGAACTATTGTATCTACTTTTGTTAATCCATTTTTTTCTACGAAATTTTCAACAGTCTTAACAACTTCAAACACCACGCCTAATTCATGCAACTAAACTCACCTCTACTTCCCTAGTTTAAAAACATGTGGGAATTTCAGGTTCCCACATGTTTTTTTCATACAATAATATTAATTACTGTATCTTATCTTTTTCTTTCAACTAATTTTTTATAAAGAATTTTTTAACCTTTCTAGCTGCTATTACACCTTTACGTTTAAGTGTAGCTCTAACAATTATCGGTTTAAGTTTTTCAATCGGTACGCTTTGAGCATCATATTTTCTGTGAAGTGTAATTGCATCAAACTTACATCTAGTTGTACATGCTCCACAACCTATACATTTATATTCGTCTACAGTTGTAGCTCCACAGCCAAGGCAACGTTCCGCTTCCTTCTTCACTTGCTCTTCTGTAAATGTAGCACGTAAATCTCTAAATGTTTCTTTTGATTTACATCCTTCTACATGAGCTATTTTTTCTCTCTTAATATGATCATACCCGTCTAAAGTTAAGTTTTCTTTATCAAATTCATGATACAATCTTCTATCACGACCAAAAACTAAACTTTGACCTTTATGCACATAACGATGAATTGAAATTGAAGCTTCTTTACCTAATGCAATAGCATCTATAGCAAATCTTGGACCTGTAAGGGCATCTCCACCTGCAAATATATCTGGTTCTGCTGTTTGCAACGTAAATGAATCTGCTTTAATTGTCTTATTTGGGTTTAATTCTACTCTGCTGTTTTCTAAAAGATTTCCCCAATCCATTCCTTGACCTACTGAAATTAAAACATGTTTTGTCTTAACAATTTTTATTTCATTCTCATCAAATACAGGACTGAATTTTCCATCCTTATCGAAAACTGATAGACATTTTTTGAATTCTATACCTACAAGTTGTCCGTTTTCTTGAAGAATTCTTTTTGGCCCCCAAGAATTATTAATTACAATATCTTCTGATAATGCTTCTTCAACTTCGTCATCAAGTGCTGGCATTTCAGTTCTACTTTCAAGACAGAACATATCAACCTTTGAATTTCCAACTCTTGTAGCTGTTCTTGCAACGTCAATAGCAACATTACCACCACCGATTACAACTACGTTTCCTTCAAGTTTCATCTCATTACCTAAGTTTACTTCTCTTAAGAAATCAACTCCTGTAATAACACCTTCTGAATCTTCACCTTCTATCCCAAGTTTTCTACCTGATTGAGCACCGATTGCAACATAGAAAGCTTCATATCCTTGAGTTCTTAATTCTTTAAGGCTTACATGGTTCCCAACTTCAACACCTGTTTTAAACTCAACACCTAATTCTTTTAAAATATCTATTTCTGCGTTTATAACGTCTTTTTCCAATCTATATGATGGGATTCCAAGTGTTAACATACCACCAAGTACTTTTTGTTTTTCAAATACAGTTACCTTATAACCATCAATAGCTAAATAGAAAGCACAAGATAAACCTGAAGGGCCTGCGCCTACAACTGCAATTTTATTTCCATATTCATGTCTTAATTTTGGCACATAACGGTTTTCAATATTTAAATCTTGTTCCGCAATGAATTTTTTGATTTCATCTACCGCAACTGCCTCATCAACATTACCTCTTGTACAAGCATCTTCACATTTTCTTGGGCAAACGCGTCCACATATTGCTGGGAAAGGATTTTCGTGTTTGATAAGTTCAAGTGCTTCTTTATATCTACCTTGAGAAGCCATCTTAATATAACCCTGAACAGATACATGCGCTGGGCACGCTGTTTTACAAGGACTTGTACCAGTTTTAACAACATTTTCTCTATTTATACGATGATCAACATTCCACTTGTCTTCGCCCCACTCTGAATTATGAGCAAAGTCCACTCTCTTCTTCTCAACTATTGGTGTTTTTGTACATACTTTTTGTCCTAATTTTAATGCATTAACTGGACAAACACTTACACATTCTCCACAAGCAACACATTTATCTTTATCAATTTTGGAAGCATAATTTGAACGTATCATATCATTGTTATTGAACATTCCCGCAATTCTAGTAGCGTAACATGAACAACCACAACAATTACAAATGGCATGTGTTTTTCCTGGTCCATCTGTATTAGGCATTTGATGCATAAGCCCATTCTCTTCGGCTCTTTTAATAATTTCAAAAGCTTCTTCCCTAGTAATTTTTCTTCCTCTACCTGTACGTATATAGTATTCAGCAGCATGACCTAACTGGATACACATATCTTCCTTCAAGTGACCACAGCCTTCGCCCATAGCTTCTCTTGATGTACGGCAAGAACAATTCGAAACTGAAAAAATTGTATTTTCATTTAGATATTTAGAAACTTCCTCATATGATACTCTTTTTGTTTCCCCTTCAATAGCTGTTTCTATAGGTATAACACGCATAGCGCCTGTTCCTACAGGGAAAACACCCGCTGTTATATGAGCTTTCTTTCTTCCATATCCCTCAAAAGCCTCTCCAATTTGCACAAAATTTTCAACCTCTTCCCTATGTGGGTGGTTAACTATTAGTTCCATATGCCCCGGAACCCAAATCTCCAACCAATATTTATCAACGCCATCTTTTTCACCAACGAAGCAACCACCGGCAACAGCTAATTCCCATAGGAGTCTTTTTGTTTCCTCTACAGATTTACCACACAAAGCAGCAACTTCTTCTCCGCTCTTTGGTTCACGGAATTCAAGAAAAAGTCCTACCTCTGCCATTTCTTCTGTAACAACAGGTTCCAGAATCTTATATTCTGGGTGTTCTGGTTTGACTTCATTTTTTGCACCACGTTTTGTCCTACTAATCTTATTTGCTAGATCTAATACTTTTTCCTTTACCATTATATATTCCCCCTATTTTCAAATCTAATATTCCCTATTTAAAAATCCCATATTTCCTATTTTTGGCTCCAATTTTTCACTTCAGTACGTATCCAGTCAGCCCACTCATCAATTCCTTCACCTGCTTTAGCAGAGATTGGGATAACCTTGATATTTGGGTTTAATTTTTTTACACGCTCTTTAACTGCATCTAAATCAAAATCAAAATAATCCATTGCATCTATTTTATTAATTAATAAAACATCAACAATAGAAAACATTAAAGGATATTTTAGAGGTTTGTCATCTCCCTCAGGTACACTTAAAATCATAGCATTTTTTGATGCACCAGTATCAAATTCTGCTGGACATACCAAATTCCCTACATTTTCTAATATTACAAAATCAATTTCTTCTGTTCCTAGTCCCGATAACCCTTGTTTGGTCATACCAGCATCTAGATGACACATCCCACCAGTATGTAATTGGATTACTTTTGTACCAGTCTTCGCAACAGTATTAGCATCCACATCTGAGTCAATATCAGCCTCTAAAACTCCAATGCTCATTTCATCTTTCAAAGCATTAATTGTTCTTAAAACAGTTGTTGTTTTACCTGAACCTGGTGATGACATTAAATTCAATAAAAATGTGTTGTCTTTTTTTAATTCTTCCCTAAGCAAATCTGCTTGTCTATCATTGTCTTCGAAAACACTTTTCTTAATTTCAAGAATCTTATACTTTTCCATATCCTCTTTCCCTCCATTTTAACTTAACTTTTTTTCTGAATTATAAATAATAAAAAACATTCCCTACAGGAAAATCACATAATAAATCTCATAATATGAATGAGTCCTTTTACACAATCTAATTTCACTGAGTTAATTTCACCGAATTTGATTATGTTAATAATATAACATATTTTTCTCACCTTTGTAAACATCTTCATAAATTGTCTTGATATTTTTTTTATGATATACTTGAACAAAATGCAGAATCACTATGTTTTTAAATTAAGACATCGTAAAATGAATATAAGAGGATTTATAATATGAAAAATTTAACTGAAAGACAAAAGCAGGCTATTGCTACAAAACTTAGAATTACACAGATATCAACGGACCTTTTTAAAAGAAAAGGTTTTGAAAATGTAAAAATTCAAGAAATTTGTGATGCAGCCAAAATTTCAACAGGTGCTTTCTACCATCATTTTAAATCTAAAAATGAAATAATTAATACAGGTTATGAGCAAATAGATTTATTATTAAGAGAACGATTTGAATCAAAAACCTTTAATTCAAATATAGATAAAATTATATATTTAGTAAGTGAAGGTAGTGTTTTATTACAAGACCTAGGATGGATATTTGTAGGTGACGTTTATAAAAACCTTCTTTCTACAGATGGAAAGTATACTTTTAAATCAGATCGTTTTGTTACACTTGAAATTAAATCTGCCATAGAATTAGCTATAGAAAATGATGAGCTACAATCTAGCATCTCTTCTAATACTTTAACTGAAACTATTTTAAGAATATCAAGAGGGTTTATTTTTGATTGGTGTCTCCATCAAGGAAATTACGACCTAAAAACGGATATACTTTCCGACTTAAACCTAATACTTGCTAATTATAAAAAGTAGTACAAAAAATCCAACATATTATTAAAAGGTACCCTATATAATATTGACACTAAAAAAGTCTATATATAAGGTACCCTTTCTTTTTCAAATTTACTTATTTTATCTTCTGCTTCAAATCTCATTAAATATAAATATTGATCTACTTTTATTTCTATAATTCCGAGTAACTTAATACCCTATTTGCTTACCCAATGTATTCTACCTTCATATGTAAATATATAATTACTTAATCATTATTATTCCCTAAATTGAGAATATCAACTTGAATAAACTTGAAATATTTTTTTATTTTTATCCATTTGACCATATTTCAGGAAATTTAATGGATCATCTTCTTTAACTAATAATAATCTATTCCTTTATTTCACCTTATTTAATCTAATAGCATTAAAGGTCCAATAAGCTATTAAACTCATTGAACCCAATCATAAATACTTATAATTTAATTATTCTTCTCTTATAGCTTCAATTACGATTATTTTTTTAGCCCTTTTCAGTAAGTCCTATAGATTTCAATGCGGCTAATTCCTTTTTTCTCAAAATTATATTGGTTGTTAGTGTATTTATAGTAACGTCTCCCGAGGTCATAACATAAACTGGAAGTTTATGTTTACTTCTTTTTAGCCTGCTTAAAGTGTAGTTCTCTCATTTCCTCCACCTCGTCGCACACCTGTTTCAAGTTGCATGTTGAGCAATCCATCTTCAGATTCTTGAAGATATGGTCCAGAGTCATTGTAATCTTTTCTGCCTTGTGGGCTTTCTTTTCCAGCTCATCGTACGGAAAATCTGGAAGTGTGATAAAGATCAGCTTTGCGGCAAGTACCTTAGAGTGCTGATGATAACCCCTAAGGAATAGACCTCCTACCTTTGCGAAATCAAGACCTTCTTGCAGAGCCTTGCGGCTGACACGCACAGGCTCACGCTCACTGGCAGCAGAAATGCGCGTCATATAACCTTTAGGAATGATGTGGTAGCGAGTGTGTTCAATTTTACGGATGGCGGCATAGGCCGCATCATGTTCGCCTAAGCTGTCTTTAGCAACCCTCAGTAATGTAAGCCGCGCGTAAGGTGCATCTTTCTGCAGGTCGGGCAAATCCGGGCCATACAACCACAGCTCGTCACCACCAACCAAGCTATCTGAGGAAGTAAATCCAAGTCCACTGACCGCCGGAAGATTGCCACCACCCAGTTCATAAGCCATCTCGCTCCGCAGGATAAGGTTATATTCCCCTGCATCCGGCCAGGTCTCATCAGCTTCGGGTACCGTCAAACGATGTCCTGGTTGTCCCTCAAGGAGCGCAAGACTACTTTCAATAAATTCATCGTAAGGTTTCATAATATGTGTCTCCTAATATATATTTTGTATAAAATTTTATTACAAACGTCTATCACGCTTGATTTTGTCATAGTGCTTATTTAAGATCGGTCCAATCTTGGCCATCAGCTTCATATCAAGATTGAAGAAATAGATTACGAGGCTAATAGGAAACAGTGCAACCAGCACGCAGGCAATGATGAGCAAAACTTTTAACATATTAAAATTTCTCCTTCCTTATACGTCTGCGGATGCAAGGCCCTTCTGGCGAGCAAATTCCGCAGCACCAAGTGCGCCCATAAGCTGTGGGTCTGTCTTAAGATTAACAACCTTCATTTTAAGTACACGCTCGATAGCCTTCCTAAGTCCCTGATTCTTTGCGCAACCACCAGTAAGAGTGATACTGTCAGTTGCTCCGGCTTTCTTAGCCATAACAAAACATCTCTTAGCAACTGCAAGCTGAATACCAGCTGCAATTTCATCCATAGGCTTTCCTTCACCAATAAGTGAAATAACTTCACTCTCAGCAAATACTGTACACTGAGCAGTGATAGGAATTGTATTCTTTGCAGTAAGTGAAAGTTTGCAGAAATCCGGAAGGCTTATTTCAAATGCATTTGCCATAGCCTCATAAAAACGGCCTGTACCTGCTGAACACTTATCGTTCATAGCAAAGTTCTTTACTGTTCCGTCTTTATCGATGGCGATACCCTTAACATCTTGACCACCAATGTCAATGATGGCCTTTACATCAGGGTTAGTTACATGAACACCCATTGCATGACAGCTGATTTCAGAAATGTTCTCATCTGCAAAGGTCACCTTGTTACGTCCGTAACCTGTACCGATAAGATAACTAATATCCTCTATACTCTTAATACCGTCAACTTTTGAAATTGCTTCATAAATAACAATCTCTGAACTCTTTACAGGGTTCATCTTGCTTTTTATTGTTGCGTCTGCAAAAATTTTTCCCTCTTCATTGAGAATAACACATTTTGCGTAAGTTGAACCTACGTCACATCCACAGAAATATTTCATAGTAATTCTCTCCTTATATTTATATTAATCAGTAATGTGAAACATTAGAAAGCGTATTTGTCGTCAAAATCCTCCAGACTCGGATCCAGAGGCTCCTCACGAAGAACAGAACGCATATAGCGATTAACCTCTGTTCGCATATCCCTACGAGATGCATTACGTGGATCCATAAGTCCATGGGTAACCCAAACCAGATGGATTCCACGTTCACGCGCCTGTTCCTCGAATAGACCATGATAACCGGCCATAGCTTTGCAGCCAATATGTTCATACATAATGACCATATCCGCATTGAAATAATCACAGAAGCGCCACAAATCATTTAATCCGACTTCATAGCCACCGTTGGAACGGTTACGCATCGTCATGTTCATGTAGAGATGTGCCAAATCCAATAAAGCCTGATCCTGATCCTTATCCCCAATATCAAATATACGTGTAGATGTAAGACTCAGCATATCAATCAGAGACAGTATACCCCAGCAGTTCTGCAGCCAAAGCGGGAAAGCAGTGTAGTACTGCGCCTGTACGCCCCACAAAACTGCACGGTGACGAACCTCTGGCACACAGAGGCACTTTTTCTCGTAGCCTTCCATTGCCAGCTTGGTGATCTTCTCTTCAGCTTCCAGAAAGCGGGCATCACGTCCACCAGCTACCTGGTAGGCAGCACAGCGGTAGAGAGCCACGTTGTTGCCGATAACCTGCGGATAAGGAGAACGTGATAATTCAAGCCATTCTAAGAACTGCTTGGTCTCATTGTTAAAGGTATCCATGCACTTGAAGAAGTTGTCCCAGTCGAATTTTTCGCCGGTCTGCTCCTCAATGAAACTAATGGCGTTCTTGATTTCTTCCGCGGCGTACTCCTGAACACCTTCCTGTGTATGACGAATCGGCGCTGCCAGCTGGAATGTCGGAATCTTGAACCGGCGTGCCTCGAGGCCATTCCCCATCAAGCTACCATCACAGGTGGTATTACACTGAATGGCACATATGCCAATGATAGGATAGTCGTCGTCAATAGCAACTCCCAGTTCAGCTGCAGGCATCGGGCAGACGTCACCCGGAATACCATATTCCTGTGCCACGTCTATATAATGGATAACGCCGTCCTGAGCCATAGTGGAGCCGGTGTAGATTGGTGCAAGCTGCGTGCAAATCATATGCAGGTTTGGGAAGCCATTCATGATTTGGCTCATCATATTTTCGTCGAACACAACTATCTTTTTACTCAGCTCCTTGTCGCCACCAAGACGAGCATCGGCCTTGAACGTAGTACTAAGGGTATCACACATGTGCTCAACAATGAGGTCGAACTCCGTGTGGGCGATGTGTAGCTGCGTGCCGCGCAAGCCTTCCGTATGTCGGTCCAGGAAGTCAGGTACCGCAAGATAGTTCACCATCCAACGGTAGCGGAGACTGCCCTTGATGTTGATTGGCTTCAGCGTAAAACCAATCAGCTGTCTCCATATAAATAGCCAGCGTGTATAATCGTACCAAGTATCATTTAATCCACGCCATTCACGTCGCTTACGTATCTTCCCCCCAGTATAAAATTCACCAAGCTTTTCACTTCCCATTTCTTTGCTCATTGCTTTTTCGCCCCCTGAATTTTCTTAATTTCCATACTCTCGACGAAGGCCTGCACGCGAGTTCGCAGCTGGCCGGAAGCACCCACAACATATGGACGGTCTACCGACAGAACAGGATAGTTGAATTCATCACGCATAACATGGCTGGCAAGCGAACGTTCATAACCCCAGTAATCGCAGAACTTCATCTGCTCATAGATGATACCGTCAGCGTGAAAATGCTTGGCAAGTTCGTCAACATAGGTGTGGCGTTCGTTGATTTTGTCAGTATTCATAAAGCGAGGACACTGACCCCAGATGAGATACTGTCCACATATCTGAGTTAGTACATCCTCGGTATCATTCAATATAATCTCCTGACGTCCCGGGAAAGAGCCAAAGCAGAAACGGTCGGCAACCACAAGTGCGCCTGCATCTTCTATAAGTTTTATTATATCTGGGTCGTCAATTTCAGAACCCACCAAGACCACGCGTGCTCTATACTTCTTTCTATTCTCCGGCTCTCGGGTTTTGATTTGCTCAAGAGTCTCGCGCAGTTTTTCCACCATGAGATCCTTAGGACAACAGTATGTAGCTGTGGTAAGTACACTGAATTCGTAACCAGTAATACGAGGATTCTCTTCTTTGCGATATTCACCAATATCAGTAATAAGCCTAGCAATCTCATTGTGAAGCTCCACTGCCTTGCGCAGGGCGACCTCAGAAATATCAACGCCATAGACTTCATGCAAAGGCTCCAAAGCCTTTAAACGCATCTGCTTGACATAATGCTTTAACGCAGTTTCGTCCGATTTCATGGGCACATCTGAATAAGTAACAAAGAACTTTTCCTTACCGCAGGTTTTTAGTAACTCAATATTCTCGACACAGCGGTTCATCTGAACACAGGCATCCGGTGCAATAATACAGTCGAGGAACTGATAACCGCCTTCAATGGCACGTTCCAGTATCGCACGGCAACATTCGCACAGCAGACTAGTCATATAGTAGGTGCCCATCTCAATAGATCCAGTGCGAGGTGCACGCAAGCGCACCGAAAAGCAACCTGGCAGATTGAGTAGAACCTCAGGAATCATACTGCAGACGCTGCCAACGGCAATGCGTCCATCAGCCGTAGCCTCACGAACAAGATCGTTATTTACTTCTTGCAATAGATTTTCAAAGTAATACAGGTGTTTTAAATCTTTCATTTTTTGCACCCCTTATGCTTTTAGAATTTTCATTTTTTTCAGAGCCTCGCGTGCGCCCTTCACAATTTCTGCGTTGTCAGGCAGATAGAAAACATTTTTGCCCGTCAAATCAAAGGTAGCGAGATTGCGGTCGTCACGTATATAAGCCAGCACCGGAATGTCACCGGTGTCCATATAATCCTTAACCGAAAGGTCAGGCAGTCGGTTTGCCACAGCACCCAATTTTTCGTACATAACAAGTTCGTCAGCCACTTTGCGTATTGTCTGAATGACCTGGATACCCTTTTTGCTGGAATCAGTTACCAACAACAAGTGGCTTACCTTTTCCATGACGCGGCGGTTAATTTGCTCAATGCCGGCCTCTCCGTCAATGACCACATAATCAAAGTTCTTAGAAAGGACACGAATAACATCTTTCAGATAGGAATTGATTTTGCAATAGCAACCCTCAGCCTCCGGCCTGCCGACAGCGATAAACGCAAAACCGTCAGCCTCCACTATAGCGTCGTAAATGCGGTACTTCGCTTCTCCCAGCAGTTCAATTGCCGCTTTGGTATTGCCGTCCTCTACTGTAGAAATAACCGCTTTACGGATGTCATCAATGGTAGTATTGACCTGGATTCCCAGTGCAGTTGATAGTCCCACTGCAGGATCGGCATCGATTGCAAGAACCTTCTTGTCGGGATAGGCCTGTACCAGTAATTTGACAATGACCGCTGCCAGCGAAGTTTTACCTACACCGCCCTTGCCTGCAACAGCAATTATCTTAGCGTTGTCTACAGTGGCTTCTATTTCCTTTTCCATGTTTTCCCCCTTTCGCCAGATTCGTTATCTTTTACAAACCTGCGCTATACTCCGCAATCACAGCGGAAAAAATCAGATGTCACGCCGGAGTAAACCGACAAGCAAAATAATTTGTATATTTAAAATATATTTTAAAATTTAGATAATTATTACATATTGTTTAAAACAATGTAGATAAGTTGACATAAAAATGAAATTATTATTATACAATTAAATAAAACATCTATAAACCAGAACATCTGAAAATGAATACAATTGATATGAATAAGGTCATAAATAATATGGATAAGGAGTGCAATTATGTCTAAAAGACCTCTAATTATGAAACTGGCAAATAAGGTCAGTATCGAATCCAAAACCTATACCGGCATTAAGGAAACTGACTCTGAATACAAGATTCTTGACCCAGTTGTTACTGACGAAATGGCAGAAGTCGGTCTCGGTTTGAAAGTCCGTAAATTCCTGACAACTGCTGAAGTTGCTAAGAAAGTGGGCAAGCCTGAGGACTACTGTTATGAACAGCTGTGGAAACTTTCTGACGCAGGCGTCTGCAAGGTTACCAAGCGTGAAGATGGTGTTGATACCTGGTTCCTTCCTATCTGGGTTCCAGGCATTATGGAAATGATGGTTGCCAACAAGGAGAATGTTGAAAAGTATCCTGTCATTGCAGAATGCTTTGAGGAATACACCCTCAAAAGAACTGCTATGTTGGCTCCGAATATGCCTATCGGCAACGGTCTAATGCGTGTCATCCCTGTTGAAAAAGCTATCTCAGGCGAAACTACTGCCCGCAGCTTTGAAGAAATTTCTGAATACATCGAAAATTCATACATGCTTTCTGTAGCTGACTGCTCCTGCCGTCGTTCTCGCCGGCTCATGGGTGAAGGCTGTGGCCATCTTGAAAAAGATATGTGTATCCAGCTAAATGACGGTGCAGAATACTTTGTTCGTACCGGCAAGGCTCGTCAGATTACCAAAGAAGAAGCTTACGAGATTGTGAAACGTGCCGAAGAAAACGGTCTTGTCCATCAAATGCCTAACCTTGATGGCCCTGGAAAGGGACTTGCAATCTGCAACTGTTGTGGCTGTTCCTGCTTCTCACTTCGTGTTGGCGAATATTACAACACATTTGACTTTGTCCGTTCTAACTATGTTGCTCAGATTGATCCTAACAAGTGCGTTGCCTGCGGCCAGTGTGTAGAAAACTGTCAGGTAAACGCTCTGAAGCTGGGTCAGAAACTCTGCTCAAAGACTCCTGTTGTTACCGAATTTAAACACGACCATCCACAGAACACCAAGTGGGGCCCAGACAAGTGGAATCCAGAATACCGTACCACCCGTAAAGATGTTGTTGACACAGGTACTGCACCATGCAAGACCAACTGCCCGGCACATATTGCCATTCAGGGTTATATTAAGTTGGCAGCACAGGGCAAATACCGTGAAGCTCTTGAACTCATCAAGAAAGAAAACCCACTCCCTGCAGTCTGTGGCCGTATCTGTAACAGACGTTGCGAATCAGCATGTACACGTGGTGATATAGACGAACCTATCGCAATCGACGAAATCAAAAAATTTATCGCGCAGCAGGATCTGAATGCAGAAACCAGATATGTTCCTGCTATGATTAACACGATCGGCGAACCTTTCACCAATAAGATTGCTGTCATCGGCGCTGGCCCTGCAGGACTGAGCTGTGCATTTTTCCTTGCACAGAATGGATATCCTGTTACCGTATTTGAAAAAGAAAATAAGTTGGGCGGTATGCTGACTCTCGGCATTCCATCATTCCGTCTGGAAAAGGACGTTGTTGAAGCTGAAATTGATATTCTAAGGGAAATGGGCGTTACCTTCAAGACCGGTATCGAGGTTGGCAAGGACGTTACACTTGATCAGCTTAGAGCAGAAGGCTATGAAGCATTCTATGTAGCCATCGGTGCACAGGGTGGCCGTAATATCGGCATTCCTGGAGAAGATGCAAAAGGTGTTATCACAGGTGTTAAATTCCTTCGCAATATTAATCTGAATGGCGATACAAATCTTTCTGGCCGTACTGTAGTTGTTGGTGGCGGTAACGTTGCCATAGACGTCGCACGAACAGCAGCGCGTGCAGGCTCATCAGATGTTTCTATGTTCTGTCTTGAATCCCGTGATATCATGCCTGCAGCTGTCGACGAAATCGAAGAGGCAGAGGCTGAAGACATTGTCATCAATAATTCATGGGGTCCTAAGGAAATACTTATAGAAGACGGCAAGGTCAAAGGTATTGTATTCAAAAAGTGTACTGCAGTCTTTGACTCAGACCACCGCTTCAATCCACAGTATGCTGAAGACGACACTATGACCATCGAATGTGAAAACCTGCTCCTATCTATTGGTCAGTCTATCCTATGGGGTGACCTACTGGAAGGCAGCAAGGTTGAATTTAACCGCAATCAGACCTGCAAGGCTGATTCATTCACATATCAAACTGCACAACCTGACATCTTTGTGGGAGGTGATGTCTACACCGGTCCTAAATTTGCCATTGATGCTATCGCAGCAGGTAAGGAAGGTGCTGTCTCAATTCACCGTTTTGTTCATCCTGGACAGAGCCTTGTTATTGGTCGTGACCGCAGACAGTATAAGGAACTTGATAAGAAGAACGCCATTATTCCTCTTGACAGCTACGACAACACATCAAGACAGAAGGCTGCAAAAATAGATGATTCCAAAGAAAAGGAAACCTTCCGTGATCTCAGACGGGCCTTTACCGAAAAACAAGTAAAGAAGGAAACTGAGCGTTGCCTCGGCTGCGGGGTTACCATTGTTGACGAGTATATCTGTGTAGGCTGCGGCATCTGCACCACCAAGTGCAAGTTCGATGCCATCCGTCTGGTAAAGAAAACCGACACTCACGGTGTACCATTTGAAAAGGCAATCATCGGCGTAATGGCTCCCACCATGATTAAGCGTGTTGGCAAGATTGCTATTAATAAGGTTACCCACCTATTCTCTAAGGAAGACAAGTAAGGAGCGCTTATGCATAAACTATTAATCGTAGTCAATATTGTCGACAGCCTCAAAAAATTCATGAGATAAATTGAAAAAACAGACCTATTAATCTCGATGAATTGAGATATAACATTGTTTATATAATAATATTTTTATAACAACCAATAAAAGTACACACCATGAATGTAATTATTTCAGATATTGGTAGTGAAACGGACAATATCTATTGCTTTATTTTATAATTTATCTTGGTTATGATACGATTTAAAGCACTATTATTTTTCTTAAAATCATCCATATCAAAGGCTTTAAAGAAAGTCTATGTTACTTGTGGTACGGTTCACCGTATCACCTCTAAGTGCGAACCCTCTAAACTAATCTAACAGTCCTAATTTTATCTGCTTAAACTACTTTTTGCTATTATTAAACCATTCTACTGTTGCATCTTCCATTTCTTTTGGAAGTTTCTTATTATATACCTCATCGTATAACCATAATAATGTTTTATTATTTAGATATTTTTTCATTTCATCTTCTGCTTCTAACATAACTACCTTGATTAAACATGGACATTTAGTATGAGTATCCGGTAAATTCTCCTTATCTAATAATATATTGTTTTGTCTAATTTCTGCACATTGGAAGAATGGCTCTTTTCCTTCTACAGCTTCAACAATATCCCAAAATGTTATTTCTTCAGCGCTGCGAGCTAACGCATATCCACCTTTTACACCAGGTACAGATTTTATAATTCCGCACTTACTTAACTTTGCATATACTTTAGATAAATAAGTCTCCGAAACCCCTTGAAATGTCGCTAAATCTCTAATTCCTACCGATATACCGTCTTCTATCTTTACCATATATAATAAACAATGTAATGCATATTCTACTCCAACTGAAAACTTCATTATTTATATTCTCCTTTAAGCTACTTTTAATATCTCTTATAATATCCTATTAATTCTCATGATTCAAGATAATTGAATTGCAATTTTAAACCTATCTTTAGCGTTATAAATTTTCATTGACTAATATACAAATCTATTATATATTAATTGCAGACACAAGTTGTCGACGATATATATTATCTTTAATCCAAGGAGGAATATATTATGTTAACAGAAAAGTTTTTTGAAGTAATAAAACACGAAGGTGTAGTTTCTATAGTAACTTGCGGAAATAATGAGGTTCATGCTTCTAATACATGGAACAGTTATTTAGTAGTTGTAGAAGGAAATAAAATTTTAATACCTGCAGCTGCTATGATTAAGACTGAGGAAAATATCACTATTAATCCTAAAGTAAAATTAACTCTAGGTAGTAAAGAAGTAATGGGACATATGTATATGGGAACAGGATTCTTACTTGAGGGAACTGCTAAATTCCTAAAAACAGGAGAGCACTTTAATATGATGAGCAAGAAATATCCATTCTTAACAAGAGTATTAGAAATCACTGTTGACTCTTGTAAACAAACTTTATAATAATTTTCTAAAAAAGGAGAAAGCTATGCCTAGAAGAATTAATAAATCTGAGTGTGTAGGTTGTGGAACTTGCCAAAGAGTATGTATTGTAGGATGCATAACCCAAGGTGAAGATAGAAAAAGGTTAATTAATGAGTCTGGATGCGTGGACTGTGGTGCTTGCCAGCTTGCTTGCCCTAAAAAGTGCATTTCAAAAATTTAACTGAAAGGATATGATATTAAATGGAATTAACAGATAAAATTATAGAATTATTATCTAAATCAGACTCAATGAGGCCAGGCGAAATTGCAGAAGCTCTTGCCATTGATAAAAAAGAAGTAGATAAGGCTATAAAGCAACTTAAAAATGAAGAAAGATTAATATCTCCTAAGAGATGTTACTATTCTTTAAATAAATAATCATATTTATTATTTCTAATATAATAATAAAATCTTTTTAATTAGGTTTTACAATGTCTAGAGTTCCATCCAGACATTCTCTTTATAAATTAAATATGCTAAAAATATCTATTATTTATGATACGGTATTTTTATTTGTGAAAAACAGCCCTAGGCATTGTATATCAATACCTAAGGCTATTTTTAGCATTTACTTATGGTATTGTTCACCGTAACATTTATAACGTAGACTTTTTTCAATTATTGTTTGAAAATAAGAAATAAACATAGGCCTACACTCCTTGAGGTAAGCCATCCTACATACTTTATTGCAAATTAATCATTTAAGAAGAAATCAGATTAACACAATTTCATATTCTGCTCATAATTTATTTCATTTCAAATATGGTGTATTTTAACACAGGCTATTAGAACCACTTCCTATTTTAGCATCATTATTTCGTATAATGATTTATCTTTCACATTTTCTTTTATATCTTTATAATTTATATTAATTTCTGTTTTTCCATTAAACCTAAAATAATAAGGATTAACTACTACCCCAGCAATTTTTCTTTTTAAAAATGGCATCCCACTTAATAAGCTCCTATCGTCTATTAATTCAGGGTTGGATATATTAATCTCTATACTATCATTTTTGTCTTTCCAATGAAAAGTCAATTGCTCAGGATATTTTTTACCACCTCGATGAGTTATATAATCACTTTTTTCTAAAGTGAGTTTACTTCCATCACCTATTAATATTTTATCTCCCTTTGCAAACATAAATAAATTAACTCTTTCATAGCAATATTTTTTTGCAGATATCATTTCAAAAAATATTGCTTTGTATTCTCCTATATCCACTCTTCCCCAATACCAATGATCAATTACCTTTGTTAATGGTACATTACCCCAATTGTGATCATGATATCCTGTTCCCATTACTTCGTGTTCTTTTCCTTCAAATTTTAATTTGCCGCTCACTGTTCCATATGGTATTGGTACAAACCAAGCAAAGAATTCCTTTTTTGCTTCTCCAAAAAAGCATTTACCTACTCCTGGTCTCCAAGACGGAACCACTCTATTAAATTGTAAATCTGCAGATATTTCTTCAAAATCTATATGCAAATTATAAGTCTTTAAGTCTCCTTTAACCCAATTATTTGCTACCTTAATATCACATTGTTTATCTGATGCCATAAAATCTCCTTTTGGAAACTCTATCAACTTCAAGTAAGTTTTTCCCTCTGGCGTTGTTATACTTAGCTTCACAAGTGGAGTTAATGGTACTTTTATATTTGCATATGATTTTGTAAAAAATATAGCAACTACAGTTGTGCCATCATCTAAGTGTGCATCAAAATACCACCACTCAAACTTGCCTGAACCAGTATCAATTCTAATTCCATCCTCCCAAATTGCAGGTTCTTGCTCTAATCCTTCTTTTTCAAACCATTCTTCAGACATTGCTACCTCAAGTAACTTGTTCATTAAAATCCCCTCCCCAATATTAAAGATATAATAGCTCCCTTTTAATTATAACATTTTCAAAATACTTTTATGGAATAATATAACATTTATTTATGGTACGGCTCACCCCATCTAATCCTAAATCTATTCACCAAGTTTTTTTAAGATATTTCCATCCGTTTTTTCAATGGTTATATCTAATTCTTCTTAAAAATTCATTATAGAGACTATATTTTTGAAAATGTTATTCAATTCATTGATATGATTCAATTAAATAAAAATATATAAACTAAAAGTGCATATAAAGATTCACTTTTATATGCACCAAAAGATAATTCATTCAATTATAAATAATCAATACTACTGCTGTTCCTCTATTTATTAAGTATTCCTTTACTAATAAGGATAATAATAAGTATACGGAGGAGCAATGTAAGGGTAATTTAATAATGATAATGCAACTAAAGCATTAAGTGGAAAAGCTCTACGTCTAAAACGTCTGAATCTTCTTCTAGGATTGTGATATTGTCGTTGTTGATCAGATTCATTTTCATCATCTTCCTCCATTACATACTCACCAACCAATACTACAACGCGATCCGCATCTACACTTTCAATAATTCCGTCAAACATACTTCCATCTGTCATTGTTAAAGTAGCATGATAGTTTAAGCACCTTTTGCATTCATCCTGTAAAGACAAAGACTGTAATTCTCTGTAATAATTATTTTTCCCATAATCCATTTTTTAACCATCTCCTTTATCATAATATGCTATTCATTTATAAGGAAAATCGTTACATTTTAATGTATATTTAGTATCCTTTTCAATATCAATATTAATATTAATTTATATAAATTATTAAAATTAAAATATTTTCAAAATAACTAGTTTTATATATTGCTTAATAGGTTTATTTACATTATAATATCTAGTATAATACATTTTGATTTAGGGGGATTTATTTATGGAAAAGAAACAATACGTTTGTCCCAAGTGTGAAAATATGAAGTATATTTCAGATCAATTTCAAGCTACAGGTGGCAACTTTGCCAAATTATTTGATGTGCAAAATAAGAAATTCATAACAGTTAGTTGTACCAAGTGTGGTTATACAGAATTATATAAAGCACAAACTTCAGATGGTTGGAATGTACTTGATTTCTTAATGGGCTAATATTTATTTTTAAGTAATTAATATGCCTAGGAGAATAAACTCCATAATAAATAAGAAACTAATTAAATTTTTGATTAGTTTCTTATTTTTACCACTTTTGTTTCTTAATAATTCATTTTTTTAAGCGCATATATTAAAAATTCCTCTGCTAAACTTTCACTTTTAATATGTTTTAGTGCATCCTTAAAAGTAAACCATTGCGCTTTATCAATCTCATCATTAGTTTGGTTTAAATCTTCACTATCTACTGTGCAAATGAAATTACACAGTAGTGTATTAGTTTTTTCAAAATATTTACTCTTCATATATTGATAATCTTTAATATTAAGACCTATCTCTTCTTTTACCTCTCTTACTAAAGTTTGTTCTGCATTTTCACCTTTATTAATATATCCTGCTACAATTATATTATCTACTTGTCCATACTGCTGTATAAGCAATAATTTATTTTTATCAGGGTTTAAAATAATTGCACTTATGGCTGAACTAAAGGTAGGAAAATGAAATATTTCACATTTATTACAATAAGGAATCTCCCCCTCATTATTACATTGCTTATTTATTACCTTAGTTCCACATTGAAAACAATAACTCATATTATTACTCCTCGTATAATAAGTTTTGTAGTTAGCTATTAATGAATTTCCAGTATCAAATCTAACTACAAAATGCTACTGATAACTGGAAATTATAAGAACAGTATAGAATTGCTTCTAACCGTCAATATTTATAATGAAGAATTGGCGTAGGGCTATTCAAATTCTCCTTGTTGACCACTTCGGTGGTACTTCTATTGAAGAGTGTTTCCCTATTTGTATTGTTTAACTTCTAACCCAGTCGTTGTTCAAATTATTAACCGATTAGCGTAGCAACTAATATTGAAAAGGTAATAATTTAGTTCTTATTTGTGCGAGGGTGTTGATACTTTACAAACTAGGGGTAATCCTATGCCAGTTCTTGTTTCTATTTTAAATGAAAGGTGGTGATACAATGAATAATGCTTTAACAACTACTTTATTCATTGGTATAGATGTTAGTTCACGAACTAATTATGTCTTTGCTTTAGATTTCTTTGGCAAAAAACTATTATCATTTCAAGTTAATAATAACCTTCCAGGTTCCGAACAAATAGTATCTAATATTTGTTCTTGTCTTAAAGAAAATAACTTAACACATCTAACAATAGCTATGGAATCAACCTCATTCTATAGTTGGCATTTAGATAACACATTAGCTACTCACGAGGCCTTAGTATGGTTTAAGCCTAAAGTTCACTGCATGAACCCACGAGTTATTGCAGGATATAAAAAATCTTTTATTGATATGGATAAAACTGATCCAAAGGATGCTTTTGTTATCGCAGACTTCGCAAGAGTTGGCAAAATAACTACTGCGCCATGGAGTGGCGCACAATACATAGCGATACAAAGACTTACTAGATGCAGACTTCATCTTATGGAAAATATAAGTCGTGAAAAGTCTTATATTTTATCAAATATTTTTTTGAAGTTTAGTGAATTAGCAGTACTTGATAAAAAGGAAAGTCCTTTTTCGAATACCTTTGGGGCTACTTCACTTGCTGTTTTAACAGAATTTATGTCTATCGAAGAGCTTGCTAATGCAAAACTCGAAGATTTAGTTACTTTTTTAGTTGAAAAAAGTAAAAATAGATTCTCAAATCCTGAAGCTACTGCTAAGTTACTTCAAAAAGCTGCTAGAGATTCATATCGATTAGACAAAGCATTATACGATCCTTTAAACGTAGCTATAGCTGCTTCTCTAAACTGTATTAAAGCTTTAGAAAAAGAAGTTAAAGGATTAGATAATGCTATAAAAAAAGCCATTAAAGGTATAGATAATCACCAATTTCAATGCTTACTTTCAATTCCGGGCATCGGACCTGTATTTGCAGCTGGCATAATATCTGAACTAGGTGATATAACAAAATTTAATAATCAAGGTTGCGTAGCTAAATACGCTGGATTAACTTGGAGAAAGCGACAATCCGGTAACTTTACCGCTGACCACACTTTCTTAACAAAGACAGGCAATAAGTATTTGAGATATTACTTATTAGAAGCTGCCTTTAGCGTCACTAGATATAGTGACGAATATCATGATTACTATCAAAAAAAATCTGATGAAGCCCTAATACATAAACATAAAAGAGCACTTGCACTAACTGGTCGTAAACTTGTAAGATTGATTTTTGCTTTGCTACGCAATAATCAACTTTATACCTCTAATGAGGTTGTTGAAAAAGCTACAATTTAATATGTGTTGTACAACCTTATAATTCCCAGTAAAAAATTGGAAATTATTTAAGGTTTATTAATTGAACTCTTTTTTTCATAAGACAAACTAAGAAATTTCCAATTTAATAAAAATATTATCTTGACATATTACCAGTCGCCTTTTATGTCTATTTAATTTATAAAACAATAAATTTTCTTGCAAATACAAGTTTATTTATGTCATATACATATATGCTTTTAACTTCTATGTAGCCTACTTAAAAGATAATATTGAATAACTATTATATCATTTCTATACTATATGTCTAATGTTAATTATACCGTGTATCTTTATACATTATCAATTTAATTCCTAAAAACATTGTATCATTACTACATTTGGGTGTATTATTAATGACATTGGCTATTTTTTTATAAATGAGAGGAGTTTTATTTTTAATGAACAATAAAAAACGTAATATCGTTATAGCAATCATGGTTTCTATGTTCCTTGCTGCATTTGAAGGAACTGTTGTAACAACAGCCCTGCCTACTATAGCTAAAAGCCTAAATGGTTACAATCTTATAAGTTGGGTCTTTGCTTCTTATCTTTTAACTTCAGCAGTATCAACCCCTATATATGGGAAACTGTCTGATCTGTATGGAAGAAAAAAAATGCTTACTATAGGTATAGTAATATTTTTAATAGGTAGCTCCCTATGTGGATTTTCTCAAAGTATGTTTCAATTAATAATGTTTAGAGCAATACAAGGTATAGGTGCTGGTTCTATTCTTACCATAACCTTTACTATCGTTGGAGATTTATTTGATTTAGAAGAACGATCTAAAATTCAAGGACTTTTAAGTACCGTTTGGGGCGTTGCTAGCTTACTTGGACCATTCATTGGTGGATACTTTATAGATTATTTATCTTGGCACTGGATATTCTTTATTAATATACCTTTTGGAATTATATCTCTATTCCTTCTTAATAAGAATCTTGATGAACAAGTATCAACTACTAAGCCTAAAATAGATTATCTTGGTTCATTACTTCTAACTATATCTATAGTTTCAATATTATTATGTGTATTTACATCATCTACCTGTGCAAGAGTTATATATATTATATGTTTTATAGTCTCTCTTACTATTTTCTACTTTGTTGAAAATAAATGTGAAGAACCTGTAGTTCCATTTGATATATTCTCTAAAGATACAATATTAATGAATGTTATAGCATTTTTTATAGCTGCTATATTAATGGCTGTAGAAGCTTATACACCTTTATACACACAAAATGTTCTTGGTTATAGTGCTAAAGTTTCGGGGCTTTCTATGGCTCCAATGTCTTTAACCTGGCTCCTTAGTTCATTTTTCTTAGTTAAACTATTTAAAAAATTTGGAGAAAAGAAGGTAATACTAGGTTCTATATTAATTTTAGCATTAACCTCTTATCTTCTTAGATTTCTTACCCCAAACACTCCTTTAATTTATTTTATTATTATAGTGTTTATTATGGGAGCTGGTTTTGGTGGTGCACTTAATTCATTAACTATACTTATTCAAAATGCTGCTTCATATGAAAAAAGGGGTGCTGCAACTTCAACTAATGCATTAATACGTACACTTGGCCAAACTATCGGTGTTAGTATTTTAGGTGGATTAGTAAATTCAAGCCTATCTTCTTATTTTAGTAATTCAAATATATCTGGAGTAACAGCAGATAATATTTACTCTTCAGGAGCCTCTTCTATTCAAATAAAAGAAGCATTCTTTAGTGGCGTACATAATATATTCTATTCACTTATATTCCTTGCCATAATTAGCTTTGTGGTTGGTATGTTTATAAGTAAAGAATCTAAACTATAAAAAATGCGTAAGAGTTTTAGCTCTTACGCATTTTACTTTAGACATATGAAATAAATAATAGGCCTAAGAATCTTTGGTCTATTATTTATTTTACAATGCCTTATTAGATATATATTATTTCTACTCCTGAAAATTTAATATCACCAACTAATGTTAAAGTATTTGTTGTTATTTGATTATTTCTATTTTTTTCACTAATATCACCTAAAAACACATTAATTTTATTATCAATGTTCCAAGTTTTTGGTATATATAATTCTATTCCTGAAAAAGAAGCATCAATTCTAACTATAGCATTACTATTACTCATGATTGCATTATCAAAATACACCTTCATAGCTCCAAAAGAACAATTAAAATCCGCTTGTTCAAAATTATTTGTATTTATATATTTTACACTATCACAAAATGAATTTTTAAATCTAACATTACTTTCATCTTCTACATCAATTTTCTCAAATTTGTAATCTTTCCAATTATATTTAGTATTAACCCCTTTCATACCTTTATGAAAAATTATAGAAAGACCAATACTGCTAAGTATTGCTGCTATCAATACAGTCCAAGGTGTAATATTTGTAATCCCTAATTCTTTATCATATATTATACATATAAATGCAATAGGCAATAAAATACCTGCAAAATTAAAATGGGGTAAACTTTTCACAATAACCGCTAGTAAAAAAACTGTTAACAGTAAACTAAATACATTTATATTAGGGAAGTATCCAAGTTTATTTATAATTAAGAACATACCTATTAATATAAATAAAACGCCCCAAAAAATTCTTTCTTTTTTCATCTTATCTCCTCTTTTCTAATAATTTAATTTTTAATGGTTTATAATAATATCTTGAGACATATACCTGTTTATGAGTATTTTGAAATTCAACCTTACTTGATGATGATAGACTATGTGTTATGGAGTAAATATGATTTGTATTTAAAATTGTTGATTTTGAAACCCTCATAAAATATCCTGGCAAAAACTCTTCAAGCTCATAAAGCTTATATTTTACAGTATATATATTATCAATAGTATGTGCACAAATCCCATTTTCTTCAGTTTCAAAAAACAATATTTCTTCCAAAGAAATATAATACTGAGTATCACCTCTATAAAAAGTTATACATTTCTTGTATAATGGCATATCATCAAGCATAATTTGAATATTTTTAACATCTTCATTAATTTCACTACATCTAATAATAACTTCATTTTCTTTAATTGTATTATCTACTTCAATCCGTATTTTCATATTTTCACTCTCCACATTTTCTATTATATTAACTATTTTTTTCCTTGTAAATATAATAACAGTAAGTGGTTAATTATTTCTTGTAAGTGGTATGTTTTTATACAGATGTTATATTAAACTATATAGAATAAGAATTTTCTTGGTATTGATATAGATATTAAAAGAAAAGAAAAAATTGCTTTATCTTTATTGTTTTCATGTCATCAACTTTAACTTTACCTAATAAAATCTTTAATTAATATAAAAAAAGTACTATAATTAATAATACTAATATATTAATTAATACCTATAAATAGAAAATACTGGATTGAGGGGTTTATATATGAAAAAAAAAGATATACTTGAGTTAAAAAAACGTTTTAAAAAAAATGATTGTACCTTCACTAAAATCTGTGGTTGCTATGTCAATGGTGAAAAAAATATTATTTTTAATTTTAGAGAAACCTTTTTAAATTTAGATGAGGATGAGTACTTTAAGTACTTAGAAATTGCTAAAAAAGTTCTATCTGGAACTATTGGTAATAATATTTTAGAACTTAACTTCCCACTTAATGAGAACCTTGAAAATGAAAAACAAATTTCTCTTATACAGCTTAAAAAAAGCCAATTAAAGGATGATTTTCTGCTTCAAGATTTTTATAAATCCATTATAGATAGTTATGATTATACTGGTAATTTTTTAATACTAGTTTTTCATGATGCTTATGATATTATTACTAAAACTACTGACAATGCTAAAATAGATGAATCTGAAGAAGTATATGAGTATATTTTATGTGCAATATGTCCTGTTTCACTTTCAAATCCTGGGCTTAGATACTTTGAAGAAGAAAATAAAATAAAGGCCCGTATTAGAGATTGGGTGGTAGATGCTCCAACCCTTGGCTTTGTGTTCCCTGCTTTTATTAATCGTAGTTCAGATGTTAACTCTGTTATGTACTACACTAAAAATGCAAAGGACCCACATCCTGAATTAATGGAAAAAGCTTTAGGTTGTTCTTCAAAACAGACTGCCACTATCCAAAAAGAAACCTTCCAAACAATTATTAAAGATTATATTAACACCGATGAAAAAAAAGCTGAGAAAACTTTTATAGACATACAAGAAAACCTAAATACTATGATAGATGAATACAATGCAATCTATGATGATACCGATGGTGAACCTATAACCTTAACACAAAAGGATATACAAAATCTTTTAATAGAAAGTGGCGTTCCTGAAGAAGCTACTACTAAGATTGAAAAATCTTATTTAGAAAACTTTGGAGTAGATCTGCCTTTAGCAGAGAATTTAATTGACTCAAAAGTACTTAAGGCAAATGCTCAAAGAAAAAAGGAAGAACAGCTTGAAAAGCAAGTAGAAACACTTCAAGCTAGACTTGAGGACGTTACCCAAGTTGCTGCTGTAGATAATGAAACTCCTCTGTCTACAGAAGTTAATGATGATAATGTGGTTTTAGAAGAAGAAGACGCTGTCGATACAAGCTCAGAAGATAATACGGTTACTTCTCACTATGACGTTATACTTCAAGTAAAACCTGAAAAAATACCTCAAATAAAATATCAAATAATTAATGGTCAAAAATGCATAGTTATTCCTATTAATGAGAATGAACAAACTACAGTTAATGGCTTAACTGATTTGATTTAAGTTATATACTATTCTTAACTTCTCTGTATAAATTAATTTTAACCCCACTTGCAAATGATATGGTTCGACCTATCATTTGCAAGTGAGATTTATTCTATTTACTCGCCTTATAGTTCTCTCTTATAAATGGTTCTTGCACTTTATTATCTAATAACTCTTTATAAGTTCCAACTTTCCTATATGCATTTCCCCAAGTTTCCCTTTTTCTATAATTTCTTATGCTATCTAAATCAAATTCTGCTATTAATATATCCTCTTTAATATCATCTGCTGAAATAATTTTATTATCGATATAATTACCATCCTCATCAAAAACTACTGGACTATATGCACATGAATTTCCCCACTTCTTCCCGGGATAATTTGTCATTGCTATACCAACCATATTTTCAAAAGTTCTTGTTGATAATTGATTTATTCTTGCGGGATTCATATCACAAGCATTAGGTACAAGTATTATTTCTGCACCCTGTAACATTAGAATTCTAGCACTTTCAGGAAATTCTCTATCATAGCAAATCATTACTCCAAGTTTAACTCCACAGAAATCACATATTTTAAACTCTTTTCCACTTTCAAGCAAAGCTTCTAATGAAAAATCACAAGTATGAACCTTTGAATATTTCATCAAAATCTCTCCTGTTCTATCAATAACTAAAGCTGTATTTTGTGGACTAGTATTTCCTTTTGAAAGATATGTTATAACAATACCTATTTCTAATTCTCTAGCAATCACTTTAAAAGATTTAACATATTTACTCTCTTCATCAACAGCTTCAGCAAGCCATTTTTGACGTTCATTTTCGTAACTTTCATCAAACGGATTTTCAAATGCCTCACCATAAGGAGGTTCATATCCGTTTGACCACATTTCAGGAAAGAGAACTATGTCACCTCCTAGCCTTTTTGCTTCACTTATATATTTCAAACCTAATTCTAAATTCATATTAATATTATTTTCTATTGCTTTATGTTGAATTAATCCAACCTTTAAACTCTTCATTTAATAAAATCCCCTTTAATAAACTTTTTACATCCTATACCTATCTACTTTTCTTTGTATTATTTAATCATTAAGTTTTTTCCATATCAAGCCCATGATCTTCAGTTATAAAATTATCTTTTAAATTATAGCTAGACATTACTTTACTATCTGTTTTAGATACTAAATAATTGTAAATTCTTTCTCTTATTATTTTATTTGATACAATAGTATTACTATCATTTTTACTTAAGTATCCAAACATAACACCTAAATTTATCTCTGGATTATCTATATTAAAAACAGATGCTATATTTAATATAAGCAAATTGTACATGTACTCATACTACTTATCATTATTCTCCATATTCTTTATTAAATCATCAAACAATGTGTTATTTTCTTCTAACAATATTTTCATAGCTTTTTGGATATGAAATTCATCCCATGCTTTATCTCTATTTTTTAATATATTTTCATCAATTATTTGACAAATCCTACTTACTAAAAATGGATATCCATTTGTGAATTTATATATTTCCTTACTTAAAACTTCTATATCAAAATTGAGCATATTTTCATTTGAATAATCACTTAGCATAGTTCTTATTTCATACTCATTAAAACTCATATCTATATCAATTTTACCTCTATGTTCCAAGATGAATTATACCTTGACTCTGTATCATCTATAAACTTTATTTTTAGATTCTTGATATCATAAACTCCTGCTAATAGCAAACCAAATTATATTCACAATTTAGTTACGTCCCACGGAAGGTTTTCCAAAGGAGCTTGCGACTGAGGTTGCTAATTTAAAAATACATTGATTAATATGGCATTTTATGTTGAAATAGTTTGTTTTTTTTTGCTGGACAATAAATCCAGGTCTCTTATTTATCTCATCAACTTCCCCTGTTTTAACTATAATTTCTGCAAGTGCTGAATAATCTTATTTTCTAATCTCACGAAATACGATATCCTGTTTATATTTTATTTTATTCATTTAGTTCTTCCTCATTAAATATGTTTTAAAAATAATTTTTACATATATATATATAATTTTTCTATCCAATTAATAATGTTCATATACTATAAATTATTGCCTTTAACGTTTAAAATTATCGTTATATTAAATGTATTATCGCTTTTATTAATTATCATTTCACCACCATGGCTTTCAACAATCTTCTTACATGTTTTAAGTCCTATCCCCGTACTGCTTATAGCTTTAAGATTTTTATTTATAGTATTTTCTATACTAATAAAAAGTTCTTTGTTTTCAACGTAATACCTAACCTCTACAGCTTTAGATTTATCTGCATATTTAGAAATATTAGAAAAAATATTGTCAAAAACCCTTCTCATTGAAATAAGATTTACCTCTATAAAGAATTGACTCTCATAGGAATGAATTTTAAATATAAATCCTTGATTATTTAGCATAAAGAACTGATCTTCAAACAGCTGTTCCAAAAGTTCATTTCCATTAAATTCTTCAAACTGAAGCTCATCCTGTTTATTAAAAAGTATAAAATATTCAAATAGTTTGTCAGACAATGATTTAATCTGATATGCTTTTTCTCGGCTGTTATGAATATACCGTTTCAAATTATCCTCTGTTTTATATTTCTTATATTCTATAATATCTAAATATCCTACTAACGCTGTAAGCGGTGTCCTTAAATCATGTGACATTGCTGTAATAAGTTCGCTATTAGCTGATTTTGCTTCATCCTCATTTCTTAATCGTTCAATAAATGACTTTCTCATTTCATTAATACTTTGAGCAAGCAGAGAAAGCTCATCATTATCTTCTATTGTAATCTCATAATTTAAATCTCCACCTTCTAGTATTTTGATTTCATTTTCAAGTGTCCTTATGTATGATATCTTTTTTTTAATTAAAAGTGATGTAATTACTATAAAACATAATAAAGAAATCGCAATATTTATACATATTAAAATATAGTAGTACTTATATTCAAAATAGCACATTATATACACCTGTGCTCTTAAATCACTAAAATTGATATTATAAGAATAACCAGATAATATCAAAGGTTCGTTTTCCTCAGACTCTAAAGGCTCTTTACGATTAGTTGAATCATAAAGCATATTATTATTTTTGAATATATATATATCTATATATTTATTTTTACGTACCCATTCATCCATTTTTTCAGAATCATTTATTGAAAGATTGTTATTTGACACATATGTTTTAAAATCAGACATAGCTTTATTTTTCTGATTTTGAAAAAAAGAAGTTTTATACAAATGCCTGTCAAGCAGACTCTCACCATTTATCTGAAGTATAAAAAATAAAGAAATAGATATAATCAATGAAATTATAATGGCTATAATTAATTTAATTTCTAGCTTTTTATTTAAAAATTTTTTATTAAATTTATTCAATTCTATATCCCTTTCCCCATACAGTCTTTATATATTTTAGATTATCAGGATTATCTTCAATCTTACTCCTCAAATTCCTTATATGCACCATGACCGTGTTATTGCAAGAATAGAAATATGGTTCTTTCCATACACTTTCATATATATTTTGTGTTGAAAATATCTTCTTTCTATTTTTAGATAACAATAATAATATATTATATTCAATTTCAGTCAGTATAATTTCATTCCCATATAATGATACTTCATTTGATATTTCACTTACTTTTAATCCATTTATATTAATTGAATCACATTCATCAGTCTTTTCTTTGCCTTTATACACATAGTATCTTCTAAGTAATGCTTTTACTCTCGATATTAATTCTGTATATGAAAATGGTTTTGATAGATAATCATCACATCCTGCAGAAAATGCCATACATTTATCAGAATCCTGAGATTTGGCAGTAAGAAATAAAATTGGAGCAGTTGTTTTTTCTCTAATTTCTACACATGCCTTAAATCCTGATTTTACAGGCATCATTATATCAAGTATTATTAAATCTATGTTTCCATCTACTTTATTTACTGCATCTTCTCCATCAACAGATTCTATTACATTATAGCCTTCACTTTCTAATAAGATACGGACTATATCTCTTATTTCATCATTATCATCTGCAATTAAAATATTCCTCATATTCTTTTCCCTCCATTTATCTTTAGTATATAATGCTATACTTTTAAAATCTATATTATTTAAGCTACTTAAGAATTCTTAAGAACTATTATATGTGCAACTTAAGATATTGCAAATATAATAATAGTTATAAATCTTCTAAATAGAAAGGATTAAATAATTATGAAAATTTTCAAAAAAGTATCTTACATAAAAATATTATTAGTTTTATTAGCATTTTCTACTATTGGATTAATCTTTAAATATATTCCAAATATACTTGCAGCTACAGTGTCATTGGATGAATTCAACAAATACTTAATGTCCCTCGGAAAATCTGGAAGTATTATAATAATTTTATTTCAGATATTGCAAACTGTAATTGCACCTATTCCAGGTGAAGTAGTTCAAATTGCAAGCGGATATATTTATGGTGTACCTTTAGGATTATTGTTTACAATGTCAGGACTTATCATAGGTTCTGCAATAGCCTTTTATTTTACTAGATTAATAGGTGGGAACTTTATAACAAATTTTCTTAAGAAGAAAAATTCAAAGTGGCTGCTTGATATTATGGAAAGTAAAAAATTCTCAATTATATTATTTGTGATTTTTTTCGTTCCAGGCCTTCCAAAAGATTTTTTGATATATGTTGCAGGTCTTACTACTATTAAGCCAATAAAGTTTTTTTCCATATTAGTAATAAGCAGATTTCCTTGGATATTAGCTTCTGTAAGTATTGGATCTAATATTCAGAATGGTAACTATTTATCAACAATAATAATATCAATTATAGCTATGCTTTCATTTTTAGTAGGCATAATTTACAAAAATAAAATTATAAATAAATTTTTAGAATATAAATACAACCGATAAGGAGAAGGATATGATAAAAAAATATGTACCTAATATACTAACATTTATTAATCTATCATTTGGAATTACTTCAATAATTAATATTTTCGATCAAAACTATTTGTACGCATCGTTATGTATACTTGCCGCTGCTTTAGTTGACCGATATGACGGAAGAATTGCCCGATATCTTAATGTATCAAGTGAAATAGGGAAAGAACTAGATTCTTTAGCTGACCTTGTTTCCTTTGGAGTTGCACCAGCTCTGATAATCTTTACAAAATATAATTTTTACACTGTAGGCTTTAGCCGCATACTAGGCATATCACTCTTATTACTTTATTCTATATGTGGATGCTACAGATTAGCAAAATATAATATAAGTACATTTGAAGGTGTTTTCACAGGAATACCAATCACCATTGCTGGATGTATTCTTGCCTTATTTTCTTTAATTATTCCATCTACCATAAATTCAGTTGTTCCAATACTATCATTAATAGTACTTTCCTATCTTATGGTATCAAGAATAAAATTAAAGAAAATTTAATTAAATATGAATACAAAATAAACCCACGAAAATCTAACAATTAAATTTCCGTGGGCTTCATGGTGGAAGCGAGGTTTACCATATCTCCATCCAATTTTAGAAAAAACCTCATTTATTTATGGTACGGTTCTCTTTTTATTATTCTAAATATTAATATATCAATCTAAATTAAGTTCCACAGAAGGTTCTATAATTAACTTTTGTTTTAACAGCCCTATACTCCTCTTGCTCCTTTGAATAACTATACGGCTCTGAAAGAACCTCTAAAAGCTTTTCTAAAACACTGTAGTCTCCTTTATTTACAGCATAATCTAATGCCTCTTCTACCCTATGATTACGAGGTATGACTGCTGGATTATTATTTTTCATAAGATTTAATACAGCTTCTTCCTTCTCATCTTGTCTTGATTGCCTTTCCTTCCATAGGTTAATCCACTGGTTAAAATCTTCTTTATCTATAATTTCTGTATCTTCATATTTATTAATGGTTAATGCTCTAAATGTATTTGTATAGTCAGCACTATATTTTTTCATAATAGTTAGAAGACCTTCAATTAAATTTTTATCCGCTTCCTCTTCATTAAATAAACCAAGCTTTTTTCTCATTCCAGAAAGCCATTGCTTAGTATATAGATTATGGAATTCTGAAACAGCCTCTTGAGCTATCTTTATTGCCTCATTCATATCATCATGCAATAAAGGTAAAAGGGTCTCCGCAAATCTAGCAAGATCCCACTCTGCCATACTTGGCTGATTTTCATAGCTATAACGACCATATTTATCAATAGAGCTAAATACAGTTTCTGGATTGTATGTGTCCATAAAGGCACAAGGTCCATAGTCAATTGTTTCTCCACTAATTGTCATGTTATCTGTGTTCATAACCCCATGTATGAAGCCTACTAGCTGCCACTTTGATATAAGGGTTGCTTGCTTCTTTATTACTTCCTTTAGTAGATAAACATATGGATTTTTTTCCTTTATTCCATCTTTATAATGTCTCTCTAGAGTATAATCTGCTAGTGCTTTAAGGTCTTGTATATCATTTAAACCTCTTGCATATTGAAAAGTCCCAACACGAATATGACTTGAAGCCACTCTAGTTAATACAGCTCCTGGAAGTCTTGTTTCACGGTATACCTCTTCTCCAGTCGTAACTACTGATAAACTACGGACTGTTGGTATTCCTATCCCATTCATAGCCTCACTTATAATATACTCTCTAATCATAGGGCCAAGGGAAGCCTTACCATCTCCACCCCTTGAATATGGTGTTCTTCCTGAACCCTTAAGTTGAATATCAAACCTATTCCCCTCATCCGTTACATGCTCACCAAGTAGTATGGCTCTTCCATCCCCTAGCATAGTAAAATTACCAAATTGATGACCTGCATAAGCCTGTGCTAATGTTACTGCCCCCTTTGGAGCTTTATTTCCAGAAAGTATCGCTAAGCCATCTTCACATTGAAGTTCATCTAACTTTAACCCTAGTTCCTCTATTAGCTTATTGTTTAATATCACTAATTTGGGATCTGGTACTTTACTAGGTGATACTAAAGTATAAAATATATCTGGAAGGTCTATATAACTATTTTTAAAATTAAATCCTTTATCCATCATTCTGTCTCCTTATATAAAATTATTTTTTAATTGATATTTATTATCATTTATATTTTTATTTTACCATAAGGTTAGTGTTTCTCATAGATATAGATAATATGTTTAAATTTAATTTTTTATTTACGTATAAAACACCTTTATTCTGAAATTCTTATTATATCCATATTTTCATCATAGCTAATTCCCGACTCCCTATTCTTTATATTATATTTTCATTTTCATTTTCTAGTAACCATTATTTCACTGATAAATTTGTAGTATACAACTAAATCCATCTCTTTACTTATAATAATGTTCTTTACTTTTAAAAGTAAACTTAACGAATTAATATCAATGATTAATTCTACTTTTATCATTGATTTGTAATACTGTTCACTGTAACATGTCTAAATAAAATTTTATCACCATAAACATCTATTATTTCATTGATTATTGGTTAGAATAACATCAGCATTAAATTTTTTGGATAAAGGAGGTATCTTATATGGATTTTTTACAAGGCCAAGAAACACTTACCACCATTGAGTGGATTCTTCGTGCCATTATTGCTTTTTTCTTTTTGCTAACTGTTGCAAAACTCTTAGGACAGCGTACCATCTCCCAATTAAGAATCCTTGATTTTGTTATTTCTTTAGTAATTGGAAATATTATTGCCCATCCGTTGTCTGACGAAAACCTTGGGTTAAAAGGATCCATCATTTCAACAAGTGTATTAGTTGTTCTATATCTTGGTGGCATATTCAGCCTTCTTAAATTTCCATTTTTAAGAAGACTTATTAATAGTTCACCAATCACAATTGTTCAGGACGGAGAAATCCTTTATAAAGGATTAAAAAAAGCAAGAATATCAATTGATGTGTTATTAGAAGAATTGCGTGAAGAAAAAGTAGAGGATGTGAAAAAGGTAGCATTAGCAATTTGGGAAGCTGATGGAAAAATTTCTGTCTTTTTACATCCAAAATACGAACCTATTACTCCTTCATCCTTGCAACTGGAAACAGAACCTTTTGATTTGCCAAGGACCATTATTAAGGAAGGTAAAATTAATCTTAAGGAACTAAACCAAATTCATAGGGATGAAGTCTGGGTTGCTTCCAGTTTAGAAAGTTTATATCAAACTGAGATAAAAAACGTTCTACTTGCCACCCTTGATAAGAAAGGTAATCTAAGAGTTTTTTTATATAGGTAATCCCTTGAGGCCTAAACATCTCCATTTATATATACAGATTAGTTTAAGCCTCTTTGTTTTGAAAAAACCTCATTTACTTATTATAGTATAATTCCAAAGTACAATCTTATGGTTAAATGTGAGCTACTGGTATCATTCACCTTTCTTTGTAAAGGAGGTGATATTTTTACTAGTACTACTAACATTTATAGTGTTACTTATAAATCTCAATAATATATCCTTAATTATCTATAAAAGTTACCATATCTGACAAAGGAAATACTATTGTAACTTTAGTTCCTTTATTTTCCTCAGAGTTAATTTTAATTTTCAATCCTAATTGTGAACACAGCTTTTCGCATAGATACAATCCCATTCCTGTACTTTTACTAAATCTTCTTCCATTCTCGCCAGTAAAACCTTTTTCAAAGACTCTATTTATATCTTTATCTACTATGCCTACTCCATTGTCCTCTATAATTAACATTACTGAATTATCTTCCTTAACTGAATATATACTTATCATTGGCTCTTTACTACTTGAATACTTTATAGAGTTTCCTATTATCTGATTAATAATAAATCCAATCCATTTTCCATCACTATATACAACTTCATTAATATCTTTTATATCTACTTTTATTTTTTTATAAATAAAATCTCTATAATTTCTTTTGACTACCTTTCTTACTACATTATCAAGGTTAATTTGTTTCATAATATAGTCTTTACTAACATTATTACTTCGAGAATAATAAAGCGCTTGCTCTATAAATCCCTCAATTTTATCCATCTGAAAATCTATTTTATTAGTTATTTCATTTTGATTATTTGCAATTATTAACTTTGTAGATGCTATTGGTGTTTTGATTTCATGAACCCAAGTCTCTATGTATTCTCTATAATCTGATTGCATATCTTTATAATATTTTACGTGCTCATGCATATCTCTACTTATTTCTTTAAGTATATAATTAAGTTTTTCTCCTTCGATAAAGGTTGCTTCCCTTATCATCTCTGGAAGTAAATATTTCTTGTCCAATTTTTCTAATATACTATTAATTTCATCATAATAATTTTTATATTTTATAAATTCATAAGCCATATATGAAGCTAATGGTAAAACCCAAATACAAAAAACAAAAGAAATTATAATGCATTTAACATTAATAACAAGCAGTATAGCTGCTAATACAATAAACATTAGTATATTCCATAATATTATCAATATTTTATCTTTTAAAAATTCACCTATACTCATGGCATTATATACCCTAGTCCTCTTCTTGTTTCTATTGGATTTTCTATACCTATTTCTTCAAGCTTCTTTCTTAATCTATTAATATTAACATTTAAAGTGCTATCATCTACAAAATAATCTGATTTCCACAAGTATTCCATAAGTGAATCTCTTTTTACTATATTCCCCTTATTATCTATCAAGTAAGAAAGAATCTTAACCTCATTTTTAGTTAGCTCTAAGGATTTATTTTTATAAATAACCGTTGCATTTGAGAGGTTTAAATTAAAATCTCTATAATTTAATATATTATTAGTTTTTAAGTTTCCATATGTTCTTTTTAATATATTAGTTATTCTTGCTAATAATATCTCTGTATTATAAGGCTTTGTTATAAAATCATCTGCACCTAAATTCATACTTATTAATTCATCTACATCACTATCTCGACTTGTAACTATTATAATTGGAACCTCTGAGGTTTTACGTATTTCTCTACATATATAATAACCATCAAAAACAGGAAGATTTATATCTAGTAATATAAGGTTTGCATTCGCATTCTCAATATATTTTATTATATTATTAAAATCTATAGGCGCTTTTACTTCATATCCATACTTTTTCAAAAAACTTTGTAATTCTTCTCTTATAACTTCATCGTCTTCAATAATAATAATTTTTTGCATTATTAAATTTACCTCCCTATACGAAATTTAGGGCTATTAAACTTTTGGAAATAATAGCCCTAATAATTATTATAAGGTTAAATATTATTTTTTACTATATTTTTGTACCCTGAATAGGTTGTATAGAAATATCCTATATAAACTATAATAAATATTAAAGCTGTTATTAAAGCTGAAGATCTAATATCTATTGGATTAAAATTACTTATATAGTCATTAACTACTACAATTCCAACTACAGAGTGAATTAATGCAAGAATAACTGGAAGACTAAAATATATCAAGGTTTGAATAAAAATTGTTTTGTCTATCATTTTTTTGTTTGCACCAAGTCTCTTTAAAGCTTTATATCTTTCTATGCTATCACTGGCTTCTGATAATTGTTGAAGAGCTAATACAGCCATACTAGTTATTAAAAATACGATGCCTAAATATATTCCGATAAACAGTATTGTAGTTGAGGCTCCCTTATATCGAGAATAAACACCATCCTTTGAATAAGCATCTATATCTTTAACGTTTAAGATTTTATGCTTGCCATTAATTGAATTTTCATTAATTTCCTCGTATTTTTTATTGTTTTCTTCCCTATTATTATCAGAATACATTATATTAAGTACTGATTTATAAATTTTATAATCAGATAAAAACTTATCATTTATAACAATTGTGCAATAAGTATTCGCGCTAGAGGAAGTTTGAAGATTTTCTTCTATAGCCTTATCATTTTTCACCAAGTATTCTTTTCCTTTAATATTAACTTCATTGCTAATTTTTAATTTTTCATTAATTGGCTCAACTAACTTGTTATAATTTGATAAAAGTAAAACCTCATCCTTATTTAAATTTATCTCTTTTTCACCCTTCAATTCCAAGATTTTGTTATAATCAGATATCTTTATAAAGGTGCCCCCCCAACCTTCCAAAGTTTCATCTTCAGTTGTAAATAAGTCCTTCAGTTTTATTCCTACAACATATTCATTGTAAGTTGCATATGTTTCATTTCCACTTATTTTAAAATCAATTTTATTAAGTATATCTTCTATATTTTTGTTTTCATCATTAGCAGATAATATTATACTAGCATCAAAGGGTGTTGTTTTTTCGAGTCCTGCTTCTGAATCTTTTTTAAAGCTTATGCCTATAGATAATACCACTATTGTGATGAATAGCATTATAGAGATTAAAGCCATTGATAAGAAATTTGTATTAACTTTACTATTTATTTGTTTTAATACAAATATGTTTAGCCCTTTAAAATAAACTTTTTTATTCTTATTTACTACATATAATATAAATCCAGATAAACTAAAGAAGAATACTATTGTACATATTATTGCAACAGCAATTGATAATTTAAACATAGGTTCTCTTAAATCTAGACCTATCTCTAGTATGGATTTATATGCAAAGCCAAGTGATATTACACATAAAATAAATGACAATAAATATATAAATGGACTTTTAAATTTTATATTTTCGCCTTTTCTACCTGCTGTTAATAAATCAATTATATTATATTTAGAAATAACAAATACATTAAATATCATAACAAGTAAAAACATTATTCCAAAGTACAATATAGTCTTCCCTATAGCACTTGTTGAAACAGCAAATCTATATTCATCCATTCCAACATCAAATAACTTTAAGGTAAAAGTAGATAATCCCTGTGATACTCCAATTCCTAATATAAGACCAGCAACTAAAGATATAGCTCCCACTATAGATGTTTCTGTTACTAAAATTCTAGATATTTTTCTTTTTCCCATACCTAAAATCATATATATTCCTAATTCTTTTTTACGTTTTTTTATTAGAAAATTATTTGCATATAATATTAAACCGCCTAATATTATAGATACAAGTAATGAGACTCCAGACATGAAGTCAATTAATCTAGATATATATTCTGCATCTAAAGAGTTTATTTCAGCAAGAGCCTTTTGTGAATCTATTGAGTTAAAGCTATAAAATATACAAACAGCTAATATTAGTGTTAAGAAATATATAGTATAATCCTTATAACTCTTTTTTATATTCACCGCTGCTATCTTAAAATACATTGTTATCATCACCTCCAAGAAGAGATATAACTTCTATAATTTTATTAAAGAATTCTTTTCTTGTATCATTTCCTCTTACTAACTCACTAAAGATTTTTCCATCTTTAATAAAAAGTATTCTATGAGCATAGCTTGCCGTAAAGGGATCATGAGTAACCATAAGTATTGTAGTGTTTAACTCCTTGTTTAGACTTTCAAATCTTTCAAGTAATAATCTAGCTGATTTTGAATCTAATGCCCCTGTTGGTTCATCAGCAAGTACTAAAGATGGATTAGTTACTATTGCTCTTGCCGATCCAACCCTTTGCTTTTCTCCGCCTGACATTTGGCAGGGATATTTTTCTAATACTTCTTCAATTTCTAAATACTTTGATACTGCTCTTATTTGACCATCTATTTCTGAACTCTTCTCACCTTTTATTGTTAATGCTAAAGCAATATTCTCATAAGCTGTAAGAGTATCTAATAAGTTAAAATCTTGGAATATGAAACCTAACTCATTTTGTCTAAACTTATCTAACTCTTTTGATTTTAACCTAGTAATATCCTTATTATTTATTTCTATTTTACCTGTGGTAACATTATCAATAGTTGATATACAGTTAAGTAATGTAGTTTTACCACTTCCAGAAGGTCCCATTATCCCAAGGAACTCCCCTTCATCTACCTTAAAACTGATATTATCTATAGCCTTTGTTACATTATCTTTATTACCATAATACTTTTCAATTCTTTCTACACTTAATATGCTTTTCATTTCTAACTCTCCCCTTTTTCTTTATTTAAACTAGTACTTTATAACGTCATCTCATGCAACTTATTTTATATCATTCTATTTTTTGTATCAATTTAACTATATTTCATTAACATTACATTTTCGTTATGTTAATATAAATTTAATTATTTAAATACCAACAAAAAAACCTCGACTAATTAATTAGCCGAGAGTTTTTAATTTTTATGCAGTTCTTGATAGAAATGCTCCATAGGAAACTAGGTATCTTTAATTATGATTTTTTAACTGGATAGATTTTTACTTGTCTTAACAAATCTGTTATTCCTAATTCTTTATCATAAATAAACATGAGGTTTGTAAGTATCTCTTGAGTTATCTAAATATTACTTTATTTTGGAGTGATCCGAATAATTTTATCATCAGCTATATCAGGATTCCCTCTGCCATCCCTATTACTTGTTGTCAGGTAAATCGAACCATCTTTATCCTGAATAACCTCCCGCAAGCGTCCATACTGATTCTTAAACCAGGACTCTACATTCTTCACTATCATTCCATTTCCATTAAAGGATATAGCCAGTAGTTGCTGTCCACGCAAATTTGCAACAAGTAATTTCCCTTCCCACGGACCTTGATTTACGAAGGCAATACCAGAGGGCGCCCATGTATCTTCTCCGCTGTGTATTAATGGCTTTTGTATTATAACTTCCGTGGAATCTTCACTACCTTGAACCATAGGCCATCCATAATTAGCTCCTTGTTTTATTATGTTTATCTCATCATGGGCTGATTGTCCATGCTCTGATGCATACAAGACATTTTTTGAATTCCACGCTAACCCTTGGGGATTTCTATGACCTAAGCTATAAACAGGCGAATTGATAATTGGATTATCTTGCGGAACCCTGCCATCTAATTCTATTCGCAGTATTTTTCCAGCTGTACTTGTGGGATCTTGTGCCAATGCAGGATTCCCTGCATCTCCCGTTGTTATATATAATCTCTTATCAGGTCCTATCTTTATCCTTCCTCCGTTGTGAATTTGTCCACCTGGGATTTTATCCAGAAGAACTCTGTCAATTGATGCCCTATTATTGTTTTCAACTAATCTGACAACGCGATTATAAGCTCTGCCGCCTTCCAAGTATGAATGCATAACATACATATAATGATTTTCTGAATAATTTGGATCAAGGACAATACCCATTAAACCACCTTCCCCTTGACTTACAAAAGGTGCAGGAAATGTGATTAGCGGCTGTGGAAGAAGTTTACCATCTTCAATAATTCTAATCGATCCAGACCTCTCCGTAACATATAGTTTCCCCTCATCGCTTATGGCAATAGCCCAAGGTACATATAAGTTTTCAGCTATAACTTTAATTTCGTAAGGAAATTGTCTTGATGCAATTGTTTTTTCTTTTACATTAACTGCATCACGACTATTAAATACTCTATTAACAAGAAAATTATAAACCATTTTGTTCATACAGTCGCCCTCCAAACTTAAATGAATGTACAATTTAATAAAAAAATTGTAACTTTAAATTATTAATTTTATTATTTTTCTAATTTCCATACTATTCATTTATTAGGATAACAGTACCATCTTAGTCAATAAATCCTAATAAAAATAAGAAATTAAATTTGAACTTTATTTAATCTCTATCAAACTAATAAATAAATTTGTTTAAAAATTCTTTATCCTCTAAATTATCAATAACCAAATTAGGTTTTGCATTTGTATAAGTGAAGCTTCTTCTGCTGAAGTTAATTATCAAGATTATACATTTACTTCTATATCCTATTTTCACTTTCTAAATTTATTTCACAATGCCCGTATAGTCCATTATTAAATGTTATGGTAACTCTATATTAAATAGAATAAATTTTAGGTTAACTTCTACATGCCTCTTCATTAATGGATAATATATATAATGCTAAAATTTTTCCTGTTCTTTATATCGAAAAAGCTACCACTGATTATTGCAGTAGTAGCTTATCATGCTTGTTTATATATATAATTACCTCAATACTTTAAATGATAAATAAATAACTTTTTAGAACTCTTTCTGGTTTTAACCCCAAATTTGTCTTGCCCATTCTGGATGATCAATAAAAGGATTCCTGTTGTGCTGATATTTATTGTATATTATATCATTTCTGTTTCTTTCAAAGTCATCAACAGGATCTTGGGCATTCCATTGAAGCAATGTGCTTAACTTTCCAAAGTATGGGGCAGATCCATTATTAACTTTATTGTTCAATTCTAAATCTATTTCCCCACTATCACCTTCATATCTTACAGCCATGTAGAATAGCATTCTAGCTACATCACCTTTTACACTATCTCTTGGCTCCCATGAATCACTATCATATTTACATAAAGTAGCTTCACGGTCTGCAACTCCACCATTATCAAAATCTAAATTCCCTCTTGTACTATTTACAGATACATCCGTAGGTCTTAAGTGATGTATATCTGTTCCTGGACCTGCTTTAGTTCCAAAATCACCATGTGACTTTGCCCACACATGCTCTCTATTCCAATTATTCACACCTGATCCTTTTGTACTTTTTCCTTGTGAACGGCCTGTATATAATAATATTACATTGTTTGAGTTATTAGGGTCTTCATCTGTATCCATCAATGCATTCCAAACAGCACTGTATGATAATTTTGTATTATCATCAATTATATTATGAAGTGTTGATTTTAAAGTTGTTCCTGTCTTTCCTATCGCTTCTGCATAATAGGTATTATCGTAGGAAGTTGTGCTTGATCCGGTTCCTGTTGCAGCATACGTTGCCGGTGGTATAAGAATAGATAAAATTACAACTAAAATAAGCATAAACCTTTTACTTTTAAACTTTTTATTTTCCAAGATTATCCCCCCCCAAAAAATATTTACTAATAGTTAAAATATATTCTAAGCGCTTAGAATATCCAAATTATACCATACAAGAATTAAAAAGACAACGTTTACAATTAATATTTTACTTACTATTAATATTTCTAACTATAAGTAACACTTTATACATTCTTATAAAAATCATTAGCTAAATTAAAAAATCAACATCTCAGTTCCATGTGGTCAAATAGCCATTCTATCAGGCAAAAAACACCTTCCCTAAATACGTATTCTTACTCAATCTATTCCTTTAAGAATACCTGCCCTCTATTTTTTTGCAACCAATACATGAAACTCACATAAAAAATCCACGTCCAATCTATCTCTAGATTGAATGTGGATTTGACTGGTAGAGGTGAAGCGCACCTAACCCCTGTTTCACTATCCAATTTTAGTAAAAACCTCCGTTACTTATGATATGGTTCTCCGTAACTACTCTAAGTGCAAATAGTTTTCAAATTTATACCTCTATATCTTATCTACTATAACTTAGTTTTCGATGTTTAAAAATAGACCAAAGGATATATCTCTAAAGCTATAGATATATAGATAAAATCAATAATAATAGAGCAAACTATATCTGACAAAAATAGAAAAAGAAAAGAGTGGTACTATGAGTACAGATATAGAAAAAATATATACAGAAAAAATAGGGGTATTACCTATGGTTGCAGAATATTTGATGAAAATGAATTTTATAAATGCTATAGATACAATAGTTGAGCCGTTAAGAAGTAATACTAGACGTTTAAGCCATGGGCAAACAGCATTTATTGTTATATTATTTTTAATATGTCGCCCTCATTGTATGTACAAAGTTGAACAATGGGTAGCTGATACAAGTTACTTAAAGCTTTTAATCCCAGAAATAAAAGGAGAATACTTTACTAACGATAGAATAACCTATACACTTAAGGCTATTTTTAATGCAAAAGTAAAAAATCTATTTAGTGCTCAAACAATAAATGTTATAAAAGCATTTAATCTTGATGTATAGCTCTAATTATGTACTTCAAAAATTTGAGGAAAGCACTAAACCGACTGATATATCACGATTAGTAGGAATTAGCAAAGGTCACTAATTTAAGGTGGAAAGGTAAGTATAAAGATAGTGTTTTATCTTCTATTCCATTAATTGCTCTTTGATGTTTTGGAATTATTTTAGGTTCAAATTCTCTATTTCTATCTCTTGGAATGCTAATTTAAACTGGTCCTAACTCTGATTTTACAGTTTTCTTTGAATATCCATTTCTACTATTATCATTAATCCTTTCGGTTGAATTATATTTACCATCCCCCAATGTTTCATCCATTTCAGCTTCTAACGATTCTTGCAATACATCTCTAAACATATCTTTTAAAGCCATTAAAAGATCATTCGGGTTAGTAAAATTTCGCTCCTTAATATATTCTCTTAATAATTCTTTCGACATATTTGGCATAAAAAACTCCTTCTTGTAATAATTTATTATCTCAATTATTGACAAGAAGGAGTTCATTTTATTCAGTTTACACAAAATTCTTTACAAGGCTTTATTCAAGTAAAAATGCACTATTATAGTTTTGTAAATATTTCTACCTAATTACTTTTATTCTACTATATTATAAACCTCTAACTTATTTGTTGCATTATAACTTTCATCAGCTATACTTGATCTTACATAAAATGTTTTTCCACCATTTTCAAAGCCTACAAATGCTTTATGATGTCTTTCCTCTGTATTAGTAACTATGTTGGTTATATTTGTAATTTCTAACTTATCATTAATATCTGCAATATTTAAAGTATTATTTTGTTTTCCATCCTTTTCCATGGAATATTTCAAACTACTTATAACAACTTTATCTTTATTTTCATTGATATGAAATTCAAAGAATGTCTCACTATCTACATCTACAATTTTTGTAAGCTTCTTGTTATCTATATCATAATTCCAAATTCCATTTTTACCTTCTGCTAAGCCTGAAAATAGTATTCTACCATTTTCACAAAGCATTTCTCCCCTAGTATCAATTTTAATACCATCATCTTCTGATAATATCTTAGTGAATTTATTGTTTTCAATATATCCTATAGTATTTTTTGTAGTACTTTTTTTAGACATATCGAACTTATCTCCTTCTATGTACTCATAGTTAACATAAATTCTATCGCCATCTATTCCTAATATTTGTCTTAAATCCCCATCTCTATCATTAGCTATTAATTCATTTGGAATAACATAATATTTTTCATTTGGGATATCTATTACCGCTGATTTTGGATCTTCCCTACTTCCAAAGTCTGCTACATCTATAGTTCCATTTCTATAGGAACTATGAGTGTCCAGTACATTACCTTGTTCTTTAATTAATTTAGTATATCCAGCTAATTCCTCTAATTCCCCATCCGTATTAACATTGTATACTTTATTATCGTTTTTTATCTTAGTTGAGTACAGTCCATAATAAGAGTTGTCTGTATATATTTTCCCATCAAGATTTTTACTAGTCCAATTTACTTTATTATTGCTATCTAATTTACCAACTCTTACTTCACTAATAGCATCCCCTGGATATTGATAAATAAGTTGAATAACATTTTCCTTTACACCAAGCATCCAATAAATAGTTCCTGGATCTATGGCTTCTGTTTCTGCAACCATTTTAATTTGAAAACCCCCATTTTTTTTGTCTTTTGTATTGTCATCAATAATAATTTCTTCTGTTCCCAATACTACATTTCCACTGTTTCCCTTTGAACATCCAATTGGTATTATTGTTGTTACTATAACAATTAATAATACTAAATATTTTTTTTCATATTAACTCCTCCAATCACTTTATATACTTAGTATAATAATTAGTTGTTGCTCTAATAATATTAAGATGTTTCCAAAATGTTAACATTTGTAAATTTGACAATGAATTTCGATTTAGTTCCATCTACCTCTACTTCTATTGTAGCATTATGCGCTTCTACAATATTTTTACAAATATACAAACCTAATCCATGAGAATTTTTCTTATTTTCACTAGTACCATCACCCTTAACAAAGGGTTCAAATATACTTTCCTTTTTCTCAATTGGAATAACCTTTCCTTGTGATGAAATTGAAAAAATTGTATGTTCATTAATATTTTTTAATTTAATCACTATTTTACTATTATTATTTGAATACTTTACTGCGTTTTCTACTAAGTTATTCACTAATATATATAAATATTGTTTATTGCCCTTTACACTAATATCATTAGTTTCATTAATTATTTCTAATGATTTTTCCTTTATACTTATTAACTTAGCTTGGACTATATCATTTAAAATAAATTTCAAATTAACATTTGCATAGGAATAATCTTCCAAATCACTTATTTGCTTTGAAATATCTAAAAGTGTACCTACTAACTCATTCATTCTTTTACACTCAAAAATAATTCTTTTTATAGCAATAACTTTAAACTCCTCATCCTGAAAGTTATCCTCACTTAATATTTGTGCATATCCTGAAATACTAGTAATTGGTGATTTTAATTCATGAGTTATATTTCTAAATATATTTTTTTCTTGTTCATCCTTCATTTTCAACTTTTCACTCATTAAATTAAAAGAGTCTACTAAAACTCCTACTTCATCATTTGAAGTAATATTAATTTTTGAAGGATAACTACCTTTTCCTACTTCTGAAACTTTATTCTTAAGAAGTATTAAAGGATTAACTATCTTTGATGATAAAAAATATATAGAAATTAATATAATTAAGAAAAGTCCAGTAAAAATATAATTAACTAACTCATTGATATTTTTATTTCTTATATAGTCCTTTTCATAACTATTGGTTAACATTATAACTCCTATAGCCTGATTATTTTTACCATATATTAAATGACTTACTTTTCCAATAATACTATTAGGTCTTCTTTCAATATCTATAATAGCCTTATTATCTTTAACTATATTTAAAGTTTCTTCTGATATCCCATATATATTTAGATCTATTTCTTTTTCATTAATTGCTCCTTTTAATAATAACTTACCATTTAAGTCATATAAAGCGCCTTGGCAATAAGCTCTATTTAAAATAAAGTTAATTACATTATTATTTAAATCACTTACTGTCATTTCATTTTTATTAATATTATTAATGGCTAAATAATCATTTAAGCTGCTAAGTGAAACCTCATAGTTTTTCTTCATATCATTTGTAATATACTCTTTAAAATTCTTATAAAAAAATTTGGTTAATATTATATTGGATATAATTATGAATACAATGAAAATTAGGGATAATACTACTCCATATTTACGTCTTATTGTTAACATTACTTTCCTTTAACATATACCCCACTCCGAAAACTGTTTCTATGTTAACTTCCTTTTTTAACTTTTGACGTAATCTTGTTATATGTACATCTATAGTCCTTGTATATCCAATAAAATCATATCCCAAAACTAAATTTAATAAATCATTTCTTGAGTAAACTCTATTTTTATTTTTTGTTAAAAATAATAAAAGATCAAATTCCTTTGGTTTAAGTTTTATTTCTTCGCCATTAAATTCTACAATTCTACTGCCTTCAGAAATGCTAATTTTGCCGTTAGAAATACTTTCTTTAGTATTACCTTCATTAACAATTTCTTTTTTTCTCCTTAAAGCTACTCTAATTCTTGTTATTACTTCCCTAATATCAAAAGGTTTTGTAATATAATCATCTGCGCCTAATTCAAGACCAAGAATCTTATCTATAATATCAACTCTTGCCGTAAGCATAATTATAGGTATCTTATATTTTGAAATTTCTTTGCAAATAGAAAATCCATCTCTATCACCTAACATAATATCTAGCAATATTAAATCTGGCTTAAAAGTTTGTATATCATCTTCTACTCTTAATCCATTATTATTTATCTTAACTGTATACCCTTCTTTAGTTAATGAAAACATTAATATCTGGCTTATATCTTCATCATCTTCAATTATCAATATATTTTCTCTCAAAGTATCACCTCTTTTATTACCATTATATATTTTTTGTTACTTTTTTACTAGTTTTCTAATTATTATAATTTTATTAATGTTTTTAAATAGAATTGCAAACCTCTGCTGCTTTTTCATAATCCTTTCTTTTCTCATATATAATAGCTAACCTTTTAAATGCCGGTATCCTTCCCTCAAAGGTTTTAATATTACTAATTTCATTTTCTATTTTTTCCTTATTATAAATATTTGAAAGTGCTATAATTTCATTTACTCTACTATGTCATTGCTTGTACTTAGAAATTCGTTGTACCTGATGGATCTTACGCCCACCTTTAGTTTACAAAGTGGCAAAGGCGTTGCTATTATTTTCAAATTTATTATATAATTTTTTACACTACTAAAACTATGATTAGCCTTTTATTTTAAATTAAAAAATGATAGACATCTATATAGATGTCTATCATTTAGTTATAGCTATAATGAAATTGTAAACTAATTATCTTTTATTTTCTATTATATTTGATATAATACTTTTACATCTTCCACAACCTGTGCCTGCATTAGTAACTTCTCCAACTTTTTCAACAGTATCAGCTCCACCTTTTACTGCTTCTACAATTGTATCTATTGATACATTTTTACATCTGCATGCAGTTTTTATAAGAGCTTCTACGTCCTTAAGTTCCTCTTCATTTTCAATAACTATATCAGATAATTCTTTAAGCTCTTCAATAGTTCTAGCTCCCTCTACTTGTGCCTTTCTAACTTGTAAGTATTTACTCATTTCTAATGTCATATATACTCCTCCTAATATTTAAATTTATTTATTAATATTTTATAAATAAGCTTTTTAAATTATATATTTAGTTAACTAATATTAATTTATTTTATTTTATAATAACCATTATAGTCAATATAGTTGACTATATACTTTATAGTACAATATAATTCAAATAAAGTCAACTTAATTTACTTTATTTACTATTAGTTTATTTCTTTCTTTTATGAATTCTTCATAATTATCAATTTCCCATAAGTTTTTATCCTGTGGTATTAAATGCATTTCTAAGTATTCTTTACTTTTAGTAGCAAACCAATCTTTAGGTAAAATGTCACTTTTGCCTGCACCTTGATTTTCATTTAATGTTAAGAGCATGCAGTTTCCTATTTGATTAATTTCAGGCACCTTATATTTTTGTACAGATCTTCCCTTATCACCTTTAACCTTTACTTTTTTCAAGGCTGATTGTGGAAATATATGATCTATATTCGGTTCATTCTCCTTAAAGCTTGGCCTAAAATTGAATTGTTCGTACCATATATTAAATAATAAATATAATTTCCGATTTGATGTTTCAGGGCTATATCCAGCTGCTAAAATATTAGCTTCTGTTATTTCTGGTGATTTATTTTTATTCCTAAACAAATCATTTAGCTCTTTGAAATTCATTCCAATTGTTATTTATATTTTCAATATTTTCAGTTTTTCTAAATTTCTCTACATCATATTTTGCTCCAGCACCTATTAATGTTAAGCATATTTTAAGTATTAAATCTCTATTAAATCTCTATTAAATCTATATCCTACAGAATTTAGTTCCGTTATTAACTCATCAAGCTTTTCCTCTATATCATCTACACTTATTGTTAAAAGCGCAAATAATAAATCACTTTTCTCAAGTATAGTTCCTCCAGAGTTTGCCCTTATAAATATTTCTACAATATCATTTTCCTTGTAAATATCAGTATTATCTACACTGTCTAGCTCTTGATATGCTATTATTTCCTGTGTACATACAACATCTATAAGTTGATCTACTATATCTATTATTTCTTCCTCTTTCTTTTCATCAAGGTTAATTTTAGCATCCTTTATTTTTTTATAATCCCTCTACTAATGCTCATTGGCTTATCATTAGATTCTATTATGTCTTTTACCTTAATCATATTAACTTCTGATTTATCCTCTTTCATAAATTTAAATCTATATTTTACATCATCGTTACTCTCATCATAATTTAATATATCTAAATACGGTAACTATCAAGTGAGTTGACGTATTATTATTAAAAAAAGTTTTACTTGCGCTTATTGGGATTAAATTTAAACTTTTCAATATTATTGAAGTGAATTCGTAAATAGTGACCATTAAAATTTAAAGTATTTTTTTATTAGATGGCCTTATCTATTATTTTTTCTTTAACTTCATCAGTTGGATTTAATGATACAATTTCTGGTGGATTCCAATTTCTTGTTCCTTTTTGGAACCTTAATGGATTAAGTTTTTGTGCTGCTTCATATAATTTCTTCCTATTAGACATTATCTTTTCAGTCTCTCCATTGTGCATACTACTTGGTGTCATAAATTTTAGAGCACTATGATAGTGCTCATTGTTATACCAGTTAACGAATGATAGTACCCATTCTCTAGCTTCTTCAATTGAATAAAATCCATCCTGTGGATAGCTCTGTCTATATTTCATAGTTTTAAAATGAGACTCTGAAAAAGCATTATCATTACTAACTCTAGGTCTTGAATATGATGATAATACGCCTAAACCTTCTAGTTTTGCTTTAAGAGTATAAGATTTCATCGGTGCTCCATTATCTGAATGAAGTACTAGTGGTTTTCCTTTAGTATTTTCCGTAAGCATAGCCCTTTCTACTAAGTCAGCAGCTAGCTCACCTGTCTCTTCTGTCCAAACTTCCCAACCTACAATCTTTCAGCTATAAATATCAATTATTGTATATAATTTAAAGTACATTCCTCTTGTATATGTATTTAGCCAGGTAATATCCCATGTCCACACTTGATTTGGACCATCCGCTATATGTGTAGTTGGTATATGTACTCTTTCAGACGGTTTTGTATGCCTACGATGATGTTGCATATTTTCTTCCCTAAGTATTCTATAGAACGTTGATTCTGAAGCTATATATTGACCCCTATCAGCTAGGGATGGAACTATTTGTGTTTGTGGTAAATCTGCATATTCTGGTATACTTACTATATTTAAAACACTTTGTCTTTCTTCTTTAGAAAGTTTATTCTTGGGTTCTGGTCTTATGCAGTTTTTTCTTTTATCTTCATTTATAGTATCTCCAAGACGCCACCTTTCAAATGTTCGTTTACTAATACCAACTACATCACAAGCGGGAATTAGCCTTGCACCATGGTTATTTGCTTCTTCTATCAGACTTATAATTTTTTTGCGATTCTCTATGCTGATTAATCTTCCTCGTTGTCCCCGAAAATCGCACCTAACTTTTTTTTGAGTACCAATAGAGCTACTGTTTCAGCTAATGCTTTTTCTTTATATATTAAATCTCTAGCTAGTTCTTTTGATTTCTTTTTTTCTTCTTTTAATTCATCACTTAGGTCTAAACTATTAATCCTAACACCGTCATTTGCTGCTATGCAGCTAGAGCGCCAAGCCTTAACTTCTTCAACATATAATCCATTTTCACGACAGTATTTTGAAAGTTCTATTTCGGCTAGTGTGTAAGTTTCCATAACAACCATAAATTTATCTTTAGAAGATTTATTTCGTTTAGGTTTACTTGTTGAACCGCGAGTAGCTAATGTAGATTGGCTACTACCAGTTTCTATTGAAAGGTTTCTTGTTGATATTTGTTCTGGTGGTAACATTCTTGCTATTAATTTTTCTTTTTCTTCTTTTGTATACTTATTATTAGCTCTATTATCTTTTGCCATAGGTAATATCTCCCTTACTTTTATCTAATTTGAGAATAACATGATTTATCTCCTACGACAACTATCTTACCATCTAGGGAACTTCATCTGGATATACCATAATCTTTTCTTCATTTGATATAACCCAAAGCTTAGAATCCATATTTTCAACAAACCCTTTTATCTTCTTTATTTTTCCATTCTCTACTGAACAATAAATAACCACTTCATCCTCTTCACATTCTCCCTGTTTCTTAACAGTGACTTTCAATCCATCCCCTCCTTTTCCCTAACAATAGTTTAATTAGAATCAAAAATCAATACCTCAGTTCCATGTGGTCAAATATCTATTCTATCAGGCAAAAAAACATCTTCCCTAAAGACGTATTCGTACGCAATCTTTTCCGATAGCTAAATAAAACGGTCTATCAATCTCCGCTTTACCAATCATTTTTACAATATCAGATACTTTATTTTTTGTAACTCTTGCAATATATTAAATAATACTATACACATATATTAAATCATTTTTTTCTTCTTTGACCCTTCAATAATTCACGCCTCTCAAACTTTGGGCAAGACAATGCTTTAAGTGTATGAAATCTAATTTGATGTGTAGGATACTTAAACTTCGCCAATTGCCAAAATGCATTTCTAGAAATATCTCCTAAAAAATAATCTTGCACATAATCCCATACAGTATCATCAGCCATGATATATTTCCATTATTATGACACCTCCATATAAAAACGTATACGAATTATTATTATAAATTTCATCCAATCTTTTATTTAATTAAACACATAAAAAAATCCACGTCCAATCTATCTCTAGATTGTCGTGAATTTGACTGGTGGAGGTGAATCGCTGCGGGCGAAATCCACCATATTTTTAAATTTCCAAATACCTGCATCTTATACTAATTACATAAGATAAATTTGATGTGCAATGGAAATTAGCTGCTAAAATTAAAGAATAAGAATATTATTCTCCTATCTACATGTCTTATATCTAGAAAGTTTTCGCCTTATCTTGAGCTTCATTAATTGCAACTTGAACAATCGCCTCTGCATCTTCACCAATAACATCTAATTTATTTGCTGCTATTGTAGTAAAATCAGTTATTCCTAAGAATCCAACGATTGTTCTTAAATATCTATCTCCCATTTCATATCCTGCAGCTGCTCCTTCTGAATATCCACCACCTCTTCCAACAATATGAACTGCCTTTTTGCCTTGGCATAATCCAACTGGTCCCTGTGCTGTATATTTGAATGTAATTCCTGTAACACATATATAATCTATATATGCCTTTAATATTGCCGGGAAGCTTAAATTCCAAAATGGAGCTGCAATTATATATTTATCTGCTTCTGCAAATTGATAGGCATATTTTAGAATTGGATGATCTTTTCCTTCTCCTGGATTAGGTCTATGAAGATTAATTCCTTCCTCTGTTAAAAATCCTATTCCTTCCTTATATAAGTCCAAAGTTATTATTTCGTCATTGGGATTTAACTCTTTATATTTTTCAATAAAGCTATCAGAAATTCTAAAAGTTCTTGATACTCCTTCCTTTTTAGCATTTGCTTTAATATACAATACTTTGCTCATATTAATTAACCTCACTTTATATTTATTAATTTTTATAATGTTATCAATGTTTATTTATTAAAACCATTATAGTTTACAAATTCCTGTATTGGTTTTCTATATCCTCGCAATCTTCTATTCGTTTTATCTTCCTTACCTATAGTAATCAATAAAACCGGTTCAAATTTATCTGGTACATTAAATAACTTTTTTACAGCTTCAGGCTCAAAGCCTATCATAGGACATGTATCCCACCCTCTATCCTTAGCAATAAGCATAAACATCATTGCTGATAGAGAGGCATTTCTAATAGCCTCTTGAACTTTAAACTCTTCCTCTCTACCTTCATATAAGCTATTGATTATTTGCAGTATTCCGTTATATTCTGTTTGATTTAAGATTCCTAGCGAAAGCATTCCCTCATAAATCTTGTTTGCATCCTTATTTGCTTCTTTGCTTCCCAAAACCAAAACAGCAGCAGATGCTGTATGAATCTTATACTGCTTAAATGCTACTTCCATCAGCTGCTCTTTCTTCTCTGCATCATCTATAACTAGATAATTAGCATGTTGAAGATTATAACAGGATGGTGTAAGGGTAACTAATCTAAATATCTCATCAAATTCAAACCTTGGTATCTCTATTCCTTCAATAAAATTGTTTGCAGATCTTCTTTCTTGTATTAAATTAACTAACTCCATTTATAAAATCCCTCCCTTCTCAAATTAACACATTTATCCATCATAAAACAATTCTTATTATACTGTTATAACAACTTTACTATTTACAGTTATCAAATAATTATTCAAAAATAAAATTGTTTATAATATTTAATACAGAATATAAGAATGTCATGACATAAGCCTTATTATAATTTATAATTTATAATTTCAGTCGATTTTGTTATCTATTCATTTATTATACAAATCTCTATCAGAAGAAAATTTAAAGTTGCGTTTCACAATAACATAAAAATTTTAGTCGTTCTATGCTAAAATTTGAATCTGCCAATATCTCTGGCCAAGCTTTTATATCTTCTATTCTTACATTTTTGCTATCAATAGGTAACCTATCCCAAGGTAAAAGCGATGGATGTGTTTTTTTCTTTACATCTATATTATTACCATGTTTCCAACCTGCTTCCTTTTTTTCAAGTGACCAACGTTTATGCTCATATTCTGCTAAAATATTTAATTCTCTTTCTGTAAATTTAACAGCTTCAGGTTTTTGATTAACAGAGGTAACCTCATAATTCACTCTTTGTAAAGCTCTAGGAATATGCTTTACCTGATCGCGAATAGAGTTTTTATGTTCTTCACTAAGATCTTGCCAAGATTTTAAACAATCCAAATTCTGCTTATGAGTATCTACATGAAATCTTAAATTCTTATAATGTATATCCTTAGAAAGCTTTTCAAGCTTCTCACTGAAAAATGTATCCCTCATTAATTGGTGGTAAAATTGCTCTTCATCTACATGTAGCTTTAACTGATTTTTTGAAGGTAAATGAGACTGTTCCCATTTTTTTGCGCTAGATAACCTGCTCATTTCTAATATTGCTTCCATGGATCTTGATTCATGTTTATATCTTGAAACTTTAAGTAATGCTCGTAATACACCATTATCTATTTGTGCTCCACCTCTTTCATTTATCAGATGAGGTGTTTTGCGCTCTAGCAATGAACGTAGCAGCATTGCTCTTCGGATTATAAATAGTTGATCCCATTTTTCATCTATTTGATTAGGGCCTAAAATATTCACATAACCTCTTAAACGACTTATAAAATCTGGCCCCTTAGCACTTTGAAATTCTTTTATAAACTTTTTATGCTCATTTTCATCTGTAATATCTTCTCCACAGAATTCTTTATAAGTACTGCTTGTTCCACCGGCAAATACAAAGATAGCTTTTCCTATGGGATGGACTGAATCTCCTTCTCTAAATATTCCATCCTGCATAGGTGCTAAAAAATATTTTAACCATCCAAGTTTCCCATCAAAGTTAGAATCAAACTCATCAAAAAATATAAGTGGTACTTTACCTTGCAAAGAAACATCTCTTATCTTATGAAAAGCAACAATTAAATCTAAGTTAGTTTGAAACTGAGATAAATTGAAGTTCAATTTTTCAATTAATTTGGGAGCAATACTACTAGCAACTTCTGATACACCGAAAGATTTACCGGAACCCGGTGTTCCAAATACAGCAATAGATAATGGACGATTCGTATTTTTACCAGAAACATACTCTACCAAAAGATTTTTAATACTTCTATATGCTTCAATTTCAGCTCTATCAACAGCTTTTAAGTTTCCAAACTGTGCTATCGGTATAAATTTCAATGCACTTTTATCTCCGTTTTTCACGATATCATAGGCTATTTCTGCTAAATTTGTAGAACTTTTATCTTTAATGATATACCAACAAGTTTGGCAATTAGGATTATTCGAATTTCGTATTACTACATCTTGTATATGCTCCTTGTAAATAAAGTCATTTTCGCCTTCAATAAATGCTTTTGGGTTAGGGAAATCATCCTTATCTACTTTTTCGTCAAAACCATAAATAAAATACTTTTGTGCAGCAACAATACCTTCTCGAATACCTTCACCTATTGCCTTATTCAATTCCTCTTTGTTATGGATTCCTAACATAATATTACGTGTAAGACCAGCAACAAAACAAGAAGTAAGTCCATACATTTTACCTTGAGTCTCTTTAATGAAATCACCTTCAAGTTCATATGTTAAAAAATATAATTCAGATTTTGCTACTCCTTCATTTCTATAGTAAATAGCACCTTCTAGACCAAAAGGTACTATAAGATGACGACAGTTTGCAAGAAAAGATAGATCAGGGTTATTATTAATTTGCCAAACAAAGTCCAGTGCCGTTTTTTCCCATGAAAGCCCTTTACTAATGTTAACTCCTTTTGAACGCAAATCATCTCCATTTATAACTACTATCGTATTTTCAATATAGAATCTTTCTAGGTGCTTCCAAAGTTCAGTAGAGCTATTTGGGTTATTTATTTTGTATATAACTATTGGAGATTTTCCAGGTGTCTTTATAGCTAATGGCCAAAATTCTTTGTTTGAGTTAAAACCATTATCTTCATCATCTAATACAACAATATCAGCATTTTCATCATCGTCTATAATAGGAAATAGTTTTGGAATACCTGAAGTTGGCCCAGTAAATCCTAAAAAGTCCTTTACACGATAAGTTTTATCATCATCCCTTTCATCATTAGTTTTTGCTAATAACTCTAATTCTGCAGTAGAAGTAAGAATATCTTCTTGTAATAAAACATCGGTATTTTGTATTTGTGGTGATAATATATGAATACCTGTAGATAAAGATATAAGTTTTGATAATAGTAATGCTCCTCCAATTTTATAATTCTTATGGACTTCAGGATACTGATGCCAACTCAATCCTTCAGTGCACTGATGGTAAGTTCTCCATAATAAAACATTTATACACACATCTCCAGATACTACGATTTTTAAATTTTTATTTTCCATTATTCTAACCTCTTTTAGTAAATAATTTTTGTTTTATCTCAGTTAATTCTGAAAAGAAGTATTTTGAGCATATTGACCAAAACACTAGGAAAGTATTCTTAGTAACAATTTTAAAGTAACAATTATATCTTCAAATAAATTAAATTTATGCAGTCCTTCAAAATAACTGAATATTATTTTTAAACCATTCTCTATATAACTGAAAAGTGGTTATGCTATAATAGTAACAACATAATGTTTTTATAACAAGAAGGCACTTTTTTGTTTCAAAGTACCTTAAAATATACCTCATAAGGAGAAAATTATATGAAAAATAATATAAACCGTCATGAACAGTGTCATATGAAAGACCAATGCCTTAAATATGAAATATGTCCAATGGTTTTAGCAGAAAATTTATTTTCAGGAAAATGGAAAATATCGATTTTGTGGTATTTAAGTTATTCTCCACTTAGATTTAGTAATATCCAAAACCAATTACCAAATGTCACCAGAAAAATGCTTACACAGCAATTAAGAAGTTTAGAAGATGATAATCTTATATATAGAAAGGTTTATCCTGTAGTACCACCAAAGGTAGAATATGGATTAACAGAAGTAGGTAAAAAGATAATACCTATTTTAGAAATGATGCATAGCTACGGAGCTGAATACTTAAATAATAATTACGCTATCAAAAACCAGTCACAGTAAGATATGAGATTAAAAATAATTTAAGATAGTATTAACGAAATCCAGAGCTTATTAAGCACAATACCTAACAAGGAGGGTGTGAAAATTTTTCTGTAAATAGCTTTCTATGATAATTATTTTAATGGCATGGAGGTCATGATACGGCCCCATGCCTTAAACCTGATATACTTTGCTAATTCGCTGCCTTTGTTATCACTCATTGTATGAATCAGAAGGTATTTTTTATTAAATATTAGCTTGATTGATATATCTCCCCATATCAATCAAGCTAATATTTTGAGGTACTTCATATTTACCAAACGGGTCTTAACTTCGATGGCAATTTACCTTCACTCGTTTCATAAACTAATTTAGTTAAATCTCCTTTAAGCATTTGCATTCGTTCAGCACCTATATTCTCACTCCAACGTTGCTCAATTTCGGTTAGTATCTCATCTTTTGCTTTCATTACTGACCAGCCTCGTTCGGTCAAAACAATAATTTTTCCTCTCTTATCAGAAGGGTGAGTTTTGCGTATTACATAATTATTTTTTTCAAGATAATCTATTATTTTACTCACAGCTTGCTTTGTAATTCCTAAATATTCAGCTAGTTCTATACCTGTTGCTCCATCAGGGCTGATACAACTAAACATAAAACCATGTACAGGTCTGATATCTTCAAATCCCAATTCCATCAATCTGTCATGTAATTCGTTAATAGCTGTACTAAAAGATAATAAAAAAAGTGATGTAAGATCTAATCTATTAAATGTTTGATGACTCATACATAAAACCTCCTCAAAAAGTCAATTATGTTGACTTTTTTTTATTTTTATTATACTATATACAATATAGTCAATCAAGTTGACTATATTGTTTTTGTTATGAATAACTAGGTTCGCTAAAAAATCAATACACTATGGATGTTATATTTAACATTTTTTCTACTCTACCGGCAGTATACCTAATAATAACAATCGCAATGCAATACCTATTTTTAATGATTCATATACCAACGTAAGATAAATTAACAGGAGGCAAAGATAATGACAACAGTTTTATTTGTAAAAGCAAACAATCGTCCTGAAGATCAGGCGGTTAGTGTAAAATTATATGAGGCTTTTTTAGCAAGCTATAAAGAATCACATCCAAATAGTACAGTGGTAGAACTTGATTTATACAATGAAGAATTACCATATGTGGGAGTAGATATGATTAACGGTACTTTTAAGGCTAGCAAAGGATTTGATTTAACAGAAAAGGAAGCAATAGCAGTTGCTGTTTCTGATAAATATTTAAATCAATTCCTTGAAGCTGATAAAGTTGTATTTGTGTTCCCGCTATGGAATTTAACAATCCCAGCTGTGCTACACACATATATTGACTACTTAAACCGTTCTGGTAAAACATTTAAATATACACCAGAAGGTCCAGTAGGTCTTATTTCTGATAAGAAAATTGCATTATTAAACGCAAGTGGTGGTGTATATTCTAAAGGACCAACAGCTGAAATGGAAATGGCAGTTAGATATGTATCAAACATGATGTGCTTCTTTGGGGTAAAAGATATAGAGACAGTAGTCATTGAAGGACACAGCCAAGCACCTGATAAAGCAGAAGAAATTATTTCTTCTGGACTTAAAAAGGCTATTAAGCTAGCAAGCACGTTCTAATTAAGAAAATACTTGTCAATCTATGTAGCAGTTCTAATACTTTTTTAAAAGTATGTACTGCCTTTTTATTTGCTTACCATGCTATTTCGGAGTAATAATATCCCAACTGCTGTGAGCTTTTCATTTTCAATTTATTAAACAAAAGAAAGCGAGGTTTCAATATAATGGAACGTTTATGGACAAAAAACTATATAAAGCTGACAATTACAGCACTACTGCTATTTAGCGGTTTTTATTTACTAATGCCAACACTACCTATGTTTATTAAAGAATTAGGTGGAAGTGAATCTCAGGTTGGATTTATTGTTGGAGTATTTACAATTTCTGCAGTAATTATTCGTCCTATTATTGGAGGATTAATGGATAAATATGGCCGACGAGTATTTATAATAAGTGGGCTACTATTTTTTGCAATTACAATGTATTTTTATAATTGGGTACTAGGAATTGCTTTCTTAGTGGTTTTACGTATCCTTCATGGAGTTAGTTGGGCAATGGCTACAACTTCTATAGGAACGGCTGTAACTGATGTTATTCCACAATCTCGTCGTGGAGAAGGAATGGGATGGTATGGACTTTCAATGACTTTAGGAATGGCTCTTGGCCCAATACTCGGTCTTTGGGTAGCAAAATCATATTCATTTAATTATCTATTTTTACTATGCACAGTATTAGCAATTATTGCATTTATTCTTGCATTTAGTACAAAAATACCAGTAATTAAACATACACAAAAAAGCACAATATCATTTTTTGAAAAAGACCTTTTACCAATGGCTATTGTTACATTTTTCCTATCAATAACTTTTGGTGGAATTACAACATTTTTACCACTGTTTGCGGCAAAAATTCAAGTTAATGTTGGTACTTTTTTCTTAGTATATGCTGCAACACTTGCAGTAATTAGACCAATTACAGGAAAAATATCTGATAAATATGGAGAAGCTGTCATTATTATTCCTGCGCTTTTCACACTAATTATCGCACTATTAGTCTTAACATTCACAAATGGAATTGTTGGACTAGTTATTACAGCTATTTTGTACGGAATTGGATTCGGCTCAGCACAACCTGCCCTTCAAGTAGCTATTCTAAAATTAGCTAAACCTGAAAAAATAGGAGTAGCTAATGCCACATTTTTTACTGCTTTTGATTTAGGAATTGGTTTTGGATCTATTATTCTAGGATTTGTTTTACAACTCATAGGCTATAAACTGTTATTTATTGTTTGTGCTATCTCTGCTTTTATTAGTCTATTAATTTTTATTTTCTTTGTAAAAAAGACATTAAAATAACTTTTTAGCTATAAAAATACCTTATGACTTTTTAAGCCATGGCTTCCAAGTAAAGTTTTATAGAAAGCCAGCTTCAATTATGGTAGGATACACAAAAACTTATAATACAAGTTTTTTAAACTATAAAACCTATGCACACTCTATGCATAGGTTTTATTTTTTCTTCTTCAATCATCGTTTCACTTCTGTAATTATATTAATAATTACAAGGGAAATGCAGATTAAATTCAAAATTAATATTTCTCTTAGTTATATTAGATACATTTCTCCCACTGTAATTTCAAGAAATGGAAGTAGAGCTTTGCCACTTTCATTAACAGAGTATTCCACATGAGATTCATTTCGTTAGATTGTTGCCCAGAAACAACACTAATATCCTCTAAATTATAAATAGCTAGCGTTAACATTGTGTTTTTAATATTTGGAATTGCTTTTTTCAATTCTCCAAAACGTCTAGAAGGCTGGTTGATTCAACGTAATTTATTTAATTAATATATTAGTCCTCAGTGAGTGCATAATAAAGTTTTCCATCATAACCACTATAATTAGGATTATCAACTTTAAGACTTTGTTTAAACTTCATTCCCATTTTCTCTATTACTCTTTTTGAAGCTACATTATCAGACTTTACTACTGCAATGATTCCCTTTAATCCTATTATATCAAAGCCATACTGTAGAATTGCAATAGCTGCTTCAGTGGCTAATCCTTTTCCCTAATATTCGCCAGATAAGCCATAAAACATCTCTACATCTTCTGGTTTGCAATCAAGGAACCTAAACCACACCAGCCTATTATAAATTTAAATGTATCGATAATATGTACTATTATATCATCGTATATTTTTACTTTATTATATATGTTTGTGCTATTTTCATTATAATAATTATGGATTATACTATTTAATTTGTTTTTATCATCAATATCTATATTACTTATCAATAAAAATCATGAGTTGCCATGTAATATTTTTTCTCTTCATAATTACTCCCTTTTACACCTTTCTTATGATAAGGTATTTTCAACTTTAAAACTAGCCTTAGCTATTAATTTCACTTAGCTAAGTCTAGTTTTCGCATTTATTTATGGTACGGTTCCCTATTCATTATTATAAATTATTTACTTGCAAATTTATTTATAGCATATATATATTCTGCAAAATCGCCTAAATGTTTTTCTATAATCATTTGAACAACTTTCATATTAACATTCTCATAATTATGAACTGCTATATTTCTAAATCCAACCATTGATTTCATCTTATTTGATAATTTTTTCTCTACTACTCCATTAGACTCTAAAACTTCAAATCCATCTCTACTATTTTGTGGTATACCAAGTTTCTTTTCTGAAACTATATGCATAGCTAAATCAATTGAACATTCACATGCTCTTTGAATATTTAAAATAATAGAATACTGTTTGGTATAATCCTCTAAACTTTCAGGATTACCACAATAAACTTCCTCTATTCTATTTATGCATCTTTCTATACTAGAAATTTTATTAAAAATTATATCCTTTAATATTTCCGCTCTTTCTTCATTTAGCAATGCATATTCTTTGAAGCTTCTCATTTCAAAATACATTCTTTTATTCTCATCATTACAGAATATTTTTTTAGCTGTCCCTATGATTTGTGCTTTAAAAACAGTTGATGCCTTTTTCATATCTATTAAATCAACATCTCTATTAAAAATACTTGCAAGTTCTTGTGCTTTCATAAAACAAATATATTCGTCAATGTCATCATCTGATAAAAAAGAAATATCAATATCACTCTCGTTTCTTAGTTCACCTCTACTAGCTGATCCAAATAAATATATAATTACAGGATTGAAATCTTGTAATAATTTTATTGCTTCATCTAATTTTTCTTCAAAATCCATATGATCACCTCTCTTATTTAAGATTATGATAAATCAATATATTTTAAACAACAACTTCAAATATACTATTATCTTCAACACAATACTCATGTGTTCCATAACTACACATTATCCTATACTCTACATGAACCATCATGATTATCTTTAAACATTTCTGCGCGTCTTTTCTTATTAATATAATTAACAGCTCTCATTTTAAATCTTTCTGGTTGTTTGTATTTATAAAATGCAACTAAGTCTGCAGATATAAATAGTGCATCCATAACTAGATATTTAAGATCTCTAAGATTTTCTTGGTCTTTTTCTTCTACTTTTTCAACATCTATTCTTATTTTTATTGATTCAAAACTATTTTGAGCACATAAAAGTTCTTCTTTGATTTGTGTCTCATTGCAATCTCCAAGGTCACTATTAACTAATCCTTCTATAAAATTAACATAATCATTATTTACTCTAGTATATTCTTCATAAGCTTTTATTAAATTCATTTTTACTACCTCTTTCTCTCTAAGTAATATTAGTCATTTCTAAATAAATAACAGTCCAGTTTTTTCTATATCATACGTGTAAGCCAATAAATTTTCTCTTTGGATATTTTGAATCCTAGATTTTCTTGAAGTTTAGTTGATGCTTCATTTCCTATTACAACTTGACCATAAGGGATTCTATTTTGATATAACGCCAAATTTGTAGCATATATTTGCAATGAAGTTGCTATTCCCATTTTCCTATATTCAGGTAACACATCTAAAAGTCCAATTGACCCTTCTTCATGAGTACCTACAAATCCTACTAATTTATTATCAATAAATGCTCCAAACATAGTTTTAGACTTTATTCTTTCTCTTATATATTCAATCCCAGTTGTAAAGTCATTATGATACTGGCTAAAAACATCACTGGTATATTCCTCTGTAAGAAGTTTTATTGTTCCAGGACAATTTGAAATTGGAAGTGGCTCACTTTCTATATAAACAGTTTGATAGCAATACATTTCATTTATTGCATTAAATCTTTCCTTTAAATATTCATAATATAAATCCTGATGGCCAACTACAAGTTCTGTTGAATCTGGAATTTTATCTATTAACTTTTTAGCATCTTTAAAATTATTAGCACTAATCATAACAACTTTGCTAGATACATCTTCAATTAATACCCCATCTTTATTTAGATCAATTATTTTATGCTTATTTCTTTTAATACAATCAATCATATCTACATTTAATAAAAAATCCTGTGATAAAAATTCTATAATTTCCTTATTATTCATAAATATTCTCCCCTATTTTGGCCATAGTATTATTTAAATGAGCCTTATGTTACTTACTATTTTTTTTGTAAAGCGCCTTAATTCCCCTAGTAATCCATTCTGGTGCATATGTTGAAGTTCCACCTTTAGGAACCTGTCTCTTATCTAACTTACCTAAACTCTCTCCAACTTCAATACATTTTTGTGTGTATTCTGAAAAATGTATACCTATTTCACATAAACAACGGTTCATAGATTCTTGCTTACATCTTGGAGCATCCTTCATTTCGTTTTCTATTTTTTTAATAATACTATCAAGATCCAAATCTATAGCCCTATCTATAGTATTTTCACTTATTACTTTTGCAATTATAATATCCCAAGCTGCACGACCTCTACACTCATCATCTGAATCAACTAATTCATTATATAATTCATCTGCATAAATTGTTTTTGCTATAACATTATAAACAAACTCATCTACTAATACAGAATAAGTAAGTCCATCAATCATCTCCATTATTTCATTTGCGGATAATTCATCTTTATCAATAATCATAGTAGAAAGTATTCTAGCATCTACATTTCCACTTTTCCAAAGTTCCATTGCAAGAATATGATTTATTTTAAGTTTAATAGCTAATACTCTTAAATTACCAATGGCAACTCCAAATTGATTATCTCCAGCATTTTTCTTTGCATTTGTCTTTCTTCTTGCTTCTGTTCCCCATGCTTCAAGCAGTGAAAAAACCTCATCAAAGGTCATTTCTGAACTCATTTTTAAATTTTCCAATGTTTATCACTCTCTTCATCTTTATTTATCCACTGCACTTTTTTTAAATAATATCTTAGCAAATTGATCTATTACTATTTTAAAAAGTATCCAATATCTATTAAATTAATCTTTTCTATAAACTTACTATATAGCTTTTGCATATGTGGTTCATTTATTGTGTACTCTTCTAGTTTATCTAGCTCTATCCACTTAACACCACTATTTTCATCCTCTTTAACTACTAACTCTTGCTCTTCATTTGCTTCTAATAAATAAGCTGATGATAGATGTAAATGAGGTGCTACATATTTACCTTTTTTAATATGGCTTTTAACTTGAAGCACATCTAATGAGAATATATTTGGTACTATAACTTTAATATCTGTAACCCCTGTCTCTTCTTCTAATTCTTTAATTGCAACTTTTAGCAGATCAGCATCCCCATCGCAATGCCCACCTGTCCATGACCATGAGTTGTATATGTTATGATGAATCATAAGAACTTTATCTCTTTTTTTATTAATTACAAATGCTGATGATGTCATATGTACAATTTCATTATTTCTAGTTAAAATATCTTCAAATGTTTTTATGCATTTTAAAATTATTTTCTTATCCTTTTCTTCTTGTTCATTAAATGTCTTATATCTTATTATTGAATTAATCCATTCCATAAATAACTCTCCCCATTGTATCGCCCTTAATATTTATCAAAGTCATTATTTTTTATTTGAATTTAATATTATTGTGGTCTTAACTGACAGCTATTACCTTCACATCTATATGCATTTTCACCATCATAGCCTATTTCACTTAGCATTTTTCTTACTACTCTTTTTCCTATTTCATCTTCTGTCATTTCACATAATGCATCTTCTATCTTTGCCCAGCCTATTCCTTCTACTTCATCAGATTTTTCTATTTCTCCATCTAAGTACTTAGCCATAAATGTTAGCATTAATATTTCTTTATCTTTTACATAGTCAGAGCCTAAGTACTTAACATCTTTTATCTCTAACCCAGTTTCTTCTTTAACCTCTCTATATACTGCATCTTCTGCTGTTTCATTATTTCCTACATAGCCTGAAACAAGAACCCTAGAATTCTTAAATATATAACTTTGCTTTAATAAAAGAATTTCATCACCTTTTATTATAGCTACAACTATACAAGGTCTTGGAGTATCAAAAAACATTATATTATCATGTTTACAATAAGGAACTCCACCCTCATCCCAGCTATATTTCTCGTCTAATTTTTTCCCACACATAGGGCAAAATTTAAATATCATAAAGTATACCTCTCTTTTCTTAATTATACTATAATATTATCTCTACAGGTTCATTTATTGATAATCCATCTTCTTCTACTATACAATTATATGCAAAAACATCTACACCGCTTTCTTTTGCCAGTCTTAAAGCTATTCCAAAGGCTGGATCTCTTTCATCTTGAGGTGAAAACTTATCAACCTCATCTAATTGTATTAAGAACATAACACCAGCTCCATAGCCTTGCTTTTTAGCTTCTATTAATTCCATTAAGTGTTTTGTCCCTCTTTCTGTTGGAGCATCTGGAAACCTTGAATACCTATTTTCCTCTAAAGTTACTCCCTTAACCTCCAAATAATATACTTCATCTTCATCTGTGGATAACTTAAAATCAAATCTACTTTTTCCAAAGGTCTTTTCTCTTAATATATTATTATATTTCTTGAGTTTTTCTATTTTACCCATTTTTAAGGCTTCATCCACAACTTTATTAGGTACTTGCGAATCTATGCTTATTAATTTATCACCTTTTAACGCTGCAACCAAATCATATTTAGTTTTTCTTGTTGGATTTAGCTCTTCTCTTAAATATACTCTGCACCCTTTAACCAATATTTCCCTGCATCTTCCTGTATTTGGAACATGTACAATAATTTCTTCATTATTCAACAAAACCAGAGCATTAAATCTATTTGGTCTTTCTAAAAATATTGCTTCAAATATTTTTTTTTCATACTTCATACAGTTTTCACCTCTAAATATCCTATTTTTCGACTAAATTTACTATATAATTAAAATCATTTTTCTGAAAATTAAAAAAAGTTGTCCACAGTTTACTCTATTTTTATCCTATTTTTGGTTTTTATTCTTTAATTTGGTTTAATAATAGTTATTATTGAAGGGTTATCCACAGAACTTATCCACATTGTGTTGATTTTGTGGATAAGTATGTTTTTTCCAAAAACTTGATTTTTTCCCTTTTTATTCACTTTATATTTTTCCCTAAAAATCATCATATTGTTACACACAATATTTTGCCCCATATATGTTGTGTCAATACTTTTTTTGCGATTTTTAAAAGTTGTCCACCGTTTTTCGAAGTTATCCACATTTTGTGGATAACTTTCCACATTGTTAACAGCCTATATATTAGTATAACAAGACTACTTATAAAGAAAATAACAATTCAATATATAAAATATACTAGTATGTTGCCTTGTTATTTTTTTTAATATTCATTATTCTACTTCAAATAAATACATTAATATATCTTCAACCTTTACCCCATGATAACTAGGTTTTAAAGCTTTAAACTTTTTTTTAAATTTTATTTCAATTCCATCTATATAACTCAAAGTAAATGGTAAATAACTACTTATCACTTTAATGTATTCTTTAGAAAAGTATTCTTTACTATCAACAATTGCAAAAAGCACCATGGTTATGCAGTTATTTTTTATAAGTTCTTTTAGCTCTTTTATATTTTCTCCTTTAAAACAGGTAGCATTATCTACTATATCTATAATTATATTTATTAACTTATTAATAATTTTATCTAGATTATATTTTCCTGCTAATTGAGATATTATTGTCATATGATTTTTTTCTAAATCTGAATTAACATCTTGAAGATCATCACATAGTTGAAGCAAAAACCCATATCCATAAGCAAATATTTCTTCTTCTTTTGTAAGTTCTCCGCAAACTAAATATCCATCTACTAAAACAGAAGCTCCACCTTTTTCAATTGAAATATTAAGCATATCTCTTTCATATGGCATACTAACTGATTCTTGCTCATACAAACTTTTTTCCTGACCTTGCTGTATTAATAATAACCCTTCATAGACTTTTGGATAATCAACTCTATTAAATACCTCTTCAATACATTCAACTAGCTTATATACCTTTTCTTCATAACTATCTTTAGCTTCTATATTTTCACCACTTAGTCTTTTAGAAAATCTTTTATTAAAATCATTCTTGCTTTTTAAAGTTACTTTTGTATCATCTAAATAATTATCTGTATATGGATAAAGCATACTATAACCAAATATGGCCTTGCTAAATTCAATATCTCTTCCTATTATTTTTTGAAAAATATTAACTATCCATACATTTCTCATAGCTTGCCCAATGTCTTTATACTCTATATTTTCATCAAATTCTCTACAAGTATTTATAAATATTTTTGTACTTTTAAAAAATTGTTCTTTCATTTTTTTATCTAAAGTTCCAAGTCTAAATGTATCCTCTACCTCAATCATTTTATCAACATATTTATTACCTGTATTTCTCCATACTTTTCTTTCTTCAACATCCTTTGGGAATTCACCTATATGTTTAATTATTTTATCTATAAATACTTCTAAAGTCTTTTCTCTTTTCTTTTTTTCTAAATAACTAATTTTTTTCATATTTATATTTAATTTTGCACTAGTTTTCCACCACATATTACTGTATAAATCATTTAAATAGTCAATATTTTTAAGCACTCCCCATCCCCCTTTTTTTGAAACTCCCTTAGGAATATTTAAATAAAAAGGCTCCCTTATGGGAACCCTTTTATTTAAATATCTATATTATTAATAATTAACCTAACAGAGGCTTAATAGCTGTAACTATTGTATCTATTCTTCTTAACCCAAAATCTGATCCTTTAGCTGAATAATACTTAACACCTTTTAAATCTAAATCTTTTTTAACTTTTGCATCAACAACTAACATTTCTGGTGATATAAGTACAAGGTCTATATTGTCCTTTTCAACAATCTCACCATATTGATTTTCATTAGCAAAAATCCATTCTATATCTAATGTATTCTTTTCTGTAAATTCTAATGTAGCTTTCTTAAAAGCTATTGATTGGCCTGTCCCCTTGCACATAACTAAAACTTTTTTCATAATTATATCTCCCTTTTCTCATACCCATAGTATTTATTTTTTTATTAACTGTTCATAATTATTATATCACTTTTTCCCAAATTTAGAATACACCTTCTCATTTTTTTAATACTTTTTACATTTATGATCTAGACAAGACGGGGATGTCATAATAAAATGACATCCCCGTCTTGTCTATATACTATTCATTTATTGAAGGTAATGCACTTAAGTTATTTCCTTCATTATCATCTGGTAAACTTCTTAAATATTCTTCACCTTTACGGGAAATTCCTACTGCAACTCCTGCAATATGACCTTCTTTTGCCATTTGAACACCTTGTTCTTTTGAAATTTTTTCTCCATTTGAAAGTTCATAGCCTGTAACATCACCTGAATTTTTTACTAGCTTTGTTATTTGCATAGCCTCACTATCTGGATTTGGAACTACTTTATTAATATTTATTGGTAATCCACCCATCATTCCATCGTTATTGTTATTATCACTCATATAAAAGTACCTCCTTATTTTTATACTATTAGATTTCCCAAGAAAGTTCTTTTAATACATATTAATTTAATTAAGTGCCCCTCAAAAAATAATAAGCCAAGATGCTAGTTTTTTGCACCTTGACTTGTTATTTTTTAAATTTGCTAAAATTCAATTATTGGGAATCCTTTTCCTGTTACCTCTTCTATATGCGCTACTGTTAGAAATGCGTCTTTATCTATTACTTTTATAAATTCTTTTAATTTACCTATTTCCTTTTTCTCTAAAACTGTATATATTACATCTTTACCTGTCCCATCAACCATATTGGAAGCTTTCAAATGTGTACAACCTCTTTCAAGGGTATTCTTAATGTAATTTGATATTTCATTGTTTTTATCACTTACTACTGTTATTTGCTTTTTAGCATTAAATATTCCTATTAATTTATCTATCATAGGTCCATTTCCTAATACACATAATAGTGCATAAAATCCTGTATCTAATCCAAATATTAATCCGGCTAATAATGTTACTAAAAAATCAACCATAAGTAATGATATTCCTATATTAAATGTTGTATATTTGTTTAATATTTTTGCTATAATATCAGTTCCACCTGTAGATGCATTTGCATTAAATACTATCGACATTCCTATAACTACTAATATTGTTCCAAAAATTGATGCTAACATTAAATCATTTGTAATAGCTTGTGGCTTAAAAAACTTTTCCATAAACCATATTATTGCTGACAATCCAAAACTTGCATATATAGTCTTGAAACCAAACTCAGGTCCTATTATTAAGAATGCAATTACATATAAAATACTATTCCCTACAAATAGCATTCCTCCAATTGTTATACCTGGAATTAAATGATTAACTATTAGCGCAACCCCTGATAATCCACCTGCTGCTAAGTTGTTTGGAGCATAAAAATATACAAGTGCTATTGCAACTAGTACTACTCCAAAAGTAATAGTGACGTAACTTTTTAACTCTTCAATAAAATTCTCTTTATTCATTTGTTTCACTCCTATAATGCATTTATAAATGCCTAACTATTTAAAATTAGGTTTATTACTATTAATTAACTATTCATATTTATTACAGTGCCTTGTTATTATTTTTAAACCCACTTAATAGAATAACAAATTTTTTTAAAATTTAATAGTAAAAATAAAAAAATACTAAGTTCAAATAATATGAACTTAGTATTTAAACTTATAGAACTGCAAGAGAATAACTAGTCAAAGATTCTGACTAGTTATTTCTTCAAATATTACTAATCCAGAATAGCTTCTGCTTGTTCTCTTAATAATTCTATTTTATTTTCTGATTCTACTACTGAAAATTTATAAACATCTGTGAAGTTGTAGAAATAATTTGCAAAGGCTATTCTCTTTGTTCTTGATATTCCAAATTGCTTTGCTATATTATCTAAAAATTCAACTTCCTTATCTCCATATTCACCATCTACTAATGCAAGTCCTATAAGTTCAAAATAAACTATTTTTTTTATTCTGTCCTTTGATTCATTTAAAGTTTGTAGTGATTTATCAAAATTTAATTTACCTATTATGTCTTTAGTTAATTTTAGGTCTTTTAAATAACCTTCTAAAACTTCCTTTTCTTCTTTTGCAAATGTATTATCCACATTTGCGAACTCTGAAACTACATTTATAAATGCAGTTGCTTCATTTTCATTTAATTCATTTAAAAACATGATACATACTCCCCCAAACTCTAATATTTATTTTACTATATCTTTCATTATAACTAATATTATATATTTTTTAAATAGATTGATTATAAATTCTTAGTATATTTTTCTAAGGTCTCCATACTTCTGCTATAACCCCATCTATTTTTTGTATTGCTTTTTCTACTGCCTTTTGTTTATCCTCTTCTGTAAATCCTGTCCCATCTACTAATAATTCCTCAAATCTTTTTATTCCAGCAAACTTCATTATATCCTCTATATAATTTACACCTTTATTCATTACCATTTTTAAAATCCAAGGTATTGATGCCCCTGAGGATTGAATATAAACCATACCTCTTTGTTTATCATCTAATAAGCCATCTATTTTATCTTTATTTATCTCCACTGTTTTCCCTTCTATAAGAATACAATCAATATATTCCTTTAAAGGCGCTGGAAATGATAAACTCCACATTGGTGCTGCAATAACATACATATCCGCTTCTTTAAATTGATCTGCTAATTTAACTATTTTATGAACTTCATCTTGACCTTTTTTATCCAATTTATTAAATGACTCTTTTTCAACTAAACAATTTCTATTTTCAAAATACTCATATTGAAGCCTTGGTAATTCAGTTTCAAAAAGATCTAACTCTTCAACTTGAAAATCATTATATGTTTCTAAAAATCTATTAACAAATGCTCTTCCAACAGTTTTGCTTGCTGAAAGTTCTTCTGGCTTTGAATTTACTGTAATGTATAATAACTTTTTCATAAATAAAACCCTACCTCTACTAATTTATTTTAATTAGTATTTACGTTATAGATAGGTTTAATTCATTTCTTTATGATGATACTTGTTCAAGACACTTTTATACTTTATACATTGCTTAATATTACTTATAATTTAAATTTGTTAAATTCATTCATTATATCTCTTGTTTTTGAACTTAAACCTTGAGCTGAAATTGCAACTTCTTCACTTGCTTGGTTTAATTCATTGCTTGATGCTGATATTTCTTCAGATGAAGCTGATACTTCTTCTGAAATTGCTGATATTCCCTCTATATTCTTAACTATATTATCTTTATTTCCTTTTATTTCCGCAAACTCTTTATATGTATTATTTAATTCTGGAATAATACTTTCTACAGAATCTGCAATATTATCAAATACTTCTAATACATCTCTTATATTATCTTTTTGATTTGTTAATTCGTTATTTATATCATTTGTTTTCAATACTATAGCATTAGTATTTTGACAAGATTCAGTTATTATTCTATCTATCTCTTCTGAACTTGATTTACTTTGTTCAGCTAAGTTTCTTATTTCATCTGCAACTACTGCAAATCCTCTTCCCATTTCACCAGCTCTTGCTGCTTCAATTGCTGCATTTAAAGCTAATAAATTTGTTTTATCTGATATTTCTTTAATTAAATTTGTTATTGAACTTACTGTAGTCATATTTTCGCCTAAGGTTGAAATATTGCTATTAAATTCATTGAACTCTTTATCAAATTTATTTACTGAATGTTCCATTTTTAAAACTGTAGCTTTAGATTCTTTTGTCTTTTTATCTATTTGAATAGCATTAGTATTTACATTATTAACATACCCAGATACAATATCTATTTTATCTGAGAACTCATCTATTGTTATAGTTATATCACTTATTGAACCAGCTTGCTCAGTGTTTCCATTCGCCACCTCATTAATAGCGTTTGTAATATCACTTGTGGAAGATGCTAATTCCTCTGAGAATGATGATAAACTTGTAGCTTCACTATCTATTTCATTCCCTATATTCTTTATACTTAAAATCATAGTACTAATTGAATATTTTAATTCTTCTAGAGCCTTGCTTATAGTTCCTATTTCATCTTCTCTATCTAATAATTCTTTTTCTATTTCTACTGTAAAATCACCCTTTGAGATCACATCTACTTTTTCAGTTATTTTCTTTATTGCTTTTGATAACTTATCAGCAAATAAAGCTGTTATTAAAATACCTACTAATATAGAAATTAGTGTTAAAATTAGTGCTGTATTTTTAATTCCCTCAACACCAGCTAGTATATCATCATACTCAGCAAATATTCCTATAGACCATCCGCTATCTCCAACTGGTGAATAACTTATTGTTTTCTTTTTACCACCATAGCTATATGTACCTATTCCATCTTCACCATTAATCATTTTGGTTTCTATTTCTGCTAACTCCTTTAAATCTACATCACTTTTTGAGGCTTCTATAGAATTATCGAAAGTATTTACTAATTCTTGATTTGGATGCGCTATTACGGTACCTTTTCTATTTAACATATAAGCACTTCCAGTTTTTAAGAAAGTAATTTCTTTTATAATAGAACTTATTTCCGCTGCTGGTCTTGTATATTCAAGTATTGAAATTACTTTGCCATTATTATCTTTAATAGGTATTCCATACGCTATTATAATTTCATTATCTACACTGTCTATAAATGGTTCCGATATAAATATATTTCCCTCCACTGTCTTTTTGAATATATCTTGTCCACTTATATCTATTATTTTACCTGTAGATAATGTTAACTTCCCATCTGTAGTTATTATACCTATAGACTTATGTTCATACAATTTCATATTATAATTTAACATTCTATTTTTATCTTCTATTGATGAATTTAAATTCTTTATAATAGGGTCACTGGCAACTGTTAATCCCATTGTTACTTGTTCACTTAATTTAGCTTCCACTAACTTTGCAGCTTGTACAGACATTGTATCCATCATACCCATAGTATTATCTATATTAGATTGTCTTGCTTCTAAATAGAAGACACCTGAAAATACTAGGGTAATAACTACAATTAAAGTCCCAAAATTTCTTATCATAGACCCCTTTATACTTTTTGATCTGCTATTATTAAATCTTAAGTTCATGATTAACTTCCTCCCACTATTTTATTTTTTCATTTCAATATGTTATCGTTCTACTTAATAAATACTTGATATTTTTTAAATAAATATTGTAATTTAATTATAATATTTATTAAATTTGGCTGTTTTTTCATATAATTATTTAATATAAATATAAAACAAGCACCAAATTTATTATATACATCTATTATTTTAATTTAATAATAGATTTCATAATAAACTTGATGCTTGATATGATATATTTCAACATAATTTGCAACACTTATTAAATACAAGAAAATTTAAATAAGCATTGAAACCCTGAATGGTATTTTATTATAATTTGAATTTGTTAAATTCATTCATTATATCTCTTGTTTTTGAACTTAAACCTTGAGCTGAAATTGCAACTTCTTCACTTGCTTGGTTTAATTCATTGCTTGAGGCTGATATTTCTTCTGATGAAGCTGATACTTCTTCTGATATTGCTGATATTCCCTCTATATTCTTAACTATATTATCTTTATTTCCTTTTATTTCTGTAAACTCTTTATATGTATTATTTAATTCTGGAATAATACTTTCCACTGATTCTGCAATATTATCAAATACTTCTAATACATCTCTTATATTATCTTTTTGATTTTTTAGTTCATCATTTATATCATTTGTTTTTAATACTATAGCATTAGTATTTTGACAAGATTCAGTTATTATTCTATCTATCTCTTCTGAACTTGATTTACTTTGTTCAGCTAAGTTTCTTATTTCATCTGCAACTACTGCAAATCCTCTTCCCATTTCACCAGCTCTTGCCGCTTCAATTGCCGCATTTAAAGCTAATAAATTTGTTTGATCTGATATGCCTTTAATTAAGTTTGTTATTGAACTTACTGTAGTCATATTTTCGCCTAATGTTGAAATATTACTATTAAATTCATTGAACTCTTTATCAAATTTATTTACTGAATGTTCCATTTTTAAAACTGTAGCTTTAGATTCTTTTGTCTTTTTATCTATTTGAATAGCATTAGTATTTACATTATTAACATACCCAGATACAATATCTATTTTATCTGAGAACTCATCTATTGTTATAGTTATATCACTTATTGAACCAGCTTGCTCAGTGTTTCCATTCGCCACCTCATTAATAGCGTTTGTAATATCACTTGTGGAAGATGCTAATTCCTCCGAGAATGATGATAAACTTGTAGCTTCACTATCTATTTCATTTCCTATATTCTTTATACTTAAAATCATATTACTAATTGAATGTTTTAATTCTTCTAAAGCCTTGCTTATAGTTCCTATTTCATCTTCTCTATCTAATAATTCTTTTTCTATTTCTACTGTAAAATCACCCTTTGAAATCACATCTACTTTTTCAGTTATTTTCTTTATTGCTTTTGATAAATTATCGGCAAATAAAGCCGTTATTAAAATACCTGCTAATATAGAAATTAGTGTTAAAACTAGTGCTGTATTTTTAATTCCCTTAACACCATCTAGTATATCATCATACTCGACAAATATTCCTATAGACCAGCCTCTATCTCCAACTGGTGAATAACTTATTGTTTTCTTTTTACCACCATAGCTATATGTACCTATTCCATCTTCACCTTTAATCATTTTAGTTTCTATTTCTGCTAACTCTTTTAAACCTACATCACTTTTTGAGGCTTTTATAGAATTATCGAAAGTATTTACTAATTCTTGATTTGGATGTGCTATTACGGTACCTTCTTTATTTAGCATATATGCACTTCCAGTCTTTAAGAATTTAATATCTTTTACGCTATTACTTATTTCGTCTGCTAAACTTGTATACTGAATCATTGAAGTTACCTTGCCATTATTGTCTTTAATAGGTATCCCATAAGCTATTACCATTGCTCCATCTATACTACTTATATAAGGATCTGCTATATATACATTTCCCTTCATTGTTTCTTTAAAAAGTTCTCGTTCACTTATATCTATTGGGTCTCCTGAAGTTAATATTAACTTTCCGTCTGTAGTTGCTATACCTATACTCTTATGTCCATATAATTCCTTGTTATTATTTAATACTCTCTTTTTATCTTCTATTGATGATTTTGAATCTCTTATAATCGGATCATTAGCAACTGATAATCCCCTTGTTACTTCTTCACTTAATTTAGCTTCCACTAAATTTGCAGCTTGTACAGACATTGTATCCATCATATCCATAGTATTATTTATATTAGATTTTTTTGCTTCTAAATAGAATACACCTGAAAACACTAGTGTAATTACTACAATTAAAGCTCCAAAACTTCTTATCATAGACCCCTTTATACTTTTTGATTTGCTATTATTAAACCTTAAATTTATCATAAACTTCCTCCTACTATTTTATATTTTTTCATTCCAATATGTTATCGTTAAACTTATAAAATACTTAACATTATTATTAATTAATGTCATAATTTAATTATAATATTAATTAAATTTAGCTATTTTTTTATATAATCATTTAATATTAATATAAAATAAGCACCAAATCCATTATATATATCTATTATTTTTAATAAAACAATAGATATGAATAATAAACTTGATGCCTAATATGATAAATTACAACATAATTTGCAATACTTATTAAGTACAATAAAATTTAAATAAGCATTGAAACCCTGAATGGTATTTTATTATAATTTGAATTTGTTAAATTCATTCATTATATCTCTTGTTTTTGAACTTAAACCTTGAGCTGAAATTGCAACTTCTTCACTTGCTTGGTTTAATTCATTGCTTGAGGCTGATATTTCTTCAGATGAAGCTGATACTTCTTCTGAAATTGCTGATATCCCCTCTATGTTTTTAACTATATTATCTTTATTTCCTTTTATTTCCGTAAACTCTTTATATGTATTATTTAATTCTGGAATAATACTTTCTACAGAATCTGCAATATTATCAAATACTTCTAATACATCTCTTATATTATCTTTTTGATTTGTTAATTCGTTGTTTATGTCATTTGTTTTTAATACTATAGCATTAGTATTTGCACTTGATTCAGCTATTATCTTATATATTTCTTCTGAACTTGATTTACTTTGTTCTGCCAGGTTTCTTATCTCATCTGCAACTACTGCAAATCCTCTTCCCATTTCACCAGCTCTTGCAGCTTCAATTGCTGCATTTAAAGCTAATAAATTTGTTTTATCTGATATTTCTTTAATTAAGTTTGTTATTGAACTTACTGTAGTCATATTTTCACCTAATGTTGAAATATTACTATTAAATTCATTGAACTCTTTATCAAATTTATTTACTGAATGTTCCATTTTCAAAACTGTAGCTTTTGATTCTTTTGTCTTTTTATCTATTTGAATAGCGTTAGTATTTACATTATTAACATACCCAGATACAATATCTATTTTATCTGAGAATTCATCTATTGTTATAGTTATATCACTTATTGAACCAGCTTGCTCAGTGTTTCCATTCGCCACCTCATTAATAGCGTTTGTAATATCACTTGTGGAAGATGCTAATTCCTCTGAGAATGATGATAAACTTGTAGCTTCACTATCTATTTCATCACCTATATTCTTTATACTTAAAATCATAGTACTAATTGAATTTTTCAATTCTTCTAAAGCCTTGCTTATAGTTCCTATTTCATCTTCTCTATCTAATAACTCTTTTTCTATTTCTACTGTAAAATCACCCTTTGAAATTACATTTACTTTTTCTGTTATTTTTTTTATTGCTTTTGATAGATTATTTGCAAATAAAGTTGTTATTACAATACCTGCTAATATAGATATTAGTGTTAAAATTATTGCGGTATCTCTAATACCCTTAACACCATCTAGTATATCATCATACTCAACAGTTATTCCTATAGACCAACCTCTATCTCCAATTGGTGAATAACTTATTGTTTTCTTTTTACCATTATAGCTATATGTACCTATTCCATCTTCACCATTAATCATTTTAGTTTCTATTTCTGCTAACTCTTTTAAATCTGCATCACTTTTTGATTCTTCTATAGTATTACTTAAAGTATTTACTAAGTCTTGATTTTTGTGTGCTATTGTTACCCCTTTAGAACCAATTACATATGCACTTCCAGTTTTTAAAAAAGTAATATCTTTTATAATATCGCTTATTTCAGTTGCTGGTCTTGAGTACTCAACCATTCCAATTACTTTTCCATTATTATCTTTGATAGGTATTGCATATGCCATTAGCATTGTCCCATCTATTTGATCTACAAATGGCTCTTCTACATATACAGAACCCTTTATTGATTCTTTGAAAATATCATATTGACTTATGTCTATTGTTTTTCCTGAAGTTAATGCTAACTTACCATCCGTAGTTGCTATACCTATAGACTTATGTCCATACAATTTCATATTATCATTTAACACTCTATTTTTATCTTCTATTGATGAGCTTGCATTTCTTATAATGGGATCATTTGCAATTGCTAACCCCATTGTTATTTCTTCATTTAATTTAGCTTCAACTAACTTAGCTGATTGACTAGACATTGCATTCATTATATCCATAGTATTATCTATATTAGATTTTTTAGCTTGTGAATAGAATACAACCGAAAACACTAGTGTAATTACTACAAATAGAGCACCAAAATTTCTTATCATATCACTTTTTATACTTCTCGACTTATTGTTACCCCTTAATTTTTTCATCAGCTTCCTCCTACTATTTTATATATTCAATGTATTATCGTTATATATTATTGAATACTTAACTATATTTTCGACACAATAAAAGTTTTTTCTACATTTTTATTATGACTTTATTTTAATTTTATCGTTTTCATATTGATATCGATACAAAAATAGGCACTAAATTTATTTTAGGTTGATTTTTAATAAAATCAACCTAAAACAAACTCAATGCCTACTATAATATTTATATTATTCTCTTTTAAAATAACTTTCCAATAGTATGTTCATATTGCCTAGTTTTTTTGAAACAAACTTAATTTACTTGAGTTAATAATCTTTTTATTATATCTCTTAATTTAACTTCTCCAAGTTCATCATGAGCTATTGCCACTACTAGCTTAATATCATTATCTGATGGCTCCCACTTATATGTTCTAATTTCTATAATAGCTTCTTCTGGAAGGTAATCTTCTATTTCAATTGCAAGCTCTTCCCCTAACGCTACATATTCTTCAAATAATTCATCTTCTGTTAAATCATCTAAATTACAAGTATCTTTTATTTCATCATTTAAAACATCTAAATCAATACTTATGTTATAAGCTATAATATCTTCTCTTTTTGAACCTTTAGTCATATCTTTAATTATTTTCATTTCTGTATTTGCTTCTATCTTTTCCTTTATCTCTGTGCTATCTACAATTTTATTTCCAAATGCTACGTACATATTAATCCACTCCTATTTATTACTATGGAACCTTATGCCTATTCAAAAAATAATAAGCCAATATGATTCCTAATATTAATTTTCTCACCTACCATTATAATCATAACTTATTATAATAGTCACTATATGATACTAATTTTTATAATTAATTATAAATAAAAATCTATTTTTATAGGTTCACTTTTATTTTGACATATAAAATCACCCCATTAAATGAATTTTACAACTCTTTTTAGCTGTTTCCACTTAACAGGGTGCAGTTCATATATGTCTATTAAAAAATTTTTTTCCTAAATTATGCTCCGAACATTGATAATACTTTTCCTAATATAACTCCAATTACTCCAAAGTCAGCATCTGAGAATGTTGTCCCACCGAACCCTAGTCCTGCTAATACTGGAAGTAATAATGCTGGCAAGAAAGTAATTAGTAATCCGTTTGCGAATGATCCAAATATTGCTCCACGTCTACCACCTGTTGCATTACCAAATACCCCGGCTGTTGCTCCGCAGAAGAAGTGAGGTACAACTCCTGGAAGAATTGCTGGTGCACCTAATGCTATTAGAATGAATAACCCAACTAGTCCACCTAAGAAGCTACATAAGAAGCCAATTAATACTGCATTTGGTGCATATGGGAATACTACTGGGCAATCTAATGCTGGTTTAGCATTAGGAACTAATTTCATAGCTATTCCTCTAAATGCTGGAACTATTTCGCCTAAAATTAATCTAACTCCTGCAAGTATTATAAAAACTCCACCTGCAAATGTTATTGATTGAATTAATGCAAATACTACTAAATTTTTACCGCCACTAATTCCTGCAACAAATTCTGGACCTGCTGCAAATGCAACTATTAAGAATAATGCTAACATTGTTATTGAAATAGCTACTGACGTATCTCTTAAAAATGTTAAACTTTGCGGAAATTTAATTTCTTCTGTTGATTTTGATCCTTTTCCAACTACTTTACCAACTAAAGCTGATAAAACATATCCGAATGTACCAAAATGTCCAAATCCAACTTCATCTGTACCTGTAATTTTTCTCATAAATGGTTGTGCCATTGCAGGCATTAAAGACATTGTTAACCCTAAAAGGATTGACCCAACAATTACTGCCGTTGTTCCAGTGATTCCACCTGCATATAATATAGCTGCAAACATACAAGCCATATATAATGTATGATGTCCTGTTAAGAATATGTATTTTAATTTTGTGAATCTAGCAATTAATATATTAGCTACCATACCAAATGCCATAATTAAAGCTGTAGTTGTTCCTAAATTGTCCAACGCCATTCCGACTATCGCTTCATTGTTTGGAACTATACCTGTAATCCCAAATCCATGTTCAAACATTTTCCCAAAGTGCTCAAGTGAGCCTACAACTATACCTGCTCCACCACCTAATACTAAGAATCCCATTATTGTTTTTACTGTTCCTGATATACAATCTGAGAATGATTTTTTTTGCAATACTAAACCTATAAGTGCTACTACCCCCACCAATACAGATGGTTCGCTTAATATGTCAACTATAAAATCTAACATTATTATTTCGCCTCCAATTTAATTATCTTTTCTTATATATGGTTTAATTTCTTTAATACTTCTACTAATTTTTCTTTTAATTCCTTTGAATCTATCATATTGTTTAATGAAATAACTTCTCCGCCTAACCCTTCTAATCTACTTGAAAGATCTCTTGTTGCTACATAAACATCAGCTGGAGTTCCTTTTGCTGAAGATAAATCTGAATGAGCTACCTCAATACCCTTTATTCCTAAATCCCTTAAAACATTTTCAATATTCATTTCAATCATAAAACTACTTCCTAAACCTGACCCACAACACACTAAAATTTTCATAATAAATTCCTCCTAAATTTTATTTATTTATATTTTTTTATAATATTACTTACATCTTTAACCGATTTTGCGTTAAAAATCATATCTAAATCTTTACTATTCATTAACATTTCCATTAATTTAGATAATAAGCTAACATGTCCCGTATTATCCTTTGCTGCTAATGTTAGTACTAATGTAACTGGATCGTTCAACTCACTTCCAAATTTGATTGGATTTTTCAAAGTCATTATGCTCATTCCAGTTTTATTTACTCCAGCTTCTGGTCTCGCATGTGATAATACAATTCCAGGTGCAATTACCATATATGGTCCTAAATTCTCAAAATTTTTAAATATTTCTTCTTTATAGCTTTTTTCAACTATGCCCTTTTCTTCTAACATAGCTACTCCATTTTCTATCGCTTCTTTCCAATCTTTACAATCTACTTGTACTTTTATAAATTCTTGTGTTATTATTTTTGCTAACATTTTGTTCACCCCGTACTTTATTTAACTCCCTTGCTACAATATCATTATATTATATTTCTCCCCCTACTTGAATAGGTTTACACCACCTTCTATTTCTAATTAAAAGTGAAGAAATGAACTTATTTATTTTTCTACCTATTAAACAGAAAAAGGACATGCATTTTCAGCTTGCCCTTTTTCTATTTATTCAAATATCCCTAAGTACTAATAAATTTCTATTTTACTAACTCTGTGCACTCTCGTGCTATATCTTCAGCTGTCATTCCATACTTCTTAGCTAAAAATTTCATTCCTCCAACTTCTCCAACATGATTCAAAACTCCTAGACTTCTCATTAATGTAGGGCACTTTCTGCATGATACTTCTGCAATTGCACTATATAATCCACCCATTACATTATGATTTTCAATTATTACTGCCTTTTTAGTTTTTGCTAATGACTTAATAATTGTTTCTTCATCTAAGGGTTTTATTGTTGGAATAGAAATAACCTCAGCATTTATACCTTTTGATTCTAATATTTTGCTAGCTTCTAATGCTGCATTTGTCATTAAACCAGTTGAGAATATTGTTACATCTTCTCCTTCTTTTAACACATCTGCTTTTAGCATGTCATATTTATAGTCCTCTCCATGTACTCTTGGTACTTCTTTTCTTGGCATTCTTATATAAACAACACCTTTATAATCAACTGTATTTAATAAAACTTCTCTTAATTGAACTTCATCAACTACATCAATTATTACTAAACCAGGTATGCTTCTTAAAACTGCAATATCCTCAAAGCTCATGTGAGTTCCACCATTTGTTTCTGCTGCAATACCTGCATCTGTAGCTATAATTTTAACACTTTGCTTCGCATATGCTAGTGAAATTGCTATTTGGTCACATATTCTTCTTGATGCAAATGCTGTGAATGTACAAATATATGGGTTCATTCCATAAGCACTCATTCCCCCTGCCATACTTGCCATGTTTTGTTCACTTATCCCAACATCAAATGCTCTTTCTTTAAATATTTTCCTAAGTGGCATTGTTCCATTTGCCTCTGCTAAGTCAGCATCCATAAATATTATATTTTCATGTTTTTCCATTAACTCTTTCATTGTGTCACATAAAACTTGTCTCATTTCCATAATTATATCCCCCTTACTTTAAATCTTCTAAAGCTTTTGTTAATTGTTCTTCTGTTAATCCCATACTATGGTTCTTGTATCCTGCCTCTTCTATTACAGAAACGCCTTTTCCCTTTATTGTGTTTAATATAATGGCAACTGGCTTATCTTGTTTTTTACCTTCAACTATCGCCTCATGCATTTCTTGCATATTGTGTCCATCAACATTTTTAACAAAGAATCCAAATGCTTCCCACTTCTTATCCATTTTCCCCATATCAACTATATCTACTAATTGTCCATCTAGTTGCATCTTATTGTAATCTACAAATAAAATTAAATTATTTAATTTAAATGAAGATGCTGCTAATGCGGCTTCCCAAACTTGTCCTTCATTACATTCTCCATCACCAATAGCACAATAAATATATGCATTATCCTTCTTTATTTTAGAAGCTTTTGCCATACCAACAGCACAACTAATTCCTTGACCCAGTGATCCTGTTGTCATATCTATTCCATTTGTTCTGTTCATGTCACAATGACTTGGTAATAATGTATTTTCTTTATTTAACGTTAATAAAGCTTCCTTTTCTAGGTATCCTTTATCTGCTAATGTTGCATATAAAGCTGGGCCTGCATGGCCTTTTGATAAAACGAATCTATCTCTACCTTCCATTTTAGGGTTTTTGACATCTATATTCATTTCTTTGTTATATAGTAATACCAATACATCAACTATTGATAAGCTTCCACCATAATGCCCTTTGCCTGCACTGTGAATTTCTTGCACTAATAATCTTCTAACTTCATTTGATCTTTCTTTAAGGAAATTAAGTTCCTCTATTCTCATATTAATTCCTCCTACATTCTTTTATATTTTTTTAATATTTCTCTTACTTCATCTTTAGATGAAGTGGTCATAAGCCTATCTAAATCTTTTGAATTATTTATCAAACTCATAAATTCTAATAGTGCATTTAAGTGTGATTGCTTGTCCTTTGTAGCGAAAGTTAGTATTAATTTTACTGGATCATTAAACTCACTATTAAATTTAATTGGATATTTTAAATTTACTAAACTCATACATGTTTCATTTATTTCATCTGTCCTATCTACATGCGCTAGGCATATTCCTGGTGCGATAACCATGTATGGTCCTAATTTCTCAAAGTTTTCAATTATGCCTTCTTTATATTTTTCTGTTATAGAATCTTTCTTTATTAGGATATCCGATGCTTTACCTATTGCATCTATCCAATCCTTACAATTTAACTTTAGTTCTATGTTTTCTCTTTTTATGAAGTCTTTAAGGGAATTTTTTTCTACTTTATTAATTTCTTTTTCATTTTGCTTTTTTAACTCATATAAAATTTCATATCGTAATTGTTCCTCATCTCTTACTTCACAATGTTTTTTTACTTTAGCTAATATTCTATTTACTAGTAAAAGTTCTTCTCCCTGTTGTTCTTTTTTTGCAACTGGAACTAAATACTTTTCTAATTTCTTAATATCATTTTCTGAAAACAGTGGAGATATTTTTATGTACTCGTCTTTATTTAATCCTCCAATGTCTATTGTACTTATTATAAAATCACAAGTACTTTTTAACTCCACATCAACATTTCTACTTCCATAAGTTCCCATTATGTCTAAGTTGAATCTTTCTGATATTTTAGAAGCTATCATTTTAGATGCTCCAATTCCAGATCCACATACTATTATTATCCTTGTTTTCCCATCTATTCTTTGTTTATATCTAGCAAGTGCTGCTGCATAATGAAGAACTATATACGAAGTTTCGTGTTCTCCAAGTTCTTCGCCTATAAACTCTTCTAAGTATTTGCAAGCAGCTTCTACAACTTTAAATAAATTGCCTTGCTCTTGCTTAATTCTATCAAACAATGGATTTTCTATTCTAGAACCATATTTTATTCTATAAAGGCTTGGTCTTAGGTGCAATAATAAACCCTGATATAATCCTTCTCTCTCATTATTTAAATTTATATTATAGATTGACTCTACATATTCAGTCATAACTTTTATTAAGCTTTGCAACTCATTTTCTCCACAAGTATCCCCAGCTTGAAATGTATTGTTAACAACTTTTGCTCCTAAAAGATGTATAACTATATAACATGACTCCATTTCTGGAACAACAATATTATAATATTCTTCAATCTTTCCTATTATTTCTAGTGCTACTTGGTATTCTACTGTGCTTTTAACAAATCCATCATCTAGCTCTGGAAGATAAATCACTTTGTCCAATTGAACTCTTTTTATCATTATTGATAAGTGAGTTATAAGACCGCCATATGCCTCATCGCTAAATTCCCTTTTTAAATCTATTTCAGCCTTCTTTATTAATCTATCTATAAAATCTATATCTATATCTTCAAATAAAGTGCTGAATTGTAAGTTATTTATTTTCGATTGAATTGATTTTTTTGAAACATAATTTACAACATCCTCTGCTGATACACTTTTAGCCATTATATCTATTACAGCATTTCTCTTATTCATTTCTAACCCATCTGCTATAAGTCCTAATCTTGGCTTTCTAACTAGTTTTAAATCATACTTTTCTAATTCATAACCAATTTCATCTAATTCTTTTAATAATGTATTCTTTGATACACATAACTTTTCTTCAAAATCTTTAATTTTTATATACTCATTGCTTTGAAGTAGCTTTAAAGTCATAAAAAGTTTTCTTTCATATTTTGAATATACATATTTATAAGGTGTATATTCTCCTATGAATTTTTGCATGTATTCCTTTACTTTAAGGGTGTCGTTTATTCTTATACCCTTCTTATACTTTTTATCAAAGTATCCAAATCCATTTTTCACTAAGAAAGATTCAATTTTATCAATTTTATATCGTATTCCTCGATTAGTTATTTTGTATCTTGCAGCTATTTCTTCTAATTGCACATAGTCATCTTTTTCAATCATGTATTGAAGTATCTCCATACATTCTTTATTAAGCTCCATATTACCAAATCCCCTCTCCTATATTATATAAATATAGTCTTATCACTTGTATCTCGTATATATACTTTTCTCTTCTGTTTAAATGTGAAAATATGAACTTATTATTAGTAATATTAAGTTCACAAAATTGCTTAAAAGCATTTTTACTCCTAAGTTTCTTTTTCTTACCTTATATACCACCAATTATGTTAGTATTCGCTAGTACATTATGCTATTATTAAGTAATCATAGCGTATCTATTAATATTTTAAAATAAATATTGCTTAACCTAGACACATCAAGGTGTCTAAACTATATTCTAAAAACGAAAGGTATGAAATAATGAATTTTAAACAATTAGGAATAAATGAAGAAATAGTAAACTTATTAAAAAAATCTGGAATCACAGAGGCAACTCCAGTTCAAGAACAAAGTATTCCATTAATTAAACAAGGAAAAGATGTTATAGCTGAAGCTCAAACTGGTACTGGGAAAACCCTTGCCTTTTTACTTCCTATTATTGAGAATATATCACTAACTAATAATTCAGTTCAAGCATTAATTATCTCTCCAACAAGAGAACTTGCTATTCAAATAACTGAGGAAGCAAAGAAGCTTAAAGAGGCTAAAGATATAAAAATATTAGCAGCTTATGGTGGAAAAGATGTAGGATCACAAGTTAAAAAGCTACAAGGAAACATTCATTTAGTTATTGCAACTCCTGGTAGACTTATAGATCATATCGAAAGAGGAACTGTTGATCTTAGCACATTAAAAACTTTAGTTTTAGATGAAGCTGATCAACTGTTATTTATGGGATTCAAAAATGAAGTTGACACTATTATGAGTAAAGCTCCAAAGAAACGTCAAATACTTTGTTTCTCTGCAACTATGGATTCTCAAGTAAAAAAACTTGCTTATAGATACATGGTTGATCCAAGTATTATTACTGTAACTAAAGAAGAGGAAATTACCCTTGATAGCATTAAGCAATTTGTTGTTGAAACTACAGACAGAAAAAAACAAGATGCTTTATGTGCTGCTTTAGCAGAAGATAATCCATTTATGTCTATTATATTCTGTAGAACTAAAAGAAGAGCTGATGAGCTTGAAATGGGACTTAGCAGACGTGGTATTAAAACTGAGAAATTACATAGTGATATCCCTCAAGCGAAACGTGAAAGAATAATGAGATCTTTTAGAAAAGCAGATATTCAATATCTTATAGCTACTGATGTAGCATCAAGAGGATTAGATGTAAGTGGAGTTACTCATATATATAACTATGATATTCCTGAAACTGCTGAAATTTACATTCATCGTATAGGTAGAACTGGAAGAGCTGGAGAAGCAGGATATACATGTATGTTCATAGATCCAAAAAACCAAAAGATTTTAGATGAAATAGAATCAAAAATCAAATTCAAAATACCTAGAAGAGAATTAAATATATAATATAGATGAACATTGTAATGTTTTAGAATTAATTTAAAAGGTACTATTCCGCGTAGAAATACACGAAATAGTACTTTTTTTATTTAATTATAAAAACATTCCATTAAATTTACTTAGTTCTATAATATAATATTAACCTCGGTTCCCTTTTCTAATTCACTAATCATTTCAATTTCTCCACCATGATTTTTAATAATTTCTTTTGATATAGCTAATCCTAATCCAGAGCCCTTATGAGCCTCACCTGTATTTGTTCCTCTATAATATCTATCAAATATATATTTAAGTTCCTCTTCTTTTATTCCTCTTCCATTATCTTTTATTATTATTTCAACTTTGTCCTTTTTTCTAATTTCTACTTTTATTGAAGCTTCTTCATTATTATGAACCATTGAATTGAAAATCAAATTAGTTACTGCTCTTCTTATTAAAATAACATCTATCTCTTTTTCAATAACTTCCATACTACTAATAAATTCTATATTTCTATTCTCATATCTACTATCATTTAATATATCTATTACTATATTCCTAATTAGACTAACTAAATTAGTATTCTTTTTATTTAAAACCAAGCTATTATTTTTAAGTCTTGTTGATAAATTTAAATCATCAACTAATTCTTTTATATATTTTGATTTACTATATATTATTTTATTATAATCTTGAATTTCCTCTTTAGAAAAATCATATTCCTCATCACCTATAATTTCTGCATACCCTTGTATTGATGAAAGAGGCGTTTTTATATCATGAGTTATGTTTGCTAGCCATTCCTCTCTCATTTTTTCTAGCATTTCTCTTTCATTCTCATTTATTTTTAAAGTATCAGCTAATCTATTTACATTTTCAAATACACCTTTATATACTCCATCTTCTTTTATATATAAACTGTATTCCCCTTTTGCTAGGGTATCTACTCCCCCTATTAGTTTTGAAATAGGCTTAGTTAATTTTCTACTAAATAAATATCCAAATATTAATGCAATAATAGCATCAATAATTAAACCTAAAGTTATTATTGATTTAATAAATTCTATTAATGCCTCTTTAGAATAACTTATAGTTATTCTGCCTACTTCATCACTAGGTAATGCAATTATAATATTAACGTGCTTATCACTTAATTGCTTCTCTAGAATAAAATTTATATAATAACTCTCTATATATTTATAGTTATTAACTATCTCAAAAGGTGTATATTTTTTAGGCACTCCTTCTGGCACATTGAACTCATTTAGCACTTCACCATTATCATTTAAAACCTGTATCCACCCAGCCTTATTTTTTAATATTTCCTGTCCATTTTGTGCTATTTCTAGTTTTCCATCATCTTCATATATATATTGCTCAAAGTCTCTTACAAATTGCTCTGGTCTACCTTGCAAGTCCCCTCTTTTCCATTCATTATTTAAGCTTATAATATATACCATAAATATAGTAATAATATTTATTATTGCTACTAATATAACTACTGCAACAATAGTTCCTATAAATCTACCCGTTACTTTCCACTTCATAATTACTCTTCCTTTACTGATAGTTTGTATCCAAGCCCTTTTGCTGTTAGAATATACTTTGGCTTTGATGGATCATCCTCAACCTTTTCTCTTAACCTTCTCATATGTACCATTATTGTATTATCAAATCCTATATACTCTTCTCCCCATACCTTGTCACATAACCTTTCTTTACTTATAATTTGATTTGGATAATGTGCTAGTAAAGAAAGTATCTTTAATTCCTTAGCGGTTAAATCTATATGCTTTTTACCTTTTATTAATTCTGCTCTACTTTCATTTAACATATATGGTCCAAACTTTATAATATCCTCTTTTTCTATCTCTACCACATTATTTGCTGATTCATTAACATAATTTGCTCTTCTTAAATGAGCCTTTACTCTAAACGCTACCTCTTTAGGGCTAAAAGGTTTACTTATATAGTCATCTCCACCTATTGCAAATCCTAATATTTTATCTAATTCTTCTGTTTTTGCTGATAAAAATAGTATTGGCACATTAGATTTTGTCCTAATTATTTTACATGCATCATATCCCTGACCATCTGGTAACATTATATCTAATATAACTAAGTCTGGATTTATCCTTTCAAATTCAGATAATCCTTCTCTCATTGTAGTTGCCGTATATATGTTATTAAATCCTTCTTTTCTTAAGACAGTTTCTAATAGCTTTAATATTTCTCTTTCATCATCTACTATTAATATTTTATTATCCATAACTTCCTCCTCAGTTTAAGAGTTCTAAAAAATAACAATCCCACTTCAAAGCAAACTAGGATTTTGGCTATTTATTTTTTGCAAATGCTCATCTCTTATATTTTCTTATTTTACTACATTTATCTTCTAAATTAACCTTATATTTTTTTTAATATTCCTTGTACTAAAGTAGGGAGGAATTTAAATATAAATTCCTCCCTACCTACATTTTTAGTTATTTGTTTGTGACTTCCTAAGGTTCTTTCAAAAATAATAAACCAATTTACTAGTCTATTATTTTTTTAAGTGCCTAAAATAGATTTATTATAATAATCTTTTACTATTTACAAAATTCTTATATGCTATCATTGGTAATAGTATTATTAATGATACTGCAACTATACCAGATAAAATCCTAATTGTTATAGGAACTTCATACCTGACTATTAATTGGCTCATCATCATCCAGTTTGGTGTTAGTGCCATAAATTTCACCATTTTTTCTGGAACAAATGCTAACCCAAAATAAGAAATTCCCATAATTAATCCGCCTAATATAAATGGCATTGTTGCAGATTTAAAGGCAGATGATAGAGCTAATCCTATTTGTGCGAATACAAATGAACCTACTATAACAGATGCTATAACTATTAAGTACATTTGCAATACAGTAATATTCGATCCACTATTTTCAAAATACCATAATTGTTTAATTGGTATATCTAAGCTTTGGAAATTTTCATATTTAAATGCCTTTATTCCCATTACTAATACTGCTGAAATATTTATTAAGGATAAAGCTATTCCATTTGCTATAGCTTTAGCTATTACTACATTCTTTCTACCATTTTTTGTAGAATTTATTAACCCTACCATGCTTGATTCATATTCTTTTGTATAGTTACCTGATATAACTATAAACATAACTAACCCAATAAACGGTATGCACCCTTCTATTTTACTAAATACATCTGAATAAGTATCTAAAGTTTCAAAATTTCTAATTAATAATCCTGAAAACCCTAAAAATAATATCCAAATTATTAAAATGCTTTTTTTACCTAATGTTTTTCTTAATTCTGATTTTATTAAATTTATCATATCTACTACACCTCTTTTGCATCTTCTAAATCAAAATAGAACATATATACATCTTCAAATCTTGCAGGTTCAGCTTGTATATTAGCTTCCTTTGGAATTTCACTAGATACTACCCTAAGTACAGTTGAATCTACATCTCTTTGAATGCTTACAACCTTATATTGGCTTTGGATTCTATCAACTTCACTTTCATCCTTAACACTTATACTATAAACCTTATTAGCCATATCAGATAATATTTCCTTATGAGTTCCCTTCATAAGAAGCTTCCCGTTTTTAACCATTATAGTTTCCCTAGCTACAGATTCAATATCTGATATTATATGAGTTGAAAGTATTATTATTTTATCTCTTGATATTTTAGCTATTAGATTTCTAAACCTAGTTCTCTCTTGTGGATCTAACCCCGCTGTTGGTTCATCTAAAACTATTATTTTAGGATCATTTAATAAAACTTGAGCTATTCCAACTCTCCTCTTCATTCCTCCTGAAAATTTTCCTACAGCTTTGTTTCTCACTTCATAAAGCCCTACTAATTCTAATAATTCATCTATTTTGCTTTTTAATTCTTTACTCTTCAGTCCTTTTAAAGCACCTACATACTCTAAAAACTGCTTTGCTGTAAAGTTTTTATAAACTCCAAACTCTTGTGGCAAATATCCAATAATGTCTCTATACTCATCACCCATATCAAATATATTTTTGCCATTATAACATATTAATCCGTCATCAGGTTTTACTAATGTTGTTACTTGTTTCATTAATGTTGTTTTTCCAGCTCCATTTGGCCCAAGTAATCCATAAACACCATTTTCTAATGTTACTGTTATTCCATCATTAGCTTTTTTCTTACCATATACTTTAGTTAAATTCTTAATTTCTAATTTATTCATATTAACTCCTCCATTTATCTGTTATATATTTATCTGTTTATATATTTTGTTCTAGTTACCCATACGCTCAATGCTGTTGCAATTGCAAATATGGCTCCTAACATTACTATTGCTAAATTCATAAGATCCATATTATATCCAAATATATTAATTGATCCCATATAACTTCCTATTAGAGTATTAAACATAAACATTAAGTCATAATAATTGCTATATGAAAACATTAATACTAAAGTTGATGGAAGTATCTTAACTGCTGATATAGCTTTTGTTAATGCAATAAATAATCCAAAACCACTTATTGACCCTATAGAACTTGTACTTATAAATGAGAATAACATTAATATCATTGCCCATCCTTCAAACATTAAAAGTGCTACAGCTATATTTCTTAAAACATTTTCTACAATAGTTGGATTACCTTTTAAGATTGATATATGATTAATTATTCTAACAGCCTCTAATTCACCATTAACCGGACTTCCTTTTTGTATATAAGTTATAGTAAATACCCCTACCAAATATATACTATAGATTACTATAGGTATTAAAAGTGCAATTACTATTTTAGAATTTAAAGCTCTTTTTTTCTCCTTTGAAGAAAGTATTATATCTCGTACAGAGCTTATTATTTCATCCGTATATAAATTAGATATAAGTATCATTATAATTACAAGCATTCCTATGTTTATAAGAGGGTTTGTAGCCCTGTAAGTAAACACTTGCCAAAATCCTACCTCTTCATAATTCATACCCTCTATACTTTTTATTTTCTCTTCTGCCATAGATTTAAGTATTTTAGAATCTTTATCATTATCAGTTAAATTAGCTTGTTCTTCTAAAGATTCTACTTTCATTTGAAATTTTTCTTTAGCTATTTCTAATCCAGCTCTACTATCTACTACAAAACCTTTATTATCATCAAAGTAATTATTTTCAGTTTCTAATGTTGGCTTTATAAATATGGATATTATCAACACTAAACAAAGTACTCCTAATGACATTAACGTACTTTTAGATTTAATTAATTTTTTTAATTCCCACTTTATCATTTTGTCCTCCAATCTTCTTTTGTCTTACTAATTCTTATTTTAAATTACTAACCTTACATGAATGTAATCTCAAGCTTAAATAAACCTTAAATAAAGAATCTACAAATAAATAACAGAGCAGTATTCTTGATTTTACAATGTCTAATATATTTTTAATAAGCAAAAAAAACTTTAACAAAGGCTATCCAATGTTAAAGTTTCTTAAAATTATATTTCTACTAAATCCTATTTTATAATTATATCTATTTGTTTAATTTAGATATACCACTCTCAACTGCAACCCTTGCAACTTCTTTAGCTACAACTTGTGCAACTCTACTATCAAAGGCTCCTGGTATTATATAATCTTCATTTAATTCACTCTCTTCAATTAAACTTGCTATAGCTTTAGCTGCTGCAAGCTTCATTTCTTCTGTTATATCGGTAGCCCGTACATCTAATGCACCTCTAAATATTCCTGGGAATACAAGAACGTTGTTTATTTGGTTAGGAAAATCTGATCTTCCTGTAGCTATTACTCTTGCTCCACCTTTTTTTGCTTCTTCTGGCATTATTTCAGGGCTTGGGTTTGCCATAGCGAATACTATTGCATCTTTATTCATAGTAGCTACCATTTCACTAGTTACACAATTTGGACCAGAAACTCCTATGAATATATCTTTACCCTTCATAACATCAATTAAATTTCCTTTTTCATTATGCTTATTAGTTATTTTTGCCATATCTTTTTGAGCTTCATTAAGCCACTCTGCACTAGATTCTACAGCTCCATTTCTATCTACAAGAACAACATTTCCTACATTAAATTGTAAAAGCAATTTACATATTGATATTCCAGCTGAACCTGCTCCGTTTATTACTATGTTAACATCCTGCATTTTTTTACCAACAAGTTTTAATGCATTTATAAGTCCTGCTGAAACTACTATTGCAGTACCATGTTGATCATCATGAAATACTGGTATATCTAATTCTTCCTTTAATCTTCTTTCTATCTCAAAACATCTAGGAGCACTTATATCTTCTAAATTTATTCCACCAAAGGTAGGTGCTAGATATTTTACAGTCTTAACTATTTCATCTACATCCGTAGTGTCTAAACATATTGGAAATGCATCAATATTTGCAAATTCCTTAAATAATATAGCTTTTCCTTCCATAACTGGCATAGCCGCTTCTGGTCCTATATCTCCAAGGCCTAGCACTGCTGTTCCATCTGTAACAACCGCTACTAAATTTCCTTTTGCAGTATATTTGTAAACATCTTCTTTGTTTGCATGTATCTTTCTACAAGGCTCTGCCACCCCTGGGGTGTAAGCTGTACTTAAATCTTCTCTTGTTTTTACACTTACCTTTGAAGTTATACTTATTTTCCCCTTGTTATTTTCATGCATTTCTAAGCTTAATTTGTTATAATCCATAAACTCATCTCCTATATATATCTAGTGTATGCAATGATACACTGATTGATTTTTCTTATTTCATACCTAAACTACATATAAACACTGTCGTCTATTATTTTTTGAAATTTCCTTACTACATTAATATCTTTAATAGAGCACTAGCTAGTATAAGCACTAATGCACCACATATCCGAGTAGCAATTTGAGCAAATGGTATTAATTCCATTCTATTTGCTGCTGATAAAACTGCTACATCTCCTGTCCCACCCATATTAGTTGTACATAGCCCTGCAGTAATAGCTGATTCTATAGGATAGAATCCTACTATTTTACCACCTATTCCAGCACCTATTGCAACACCAGATACTACTATAAATACAAGTATTAGATATAGTGGGGTTATAGCTGCTGCAACTGCATTTAAATCTATCATAGATATTCCTATTCCAACTAAAAGTGCACTTGTTAAATTAGTCATTACAAACTGTCCCCATTGACTTGCAGACTGTTCAATCTTTTCTGGTATTAATCCTACTATTTTAGCAAATACAACTCCTATTATCATCCATGCGTAGGTATGTATTGATGGTATTATTTTTCCTATTACAGTACCAAAAGTGAAGAATGTAAGTGATAATAATAGTCCTATTCCAAGCATTCTTAAATCTAGCTTACTACTTACTTTTTCATTTAATTCTCCCGAATCATCTTTCATTAATTGTCCATTACCTGACCAACTTGGCTTTATAATAGCTATCTTAGCTATTATACCACCACCTATTATAGCCATAACATTTCCTAAAGTCGATGCCGGTATCATAATTGAAATAAGTTGTGCTGGATCTCTTCCAAGTGCTTCTGCATACATATTAGATAAAGGAATAACTCCAGCTCCCATTCCACCACCCATCATAGGAATTGCAATAAACATTATTGCCTCTTTAAACCCATAGCCCACAAGGAATCCTACTGAACCTACTAAAAGTAAGGCAAAAGTTATTGCACAAATAGCTACTGGTAAAAACCTAACAGATGCCTTTATTAAAAGCTTTCTATTCATTCCAAGGATACTACCAGTTATAAGTGCTGATATATAGAAGTTTAAAAAACCTACATCATTCATAAAAAAATCCACATTTTCTATAACTTCTTTTGGAATTACATTAAATGTAACTAAAGCTGCTGATCCAAATATTGCAACTATTGCCCCTCCCCCTAAATAAGTTTTTACTATTGGAGTTCTATTTCCTATTTCATTAAAAGCTGCCCCAAGCACTATTGTTATAGCTAGCGCTCCAACCATTCCACCAGGTAGATATCCCATAGCAGTTGCTCCTAACACTATTATAGCAACCATTGAAAATTGTAATAAATTCATTCCCATTACTTGTATTTTATTACCCTGCATAATGATCCTCCCTATTTTACTAATTTATTTGTAATTAATAAACTAGTCCCATATATAATTTCTTTCTTTAACATCATTATACAGAAAACGTTTTCTAATATATATATTAGAAAAGTATTGAATACCTTTTGTAAGTAAAGTACATGTTAATAAAATAGCAATCTATATGATTTAGCCAATATTAAATATAATATTTAATGCTTGGTCTCCCACCAGTTTGATAATCTATCTCACTATTAATTTCCTTAATTTCTATCATGTAATTCATATATCGTCTTATTGTAACTCTAGATAACCCCACCTTTTCTGCTATTTCTTCACTAGTATGTAATTTTTCACTACTAGCTTTCATAAATTCTCTTATCATATCTAATGTCTTTTCATTTAATCCTTTTTTAATATTTCCTGAATCATCCTTATTTCTATTCGCTATAAGGATATCTATATCAGATTGCTTAAATTTATAATTTGTGTTTATAAGCGTATATTTTTCTAGAAATTTATTCAAAGCTCCTAAAAACCGCTTATATTCAAAAGGCTTAATTAAATAATCTATAACACCTAAATTTAATATTTCATTTAATGACTTAGTTTCATCTGCGGCTGTAACCATTATTACATCACTATTAATATTCATTTTTCTTAATTCCTTTAAAAGTTCGATTCCATTTAATTTTGGCATATATACATCTAATATAATGAGATCCACTTTGCTTTTTTTAAGCACCTCTAATGCATCTTTTCCATTGTTACATATCCCTACTACGGTTAATTGTGGTACATCTTCCACATATTTTTTATCTATTTCCGCTACCATCGGATCATCTTCCACTATAAGCACTCTAATCATTTATCTTCTCCTTATTCTCATTAAACATATTTAAATAAATAACAAGCTAGTATTCTTGTCTTTTATTTTACAATACCTTACTTATTCTTATTTCAATGCAAGTCCCTATCTCTTCTTCGCTTTCTATAACTATTTCCCCACCATAGTTGTCTAGTATACTTTTTATTATATACATTCCTACACCTCTATTTTTGCCTTTTGTTGAAAATCCTTTGTCATATATTCGTTTTAAATTCTCACTACTTATTCCATTACCAGTATCATCTATAGTTATTAGCAAACTATTTTCATCATTATAAATTAGTAAACTTATATTTTTTAAATCATTATCTTTTTCATTTATAGAATCTATAGAGTTTTCAATTAGATTTCCTATTATAGTTACTAATGAATTTCTACTTATTAAATTATCATTCATATTAAAATAACTGTTTGGGTTTAAGTTTAGTTTTATACCCATTTCTTTTGCTCTACTAATTTTACCAATAATCAAAGCCGCTATAGTAGGATCTTTAATTTTTTTTATAATAAGGCTTACTATTTCACTTTGTTCTTCTCTTATATTCATAATATAACTTTTAGCATCTTCAGTTTTACCTATTTGTATAAGCCCTAGTATAACATGTAGCTTGTTCATAAATTCATGAGTATTACTTCTTAGCGAATCTATTATTTGATTTATACCTGTAAGTTCCTCTGCTAGCCTAGTTACTTCAGTTTTATTTCTTAATATAGTTACTGCCCCAATAACCTTATTATTTTCTATTATGGGTATTCCATTACTAATAATAATATTATCTTTTATTATTATTTCTTCATTATTTCGACTTTCTCCACTTTGAATAATATTTACTAACTTACTCTTTGAAAATATATCATTAATAAATTTACCTTCTATATTCTTAGTTTTTCTTATATCTAACATATTTATTGCAGCCTTATTAAATATTATTATTTTTCCATTTTCATCTACAGCTATTATTCCTTCTTCTAATGAATCAACTACCTCTTTTCTTTGCATATACATTTTTGTAAATTTGTAAGGTTCATGTCCTAATAAAGATATTTTTATATTTCTAGATAAATATAATGATACAACTATTCCTACACTAAATATAAATGCAGCTAAAATTATGTATATTTTAAACATTTCAATTTTTAGTTTATTTATATTTTCCATAAGAGTACTTATCATTATAAATCCTAATTGTTTTCCACTTTTATTTTTTATTACAAAAAATGCACGTTTTTGTTTTCCTAAACTACCCTCTGCTTCAGATATGTAACTTTCCTCTCCACCTAAAACTTTTTTTTCATCTCCACCTACAAATTTTTTTCCTACCTCATCTTCATTTGGATGATAATATCTCTTTCCATTATTATCGGCTATAACTATAACATCTATATCGTTCGCACTAACTATTATGTCATCTAGATATCTCTCTACAGCGCTACTAATTTCTTTATTATTTAGATCATCTATAACCATAGGATTTTTAGCTATTATTTTCGAAATGTTTAATAAATTAGCTTCAAGCTTTTTCTCAATTATATTCATATTGAATTTTAAGGTTATAGTCATTGTGGTAATTAACATGATAGTCATTAGTAATATATTTGTGAAAGTAATTTTACTTTTTAAAGATACTTTCTTATTCGATATCTTATTTAACATATTCCCGTTGCCAAAACCTTATAAAACTCTATAAAGCTTGTTTAATCCGCTAATTTTCTATGAAGTAGTTTAATCTGCTTTTTTATTTTTATAATATTACTTGTTTTGACGAACTTACTCCCTTCCTTATTTTTTAGGTATTTGCTATATACCCTACGTTGTAATCTACGTAGCCTGTTTTCAATTATGATTGAATTTTCTTTGACTTTACATTTTGAAGATGCTCATCTCTTACATTTTCTTATTTTACTACATTTATCTTCTAAAGTAACCGATTCAAATAATGCTCAGCCATTAATTTCTGTAAGAGAACAATAAAAGAATAAAAGGTTGAACTAAGTTATCTTTAGTCCAACCTTTTCTTATATATTTTCTATTTTTGTATTTTAACAATAAATTCTTCTACTAAGGCATCATATTTAATCTAACATTTCTCCAGCCCTATAACTTTCATATATGCACTCTGGGTTACAATAATAAAATCCTATTATATAATCATCTATACATTTTGATATATATGAATTATAAACTTCTATTATGTTATTAATTATATCACCTTGTAATCTTAATAATAAATCCATATAAACTCGTCCAATATCCCAGAAAGAAGGAATTCTTAAGTTGTGTTTCTCAAGTTCTACAGTATTATCAAAGCTACCACTTTGAATATTATAATCAATAATAAACTCATTTGCAACAGCTTCAATATTTTCACAATGCATTACCTCAGCATCTTGATATATTCTATCTAACCCATTTTTTCCAATAGTATTCACAATTAGACTTCCTTCATTTTTAGTAACTCTACCTATATATTCTATAAGTGAACATGTAAATAATAAGTCATTATCATATATGCTTTCTATCACATTTAAAACTCCTCTCAAACCTTAATACCTCTAATGATCTATTTGTACAAAAACATATTTGATGCGTTGGATATCTAAATTTTGCAAGTTCCCAAAATGCCGTTCTACTAATTTCACCTTTTAAAAATTGATTAATAAAATCTTTAACAAATTTTCTCATTTTGCATAACTATATCTTTATTATATCAAGCCCTCCTGTTTTAAACAACTTTTATAGCACTATGTTCACTGTGACCATCATAAGTATAACTTATTAATGTTTTTCCAGATGCACTCTTAGATTCTAAAATCCCTTCCTTATTATATGTGTAATTATACATCATATTTCCAGTGTAGGCATTATTCAAAGTTCCATCTGCATTATAGTTAAATCTTTGATTTACAAGGTTTAGCTTATACTTATCTAAGTCTTCTATTACTTTAGGATTTTGCTCTTCTAATAATTTCTTTTCTTTTTGCCTTTTTATTCTTTCTGTAAATCTATTATTACTAAGTGCTAAAGGTTTTGTTAATCCTATGTTTTTAGCATTTTCTTCTTCAGCTTGTTTAGCTTCTATCGCCATTAATTTTTGGTTTACTGTATAAGCTTTCAGATCAATAATATTTCTATCAATATTGTATCGTCTTTCCACTACCACCTTATATTGCTCTTTTACTTTCGCTTTGCAGGAAAAACCCCATCATAATTTACTTATGATGGGATTCATAATTTTACACTTCTAATATGTCTTGAGAAATAAATTATTGAATTTTAACTCATCCTCAAATTTATTGTCACTTCCATAATAATAGTAAATTAAATTAATTCTTATAATTAATAATTATTGGTTTTAGACCTGACCCCATAGAATAAACTGGAAACCTTTTATTCTTGCTACTTACATTTACTAAATGGCAAGAGAAAATTTAAATTAATGTGTTACTCTAGGGGTAGATATCTATACTAATACATATTTCCAAAATATATTATTTATTAATTCTTATATTATCTCATATTGTTTCATAAAGTTATACCACTTTTCACTACTTCCAAGCTCTAGGTATCTTTCTCCAATCACATATTGATTAAAGAAATCTCGAAATTTATTGTATTCCTTTATTTTGCATTTTTCTCCCAACTCACTAGTTACACAATATACATTCCCATTTTTTTTATTAAGTAATATTGGATATGGCTCTATTTGTCCTATACATATATATTGGCTTTGATTTGGAACTTTATACATAATAATATCATTCTGATGTTCTTTAAATTTTTCGTCATCTACCCAAAACAAAACATCAGCAAATCTCATATATTCATATTGATTTCTTATCCATAAAAAGTCTTCTATCATATCTGTTGATTTAAAGTCTATTATATATTCGTTACTATCTCTCTTTTCTAATAATGCTAATGCCATCTTCATAATATCTTTATCCAAAACTCCCTGTATTCTTTGGAGTTTTATAATTATATCTTTATTCATATTATCACCTTTCCGTAATTATTTTTACTCTTCCATTTTCAGGTACAGCCCTCATTTGTGATCCTAAATTTATCCCAATCTTTCTATTTGTATACATTTCTGCCATCTTTAGATTTCCCCATTCATCTGCTCCATTCAATTGCAACTCCCAAACATGATCAGGATCCATATTATCTAATTCTTTCATAAACTTCTTTAATTCTACAGTATTATCTTTGTATTTTTCTACTAAAGCCTCCCTCATATATTCCTTATAATCTCTTGTAACACTTGGTTTCCGTTTAGATTTTGTTTTATATAATTTATTATTATCACTTAGTCCCTCTAATTTTCCAGCTTTATAATTAAAATAATCTATATTTATTTGCTTTAAATCTTTTCCCCACTTAAATGTTTTTTCATACTTTAATTTGACTTGATAGTAATCTCCCAATAAATCATACTTTTTAATTGCCTTATTATAGTCAGGTATTCTTCCTTCTACCGCTTCAACATTATTCCAATATGAATTGTATCTCTTTCCATCTTTTTTGGACATTTCTCCAAAAGCACTTGCTTTGGTATCACAATCCCTAGCATACCCACTAGGATCACAATACCCAACTGGATTATTCCCACAATAAGCATAAAGATTTAACCCATCGCCCCTATAAACATCTTCCTGAGTAAATCTCCCTATTACAGGATTATAGAATCTAGCTCTCAAATAATACTGCTGAGTAATTCCATCAAATTGTTGCCCCGTATAAGTTATCCTATTATGAACATCTTCCTTACTATCTAAAACATTACCAAAAGCATCATAACAATATTCATTCTTTATTCGCTGCCCTTTATCTGTAATAAATATTGTACTACCCTGCTCATCCTGACTATAATAATACCTGTTTAAATTATATTCAAATTTCGAATTTTAATCTTCATTATTACCATCAGTAATATCAGCCGCAACAACTTCATAACCTCTAACAAATCTAGAAATCGAATTATAATCCCCATCTGTTTCAACTAAAATATTTTCCTTATGGAATATAAATTTAGTTAACTTTTCATTTTCTTTAATCTCAACTCTTAAGCCTTCTGTATCATATCTACTAACTAAAGTATTTCCTTCTTTAGTTATAGCTTTCACTTGTTGGTTTAACGTATTGTATTCAAAATTGTTATTCCCATCTTTTCCTTATTCTTTTATTGTATTTCCTTGTTTATCATAAGTAAAGTAGTTTATTTCATTTTTATTGTATAGTTCTTTTAACTGATTTTTCACATTATAAACATACTTGTCAGTTATATCATTTGTTGTTTTTGTTAATCTATTTCCTACTTTATCATAAGTGAAGCTTTCTTTTCTTCCATCATAGCTAGAATCTTTTAATCTATTCATACTATCGTAATCGTAGAAGTTTTTATGCTTTGAGCTCAGCTTTTGAAGTCTATTTCCATTTAAATCCTAAGCATAATTATAATCTACTAATACTTTTCCAGTTGATGATATTGTAACTAAGCTTTGAACATTTCCATTATAACCGTAATCTATCTTTAATCTATTTTTACAGATAATTAAAGAGCCAATATTGACTTTATATTTACTCAATATCGGCTCTTTATATTATAGATTTTTTACTTAGTGGTTATAATATTTCATTTATATACCCACTAAATTCTGCATTATCTTCATGTGATATTTCTAATAATATACTCTTAATAATTTCTTTATTGCTATCATCTAAAATTTTAAATATACTTTTATACATTCTTCTTGATGGAGCATCATTCAATATTCTATAATGAAGTATTTTGACCCATTTTTTTGCTTGTGGTAACATTTTCGGAACTGCTTTAGCTAATTCTAATAACCCATCTTTCTCATCAAAATCCTCAATAAGATGAACTAATCCAAACATCACTTCTTCATCTTCTGTATTATCATCAAGACATTTACATAATTCTATTATAATTTTAGGATCTCTTACATTTGATAAATTTTGTACTGCTTCTTCAAAATTAATAAACTCATCTCTATCTCTTAATAATCTATTATTTTTCAACTTGTCTAATTCTATATTTACTTGATTCAAATTCATTTTAGTACACTCCTTTTCCAAATATATCATGCCTATATTTCACATATTTTTCTGAATATGATTGTAGCACTGGTAACATTTCTTTATATATTCCTTATATTTTTTAAATCAAATGCTACAGCATCTCTTGGTTTTAATAAATAATAAAATTTCTTTTGTTTATCAGTCATATTACGCCCATAAGTATAAGTTTCTCGATGCCTTCCGCCCTTAGTGCCCTGTTCCATATTCATACATAATCCTTCACCTTTAGAGACTGTATATTATTTCATAAATTCAGCTGATGGGAAATGGTGTGGCGTAATGTTATCTCCTCTTTTCCCCAATTTAACTAATTCTTCATACGTGCCAATTTTACCTTCCATATAAAAAGATACTTTATCACAATATGAGTTATACATCTTTGCATCTTCTTTGGACATTTCTCCAACAGTACTTGCTTTGGTATCACAATCCCTAGCATACCCACTAGGATCAAAATACCCAACTGGATTATTCCCACAATAAGCATAAAGATTTAACCCATCGCCCCTATAAACATCTTCCTGAGTAAATCTCCCTATTACAGGATTATAGAATCTAGCTCTTAAATAATACTGCTGAGTTATACAATCAAATTGCTGCCCAGTATAAGTTATCCTATTATGAACATCTTCTCTGCTATCTAAAACATTACCAAAAGCATCATAATAATATTCATTTCTAACTTGCTGCTCTTTATCTGTAATAAATATTGTACTACCTTGCTCATCCTGACTATAATAATGCCTGTTTAAATTATATTCTAATTCTAAATTTAAATCTTCATTATTACTATCATTAATATCAGCAGCAACAATTTCATAACCTCTACCCAATCTAGAAATTGCATTAAAGTCTTTATCTGTTTCAACTAAAACATTTTCCTTATGGAATATAAATTTAGTTAACTTTTCATTTTCTTCAATTTCATATCTTAAACCTTCAGCATCATATCTACTAACTAAAGTATTTCCTTCTTTAGTTATAGCCTTAACTTGTTAATTAAACAATTAATTTCAAAAGCCACCTGAAATTAATCAAGTGGCTAATAAATCCTTAATTATATCTTATTCATTATTTTTTCAACTTTTAGTAACTTTCCTAATTCTCCAAGTGATTTTATCTTTTCTAACGCTTCATCTATTTCAACATCCTCTATCAATACAAAAGGTACATCTTTATATCCTTTCAGTATCTCAAATGCAAGATATTGTATATCAAATACTTTTTCTATAATTCTCAAATCACTTGACCCATTTTTAGGAGGTTCGATTAATATCACTCTTCCTAAATCCTGTTCTTCTTCATCCTCCTCATCTTCCCAATCACTATCTTTTGCTCCATCATTTATCCATTCTATAAAACTTTCGTTAACTAGAGTTGAATATTTAGGATTTAACACACCGGAATCTACTTGTAAAATTGCTAAATCACTTTCATCTGCAGCCATTAAAATAAACTTTCCGCCCCCGTTACTTGCAATAGCTATATATCCACTTGCATATTTACTAACTTTATATTCTATATTCATTTCTACAAGAAGTTCTGTATCAAAAATTTCCATTCCATTTTCTACTGATAAGCCATTAGACATCTGTAATAAATTTCTATATACTTTTGGTAATTTATATCCTAAAGCGATTTCTACTTTTTTAATTTCATCTAATTTTGCTGGTTCACGCAATGCATAATTTAAATTATCTAATTTAATCATTTTTTAAAATCCTCCTATATTGTCAAAATATCTATAAGCTTCTCTAATAGCTTTTTTAGCATATTTACATTTAGCACCTGCTTGTATCAGTTCTTTATATCCCATATTAAATTCATGCACTATATCAGTGTTAAATCCTTCAATACTCCATCTTTCACTTTGCAACGCTGAAATTTTAGAGTGTATTTCTCCTTTTCCTGTTCTTAATAGTATCGTTGGTGCTTTATAACTGCTATATTTTTTTCCTGTTGCTTTTTCCCATTGTTTTGCCCATTCATCTTGTATTGGATGATGCGCTTCTATTAAGCCATCTTGTTTTGTATGTGCGTAGCCATTAGCACGATTTCCGCCTTTTCCTGCTTTACTATATTTATCTATATCATAAGTCTTATACCCTCCATTTTTTAGCTGACTTTTTGCTGCTCTTGGTGAAAATTCAATACCAGATCTTTTATTTATCTTAGAGTGTAATTGTTCTGACGTTAATCGTCCATGTTTCTGTCTTAACTCATCTAATCTAGATTTACTGGAAGATTGAACTTTACTATCACAGTTCTTATATCCACTAGGATCAAAATACCCCACCGGATTATTCCCACAATAAGCATAAAGATTTAACCCATCTCCCCTATAAACATCTTCCTGAGTAAACCTACCAATCACAGGATTATAGAATCTAGCTCTCAAATAATACTGCTGAGTTATTCCATCAAATTGTTGCCCTGTATAAGTTATCCTATTATGAACATCTTCTCTACTATCTAAAACATTACCAAAATCATCATAAGAATATTCATTCTTTATTCCCTGCTCTTTATCTGTAATAAATATTGTACTGCCTTGTTCATCCTGACTATAATAATACCTGTTTAAATTATATTCTAATTCTGAATTTAAATCTTCATTATTACTATCATTAATATCAGCCGCAACAATTTCATAACCTCTAACCAATCTAGAAATTGCCTTATAATCTTTATCTGTTTCAACTAAAGCATTTTCCTTATGGAATATAAACTTAGTTAACTTTTCATTTTATTCAATTTCAAATCTTAAACCTTCAGTATCATATCTATTAACTAAGGTATTACCTTCCTTAGTTATAGCCTTAACTTGCTAGTTCAACAAGTTATTTCAAAAGCCACCTGAAATTAATCAAGTGGCTAATAAATCCTTAATTACAGCTTATTCATTATTTTTTCAACTTTTAGTAATTTTCCTAATTCTCCAAGTGATTTTATCTTTTCTAACGCTTCATCTATTACAACATCCTCTGTCAATACAAAAGGTACATTTTTATATCCTTTTAGTATCTCAAATGCACGATATTGTATATCAAATGCTTTCTCTATAATTCTCAAATCACTTGAACCATTTTTAGGTGGTTCAATTAGTATCAATCTTCCTAATTCTTGTTCTTCTTCCCCATTCTCCACTAACTCGTAAGGATCAATAGCTCCATTATTTATCCATTCTATAAAATCTTCTGCAAACGGTTCTGCATTAATGGGATTCATGTCCCCACAATCTACGCTTATTACTTCTTTTGCAGTTTCTTCTGTATGCATTAGTAGAAAATCATCACCATCTCTAAGCCCTATGGATACATATCCCTCTGCATATACTTGAACTTCATAGGTTCTATTTCTTTCAAGTATCTCGGCTGTCCCAAATATTGATACAGTTCCATTTGTTAATAAACCATTAGTTACAGCTAAAAAGTCCTTATACTCATTTGGCAATTTAAATCCAAACTCTTCTTCAATTTTGATTACCTCCTCTTTAGTTGCTGGTTCATATAATGTAAAATCTGAATTATTAGTTATATTAATCATTTAAAGTCCTCCTAAACTTTCAAAATATCTATATGCTTCCCTAATAGATTTTTTAGCATCTTTAGGGTTAACACCTGCTTTTATCATTTCTTTATATCCTATATTAAATTCATGTACTATATCAGTATTAAATCCCTCACTACGTCTTCTTTCTCTCTAAAGTGTACTTAATTTAGCATGTGCCTCACCATAATTACTTCTAAGGAGTATTCCTGGTGCATTTCCTCTCACATATTTTATACCATTTCTTTTTCCCCATAACTTAGCCCATTGATCTTGAATCGCATGGTGTGACTGTACTTGCCCATCTGCTTTTGAACGTGAAGACCCATTAGCTCGATTATCATTTATACTATTTTTCCTATGTTTATCTATATCATTTGTTTTATATCCCCCATTTTTTATATACTTGTTTTCTGCTCTTGGTGAAAATTCAATACCAGATCTCTTATTTATCTTAGAGTGTAATTGTTCTGACGTTAATCCTCCATGTTTCTGTCTTAACTCATCTAATCTAGATTTACTGGAAGCTTGAACTTTACTATCACAGTTCTTATATCCACTAGGATCAAAATACCCAACCGGATTATTCCCACAATAAGCATAAAGATTTAACCCATGGACTCTTTATATATAGCCGTTATAACTCTAGTTGTTAATAATCAATAATTTAAAATGTTACATAAGTATTATAAAACTAGACCAGTAAATCCTTTAACCGACAAGCAATCTTTAATTGCACTTTACGATAATATTCTTAAATTAATACTTGGAATTATAAAAAATAATAGAGAATATGCTCCTAATAAATTTTTAGAAGTCATAAACTAAAGCTACTTGAATTAAAAATAGAACTGGAAGGAATGGTTATTAAAAACAAGACCTTATGACTTATATCCAGTCTCGGAGAATATAAAACCGGCCATTCCATTAAGATTGTGCACGATGGAACTTTTGATTAAATTCATTGAGAAATGAGAGGGTTGATCTAATGTAAAACTGTAGTACTCCATAAGTCTATATAATTAAATTTTGAACATCTACACGATGTTCTATTTTTCATGCAAAATACAATTATCTATTATTATAAATTACATAGAAATACTTAATTCATAAGCTTTGTTTTATATATAAATTATAAATGCTAGAGTATTTTTAAGAATACTCTAGCAAATCAAAGATTTTTTTAACTTATACGAAAGAGGTATTAGCCCCTCTGAACTTGTGAATGGAAACGGTGCTTTCTATTATAGTCTTTTATTAAGCACTCTATTGAAATACTTCTTAATCATAATATCCCTTTTCAAATATAATAATAGATTCTACAGGTTCTTTTGGTTCATCTTCTGCAAAAGGTGCATAAACTCCAATCCCATATTTTATTGATGTAAACCCATTATCATCAAAATCAATTGTATTATCAATAACTTCAAAAAATTTCTTTATATTATTGTAAGGTTCTCCCATTAATGATTTTCCGTTAAATGTAATTTTAGCTATCTCAAAAAATTCAATAGCTTCACACTTATCTTCTTTGGTATAGTACACATGGCAGTATCCAAAGTCATCTGTTGAAGTTTCACTAATTGGTGTTTTTTTAAATTCTTTAAATTTATTATCAAAACATTTCCTAATATAATTTCTAGTCTTTCCTAACTTCAAATATCCTGCTCCAACATAAGAGCTTATTTCTAAATTCATTTATACTCCTCCTCATTTTCATGGTCTCTTTTTCAATAATTCATCAGTTAATGGTTTCTTTTTTAATAATTCATCAGTATACTGTGTTAATTCATCTATCCCCCCATCATATTTAGCACCAAATTTTGACTTTACATCATCAAAATCCATTTGTTGTGCTTCTTTAAACTTACCTTGTTCAATCAATTTCTTCTGAGCGAGCCTATGGGCTTTTGCTTCTTTTGAACTACCACAACTTGCTGTTTTTCTATGATCTGGCTTTTCCATATTTAATGCTGGTCCTGAATACATGCTATATGGACTAACAGAATTTGCTGGAATATGATGGTTTTCGCCTCCATTTTTAGGTACTGTACCATATGCCCCTGCAATTTTAGGTGATGATAAACCTACTAGAATTTTTTCTTCTACCAATTCTACTTGCCTGTCTTTACTATCACATTCCATATATCCACTAGGATCGTAATACTCCACAGGATTATTCCCACAATAAGCATAAAGATTTAACCCATCGCCCCTATAAACATCTTCCTGCGTAAATCTCCCAACCACTGGATTATAAAACCTAGCTCTCAAATAATATTGCTGAGTTATACCATCAAATTGTTGCCCTGTATAAGTTATCCTATTATGAACATCTTCTCTGCTATCTAAAATATTTCCAAAAGCATCATAATAATATTCATTTCTAACTTGCTGCTCTTTATCACTAATATAAATTGTACTACATTGTTCGTCTTGACTATAGAAGTATCTATTTGAGTTCGATTCTAATTCTAAATTTAAATCTCCCTCAGCAATATCAGCCGCAACAACTTCATAACCTCTAACAAATCTAGAAATTGAATTATAATCCCCATCAGTTTCAACTAAAATATTTTCCTTATGGAATATAAACTTAGTTAACTTTTCATTTTCTTCAATCTCAGATCTTAAACCTTCTGTATCATATCTACTAACTAAAGTATTTCCTTCTTTAGTTATAGCCTTAACTTGTTGGTTTAAAGTATTATATTCAAAATTGGTATTCCCATCTTTTGCTTCTTCTTTTATTGTATTTCCTTGTTTATCATAAGTAAAGTAATTTATTTCATTTTTATTGTGTAATTCTTTTAACTGATTTTTTACATTATAAACATATTTATCAGTTATATTATTTGTAGTTTTGCTTAGTCTATTTCCTACCTTATCATAGTCAAAACTTTCTTTTCTTCCATCATAGCTAGAATCTTTTAATCTATTCATGCTATCGTAATCGTAGAAATTTTTATGCTTTGAGCTCAGCTTTTGAAGTCTATTTCCATTTAAATCATAAGCATAATTATAATCTACTAATACTTCTCCAGTTGATGATATTGTAACTAAGCTTTGAACATTTCCATCACCATCATAAGTATAATCTGTTTTTAAACCATTGCCTACAGTTAGTGTTTTAACATTATCATTTTTATAATAATCATAAACTGCTAAAGAATTTTCATTGTTATCTTTTATTTCTTTAACTCTGTTAGCCTTATCATAACTATAACCACTGCTCTTTCCTGTAATATCTTTTATAGTTTTAATATTATTATTTCTATCATAAGTATAACTTATTAATGTTTTTCCAGATGCACTCTTAGATTCTAAAATACCTTCCTTATTATATGTGTAATTATACATCATATTTCCAGTGTAGGCATTATTCAAAGTTCCATCTGGATTATAGTTGAATCTTTGATTTATAAGGTTTAGCTTATACTTATCTAAATCTTCTATTACTTTAGGATTTTGCTCTTCTAATAATTGCTTTTCTTTTTGCCTTTTTATTCTTTCTGTAAACCTATTATGACTAGGTGCTGAAGGTTTTGTTAATGCTATGTTTTTAACATTTTCTTCTTCAGCTTGTTTAGCATCTATCGCCATTAATTCTTGGTTTACTGTATAAGCTTTTAAATCAATAATATTTCTATCAATATTGTATTTTCTATCTACATGATTTTGATTTCTATCAATGTGTTTAGTTAAATTCCCTTCATTATCATAATAGAAATATTCGCTATTTCCTTCTTGATCTTTTATTTCAGATACTTGTCCTAGGCTGTTATAGAAATATTCTACAGTTCCACCATTTGCATCAGTGGTACTTGTTATATTCCCTGCAAAATCATAAGTGTATTTTTCAGTTCCACCTTCTGGTGTTTCTATTTGAGTTATTCTTCCCCAATCATCTAAGATGTAGCTAGTTTCATTTCCATTGCCATCTGTTATTCCAGTAATATTTCCCCTAGCATCATAATTATAACTTTGAGCTATTTTATTTTCTTTTTTAGAGTTTGGAGTTGTTATATCTTTTATTTGACCAAGTAATGTGTAGGTATATTCTACTTTATTATTTTCCCCATCAATTGAAGTTTTTATATTTCCTTTAGGGTCATAAGTATTTTGAGTTATAGTTTCCCCTAATGCATTTTTAACTTCAACAACTTGTCCTTTTAAGTTATAGACATATGTTGTTCCTACTCCATTATCTTTAGTTTCATCATATTGCTCTGGAAGTACTTGTTTTATTATTCTATCATTTCTATCATAAAATAACCTCGTTGTATTCCCTGAAACATTAACAAAATGAGTAAGTCTATTTTGAGAATCATAATTGTAAGTCTTTTTCTTTTCATATTTAGCTTTATCTTTAGCTTCTGTTCCTGAATATTCATTTAAAGAAACAACGTTATTAGCTTTATCGTATTTATAAATATTACTTCTAAATATTCCATTTGCTTCATCTTTTTCATATTGCTCTATAACTCTATCAATTTCATCATAAACTCTTTCTATTTTATAGCCCTTTGGAGTTATGATTTTAGTTATATTTCCATTTTTATCATATTCATAACTTGTAATTGCCCAAACATTTTTCCCTTTAGTTTCTGGGGCTACAAACTTACCATTGATTTCTTCTTTCTTTTCTATTAAATTTCCTACTTTATCATAATTGTAATGAATTATTTTATTTGTAGTTCCATTAATTTTAAAGCTTTCATAAATCTTATTATTTAAGCAATCATATTTATATAAAGATTTTGCTCCATATTTATCTTTTACTTCAATAAGCCTATTTTCTTTGTCATATTCAAAGTAAATTTCATGGTAATAGTTACAAACTTCATCTTCTTCTACTAATTCAGTTCCATGTTTTTCTAATGTCTTATTACTATTTTTATCATAAGAATAGCAAGTTACATTATATTTAACTTTCTCAACCTTAATTTTATTTGTAGGTTTATTTTCTTCTGCTAAATCTACTTCTTCAGCTGGAACTCTCTTTTCAATCAGATTTCCAAATAAATCATATTTAAATAAGCTTGAATTTCCTTCACCATCAATTTCTTTTATCATATTTCCATGAAGGTCATATTCAAAGGTTTTTTCTGCAATTCCTTCTTCATTTATTATTGAACTTAATCTATTCATAGCATCATAAACATAACTATATCCTAATCCATTATCTGTTTCAACATTATAATATTCTGGGCTTATATGTCTTATAACATTTCCATTTGAATCATAGAAAAATCTTTCTATTCCCCCATCTGGATATATAGTTTTTATTTTTCTATTATCTTTGTCATAGACATATTCTACTCCAAGACCATCTTTACTATCATCATTATAATAATTAGGGTTTATTTCTTTTATTATATTTCCTTCGCTATCTCTTATGCTTTTTTCTACAATTCCTAATGGATTTTTTATGCTTATTAGCCTATCCATATGGTCGTATTTATATTTATAGCCTTCACCTTTAACACCGCTGTTTGGCGTATAAAGACTTACTAGATTACCCATTTTATCGTAATTTTTTATTGTTTTATTTCCACTAGCATCTTTAATTTCAGCAACATAATTTAAATTATTATATCCAAATTCTATAGTCCCATAATCTGTCTTTATCTCAGTATTTCTTCCTACTTCATCATACTCATATTCATACTTATATCCACTGTTTGTAAATACTCTTACTGGATCTTTTCCTTGTTTTCCTTCTAAGAAATTTCCTAAGTCATATTCATATTTTGAAGTATTTCCATTACCATCAGTTTTACTTGAAATTCTTCCCTTAGAATCATATGTGTAACTTTCAGTTTTCCATTCTCCAACTGAAATCTTTGTTTGCTCTTTTATTAAATTACTTTCACTATCATAATCATAAATAATCTCTTTTCCATTGTTATCTGCTTCTTTTATTAGGTTTTCATTTTCATCATACGTATATTCTGTTTTTAACCCATTTGGCAGGGTTTCCTTAAGTAAACTTCCAAATTCATTATATTTTCTATGAGTTTCAAAACCATTTCTATCTTTTATATAAATCTTATTTTCATAATCATCATATTTATATTCTTCCGCACTTCCATCTTCATAAAATACATGTGTTATTAGTCCATCTTTATTAAATCTTGTTTTTTCTGTTCTTTGACTTTTATTGTAATAGAATGTTACTTCTTTTTTAGAATCATTATAAGTTATATTACAAACATCATCATTTGGAAAATATTGACTTGCAACTCTTCCTTTTTCATCAAAGAAGTTCTTAGTATAAGTTTGTCCATTTTGGTCTGTTATGCTGCTTATATATCCTTTTTCATCATAAGTATATCTTGTTATCCCTTGATCTACATGAACAACATGAGTTAAATAATCTCCATCATATTTATATTGAACTGTTCTATTAAGTTCGTCCCTTATTTCAATTACTTTTTTATCTTTATATGTGAAGAAAAGCTTATAATTTGAGAATGTTGTTAAAGTATCTATATTTTCTCCAACATAAGTTAAGCTAAGTTTATTATTATGCTTATCAGTTATATCAATAAGCTTACCTAGATTATTATATCTATAAGTTTTTTTATCTTGGAAGGATTTAAATATCCAATAATTTTCTTTTCTATCTAAAGCGTAGATTCTTGCTCCGCCTTTATCATTTACCCATTCACCATCAAGCTGATAAAAGGTTTCAACATGACCATCTGAGCAAAGTACACAAGCCTTTTCTCCTACTACGCTAAGACAAGTTTCAAAGTTATTTGTCCAGCCATATCCAAGTAATCCTACTCTATTATTTACAGATTCATATTTTCTCTCTATCTTAAATTCTTCATGAATATCTGGTAATACAATATCTGTTGCTGGAATATATAAACTTCCTGTTGCTCCATCTACTGGGTCAGAAAAACACACTTTGTTCCCCACATACTTCTTTAAAAAGGTACTTGTAAGGTTGGCATCTCCTGTAGTAGCTAATTGACCTGCCATGTCTAATGCAACATCTGAAGCTAATCTAATTTTACCTAGTGTTTTACATGAAATCTTCTTAGCTTTCTCTAGATTTTTAATATTCTCTAGTTTTTTAAATTTATTCATCGCACCAATATTTACACATGATAATGATGCAGAAGTTGCAGCTGATTTTACATAACTCATTACGTCATTATCAAGTTTTCCATTATCAGCATAATCAGCTAGTGCATTGAAAGCAACATCTCCACCTGCATCTAATGCTGTCTTTAATAATACTTCACTAGCCGCTCCTCCTGTTGCAACCGCAAGTATCACACTTGATATAAGAACTGAACCATACTTTACAATATTATAAAGTGTTTCATTTCCACCACACACAGTATCCCGCATAAAATTATAGGATTTCGAGAAATCTGCACTTTGCACTTTACTATAATCTGATAGACCCTCACCAATTTCTGATGCACCTGCTGCGGCTGCTGCCATACCAACCCCTAAAGCTACAAGTGCCCATCCCCCAGTTAAAACTGTAGCTGCTGCAATTAGTACCCCTACACCAATAGCTAAAGCAATAGCTCCAAATCCTATTTTACTTTTAGCTTCTTGAAGTTTTTCTTCCACATAAGCTTTAGCCCCATTATTAATTTCCTTTATTTTATCTTCATCTTCATCATTTCTATTTGCTATTTCAGCTGGTAATTCTACTGAATCTTTAATAGCTCCCTCATATTTAATTACAGGTCCTTGGATAAACATTTCCTCACCCATTTGAATTACAAGTGCTCCACCTTTAGATATTTCTATTTTACTTTTAGCTGAAATTTGTATGCTCTGTGGTCTAAAAGCCGGACCATCTCCACCACTAGTTCTCATTCCAAGCTCTAAATTTTCTGTAGCTGTAAAATTTATGTTTTTTCCATTAATAGACACATCTCCTGATTTAGATAAGTTTAAATTTACCCCACCACTATCATCTGCTGTGAAATTCATATCATTTGGTGTTAGCTTCATTTCGCTTCCGCTTGAATGAGAAAATGATTTATCATCTGGATTTTGTGTTTTACTTGCATACTTTGCAGCTCCATCTGCACTTCTTACTGCATGAATTGCAATTGCGTCTTTTTCTTCATTAGTTGAAAAATAAATATGAACTTTACTTTCTTTTTCTGGCATACAATACCAACTACTGCTTTCTATGGCATATGTGAAATATTTTTGATTTGAGTAAGATTCACAAGCTTCATCTATCTCAAAATGTACACTCATAGTGTTACCTTGTACATCTTTTACGGTTGCCGGAATGCTCATTCCAAAGATTTTATGATTAACCTTAGATATACTTCTAAGTCCTCTTTTTAATCCTAATGTATAAATGGTTCTAAGTTCTTCTTTATAAATTTCAGTATGAATTTTTGCTACTACGCATTTAACATTATTAAATAAAATTTCTTCTCCCAGTATTAATTCCTTAGCACTTATAATATTCCACTTTGTATATTCTTGAATAAAATTATCTTGCAAATTCATAGCTTCGCATTTATTATAATTATCAATATCTTTTACAACTTCATATTCATCTAAAACTATTTCTTCATTGTTATTAATCTTTGGTATTCCAAAATGAAATCTTCCATAATCCTCTGTACATTCTGAAAGTAATACCCCATTAAAATGACTTGCGATTCTTTTTAAAAACTCCCAATCAGTTTCTTCGTATTGAAGTATAAATTCCCCTATAGCTTCCCCATTAGTTATATTATCAGTGAAACTTTTACTTGAGTAAGGTTCTAAAACCTTATTTATAACTTGCTTATATGTCATATCTAAATCACAAAAAGTTCTGCTATTTTTCTTAATATCAAACTCTTTTGTACAAGAAACACATTTTAGTTCCATAATATGAAGTCCACCTTCATATGACATATGAACTTCCTTTATTTTTCCTACAAATATCTTAGTTTCTTCGCTTTGTCTTATTACTGTTATTTTTTCTTCACTAACGTCATTATTTATATACTGTGATATTTTGCCTTCTACTATTAATAATTTTATTTCTAAATAACTATGATCATTAATAGGCTGTATTATATCTATATCTTCCACTTGAATTGCTTCATAAGGTATTTCTATTTTAAGATTCTTATATGTAAGTATCATATAACTCCTCCTTGCCCTTTATTATTCCATTTGCCCACTTGTATATAATGTAATGTGTCCCCCATATGAACATTCAAGGGTGCATTTTCCAAGTAATGATGGTTTCCCATCAACAAGAACATCCTCCTTGCCATCTATCCACTCTGTAAATATTTGAGGAATACACTTTCCTACACATTTTGATAGTAAATCATCACTTACTTCATAAGATGGTTCTTTAGAAAATAAATCCATAACTTTATCCATAAAACTTTTCGGTCTTTCTTTAATATTCTTCATTATTTCCTTAGCAGCTTCTTGCACTGCAGGATTCTTTGGACTATTACATATACCAAAACTTCTTATATTTATCTCAGGCTTGCTATCACCTACGTTTAACTGATAATTTCCATGTATCAATTCTCCATGACTTATAGGAAGCACAACATAACTTTCATGTATTGCACAACTACAAATAATAACTGCAGTATGTAAAATATAGCTCTTTTTAAGTTCTTCCATTCTCGCGGCTTCTACTTCTGCTGCTTTTTTTTCATCATCTTTTTTTTGATCTTCTGCCGCTTGTGCCTCATCTGCTTCTTGTTTTTTTCTTTCTTTTTCAGCAGCATGCTCTTGAGGTGTCATATTAAGCCAGTCGCCTGCTTTTTTAATATCCCTATTTAAATATCCACCTACATTCTTTGCCATAGTAGCCATTTGAGATGCTGACTCTACTGTATCTTTTACACCTTTTTCCACTTCCGTTTTAGCCGTTCCTGCTATAGTTCCATATTGTTCTTCATTTTCACTTGCCATTATTTATATCACCTCTACTTCCTCGAATTTAATTCCTATAAATTTTCTCTTTAATATACTTTCCACTACATCTAGAGAAACTATAAAATAATAATCTACACCCACTTTTATTTCAAATATATTGTAATCTCCTATTTTTTTAGAATCTAAAACTATTTTATCTACCCACCCATTTTTTAAATATAGTGTTTTATCACTTAATACATCTAACAAATCAGGAAGGACTAATCTATACACCTTTTGTTTTTTCATTTCTAAGTCACTAAATACTGCAATTTTATAAATTATTGTATTTTCATATAAGTTAAAAACCTTATGAAGCGCATCTGAAACAAGTAATACTGGTGCTTGAATAAAATCTGGATAAACACTGTTTTCATTCCCTTTTACAGGCACATTTGTAGATTCCTTAAACTTATTTTCATTTTCTTTTAGCAATGTCATTCTTTTACTATTATTAAAACCTTCTATTTCAATTGCATTTTCAAGATTTTTATCTTGTTTTAAAATAAAGTACTTCATACTTCGTTCCCTCCATCTATGTATATAGTTTGGAGTTGCTCTGGAGTTAAATGTATATATGGTATATCTTTTTCACTAAATATTGCGTCTTCTACATCTGCACCTTCAAAAGATACATTTGTAAAATTTGCATTTGTAAAATTTGAGTTTTTAAGATTTGCATTTCCAAAATCTACATATTGCAATTCTGATTTTCTAAAATCTCCACCTCTGCAATCCCCATTATTAAAATTGCAATCTTCAATTTTAGAATTTTCAAAAGACGTTCCAATTAATATTGAATTTTTAAATTCACATTTTTTAACTTCTGTATCTTTAAATTGTGATCTTATTATGTCACTTTCTGAAAAATCTATCTTTTTTAATTTGCTTCCTTTAAAATTAATAAATAACATATTTTGTTTTGTTAAATCACCATTTTCTAATATGCTATTTTTCCATACAGTATATACAAAAGGTAACTTTTCCTCTGATTGTTTTTTTAATTCTAATAGTTCTTTAATATTTTTTTCTTTATTATCCATTGTGAATATTGTTTCACTTTCTCCTTGATATTCGCTCCATTTTATAATATAAAAATCTTGTATTGAGCTTTCTTTCATCCATTCTTCTTCATCTAAATTCCATAACCAATTCCTTGCACTCTCTGACATATTGTTATAACATTCTACTGCTAAATCAAAGATTATTTCTTGAATATCATAGTTATTCACTTTTCCCATATAAATCTTTTTCTCTTTAATTAATTTTTCCTTTAAATCAATAAAAGGCTCAAATAAAAATTTCAAATCTATTTCTTCATATATTGAATCTTTATCTAAATACCACAATGAATTATATCCATGAATAAACGTCTTATAACTTTCGTTTAAAATATTTATTCTAAGAAGTTCAAATTGAAAAACTGCTATCTTATAATCTTCAATTACTTGTTGAAAATCCTTTGCCTTTTTTATTAAGCTTTTCATATTATCTATTATTAGATTTTTAACATTTTCCTCATTTTCTTTAAAGTTTTCTTCAAATTTTACTTTACACTCTTCTGCCAAATTTTTAGCCATATTTTCTTTAAACTGTTTTAATGACTCTTCTCTATTCATCAAAATCCCTTCCTTTACTTATAGGAATTATAATCTTCTTCTTAAAATATTTTTTCATAAATTAATTGTTATTAACTTTTGTGCCTTTTTCTCTTATTTGTCCTTGCTCATCAAAATCCAATCCTGCATTCTTGTCACAAGCAAAGTTTATTGTTTGTTTAGCACTTATTAAAAAGCTTTTTTGAGCTTCAATCTTAATATTTTCTTCTGCTGTTACATTTATATTGTTTTGACTTGTAATATTAAGTGTTCCATCACTTGTAAGATTCATCTCTGCTTGTCCACTATCACAAGAAATAAAAATACCTGCTGGAGTTAGTTTTACTTGCTTATCCTGTGCTGTTCTTAAATATTTATCATCTGGACTTCCCATTCTATCTTCTGCTTCCCCTGCACCTTGTTTGTATTCACTAACTGCACTTACTGCAAATGATTCATCTTCATCTTTTGTTGGGAAATATGCTTTTACGCTATCTCCTATTTCAGGCATGCAATACCATCCACTTCCATCACTTGAAGCTGACATAGTAGAAAATTTAAACAAATATGCACTTCCTATATCTTGAGATTTATCTATATTCAAGTGAATTTTTACTAAATCTCCTTGTATACTTATTATTTTTCCATCAATTGAACTTCCTATAATCTTTGTGTTATAAATTCTTTTTTGTCTTAATCCATTCTTTATCCTTAGCTTATAAGTATTTTCTAAAATACCATTTTTCATTTCATAGGTTCCTTTATATACATAAAAAGCTTGGTTTTCTAGTTGTATATTATCCCCTAATTTTAGTATTTCGTAATTTTGTATTTTATAAGTTATATAATCTGTTTCACTAGCATCTTGAAGATGATTTTGAAGCATATACTTATAATTCTCTAATTCTTTATATACTTCATAATTAGTGTTTAATGATTTTAACTTCTTAAATTGATTTGGAGTTGCCATAACATATTGTATTTGCTTAGACTCCATAGATCCAAATAGCCCTTGATTATATTTAGATGCCATTTTCTTTAAAAATTCCCAATCAGTTTCTTCATATTGAATAAGTAATTCCTTCACAGGCTCATCTGGTATATTTAAAATATAATTAGAATTGCTATACTCTTGCATTATAGAATTTATAAGCGTATGAGTTGTCATATCTATATTTTGGAAAGATCTAGATTTTAATTTTATATCCATTAAATAAGACATACTCTTTGCTTCTATATTAAGGGTGTACACTTTAAAATCTACATTTATTTCAATATTAGTCACAACTCCATAAAATAAAGTTGCATTTTCACTTCCTTCATAATAAATCTCTATAGTTTTATTATTTGTAGTTGAATGAATGTCTTTTTCCCCTTCTTCATTCTTTAAAACCCCTGTTAACTTTAAAGTTGCATGTTCATTTGTAGTAGTCTCTATCTTTAGGTTTTTAATTGACTCTAAGTTGTAACCATTAACTCTAATTTCTTTATAATTAATTGCTTCTACCATTTTTATACGCCCCCTTCTTTTTTAAGTTTCTTTTTCTTAATATACTGATGATATTGTTAATTAATTTTCATAAGCATTATGCTTGCTTTTATAAATAGTTCCCATGTTTTTATATCTGTATAAAAGCAATTATAATTTCCAATCAATACCGTTCCCTTATGTTGTTTATAGAAAATCAGATTATAAAGGTCTCCTTTACCTGTTGGTGTCTTATAAGTTCCATAAGATATTTTAGAAGTTCCTTCTCCTATTTCCCCTTCTTCTAACCATTCTAAATAAAGCTCCATATCCTTAAGGCTTTTTTCCATTCCTGCTTTAAATTGCTTAAATGTTTGCTTCACTGCACCTTTTTTAACATAATTTGCTGCAAAGCTTACTCCATACAAATCATTCACTAATGTAACATTAGAAGTAGTATTTACCTTCTCTTCAAAATATGCTAAAGGAACAGGCATCTCTATCTTGTTACCTAAAAAAGATTTTCGTCTAAATTTAAAACTTCTTTCTTCTAAATTCACCTCGCCTTCTTCCATTTGCTTTATTACTTCTTCAAGAGTAATCTCATCACTATTCTCTTCTGTATCTTTTTCTAATTTTTCATTTGATTCTTTTTCATTTAATTCTTTTTCTTTCTGAATTCTTTGCTCTAGCTTTAACTTTGCTATTTTTTCATCTACGTTATTATTCATCTTAAATTGCACTCCTTTATTGTAATTACAACCATAATTTTTATTTAGAGATGTTTAAAATCTACTCTAACCTACCCATTGTTATGAACTCTATTTCCAGCAACTAAAATTTCATCCCCATCAGACATTATTAAACTACTTCCTGATTCACATAAAATATCTATACCCTTTTGAGCTGTAATTGTCATTTCATTTTCTGCCCTTAAAGACAAACTTTGAGCACAAGCAATATAAATATTCTTCTGTCCAACAATATCTATTGTTCCATCCTTATTAAGATTCATAGAAGTTTGTCCGCCATCACATTCTATAAGTACTCCCTTTGGTGTAAATTTAATTTCTTTTCCAGATTCTGTCTTTAACGATTTATCATCTGGATTAGACATTCTATCTTCTCCACCATTTGATTTTTTAGTATCTATTGCATTTATAACAAATGCCTTACTTTCATCTTTAGTTGGACAATTCAATCTTATTTTTTCACCTATTTCCGGCATACAATACCATCCCCCACCATCTGGTGATGCTGCAACTGAAGCATAAGGGAACCAATAAGCTGTAGAGCTATCTGCATTATCGCTTATTTCTAGTTTTACTTTAACCTTATCTCTAGCAACTTCTAATATTGATCCATTAATAGATATCCCTATAACATTCATATTATATAAACGTTTTAATCTAAGACCGCCCCTTGGTCTTAATTCATATATATTTTCTAATTTACCTTCATCCATTGTATAAACTGCTTTTTTAACATAAAATTGTTGACCAATAAAATTAAAATTTTCCCCTAAATTTAATATTTCTTGAGTTCGTATTTTATAAGTAACAAAATCTGTTTCTAATACATTCTCTACGTCATTACTTCTTACATCATTGTATTCCTCAATAACTTTCGAAAGTGTATAATTGAAAATTTCTGTTTTAGGCTTTACTGATATCTCAGGAGTACCTAAAAACAAATGAATATTAGGTATTTCCATTGCACTTATAAGACTTTGATTATATCTAGATACTATACGTTTTAAAAATTCATAGTCAGTTTCATTGTATTGAAGTATGAATGCTCCAATAGGTTCATTTGGAATATTTATATCATACTTTGCACTAGGATAAGATTTCATCACTTCATCTATTAATTCATGTGTAGTCATATTAACATTTTGGAAATCCTTTTTTTTCTTCCTAATGTCCATTCTATAATCAAGACTCTTAGCTTCTATAGACATTATGTATACATAATTAACCACATTAACTTTTATTTTTGTAATAAGACCATTAAATAAAGAAAAATGTGATTCATCTTTTTCATAAAATACTTCAATAAGTGTTTCTTCATCTGCTGCTTGTACATAGCTATCTTTCATTTCATCATCTAAAATACCCGTAAATTTTAGAATTGCATGATTATTTATATCATTTTCTATACTCATATCCTCTATATGCTTAAATTCAAATGGGGATATTCTTAAGTTATCATATGCTATAAAATCCTCTTTCATAATTACACCCTTCCTTTCTTTTTAATCTATAAGTATCTTTCTATACTTGCTTCTCCCTTGATTACTACTTGCCCTAGTTCCACCTTTTATTGCATTTAATATCTCTAAAAGATGATTATAAATTTCTTGATTTGAGTAATCATTTATTTTAATATTTAATTTGTATACTAAATAACTCACTATTATTTCTTTTTCAACAGGATCTTTGCTTTGAATGCAAGTCATTCCAAAGGATATATCCCAAGGATCAGTTAAATTACATTTTAATAGACCCTTTCCGAATTCTCTTAAAATGTCAGAGTTTAGACTACTCTCTCCATATGCTGCATAAGGTGCATTTATGGTGTTTACTGTATCGTATTCTGTACATAAATCATCGAAACCTACGTGATTTGTCCTAAGCTTTGCACCAGTTCTAAGCTTAAATCTGCAGATCTCAATTTCATCAACTTTAAGTTCTAAATTTTCATCTAAGTAAACTTCTGTAGAAATTTTTATAAAATCCTTACATTCCACATTAGGTAAAAACTTCACTTTTAAAATCATCATTTTATTATTACATTTATACTCAATTTCTCTATCATCTTTTAAAAGATAAAGAACATCTTGATATTTTATTATTCCTTTTTCAACAACTATACAATCATCAGTTACATGTATATCACAGCCTGAAATTATTCCATTTGAATATTTTTTTAACATTACATCAAAAAATTCTCTTGGAAAATCTCTAAGTTCTTCTAACATATTTATTTTTAAAAGTCGTCCACTATTAAAAAGCGGATAATTATTCTCAAACAAAATCTTTACCCCCTAACTTCTATTTAAGCCCATCAAAAAAGTTTTGTTCCCATTTATCATTTTCAAAATAAAAGAACTTTTCTTTTCCCTTATAAAGTTCGTCATCTTTTCTTAAAATTGCAAGGACATAAAATCCCCAAAGTTCTTCCTTTGCCCATACAAAGAATTTTATTTCATTGTTTTCTATATTGTCTGTTTCATGTTGATTTATATTAGAATACATTTCCCCTATGGTCATTGCATCTGTTTCTTCTAATTCATCACTATTAAATTGGTAATTGTATTCATATTTTACAGCATCATTACTATCCTTTAAATATAATTTCAAAAGGATTCTATCCATAAATCTTGATATAAATCCCTTGCTTATTTCCTTACCTTTAATTAATACCTTTTGATCCCCTGTATGGCTATAAGCCGTTACAAGGTATGGAAGAGTTGGTGCTTTGCTTTCTATTTTTATATCTGCATATCCAAAATTTCTAGCATATAAATACTTTAATGCTCCCTTAAGACAAGTTAACTTTAATTCATACTCTTCTTTAGCTTCTTTTCTACTCTTGTTAACTTCAATTATTCGTCCTGGTATAAATTCTTTTAAGGCATCTTTAAATATCTCAACCTTACAAGATTGCCCTGTTAATTTAATAATAGAATAATCAAATAACTCATCATTTTCATATAACTTTTCTAAAAATTTCTTTATTATGTTATAAATATCACCTTTTATTAAGGTAGTTATCTCATATATACTAAGAGAAATTTCTGGTGCTTCTTTCACAACCTTTAAAACATCTTTATCTATATATGATAATTTCCACTTATCATATTTTACTGTGTTATCCTCTGAATCTTTAAGGTCTTTAGGCGTTAACATAACCTTTAAAATATCTGGATTTGTAAAAAATAACTTTTTAACTTCTTCTGCTAAATCAAATAAAAGGTAATAATTGCTCCTTACCTTACAATAATCGTTTTTGCTTCTTGTTTCATATAGTTGAAACTTTGTAGGAATTATTGATTCAGATTTTTCATATTCTTCATTTAAAGTCTCATATAATTGATTAATTCCTGACTTGTCTATAAACTTGAATATATCAATTTTAAATTCATCTATTATAGCTTTTTTTATATTTTCGCTTGTGTTTCTTAAAGAATTTGCCATTAAAATCTTTATGAACTGCATTATTCTAAAAGTAAGATTATTTCCACCAAAATCAGTATCTCCATTTTCATATGATGTCTCTATGTCTAATTTATAAGAAACCCTACTATTAGATATACTAAAGCTACATCCTGAAAGGTCTGTAGTTCCCCCTCCGCAATCTATAATAAGAGCTTTATACCATTCTCCTTGAACATACTTCTTTCTTTCAATTAAATCAGAAATAGTATTATAAAGTACGGCAACACTTTCTTCTAATATATTTTCACTTTCAACTGTATAATCACTTAAAATATCCTTAAATAAAGTATGGAATTTATATTTTTGCTTTGATGGACATGTTATATAAATATTCTTGAATTTGCACTTAAATCTTTGCTCTGCTAAGGATATAACATATTCCAAATAGGCTTTTATAATATCCTTTCTTTTTATAAATGTTGTTTTTTCATTAACATCTATTACCTTTTCACTTTTTTCAAAATCACTTATCCATCTTTTTATATCATAAAATAAGCTAAGTCCATCATCTGTATATCTTTTTTTTGATTCCATCATTGCATCATATCCAAAGATATATTCTATTTTATCTTCTTTTATATGTTTAACCCCTACAACACTTGGTATAAGTGGTGTTATATCTACATTTTCTTTAGTTGTATTTATTATTTTGACGAATCTTACTTTATCTTCTTCATAATCTGTATATTCTTCATTTTCGGTTAAGTTTTCATTTAATCCTGGAAATATCTCTTTATCTATGTAAATGCCAGCTGTTGTATTTGATGTTCCAAAATCAATGGCTAGTGGCATTGTTGTCTCATTTAATGGTTTTACTTCAAATTGCAATATAGGAAAAGAATTGAAGGATATAGAATAATCTATCTCATTTGTATCGCCTTCATAAATATCGTAAAGAAGCTCTGAATCTTTTTCTGAAAAAAATAAAAGACTGTAGTGCTTACTTTGAGATTCTATTACCTCTATTTTTTCATTTTTTGTTAAAAAGTACTTTTCTTTATTATTTTGAATTATTTTTTTTATATTAAATATGCTACAAACCTTAAATTTTTCATCAACTAAAAGTACATTACTCTCTTCTAAATTTTCATAACTATTTAGAATATAATTATCATAAATATCAAGTGATAGATTTTCATAAAGAGTTATTTTTCCTGGATAATCTATTTTTTTGCTTGTCATTATGGTTTTATTACTTCTTTTTAAAAACTTCTCAATTTTTTCAATTCCATTAGCCATATAGTGATTTATAAGTCTACTATCTTTTTCACCTCTATACTTCATTATTAGCCTTATAAGTTCTTCTTTATCAAGAGGATTGACTATGCTTTTTACTAGCTTTTCTTTATTACATATTTCCCTTAATTGAAATGTAGTCATGAGCCTTATATCTTTTTCTTTATATTTACTTTGCCTCTTTTCTTCTTTAGTTACCTTATGTAACTTGTATGAATATAAACTCATCTTATCCCCCTAATTTTTCATTAATTTTACTCAACCATAACTATTTCATCATTTTTCATAGTACTATTAAGTCCTAAAATCCCAAAGTGATGATTCCAAAATATTAATGGCTTCATCTCTATGGATAGAAATGTATCTAATATAAAATCAATTTTATTTTCAAGCTCTTTTGTCCTTATCTCATTTAAATAAATGTATATATCTTTTGGTTTTTCTCTATTTGAATATACAATACTATTTTTAAATATTTTTCTTAAAATCTTATTAAATAGCTGAATTGATACCCCTGTTTTATACAAAGTAATAAGTCCATTTAATAAAATATCTAATTGTTCTTTTTCAAAAGAAAGTATGTTTTTTGCCAACTTATCTCCAAAAACTTTATCTAATATATCTTTTAGAAGAAAAAAACTATAGAATTCTGTTTTACACAATCCTCTTTTAAGATCTAATTCTCCTAAATAGTGCAATAATATATCTAAAAGTACATCTCTAAATTCTCTACTTTCCTCAACATTAATATTAAATAAATCTTTGAAAATCCCATAAAATCTATAACACTCATTTACCTCTATAACTTTATCTTCTGGTAGCAATGCAACATTAAGATCTTCAAAAGCAATTTCCATATAAGGGCTGCATATTTCAGATTTTATAAATTTTATCTTTTCCCTATCAATTTTTTCTTTATCAGCATTTAATAATATATCCCAAATGTAATTCATAGTAATCTTCCTTCACACTCATACTCAGGATAAAGAAATTGTATTTCTGATACTAAAAAGCTTAAAATATCTTTATTTAAATAATTATCCTTATCTATTGGCTCAAAATATAAAATTAAAGCTTTCTTTATATTTTCATCTCTTATTTCATCAATTATAAAGTCATTTACATCATAGGTTTCTTTAATTTTTTTCAAATGATTTTTTTCTAATTTTATATCCTTAAATTTTAGATATTTAGATGCTTTTAATGAATTTATAACCCTTGCTAGTTCTGTTTTTGTCTTTATTGTATATGGATTTTGAAATGCTAGTTTATTAGAAAAGTTTACATTAACTTTATTAGTCATTAGTTCATATTCATATTTAGAAGTTTTATTTTCTTCACCGGATATAATATCCCATAGATTCCAAAATGCAGTTTCATTTGTGGTTGAGGATATTATTACTGATTCTTTTGTAAATGTAACATAGTTAATATCTACATTTTCATAATCAACTAAATATCCATTTTTCTCTCCTTGTTTTACAATTGAAATATTATGTTCATAATTAATTTTATCAATGCATGGCATTGGAAATCCATTGCATTTTAGCTTTAATTCCTTTATATTCCAAAGTGGTACCATATCATATTCTACGTATTTATTGTATTCTCCAAAATCCACTTCAATTTTAATTACGCTTTCATCATTTTCAATTTTATCTTTACATCCTATTAAAACTATATCAGCAATCTTATGAATATAAGGGTTATTAACCGTTGTCCATGTTACATTACTATTTATAAAGCTTTTATATAATCTGCTTACTTTATCTGTATATTCTTTATTTTCCACTACTTTAAAATAGGCTTCATGAACTTTTTTATTTGTTTCAATAACTCCCTTAATATTTAAATTATTACTAATAAATTCTTTAAAAATCAGATAATCACATTTAAGAAAAACCTTAAACATATTACTTGTCTTTTTTTCTTCAATTGATTTTAAAATCTTTATAGTATCATATGTTTTTTCTTCCACATCTTCTGATAAAATAGGATATAGGAAATCATCAGTTTGGTCTATTTTATTTCTTTTTATTATTGTTGAATAAATATTATATTTTTCTTTTACATACGGCACTTCATTAAAGACTCTTTCTTCTAATTGATTAAATCTATCTTCTGAATATTCTTCTAGTGATGAAAATACACTATTCATTATTTTTTTTAGTAATACTCTATCCCCTAATTCCTTAATTTCATTTAACTTCTCATGAATTTTATTATCCATTTTTTCACCTACGTTTACTTATTATTGTGCTTATATATAGACTATTTTATTGCAGCTAATTTACTATCTACTTTTGCTATGTCATCTATGTATCCTAAATTACTGTATATATCTTTTGCTAAAATATATAATACTTTTGCCGAATTAGTATCTCCTGAAGCATACCTTTTGTTTCCCTCAGCTACATACCTATCTGCCTCACCTTTTTTATCTGCCACTTCAATTATTTTTTTATCCATAAGTGCTATTTTTTCTTCTAACTCATAAACTGAACTATTTGCCCTTATCGCTTTAAACGCTTCTTTAGCTAAAGCATAATACATTTTTGCACTTACATAATCCCCTGCAACATACTCTAAATCTCCATTTTTCCTAAGATCTATAGCTTTACTTTGTAGTTCTTCTATAGCCTTCTTATCTTCATCTGCCTTTTTTTTAGCATCTTCATCTGTTTTTTTCTTATCTTCTGCGGTTTTATCTTTATCTGCTTTTTTCTGTTTCATATCTTCCGCTTTTTTATCATATATTTCTTGAAGTTTACCCATAGCTTCTTTCTTTTCATCTTTTAAATAGTAATTTAAAGATAATTCTTTAGCTTCTAAATAATTTGCTTCAGCTTCATTTAGCAATCCGCCTTCTACTTGTTTATCTCCTAAAATTAATAAATCTGAAACATTAATACAATTTTTAACTATATCTATTTTTTTAAGTATATATTCTCTTCCTATGTTTTCAACATTCCCTGCTTTTTCTAATGCAATCATATATTTATCTAAAGCATCCTCATATTTTTTAGATTCTAAGTCTTTATCAGCTTCTGCTATTATTTCTGTGTACTTATAATCTTCATCTAAAAGCTCAGCATCATTTTCAAGTTTATATTTTTTAGCTATATCTAAAGCCTTTTTATATTCTTCACTTGATTTTTCAATATTTTCATTTTTTATGTATTGCTCCGCATTTTGTTTATATTCACCCATAGTTAAAATATTATCTTTCTTTCTATTATTTTTAATAATTAATATAGTTACTAGTATTGCTATAATCAAAAGTATCGGTATTGCGGTTAATATAACTTTTTTTATTATTTTCTTTCTTTTAGGGTTTATATAAGCTTTTTCTACAAAAGTTAATGCTAAAGTATAATTTTCTAGATCCTTTGATTGCTTTGATAAAATCATATCTTCTACGCTATCAACTACATCTTTTGGAGACTTTGCCCCTTCTAGAGCATCTTCTATTTCCTTTGCATCACAATTTTCCCATATCCCTTTTGTAAGAAGAGCAAATGCATCTCCATCTGCAAGCTTAATTCTTTTTGATACATATGGTTTGCTTATATTATTTTCTCCTAAGTATGAAGAAAGATTATTTCTCTCAGTATGTTTTGCTATTTTATCTAAAGGAATCATTTCTTTATCTGCTAGTTCTTGAGTTAAAGACTCATCTTTACTTTTTAATTTTAAATATCCATCTTTAAATAAATAAAATCTAGTGTTTCCAATAGTTGAATACACTAACTTACTATAATTAGTTACAACTACCGTAATTGATGCTTTTAATCTCACATTTCTACTACTTGCTATTAATGCATTATTTGCATTTTTTAAATATTTTCTTATAATAAATTTGTTCATTGTAGGCTTTTCTGTGAAATCTTTTATAAATTGTGTTACTGCTATTTTTTGACTTTTTAATTCTTTATCCTCATCTATTCCATCTGCTATTACATAGCATGCATAATTATCTAGTTCAATAAATGCAAAATAGTCTTTATTTTGTAGAAAAGCTCCTTCTTCTGATACAAAGTTTGTATTAAATCTTGAGTTTAGCTTCTTCATTTTATTCACCCTAACTTATTTTTATTAGCTCTGCTATTTCTATTAGCTATATTTTTTATATGTATTATCTCTTTTTTTACCACAATATTTCATAAGTATGATACTACCATTACAATTATTTGAATTGTTATTTTTAACTTTTTGCATTATTTCCTTACATACTTCTTCTATGTCAATATTCTTTTTTTCTAAAATACTCTCAAGCTCTATCCACCTTAATCCTTCATATACTCCTCTACTCATAAGTACAATTATGTCATTTTTATAAAGCTTAATTGGGACTTCGCAATTTTCCATATTCTTAAATGATTCTTGACCTAGATAGTATAAAAGTTTTTTTTCTTTTAATGCATATAAAGCCTCTAACTTATGAATCTTTCCATTGTAATATTCTCTTTTTGCTACTTCTCCCATAGCATGTCCTTCACTTAATCTAATAAGCTCTTTGTTTCTAAAAACAGTAAGCATGGCGTCTCCAACTAATGCATAATGTAATAAATTATCATTTATTATTACACTAAGTACAGTTGCCCCACCCTTGTCTCTTTCAACTCTTTTTATTATTTCATGGTTTGCCTTATTGAAAGCCTTTTTAAAAAAATAATTTACTTTATCTAAGCTTCCTTCTTCTTTAAACATCTTTGTTATTGTCTTAACTGATACCATGCTAGAAATTCTTCCTGCTTCATTTTTACCTCGACCATCTGCTAAAACTGCTAATGTTCCATAAGGTGCACTTACTATATCTACATAATCTTCTTGAATTTCTTCATATCCAATACATACGCCTTGTGCTATTTGTAAATCTTTTTTATTTATTTTCTTTAATAAATAAACCCTTATTATCAATAGAATTATTAGTAATGCTCCAAGTAAAACTATAAGCTTTATATTTCCATATTCATTAATATTTAGCATATATAATTCACCTACTCATTATCTTGCCATTCAAAATGTTCTCCACAAAATGGTACAAAAAGGAACTTGCTTTTTCCAAGTTCAATTACATCATAAGCAGAAAGTTCTGATGGCATATAAGCTGGTTCTCCATTTAAATAAGCTATACCCGAAGAATCTCCTGGTAATAATACATTGTTTTTCTTTTTAGGATCATATACTACTATTGCATGATTTCTATTTGCAATATAATTATCTCCTATTATTTGTATATCCATATCATCTGCTCTACCTATGAAATTTTTCCCACTTTTTATCTTATAATCTTTACCTACCCTTGTACCTTCAATACATACAAGCCAGCCACAAACAGGATCAACTTCTTGATATAAAAGATTAGTCTCTATATCTGATTTTTTTGGCGAAACTTCTGATTTAGTTTCTTTTTTTGTAGTGTCCATATTACAATATGGACATATTGTTCCATAACGTCTTTCACTAAACATATGTCCGTTTTGACATCTAATAAGTCCCACTTATCTCACTCCATTTCATTTAAGTAAAAGTTTAACTTTAGAAATAAATATAATATCTCCTTTTTTTAATTCACAAGGAGCATCCTTTACAATTCTATACTTTTTACCATCATCTATTTTTTGAATACTAACTCCATTTTCAGAAGATAAATCTTCTATATACCACTTTCCAGCAGCATAATTTAAAACAGCATGATTATTATCAATCATCGTTGAATAAATAGAATCATTTAAATCTATAAAAACTTTATCATTTATAGTATTTTTTCCTATAATAAATGCTATTTGCTCTTCTATATTCCATGTTCTTATAATTTCATTATCTTCATTAATTAATTGAATACTATTTATATTACTTTCATCTTGTAAAATTTCTTCTTTATGTAATTTATAATATAACTTTATAAAACATATTATTCCAAAAATTATTGCAATAATTATAATTATTCCTCTTATATATGTAGATTCTATGGTAATATATGCTACCATACATATTAATGCAATTATAGCTCCTATAAATACATTAATTAATTGCATACTTGCTACTAATTTGTTATTAAAATTTTTATTATTACTATTCAAAGTAACTCACCCCATTACTTCTTTTTTATATTAAAAAAGCCTTCAAACATATTACTCGTATCTATTGGATTCTTTTGGTTTTTTAATTTATCTTTATCTATATTATTTGTATTTGCATCAAATCCAAATAAGCTTTCAAAATATTTATTCAAATCTGCCATACTATCACTTTTGTCTTGAGATTTTCTATTATCATTACTAGATTTATTATTTTTACTATTTGTATCTTTACTATTGCTTTGCTTAGAACTAGATATTTTTTTATCATATTCTTTTCTTGAATCTTCATTACCTAAAATTTCATATGCTTCATTTATCTCTTGAAAATTTCTTAAAGCATTTTCATTATTTACATTTCTATCTGGATGATATTTTTTTGCTAAAATCCTAAATGCCTTTTTAATTTCATCTTTAGTTGCATTAACTGATATATCTAATGTTTTATAATAATTCTTCACATTCTACCTCATCTTATATTTTTATAGAAAAAGATTTTCCTCTTGAAAGTATGCTCTCAAGAGAAAAATCAATTGTAATATTAAGCGCTATATCCGCCTTCTATTGTAACTAAGCTTAGCTTGTCTTTCTTTTGTCTTACAATAAGCTCAAATGTACCTATACCTTCAGTATCTCCAAAATGTTCTTTATAATCTACTACAAAAGCATTTGGATATGTTATTTTTCTTATAATTTGATCTGCTGAAATTACTTCTACAGTAATTTTTCTATAACAGTCTGCTTTTTCTGCAGGTACTAGTGACCATGTTCCCATTTGTCTTGTAGCGTCAAATGGATCTCCGTCTACCGCTGTTAATATTTTACCACTTATTATCATTGTACTTCCTACGTCTTTTGAACGAGCGTTTGTATCTTTTGGTGTATCAGTTGCAAACTTTACAGTTTCAACACTTTCTATACTAAGGTTTATTGTTTCTGCACCTTCAATTTTTACTTTAAATCCCATTTTTTATTTCCTCCTTATCTTAAATTCTATTCTCCGAAACCGCCTTCAAACTTAACGTTTGCTGTTTTGTCTTTCTTTTGTTTAACATATAATTTAAATGTTCCTACGCCTTCTTCATCTCCATAAGATTCCTTATAATCTACTACAAAAGCATTAGGTAAAGTAAGTTGTCTTACTATTTGTGAAGCTGAAATAACATCTACTTTTACACTTCTGTAACAATCAGCTTTTTCTGCTGGTACAAGTGACCATTGTGCTAATTTAATAGTGTTATCTGCTGCCTCTCCTCCAACTGGTGTTAATATTTTACCAGTTATAACTAATGATGTTCCTAGATCTGTTGAACGTGCATTAGAATCGTCTGGTGTATCTGTTTTAAATTCTACAGTTAAAATACTTTCAATATTTAAATCGATACTTTCTGCGCCCTCAATCTTTACTCTAAATCCCATTTTTTTGTCCTCCCTTTAATTTTTATTTATAATAAAAATAGATGTGTAAAACGTCTATTGAAATTAACCTACATCGTTACGTGTGATTTCCACTTCTAAATTCTTAACATTTCCGTTAAATACAAGATCAATGTTACATTTTCCTGTTTTATCATTTATCACAAAATTGATATCATCACCATCTTGAATAATAGAATTACAATATTCTTTATTTGCCATCCATTTGCTTTTTACACTTGTTGGATTATTACTAAAGAATCTAACAATATTATCTTCTTTAAAATCATTAGTGTGGAACCTTAATATTCTTTCTATATATGTTGTAACTAATGTTTTATATATTGATTCAAAATCATTTTCAGTAGCTTGTAAACTTCTTGCTTTATAAACTGTTATTTGCTTTATATCTTTTCCTTGTAATTGGGCATTTTCAGATGAAAAAACAAATCCAAAGTTTCTTTTATTTATTAAATTTTTAATTTCATTTGTAAACCCTGATATTTCTTTTGCTAGTGTTGTTGTTATTTTCAATGCATTTGATCCAGATTCTATATCAAATCTAACCCCTGGATATTCACTAGATATATAATCATAATATTCTCTTAAATATTCTGGACATTGGTATGCAGCTACAATACCCGCTGCTATATATGAACTCCCAATATAAACCCCTTCTATCCAAAGTTTAAGAATATCTTCTTTTTCTTTAGATAGTTCTGCTGATCCATTTTGAGAAAGTATCATTCTCTTATCTAATATTACTCCTGATTTTTCTTTTGGAATAACTGTAAAATTAGGTATACATGGAATTGCAAATTCGCTATATGTATTATTTAATAAAGGTGAACATTTATCTATAAATTTATCAATTCCTGCTGTTGCTACATGATTAAATGTAGTATCTTCTCTTGGTTCAAAACTAAAGAAAATTTGTATTCTATATTTTTGAACTGTATCTAAAAGCAGTGATAATTCTTCCATGGAATTTGAATCTGTCTTTTCAGTTTGTTTATTTGACTTAAATCTTTCTCTTATAATTTTATTTTTACTTTGTCCTTCAAGTTCAATTGATGGAACAATACCAAACCAAATTGTATTATCAAAATCATTTTTGTCATTTACTGAACTTAAAAAAGTATTTAATCTAGGTAAATTATTAGAACTTACTAACTTACCTAACTTTGTATTTGTAACTAATAAAGATGGCTTCATACCTTTATTTTTTGTTTTATATTGATCAAAAAACATTTTCACTCCTAATATTTTTTCAATCAGAGGTTTTACTGTCTTTATGAAATCATCTTTAGAACTTTTATAAAACTCTAAATAAGTATTATAATTTTCTACTTCTACATCTAAATTAACTGAGCTTTCCATAGTTGACACTAATGGACAAAATGTTCTTATAACTAAGCTCTTTACATAATCAGATTTAACTTCATTAATATCATCATAATCATCTTGGAAAGCTTCCATTAACCCTACATTTGCTTTATCATCTATTGCAACTAATGATTTTTCCTCTACCTTTGGTGCTTCTAAAACTTTTAATTCTCCATTTCCACCCATACTCAAAACACCTATTTGAAAACAATCATTTCCGTTCTTATTATCTTCTGCCCCAAGAAGTAATCTTGTTTTTATGTCTTCAATAGCAAGAGGTAACATTGCCATAATATTATTATAATTTGAACTTGCTTCTTCAAACATAATATTAAGCTTGTCTCCTAAATCTAATTTACTTGGGTCTTCATCTTCTAAAGCTTCATATTTACTATATGTATATTGAATTTCTTTTCGAGTTTGTTTTATATCATCCATAACTTTTTTAGGAGATATCATATCCAACAAATTTTCGAATTTAAAATCTACATTTGCTATTCCTTGGGCTCTTTTGGTATCAATTAAAGTAAATAACATTTTTAAAAAGTCATTTGATTGATTAATTGGAATTTCTGTTACCAATTCATCTGAAATGCCTTCTGGTTTTTTTAGTGTATACATTACCTTTTGATTTGATGCATTAAAAAATGAATATACTACTGGAGCAAACTTTTCTAAAAATTCATCAAAACTGTTAACTAGAAAATAGTCATTAATTTCCTTTACTTTATCATCATTTAAACTATTTAATCCCTTTGTGTCCCCTATTACTGAAATTAAATCTAATTTTTCTGGATTTATTTCCTCAAATAATATTGTTCTATTTGTTTGTTGAATTACTTCCATATTTGCACTCCTTTGTTTAATATATATATAATTGCAAATTATAGTATATATTTTTCATTTTTTTAATGTTTTTTTAAATTTTTCATTAACTTTCTTGTCTACTTTTATTATTTCGTAGTTTATGTATATTACTTTATAGCAAATTTGTTATTTTTTTGTTATATGTGTATATTAATCCAAATTCAAAATTTTTTAAATATTAAAATTTTGCTTACTTAGAGTATAATTTTAGTAGGCTACCCTAGTAGAAATGAATAGAATTTCAAGCAAAAAAAGAGTGCCTAATACCTTAAAGGTATCAAACACTCTTTCATTATTTTCTTAAGCATCTCCCAATAAATAACTAATCAGTATCCATTGGTTTTACGATGCCTTATTTAAAAGCTTTTTCGTAATCTTGTGTGAATTTTGCGATTCCACTATCTGTTAATGGATGTTTTATCATTTGAGCTATTACTGAATATGGTACTGTTGCTATATCTGATCCCGCTAGTGCTACATCTAATACATGCATTGGATTTCTTACACTTGCAGATATTATTTCTGTTTCTATTCCATGTATAGCAAATATTTCAGCTATTTGTTTTACAACTTCAATACCTGGATTTCCGATATCATCTAATCTTCCAAGGAATGGACTTACAAAACTTGCACCAGCTTTTGCAGCTAATAAAGCTTGAACTGATGAGAATATAAGAGTTACATTTGTCTTAATTCCATCTTTAGATAATAACTTAGTTGCTTTTAATCCTTCTTCACACATAGGGATTTTAACTACTATATTTTTGTGTATTTTTGCTAATTTCTTACCTTCTTCATACATTTCTTGGCCATTTAAGCTCATTACTTCTGCACTTATAGGTCCGTCAACTATTGAACAAATTTCATTTATAACTTCACTAAGATCTCTACCTTCTCTTGCAATTAATGATGGGTTTGTTGTTACCCCACATATAACTCCTAGTTCATTTGCTTTTCTTATATCCTCTATATTTGCTGTATCTACGAAAAATTTCATATTAATATTCCTCCTATGCTAATATTTCTTTTACTTTGTTTATTATTGATTCAGATGTTAAACCATATTTAACCATTAGTTCATTTGGAGTACCTGATTGACCAAAGATATCATTTATTCCTACCATTTTAACTATAGTTGGACATTCACTTGTAACAACTGTAGAAACTACTGACCCAAGGCCTCCAATTATTGAATGCTCTTCTGCAGTTACTATACCCTTTGTTTCTCTTGCTGCCTTTAGGATTATTTCTCTATCTATAGGCTTTATAGTAGATATATTTATTACTCTAGCTCCTATACCTTGCTCAAGCAAAGCTTTTGAAGCTTCAATAGCCTTTTGAACCATCATTCCTGTTGCTATAATAGCAACGTCATTTCCAGGAGCAACTTCTACGCCCTTACCAATTTCAAATTTATAATTTGCATCAAATATATCATCTGTATTACATCTTCCAAATCTTAAATATACAGGACCATCATAAGCTGCTGCTGCTTTAACAGCTTGCATTGCCTCTGTGTGATCTGCAGGAACTATTACAGTCATATTAGGTAGTGAATTCATTAATGCTATATCTTCAATTGATTGATGTGATCCACCATCTTCACCTACTGTTATACCTGCATGAGTTGCTGCTATTTTAACATTCATATTTGGATAACATATTGAATTTCTTATTATTTCAAATGCTCTACCAGTAGCAAATACTGCAAATGTACTAGCAAATGGAATATTTCCTACATTAGATAAACCTGCAGCCATTCCCATTAAGTTTTGCTCTGCTATTCCTACGTTGAAAAATCTATCTTTAAACTTATTCTTAAAATCATTTGTTTTTGTAGATTTTGAAAGATCTGCATCTAAAACTACTATATTCTCATTTTCATATCCTAGCTCTACTAAAGCCATTCCATATGATTCTCTTGTTGCTTTTCCCATATTATTTTCTCCTCCTATCTTTCAATATCTATTATTGCTTGTAATCTTTGCTCTTCACTTGGAGCCTGACCATGCCATTCTGCTTTATTTTCCATAAAGCTAACACCTTTTCCTTTTACTGTTGTAGCTATAATTACAGTTGGTTTGTCTAAGCACTTTTCTGCTTTAGCAAAAGCTTCATGAATTTCTTCAAAATCATGACCATTGCACTTAACTACATTCCATCCAAAGCTTGTAAATTTATCATCTAAAGGAGATATAGACATAACATCTTCATTTTTACCATCTATTTGTAGTCCATTATAATCAATTACTGCCACTAAATTTGATAACTTGTAATGAGCTGCTGCCATTGCTGCTTCCCAAACTAATCCTTCTTGAAGTTCTCCATCACCAAGGACTGTATAAACCTTTGCCTTAGATTTCTTTAATTTAAGGCCAACAGCCATTCCAACTGCATTAGATATTCCTTGGCCAAGTGATCCTGTTGATACATCTACTCCTGGAACCTTCTTTTTATCTGGATGACCTTGCAAAATTGCTCCTAGTTTTCTTAAACCATTTAACTCTTCCCTTGGGAAAAATCCTTTTTCACATAACACTCCATAAAGTGCTGGTGCTGCATGGCCTTTACTTAATACAAATCTATCTCTATTTTCATCTTTTGGATTATTCGCATCTACATTCATCTTTTCAAAATATAAATAAGTTAAGATATCTGTGCAAGATAAAGATCCACCTGGATGACCAGATTTTGATTCATATATCATGTTTATAATATCTTTTCTAACTTCCTTTGATTTTTTAATAAGTATCTCTTTATTCATAAAATCTCACCTCTTAAAATTTCAAGAGAACCCTTTTGAATTCCCTTGTTACTTATTCTAACTTTAGTTTAATAACCTTTTACTTTTTCATTATTTAATATTTTTATTATTGAACTAGTTCCAAGTCTGCTAGCTCCAATTTTAATAAATTCCTCTGCTGTTGCTAAATCCTTAACCCCTCCAGCAGCCTTAATTTTAACATTCGGTCCAATGTTTTTAGCAAAAAGCTCTAAATCTTCCTTAGTAGCGCCTCCTGTTCCGAATCCAGTTGAAGTTTTTATGAAATCTGCCTTAGCATTAGTTACTATTTTGCACATTTCAATTTTTTCTTCTTCTGTTAGGAAGCATGCTTCAATAATTACTTTTAATATATTATGTCCACAAGCCTTTTTAAGTCTTATTATTTCCTCTTCGATCGCCTTAAAGTTTTTATCTTTAAGATCACCTAAGTTAATAACCATATCTATCTCATCTGCACCATTTGCTAGTGCATCTGTAGTTTCAAAAACCTTAGTGTTAGTTGTCATATATCCATTTGGGAACCCTATTACAGTACAAACTGCTAGCTTATCCCCTACATATTCCTTAGCTCTTTTAACATATGCTGGTGGGATACATACTGATGCAACCCCATATTCCATTCCATCATCACATATAGTTTTTATTTCTGCCCATGTAGCAGTTACATTTAATAAAGTATGATCAACCTTTGAAACAATATCTTTCTTATCCATTTTATTTTCTCCTCACTCTTAGGTATTTTTTTAAGGCATTGTAAAATAAATACCTTATATAATTTTATTAATTATTGATACTTTAGCTGGTTTCTTATCTTGAATATCATATGCTTCTAATAGAACTTCTTCAGCTTTTACAAATAGATTTTCGTGGCTAGAATATAATGTAGCAAGTACATCACCCTTTTTAACATAGTCGCCCATTTTTATTTTTAATAGGATTCCAGCACCATGATCTATATTATCAGCCTTTGTTTCTCTTCCAGCTCCAGTGATTAATGATGATATACCTACTTTTTCTGCATCTAAATCAAATACATAGCCTTCTTTAGGTGATTTAACTTCATGAATCAATGGTGATATAGTAAATTTCTTTGGATTATCTATAACAGCTGGATCTCCACCTTGATTTACAACTAATTCTCTTAATTTTGAAAGGGCTTTTCCATTAGCTAATAATTCTTCGAGTAGCTTTCTTCCCTTTTCTACATCTACTTCTATATTTCCTAATTTAAGCATTTGAGCTCCAAGTTCTAAGCACAACTCTCTTAAATCATCTGGACCTCTATTACTTAATACTTCAATAACTTCTTGAATTTCAAGAGCATTACCTACTGCATAACCTAAAGGTTCCCCCATTAGTGTAATTGCTGCTGAAGTGTTACGTCCTAAATTTTTACCTATACTAACCATAGCTCTTGCTAATTCTTCTGCATCTTTTGCTGTTTTCATAAATGCACCTTCACCGTATTTAACGTCTAAAAGAATTGCATCTGATCCTGAAGCTATTTTTTTACTCATAATACTTGCTGCTATAAGAGGTATGCTATCAACTGTAGCTGTTACATCTCTTAAAGCGTATATCTTTTTATCTGCTGGCACAAGGTTTTGAGTTTGACCTGCTATTACAAGTCCTGCATTTTGAACTAAATCTTTAAACTTAGCTTCATCTACTTCTATGTTAAACCCTGGAATAGATTCTAATTTATCTAAAGTTCCTCCAGTGTGCCCAAGGCCTCTACCTGATAATTTTGCAACCTTCCCACCAGCTGCTGCTACCATTGGTATTAAGATAAGAGAAGTCTTATCACCAACACCTCCAGTACTATGTTTATCAAGTTTAATTCCATCTATCATTGTAAGGTCTATTACATCTCCTGAATTTACCATTGCCATAGTAAGATTGGATGTTTCTACCTCTGTAAAACCATTTAAATATATTGCCATTAATAATGCCGAAGTCTGGTAATCGGTTACTTCTCCGGTAACATAATTTTCTATGAAGAAATCAATTTCATCTTTAGATAGCTCTTTATGATCTCTCTTGTTTTTAATAATATCATACATTCTCATTTAAAATTCTCTCCTTTTATAATGATATTTAAACATCTTTAAAAGAATAACAAGCAAATATGCTAGTTTATTTCTTCAAATGCTTTATCTATTAATTTCCCATTCCTCTAGCTCATTTGCCGTTAATGGGATAATTATCTCTTTATTAATTATTTTATTTCTTATAGTTTCTACTCTTTGTACTATTTGATCTGATAACTCTACACTAGAACCCTCTCTAGCCTCTTGTAGTACATTTTCCTTCATAGCATATTCATGAACTCCAGGATTCCAATTTCCAGATTTCATATCTTTAATTTCTTCATACAATATGTTATTAATATCTCTTCTGGCTGTTGCCACAATATGATCACTGTCGTAAAAATTTTGATTTCCATCAACACCAAATGCATATTTATCAGCTTCATTTGCAGCTGCAAACACTCCAAGTCCTGCTGATCCTGCTAAGTGTTGTATAAAAATTGCTCCCCTACTATATAAAAGCAACGCTATCTCCTTCGCCTTTGAATGTGCTGCAAAGTCATTAACAACTGCTGATATAACCTTTGCATCAGGGTTTACATATTTAACGCCTGACTCAAATGCCACTGCTGCTTCTCTAAGTTGACTACTTTCTATTCCAAGTATGACCCCTGCCACATTTTCTTTGGAATTATTATTAACGTCACTTAGCATTGCTAGTCCAGCTATAGTGCCATTTAAGAAAACCTGCTCTGTCCATTTTTCATATATAGAAACCACGTTAGGTAACGTAGCTCTTGAATCACTTATCATAAATTTTTGCTTTGGAAAATCCTTAGATACCTTTGCTACCCCATCCACTTGTTCTGATTCAACTGCAATTATTAGAACATACTCTTCACTTTCTGCGTATTCTCTAATTACATTTTCATATTCCTTAGGGGATTTAGGTTCTGAATAGTCAAATTCTATTCCTAGTTCATCTTGTGCTCTTAGCACCCCTTCATAACACAAATCATTATATGACTTGTCTCCTAAACCGACAGAACTAAAAATAATTGCTATTTTTTCACTCTTATATCTAGATTCAGTACATCCTATTGTCATTAATAGTACTAAATTTAATAATACAAGAATTGAAATTAATTTTTTCATTATTTCCTCCTAGGATACTCCATAGGAATAGCAAATACTTTTAACTTGTTCTTTGCTACACCTATAGTATATTAAATATTAAGCTTATTTTAAATGAAGCCCGTTGATAACCTTTACAACAATTTTGATTTTCTATTGTAAAATATTGATATTTTATTATTATATTGATATTTAAAAACTATATTGATATAAATATAGTTAATATCTATCATCTTCCGGAGATACATTATGGCATTTCTTATAACTTTTTGAAAAATACCCCGTATTAGCATAACCTACTTCATTAGCAATTTCACCTATTTTTTTATCAGTATTCTTTAGAAGATACTCAGCTTTTTTCATTCTATAATTTGTAAGATATGTACTGAAATTTTCCCCTACTTCTTCTTTAAATAATCTAGAAAAATACTCATGTGATAGAAATACATGTTTGGATATATCTCCTAATGAAATATGATCCTTATAATTATCATCTATATAATCCATAGATCTTTTAATTGCCTTTGAATATTGCTTTCCTTTATTTTCTATTCTTTCCTCAGAATTATTTTCATCTAAAACCTCTCTAGTTATACCCTCTATACTATCTGCTACTTTTCTTAATAATTCATTTATATCCTTAGGCCTTATATCAGATTTTATCAAATACTCATAAACGCCATAGCTAATAGCTCTTTTTGCATATGAAAATTTTTCAAAATTAGTTAACAATATAACTACTACATCCTTCATTACCTTTTTTATTTCTCTAGTAAACTCCAATCCATCCATTATAGGCATTCCTATATCTGTGAAGATTACATCTGGTTTTAACTTCACAGCAAGCTCATAACCCTCTTTTCCATTTGATGCACTTGCTACTACATTAAAATCTTTAGATAAGTTTGAAATAGTGTATACAATCCATTCCCTTATTGGGGCTTCATCCTCAATTACTAATATGTTCAACATCATAAATCCTCCTTAGCTTGGCAATATAAAAATTACCTTCGTCCCTTTTCCTTCAATACTATTTATATTTAACCCATACTGTGATCCATAATTTAGACCTATTCTCTCATGAACATTAATAACCCCTACCCTATTTACTGATCCTTCCCTTTTAAGTACACCTTCTATTTTGACCTCTGACATACCTATACCATTATCCTTTACAACAATTCTTATACCATCTTTATTTCTATAACCAACAATACTTATAATTCCCTTGTTATTTTCCTTCTCCATACTATATAAAATTGCATTTTCTACAATAGGTTGCAATATAAATGAGGGTACCTTATAATCATTTATTTTCTCCTCAATATCACAACTAAAGGTGAATGCCCCTGGATATCGCATCTTTTGTAATTCAACGTAATTTTTAATATTATCTATTTCCTCTTTTAAAGTTATGCACTCACTTGCCTTAGGTAAAAGAGCCCTAAGTAGCCTTGTGAATCTATAAACCATTTCTTCAGCTTCCTCATTCTTGTTCATAGAAATTAAAAATCTTATACCGCTTAAAGTATTATATAGAAAATGTGGATTTATTTGAGCTTGCAAGAAACTAAGCTCTGCCATTCTCTTTTCCTGCTCTTCTCTTTTAATTTCATCTATATAATAATCCAACTTCTTTACCATACTATTAAAGGCATCCTCAAGCTGAACTATCTCATCACCACAGCATTCTGACTCAGCCTCTATCTTTAGGTTACCAGCTTTAACTTCCTTCATTCTATTTTTTATATTAAGAATTGGCCTTGTTATCCAAAGCGAAAGTTTATAACTGACTCCAATAGATATTATAATTAATATTAATAATACTATTAGTAATCTTCTAGTTATTTGTATAGCTGGTTCCCGTAGAACCTTTAGAGGTAACTCCTCTATTATGCTCCATCCATCATCATTTATATTTGATTTTATCTTCATAAATTCTATATTATCTTTTAAAATAATATTATTATCCCTATATTTATCTATAGTATCTTCATAATGCATCCCTATAGATCTTTTATCCTTGCTGGATATTATTTTTCCATTACCATCAACTATATAAATATCTCTACCATCACTTAAACTTTCAGAGTACCTGTCATATAGCATCTTTTCACTTATATCTATAATTAAAACTCCTAAAACCTCTCCAGTAATAAGATCTTTTATAGGTCTACCCATTTTAAAGATGTATTTATATGGTCCTATTCCAGCCTCATCTTTATAGGTATTAATAAGTACCGTATTATCTGTTGAATTAATTATATCTTTATACCACTGATTGTTTTCTATACCCTCAACATCATACTTTGTTTTAGAATATGTACTATATGTTAATCCATTTTTTCCAATGACATAAAGTTCAGGTTTCATATTAAACTTAGAATAACTAAAAACCTTATCTATTAATAACCCTTGCACATATGCATTCATAGATTTAATACTTTTTTTATCTTTAGGTATATTCTCCTTAGGAATAGATAATGTCTCTATTAATTTATTATTAACAACAATGTCATCCATTATTGTTTCTACATTTGATAATAAAATTAATATATTATTTCCTATCTCCCCTAATACCTGATTATTCATCCGATACATTTCCTGCTTCATTATTTTATTAGTATCCTTAATAGTCCACATTCCAACTAATATAGCAATAGATATTAGCAGTGTGAACAATATACAAAATAGCTTAAATATTATGCTGTTCCTATTTATTTTCATATTAATTATTCTCATATTTTTTTCCTTTAGAAATCTTTAAAATAATAATAAGCCAATATGTCTCTTCCCTTGACTTGTTATTTCATTATACCGTAGGTTAGTAGCTATTGGGGAGTATTTAAACAATTTATTGAATTTGATATAATTTAATTCTCAAAAGGGGATGTTGCTTAAAATGATTTTAAAAATCATTTTGCAACATCCCCTCTTTGGATATTATATTTAGATATTATTTAGCAAGTAACCCTCCACCTTTTTTGACTTGAACTCCCTTAGATGAACTTCCAATTGTTTTTTTAGCTTTGCTATTATTTTTAGAATTACTACTATTATTCTTTTTTTCTTCAATGATTTTTTTCATCATTTCCATATTTGTATTCATAACTTTTCTCCTTATCATTTAAGGCTATTTTATGTTACCTGATCCTGGACTTTGTGTTCCGTAAGTTGGTGGTCTTTTAGTGTTTTTTTGATTTGCACCTTTTACTTTTTTTTCTTCAATAACTTTTTTCATTATTTCCATGTTCTTTTTTATATCATTTTTCATATTTTTTACCTTCTTTTCTTTATTTTTTATAAATTTAAAAGACTTAATAACTAATATCCTTGAAATTATTATTCACAATGAATATTTTCAAAGCAATATTTGTTCTTTTACTAATCTATTATACCCTAAAAACGGGCTTTTGAGTGCATCCTATTAAATAATATATCTTTTTAATATAAAAAAAGCACCTGTGTTAGCAGGTGCTTGGACAAATTTTCCTTTAATATAACCTATCATAAAATTATCTATTAAATAATATATTTTTAATAATAGTTAATAGATATTATACTTTGGTTTTAGAATTATTCAGCAACTTCTTCTTCACTCTCAGCATTATTTTCTTCAACTAATCTTGTTATAGTTGCGTAAATTTCATCTTCATTATCACTAATTTTTATTTCCTTATCTAAATTAAAGTTCTTTATTGTAATTGTATCTCCAAGTTCTTTTTCTGATACATCAATAACTACTACATCAGGCATTAAAGCCATTTTCCCAAAAACATCTATCTCAGTTTTTTGAATATTTAATTTAAGTAAGTTTGCAACTAGATTTTTTTCACCCTTAAACTCAATAGGTAGTTGTAACTTTATTTCGTGATTTTTTGAAACAAGTTGTACATCTATATGTGTGATTTTTGCTGTTACAGGATGTCTTTGAATTTCTTTTATAAATCCAAATTTCTTACCTTCTCCATATTTAACCCATACTTTTGCATTAGAACCATGTTTTGAAAGAATCTTTCTTAAAGATGATTCTTCAAACTTTACAGAAGTTGCTTCCTTAACATTATCTCCATAAATTACTCCTGCAATAAAACCATTTTCTTTAAATCTTTTAGATTTTGTTGTTCTTTCAAATGCATTTAAAATATTTTTTTCCATAATAATTCACTCCTCTTGGCTTATAACGCCATTTCATTTATTATATCATAGTAGTATCCGAAATATGATTATACTGTTCATAAGGCTTACTATGTATAGTAAAGTGTTTATAAATGAAACCTAAGCTATGTATTTAAATCCTATAGTATATATTAAGACTAATACAGGTATTTTAGAAGAATTTGGAGAAATAATTATGGTAAAACAACAAATACAACGTACTTATAATTAATATTATTGTAAGTACGTTGTATTTTTATATTAATATTACCTTAAAATTCACATTATTTACTGCAAACCCACCAGTTGCTACAATAAATTAAATTTTAAATTTATTTACTATATCCATTAATTCAACAGTCATATTATTTAATAACTGTGCTGATGCTGCTATTTCTTGGGTAGAAGCGTTCATCTCTTCTGATGATGCCGCTATCTCTTCTGAAGAAGCTGCTGTTTCTTCTGATACCGCTGAAATACCCTCTACTGTATCTAGTATTTTAGTCTTATCCTTTTCAAGTATAGCTGTAGATTTATTAATATCATCAATCATAGGAACTACTTTATTTATTTCAACTATAATCTTTTTAAATACTCCTATAGTTGAATTTATAACATCTATTTGATTTTCTATTTCTTTATTCATAGTTCCTGTACTTGTTACTATGTTACCCGTATCATTTGATATTTCCGAAACAATTCCACTTATTGTTTCTGAAGAAACCTTTGATTGTTCTGCAAGCTTTCTTATTTCATCAGCTACAATAGCAAATCCTCTACCTGCATCACCAGCTCTTGCAGCCTCTATAGCTGCATTTAAAGCTAAAAGATTTGTTTGTTCTGCTATACTATTAATCATATTTGTAATTTCATTTATCTTATTTACATTGTTACCAAGGACATCAATTTTATTACCAAATTCTCCAAAAGTGCTATTCACTTTATTTACCGAATCAACTAGAATGTCCATGCTTGAGCTACTATCTTCAGCCATAGTCCCAACATTTCTTGCATTTACATCTACTTCTTTTATATTCACTATTACTTGTCCTAATTTATCACCAAATCCACCTAATATTCCAGTAACCTCAACTAAATCCCCGGCTTGGCCACTTGCCCCAATTGCTACATCTTGAATAGCTGTAGTTACATTTTCAGCAGAAGAAGCTATTTCTTCTGATATAGCAGATAGACTTTCAGAGTGTGTATCTATATTTTCTGCACTATTCTTAACCTTCTCTATCATTTCTTTCATATTTTGTTGCAATGTACTAGCCGCTCTTGATATTTCTCCTATTTCATCCTTCATTAGAGTGTACTTATCCCTTGCTGGCACAGTAAAATCACCCTTAGCTAATAATGTTAAATATTTTGCTATAGTTTTTAAGTTATTAACTACACTAGTAGAAATTACTATAGTCAATATAAGCCCTAAACTTAGTAAAATTGTAGTCACAATTATTATAGTTTTTCTAAGACTATTAATCTCTTCCATTACCTCTTCAGTATCTGTATCCACCCCAATAGACCAGCCTGTACCTTCTACGGGTGCATAACCCACAGTTTTTTTTATTCCCTTATATGAATACTCTCCTGCTCCAACTTCTCCAGCCATCATTTTTTGTTCTACCTCTAGAAGTTCTTGTAATTCAGGATCTTTCTTTACCATTTCGATAACATTAGACTGATTTTCCACCATTTCTTTATCATAATCAGCAATAGTAGTACCATCTTTAGCAATCATGAATGCCTTTCCTGTTTTACCAAATGTAATATCATTAATAATATCACTTAATATAGAAGCATCCTTTAAAGCATATAATACTCCAATAGTTTCATTTCCATTTTTTATTGGTACTGCAAAAAAAATCTTTACTTTATCATCTAACTTACTTTTTATAGGATCTGATACATTATCTTTTCCTTCTATCGCTTTTTTAAAATGTTCTCTATCTTTAACATTTAAACTTTGTTCTTTAAATGATATAACATCACCCTTTTTATTTACAAGATTTATACTATCAAACCCATTTCTTTTTGCCTCTGAGTTTAAAATCTCAATTCCTTTATCATTAAAACTATTTATATTTTTAATATTTTCATTTTCCGCTATTGTTTTTAATATTTGAAGTTCATTATTTATTCTGCCTTCAACAACCCTTGATCCTTCAACTGCAATTTCAGGTATAGTTTTTTGAGTATTATTTTGTAGTGCAACCCTTGATGTTTTTACGGAAATAATACCCAAGCTTATGCTTATCACAAAAATCATGGCTCCAAATAATACAATTAATTTTGTTCTTATACTTTTCATATGTATTTCCCCCCTATTATATAAGTCACTTTTGAAAAAATAATAGACTAATTTGCTAGTCTATTTTAAGTCATACTGTGTGGATACAATCCACATATAGCCCACTACTACCGGATTCTATCTCCTTGACTGACACAAATTATATATTACTCCTTAATCTACCATTTTTCAGTGCTTAATTCAGTATAATTATCGTCATTTTTAATCATTACTTTAATTATTGTTAAAAATATACTTTAATCATGGCTAAAAACGCACTTAATTTTAATACATATTGTGTTTTTTGTATTATATTAAGGTATTTAGTTGTATTTTGAAAATAGCTAATAAGAATTCTTTTAGCTTGAAGTTAGTAACAAAGTTCATATAGGTCTGCTACTATCCTAAAAAACAACAAATCAATAAGACACATAGATACAATAATCTATGTGTCTTATTGATTTATTCGCAATAGTTCCATCGCTATTTTTATTTATGCATATCGAAATAAATGCCTAATCAAATATTTCTACTATTAATTCTCTTTTATTGCTTCAATTATATTATCTTTTTTAAGTCTTCTAAGCGGTATTAACGCTGATATATATCCTATTAATATAACTGATATCATTGCAATAGCTATATATTTAAATGGAGGTACAAAGCCAAAGTCAATCATACCTGACATTTTCTTATAAAATAAATAGTAAAGACCAGTTCCTACTGTTGATCCTATTACGCCTCCATAGAAACCAAATAATATACCTTCTAAAGTTATCATTTTTCTAAGTTCTCTATCTGTCATTCCTATTGCTTTTAATGCTGCTAGCTCTTTCCTTCTTAATATTATATTAGTAGCTACGGTGTTAACTATATTAATAGAACTTATTAATGCTATTACTATTATGAATCCCATTAATAATATCACCATTTGAATGTTTGAGCTCTTTAATGTATTAGCCGCTGCTAGTTGGTTTGAATATCTTATCCCGGTATTTTTCTCTTCTATTTCCTTTAACTTAGCATCCACTACACTTTCTTCATTTTCATCATTTATTATTATCCCTAAGTTATTAATAAATACTTCTTCTTTAGAATTTTCATTATTAACTAGTATTCTATCCTTAGCTTCCATTGGTGCTATAATTCTTAAATAAGTTTTACTTACTCCACCTGGGAATGGATGTACATCCACTATAGCTGCAATCTTTACCTTTACTAAATCAGAAGTTTTATAATCCTCTTTTAGCCCAACTTCTTCCACTGTTGCCTTTCCTTCTGTTACATTTTCTTCTACTTGATATTTTATTGTATAATTACTATTTATTAATATTTCATCCCCTACCTTTACATCAAGTAATGATTCGTTTATAATTCCCGCTTTAGTAAAGAACATATTATCTCTAGCAATTATTACTTCATTAGCTTTTAAGTTTGAGATACTTCCTTCTTTTACATACTTTTTACTAGCTTCCAATTTATCTTTATCAAAGAAATTTATACTTGTTTTTATTAACTTATTTGGAATCCCTTCAAGCTTTGTATCTCTAATTTCTTCAAAGCCCTTAGCCTTCTCTGATATTTTATCTTCATTTACAATTGCCACCAAATTCAACGCTTTATAATTTTTATAAATTTTTTCTACCTCTGGCATTTCGCTTACTTCTTCTATTATTTTATTATCTATGCCAATATCCATAACACCTTTTGAAGGTTGTGAAAAAATATTGAATTGAATATTATCTTCTTCTGTTGGTGGATCTGTAAACTTGTCAGCACTACCAATCAAAGCTGTGAATGTAACAAACAAAGTAACGCTTATAGCCATAGAAATTGTAGTTATATAAAATCTTTTCCTATTTCTTTTCACATTTTTAATAGCCATTACTTTGTATATTTTAAATATCTTACTTAACCATTTTCCGCCCTTTTTATTTTTTTCCTTTGTTATTAAATTAGCAGTACTTATAGCTACTAATGGTGATATTCTACCTGCTGATCTTGCTGGTAGAAATGCTGATATATATATTGATAAAAGTCCTATAACTGTACTCGCCCCTAATACTATTGGTGAAATAATTACTTTAAGATTGCTAAATTCACTACTTCCTGGCATTTTGGAAAATACAAATATAACTATATATAAAGCTAATACTCCAAAGAAAAGCCCTATTGGAATAGCTATAAGCGACATCACACTAGCTTCTCTAAGTACAAGCCTCATAACTTGTTTCTTGGTTGTCCCAATAGCTCTTAACAGCCCAAATTGTCTCATTCTTTCTGATATACTTATATTAAATGAATTATAAATTACAAACACTGTTGCAAATACAACTATTCCAATTATTAAAAATGTCATAGTAAATAACGATTTGTTAATATTATTACTGTCCGATTCTCCTGTTAATCTTAGTACATCATTATTAAGACTAACATTATCTATACCATAAGCTTCTTGAAATTCTTTTATAGCAATTTTCTTATCTACCTTTTCCTTAAACTTAACCCTTATAGTTGTATTTTCAGTAGGTTCAGTACTAAATCCAAAAGCTAATGCACTACCTCCTGCTTGTGAATACCCACTATTTTCTAAAATTCCTTTTAAAATATAATTATTACTAGCTCCATTTTCATCAGTTATTTTTATTTCTTCTCCAATATTTATAGGCTTATCTAAATATTTTAAAGCCCATTTTTCTATAGCTATTTCATTATTTTTTTCTGGCATAGTTCCCTCTATTAGCTTTGCAGGAATAAGTTTCGCACTATTTTTATCTATATTAGTTATTTTTATATATTTATCTTTTACAAAAGGACTCTCACTGACTTCCTCCATTAAACCCGCTACCTCTACTTTAGGATTATTAGAAATTTTACTAATAGGGTTTTCCTTTGCATTCTTTATACTTATATGGAAATCTCCTTTTTGATTTTTGGCTTCCTCTATCATAGTATGTTGTATAGTTACCACAAAAGTTCCTATACAACATACTAATGCTACGGAAAGGATGATTCCTATCATAGTTAAAATTGTTCTCTTTTTATTTTTCTTTAAATACCTTCCACTTAAGTTTTTATAATTATTTATCAACCCATTCCCCTCCTATCCCATATATTTATCGCTTAATATTTTACCATCAGATATAGTAATTACTCGCTCAGCTTGCTCTGCCACTTTTATATCATGTGTTATTAATATTAAAGTTTGATTATACTTTTTAGCCGTTATCTTTAAAAGTTCTACAACCGCCCTAGAATTTTTACTATCAAGATTTCCTGTAGGCTCATCTGCAAGTATTATAGATGGTTTATTTATAAGTGCTCTTGCAATAGATACCCTTTGTTGTTCTCCTCCTGATAATTCTGATGGAAGGTGATTTTTTCTATGCTCTAATCCAAGCATACTTATTATATCTGCTAAATAAGTTTTATCAACCTTTTCATTATCTAAAAGAGATGGCAGTGCTATGTTCTCTTCCACATCTAAAACAGGAATTAAATTAAAGAACTGAAATATGAAACCTATATTTCTTCTTCTAAATATACTTATCTGATTTTCATTTAACTTATAAATTCTATCTCCACCGATAGTTACACTACCTTCTGTTGGTCTATCAAGCCCACCAATTGAATGAAGCAATGTAGATTTACCTGAGCCTGAAGCTCCTACTATAGCCACAAATTCTCCCTTATTAACTGAAAAGCTTACATCATCTAAAGCACTAACTTTATTATCTCCCTTACCATATATTTTTTTCAAACCTTCTACCTTTAATATTTCCATATTTATCATCCCCTATTTAAAATTTGTTCTTATATATCAATTTCTTATTTTCTTAAAGCTTATATCGTTTCTACAATTCATATTATATAATTTATAACCGTAGTTAACCATTACTCTATCCTTACAAAAACATATGTAATCTTACAGTTTAGTCATAATAAAGATTTTAGGCATAGTTAAAAGACAGCCCACTATGCTGAGCTGTCTTTTGACCATGTCTAATTTTAACTATTCATTTAATCCTTTTACTAAAACTATACAAAATTCCGTTCCCTCGTTCATTTGGCTATTTACGTCTATGAACCCGCCATGAGCTTCTATAATAGATTTACTAAGTGCTAATCCTATCCCCACAGAATCCTTTTTTCCACCTTTATAAAATCTCTTAAAAATATTAGGCAAGTCTTTCTCACTTATGCCTACCCCATTATCTCTTATAATTATTTTTGTTGTTATTGGATTATCTTCAATCTCAATTAAAACCTGCCCTCCACTTGAATGTTCTATTGCATTTTTTATAATATTTATCAGAGCTTCACTTATCCATTCATTATCATATCTAGCTTTTATATCTATATTTAAAGGAATAAATTCTAATTTCACCATATTCCTAATTGCCATATTTTCTAAAATATTAAGACTTTCTTCTATTGTTGAATTTAAATTATTCTCCTTAATATTGAAAGTAATAGCTCTAGCATCTACTTTTGCAAGCTTTAAAAGACTTTTAATAAGCCATTCCATCCTATTAAGTTGTGTTCTACTATTTACTAGGAACTTTTCTCTATTTTCCTCAGTTATATTTTTTTTACTTAAAATATCATTAAATACTACTAGTGAAGCTAATGGAGTATTTAGTTGATGGGAAATATCTGATAATAAATTTACTAAAAACTCTTTTTCTTTATTTAAATCACCTATTTGTGTTTTAATTGTTTTTCTCATTTCCTTAGATTTATGAGCGAGTTTTGCAAAATCTCCCTCTACATGTTCATAGATTTCAACCTGATAATTTTCTTCTAAAATAGAATTTGATACCTTAGTCAAATTTCTAATTTTATCAAATATCTTTCTCCACTCTATATAATTTAAAATTAATAAACTTAAAGAAAATATTATAACTAATATTGATACAAGTTTTCTAGTTTTATAAAATGATTTATTTAATCCTTCTACAAAATCTATTTCTAAATTTTCTGAGTATCCATACTCCTTTAATATACTTTTCCCTAAATCAAGTTCTTCCTTCGTTGGATTTTTAAAACTAAGTTTTAAAAGTTCTTCTGATAATTCTGGATGACTATTAGCTATTACACCTATTAAAGCGCTCTTACTTTCAATATAATTATTTTTTACATTGTTGAAGCTAAAGCTTAACCCTATATTTATAAAAGCTAAAAGTAATATTTCTATTCCTATTAATACTAAAGCACTTTTCTTAAGTTCAGGGTTAATAAAATTCTTCATAAAAAAGCCCTCACTTCAAATATTATTTTTCTACAACCATATCCCATTTATAACCTAATCCCCTTTTAGTTATTATGTATTTTGGACTACTTCTTTCATCCTCTAACTTTTCTCTTAATCTTTTCACATAAACAGACAGGGTATTTTCATCCACATAAGCACCCTCCCCTTCAAAAATCTCATTTAATAATTTTTCCTTTGATAATACTTCCTTAGCATTATTAATAAATATTAATAATAATCTATACTCTTGAGCTGTTAAATTAATTTTCTCACCTTTTTTCATAATTTCCGCTGTTGAGGTGTTAATCTCTATATCCCCACTTTTAAACAGTTTACTTTCCACTACAGCTTTCTTACTTCTCCTAATAACAGCTTTTATCCTAGATAATAGTTCTCTAACTCTAAAAGGCTTGGTTATATAATCATCTCCACCCATATCTAGGCCTAAAACTACATTAACCTCTTCATCTAATGCAGTTAGAAATATAACAGGAACTTCACTTTTACTTTTTATATATTTACAAATCTCATATCCTGTACCATCTGGTAAATTAATATCTAATAATACCAAATCAAATATTCCATCTTCAAAAATACACTTACCTTCTTCCACTGTTCCTCCCCTTAAAACCTGGTACCCTTCCTCCATCAATGAATATTCTATTCCTAATGCTAATGATTCGTCATCTTCTATTAATAAAATTCTCCCCATATTATCCTCCTAATGAACTTTTAAATTATTATTTTAATATTTGAAACAATATCTATATTGAATTTTACCACAATAAGAACTTTTTGGTTATATATGTAACTATTTTTTGATCTATTTTTTCCATAATAAAAACAAGGCTTGTAAAAACACATTAAGTGGCGCATCCTATATATTATGATAGATACAATTTAAAAATATTTTCATTGAGGAGCGATGCATATGTTTAGTTTTATTCTTATTTTTCTTGCTAAGATAGTTGAGGTTTCTTTATCAACAGTTAGAATGGTACTAATAACTAGAGGTGAAAAACTTTATGGTGCTATTATTGGTTTTTTTGAAGTTATTATATGGCTCTATTTAATTACTACAGTACTTGTTAACATAAATGAAGAACCTTTTAAGATAATTGCTTATGCCTTAGGGTTTGCTTGTGGAAATTATATAGGTTGTATTTTAGAAGAAAAGCTGGCACTAGGATTAATCACGCTACATATAATAGTATCTGAAAAAGATGGTAAAACATTAGCCGAAATATTGAGAGCAGAAAATGTAGGCGTTACTATTGTTGATGGGGAAGGTTTAAAAGAAAGTAAAAAAATGCTTATATTACATGTTAAAAGAAAAAGAAAATCTCACATGTTACAAATAATACAAAATTCCAATATAAATTCTGTGATTTCCCTAATGGATACAAAATCCATATATGGCGGTTATGGTATTAGAAAATAAAATATCAAATAAGACACATAGATAAAATACTCTATGTGTCTCAAATAATTTTTTACTCAGTTCCACTTAATGTGTTCACTATTTTATATTAATGGCGTTGATAGAATATAACACCACTTTATCTTTTCTCATTTATTAAGCCCTTTCTATACGCTCTAAGTAATAACTTCAAATCTTTAATCTGATTTTTCAGTTCTTTTCCTACATCAGTATCTCCAACTTTTTTCCTATCTAATTTTTCTACTATTTCCATTGAGGATACTCTATCTATTTCCTTCTTAAATGTATCTTCAATTGATTTAAATGGCTGATGGGATATAAGTTGTAATCCATAGGAATTGTAAATCAATGTGTATCCAGCTAAACCTGTTTGATTTCTATAAGCCTTTGAAAAGCCGCCATCTATAACTATTAGTTTTCCGTTACACTTTATTGGATTTTCACCCAATTTACTTTTTACAGGAACATGTCCATTTATTATTCTAGATTCTGATTGATTTAAGCCAAATTCATTGAAAATCAAATTACACATTTCTTCACAATCTCTAAAATCATAATATGAATTTTTCTTCTCTACATGTGTAGCCTTATCTTTTATAAAATATCTCTCAAAGGTTGCCATATCTTCTTTACCAAAAAGAGAAGAGCACTCCCCTGTCCATAAATACCACATTATATCCATTCCATACAATTTTTCCAAACTACCTCTATTATTAAAATATCCCTCTCTTGCTAATGACTCAAACTTATCTAAAAGTTTTTTACCTTTATATTCTTTTCCATCAAGAGTTATACTTTTAAAAGTTTTATCTTTATTTAGTGGAATACATCCATGAAATAAAAGATTAGAATTATAAGCTAAATATATACTTCCCTTATTAAATATAAATGCTATATGTTTTTGCAATTTATCACTATTTATAAATAAAATTTGAAGTTTATCTATCAACTTTTTCTCTTCACTTGTAAGCTTAAATGGTTTTGTAGAATTTATAGTTGGAAACTCTTTATCGCTAAGTTCATAAGTAACACCATTTAAATCTATTGTTCCATTAGTATAATTTATCTTGTCTAAAAGTAATCTATGGTTCATCTTAAATTCTGGCCTTCGTATTATTATCTCATATTCAAGTTTAAATTGAATAATTGTTATAGCTTTATGCATTTTAGAAATAAGTTCAGTTTCATAGTTATTATTATCAATACTTTTAGGCATAAACTCACTACAACTATCATTTTTATAATATTTAAGTGCAAAATTTGCTAGAGGCAATAAGCTTATACCATATATATCTTCAATTACATCTAAATTTGAGTACCTAGCTGCTATTCTTAAAACATTTGCTATACAAGCAGTATTTCCTGAAGCAGCCCCCATCCATAGAATATCATGATTCCCCCATTGTATATCCACCGAATGATAGTCTATAAGTGTATCAACTATTATATCAGGTCTTGGTCCTCTATCATATATATCTCCAATTATATGCAACCTATCTATAACCAATCTTTGAATTAGATTTGATAAGGCTATTATAAATTCTTTTGATCTATCAATTTCTATAATAGTATTTATTATCTTATCATAATAACCATGCTTATCATTATCATCAGCATCCTCATGCAATAGTTCTTCTATAATATAACTAAAATCTTTTGGAAGTGCTTTCCTTACCTTTGATCTTGTATATTTAGATGATACTTTTCTGCATAGTTCAATTAACCTATATAGATTAATTTTATACCAAGACTTCATATCAGTCTCTTCTTTTAAAACTTTCTCCAATTTTTGCTCTGGATAATAAACTAATGTAGCTAAGCTTTTCTTCTCACAATCCATTAGTGAATTACCAAAAACCTCTTCAATTTTTACTTTAATTGCACCAGATCCATTTTTTAAAATGTGAACAAAGGGCTCATATTCACCGTGAATATCTGCTAAAAAATGTTCTGTTCCCTTAGGTAAATTTAAAATTGCTTCTAAATTAATTATTTCCGTAGCTGCTTTAGCTATAGTTGAGTATTCCTTAGATAGCAGTTTTAAGTACTTTATATCTTCATCACAATTATCCATAACAGCCTCCTTTTGTAATCAAAAATATTTATGTGCATTACTTATTTTACAGCTTTTATTTTTGTCCAATTATAGCTGCGCCCAAAGCCCCTGCATATTGTGATAGATTTGATGATTTAATTGGATGACCTAGATAATCCTCTAAATATTTTTTAAACTCACAAGATGTACTTACTCCTCCTGTAAAGAAAATGTCTTCTTCAACATTTAATTTAGAGACAAAATTAGCAGTTCGTTTAGCAATAGAATGAAGCACCCCACAGAGGATTTCCTCTCTTGACACTTCCTTTGCAATTAAACTAATAACTTCCGATTCTGCAAATACTGTACACATACTAGAAATAGGATGTCCCTTTGCATCTTTTACTAATTCATCAATATTACTTATATCAGCTTCAAGAATCCTTACAATAACCTCTAAAAATCTACCTGTACCTGCAGCACATTTATCATTCATTAAAAAATCAATTATATTTCCATCTCTATCTAATTTTATAGCCTTGCTATCCTGGCCTCCAATATCTATTACAGTTCTTACATTTTCACAAAGATATTTAGCTCCTATACCATGGCAAGTTATTTCTGTAACTTTCTTATTTGCAAAGTCTGCTAGTTCTCTACCATAACCTGTAACAACTAAAGTAGGTTTCTCTTCTACTCCCTCACATAAATTTTCATATACTCCAAGAATAGTTTCTCTAGGCTTTACAGAAGTTTTTACAATTATTTTTCTAACTATTTCCCCGTTAAATAGAATTCCTTTAGTAGTTGTGGAACCTGAATCAATCCCTATTGAATACATATTTTTTACCTACAACATTTCCACAAAAGCTGCCATTCTAGTATTCAATTGACCCACATCAGATTGTGAATAATCAGTTTCTACAGCCATGTATGGAATCTTGTGTTTACCGCTTACAAATCTCTTTATAGAAAGAGTTTCCACTGCATAAGTATGACAAGCTTGTAGCACTACATCTACAACTCCATCCACTTTATATTCCTCTATCATTTTTTCTAAAAGATCTATTCTATTTAAATTAGGACTCATACAAGAACATCCAATAGCTAAATATTTTTCTGCTAAGGCGTCATAAACATTCTTATTTTCATCTACTAATAACTCATTAGCCTTAGACACTGTACAATTCTCATAAGCTACAACATAAGCTCCATTATCCTCTATAGCCTTTACTACCTTCTCTGATGCGCCTCCTATTGGACAACCAGTTATTAATATTCTCGGCTTTGAATCCAGCCTTTTTCCTTCTTCATATTCTATTTTTACCTTTTCAGTAATATTTTCTAATTCTTTTATAGATATCTCTTTATCAAATTTAAAAGTAGCACCATACACAACCTTTAAAATATCAGTACCACTTATCGCTGGCGGATTTAACTGCCCTAATGTATAGAAATTTTTCAAAGCAACCCTTTCTCTATTTTTTAATTTTATTGCCTCTTTAATTTGCTCCTCAGTAATTTGAAGTGCAAATTTCTTCTCTATTATATTCTTTAATTTAATAACTTCATCTTTCCAAAGTTCATAACTCTTTTCACCTATTTGAGTGTTTGGCAATTGCATTACATGAACATCTTTAAAATCACCTAAGTATTCATACATTTTTTTCTTTCCATCACAGGTTGTCTCACCTACAATTAAATCTGCAAAATAGAAATATGGACACTTATCCGTTTTACCAAAACCATAGCTACTTTTAATTAATGGACAAAGATTTCTTGGTAAATCTATTTCAGCCTCACCAATAGTTTCATCTGAAGTGGAACAAAGAGAAACAACAACTGCACCTGCTGCCATAACTATTTCCTGTGGCATATATGTACAAAATGTACCAACTAAAGGTATATTATTATCCTTTAATATTTTTGCAGTAATAAATCCATTTCTTCTTGCCTCTGAAAAATTCTCAAAAATTGCTGGTAATTCTTTTTTTAAATCCATAATTTAACTCTCCCTAATAATATATAATTTCTTCAAATTTTTTATTTATAAGTTTGTAAAAACCTTTACATTAAATGATTTATACATTTTTTAAAATTAACAAATAAAGGTTATGTATATATTTTTTTTAAGATTACTTACCAAAATTATACTTCACCATTTTCATGTAGTCAATAAAATAGTTGGGTGATCCATATGGAAGTTTGACCTCTAAATCTAGGTTAATAACTTCTTTCTTATAAAATTCTACCGAAAATTTGTCATTTAACATAAAAAAAGTATTAAGTTAATTTTAGCAATTAACTTAATACTTTATCTTCTGTTACAGTTTTTTTTATTTTACTGGTATAAGTAAGTCTTTCTCTAATATATGATTAACCAACCAATCATTTAAAAAAGTTAATAGTCCCATTATAGCTTCATCTTGATTTTTATCAATTTCATTAAAATTCACTTCATCTATTTTTTTAATAAACCCTATATGATCCATTTTTTGAGTAAATAATCTTTTATAATTTATACTCTCCATATAAGCTTCTTCTTCTGCAAAGTGATGAACTGTATATTCACGCAATTCTCCAATTATAGTTACTATTTTATCAAATTTATCATTAATATACTTGTCTTTTAGTAATTGGTAAGCTCTTTCTCCTATTTCAAAAAGTTTTTCATGCTCTACATCAATCTTTTTAATACCTGTTTTATACTCTTCCTTCATCTCAAACATTTATTAATACCTCCAATAAAATTATATCTTAAAGCTCAGAACTGCTTCATTAAGTTTTTGAGCAAGTTCTGCTTGGCTTTGTGCTGTTAATGCCACTTGTTCTATGGCTTTTGTAGTTTCATCCATATTTTCTTTTATTGTTACTGCTTCTTCAGTTGATCGTTGTGCCTCTTTAGCCATATTTTGAACAGCTTCACTTACTTGTCCAACTGTAGCTGTAATCTCGTCAGTCATAGCTGCAATTTCATCCGACATTTTCCTTACAAAATCCGAATCATTATAATACTGATTTCCTGTTTCCCCATAGTCATCAAATTGTTTATCTACATCTATATTTATAAATTCTAACATCTCGCTACCTGTATCAATACTACTTTTAAATGCTTGTTGAACTTTAACAATGGTATCTTGAATATTTATTACTGCATGTGATGATTGTTCTGCAAGTTTTTTCACCTCGCCTGCTACCACTGCAAATCCTTTACCTTGATCCCCTGCTCTTGCAGCCTCTATTGCTGCATTCAATGCAAGTAAATTGGTTTGTGTTGCTATACTTCCAATTGTATCTGCCATAACTTTTATGCTATCTACTACTTTCCCATCATCAATAGCCTTTAACATTTTATTTTGTTTTTCTGAGTACACTTTTCGAGTTTCCTCCATAGCCTTTTGACTATTGTTCTTAACTTCTGTAGCTCTTTCTTTAGATTTATTTGCATTATTGCTTCCATCCATAGCTTTAGAAGAAAGTTCATTAATACTTGCATCTACTTCCTCAACAGATGCACTCATCTCCTCTGCGCTCGCACTAGATTCTTGCATACCTGAAGCTATATTATCTACTGCTTCATCTATAATTATAACTTTTGAAGATAATTCTTGAACTGTTGCTGAAAGTTCTTCTGAAGATGCACTCATATCCTGTGCGTTTTCCATAATTACTTTAACTAAGCTGCTTATATTTTCCTGTGCACTATTTAAAGCTAATGCAGTTTGTCCAAATTCATCTTTTCCTGTAATAATAATATGCTCAGAAAAATCATAAGAGGATATTCTCTCTGCTAAGTCTTTTATATTATATAATGGATCCATTATATTCTTAATTAATATGTAAGCCATAAAAATTATAAATAGAAATGCTATAGCTGTATAAATTATAATTGCATTTTTAACTATATTAAACTGAGAAATATTATTTAAATTAGCTTGTTCTGCTGTTTTTATGTTAATAGTAATTAATTCATCTAATATATATAAAGTAGAAATTCTTATCGATTCTTCCTGTGTGCTATAAATTTTAACTGCTTCCTTATTATTTCCTGCTTTCATAAGTTCAATTATATTAGTTTTTAACTCTGTATATTTTATTAATTGATTTTCAAAATTACCATATGTTTTTTCCATTTGATTTTCTACTTCAATATTTAATTCTTCTGGTAGATCATAATATTCATCTAGTGTTTTATTAATTTTATCCGTTAAGTCATTATTAAGTTTCATATAATCATCTAATTGCGCCCCCTCTTTGCCATAAACAATTGCATCCATATTAGACCTAATTTCGTTTAAATATCCTTTAACATCTCCTAATTTTTTAATAGACATTAGATAATTACCGTAGATAGCCTCCGCCCCATTATTTATCTTTGAAGAACTTATTACGCTCTCTACTCCTATTGAAACAATGAAAATACAAATTACTGAAAATACTGATATAATTTTTTTCTTTACACTTAAGTTTATAAAAAACTTCATCCTTAGCGCTTCCCTTCTCTTGTTATAATATATTTTTGAATAACCTTGCATGAGCTTTTTAATTATAATATTTTTTAATTTCTTATAATTTACATTTTAACAAAATATTATTTTTATCTCTGCCTTATACTATCGTCTTATCTAATTCTAATCTGAACTTAAATCCGCTTAATTTTTTTAATATTATTTAATAGATGTGCTAAATTAATATTTGTTGATCCTTAATTGAATATATTTTAAACGCCTTCATGATTAAACATTGGAATAAAACTTTCTGTGGCTGTTCCTTCTTCTTGTATAAAGCCTTTTTTCACCCCTAGTTCTAAAGCATAATTTATAAGAGACTCATAATGCTTCTGATTTAAAAATTTATTTATTTCTTGATATTCTTTTACATTTCCTAATGGAGTATATTGATTCATAATACTTATATATACCTTATCTCCATAAGATTTATAAATATAATCTATTATCTTCTTGGAGTCAAATAATAAACCCGGCAGCATTAAATGTCTAATTATTACCCCTTTTTTAATAATGCCCTTTTCATCAAATACAACATCACCAACTTGATTTATCATTTCATCTATAGAAGTCTTTGCAAAGGTAAAATAATCTTTAGCCTTAGAGTATTTACTTGAATATTTACTATTAAAATATTTCATATCAGGAAGATATACATCTATGTATCCCTTAAGAAGCTTTATTGTTTCAACTTTTTCGTAGCCACTACTATTATATATTATCGGTATATTCAAACCTTCTTTCTTTGCAATTTTTAGTGCTTCTATAATTTGCGGGACATAGTGAGTAGGGGTAACTAGATTTATATTTAATGCACCCTTTTCTTGTAGCTCTAAATATATTTCACCTAATCTCTCTATAGATATTTCTTTCCCAAATTGACATTGACTTATATCATAATTCTGACAAAACACACATTTTAAAGTGCAATGAGAGAAAAATATAGTCCCCGATCCCACTTCCCCAGAAATGCATGGTTCTTCCCAATTGTGAAGTGCTGCCCTCGCAACTCTAACCTTATATCCAGCTGCACAAAATCCTTTTTCCCCTTCTAATCTATTTACTCCACAATTTCTTGGACATAGCCTACAACTTTTTAATAAATCTATCATACAAATACCCCTTTAATGTTTTACTGTATTTTTTCTCTTTCATTTATTTTAGAATATCTTATCGTTTAGAATAATCATAACACAATATGAACTTTTTCTATTCATAAAAATTCATAATTATCTTTTAAACTAACTAAGGGATCCTTAATAGAAAAGTATGGTAAACTTTTTAATAATCATAGATTTATCTATAAATAAAAAATTTGCCACCAGAGTATAACACTCGGTGGCAAATAGGTTGAATCTAAATTTAAATATATCTTTTAAAATGAAGTATGATAATTTCTCTGTTAAAGTCCAAATTATTTAAATACCTTAATACGCTCTTCTAACGGTTGAAACTGTTTTTCATCAGGTTGTGCTGTTGGTTTTCCGAATGGCATTTGTGCAATAAGTTTCCAGTTAGTTGATATATTCCATTCTTTTTTTATCTCTTCTTCAATGAGTTCGTTATAATGTTGTAAAGATACCCCAAAGCCCTCAATTTCTAATGCAGTCCAAATAACATACTGGTGCATTCCACTTGATTGCTGAGACCAAATCGGGAAATTATCCTTATAAAGAGCAAATTCTTTCTGAAGAGATTCAATTACACTATTATCTTCAAAGAATAAAACTGTACCATATCCATTACGGAATGAATTTATTTTATCCTCAATAGAACCAAATTGACCATCAGGAACTATCTTCCTTAAGGCTTCTTTTGTAATATCCCATAATTTATCGTGATGTTTTTCTAATAATAAAACTACTCTTGCGCTTTGAGAATTAAATGATGATGGTGTGTTCTTTACAGCATGTTCAATAACTTCTCTAATTACCTCATCAGAAGTTACTGGTTCTTTACTAATTCCATAAAATGTTCGTCTGTCTGCTACAGCAGTATAAAAATCCTTTTTCATATTATCATTCCTTCCAATTTTATATAAAGTACTTCTTTTTATTATTTACAAATAAAAGTCAGTCTATACCTCTTAATTCATTTCTAAAATTAAATAATCAATTATATAATAGTTTATCAATATAATTTAATAGAATTTCACAAATTCAGCAGCAGGCTTTCTATAACCTCTTATTTTGCTACTACTTTTGTCCATTTTACCCATAGTAATCATGATAACTGGCACTTCATTTTCTGGAATATTTAACAATTCGCTAATTTTATCTTTGTCAAAATATATCATCGGACATGTATCCCAGTCTTTATTCTTAGCTAATAGCATGAATAGCATTGCTGATAAAGATGCATTCCTAATAGCTTCATCATGCTGAAAACTTTCTCCCCAACCTTCATAAAGATTGTTAATAGTATCAATCATAATTTGGTATTCAGTTTTATCAAGCATTCCCAACATCATTGATCCTTCATAAATTTTATCTGCTGATAAATAAGCATTCTTATCTCCTGTAACTATTATAGTTGCTGAAGCAGTTTTAATTTTATATTGTTTGAAAGAAGCCTCATAAACTTTATCTGTTAACTCTTTATCTTCTACAACATAGTATCTAGCATGTTGTAGATTAAAGGCAGACGGTGCCAATGATAATTCTCTAAATATATCATTAAAATCTTCTTTAGGTATTGCAATATTTTCAATAAATTTATTAGCTGATCTTCTTTCCTTCACAATTTTTAAAAACTCATTCATTATATAATCTCCTCTTTTAAAATATTTTTGTTTTTTATATTAAATTTCATCCTAAATATAATTAATATTCACTTTTCTTCATCTCTACAATAATAAAATGTGAAAGAATCTCTGACTTTATTTTTATATTTTCTTCAACAATTTCCATGGCATCTCTTTGATTTAGAGTAATTCCATTAATATTTGATTTTCCTTCTATTTGAATTAAATAAGCTTGCCTACCTACCTCTACTGAATAATCAATTTCATTGTTCACTTCTAATTCTAATGCAAATATATTTACGTCCTGATTCACTTTTACATTTGCCTCACCTTGATTGCTTGATATCATATGCAACCATTTATTCTTTCTTTCATCCCAGTCAAATCTATATTCCCCATAATTAGGGTTATGTCCTCTTTTATCAGGAAAGATCCATATTTGAAGAAACCTTGCTATGTTTTCGCCTAAATTATGCTCACTGTGATGAATTCCTGTACCCGCACTCATATATTGAACATGTCCACGCTTTAATTTACTTTTATTCCCCATACTATCACCATGGGTTAATTCCCCATCAACTACATAAGATATAATCTCCATATCCTGATGTGGATGGGTGTCAAATCCTGTATGGGGATTAACTAAATCATCATTTATCACCCTTAATAATCCAAATCCCATATTATTTGGATTATAATACTCGGCAAATGAAAAATGGAATTTGCTTTTTAACCAACCCAGGTCGCTTGAACCCATTTTACTATTTTCTACTTTTCTTAACATCTTAAAATCTCCTTTCGTTAAATATTTTCTTAATTATTATCTGAATTCATATAATAATTTCATTATTTTATTTGCATTTTTCATCATTATCTCCTTTAAATAATTTATTACTAATTAGTAATAAATTTTTAAAAGATAAGGTGCACTTATTTATACACATGATAATTTCTTTAATAAACTTATTAATTTTTTCTTTTCCTCTGATGTTAAGACACTAAAGATTCCATTTATATTTTCTAAATGTTTAGGAAATATTTTGCTTATAAGGTTTCTTCCATCTTCAGTAATACTTATCAAATTAACTCGCCTATCTGTTGGATCAATACATCTCTTAACAAGATTTTCTTTAACTAAATTATCTATAACAACCGTCATATTCCCACCCGTAAAAAGGCTTTTATGTATTATATCACAAACTCTTAAATCTCCTTTATGATATAATATCTCAAGCACCGCAAACTGAGAAACTGTTAAACCTCCTTCTTTGATGGTTCTGTACTCTCTTTTGTGAACATTCTGAGTACATCTACTTAGTGCAATTAACGTTTTTAAGTTTGAATCATTCAATTCTCCATAAGTATTTTTTTCTTTATTCATATTTATAATATATTACTAATTAGTAATATCGTCAATCATTTTTTTCATATAGGGTATCTAATCAATTAATATTTTTAAAATATCACTCCATTCCATATAAGTTCATAAAACTAACCCGATTAGCCACATTACTATTTTACCTAGATTTCTAAAAGGTAATATTCTAATTGTTGTTGGTCAAACATTACAGTTGTATTGGTTAGTTGAAACTTTACTACAGTGAGGCTACTACTCTTATATCTGGTTCAACCCCTTGATCTAGTAGCTCTTGAATTAATTACAATCATAAAACTGTAGATAAACAAGTTAAATATTATTTAAATTAAAAAATAAAAAAGGATTTCCAGATAATTAGTAGAATATATTATCTAACAAATAATGTATTCTTTGTTGATAAATGTGTATCGGAGATGATTTTATGGGCACAGGTTTTATGATTATGCTTGGCGCAATGATTGGTGGTTTACTTGAAGCACCTATTGCTATACCTTTATTTATAATTCAAAAGATTTTCGGGGCATAATCAAAAAAATCAAAAAAATCAAAAAAATCAAAAAAATCAAAAAAATCAAAAAAATCAAAAAAGCCAGTACCTAAGGATTACTCCTAAATACTGGCTCTATATTTAAATAAACATTCTATTTTCTCTTCAATTTAACAACACATTCGATATGTGGTGTATGAGGGAACATATCTACTGGTTGAATTTTTCCTGCCTTGAACCCTTTTTCTGTTAGGATTTTTAAATCTCTAGCTAAAGTACTTGGATCACAAGATATATATACTACGTTCTTTGGTTTTGCTTGCGCTATTGCTTCTAATAGTTTTATATCGCAGCCTTTTCTTGGTGGATCTACTACTATTGTATCTGGTTTAACCCCTTGATCTAATAGCTCTTGGATTTTTTCTTCTGCTGTACCAACTAAGAATTCTGCATTATATATTTTGTTTTCTTTTGCATTTTCTTTCTCTGCTTTAGTATATCCTCTATATTTCGATAATGGAATTTTTTCATATACTTTACAATCTCCATTAACCATTTCATTTTCTGTAAATTCAGTACCCTCTAAAGCATCAAATAAAAAGTTTATTAATTGATTTTGATCCTTTTCTAATTGAAAACATAAATAAATTAATTCTGTTAGCTCACTAATCATCTCATCTGAAGTATCATGCTTATCTATAATTAACTTAATTAAAGGTTTATAGAAAGACTTAAATGATTACAACATTCCATCCATACATCTCTAAGAAAACAATCTAAACTTCTTAATGTTGTATCTTTATCAATTGATATGTATATTACATATCTGCTAGGATCATATTTATCTACCATTTTTATAACTAATAACCAACTGAATAAAAAAGCCATAGATTTCTCTACAGCGCCCTTAACCTTTCACCATCTTTGTTTGAAAAGATTTGTATTTTTTTACAGATCCAAGATTCTCAGAATTCTGCTTCTGATCTCTTTTTGTAATAGTCAGGAAGATCACTTCACTCAAAACTCTTTTTTATCAAACAAGTAAAATCCTGCTGTAAAGAAAATTAACCCATAGGCTAAAAGCATTACCATTAAATTTACTGAGGATAATATTTTCCCACTTGATAATAATTCAGAATACCAATTTAAGTGAGATGTGAAGCTAATATTGTTAAGCCCTGATATAAATAAAGCTAAAACCTTTATTCCCATAAAAATCAAAATACTACTTACTAATACTCCACTACTGCTCTTAAAAAATTGAGCTATAAGAGATGTAAACAAAACTAAAATTAAAGCAGGAATAATATCAATTATATAACCTAAAATAGTTTGCCCTATATTATCCATATTAAATTTTAAAAAAACTGATGCAATTATAGAAACTATAAGAATTACAATCAAATTAATCACAACATAAATTCCTATAGCAATGTTTTTAGAAAGAAAGACCTTAAATCTACTTATTGGTCTTGAAAGAATAAGTTTCATAGTTTTATCCGCTACTTCACCAGAAAATATCTCTGACGTGACCATAAAAATAAATAAAGGTAAAAAAATATTTGTCATAATGCTAAGTATCATTTGAGAATAACTTATGGAATCAAAAGCTATAAACATTAACTTTGCCTTTATTGCCGAAAAGAAAAAAGCAGGTAAGAAGCTTACTATTGCCATAATAATCAAAAAAACCATGATTTTTTTCTTTAGAAATAGTTTTTGTATTTCATTAATAACATTTCCCTTAAAATTATTCACGGTCTTCAGTCTCCTTTCCTATAGAATGCATATAGAAATCCTCTAAAGAATTATATTCTTTTTTAATTTTATCAATATCCGTGCCATTATTAACAAGCTCTCCGTTATGAATTATTGCTATTCTGTTGCACATTAGCTCAATTTCATGGATAAGATGACTGGAAATAAAAAAGGTTATCCCCTGTTCTTTTGAAAGCTTAATTATCATATTTCTCATTTGGACTGTACCTTCAATGTCTAACCCATTTGTAGGTTCATCTAAAATCACCAATTCTGGTTTAGATAGAAGTGCTAAAGCAAGACCTAGTCTTTGCTTCATTCCAAGTGAAAATTTACTTACTTTTTCTCTTTTAAATTCTTTAAGCTTAACTGTATTAAGTATTTCATCAATATCAATTTCTTTAATACCATCATAAAATCTTGATGCTATTTTCAAATTATCATAAGCGCTCATATATTCATAAGCTTCTGCAGTTTCAATTATTGATCCTACATTTTTTAATGCATCTTCAAATTGTGTTTTAATGTCAAACCCAAGTATTTTAATGCTCCCACTTTCAATAGCGTTTAACCCTATAATTGACTTCATTACAGTAGTTTTTCCTGCTCCATTTGGACCAAGGAATCCAAAAACTTCCCCCGTGTAAACTTCAAATGATATGTTTTTTATCCCCCTACCATTGTTATAAACCTTTGTTAATCCCTCTACTTCTATTACTTTTTTCAAGATATCCCCCCCAGTTATTTTTTTAGCTTCCTAAATGGAAATTGATCAAAATAATATTTTGATCAATTTCATTTATAAATATTTTTTAGTCAACTCTATCTTTTTTCAAACTTCTCAGTAACTGTTTTTATTTGTTTTCCTGCTAAGTCTAATTTATCTGGAGTTGTGCTTCCTATTTTAGATAAATTTAAGTTTATATCAACAACTATTTTATGTTCTTTTCCATCTGCATCCTTACCTGATAATACAACCTTAGCAACTTCTTTTGAAATCACATTATTATTATCAATAACTGCTGATGAATCAACGCTTTCAACCTTGATATCACTTACAAGTTTTGGTGCTATGTCTTTTATACTTCCTAATTCTGATTTTTCATTATGCATTGCCATATCACTTCCACCTGACAGCGCCATTGAAGCCACAGCATTAACTAGAGGTGTTATCTCTGTGTTTTTTAAATTTAAAGTAACATTTTTTGTACCATCTGAATTATCATTTACAACAACATTATCTTTCATTGTTCCAACTAAAGTATCAATTACAACTTCCATGCCTTTAACCATTTGAGGGTTTGCAATTTCTTCTCCATCTTTTTTATCCTTATTATCTCTTACTGTATATTCATTTTCTACATTTGTACTTCGTATGTCTTTCCCATCTTGTGTGTAACTTGCAATAGTTTTAGCTACACCTGAAATATTTGTAGTTGCCACATTGCTAATATCCCCAGTTGTTTCGTTTCTCTTTAGACTTTCAGTTAGACTCACTAACTCAGTTCCATTATCTGTTACAGAAGCTGTTATGTCTGCAGTTTCATTTTTCACAGCAATGGTATCCTTAATTGATGTCTTATATGTTTCATAACTAGATAACTGAGTTGCACTTGCCATTACAGTACCAAAAAGTAATGTTCCTCCTACCGTAAGACTAGTAAGCATTGTTATTGTTTTTTTATTCATAATTATCTACCTCCAAAATTTAATATTAAAGTTTATCTTTTCTGTTTCTTTCATACATTACTTTATGGTTCTAACATTAAAAACTCATTAAATAATTATTAGAATTGGATTAAATATTTTTTATTTTAAATTAATTTCATAAGTTCTAATTTTTTCATGATAATCTTTTCAGCTTTATCATATATTTTGTAAATTTTGATTCTTAACATTGAATTATATAAATAATTTGTGATTATAACTATTGTATATGCAGTTATTATATCTAAAGGATAATGATGACCTACATATATTCTTGAAAAGCCTACAATAATTGATAGTACCATTAAAATTCTTCCAAGTAGTTTTCTATATTTCCTAAGTCCTAATGCAATACTCATAGTTCCAGTTGCATGATCACTTGGAAGAGAAGCATCTGCAACATGTGTACTTAATAAGTTAACTTTATTATTAACAAATGGTCTGTCTACATAATATATACCTCCAATAATATAGCTTAATATAAGATTCAATGCTGTAAAAATAAATGTACTAAAAGCAATTTTTCTATAGTCCTCATTCTTTTTTGTAATCCCTAAAATAAATACTATTGCAGTAACTGCCATAAATATATAAGGTACATCTTTCGAAAAGAACATCATTATTTTATCTAAAACTATATTTTTATTTGCCAAATTATTTATTAATCTAAAAAGTTCCATATTCATTTTCAACTATCCTTTCTATAATATATTTTTATAAAAAAGTAACCTTCTATATATATTTTCTATTTGCTTTGTTTTTTTTATTATCTACCCTTAAAATTAAAATCTGATTAAAAACACTCTTGTTTCTAAAATTTTAAAAACAACAAATAAGGTGGAAGAGCTATTCTCTTCCACCTTATTTGAAGCACTTTTTTTGAAATAATAGACCAATTTGCTAATCTATTATTAACTTAATTATTTTTCTAAATTTAATGTAACAATTATTTTAGCATATTTATCTTCTTCACTTTCTATATTTATAGTTCCTTGATGCATATCTACAATCCACTTTGCTATAGATAATCCAAGTCCTGTTCCAGCCTTTTCTTTAACTCTGGACTTATCAACAGTATAAAACCTATCAAATATTTTTTCAATTTCATCCTTTGGGATTCCAGTACCCCTGTCACTTACAATTATTTTCACTTTCTTTTCTTGAATTTCTGAACTTATATCTATTGTACTCTGCTCTGGTGCAAATTTAATACTATTATCAATAAATATCCTAAGCATCTGTTTTAACATTCTGTAATCTGCAACTATACATATAACATCATTTTCCTCACTTGATATTATATGATTTGGGTCTATTAATTTGCTTTCTCTAACTACCTCACTTATGAGTTCATTTAGCAAAAATTCTTTTTTTTCTATTCCTTGAGTACCACTATCACCTTTAGCAAGGAACAATAGTTTTTCAACTAAATTTGCCATATTACTAGCTTCTAATTTAATTGCATAAATTGATTTTTCTAAAGCTTCTCTATCATCTTTTCCCCATCTATCCAATAAATTTGCGTACCCTTGTATAACAGCAATTGGAGTTCTGAGTTCATGGGATGCATCTGACACAAATTGAACCTGTCTGTTAAATGAACCTTGGAGCCTACCTATCATTTTATTAAAAGCATCTCCTAATCTTTTAAGTTCATCATCAGGACCATCTACGTCTATTCTTTCCTTTAAGTTATTAATGCTTATATTTTCAGCCGTTTTAGTTATATTATCAATAGGCCTTAACATTTTTTTGCTTACTATATATCCTAATATAATTGAACTAATGATACCTATAAAATCAGCTATTGCCATAAACATAAACAATACCTCAATAAAATTAATTTCATTTTCTAAGTCTTTTACTATTTGGATATATACTGTACCATAATTTTCACTTTCAATTTTGATGATTTTATATGCTAAATTCTGCCCATTTCTTTCTAAGTGTTTTATCCTATCATAGACCTGATTCGGTTTGATGTCATAATTAAAGTCCTCTGATATATTTAATACATTCCCATCTTCTTGTAGTATTCTTACTGATATATTCTGCTTAGACGGAATATCAAAAAACAGTTCTTTATCTGATAAATCTACATACTCATTCTTTGATATAACCTTATTTAGAATTATTATTTTAACATCTTCTATTTGCTTGTTTGCCTGATTATATAGATAATATTTTACTCCATATAAAATTGAGGCATCTAATATCAATAATAGTAATGAGAACATTACAGCATAAACTATAGTTAATTTTATAGAAATTTTTGCACTTTTAATAATTTTAAACTTCATACTTAATCACCCTTAATAAAATATCCTACGCCTCTTATAGTAGTTATAAGTTTATCCTCAAATCCATCATCAATTTTAACACGCAAATATCTTATAAATACATCAACTACATTTGTATGACCTACATATTCATAACCCCATACCTTCTCAATTAATTGATCCCTTGTAAGAACAATATTTTTGTTTATTAATAGCATTTCTAAAAGGTCATATTCCTTTTTTGTAAGTTCAATTTCCCTGCCATCCCTAGTAACCCTATGAGTTTTATTATCCATAACAATATCCTTTACTTTGATTTCATTATCCTTATTTCTCATAGATTTATTTCTTTCATATACCCTTATTCTTGCAAATAATTCTTCTATTGCAAATGGTTTTGTCAGATAATCATTTGCACCTACATCCAATCCTAAAATTTTGTCTGATATATCACTTTTGGCAGTAAGCATAATTATAGGTACACTAGAAGATTGTCTTATTCTTCTACAGACCTCAATTCCATTTAATCCAGGTATCATAATATCAAGAAGTATTATATCGTACTCCTTTTCCTCTGATAATTTTAAACATTCTCTTCCATCATAAGCCACATCAACTTTATATCCTTCATGATTTAATTCCATTTCAATAAACATTGCCATTTGCTTTTCATCTTCAACTAAAAGAATTTTAAAATTCTTCAAATTACCACCTTGCCTCCATAATATTCTTTACTATTTTTGAATCTCCCTTATTTATCTATTTTAGTTTATATATTAGCTAGTTTGCCTATTATATTCTATTTTTTATTTTATCTAAAGCCTCTATTAAGAATATTGTTGATTTATATGTATTCAAAATGGGGTTTGATTTTCAAACCCCATTTTTTTATAAGATATTTACTTTATATTTAAAATCCTTAATTATTACAACAATAGCTCTTATTGAATATAGTGAATGCGTTAGCTAAGTGCAGTTAATAATGATTCCAACGCCGTTTTACATGCTTCAGCATCTTGATGTGTAGATCTTAGCTGTCTCAACACCTTATCTATGGAATTATCAACCTCAGTCCATTTTTTAGAGCTCATTGGTTTAAGTCGAGCTTTGGCATTATCCCATGAGTATTCCAAATCATTAACCCGTGTCTTAGCAGCTGTCAAATCGCCTGAGCTAACAAGACTTAGTGTATCTTCCGTAATTTTTTTAAAACTAGACAAATCTCCCAGAGGTCCGAACTGCGAAACGTCTGCTGGAGAACCCTCTTGTGATGAGTCTTGCGAAACAGAATTCTTTACTTCATTTTGTAGCTTAGTATGTTGCCAATAATAGCCTGCTCCAGATGAAAGTACCAGTGCACTTACAACTACCACAACTTGCAAAAAAACAGAATACCTATTTGTGTCAGTTATTGGTTTTGTTGATGGTCTAGCAACCAAATCTCGCTGGGTTACAGAAATAAAAACAACCGTCAGCAAAATTGCTGCAATAAATATTGCGCTTGTAAGGGTTGCACCTAATCCTAAACCGCCGTATTCTTGTGATTGTGAAAGGTAATCTCCCAATGAAGCACCCAAAGGACGAGTCATAATATAAGCAGTCCAGAATGCCAACACAGAATTAAGTCCGAATCGCCAAGCGACTGTAACTGAAATAATTACTGCACAAATTATGACACCAGTTACAAAGTAACCGAGCCCAAGACTCTCAGCCATTAAATCTCCAGCCGCCGTACCCAGTGCAAATGTGAAAAATATTGTCGACCAGTAAAAGAATTCCCTTTGCTTGGTAAAAACTGAATGGATAGATAGGGTTTTCTCTTTGGCATACCATATTGCAAATGTCAATATTAAGGCAACACTAAAAACTATAGTACTTACTTCAAGAGGGACACCCATGCTATCTGTCAGATTATCTGTAACAAGTGTTCCAAATATACTTATTAAGACTACCGTTAGCCAATAAATACTTGGTATGTATTTATTAGCCTTAAACTGAAAGAAGAGCACCACAATTAAAAATACTCCCATTAAAATAGACGTACCCGCCAGTCCCAAACCGAGATTAACGTTGAGGAAATCTGATGCAGTTTCCCCAACTGTGGTACATAATATTTTTATAATCCAGAAATAAATAGTTACCTCTGGAACTTTATTTAATAAATTTTTAGTGTCTTTTATTTTAATCATGTGCATTTTATTGTCTCCTTATTTTCGAAATATATTATAGACTATATATAAATAAAACATACTATTATCTAATAACTATATATACTTTTTATTAAAATCTCATTAAAATAGTGTTAATAACTATTTATATCGTAATTTATATTATTGACATAATTTTTATAAATATTTTTTTTTGATTTCTTTTTGAGTGAACCCTTCGAGGGTTTATTTAGTTGTTGCACTATTTCTGTACACTCACAAAAAACTCTCATTCCTCCGTGCAGTTACAAAAAAGTCTAATCAGAGTTTAGCCCTGAAATGAAAAAAGGACTAAGAGATTTCTCCCCGAGTCCTTCTTTCATTCAAGCATAAAGTTTTATTATTTTCTCTTTAATTTAACAACACACTCAATATGTGGAGTATGAGGGAACATATCAACTGGTTGAATTTTCCCTACTTTGAATCCTTTTTCTGTTAGGATTTTTAAATCTCTAGCTAATGTACTCGGATCACAAGATATATATACTACGTTCTTTGGTTTTGCTTCAGCTATTGCTTCTAATAGTTTTATATCGCAACCCTTTCTTGGTGGGTCTACTACTATTGTATCTGGTTCAACCCCTTGATCTAATAGCTCTTGGATTTTTTCTTCTGCTGTACCAACTAAGAATTCTGCATTATATATTTTGTTTTCTTTTGCATTTTCAATTGCGTTTTCAATTGCTTCTGGTACAATTTCAACTCCGTAAACCTTCTTAGCCTTTTGTCCTAGGAATAATGTTATTGTTCCTGTACCACAATAAGCATCAAATACTGTTTCTTTACCTGTTAAAGCTGCATATTTTAAAGCTGTTGAATATAACACTTCTGTTTGAACAGGATTTATTTGGAAAAATGATACTGGTGATATATTAAATTTAAATTCATCTATATAATCTGTTATTTTTTCTGCTCCCCATATAGTTCTAAAATCTGTTCCTAAAACTACGTTTGTATCTTTAGAGTTAATATTATGAACTATACTTTTTATTCCATCTATATTATCTCTAATATTAGCTATAAATTCGTTTATATGTGGAACCGTCTTTTTAATAGTTACAAGAACTACCATTACTTCATTAGTCTTGAACCCTTTACGTATCATTATATGTTTTACTAATCCTTTAGGATCAAATATACCATCTGTTGTAGCTGGTAGTATTTTATATTTTTCCATCCATGATCTTGTAATTGCTGCAACTTTATCTGCAATTTCATCTTGAATTAAACACTTGTTTATATCAATTATGTTATGGCTTCTTGTTGCATAGAATCCTATTGCTATTTTCCCTTTAACCATTCCTACTGGAAGTTGAACCTTATTTCTATATCTTGATGGGGTTTCCATACCAATTGGATATTGAACTAAATCTGTAGTTAGTCCTGCTATTTTATGCATGCAATCCTTAACTCTATCAAACTTAAAGTCTAATTGATTTTTGTAATTCATATGTTGTATTGAACAACCACCACATCTTTTAGCGTTTTCACACTCTGGAGTTACTCTTTCTTCTGAAGGTTCTATTATTTCTAATAATTTTCCAAACCCAAAATTTTTGTTAGCCTTAATAGCTAAAATTTTTACCTTTTCTCCCGTAAGAGCTCCTTGAATAAAAATCGGGTAAGAATCTATTTTTGCTATTCCTTCCCCTTCATAACCTTGACCTACTATATCTAATATGTATTCTTTATTTTTTTCTATCAAATTTATCACCTATATCTTCATATATTTTTTGAAAGTGCCTTAAGCATCATAAAATAAATAACAAGAATACTGACTTGTTATTTATTTAGAAATTACTTATGCTTACCTACCCCTTATTATATCATACATTTTCATTGTATTTTAAGTCATCATAAAATTAATATGCTTCAATAAATGTCTCACAACAAATTCCTGATCTATCATTATTAAAACTCTGAACAACATTAATATTTTGAGCAGTACAATTTCCAAGTGAGTTATGATAACAAGATTTTACGTCACAAGAAATTCTAGTTTCTACTTGAGTACTAGAGCTGCTATTAAATATTTGTTTTAATTCTCCAAAGTAATCTAAACTACTTAAATTAGATAGGGAATTTTTAAAACTATTTTCTCTAAAGGTGTAACAACAAGTATCTTTACTTGTATGAGAGTCTCCTCCTACAATATTTACATTTTCAGCGTTACATACTTTTGAACTATTATTAATACATTTGTTTACATTACATCTTAGACTTATCATAAAATTATCACACCTTTTTATATTTTATACTTATTATCTTCACAAAGGTGGTATTTTATGCAAAAAAAGAGCACCCGAAGGTGCAGGTTCAGAATCAGTTGCCACTTAATCCCTAACTAGTATTATTCTCATTATAATACATAATATACATTATATATAACATTTAAGCATATAATTGTTAATTTTTTGTTAACAATTAATTTTGTCTTTATATTTAAAAATAAAAAGATGCCCTAAAGCATCTTTTATAACTATTATTATTCTACTACTGCTACACTTAAAAGATTAGTTGATCCAACATGACCAACACCGGCAGCAACTACCACTGTTTCTCCTGCTGTAACAAATCCATTTTCTTGTGCTACTTTAACTGATCTTTCTATTATTTCATCAGTTGACTTCATTTCTTGTGCAACTATTGGGTAAACACCTGAGTATAATGCTAATGACTTAGCAACTCTTTCGTTAGGTGTTACTGCAATTATTGGACAATCTGGTCTGCATTGTGAAATTCTCATTGCAGTTGCACCACTTTGTGTTGATGAAATTATAGCTGAAGCTTTTAATTCATTAGCAGCATTACATGCTCCTCTTGAAATAACTCCTGCAATAGCAGGTATATGCTTTTTAGATTTTGAAACTGCAACTTCATAGCTTAATTGCTTTTCAGCTTCTAATGCTATTTTAGCCATAGTTTGTACTGATTCTACTGGCCAATCTCCATTAGCTGATTCTCCAGATAACATTATTGCATCTGTTCCATCCATTATAGCGTTAGCTACATCTGAAACTTCTGCTCTTGTTGGTCTTGGATTTCTCATCATTGAATCTAACATTTGAGTAGCTGTTATAACTGCTTTACCAGCTTCATTACATTTTGAAATTATCATCTTTTGAACTGCTGGTAAGTTTTCCATTGGTATTTCTACTCCAAGATCTCCTCTAGCTACCATTATTCCGTCTGATGCTTCTATTATAGAATCTATGTTATCAACACCCTCTTGATTTTCTATCTTAGAGAATATTTGAATATCTGTTCCACCATTTTCTACTAAAATTGCTCTTATAGCCTTAACATCAGCTGCTTTTCTTATAAATGAAGCTGCTACTAAATTAACACCCATTTCACAACCAAATATAAGATCTGATTTATCTTTTTCAGTTAAAGCTGGTAATTTGATTGAAACTCCAGGAACGTTAACACCCTTATGAGTTGCTACAAATCCAGTGTTTTGTACTGTACATTTAATTGCATTTCCACTAATGCTTACTACTGTTAATCCAACTAAACCATCATCTATTAATATAGTGTTTCCAGGCTTAACATCATTAGCTAATCCTTCATAAGTTACTGAGCACTTAGTTGTATCTCCAATAACATCTCCACCAGCATATACTGTGAATTCAGTTCCTACTTGTAATTCAACCTTTTTAGGATCAAATTTACCAGTTCTGATTTCTGGTCCTTTAGTATCTAACATTACACCAATATGGTTATTCTTTTCTTTAGCTAATCTTTGTACCATTTCAATTCTAGTTTTGTGTTCTGCGTGGTCTCCATGTGAGAAGTTATGTCTTGATACGTTCATACCTGCTTCTATTATTTGTGATAATATAGCATCAGTTTCACTTGCTGGACCTACTGTACAAATCATCTTAGTTTTTCTCATGTATAACACTCCTTTAGTTCTTTTATTTATAGTTTAAATTAAATATTGCTTAAAATATTTAAGTTTCTAGTGTGATATCTCTTCTGCTATCTTAAATAATTCTTCATCAAATGTTCTTTCTAAAGCTAATGCTTCATCTATATCTTGATCTATTATCAAGTTTTGTTTAATTCCTATAACTCTTGAAGTTTTTCCTGCTAAAAGAACTTCTACTGCTTTAGCTCCCATTTTTGAAGCTAATACTCTATCAAAAGCACTTGGACTTCCACCTCTTTGCACGTGACCTAAAACTGTAGCTCTTGTTTCTATACCAGTTTGGAATTCAACGTGTTTAGCAAGTTCTACTGCTCCGCCAACACCTTCTGCTAATAATATTAGATTATGAATCTTACCTTTTTCTTTTCCTTCTAATATTACTCTGCATAAGTCTTCTTTACAGTATCCTTTTTCTGGAGTAATTATGTATTCTGCTCCACCTGCAAGTCCTGCATATAAAGCTAAATCGCCACAATCTCTACCCATTACTTCTACAACTGAAACTCTTTCATGTGAAGTTGAAGTATCTCTTACTTTATCAATAGAATCTATTGCTGTGTTTAAAGCAGTATCAAATCCTATTGTGTAATCTGTATAAGTTAAATCATTATCTATTGTTCCTGGTATTCCTACTGTTTTAACTCCAAGTTTTGACAATAGCTTGGCCCCTGTAAATGATCCATCGCCACCTATTACTACTAAAGCATCTACACCATTATCTTTTAATATTTTAACAGCTTCTTTTCTTACTTCTTCTTTTTTAAATTCTAGACATCTTGCTGTTCTTAAAACTGTTCCACCTCTGTGAATTATATCAGATACTGATGCTCTATCCATTTTGAATAATTCTCCATTGATTAACCCGCTGTATCCTCTTTGTACACCCATTACTTCTAAACCATTATATAGAGCTGATCTTACAACTGCTCTTATAGCGGCATTCATACCTGGTGCATCTCCACCACTTGTTAAAATAGCTATTTTTTTCATGTTATATACCTCCTTAACACCACTAGGACAAATTGTGTCCCACTTTTTGTGAAATAATCCATTTTTCTAAATTACTTAATTAATTGGTATGCTGTTAAAGTCCGTTCTGTTTTTACTACCTATATTATTTTACTTGCTATGCTGTTTTTATGCAACTAAAATAACGCTATATTTATACTTTTTATTACTTTTTTTTTATTCTTCCATTATATTATAACCTAATAGGAAGTGTTTTATATGTTAATAAAAAAATTTAATACATTCATTTATGTAAAAATTTTCATTTACCCATTTGTCATTTTTTTCATTTATTAATAATCAATCTGACTAGTTTTTATTAATATTTATATGTTTTTTCATAATTTTATTGTATTTTCCCTAAAAAAATCACTAGCTAATATTATCATCATAATAACTAGTAATTCTTCTAAAAAATATCTTAAGTATATTCAAAAGTACACTTTGCACCTTTGTTTGTTATTTTTTTTGAGCTATCTTAATTAACTAATCCACTATTTTCAGGTTGTTTTCTCCAACTAGTTCTCTTAAATAAGTAGTTACATCTGTTTCTAAGTTTACCCAAATTTCTCTAACCATTCTATAGCTTTTCTTATCTATTGCAGTGAATATAAACACAGTTGTATCACCTCTATATTCTGCTGGCATTGTTTTTAGTGTTTTTATTAATTTCTTTGCTTCTGGTAATGTTTCTACTTTTAAATAAATTTTCGAAGTATTTATTTTTTCTAGTGGTTCAATTGTTTCACATATTAATTTAGGAATTTCATCTTCTTTTATACTTACTCTTCCCTTAATAACCACTAAACTATCTAATCTTAATACTTCTCTAACTTTATCTAATGTTCTTGGAAACACTATTACTTCAATAGTATCCGTTAAATCTTCTAGTTTTATAAAAGCCATCATAGTATTATTTCTTGTAACTTTTTGATTTACTTCTGAAATTATCCCTCCAAGTATTACTCTTTCATCATCATGAATTGTATCCTCTTGTAGTTGTTCATCAAAGGATTCTTTTAATAATTCATGAGCTTTATATATTTCTGAAATATTAGTTGATGTCTGCATTTTTAAACTTGATCCATATTCATCTAATGGATGTCCTGATAAATATAATCCTGTCATTTCTTTTTCCATTGCTAAAAGATTTTTCTTCGAGAATTCTTTTATATTTGGATATATTATCTCTGGGGTTTTAATAGACTCTTCTGCAAATGAAAAGAGACTTATTTGACCATCTATATTTCTCTTTTTTTCATTTGAAACACTATCCATCAATTTTTCATAAACAGCTAAAAGCTTTGATCTAAATACTTGATATTCATCAAAGGCACCAGATTTAATTAAACTTTCTACTGCTCTTTTATTTATTGATGATAATTCTATTTTATTTATAAAATCAATTAATGATTCAAATCTACCTTTTTTATTTCTAGCTATAACTACACTATCTATTACATTTGTTCCAACATTTCTTATAGCTGCCATACCAAATTTAATTTTTTCGCCCTTAACTGTAAACTTTGCATAACTTTCATTAATATTAGGTGGTTGAACTTCAACACCTAAACTTTCTGCAAAATTTATATAATGAGCAACTTTTTCACTTGTTCCTATAATTGAATTAAGCATGGCTGCTATTGTTTCAACAGGGTAATAGTGCATTAAATATGCAGTTTGATATCCAACTACAGCATAAGCTGCTGCATGACTTTTATTGAAAGCATAACTTGCAAAGTCCATCATCGAATCAAATATCTTATTTCCAATTTCCTCTGATATTCCATTACGCAAACAACCTACAACTTCAACATCACCATTTTCATTTACTATTCCATGTATAAAGTTCTTTCTTTCCTCTTCCATAACCTTGTGCTTTTTCTTAGACATTGCTCTTCTTACAAGGTCACTTCTTCCCATTGAATATCCGGCAAGTTTCATTACTATTTGCATTACTTGTTCCTGATATACCATAACTCCATAAGTTACATCTAGTATTTCTTCCAACTCTGGTGTTTCGTATTTAACTTTCTCAGGATTTCTTTTGCAGTCTACATATCTTGGGATTTCTGCCATTGGCCCCGGTCTATATAGTGAAATTCCGGCTATTATATCCTCTAAACAATCTGGTTTAAGTTCTTTCATGAAGGATACCATACCAGCTGATTCTAATTGGAATACTCCTGCTGTTTTTCCTTCACTAATCATTTTATAAACTTCTTTATCATCATAATCTATTTTATCTAAATCTATGTCTACATTCCTGTTTTCTTTAATCATTTTAACTGAATCACTCATAACTGTTAATGTTCTAAGCCCAAGGAAATCCATCTTTAATAGTCCAAGCTCTTCAAGTGTTCCCATATCAAATTGGGCTATTATTGATTCGTCATTCCTTTGCAAAGGCACATATTCCACTAGTGGCTTTGATGCTATAACTACACCAGCTGCATGAGTTGATGAATGTCTTGGTAACCCTTCTAAATCTTTGCTTACGTCTATTAATGCTTTTACTCTATCTTCTGTTTTATAAGCATTCCCAAGTTCTGGATTCATTTCCAATGCTTTTTCTATACTAATTCCAATCACTGCTGGAATCATTTTTGCTATTCTATCCACCTCTGAATAAGAGTAGCTCATAGCTCTACCTACATCTCTTATGCAAGCCCTTGGGGCCATTGTTCCAAAAGTTATTATTTGAGATACATTTGATACGCCATACTTTTCTACAACGTAATCAATAACTTCCTGTCTTCTTTCATAACAAAAATCTGAATCTATATCGGGCATACTAACTCTTTCTGGATTTAAGAACATTAATTATTAACCATAGGCTTTTTATCCTATGTTCTGGAGGTTTCCCTCATTTTCATCAAATGGTCTATTCCATCTCAGATTGGACTATATCATCACTCAAGTTTATTTAAAGTGTCGGGCGCTCGTGGAGGAGGTTATTGTTTTGCTACTCACCCCTCTAGTCTCTGAACCTTTCTGGTACTTATTGCAATTCCCAGACTTGGCTGCTGATTAGCATGCTATTTCTAGTTTAGCCTTCCAGCAATTCACCCAATTTAAACAGCGCATCTTTGTTTACGCTCAAAAAGCAAGTTATACTTTAACGGATCTATTTTTGTTATTCCCAGAGTAAATGCTACAATTGAACCTGCAGCCGAGCCTCTCCCTGGGCCTGTTGGAATTCCATTATCATTTGCAAATTTTATAAAATCCCATGTAATTAAGAAATAATCTACAAATCCCATTTGGTTTATTACTGATAATTCATATTCTAATCTTTCAACATACTCGCAAGCTTTTTCATTTTTCTTACTATAATCCACAATTTCCTTAACACTTAGTGGTTTATTTAGAAAATCTTTAAACACATCATATCTTTCAATAAGACCACCATAACAAATTTCTTCTAAATAAGCTGAAGGGGTTTTCCCTTCAGGCACTGGAAATTCAGGTAATTTGGAAACATGGAATTCATAATCAAAATTACATTGATCTGCAATTTTAGTTGTATTTTCTAAAGCTTCTTTAACATAAGAAAACATTTCCCACATTTCATCTGGTGATTTTAAGTAAAATTGATCTGATGGGTATCTTCTTCTGTTTGGGTCATCTACTGTTTTTGCCGTTTGAATACACATTAATACATCATGTGATTCTGAATCTTTTTGATTTATGTAATGAACATCGTTTGTTGCAACAAGAGGTATTCCAGTTTCCTTAGATAACCTAATGTTTTCTTCTGTAACCTTTCGTTGTTCTTCCATTCCATGATTTTGTATTTCTAAATAAAAATCATCATTAAATATATCCTTATAAAGAAGTGCTACTTCCTTTGCTTTTTCATAATTATCTTTTAGATGATAGGATTGAACCTCTCCACCTAAACATGCACTTAAGGCTATTAATCCTTCACTATGATTTTTTAAATACTCATGGTCAATTCTTGGTTTATAGTAGAATCCTTCAATAGAAGCTGTGGATACTATTTTCATAAGATTCTGGTATCCTATTTCGTTCTTAACTAAAAGAACTAGGTGATGAGTGCTATTTGCCTTGTCATTAAGTTTAATATCCTTTGACTTGGCGGCAACATACACTTCACATCCTAGTATCGGTTTAATTCCCTGCTCTTTTGCAGCTTTATAAAAAGCCACACAACCATACATAACTCCATGATCTGTTATGGCAATGCTATCCATTCCTAGCTCTTTAGCTTTCTTCATTATATCTTTTACTTTACCTGAAGCATCTAATAAACTATATTCTGTATGGAGATGTAGATGAGTGAATTTTTTTTGTTCCACTTTACCACCATCCTTTCTGCACGGTATATTAGGCCCTTGAAAAAAAACAGACTACTAAATTAATCTACTTTTTAAAAATGCCCTGATAATATTGGTCTATTTCTTTAATATTTCTAATAAGTTCCTGATCTAACCTCTTCTGCTATTTTCTCTAGCTTCCTTAACCTATGATTAACCCCCGATTTACCAACTGGTGGAACTAATATTTCTCCAAGTTCCTTTAGTGATTCTTCTGGATAACTTAATCTTAATTCTGCTATTTCTCTTAAGTTACTTGGTAATCTTTGAAGTCCTATTTCTCTTTGCAGAAGCTTTATACTTTCAACTTGCCTCACCGATGCATTTACGGTTTTACTAAGATTAGCTGTTTCACAGTTTACAAGCCTATTAACGTTATTTCTCATTTCTTTCATTATTCTTATGTTTTCAAGTTCTAATAAAGAAGTATGCGCCCCTACTATGCTTAGAAGGGTTGAAATTTGGTCTCCTTCTTTTATATAAATTATATGGCTATTTTTTCTTTGAATTACTTTTGATTTTAATTCAAAGCTATTTATTAGCAAGCATAAGTCTTCTGCATATTCTTCACTATGAGTAACAAATTCTAGATGATAAGTTTTCTCTGGGTTACTTATACTTCCACCACCTATAAATGCGCCTCTTATGTATGCTCTTTTTAACTCATCAGTCTCAACCATTTTTTCATCTATTCTATAATCAAGTGTTAGAACCCCATCAATTTCTTGGAATATACCCGTTTTTTGAAGCAAATTCCTAACTCCCATTTCCTCATCTATACTTACCATATAGATATTATTTTTCTTAAGAGAATTTCCTTTTTTAACCATTAATTTAGAATGAATTTGAAAATGTTCCTTAAGTAATTTAAATATGTGCCTTGCAGATGCTGGGTTTTCTGTTGCTATTCTAAAAGCTAAACCTAAACCACTAAATGATATAGTTCCACTAACTTTCATAATTGCTGATATTTCTGCTAAAGCTTCTTCATTTGTTACATCTACATATCTACAGATTTCACCTTTAACTTTTGACGAAAATGACATAGGTTCTGATTCTCCTCGCTATCTATTTAAATACATTTTTATCTATTGTTTATAATTTAATTATATCATAAAACAAAATAAATAATTAGATGTAATTTATTGCTTTATATAAGGTACTTTCAGCTCCTTTATTTCTTAAATAAAAAGAAAACCCCTTAAGGCTTTCTTTTTATTTTTATGGTCATGTGATTCTAGTTATAGAGTTTGAAAAAATTTCCTAACAATTGAAATTGTCATCTTCTTCGCAACTATCGCATTCATCGTACTTATCACATTCATCGTACTTATCGCATTCATCGTACTTATCACATTCATCGTACTTATCACATTCATCGTACTTATCACATTCATCGTACTTATCACATTCATCGTAATTATCACATTTATCACATTCGTAACAATCATTCTCTAAATCTTCTTTACAACTTGCTTTTCCATCTTTATAACCCTTAGCATATCCCACTTTTTTACCTTCATGGAATCCTTCTTTTTTACCTTCGCAATATCCTACTTTTCTACCTTCAGCAAATCCCACTCTTCTTCCTTCAGCAAATCCTACTTTTCTACCTTCAGCAAATCCATCTTTTTTACCTTCGCAATATCCTACTTTTCTACCTTCGCAATATCCTACTTTTCTACCTTCGGCAAATCCTACTTTTCTTCCTTCAGCAAATCCTACTTTTCTTCCTTCAGCAAATCCTACTTTTTTACCTTCGCAATATCCAGCTTTTACTCCTGCTTTATAACCTTGTCTAAAAGCTTCTTTAATTGCATTTTCATTACAACCACAACCACAGCCATTATTCGTATTGTTTCTTTGACACATATCACATTTCTCCTTTGTTTTTATAATTATTCTCTTCATATTATTACAATATGACAATTTTCTTCATTTGTTACTGTATAAATAATAAGAGCTAGACTATATCTTATATATAGCCTAGCTCTTATTTTAAAGTTATTTGTTTTTACGTTTTTTTTCTTTTTCTTTTATACGTTGTGATAAATACATATATTCTATTATTTTCTTTCTATCATATAGAAGTTTCTTTTCCATAATAGTATCAACTAATACTTCTGCTAAATATTCTGTATCATGCTTAACATATGCTTTCTCAGTTTTTGCAAGTGTTGCTTCTATAGCCTCTACTCCTAAGGCTTTTAACTCTTTTCTGTCTAGTTCTACAAGCTGTGAACTATCTTCTAGATATTTTTCCTTAACAACCTTTGGTATGTCCCCTCTATTTGCAATAACATAATCTACTATGTTTCTTCCGCCATATTTTTGTAATATCTTTACATGATCTGAAACACTAAAATTATCTGTTTCCCCTGGCTGAGTCATTATGTTACATATATATATTTTTATAGCATCACTTTTCTTAATATTTTCTACTATATCTTTAACTAGTAAATTAGGAACTATGCTTGTATATAAACTTCCAGGACCCATTACAATTGCATCAGCTTCTCTTAACGCTTTTAAAGATTCTTCTAATGCTCTTGCATCCTTTGGATTTATCATAAGCTTCTTTATTTTAGATTTTTGATTTATAACTTCATTTGGAATTTGTGATTCACCTTCAACAATACTTCCATTTTCAAGTTTTGCTACAAGCTTCATATCATCCAAAGTAACAGGTAATACTTTTCCTGTTACTGCAAGTACCGAACTCATTTTTTGAATAGCATCCTCAAAATTTTCACTTACTCCATTCATTGCTGCTAAAAATAAATTTCCAAAACTTTGATTTTTAAGTCTTCCATCAGGAAATCTATATTGTAATAATTCTTCCATTAATGGTTCTGTATCTGCAAGGGCTAAAATACAGTTTCTTATATCCCCTGGTGGCAACATTCCTAAATCGTCTCTTAAATCACCAGACCCTCCCCCATCATCTCCAACTGTTACTATTGCTGTTATATTAGAAGTATAATACTTAAGACCTCTTAGCATAGTTGATAATCCTGTTCCACCACCAATAACTACTATCTTAGGTCCCTTAACTAAAAGTCTTTTTTCATATATAAGGCTTTCCATTTTCCTACTATCTAAGGATAACTTTACATACCCTTTACTTGTTAATGCAACTATAGATTTTATCATTTCTGTAACAGAAATATATATAACAAATATTCCTGTTAGATTAAGACATATATAAAATATTTTATAATAAATATCATAAACTCTACGAGTAACCAATTCTGTAAATCCAAAGGCAATTAATAAAACTCCAAATATTCCAAAGAACATCCATCTTTTGAGCTTTACTCCTGGCCTCATCCAGTCTTTAACATTAATCATAGCTTCTTAGCCCCTTTATTTGGGTCTTCTCCTATATCTCTATGTTCTACTCTTGCATTAAATTTATCTTCACATAATATTTCCTCTATGGCATTCGCTATAGCTACTGATCTATGTCTTCCCCCTGTACATCCTATAGCAACAATAAGTTGCCTTTTTCCTTCTTTTTTATAATTAGGGATTAAAAATTTAAGCATATCTTCTGTTCTTGTTAAAAATCCTTTTGTTTCTTCTTGAGCTAAAACGTAATCTCTTACTGGCCTATCTCCACCTGAATATGGTTTTAATTCTGGTATATAGAATGGATTCGGTATAAATCTTACATCAAATACTAAATCTGCATCTACAGGAATTCCATATTTGAAACCGAAACTTAACACCGTTATTGAAAGTTGCTTTTTAGGTTCTTTTTCATCACCATAATTTTTATTCATTTCTTCTCTTAAGTCTCTTATTTCATATTTTGAAGTATCTATTATTATATCTGCTCTATCTTTTACTTCTCTTAATTTTCTTCTTTCTTCATCTATACCTGTTGTAATTCTTCCATTAGCTGCTAATGGATGGCTTCTTCTTGATTCTTTAAATCTTTTTACTAACTTCTCATCTGAAGCATCTAAAAATAATATTTCATATTGGAAATCTTGATTTTTAAGATATACTAGGCTTTCAAATAAATCTTCGAAAAATATTCCACCTCTTATATCTATAACTAATGCAACCTTATTTATTTTCCCGTCGCTTTGAAGACAAGCTTCTGCAAACTTAGGTATTAACTTCGGTGGAAGGTTATCTACACAAAAATACCCCATATCTTCAAGGCTTCTTGTTGCCTCTGTCTTACCTGCTCCTGATAGTCCTGTTACTATTATAAATCTCATGTCATAAACCTCCCTTATTTCTGCTTTAGGCATATTCAAAAAATAGTAATTTAATATTCTAGTCTATTTCTTTAAAGATACCTTCATCTTATACATAGATTATATCATACTTATATAATTTTATTTAGACCTCTAAAAAATAAGGCAGTCCTTTTATAGACTACCTTATTTAATATTTAATTTATACTTTTATTTAGAATCACGTTCTTCTATTGCTTCACCTAACAATTTACAAAACTCTCTATTTTCTTCTTTTGTACCAATACTAACTCTTAACCAACCTGGCATATCTAAAAGGAATCCAGGTCTTATAATGTATCCACGCTGTAATAAATATTCATGAATTGATTTATCATCGCCTCTTACATTAACCATTAGAAAATTAGCTTGTGATGGTACATATTCTAATTTCATTTTCTCAAATTGACTTGTTAAATAGTCTCTTTCCTCTTCATTAAAAGCTTTTACTTGTGCTAAAAACTCTTCGTCTTTTAACGCTTCCACTGCTGATTTTTGTGCAAATAGATTAGTATCAAATGCATTTATAACTCTATTTAAATAATCAACTAATTCTTCTCTTGCTATTCCATAACCAAATCTTAAAGATGCTAACCCATAAGCCTTTGAGAATGTTCTTAATATAATTATGTTTCGATATTTCTTTAATAGTTCTAAAGAATCTGGATATTCATCTGATGTTACATACTCACCATAAGCTTCATCCATTACTATTAAAACTTCTCTTGGTATTTTATCTATAATATTATTAAACTCTTTAGCTGTAAACATACTTCCAGTTGGATTATTGGGATTACAAAACCAAATAATTTTAGTTTTATCTGTTATTGCATCTACCATAGCTTCTAAATCTAGATAATTATTTTTTAAAGGTATTTTAACAGGGGTTGCACCCATAAGTAATGTATTACTTTCATACCTTGGGAATGTGATTTCAGGCATAAGGCTCTCATCACCTTTATCTAAGACAACTGTACATAAAACATTAATTAAAGAATCAGATCCTGCCCCACAGAAAATCATATCTCTAGTTATATTTAACTTAGTGCTTAAACATTCTTTAAACTCATAAGAAGTTGCATCTGGATACATATTAACTTCACCTAATAATTCCATAATTACTTCTTTAACTTTTTTAGAACATCCTAAAGGATTTTCATTAGATGCTAGTTTCACTACCTTATCTATTCCAAGCTCTCTTTTAACTTCGGCGATAGGCTTTCCAGCTACATACTTAGCCATACCCTTAACTTCATCTCTTACATTATAATTCATAAACTACGCCCACAGTTGTGGACTACCCCCTTTTTTAATTTTTATAAAATTTTTAATATATTTTCTTCTTTAATTTATTATCCATATCTAAAGTTATTCTACTTAAATTAATAGATGAAATTATTATTATCGCTAACCCTAATATTTTTCCAACTATCCCTAAATATAATAAAAATATAACTGCTATAAAACATGAACAAGCCATCAATACAAGCCCATTAGAATAGTCCTTTACAAGCTTGTTCACATTCTTAACTCTATTTAAAGTCTTTGCATCTAAACCTGAAATTAAACTTGTTTTTTTCTTAACTCTAACTAAATAAGCTCTCCCTAATAGCATAATTCCAATTAAAATAAATATACCTGGTATTAACTTTGTAAAACCCATAGATTCCATATCCTTTATCCCCTTATAGCTTTTAATAATATTATACAATAACTTAATTTAATTAACAATTAGGACTATTCAAAAAATAATAAGCCCCTATGCTAATCTTTTTTCCCAAAGACCCCTTATACAACCATAAAGAGGCACCCAAAACTTGGGTGCCTCTTTATTATTCTTCGCCTATTATTCTAACTTCTGGATGTAACTCTACTCCAAATTGCTGTTTTACTTCATCTTGAATATGCTTTATTAATTCTATTATATCCTTAGCAGTCGCTCCATTTTTGTTTATAACAAAACCTGAATGTTTATCTGATACTGCTGCTCCTCCAAGTGTAAACCCTTTTAATCCTGCATCTTGAATAAGTTTTCCTGCAAAGTATCCTTCAGGTCTTTTAAAAGTACTTCCTGCTGATGGATATTCTAAAGGTTGTTTCGATTCTCTCATAAATGTTAAATCATCAACTCTTTCTTTAATTTTCTCTTCTTCACCAGCTTGCAATTTAAAGATAGCCGATAAAACTACATATCCTTTTTTCATAACTGCTGAGCATCTATATCCAAGTTCTAATTCTTCTTTATTTAAAGTAATTATATTCCCTTTAGTGTCTATTACATCTGCTGATTCTATTACATCTGCTATTTCTCCATGGTATGCTCCTGCATTCATAAATACAGCTCCACCTACAGTTCCTGGAATACCACATGCAAATTCAAATCCTGTTAATGAATTTGAAAGCCCAGCACTTGAAACATCTTTTAATAATGCTCCACATTCTGCGTTAACTCTATCCCCATCTACTGATATGTTTTTAACTTCTCCAAGTTTTATAACAACACCTCTCATACCCCCATCTCTAACTAAAATGTTAGATCCATTTCCTACTACATAAAAAGGTATATTGTTATTTCTACAAACTTCTATACTCTTAAGAACCTGTTCTTTTGTTTCAGGAATTAATAATATATCAGCTGGTCCGCCCACTTTAAAATAAACATGATTTTTCATTTGAGCATCTTCTATTACATTTTCTTCTTTATAAAATTTTTTAAATAAATCTATTAAACCCCTAAATTGATTCATATTAAACTCCTTCAACCTTGTTATAATCTCATTTGATAGTATAAATTAAAGTTTACCATTTAACAAGCAATTTAACTACATATATTATCATTATACTTGTATTGTAACTAATTTGTTACCTTTTCTATTTATTTACCTAGCCTCTTTGTCACTATTAATCTTATTAAAGTACCTAACTATGCTTTCAGCTGCTTTTTTATCTATACTTGGTGTTTCTAATAATTCTTGTAGATTAGCATTTTTTATATTATCAACACTCTCAAATTTCATTAAAAGTGCTCTTCTTCTTTTTTCACCTACATTAGGTATATCCTCTAATATAGAATGTAATGTTCTTTTGTCTCTAAGACTTCTATGATAAGTAATAGCAAATCTATGAACCTCATCCTGAATTCTTCTTATCATTTGCATAAGGTTTGACCCTCTGTTAATTATAAGTTCTTCATTATTATATATAATCCCTCTTGTTTGGTGTTTATCATCTTTAACAAGTCCGCATATTGGGATACTAATATTAAGATTTTCTAAAACCGCAAGTGCTACATTAACTTGCCCCTTCCCCCCATCCATCATAATTAAATCTGGAAAACTTGAAAATTTACCGGAAGAAAACTTTATATCCTTCTCTTGAATTGCTTTTATTTCTTCTAAACCACGTTTAAATCTTCTTTCTAAAATTTCTCTCATACTATCATAATCATTGGCACCTTTTACGGATTTTATTCTAAATCTTCTATAATCACTATTTTTCGGTCTACCTTCTTCAAAAGCAACCATAGTTCCAACAGAGTCTACCCCTTGAATATTTGAAATATCATAAGCTTCAATTCTAAATGGAATCTCATCTAAGTCTAATAAATCCTTAAGTTCACCCAGGGATGTTTTATTTATTTCCTTATCTCTTAAAAATTTATCTTTAAATTGCTCTAAAGTTATTTTCCCATTATTTTTAACCATTTCTAGCATTTCTTTTTTTTGCCCCTTTTGTGGGATCCTAACAAGAACTTTCGATCCTCTTTTAATAGCTAAAAATTCTTCTATTAACTCTAAATCTGCAATTTGTGGAGCATAAATATACCTTGGAACTTTAGCTGTGCTTCCATAAAAAGAAGTAATAAATTGTGATAAAACTTCACCAACATTATCATCTACAGTATTTTCAAATATAAAATTCTCTCTTCCTGTGATTTTACCATCTCTTGAGAAAAATATTTGGACACAGCTATCCTTTTCATCTTGGTATATGTTTATAAAATCTTCATCGCCTTCCATAGTTTTAAAGATTTTTTGTTTTTCTACAATAGCTTCTATAGCTAGAATTTTATCTCTTAATCTTCCTGCTTTTTCAAATTCCAACTTCATAGATGCAGATTCCATTTGTATCTTTAAGTCATTAACAACAGTTTTATCAGTTCCATTAAGTATCTCCATAATCTCCTTAATCATTTCACCATATTGTTTTTTACTTATGTATCCAGAGCATGGACCTAGACATTTTTTTATATGATAATTTAAACAAGGCCTAATTGGTTTTCCATCTTCTTTTATAACTAACCTACAAGTTCTTAAAGGGAATATTTTATTTATTAAAGTTATTGTTTCATATACTGCTGTTCCATTAGTATATGGGCCAAAATATTTACTTCCATCTTTAGCATAATTTCTCGTTACGAAAACTCTAGGGTAATCATCATTTATTGTTATTTTAATAAATGGATAAAACTTATCATCCTTCAAAGCAATATTATACCTTGGGCTATGTTTTTTTATTAAATTGCATTCAAGTATTAATGCTTCCATTTCTGTATCTGTTACTATGTATTCAAACTCCGAAATATTTTTAACTAATACTCTTACTTTTTCAGAGTGATTTTTAGATTTTTGGAAATAGCTTTTAACTCTATTCTTTAATATTTTAGCCTTTCCTACATAAATAATTTCACCTAGAGTGTTTTTCATTAAATAAACTCCTGGTTTATCTGGCAAGTTTTTTAAGTGGTATTCAAAATCAAACACTTTATTCCCCCCTTTCATTCTTATGTAAGGCATAAAAAATAACTAGTCACTATATATCATGCTACTGACTATTACTTTTCTTTATGCCTAATAGATCTTCAAAAAATAATTAGTTAAATGTTTCTAATCCGATTTAACTAATTAATACTATTATCTATTTTAATGTACCCCTAAAAAGGAGAATCAAATTCTTCAAATTTAGCTAATTTATTATCCCATTCTTCAACTGTTACTTCATCTTTGTTAAATTCCCAAGGAATATTTAAGGAATCCCAATTAACTCCGCCTCTATGATCATTGTTGAAAGGTTTAGTAACCTTATAAAATATTAAAGCGTCTTTGTTACCTTTTATATAATAACCATGAGCGCAGCCCTTTGGTACATATATTAAATCTCTATTAAATTCATTTAACTCTACAACTACATATCTTCCATAAGTTTTAGATTTCTTTCTTAAATCTATAACTACATCTTGAATTTCTCCTGCTATACAAGTTATAATCTTATCCTGTTCTTCAGGTGGTGCTTGATAATGCATCCCTCTTACAACCCCAGGCCTTGCAATTGCATAATATTCTTCTTTGAAATCTGTACTTAGACCATAAATATTAAATTGAGTATCATTAAAGACCCTTATTAAATCACATGTATTTTCCATAAATACAGTTGGTGTAATTAAATAGCATCCCTCTACTTCTAAAGCCTTTACTCTAAACATTTCCCCATCCCCATTTCTACTTTAATCATCAAGAGTTTTCTATTTTTTTTAATTTTGCTATTGTTAAAATAAGTCTCTCTTTAATATATGATTTTGTAGAATAAAGGTGTTTGTTTAATATCTATTTTATTTCATATCCTTTAGTTACAATTTTGGGGAATTCCTAAATCAAAAAGAGATAGAGGTCTTGTATCTTTACATCTAAGCTTATAAATATAACTCTTAGATGTAAACTAAAACTAACCTCTATCTCTTAACAAATTTCCAAAGAACATTTAACTATTCTTTTCCTAATATAGCATCTATAACATTAGCTGCTATAACCGCTGGCAATTTCACTCCATTTTCACCATTTTCAACTATAACTGCAATAGCTACTTGTGGGTCATCTGCAGGTGCTATTGAAACAAACCATCCATGTGGAATTGCTTCTGAACCATCTGGAAGATTATAATCTGCTGTTCCTGTTTTTCCTCCAGCTCCATATTTTTGTAGCATATCCCAACCATAAAAAGTCTTTCCAGCTACTAGTGTTTTCATATAATCTCTAACTACTGCTGAAGTTTCTGGTGATATTACTTGTTTTAATTCCTTTGAAGGTATTTCTTTTACCGTGTTACCTTGTGAATCTATTACCTTATTAACTAATTTAGGTTGCATTAACATACCGTTATTAGATACTGCACTTACCATTAATGCCATTTCCATTGGTGTAGTAAGAACACTTCCTTGACCAATTCCACTTTGGGCTATGCTTCCAACTTCATACTCTTCAAGTGTTGGAAATTGACTTTTTGTTATTGTAGTTCCAACTGCTGGTACTACAGAATTAAACCCAAAATTTTCAGCTACAGCTTTTAGTTTTTCATTTCCAAGTTCCATAGCAAGTGTTCCAAAAACTACATTACTAGATACTGAAAATCCTTTTCTTAAGCTTATTGCCCCATGAACTTGATGTACATAATTATTTAGTTCTCTTCCATCTGCAAAAGTTATTTTTCCCTTATCTTGGAAAGTTCTATTTGCAACAGATGGATCATTTTCTAAAGCTGCTGATAAAGTAATTGTCTTCATTACTGAACCTGGTGGATACAATCCCTCCACTGCTCTATTAATTAAATACCCAGCTTCGCTGTTCTCAGCTGTTGCTCCTTCTATTGCAAGCTTCATGTTGTTTGGATCATAGGTTGGCTTTGATACCATTGCTAGTATTTCTCCTGTTTTAGGATTTAAAGCAACAACTGCACCCTTTTGATCTCCAAGCAAATCATAAGCTGCTTTTTGGGCTTTGGGATTTAAAGTTGTAACTACCCCATTACCTATTTTTTCATCTTCTTGATTTCTCTCCTTAAAAAATGTTTTCAAATCAAAATCTTTGAAGAATTTTCTTAAGTTATTACCTGCTCCGCTATATTTACTTAATTCACTATCAAATTCCTCTTCTAGACCTGTTATTCCATATTGTTCATCTATATATCCTAAAGAATGTGTATATAAATCTTTATAAACATATTCTCTATCTTGACTTAACTCGTCTATTCTTTTACTTTTAGTTAACGCTTCACCATTTCTATCGTAGATTGTACCTCTTATAACTTCATTTCTTTTTGCCCAAAGCCTTACATTCCCTGGCATTGCTGCAATATCAGGTCCTTTAAAAACTTGGAAGTACACCATATATGATATTAAAGCTATAAAACAGAAAAGAAATACCACCATTACATTCCTTACATTTTTTCCTAAATCGTTCATGTATTATGCCTCCTCTGAAATTTTCTGAAGTATTCCAAGTGCGAAGAATATTGTAAGCATTGAACTACCACCATAACTTATAAGTGGAAGTGTTATTCCTGTTAATGGAATAACCTTAAATACTCCTCCTATAATAACCAGCGTTTGACAAGCTATCATAGTACTGAATCCTACAGCTACAATTTGAGAGAATTTTTCATTTGTTACGAAGGCTGCTCTAATTCCTCTATAAAACATTAAGAAATATATAATCATAATTCCTACTGCAAATATCATTCCAAGTTCTTCACATATTGCTGCAAATATAAAATCAGAGGTTGCTACTGGTATATATTCTGGAAGACCTCTTCCAAGCCCTGACCCAAAAAGCCCCCCTGAAGATATTGCATATAAACCTTGAACTATTTGACCTCCAACATCATATCCCCAAGGATCTTGCCATATAGCGACTCTCTCTTTAACATGCCTAAACATTTTATATGCCGCAATTGCACCTACTGATGATAACCCTAAACATGCAAATACATACTTCTTTTTAGATGTAGTTATATATAACATAGTTACTGATATCCCAAAGAATATTAGCACTGATCCTAAATCCGTTTGAAGAACCATACATGCCATAGAATACATGGCTACTAAAGCTGGTTGTATTAACTGCTTAAAATCACCTTTAAATCTGCCCTTATTTTCATAAGACATTAACGCTGATGATAAGTATAATACTAATGCTATCTTACCAAATTCTGAAGGCTGAAAACTAAATGGTCCTATATATACCCAGTTCGTAGCTCCCCAGGTTTCAACATGGAACAGCTTTCCATAAACAAATCCCATTGGCATAAGTACCAATGTACCTATTAAATATATTTTTTTATACTTTGCAAAACTCTTTAAATCTGGCATTATTACTACAATTAAAATATAAGCTATAATCCCAAGTATTACCCAAACCAACTGTTTCATAGCGTCTACTGGTTTAAGCCTATAAATCACTGCTACTCCAACTACTGCTAAAATACTAGCAAAAACGAATAAAAATTTATCTCCATCCGGATAAAACTTTCGTATTACATAATGAGAGTATGCTATTATTCCGCATAATAATACTCCTATTCCCATTGCTTTATAATCAAACTCTTTTGGTAATAAAGCTAAGTTTGTAAATAGAAGTAAGCATAGTAGGTAGATTAATTTTAAGAGTCTTTTCTCATACTTTACACTACTTTTCATACTTTCACCTCTATTTCTTATCTGACTTAATAACCTTAAATATTACACTTCCGATTCTTATTTTATCATTTGGCCTAAGCTTGGCTCTTTGGTCAATTTTCTCTTCATTAAGAAAAACACCATTTGTACTCTCTAAATCTTCTATATATACTTCATTATTTTTAATAGCAAGCCTTGCATGGTTTCCTGAAGCGTACTGATCTGTTAATTGAACTGTATTACCTTCTTTTCGACCTATAGTTATAGGACCTCTTAAAAGTAACATTGTTCCTTCTTCTAAGTTATCATTATCCCCTGCTGTTAACACTTCAATTCCATAATTTTTCTTGGCTGTGCCTTGTCTTCTCTTTCCACCAGTTTTAACATCTTTATACATAATTTTTAGAGCATAAAAAATAATGACGTATAAAAGTACCATAAATGCTATTCCAAAAATTATATTTATTAGTTTCGAAGAACTCATTCTTTCACCTCAAATTTAAGTTATATTTACTATATATATATTAAGACTTTTAGGTAAAAATAACAAGTCCTATATACTATTGCAATATCTTATTAAGATATTTACCAGTATATGACTCCTTATTCTTACATACAGTTTCTGGAGTACCACAAACTACTAAACTACCGCCTTTGTCTCCACCTTCTGGTCCTAAATCTACTATATAATCAGCACACTTTATCATATCTAAATTATGTTCAATAACAACTACTGTATTACCTGCATTTACTAATCTTTGAAGTATTTCTACTAATCTATTAACATCATCAATATGAAGTCCTGTTGTTGGTTCATCTAAAATATACAAAGTTTTACCTGTACTTCTCTTTGAAAGTTCAGATGCAAGCTTTATTCTTTGAGCTTCTCCTCCTGATAACTGAGTTGATGGTTGACCAAGTCTTATATACCCAAGTCCTACATCAAACAATGTTTGCATCTTATTCTTTATTCTCGGCATATTTTCAAAGAACGTTAGCCCTTCTTCTACAGTCATATTTAATATGTCATGTATAGATTTCCCTTTATATTTAACTTCTAAAGTTTCTCTATTGTATCTTTTTCCCTTGCAAACCTCACAAGGAACATATACATCTGATAAGAATTGCATTTCTATTTTAATAATTCCATCACCTGTGCAAGCTTCACATCTGCCTCCCTTAACATTAAAACTAAATCTTCCAGGTTTATATCCTCTCATTTTAGCTTCATTTGTTTGAGAAAATAACTCTCTTATAATATCAAAGGTTCCTGTGTAAGTTGCTGGGTTAGAACGCGGAGTTCTTCCTATAGGCCCTTGATCTATATCTATAATTTTATCTATGTTTTCAGAACCTGTTATATCTTTATGTGAACCTACTGGATTTTTACTTTTATTTACTATTCTATTTAAACCTTTATAAAGTATTTCGTTAATTAATGTACTTTTTCCAGAACCCGAAACTCCTGTTACCATTGTTAATATTCCAAGAGGGAATGTTACATTAATGTTTTTAAGATTATTTTCTTTTGCCCCTTGAATCACTATTTTCTTTCCATTTCCTTTTCTTCTTTCACTTGGACAGTTAATTTTCTTTTCTCCTATTAAGTATTGACCAGTTATGGATTCTTTACACATCTTAATATCTTCTAATGTTCCACTTGCTACTATTTCCCCACCATGTTCTCCGGCTCTTGGCCCAATATCAACTATAAAGTCTGCTTCTCTTATAGTATCTTCATCATGTTCAACTACAATAACAGTATTTCCTACGTCTCTTAAATTTTTAAGAGTTTCTATTAACCTGTCATTATCTCTTTGATGAAGTCCTATACTTGGCTCATCTAAAATATATAATACACCCATAAGTGCTGATCCAATTTGAGTTGCAAGTCTTATTCTTTGTGATTCCCCTCCAGATAAAGTTCCCGCGGTTCTTGAAAGATTTAAATAATCTAAACCTACATTTAATAGAAAATTTAATCTACTATTTATTTCTTTTACAATTTGATCACTAATAATTTTATCTTTTTCTGAGAATTCTACTGAATTTAAGAATTCTAGTTCATCTCTTATTGGCATCTTCGTAAATTCATAAATATTTTTATCCCCAACCATTACTGCAAGTGCTTCTTTTCTTAATCTAGCTCCCTTACACTTTGGACAATGATTGTTACTCATATATTGCTCTATATCACCTTTTATAACATCAGAATTAGTTTCTCTATATCTTCTTTTAAGAGCATTTATTTCCCCTTCATAAGCATAAGAGTATTTAGCAGTCATTCCTTCTTTTGTATAATTTACAGTTAGCTTATGTCCCTTTGTTCCATAAAGTAATAAATCTACTTCTTCTGGTTTCAAACTTTTAATTGGCTTCTTAAGGTTTAACTTAAATTCTTTACTCATTGCTTTTAATATAGCTAATGTCCAGGAATCATCCTTTAATCTACCTTCACCCCAAGTTGCTATTGCACCTTCCATAATACTTAAATCTTTATTAGGTATTACTAGATTCTCATCTATTTCTATTAAAGCTCCAAGACCATCGCAATAATCACATTTACCAAAAGGTGAATTAAATGAAAATAATCTAGGCGCTAATTCATCTATACTCATTCCACATTCTCTACAGGCAAATTTTTCACTAAATAAAATATCTTCTCCACCAATTATATTAATTAAAACTAATCCTTCTGATAATTTCAATGCTGTTTCAACTGAATCTGATAACCTGCCTTCAATTCCCTCTTTAATAACTATTCTATCAACTACCGCTTCTATGCTATGTTTTATATTTTTATCTAAATTTATTTCCTCTTCTGTTAAGTCATAGATTTCTCCATCTATTCTTGCTCTAATAAAACCATTCTTTTTAATATTTTCTAATACCTTTTCATGAACACCCTTTTTTCCGCTAATTATAGGTGCTAAAATTTGAATCTTAATTTTATCCCCAAGTAACATAACTCCATCAACAATTTGATCCACAGATTGTTGAGTAATTTTCACTTTACACTTAGGACAATAAGGAACACCTACTTTTGCATATAAAAGTCTTAAATAATCATATATTTCCGTTACAGTTCCAACTGTTGAACGAGGATTTTTACTTGTAGTTTTTTGATCTATAGATATAGCTGGTGACAACCCTTCTATAGATTCAACATCTGGCTTATCTATCTGTCCTAAAAACTGTCTTGCATAAGAAGACAATGATTCTACATATCTTCTTTGTCCTTCTGCATAAAGAGTATCAAAAGCAAGAGATGATTTCCCCGACCCTGATAACCCTGTAAAAACTATTAATTTATCTCTAGGTATTTCTAAAGAAACATTTTTTAAATTATGTACCTTAGCACCCTTTATTATTATTTTATCTTTCATGTACCCAACCACCTTTTCTTCTAATTTATAAGGCATACTTATAAAAATATATATCCCACATTGCCTTATTATTTTTTTCAAATTCTAAATTTAGTTTCTGCATATATTCTAGAAATTAATCACGAACATATATTCTTTATTCTATTTTAGATTTTAATATAATTATTGTCAATTATATTATATATTATTTAATAATTTTTATTTGGATATACCATACTCATTTAAAACATAATAGCCTAAATAATAAAAAACTGGATTTAACATTTACCCCCAATGTTAAATCCAGTTTACTATTTCTTTAACTTTTCAATAATATCTCTTAATTCTGCTGCTCTTTCAAATTGCAGATTTTTAGCAGATTCCATCATTTCTGTTGTATATTTCTTAATTAACTTCTTCTTATCTTTTGGATTTATTTCTTCTAGGTTTTCAGTATTATATTCTTCTGGATCTTCAGCAACTTTTGATATCGCTATTAGTTCACGGATATCTTTCTTTATAGACATTGGAGTTATTCCGTTATCTTCATTGTATTTCATTTGAATTCCTCTTCTTCTATCAGTTTCCTTCATAGCCTTATCCATAGATTTAGTAATTCTATCTGCATACATAATAACTCTACTGTCTAGGTTTCTTGCAGCTCTACCTATAGTTTGAATTAATGAAGTTTCAGAACGCAAGAACCCTTCTTTATCTGCATCTAAAATTGCAACTAAAGCAACTTCAGGTATATCAAGCCCTTCTCTTAAAAGATTTATTCCAACTAATACATCAAACTCACCAAGCCTTAAATCTCTTATAATTTTCATTCTTTCCATTGTAAGTATCTCCGAATGCATATACTCTGCTTTTATTCCCAAGTCTTTTAAATACTTAGTTAAATCTTCCGACATTTTCTTAGTTAACGTTGTTATTAAAGTTCTATATCCCATTTTTGTTATTTTTAATATTTCTCCATACAAATCATCAATTTGCCCAGTTACTGGTCTAATTTCTATAACTGGATCTAATAACCCTGTTGGTCTTATAATTTGCTCTGCTATATTTGTTGAGTTATCTAGTTCATATTGTGCTGGAGTTGCACTTACAAATACTATTTGATTTATTTTCTTTTCAAATTCTTCAAACTTTAAAGGTCTATTATCATAAGCGCAAGGAAGTCTAAACCCATACTCCACCAAGTTCTCTTTTCTTGCTCTATCACCTGCATACATGGCTCTAACTTGTGGTAATGTAGCATGACTTTCATCTATAAACATTAAAAAATCCTTTGGAAAGAAATCTAATAAAGTTTGAGGAGGAGTTCCTGGAGCTCTCCCATCTAAAACCCTTGAATAGTTTTCCATTCCATTACAATATCCCATTTCCCTTATCATTTCTAAATCATAATTAGTTCTTTGTCTTAACCTTTGAGATTCTAATAATTTTTCTTGAGCATTAAGCTGTTTTAATCTATCCTCTAATTCATCCTCTATAATATGCATTGCCTTTTCTAAAGTCTCAGTAGATGTTGCAAAATGCGATGCTGGGAAAATTGAAATATGCTTTCTCTCTCCTACAATAGTTCCAGTTAACACATCAAATTCTCTAATCCTTTCAATTTCATCTCCAAAAAATTCTATTCTAACACCTTTATTTGAAGATGATACAGGAATAATATCTAAAGAATCCCCTCTAACTCTAAAAGTTCCTCTAGTAAAAGCTATATCATTTCTTTCATATTGTATTTCAATTAATTTTTTTATTATTGTATCCCTATCCTTTTCCATTCCTACCCTTAAAGAAATTGTAAGCTTTTTATATTCCTCAGGATTACCAAGTCCATAAATACAAGAGACTGATGCAACAATAATTACATCCCGTCTTTCTAAAAGAGCCGCTGTTGCAGAATGCCTAAGCTTATCTATTTCATCATTTATAGAAGCATCCTTCTCTATAAATGTATCAGTATGAGCAACATAGGCCTCAGGTTGATAATAATCATAATAAGAAACGAAATATTCAACAATGCTATCAGGGAAAAACTCCCTAAACTCCGAACACAGCTGAGCTGCCAATGTTTTATTATGAGCCAAAACCACAGTAGGTCTTTGCAGTTGCTGTATTATATTTGCCATAGTATAAGTTTTACCCGAACCAGTTACTCCAAGCAAAGTCTGAAACTTATCACCTTTATTTATAGAATTAACTAAACTCTCTATAGCCATAGGTTGATCACCTGTAGGCTTAAAGTTAGATTGTATTTTAAATTCTGACATACCACACCTCCTTAAATAATCTGTTGTCTTTATTATTCACTTATATTTTTTTCATATTCCTTAGAGAGCTTTTTTAAAATAACTAGTCAAATTCTAGTCTATTTTCTTTCAGCTCCCTTATGTATGTTTATAAATCTATTTTATCTTTTCTTTCCTCATTATTCAAATTAATTAAAAATTATCATTACTGGGATTATATTTTCAAATGGTTGTTTTTATCTATTTATTGTAAATATGGTATAATTGTATTGTTGAAATATTTACAAACATTGAATCATATGTATGTATTATTACTGAAAATTATAAATATATATATCCACCAATAAACTTTACTGTGTTTTTTAATACATATATTTAGAAGGAGTCTATAAATATGCCTAAATTTTTATTTGTACTATTTATAACGATTATGATTTTTATAATTAGTTACAGAGTAAACAAAAAAAATAAAACCATACTGAAACTACCTAGAACACTAAGTATAATATCTAAAATAACAGCTATATTATGTTTAGTTATAGCTCTAACAATGATTGCTGATATTCTTCTTCCAAAGGATACCTTTGAGGTTCAAGTTATTAAAAGTGGTAATTCAAATACAGTAGATTTTGGTATATACAGTGAAGATTTGAATGAAGTTGCCTATAATACACTAAAAGATAATGAAAAAGTAAAGATAGAAGTTTCAAAAATTTATGATGAAATAAAAGAAATATCTCTAATAGAAAGAAGTAATGAAGTGCTAACCTTTCCCACAGTTGATAATTATGCCTTTTTATTCATAATATTTTTATTTTCACTGCCAAGTTATATCTTCATTAGAAATATATTCACTAAGATAACAAATGACTTTGTTTATTATAGCCTAAGTATTTTATCACTGTTTCTAGGATTTATAGGAATTATTTTAATCATTGAACTTTTTCTAGTTCATGTTCTTCATATAATTGAAAGAATGTAATAATCTAATCATGCGCTATATATTCTTTGACAGGTTTTATTTTTTGTTTAGTTTATTAAAAGGAATAAAAAACAGGGTGGACTAGTAATTAAAGCATTACTAGTCCACCCTATATATTAAAATTATTGTTCTTCCTTATTTAACTCGCACCTAGGAATCATTTCCTCCTAGGAGGAGCTAGCGAAGAAATGGCTAGTCCCTGACCTGAGGTTGCTTATGTATCCTCATTAAAATTCAATAACTTGCTCATATTCCCACACCTTTTTTAAAATTAAGAGTTAAGAATTATTAATTCTCAATTTTTAATTAAAATAAATTCTCCAAGTGCTACAATCTCTTTTTCAGAATAATCTACTCTAAACTCTTTTTTAAATCATTAAATTCAATAATATACTTTTCTTTTACTAGCTTAACTATCGTAACAGCAGTTGCTTCATCATACATATGAGCAGTTCTGTTTCTATCAAGCATCATTTCAATCCAAATATCTCCATTTGAAATTAATTGTTGTTTAAATGCACACCTAATAGTACTTCTTGGAGATAGTGCCTCATCTAATATACCTTGATCTTCTAGATGTAATTTCATCGATTTCCATGCTTGTTCAAATGTAAATTCAAATCTTTGTATTATTCCATCTACTACTAAATCATCAGTTATATCTTTTTCTAGAGCCTCTTCAAGCCTTTTTAACGCTTTGAAAAAATCTCCTTTTCTTTCACCTAGTTTTTTACTCATTATATATTTCAATCCCTTCATTAATTATATTTTCTATTAACTCTTTTTTAGATAATTCATTAAAATTCAAAATATCAAAACTTAAAGGCGTATTTGTTTCCTCTATATCCATACTTACCTTTGCGTGTGTTAAATGATTTATATTCTTTCCGAACAAACATAAATCTATATCCGAATTATATTTATTATCTCCTCTTGCCCTTGAACCAAATAAAATCACTTTTTCAACTTCTATATATTGATTAAATATATTTTGTAATTCTATTATTAGTTTTTCATCTAACATTTTATCACCTTCTTAATCATTATATTTTCAACCACCCCATTAGCTGGTAATTGTCTCCTGCTCAAAGACCCTTATTATGGAAACCCTATTTTCAGAATTTGCTGCTTTTTTATTATCAATGTAAAGATTTTTCGCAGCAGCGTCTGCTAAGGCTTCTACTTCAAGTGAAATATTTCTTTTATCATATTAAAACTTCCATATATAATTTTACTATTTTAGCAATACTACATTCTTCTGAGTATTTCATTAGTAAATTAATTTTTTTGTCTTTTCTTCGAATATATTCTCTAAATGCTTCATCAATAATATTTTTATCCATCTTATGCCTATGTCTTATGCAATGCTAAAGCAGATTTAAGACAAAATACTCCATTAGGAACTACTTTTACTTCTTTTATAATATTACTATATTTTTCAACTTTTTTCAATTTAACAACTGCTACTTTTAAACTCAATTAGGTATTTACTCTATTTTTTTGTAACATTATTCTTTTTTGCTTTTTTTGATTTAACAATATCGTTTGAAGATTTATTGCAAACTACATTAGGAAAAGATAAATCATATAGCTAATGATGATTTACATATAATATCAGAGTATAACGGGAACCAATAATGACTGGTTGCTAACCTTTATCATGCATTATTCCCACCTACTATATAGTCATAACAAAATGACCTAGAATTTTACCACTTCTAGGTCCTTAAATTCCTCTTAATACTAAAGTGCTACATCTGTAGTTTCTTTAGTTACTATTTTAGCTTCTGCTTTAGTCCTAAGTTTACCACCTTTTGATAAAAATATATCTTTAGTGATAATACTCTCCATAGCTGTAGCAATGTCCTCATCTTTAATTTCAGGTTTCACATCTTTAATTGCAAAAGTAAATTTACCCTCAGCTGCGTCATTAAACTTCATATTTAATACTCTTTCAACCATTCATTTCACCTCCTTTCTTTTGACATTAACAGATTTAACCTAAGATGCAATTTACTATCTTGATAGTAAATTTACTGTTTCTTTTGTTACTTGAGATATTGGATAACTAATGAAGCCTCCAATTATATCTCCAAGATCCATTAATATTTCTTCTGTAGCTAATAAATTTAAATCATTAGCTCTTTGGTTTCTAAATATTTCATTACCTTTTGTATCAACACCAACTTTGTATTTAACAACAACTGCTGTATCAACTAATACTGAATTAACTGCCATATGTTTCACCTCCCTTCACTTAAATATATGCACTCATTAAGGTTTTTGAAAAAATAATTGAATTAATTATAATTATTTTTGCGACTATGATATTTAGGTTTAAATACTCATTAATAAAACTACCTTATAGGATTTTAGAAACAAAAAATAGGCTGGACTAGTAATTAAAGCATTACTAGTCCAGCCTATATATTAAAATTATTGGTCTTCCTTATTTAACTTGCACATGGAAATCATCCCCTAGTTGTTTGCCCTGTGAGTCCTGTCCGAGCAAAGGGCTTATACTAACACCAAGTTTAATTTCCACTTACACACTTTACTTGACACTCCCTTTTCAATTTTTTAACGATAAGACAACTATCCATATCTCCGAAGGCTAGTTGTCAATGGAAATCATATAATAACAAACATATACACCTTAAGACTTTAAAATATCTGCACAAGAAGTGTTACCATTCCATATTTAGTCACCCAACTTTACCTTACCAAAGCTTCAAAATTAGTCACCGGCGAGAACCTTCCTTAGACTTCCATCTATAGCATTAGATTCTTCAGGATGTTTCATAAGTAAGCCACATGACTCCATAATAGCTGCAGAGAACGTGGTTTGTACTGATTGTTTTACTTTAGGATCATCAATAGAATCAATATAATCCTTTTCTTTCTGCCAAGCTTCTTTTATTAAGTCATAGTATTCTTGAACTGGTATTTTATTATTACAGTAAGTTTTACCTTCTAATGGCTCAAATCCTGATATCTTCATATCTGTTACAACAGAATTTGCACCATGATTATTTGGAAATATAAAATTAAGGGTATAAGTTTTCCCATAAAAAGTAGCTTTTGTTCCATCATCTATAAAAATAGCTGTATTCTTAAGGAAAATAACTTTTTTATCATCATTTTTTGCATCTGTAACTTCATAGACCGTAAAATCAAAAGAAGCCTCTGTAAGGTTTGAAATAACAACTTCACAAAAGTTTTTCGGAATATTCTCTCCGAAACGTCTGTCATCAAAGAAAGTGTCTTCATATAATTGAACTTTACCTTTTACTTTAGATACTCCTGGAGAAATGTTAGTTTTAGAACCTTCATTTTTTCCGGATGTTTCAGTTGGACTTATTTCTTTGGAAGAATCCTTTGATACTTCTTTTTCTTTATCTTGAGATGTGTTGGCATTATCTAGAATGGTAGTAGTGTCTTTTGGTTTAGGACTATCATTTGAGTTTTGTGTAACCTCTTTAGTTAAAGTATTATTGTCTGAGGATTTATTTGTACTTTGAGAATCTTGTAGTGTGCATGATGTTAGAAAAATTGTAGAAAATAATAAACAAAGTAATATTTTTTTCACAACAAAACAACTCCTTTATATTCAATAATATGAATATTTTAACATAATGGTTATAAATTTAATATTTAATTTTGAAACTATAGGCAAAAAAGGCAAGACTTATTCTGAAAATAAATTTCCAAAAATAAGGACCTCCAACATCCAGTTTTTTACCAAGTTTCTCCCATATATAATTATATTGTTCCACACCATTTGAAAAATCCTAAGAGGGTGACTTAGGGCTTGCTTATTGTGTTTCTGGATCTACCATTCTTACGTTGTATTCTAAAATATATGTTCCTTTTTTAGTTATCATTAATCCAAAGAAGATTATCCCCTTAAAGTCATATCCTTCTGCTTGAATTCCTGCTAATGTTTTTGCCATTATATTTTCTTCGAATTCTTTTTGAACTTCTTCTGTTATATATAGATTTGGTGCAAGCACTCCCATTCCACCTGTGTTTGGTCCTTTTCCGCATCAACATTGTTTATGATCTTTTGCAGATAAAAATGGTACAATTGTTTTTCCACCTGTTATTGATACTTCAACACCTTCTAAAAATCCAACAACAATAACAACAACAACAACAACAACAACAACAACTTTAGCGCCGTCCGCTATAAATATATAATCACCAATAAATAATTTTTAACAAAAAAGAAACTGCAATAAAGTTTTTAACTCTATCACAGTTCAATTGATCAAATAATTTTATTTTCAACACTACTTGTACTTGGTAAAAAATTGTTCCTCTGAGGTCCTTATTCTGGAAACTCTGTTTTCAGAATTTGCTATGTTTTAATTATACCCTAAAATTTTATTCTCATAAACACACATTTTGTAATAGATAAATAATGTTGCTCGGGCAAGCTCTCTTAAAAAGACCTCGCATATTCAAAACATTTCCAGTTTAGCACCCTCAGATGTCAGCAATCTTTCAAGTATAATTAATATAGCCATACAACTCATTTTATAATGAATTATATGGCTATTTTCTTTAATCATTTTATACCACTTCTTTAGAATAGCTATATCAGTTTCCTCTATTGTCATTTTTAATGCCCCTCCCTTTTCTCTCCTATACTCTTCATATTTCTTTTCTAATTTTGGATCTTGTATTAAAAACAAGTACTCTAAAAAATCTACTAATGCTTTTATTTGCTCATTATCTTTAACTTTATCATAATATGCTAATTCTTCCGCTAATTTTATTTTAGCTTCATAGTAATTTTTCTTTCCAGAGGGGTCTAGTCCTATTTCCGGAAGCTTGCGACAGAAATTGCTAACAACATTTTTTTATATTCATTGTAAGAATATAAAAAAGAACCTTTGAATTTTTAATCTCAAAAGTACTTTTATTTCATTTTTCGGCAGGTGATAGTCACCCTTGTGTGATGCTTGCTTCACACTTGCTATATTGCTTGTACCTGATAGAAAATTGTTTAATAACAACTTTAGCTTAAACAAAAAAACTACAATACAGTTTTTGGCTCTATTGCAGTTAAATTGATAAATTTATTGAATTTTCACGAGTGCATGTACCTGGAAATAGTCTCCACCCCCGCATGTCGTTGCCCTGGATGTCTGCCATTTTATTAAAAGGGTCTGACCCCGTTGTGAGGGAAGTGGAACTATTTACATTCCACTATGGATAGATTAAAACCAATTATAAATATGCAAATGGCTATAATTATAAATAATTTACATTCCACTATGGATAGATTAAAACGTC
>NZ_FNJM01000002.1:470728-538674 GCF_900104115.1 Clostridium gasigenes
GATCTATTCAAATTTACATTCCACTATGGATAGATTAAAACTAAAAAACAAATAATTTTTAGGAGGAAAATTTTTTAATTTACATTCCACTATGGATAGATTAAAACTAACTTACATTCCCCCTAAACAGCCCACCCACTAAAATTTACATTCCACTATGGATAGATTAAAACAGACCGACAATAATAGCTAGTATTACCAACCATTCCAGGATTTGTTTTTGTCGATGTACTTTTACAATATATATATTTCACATATTATCACTTTAAAATTATATTATTATAACTTCAAACCATTAATAACAAAGGCTTTGTCTAACTAGTACTCTTTTATCACTATGTCACATCGACAACTTATTATTATTAAAAGAAATTTGATGTCGCATCATCTTGTTTTCCCCAAAATTCTTTATTTAGCCATCTTTCATTTCTACTCTTAAATATTATCACAGAATCTAAACTTTTTCTAATAAATTTATTTAATTCTGCATTTAATTTTACTATTTGACCTTCTGTCAACTCTCCTTCAAAGACAGAATTTTGAATATGAGTTAAGTATTTTTTACATATCTTAAACACTTTTCCTAATACTTTCTGCCCATCATCATCTCCACTTATATCATATACCAAAACAACATACATCTAATTAAAACCTCCCTACCACCACATTTTAAATCCTTCATATTCTTTTTCTTCCATAATATGCTTTATTAATTTATAGCATTCTAATCTTATCAGATGCTTATATGTAACATCTTTTGATAATTCTTTATGATAAATTGTTGTTTTTAACATTTCATCAAATTTCATTGCTATTGTTCTTGATGCATCTTTTGTTAAATGAAGATAGTTTAACTCTTTAGTAAAACTACTTGGTGTTATCTGGTTCTTGTTTAATAATGAAAAAATCAATCTATCACCTAAAATTGGTTTAAATACTTCTGCTAAATCTAAACTCAATGAAAATCTTCTCACCCCAGGTTCGTGTAAATAACTAATGGTTGGATTAAGTTGTGTGCTATATATTTCTCCCAAAACCCTTGTATAAACTAATCCATTAACAAATGAAATCATAGTATTAATCATATTATCTGGTGGATTCCTAACCCTTTTATTAAAGTCTATTTTTTGATTAACTATAACGTCCCACGTTGAATAATATTGTTTTCTAATATTACCTTCTATGCCCATTAATTCATTGATACTCTCCGTCTTCAATACTTTCTTCCTAAGGGATTCAATTTCTATCATTGCCTTTTCTACATCCTTACCTCTACCATTATAATATCTTAAATTTCTATAAATATTTGAGGCTGCAGCATCTATAAATTTTCTTGCTATACAAAGTCTTTTTTGATCATCCTCATAGTGCCTAACTTGTTTTACTAATAAATTACCTGCAAGTAAAGTTTCTTTAGGATAAAAGCTACCTGTATAAAAGCTATAATAATTAAAAAAATGTATTGGTATCTGATATTTTGATGCCAGATTTATAAATTTCGTATTAAATGTCATTTCTGACATGATATAAATATCTTCAACTTGCTCTATAGGAATATCTCTAGTTTCATTATCACTATTTTTAAATCTTAATGTATTATCTTTTCTTTTTATTTCTCCATCATTATATATATAAAAGCTACGTTTCAAAATAACTCATCCCCTTCATTAAATGTAGCATAATTCGAAATATGCACAACTCTTACAAATACTTTTTTTCTCAATAAGTGGTGGAAGTGGTTTGTTTACAAGTTCTTTCAAGTCTATTAATACTGTTTCTATATACTTTGCATCCTCCGCTGTTAATTCTATATCCACACTTTGTTTTAATAATGGATAGTCAACTTTGCCTGTAATACCTTCTACACCTCTTTGTTTTAAATAATACAAATAATATTTTATCTGCATTATACCAGCTTCCTCTATTTTTCTACTCTTTTTTACTTCATGCAATACGCCCCTATTTTTTATATAATCAATACTAATAACATCATCTATATTAATATGTTTTTCTTCTCTTCCATAAGCAGTTTCATCAAGAACCTTTCCTATTTTAACATTTTCATTATCTGATTCCATTTGTATTTGATTATAAAAGTACCATAGTTTCCTTTTACAGACAATATAATAATAAATCATCATTCCACTAATTGGCTTATCCATAACATTACCTCTCCTTACATGAAATTATCAACTAAGCCTTTTATTTCTTTGCTTGTTGCTCTTATAAATCCAAGTTTATCATATTTACAATTCATAACATCTATGAACTCATTTCTACTTAATTGAACTCTACTCACTCTTAGGTTTTCACCTTTAAAGAAGATATCATTTCTTCCAACTGGAACAGTATACTTTTTAATTTGCTCTTTGAGTTCCAATTTATCTAATCTAACTTTTTCTTTATCTGTCTTTGTTAGCTTAGGATTTATAGATTTTAGTAACTTTCTAGAATTCTCATCAATTTCTTTTTTATGATCTTCGTAAATTTTATTTGGTATTACATTGTAAGATATTATATCTCTTAACATAACCTCATCCTTATCAAGTTTATATGGTTCTAATTCACTTATCCACTTTGAAAATCTATTATACTTAACTAAATAATCGCTACCCTTTAATTTCTCTGTAGTAAGATTCTCTTCTATAATATTTATTTTCTCTCTTTCAGTTAAAACTCCATCAATATTCTTAAGTGCATTTTTTGATAATTCATATATTCTACTATCAATAAACCCTTTATCTCCATTTGTTAAAAGGTTTTTGTTTATGTTTAAGAACACAAAGCAATTAGGTTCATCTGTAGGCTTAACCCCTTTTCTGTTACATCTTCCAAGCCTTTGAAACAACCCTGTAATTTCTGATAGTTCTGTAAATAAATAGTCAAAATCTATATCTAAACTAGCCTCTACAATTTGCGTTGCTATCCATATACCAGTTCCTTTATTTTCAGTTTTACCAAACTCCATTATTTCTTTTTCTTTTTGCGCTCTTTCACATTTTATAAATTTGCTATGAAGTATATTGATATTTTTAACACCTATTTCTTTACAGCCTTCAAGTTCTTTATAAATTTCTTGAGCTTTTTTAACAGTATTACAAACTACAAGTATCTTATTACTTATACCTTTTTTTCTATTCTCTTCAAATTTACAATATATAGTTTCACAGTCAATTTCACTATCATAAACCTTTAAGTTATGCCTTTTGCTATCATTTATAAAAGTCATTTCCTTAAACTCAACTGGATTCTCTCCACTTTTTAGTTTATCTCTTATAAATGGAGCTAATGTTGCTGTTAAAATTGCAACCTTTCCTCCAAATTTATTTATGATTTTAATACCATAAATTAAGTATGCAAGTAAATCTGCGCTATACATTTGAATTTCATCAACAACTATTTTGGAATAAGATAAAGTCGTAAGCTTAAGCTCATATCCTTGATATTTGAAAACAAAATCAAATAGTTGATCCATAGTTGAAATGTTAAGTGGTATTGATAGTTGTCTGCTTTGCTTATAATAATCCATAATATCTAACTCTTTGCTCTTGTCACTATTATAATAACTTAATGCATCTGAATGTAATAATGCGAGTTTTGATTCAATATTATTCTTTTCTAAAATTTCTTCCTTAACTCTTTTATATATTGAATTAATGGCTGTTTTTAATGGTAATATGAAAAACCCCTTATTATCTCCTATCCAATGTAATCCACCTTCGGTTTTACCCATTCCAGTCTGTGCAACTACTAAAATATTTTCATCTGTGTTATTCTTGCAAAACTCTTGAAGTTCATTCCATTTTGCATTTTCATTTTCACTTTGCCATTTTTCTAATAATTTATCTAACCCACTATTTAAGAAATCATTTTTATGCTCAATTGGAAGATCTGCACTTGCACTATAATCACACTTATGAAGAAATCCTTTTATAAGAATAGCATCCTCTGTTTTGGTTATTCTTTTTAAGTTTTGTAGTGTACTTGGCTTAATAGTGTTAATTTTAAAATTGCTTAATAGGCTTTTAGCTAAATCTTTATTATCCTTACCTTGCAGTGCTTTTAAATTATCACAATAATTATGATGATATAAAACCGCAAAGGCTACTTTATAATAATCTTCTATATTTTCAAATTCACTTTCATTTATAAAATAAAGAGATAGCACATTATGTGCCATCTCAGTATTTTCATTAAATGTAGTATTATTCTTTATTCTATTTTGAAACTCTTTGTTAGCCTTACCATAATCATGATATTCACAAGCAATTTTTGTAAGTTCATATACATGATTACTTTTTATATAATCTAAGCCTTTTATTATCTCAAGATTATTTAATAAATCATCCGTATGCTCTCTTATACTTTTTTGTGGTTTAGCTTTATAAATAGATAAATCCATAATATCACCCCTAATTAAAGTTAACTATATATGACTTTTCTGAACTTATGTCAAAGTGCAGATTTTCACTACCTTCTTCTGCTACATATTCTGATGTGTAGACTACTTTCTTCTTATTAAAAATTCGTTTATTATCTTCTATTACATAATCTTTATTAATATAATACTTTGTACCATTTGCAGTAATTTTATCACCTAGCTTTAAAAATACACATTCATTTTTTATAAGGTTATAGTCAATATAAGCTGAATACTCACTAGTTATAGGCCCATCAATTGTATCTACAACTTCTACTATGGATGCATCTTTTATATCTACAAAATCTTCACTTCTACCTATAGATTTTAAATTATAAATATTATCCTTAATGTCCATAAGTGTTTCTTTATCGCTCTTTATATGGATTATTAACTCTATGTTATTTAAAACTTCATAGTACTTTAAAGACGTTGTAAGGATTGCAAAATTTGAATATGGTATCTCATATTCATTAACTTTATACGCCTTAATTCTATCGTTAATATTTTTCTCTAACTCTTTTATTTGCTTTTCTCTAATTAAAACTACGTTTAATGCTTCTTTATTTTCTTTAACCTTCTTCTTTTTATCAGCTAAATCTTTTTTACGCTTTTTAATAAGTTTTAGAACTTTATCAACTCTATTTTCTTCAAAGTCTTTAATTCTATCTAATAGATCTTTTAATTCCCTATACTCTGTTAGCAATTCTTGATTCATAACTTGTATTGTAGTTCCTTCTCTAAAGCTACTTCCCTGTTGTTTCTTAGCCTCAGCTACCTTGTCAAATCCTGTTGACAAGAAATTTTTATTATTCAATTTTACTAAGGTACCTCTATCGCCTTCACCAATAGAATTTAAGAAACAATAATCTCTATATGGTTCCTTATGCATGGCATCATATTTACCTTGAATACTTATATCCATTTTGTGATATTCTTTATAACCACAAGCACCATGTATTGCTCCAATTACAGTAGAAAAGGGTGGTAGAGGATATGTCATTTTATTTAAAATGGTTTCTTCTTTTTTATAGTTTGCACTACTTTGTGTTAGTATAATTCGTAAAACCTCCATACCTACACCCCATAGTATGTGTTAACTTCTTTTCTTAGCTCCACAAAGAATTTAGTAACACTAACTGGTGTTAGTCCACTTTTAATTTCATCTTCATTTTTGAAATTTCCACCGTCTAGTAGTGCAGCGCTACAACCATTTTTTATTCTATCTTTTAAGTCTTCTGTAACTAATATCTTGTCTTCCTTAACCTTTACTACATTTTCAAAGTAATGAGTTTTTCTATTTATTAAGCCCCCTACAACAAATAAAGGTTCTGCATTGTCTAAGTTTCCTTTTACAACTAAATTAAGCATTTCTACCGTATCTAAAATCGCTATTACTCTATCAGCTTTTTCTTTTGGTGATGCTTCTTCAGCCTCAAAGTTATCATCTTTTCCAATCATTTCAAGATCAATTGTTAAACTATACATTTTCATAGTTTTATCGTATTCATATTGATATGGCATAAGTCCACATTTACCTGCATCTGCTTGTAAATTAAGATTATTATTTTCTGCAAAATTTGATGCAAGGTGTAAATTATTATGGAATCTTGTTTCATTTACAAAATTATCACAAGCAATTGCATCTGTTAAATAAAAAGAACTCTTTCTAATATTTGTTGTTTTCCCCTTTGTATTCATATATCCACCTTCTAAAGCCCTACAGTTTGTAGCATTTATCTCATTTGATACTAACTTTTGTGTGGCTTTATCTACTGATGTTTGTAAATCATCATACATCCCACTTTGAACCATAATGGCATTTTTAAGACTTTCTCTACTTCTTGTTGCATAACTTTTACCGTTTTTAAAAACCTTTTGAACGCTTGATATATTTCCCGAGCCTTCTCCATAATTAGATGTCATATTTGCTACTACTGTAAGTGTTAATGCTTTTTTACTCATCTTTATTTCCCCCATTATCTTTATTAGATTCATTATTAAGTGCATTTATAAATGTGTATGCTATATTTTTATTTTCTTCAAAATCACTAAATAAGTCATATGCAAAATAAAATATTACTCCTGAATATGAAGATAATTGTAGTAATATTTCACAAAACCTTCCATAGTCTTTAAATGTTATAGCGCTAATTAACTTTTGTTTGTAACTGTTAACCTTCTTTTCATCATTTATTTTGACCTTTACCCTTCTAGCACTCTCACAAGCTGATTTCATTTTCTCATTCATTTTATCCCCTCCATAAATTAATACATTTATATCTATAAGCGTTTTAATGTTATACCAATAATTTGGATACTTATATGTTTTTGTATCTTGTTTTGGCTTTAATAATAATTCTATTAAATAATCAAGTTTAATATTATTTATAATACAGTCAGTCACTTCTTTTTCAACATTTATATTATAATTCTCATTTACTCTATATTTTTTAGGAATCCCCTTATAATCATCTATTGCTTCAAATATTTTAATAACACGCTTTCTAATAAATATAGTTTCATAATATTCTTTGTTTTCAAATTTTTTCCCTTTCTCTATTTTTTGTTTGCTAATAACTTCTACATCAAAATTTATATAATTTCCTGATTTTTTTAAATTTTCTAATAATGTTGCTCTAGGATTTTCATCAATACAAATCAGTTTATTCGTATTAACTAGTTGTTTTATCGAATAATTATTATTTATAAAGAAGGAATCAAAAGACTTTGAAAAGGCGAATGGGATAAAGTCAAACTCACTTTCATCTTCAAATCTATAATTTTTAAAATCCCAATTAAATGAAATACTTTTACTTTTCCTCCCCAAATCTATATCATAATTCAATAGCCTACATATTTTATTTTTTTTCGTAAATAAGCATTTACGATTAGAAAATTTTTTATATAGTTCATCTCTATTTTTATATGTCTCCTTTATTAAATACTGTCGCTTTTCATTGATTTCTCTCAGAATACCATCTTTATTTTCTTTCGAAAACTTTGTACCAAAAAAAACCTTCTTAATTGCTGCTCCTGTATCTAATTTTATATTTATTAACTTTATTTGCTCCTCTGTAAATTCATCACTTTGCAACATTTTTTCAATATCTCTATGTTGCATCTCACTTTCAAAATAACTCTCAACAAACATCAAATATCTTTCTTCTGTAATTTCTTCACTGTTGTATTCTATAACATCATCATCTATTTTATAAAAATTGTATTCTTCATCATAACCTCGCTCTACAAGATAGTCAAAATATTTTACAAGGCCAACAATAGCTGCACTATATCTCCAGTCCGATGTTTCCATACTAGTATTAAATTTTTGGTTTTCTAAATTTTCTTTCTTCATAACATTTCCCCACCAACTATCTCAAACAATCCAAATCCTGAGGATTTTCTGCTTCCAATTCCATTTGTATAAAGAAAACTTAGTAATGCTACATTGCCTGTAAATTTAAAACTTCCAACTGTCGCTTCCACAAATTGAGAATGGTGCCTAACAACGGTTTTCTTACACCTTATTGGAGTTATTTGAAAATCATCTAAAATAGACATCGATAACATTTTCGACTTATCTATTTGTGATTTCAATACATTTTTAAAAGCTTCATTAAAACCGTCTTTTTCATAAGAATAATATGTATCCTTATTATTTTCTTTATTATGTTCTCTGACGCATAATGGAGATTTAAATATAACATCAATTGTATCTGTTATAATTGGATATTCTTTTTCTATTATAATATTTTTTATAGTCATTGTATTTTCATTTGCTAATGGATATGGTTTGTTTTTCTGAATAGATAGTGCATTAAAAAAAACAATACCCGTTCCTATATTCCCTGTACTAAATACAATATTAATTTTTTTATCAGGAACTAATATCAGCTCTTTTGTAAATTTGCTATTAGGTATTCCCACCGCAAATGTAAACATCTTATCTTTTCCTATTTCATAATAAGAACTAAAATGTTTTCCATCTTCATATATAGTTAAACTATGTTTGAATAGACTTATTATCGCAGGACGATAATCTAAAAGCAAACGTTCACTTTTAAGTTCTAATTCTATTTTAAACCTCATTATTTTTATCCCCCTTAACTATAAATTTTAATATCACGCTTTATTATATTTTAACATATATTATCTCATTTGTTTATTTTTACTCATTGTCTTTATGCTTTTATACATAAAATGCTTATATTTTACATAATTAAAGCCCTTATTCTATAACACCACAATAGGTGCTATAATATAAGGGCTTTATTTTAACAAGTCCACTTTAATTTTTTCTAAATTTTGTTCCTCAGGCTAACTAGCACCTAAAGATACTTGCTACATTGCAAATGTTCCAAAGTTTACCTACTATTTCTTATGTGCTCTTTATTATGTCTCTAATATATATTTAATTTATCCTACTATATATAAATAAGTATCTAAGCTATTATCAACAGTTTCTGCTACTATTTTAAACTAATTGCCTTTCCTTCTACCCCACCAAGTTTCTCCCATATATAATTATGTTGTTCCACACCATTTGAGAAGTCCTTATTTTTCCAACTATTTAAAAATGCTAACAATTTTTCTTTATCCTCATAATTATTAGTATTTACAACTTCAATAAGTTTATTGCAGTCTTCATTAGTTATTTCTATCATACCCCAAGTATTTCCATCTGCTGCATTTATTTTAGTATTTATCATTCCATGCATTCTAATGTATACTCTTTCCTCAGCAACTATATTTGTATCAAAAACATCCTCTTTTGTACCAGCAGCCTTTTCTTTTGCCTTTGCCTCTTCTTTTTCTTTTGCCTCTGCTGCTATTTTATCCTTTGCTGCCTTTTCATCTTCCTCTTTTTTAAGTTGTACAATTTTTAGTTCATTTTCTTTTTTGATTTTATTAGTTATAGTAATGTATACAACCCCACTAGCTAATGCACATATTAAAATTGTAGATATTATAACTGTTTTTAAGTTTTTCATTTTATATAACCTCCATCCTATCTCACATTATATATTAGATAGATACAATTATATAGTATTTTGTCTAAATTGTTTTATTATGGATATATAATTAAATATCTACAAACCTTTGAATCTCTGGTATCCAATTTAATTTAAACATCCCAGTTTTTCCATTTCTATTTTTCCCTATTAATATTTCACAAATACCTTTTTCATTGCTATCTCTATTGTAATATTCATCTCTATATAATAATGCTATTATATCTGCATCCTGTTCTATAGCTCCCGAATCTCTTAAATCTGAAAGCACTGGTCTTTTATCTTCTCTTCCTTCTGTAGCTCTTGATAATTGTGATAAAGCAATAATATTTATTTCTAATTCACGAGCCATGCTTTTTAATTCTCTAGATATCTTACTTATTTCATATACTCTATTTCCACTAGATTTTGAATCTCCATTAATTAATTGAAGATAATCTATTACAACTATATCAAGTCCATCCTGTAATTTAGCTTTCATACATTTAGCTCTTATTTCACTAGTGTTTAAAGCTCTACCATCATATACAATTGCATATCTTTCACTTAAACATGCTGCTCCATTACTTATTTGTTCAAACTCATCACTAGATAATTTACCCGATTTTATCTTTCCAAGTTTCACACTACCTTCATCACTTAATAATCTATCTGTTAGCTCCTGTTTTGACATTTCAAAAGAAAATATAGCTACTCTGCTTTTTTTAGCTGCCTTACATGCAATATTTAATGCCAGTGCAGTTTTACCCATTGATGGTCTTCCCGCAATAATAAATAAATTCCCTTTTTGCAATCCACCTATAGCCTTATCAAAACTAACAAACCCTGTGGTTTTTCCAAGGCTCTCACCCTTGCTATTATAACGCTTTTCTATTTCTACAAGGGCGCTATCTAAACACTCAGCCATAGTGTACATCTTCCCATTATCACTACAAATTTTATAAAGTTCCTCAGCACCTTCACTAATAATATTCCTCGCAACTGATTTAGTATCATAAGCCTTTTTCATTAACTCTCGGCTTATGTGGATAATATTTCTCTTAGTCCACTTGTCCTTTATAATATTACAATGATATTTAATATTTTCAGAAAAAGTTGCTCCCAAGGAAAGGTCACTTAAATAACTAGCCCCTCCAACTTCCTCTATAAGCCCTTTATTATTAAGGCTTTGAGCTAAAGTTATTGTATCTATTACTAATCCCTCACTATATAAATTCACTATTTCTCTATATATTTTAATATGATTTGTATAATAAAAATCCTCACTTTTTAATAAATCAACTACTTCACTTGCAACACTTGGATATGCTATCATTGCTCCTAATACAGCTTGTTCACTTTCCATAGCCTTTGGTAATTCCATAACTACTCCCCCCCTTACAGCTTTCTATTAATCCTCAAAATCAAATTCTTTTAAATAGGAATAAACTAAACTCTTTTCCCCTTTGGATTCATTACTTTTTAAATAATGTTTATTTATATTATTATTAATAGGGTGCAAATTTTGTCCTTTAGTAGGTTCATTATTTGACCCTTGGTAGGGACAAATTTTATCATTACTTGATACCCCATTTTCTTTTCTAATTGCACCTAAATATAATCTTCTTTTACTATTAAACCCTTCCATTTTTTCAATTTTTAAAAGCAATAAATCCACAAGTTCTTTTAATACCTTTCTAGCTTTTCCCTTAGATACTTTAAGCATTTTCATAATATTTTCTATAGATGCCATAACAAATACTTGTCCAATTTTATCCTTCATAGCATTTCTGCTACTTAATTTAAATCTGTTAAGTAAAATTCCATATAATAAAATAGCATCATTGCTTAATTCACTATATAAACTTAAAGTATAAAGTTCCCTTGGAATAGTTATATAACCACCATTTAATTTTTCCCCTTGTGATAAATATCTAAAATCCCCCATATAATCCTCCGCCTTTTTTAAATTTTAATTACTCACTTTAAATATATGCAGAGAAGAGAATTATTGAAAAATTTATTAAATTATTTTTTAAATGCTCTGCTATTGATATCCATTATACTGCTCCAAATATCATTATCAGAAATTTACCATATTATTGACAATTATTATGTAACATGTTAAAATTTACATAAATAGTAAATTATAAAAAAGGGGGATTAATTTAATGATTATTAAAAAAATTACAGGCCTTACAATTTGCGCTTTTTTAACCACAAGCTTATTTTCCTATACTCCAGTAAAGGCATTGGATGATATATCGGAAAATAACACAAAATCAAATCCTATCCAAGGAGTGCAGCTAGATAAATCAACTGCAAAGGCTCCAAACAAGAAACTGACAGTAATGGTTTATAGTGATGCAGATAATAATTTAGAGGAAAGCTTACTTGAGGATATACAGGAAATGAAAACTGGATATATAGACAACCCTAATTTAAACTTGATTGCTTTAGTTGATAGAACTCCTGATTATTCAGATGACTCAACTATACTAGGAGAAGACTTTTCAGATTCGAGAATGTATAAAATTGAAAATCATAAAGCAGTAAGAATTGAAGGTGGAAAAGATTTTCCTGAGATAACAAAAACTAGTGAATATGAAGCAAATATGGGGGATGCACAAACCCTTAAGAAATTTATAGACTCCTGCAAAGCAAATTATCCCGCAGATAAATATGAACTTATTATTTCTAACCATGGTGGTGGAGTAAGAGATAATAAGGCATTACAAAAGCCTAAAAATCCCAAAGCAGTATGTTGGGATGACACAAATGATAGTGACTGTTTATATACTGGCGAAATATCAGATGTACTTACCAATGATCAATCCGTGAATGTACTGGCATATGATGCTTGTTTAATGGGTGCTGCTGAAATAGCATATCAATATAGGCCTGGTAATGGTAGCTTCCAAGCAAATGTTATGGTAGCCTCTGCACCCGTAGTTTGGGGAGATGGATATAAGTATGATGATATATTTAAACGTCTAAAAGCTGGTGGTGAAAGCACTTCACAGAATGATTTAACCTTAAAAGGAAAAGAACAAAATTTTGATCCTTCTACAGTTACCGATTTACAATTGGGCGCTCTAATGGTAGAAGAACAAAGAGATGCTGCTTCGTCTGCAAGAGCAAATGATCAAGTTCTAAGCTGTTTTGATCTTTCAAAAATAGAAACTGTAAAGAACTCTGTAGATACAATGGCTAAAAGTTTATGGAAAGAAAATAAGAAAGGCGATATAGAAAGACTTAGGGGCACTGGGAAAAATACAACTTTACTTCATTACTTCGATGAAAAGGATAAAGATGAATGGCTATCATATCCTTACTTCGATTTATATGACTTATGTAGAAGAATAAGTACAGATAATGCTTTTAGTGCTAATATTAAAAAATTAGCTACAACTGTTATGAAAAATGTAGATGACTTAGTAGTTTATTCTTATGGAGGTAAAAATTTTAAAGGGTTTACAGAAGGTCAAACAGGTCTAAGTATTTTCTTACCAGATGGAAATAAAATGTACAGAGATGTAACTGCAAATGCAAGTTATTCCGAGTGGAAAGGTCAAAGATGGTACAATTCCATAGATACAACCACCCTTCAACCAGATTATTTATATGGTAAATTAAATTGGTGCAGAGATGGTCAAAATTCTAAAATAAATGATATTGGAAATTGGTTTGAACTACTTGATTCTTGGTTTGATAGTAGCAACGGTTCTAATGGTGGAGATAACGGATACCAATGGTAAAAGTTTAATTTATATAAGCTTCTGTATTATCTTAAAAAGAATAATACAGAAGCTTATATTTTGGTTTATAATTCCTTATCTCAAAAGCCTAGTTCCCATTATAATAAATGCAATTTCTAAGAGAAACATAATACTATTCAACGTCAATCCTATTATTGCCCATTTATTTTTTTTCTTACTTAATGAGATTATAGCTAAAATTATGCTTAATGGACATATATATAAAGGCATAATTAGTATAAAAGAACTAACGTGTATAAAAGGTATTATCTTTGCAAAATAATTTACACATAAAAATATTACACCAATAGCAATACAAAATGATATTTTACCAAATATACTTGCTAATTTTTTCATAATTTTAACCACCTTTACTTTTATTGAGCATCTGAAGTATTAGTTATACTACTCCAATCTACTTTAAACTCTTTTACTGCATTAGTTCCTTTTATCCAATTATCAACGTTTTGTTTTAGTGCATCTGTACCGTTTACATTAACTGTTATTGCTTTTAAGTACCAATCTGCACCAATTGAACTAGAAACTCCTTTCTTTTTAACTATAACCTTGTCTACATCACTTGGAGCAAATTCAATTTCATTTATATATAAATAATATTCATCATTATCCCCTTGTTCAAAGTCATTGTAGTTTTTTTTATCTAGCTTCCACTCTTTAATTGTACCATTCTTTAATTAAATGTTTAAGAATATATCATCATCTGTCCCATTACCAAATTCATTTCCAGTTTCAACCACAGCTGTAAGTGAGCTTATAGGTGAAGCACTCTTTCCAACGTCTAAATTCCATCTATCTGAAAATTTACTATAGTCACCCTTTTCTGCTTCTATTAATAAGCTTGTACACTTATTCTGTGCATCAATAAATGCATTTTTTAATCTTTCAAGTCTACCATTTTGTGATAGAAGTTCTTTAGATTTTTGTAAATCCCCATAGTTATATCCAATTCCTGTTTGTAATCCTATCATTAATGTTTTACACTGAAGTTTTTCTTCGCTTAAATTTGCACTTACTCCATAAACTTTTTGTGATACATCATTTACTAGGTCAAAAGGTATATCTTCTATATTACTAAATATTGGTGCTATACCTTTTGAATAATCTTCTATAGGTTTTTTTGCTATATCTGCCCATACTATTGCTTCAGCATTATTTTCTAATTCTCTGTGTAATGGTCGAGTATTTTCATTATCTAAATATACTCCACATTCTGGATTTACAAATATTCCATGACATGCAAGGTCACCTGTTATATGTGAAAGCCAACCAGCAGCAAAAGCTATTTTTTTCATATCTTTTGATGCTAATGCCATCTTTAATTGTTCTGATGCAAAAGTTCCAACTTTATAATAGTGGTATCTATCAGCCCATGGTGCACGTTCCAATGCTTGTCCAGGTTGTAAATAACCTAAGTCTAAAGCGTTTGATCCCCAATTTGCTATTCCCGGATAAGTTTCCAGTGATTTTTTTATTATACTTTCTTGTGGCAAGTTCTCTTTTACATTTTCTATTAATGTGCAATGTGAAGCTGGTTGAAAAGCATAGGCTTTAAAAGAGCTAACACTTGAAAAAATTAATGTGACTGCTAAAAGTTTACTTATTTTCTTAAATTTCATTTTGTATTCCCCCTTTTTATATCTAGTGTAACACACGCTACTCTCATTGATTTTACTTGTTTTGTACATAGACTACATATAATTTATGTCGTCTATAATTAAATTATTTTATGATTATAATTTGTGACACAATTTATGAAAATTGCGAAGTAGTATAGGAAAATCCACGACAAAACTGTCAAAAATACAATGATATTTATATTTTCATCTTCTAACAAAATAAATTAATTCTTGACATCGTCTTTTAAACAGTATAATATGAAGTTAAGTTCACATGAAGCAAACTTCATATTATACTATGTTAGGAGCGATTTGTTTGAAAAATAGATTTACAGAGCTTTATTTATGCTCATTAGCAATTCTTACAATGGGAGTTTTTGAAACAATTTTCAATTACACTAAAGTTAATACTACTGAGGGATTTTATTTTGGTATTATAAAGTTATTTGTAGGAACAATCTCTTTAGTTTTCGCTATAACTTATCACATTAAATGTAAAAAAAACCGTAAACAGTTGGAAAGAGAATTATCAAAAGAATATGATGAGAGAGATGATTTAATAGACGGAAAAGCTTCGCACTTTACCATGAGTACTTTAATGATTATGATTTTCCTTATGATGTTTCTTTCAAGATGGATTTCCATTCCTACAGATATGGCTTTATTTATCATTATAATATTTTGCATGATTACTCAAGGATTAGCTAAAAAATATTATAGTCATTTTCTTTAAGGAGAGCTTTATGAAAAATAGAATAAAAGAATTGCGTTTAGAACATGGGATGACACAACAAGAATTAGCTGATAAGGTATGTGTATCTTCAAGAACAATTATTTCTTTAGAAAAACAACAATATAATCCATCTGTTTTACTGGCATATAAAATTTCTTTGGTCTTTAACCTACCAATTGAAGAAACTTTTATATTTGAAGAAGATGACTAATTATAAAAATGTATACAATAAAATAGTGAGTGGAGGAAAAAATTATGATAATTCAAAAACTATTATTTATACTTTTCGGAGTAGTATTAACATTATGGGGAGTACATAGAATAAAAACAGATAAGGCGTTTGTAGGAAAAACCCAAACAAGAAAAAATATTTTTAACTTTTTAATAATGGGAGAAGCTTCTGGACTTGGACAATTATTAGGTGGAATTATATGTATAATTTTAGGGGTTTTATCTTTTATAATTAAGTAATTTGTAATGTTAAGGAGTTAAGCTGTATTTAAAAGCTTAGCTCCTTTTATTTATATCTTATATTCGTACTTATTGCGTAATATAAGTTGGCTTGATTGCGATTTTGAGCCGTAAAAAAATAACATATATTTATGCCCTTACAAGGAATCAAAACTTGAGTTAAGCGAAATATAGGTATCTCAATATCGTAATCAATTACTAGAACGAAGTCGCTAAAAGCTGTCGCCCCGTATGGGGATTCAAAAATTCACGACTTGCTTCAAACTCTATTTTCAATTGATATTATAACTTTTTTAACAAATTTATTTTCAAATTTATAGTTATTTACTGTTTCAGTATATAGCATCCCCCTCACCATAATCAAGTACTTATTCTATTTTGTCATTTTTATGGTGGCGAAGTACTTCGAGGCAATATTTTGGCTATATTTATTAAATTTCCCTTCTCACAATATTTACACTTTCCTATTTTTATTCCTGTTAATTTAAAGAATAGCTCCGCTGACGATAGTTTATAATTTCTTTCTCTCCCAAATTTTCAGGAGAGGAATTATAATATTTAGAAAAAGTGCTTACAGCAAATATCATATTTTTAATTGTATCTTTGCTGTAAGCACTTTTTCTAAATCACTAATCATTTTTTCAATACTTTTATACATTTAATCACTCCTTAAAAAGGTGTGTAAAATGTGAGAAGTGAAGATTCCTTGAGAAAGAATCTTCACTTCTTATTTTTTTCATATAAACTTTATTTTAATCAAAAAAACCAGCCGTCGCTTTTGGCGATTTAGTTCTATTATACAAATGTGTACTTTACATCTTTTCATATAACTTACCTCTTAGAATTTCTAATTGTTCTTTTAACTTCTTATTTTCTTCCCCAAGGTCTCTAATCTTTTTATCCTTAGCCATTATGATAATATCCTTTGATTTAGCTGTTTTATCATACTTGGCTCTTTGATTAATAGTTCTACTTGTTTGCTTACCTCTAAGTTCTTCAATTCTATTTTTAATATCTTTATTGTTATAAAGAAAAGTCTTAGATACACCACTAAGTTGAGAAACACTATTAAAGTTAATTTTCTGTTCCGTAAGCGAAAGCTCCCTAATGGAATTATCAACCTTTTCTAAAGTTAATTGTGTTTTCTGTTTTGCATATTCTTTCAATCCTTTAGTGCTTCCAACCATTATGAATCCTCCCTTGACTTGCCGTTTTTGTGAACTAGTTTATGCTCTCTAACTTTTTCTACTGTTGTTTCAAGCAACTTTAAATACCCTTTGTTCTTTTCTGCCCAAAGCTCTCTACCAAACTTATCACTGATTTCAATTTGAGATTTAACCTTCTGTATTTCTTCTTCATATTCAGGAATATTCTCAGTAGTGGTACAGAAACTTGCACAAGTTAAACAGTGATTCATTTGTTGTTTACACGGTACTTTAGAAGCTTTAAAACATACTCCGAAAGGAACTCTAACAGCATCTAAATTCTTTTTAACATATTCATATCTAATAAGATTTTCACCATCATCAGTTGATGTATCCACTTCTATAAGTTTATTGCTTACAATATCTACTTTGAATAATTCTAAGTCCTCAGTATCTTTCCATTTTTCATAAAGAACATTCTCACTAACAGTAGCGTAATGAACTGTCATTTGCATGCTTCTATGCCCTAAAATCTGTTGTATAACACTTATTCCCATACCTTGCTCTACATATTCTTTAGCTCTTGTATGTCTTAGTGAATGAGTTTTAAAGTGATATAATTCACCATTAGCATTTCTAATATCTTTTTCTTCTATTAATCTTTTCATAGTGCTTAACAAAGATTGCTTCGCTAACGGTTTACCTTTAAGTTTCCCTTCATAAGTATTGAATAAATATTTATTAGGATTATTTTCTTCTGTACTTGATACTTTAGCTTTATCAATAGCTTTTTGAACCATTTCAGCAACCTTATCTCTTATAGGAATTTTAAGCTGTACTATACCTGTTTTAGTTATTTCTCCACAAAGATAATAGTTATAAGATTGCTCTTTATTATTCCATATCTGTTCTAAGCAGTTATGATATCTAAGATTTAATATATCAGTACCACGCCATCCTGTTTCACGAAGTAAAATATAAATAGGTATATATTGTGGTCTATCCAAATCCATAATGTTATTATCTAATTGTTTTAATATTGGTTCTGGAATAAATTTTGCCCTTTTTATAACATCTCCTGCTAGCTCTCTCTTAGGTATATCATCTTGAAATATTAAAAATGATACTTCTCTCTTAGGAGCTTTATCATATTGAGCCATTTGAATATATTCTAAAAATGTTCTAATCCAAGCTATATATTTAGTAGTTTCAATTTTAGCTCTATCTTTTCTATTATTTAAAGTATAGAAAATATATTTTTCTATATCTTCTCTGCATATATTTTCTAAAAATTCGTCATTATAACCATTGGTATAAAAATAATCAAAAAAATAATTTACTCTCAATAAATATTCGCAACAAGTACTCCAAGAATTCTTAGTTATTCTTGTTTTAAAGTATCTCTTAACAGTATATCTATAATACATAGGAATTTCATTGAAATTAATTTGATTATTCTTTGTATTATTTGCACCACTTGCAGGTATTTTGGCACCTTGAATATTCTTTGAATAGCATATATCTTTTTCAGTTTCTTCTCTATCATCATAGAAATCTTTAATGAAATCTAAAATATATGGTATATTATTCATTTCATTAGAACTTATCTTATTCCCTACTAGTTTAAAACCATTATTTAAAAGAAAATTTCTAAATTTCAACCTAAAAGTATTTTTATCAATATCATTAAAACTTTTATATTTGCTATAATTTTCATTTATAAAGGCTAATAAATATTTAAAGGTATGTGTTATTTTTACTATATAACTATTTTTTAATAATTTTTCCTTAAACGAATAAACTATATAATATTTCAATTCATTCTTCAAATATATATTTTCAAACGAAGAAAAATCAATATATCTTGAACTATAAATCCTTTTACCTATAAAAATACCTTCTATTAAATCCCATTTATCATTTTCTAACCAATATCCATTATCTTGTATAAGATACTTAATTATCTCATCATACTTACTTTGCTCAAAGCCAATTTTTTTCAAATTCTTCACTTTATTCATCCCCTTCATTGTAAATATCCAAATCTAAATTAGGTTGAGTTTTATTAAACTCTTCCGTTATTTCTTCATCAGAAGGGTGTATATAAGTGTTTAAAGTAGTATAAATATTTTTATGACCAGCTCTTATTCTAAGTAGTTCAGGTTGCCATCCAGCCATTCTAAGAACAGTTAATGAGCTATGCCTAAACATATGAGGTGTAACATATATACCTGTTTTCTTTTTCAATGTTCTAAATAAATTATCAGCATCAACATAGTTCATAGCTCTATATTTATTTTCACCACTTATTTTTATAAATACATGATTAGTTTCAACTTCATCGGTATGATACTCTGATATATATTCCATAAACATATCTACAATATTTTGAGATATATCTATTCTTCTAGGGCTTGATACAGTTTTAATTTCAGCATTATTTTCAAGTTCACCTCTATCTTTAAGGTCTATTATATTATCACTTATATCAAAGTCTTCTATCCATAATGACAAGGCTTCGCCTATGCGTATGCCAGTTTCATATAATAAGTTTAATAAGAATTTATCTCTAAGATTATTACAGGTTGCTATGAGTCTTGAAATTTCTGCTTTGCTTAATATTTTAGGTTTAGCCTTTGAAACTTTTAGCTTTAATATATTAGTTGTGACTTTTTTCTGTTCATAAGCTACTCCATACAAAAACCCTTTAAAGTTCCTACTTGGAGTAGATACAAACTTTTTAAGTCTATCTGAAATATTATTACTGTATTCTTCATGTCTTAAAATATAATCATAGAAAGATAAAACTGTATTAACTATAATGTTTATTGTTCTTGGACTTCTTGCTTGATTTGTTTGATGAACTGGTATAACTTTCAAACTCTTATATGGATTCTGTAACCAATTCACAAATAAAGCTAAGTTATCAATGGTTACATTTTGAAAATCTAATTCTCTTTGCTGAAGATATTCAAAATATAGTTTTAAATGTTGACAATACATTCTTAAAGTATTTCTTGCATGATTAGTATTATCCTTAAACCTAATAAACTTTAGTATTACTTCTATTGGTAATCCATCATCATCTGCAACAAAGTATCTTTCTTTTAAATCTTCTGTTCTTACTTTCACTACTTCCATATTCACACTCCATGGTCTTATTTTTCTAACCATAGTGTGTACTTAAATTACTACATTTATTCTAACTATCTAAATAGTAATTAAAGTTGTATATTGAAACTAAAGTAGTATATGGATTACTATAAATACCATCTAAATTCCTACACTATATTCCTTAAAAAAATAATTTATATAAACGTTTTCATTTATAATTTAACATAATTTATTCTTTTTTTCAATATAATACATTTTTTTATTTTCTTCACGTTTTTCTTTGGTCCTATTATTATTATCCCCTTTTCTATCTTTAAGCCTTTAAGGCATTGTAATATAGATAGATTTCTTCTCCAAGTACTATAAGCTATATAACTCATCTTCCAATAAGTTATATAGCTATATTTTTATTAGTTTACATTAGCCTTTATCCTACAGTATTTCCACCTGTTATAGTCTTAGAATTTTTAAGCTTTAATAGATATTTTGGAATAAAGCAGGCAACTATCATTAATGGCCATAAATTTAGAGGGAAAAATATAATTAAAAGAAATAAAGCTACAAGTGGAGATTTTAAAGCTGTACTTGTAAGCGACGCCGTTATAATAGCTGCACATAAAACAGGATCCAATGAAAAAATCATTGAAAATCCATAACCAATACTTATACCAGAAAATACTATAGGAAAAATATGTCCTCCACGCCATCCTGTTGAAAGACAAACCTCTGTAACAAACAATTTACAAAGTCCAGTAATAATTAATAAGTAAGCACTCGTAGTACTCCATTCAACAGCTAGAACTTTAAGTTCATGTTCTCCTGAAAATAAAGTAGAAGGAAGAAGTGTTCCTATTATTCCTAATATTAAACCACCTAAAATTGCTTTAAAAATTTTGTGTTTATTAAGAGGCTTAGTTATAGTATGAAGAAATTTCCCAAAGAATTCATATAACAAAGCAATGGATATTCCAACTAAAATAAGAGGTATAGTTGAAATAAGCTCTTTATTTCCTATAATTGAAGACCCAAAATCAGCAGAAAAAGAAGGTCTATTATCAATTTTAAGCAATAGTGTAAATATTAGAAATCCTGATAACGTAGTTATAGAGTAAATAACCACTTTTAATTTCTTTATAGCAGAGCTATCATCTTTATCATTAAAAAAATCAGAAATACCATATAAAGGAGCTCTAAATATCAGAGCCATTGTAGCTTTGATTTCGAAGTTTGTTAATAATGTTGTATACTCTCTAAATTCTTCATTTTCTTTAAAAAATGATTTAAGAATATCCCCCGTCCATGTAACAAGACCGCCTACTATTCCTACCAATGCAGCTTCAGGCCCAAGACTTGCACCAAAAAGTAAAACAATAAGTGCGGATAAAGTAGCTTTATGGATATTTTTATAATCAACGCGGTTAGTTTCTTTGTATTCCGAAACTACTTCTGGCATTTTGCGAGGATACTCGCCAAAAAACTTTTGGCATAAGCCTACTAATAAGCCACCTATTAAGCACATAATAACTGTCCAGTATTTAATGCTAAAATAGCTAGGCAAAGTATGCCATAAAAAATGAACTCCTAAATTTATAATAGATAAAAAGGTCCAAGTTAGCAATCCTACAAATCCCCCTATGATTATTCCATATAGGGTTAAAATACTTAGCTTAAAATATTTTTTTTTCATTTGTTTCCTCCTAATTTAATAAGTTTTTTAGAATTATACCATAATTATGTATGTAAAAAAAAGTCTAGGATGCATTTAGAAGATTATTTCTGTACTGTTAGCAATCACAGTGTGGTAATCCTCTCTCCTTAGACTCCCTCATATTAAAAGCATCACAAAAAGCATAGAAAAATAATAGCAGTTCAAATGATTAACACTCTATCCATATACTACTAATACCTTATATGCTATAATTAGACAATATTTAAAGACGAAAGGAAGATTTAAAATGTTAAATTATAATGAGGAAGTTGTCATAGATAGTCTTCCGTTAAGAATTAAGAATAGCTTTGTAGAAGGAATTACTAACAAGTATTTTTCAGAAAATTTAATTATGTTGCTACTTAAGACATTAATGCTTTTAATCCTTATTTCAGATGATAAGGTAAATGGAGTAAATTTCAAACTAATATTTTATTCAGTTCCTCCAATATTAGTTTGGATTATGGTGAATTCAGCATTTTTATCTTTAGGATTTTTCTTTAAGGGTAGTGCTCAGAAATGGTCTTTTTTAGGGCTTAATTTATTCTTTACGCTTATAGTAATAGGTGATATATGGTACCTTAGAAGTAATTCATCATTTTTAAATTATTATATGTTCGGAATGACAAATAATTTAGAAGATTTAGGAAGTTCAATATTTTCTATGTTTAGAATAGTAGACATTGTATTTGTTATAGATTTAGTAGTTATTTCTTTTAGAAATATAAAGTTCTCAAAAACTATAAAGAAGTACAATACAAATATAATAGGGGGCTTAGCTATATTATCTATTTCCATGATTTATATTGGATATGTTCATATAAAAATAGACGAAAAATCATTGGGATATAAATATCAATCTGTTTTTAGTAATAGTTGTTCACCCAATCAAACAATGTTTAATCTATCACCTATTGCTTATCATATATTTGATTCTTTTGATTCCTATAGCCGATCTAAACCTTATGTTTTTGACAAAACTGAAAAAGACTCTGTCAAAAACACATTAAAAAGCTTAAAAGAAAATAATGAAGATAATAAATATGCAGGAATGATGAAGGGTAAAAACTTATTAGTTATTCAGTGGGAATCATTAGAGACTTTTGTAATAAATCAAAATATTGATGGACAGGCAATAACTCCCACGTTAAATAAACTACTTAATAATTCCCTATATTTTGATAATTTCCATGAACAAACATTTAATGGTACAAGTTCTGATTCAGAACTTATTACAAACACATCCACATTTCCAGTAAGAGAAGGCTCAACGTTCTTTAGATATCCAACTAATACTTATGACTATTCATTACCTAATATATTTGAGGAGCTAGGTTATAATACTGTTGTATCTCATCCAGATAGAGGATCTTTTTGGAACTGGTTAATCAATCTTAAATCAATTGGATATGATACATTGCTAGATTCAACAGATTACGACACAACAGAAAAAATTAATCTTGGATTATCAGATAAGAGTTATCTCAAACAATTTGGTGATGTACTAAATTCACTAAAAGAACCTTATCTAGCATCTACTATCACTTTATCAAGCCATCTTCCTTTTAATATGCCTGAAGATGCAAAAATGATGAAACTACCATCAAATTTAGAAGAAACAAAACTTGGTGGTTACATGCAGTCTATTAATTATACTGATAAATATCTAGGTGAACTTCTAAAACAATTACAAGCTAATGGAACTTTAGATAATACGGTAATTGCAATTTTTGGGGACCATGAAGGTGTTCATAAGTACTATGCTGATGAAATCGCAAATACAAGTGGCTTAGAGGATTGGATGAAGGAAAATAATAGAAAAGTTCCATTATTTATTTATAACAAGGATTTAGAAAAAGAAACTTTCTCAATGTATGCTGGACAAGTAGACACCTTACCAACATTAGCTTATTTATTTGGAGCTCCAAAAGAGCAATATAATACACCACTTACACTCGGAAGAAATTTATTAAATACAAATAAGAGTTATGTATTACTTTCAAATAAACAATTACTCCAAGATGGGTTAACTGAGGAAGAGCAAATTAATATAAAAAATCTTACTGATATAAGCGATAAGATGATAAGAGGAAATTACTATAGAAATGAGGCTGGTATGAATGAATAAGAAAATTATATTATATATTACAATCGGATTAATCTTTTTAATGCCTATAATATCAATTGAAAGTGTTATACCTTGGGTAGTTGCATTCTTTTTTATAAATAAATCTATAAAAAGATTTAAGGCAAATGATGAACTTAAATTTATCTGGTTTAATATGATTTATTGTGGTGGAATAATATTAATATACAATATTATAGCTAGATATCTAGAATATATCTTGATTAAAACGTGGCTTTAAAATTAAAATTGGCATAAACCAATTTTAAAAATATTCATATTATTAATTTAAGCAAAAAAGTGGATTCTTATCGAATCCACTTTTTTGCTTTATTCATAGGCTAGTTTACAATAGCCTCCTATTTTCTTTAACATGAAATCTTTACTTTAGATATTATTGTCTATGTATTACATATACTTATGTTATTTCCTTACACAAGATTCTCTTTTTACAAGTTTTGTTTCTAAAATAATATGTTCATTAGGTGTGGCTTTTTTTATCTGTTTTAATAATAAATCTATACTTATTTTAGCCATTTCTTCTCTTGGCTGTACTACAGTTGTAATTGCTGGTGTATAAAACTCCGTCACATCCATTCCATCAAATCCAACTAATGAAATATCCTTCCCCACTTTAAATGCATTATCTGATAATGCCTTTGCTGCACCTATTGCCATAATATCAGAAATTGAGAATATAGCATCAACTTCTTTATATTTCTTTATAAATACTTCAGTTGCCTTGTAAGCTAATTTAGGATTATATTGTCCATATATAATATAATTTTCATTGAATTTTAATCCATTTTCTATTAATGCCTCTTTATATCCTAAAAATCTTTCATATACTAATCCTGAATCTGATTTAATTCCTAAAATAATAGCTATATTTTTATGTCCAAGATCTATTAGATATTTTGTTGCCATATATGCTGAGTCTTTTTGTTTAATTCCTACAGAAGAAAAATTATTAACTTTTGTATTATAAGTTGTATTCACTGAAGCTAAAACAAGTGGACTAGTTATACCCTTAAATGTCTCTTCCGTTACTTCTCTAATATCACACCCAAGATATATTATTCCCTGAAGTTTCCTTTCTTTTTCAAATGAAATAATCTCCCTAACTTCATCCTCACCTTTTAAAGAATAATCAGTTTGCCTTAAAATCATAGATTTTCCACTCTTTTTAATTTCTTTATTAATAACATCTATCATCTCAGAAAAAAACGGATTAAATACTCCTCTTACTAAAACACCTATATCATTAGAATTACTTTTTTTTAGATTCCTTGCGCTATTATTTGGTATATAATTATTATCCCTTATTATTTCCAAGATTTTTTTCCGTGTTGTATCTTTTACATTTGGATCATTATTTACAACTCTAGAAACTGTTCCAACCGCTACTTCTGCCATCTTCGCAATATCCTTAATATTCATAAGCTACATCCTCTCAATAATTTTAATTGGACAATTGTTGCAATTAATTTATTATATAATTAGATGTAGTTTTAAGATTTTCTAGATATCTCTACACCATAAATTTTATTCTTTTACAGCTCCTGCAACTAATCCTTTAGCTATAAACTTTTGTATTGAAATAAATATAACTGTAAGTGGTATAGTCGCCATTACTGATGCTGCGGCATATACTGGCCAACTAGTTGTAGATCCACTCTTCATCATTCCATTTAATCCCAACACTAGGGTTTTAACTTGTGGTGATTTTAATAAAGCTGCTGATATCATAAATTCTCCAAATACCCCTATAAAAGAGAAGAAGAATATTACTATTAACATAGGCTTTGCTAGTGGAATAATAATTTTTGTGAATATTTTAAAATGAGATGCTCCATCTACAAGCGCCGCTTCATCTAGTTCTTTTGGAATACCATCTACAAAACCTTTCATTAGCCATATATTATAAGCACTTGAACCACATAAAACTAAAACTAAAAAAGGTAAATTATCCATACCAAAAGGTAATTTATACGCTACAGATAATATAGCTGGAATAGCCATTGTAGCTGGAAACATTTGAAGTATTAACAATGTCATTAACCCATATTTTTTGCCAGCAAATCTTAATCTGCTAAATGAATATGCTGCCGGTAATGTCATTATAACCTGAATCATTGAAACAAATAAACATAATATTAAACTATTTTTAATCCAAATTAGAAAATCAGTATTTTTTAAAACATTAATATAGTTATCAAATGTAACAGCTTTAGGTATTATTCCATTTTCATAAAAGCTTGTTCCAGGTGATAATGAGGCTGAAATAATTGCCCATATTGGAAATGCTATTATTAGAATTGAAATCCATAAAAACACTCTACTTGCCCATAGTTTTATTTTGTCTTGTTTCTTTAATTTTACTTTATATATTTTATTCTTTTTTATCATAATTAATCCACCTCTTTAAATTGTCCTGATGCTCTCATTTGAATAAATGAGATTCCACCCACAATTATAAACATTAATATAGATAATGTAGATCCCAATTCAAATCTACCAAATTGAATTGACATTTTATATGCTGCTGATCCTAATATATCTGTATATCCCGCAAAAGGTGAATCTGGTCTAACTGGTCCACCATTGAATAATAGGAACGCAACTCCAAAGTTTCCAAAGTTCATTGCCCATGATCCAATTAATAAAGGATATGATGTTTTTGCTAAACATGGAAGTGTAATTTTCATAAACTTTTGTATCCAATTAGCGCCATCCAGGTCTGCTGCTTCATAATAAGTATCGGAAATAGATGATAATCCACCAATACATACATTCATCATATAGGGGAATCCAATCCATATACTAACTAAAACAAGTGCAATTCTTGCTGGTCCAACCTGTGTTAACCACATAACTGGTTCACCTATAATGTGTAATTTCATTAAAATTTCATTTATTGCTCCATATTGACTATTTAACAATCCCCCAAAGGCTATTATTACTATTGTTGCAGGTAATGCCCATGGCAATATTAATATTCCTTTATAAATAGCCGCTTCTTTCATATTTTTATTTGATATAACCATAGCAAAAACTAAACCTACAATAAAACTCCCTAGAGTTATTAATGTTGCGGCTACTACTGTCCATAAAAAAACAGGAAGAAAAATTTCCTTCAATGGTCCAGTAAGAATACTTTTAAAATTTTCTATTCCGATAAATTTCCATCCAGTATTTACAGTTTTTAAATTATAATCTGTAAAAGCTATTACCATTGTCAGCACTATAGGTATAACCGATAATATCAACATACTTATTAATGCTGGTGCTAGAAATTTTGCTGCTGTAGCATTATCTTTACGCTTATGTTTATTTTTACTCATACCCTTTCCCCCCATTATATAATTAGGGGAATTTCTTCCCCTAATTTATTAGTTTTGTAATTCTATTCCTTTTTTAATTCCTGATAAAATTTCATCTGCAACTTTTTGTGGGTCTTCACCTTGTAAAATTCTTTGTACATTTTTCATTGGCTCCCAAACTGCATCCATAGCTTTTATATTCGGCATTGGTTCAGAGTTTTTAGATGCATTTAAGAATGCTGTTACATTTTCATTATCTTTAACTTCTTGTTTGTCCATCATTGATTTAAATACAGGAGTTTTTCCTTTTTCATACAAACCTTGTTGTGTTTCTTTAGTTAAGTAACTTAAACACTCCCAAGCCTCATCTTGACTTTTTGATTTTGTACTTACAAATCCACATTGAATACCTGATAAAGCTTTATAAGGCTTACCATCTATTGAAGGAATTTCAGCTATACCAAAGTTTACTTTTGAATCCTTTAACTGTTGTATATCCCAAGGTCCAGAAATGTAGAACATTGATTTTCCTTCTTTAAAATTAGTTACTGCAATATCTAATGTAATATCTAATGGCATAAATTTCTCTTTAACAACTAAATTTTGAAGTGTTTGTAACCCCTTAACTGATCCTGCATTATTGATTCCTATATCATTTATATCATATTTACCATCTTTTTGAGCAAATACATATCCACCATTTGTTAATAAAAATCCTAAATTAGTATATGGATCATTAATATTAAATTGGAAGCTTCCTTCACCTTTAGCAGATGCCATTTTTAATAGTTCATCCATAGTTTTTGGAACTTCCTTCACTAAATCTTTATTATAGTATAATGCAGTAGTTTCAATTGATATTGGCATGGCATACTTTTTACCATTTACAGTTACAGCATCCCAAACCCCTTTATTTATATATTCATCTTCTTTTACATACTTTTCTGCAACTTCTGTAACTAATCCAGCTTCTTCGTAAGCCGCTAATTGATTATGAGGTGATCCAAAGTATATATCGGGACCTTGTGATGAATTTGCAGCTTGTAAAAATGCTTTGTAATCTCCATCATCTCTTACTACCTTTACTTTATTTCCAGTTTCATCTCCCCATTTTTTTGCTGCTTCTTCTAGAACTGGTACTTCTAGTTCTGGTAACTTAGTCCAAATTGTTAATTCCTTACCTGCCTTTCCAGATACGCTTTTATCCTTCCCACCTGAACACCCCATAAATAAAGAACTCATAACTATACCAACCATCATTGTTGCGAATATTTTTTTCTTAATCATAATTTTATTCCCCCTATTTTTTATATATTAAAGCTAAGACGTTATAAAATAAATAATATACCAAAATCAAGGTTACTATTCTAGTATTTATTTTATGATGCCTAGTTCTCTAAAAACTTAATTTATTTTGAAAATTCTAAATGAATTAGCTTCCATACTAACTGATTCTACTAATTCTTCATTTGTTAAATCATATAAATTAAAAACCTTTTCATTTCTAATTTCTTCTGGTAACATTACATCCACCATTTCATTTGAATTATTTATTAAAATCGTTATATTACCTTTTGAATATACTAAAGCTTCTTTAGTACAGCAATAACTTATCCACCTATTATCTAATAACTTAAATTCCTCATACTCTTTTCTTATTCCAATAATTTTCTTCATGAATATTTGGAATTCCTTATCTTGTTTTTCATCTTCCCAAACCATGCATCTTCTATGGAATTCACGTCCCATGCCTTGTTCACCCTCCATGCCAACTTCATCCCCGTAATATATACAAGGTGAACCCGCTTGAGTAAACATAAATAAATATGCTAATTTCATTTTTTCTTTATCACCATTTGCAACTGTTAACATTCTTGGAGTATCATGACTATCCAAAAGATTAAATGTGACTTCACCTACTTGTCTTGAATATGCTACTTTATTTTCTTCAACCATATATCTAAATTTTTCTCCACTAATATCATTTAAACAAAAATATTCTTTTATAGCTTCAGTTAGAGGATAATTCATTACTGCATCAAATTGATCTCCCATAAGCCATGGCAGACCGTCATGCCAAACTTCCCCTAATATATAAACTTCCTTATTTATACCTTTAACAACTTCTCTAAATTTTCTCCAAAACACATGATCTACTTCATTACAAACATCAAGTCTCCATGCATCTATTTTCATGTCTTCAACCCAATATTTAGCTACTTTAAGTAAATGCTTAACAACCTCATTATTTTCTGTATTTAATTTAGGCATTAATGGAGTTCTACCAAAGCTTTCATAGTTAAGATTATTTCCATCTAATTCTTCTAAAGGTCTATCTACCGCAGGAAATTTCTTTATATAAAACCAATCTTTATATTTTGATTCTTCTCCATATTTAACTACATCCTGCCATTGCGCTGAAAAATATCCTAGATGATTGAACACAGCATCTAACATTATTTTAATTCCTCTTTTATGAGATTCTTCGACTAATTTCTTAAACGTTTTCTCATCCCCTAAAGTAGAATCTACTTTAAAGTAATCTATTGTATCGTATCTGTGATTAGTCGTTGCCTCAAATATAGGACATAAATATAATCCCGTTATACCTAAGTCTTCTAAATAATCAAGTTTATTTATTATACCTTGAAGATCTCCGCCCATAAAATTTTCTCCAGTTGGTTCTGTTCCCCAATCCTGAACATTTATTGGATTTATAGATTTATCCCCATTACAAAATCTATCAGGGAATATTTGGTACCATACAGTGTTTTTAACCCACTCAGGTCCCCTTGCTACATCTATGTTATTTAAATATGGAAAACAAAAGAAATCACTTAATTTACACAGCTTTCTTTCGTCACCCTCATCTCCATTTAATTCCCTACTTCCTTTTTCTGTATATAACAATGTTTCTTCATATCCCTCAAGTATAAATGCATATCTTGATCTTTTCATATCTGGTTTATATTCAATAATCCAATTATCAAAGTATTCAGTTTCACACTCCTTTCTCATAGGGTAACTCTTACCACCTACCCATACGCCTCCAGTAGCATTCATATTACCACCATCACAACCACCAGCATCCCATATATATGGATCACCAATTCTAATTATTACACTTTTAACCTCATTTTTTTTAGTTTTTACTCTTAAATGTAGTGTCTCACTATCATATCCATAAGAATAATTACTTTGTGCACTATGATAAATTGCTTCTCTTGTAATAGTTTTTTTCATATCTTCCCATCCTCTCAACTATAATTAATTTTTGAAACGTTTCCAATTTTTATATTACTGAACTTCTTTCAATAAATTTATAATCTAATCTAACATATTTTTCTACACTTTCATTTTTTATAAGCTTGTCTAACAGCGCTGCGCCATTATATCCTATGTTATACGTATTTTGCTTAATAGTAGTTAATGAAGGTGTTAAATATCTTGAGATCTCATTATCTCCACAGCCTACAATAGATATTTCATCTGGAATTTTTATATTTAACCTTTTAAGTCCCTCATATACCCCTATTGCAATATTGTCAGAAGCACAAAATATTCCATCCACATTTTTATATTCAATAATACTTTTCACTATCTTTTCTCCGAATTGTTTAGAAAATTCTCCGTATATTATGTTATCACTATTTATTTCTATACCATTGTCCCGTAGAGCTTGCTCATATCCACGAACCCTTTGTTTTGTTATATATAGACTTCTCTTACCTTGAATTGTTTTTATTTTTTTGCAGCCTTTTTTAATCATATAATTAGTAACTTCATAAGCTACCCTAAAATTATCTATACCTATATTTACTACTTTCTCTCCTTCTAAATCGCAATCGACTAATACAATTGGAAATTTTTTATCAATTAATTCTTTAACATATGGATCATTCGCTTCCATTCCATATAACAAAGCTCCCGATATGTTATTTTCCTTGCAAAATTTATAATATGATTTTCCATTTTTTATAGATTTTCCTAATGTAAATAACGATACTTCATAATCTAAAATTTCTACATAATCATATAATCCACTAAGAATTTGGAAAGGATTGAATTCTTCATTAAGCTCTTTTATTATTATTGCTATATGATTGTTATTTTTCTTTACTAAATCCCTAGCATTTTTATTTGGTATATAATCTAATTCATCAGCAGTTTTTAAAACCAATTCTTTTGTGTCTTTGTTTATATCACTATATCCATTTAGAGCTCTAGATACAGTCGAAATTGATACATGGCATTTCTTCGCAATATCTTTAATTGTATTCAAAATACTTCTCCCCCACCATTCAATAGTGTTAAATTCAAACAAATTATTTTAGTCATTTATAGAAATTTATATATATTATTATATTTTTTCCCATATTTGTTTCTTGTATAAGTATATTATTTTTTTTTAAGTTGTACAACCTAAAAATATACTTTTTTTACCGAAATCGTTTCCGGTTTATAATGTCTTTTATTTATGTATATCGAAAAAATAACTAGTCAGATTTTGATCTGTTTTGAACTATGTTTTATCACTAAACCACTTTCGCAGATTTTAGTTCTTCCGCCTATATCAAAACATCATCACAATCTTGACTTGTTATTTTTTCAGTCTGTTATTTTAATTTTGCCAATCTACTATTATTTCTCCAGTATTATTCTCTGGTACCTTGTAGGTATGATTATTTCCACTTTCCCATACAAGATTATTTCCATTTTTCTTTATAAATTTAAAGTTAATTGTTTTTCCTGCTGGAACACTTACATCAAAATACCAGTTAGGATATTGATATTCAACTTTATTGTATATTTCTCCAATCATATTATTTGCATTCCAATTTCCAAGCTCTGCAACATCACCTGATAAATATACATTTTGTCCCAAGCTAGTATTTGCATTTTTCACTACAAATCTTACTGAAACTTGTTTTCCAGTTAATACATCAAAATTTTTATATATATTTGATTTTACTCCAGATGCTGTTTGAACTATAACATTAATTTTTCCTGCATCAATATTTGGTACTATTACTTTTATTTCTTTATCATCCCATGAAACAACTTGACCTTCAGTAGTACCAAAAGAAACTTTTCCTTTTATATCGCCAAAACCTCTACCATCTACAGTAACTGTTTTCCCCGGTTCGACCATAGGACTACCTATATTACCTATAATCGGAGAGTTGTTATTTGATACATAGCTCCAAACCGCTGCGCTGCCTGCTTTTAATGTGAATTTTTGAAGTTCCCCTTTTGAATTTACATTAATATCATTTCCGGAAACTACATTTCCCAATGTATCTTTATAAATACCTTCAGGTAAAGTGGTCAATGCTCCTGATATATCCACACTTTTTGATTTATTTCTATTAACCGCAACTAAAGCAACATTATTTCCAAATTTTCTTTCATAAATATATACATCATCATTTATCCACTTTTGTTGTGTATCGCCATATGCTATAGCTGGATTATTTTTTCTCAATGGTGATAATTTCTGTATTATTTTATATGCATTTGTATTTTTATCAAATCCACTCATCATTGCTCTGTTGTTTGGATCTCCATTCCCACTCATATATTGTTCAGTACCATAGTATATAGCTGGAACCCCTCTTGATGTTAAAGTTAACACCAAAGCTTGGTCAACATTAGCTTTCGCAGTTCCCTCATTATAAAATCTATCCATATCATGATTATCTATGAATGTAACTTGATCATTAACATGTTCATATTGATTTGCAGTACTAGCTATAACTTCATTTAAACCCTGCATATTATCAGTCCCATCCCTTAATACTTCCCTAATTTTTTGTGCATACCTAAAATCTAACAAACTCATTCCACTATCATTTGCAAATTTAACATTTTTAGGATCCTGTTCCCTCTTACTTAAAAACCACTCTCCAAATGTGAAAACTTGCTTATAATCATATACAGAATCCATAAAATTCTTTTGCCAACCTTCTGGCATATGCTTAACTGCATCCATTCTAATACCATCAATTCCTGTATCTAACCATAATTTAATAGAATCTTTAAGATATTTATCAACAGTATTATTTTGAGTATTTAAATCTGCTAGATCAAATAAATTCCTATAAGTCCCATCTTCAACTGTAGAAAAATCTGTTCCTCCATTATGATTAAACATCCCATTCTTATCATTTGAATAACCAGCTAATAAATTCCCATTATCATATAACTTCCCATTTTCAGCATATGAAGGCTCATCAGGGTTAGCTGGTGATGTATGATTCGGAGCAAAATCGATAATAACTTTTATATTATTATCATGAGCAACTTTTACTAATTTTTTAAATTCTTCAATAGTCCCAAATGCTGGATTAGGCTTTTTGAAATCCCTTGCCCAATATCCATGATATGAAGTACTTCCATCAGCGAATACACTATATATATTCTCTACTGGTTGCGAAATCCATATTGCTGTTATGCCCAGATCTCTTAAATAACCATCAGTAATTTTATTAGCTATACCATTCCAATCCCCTCCAAAATATTTTTTTGGACTCTTCTTTGTTCCATCGTAAATATTTCCTTTAGGATTATTAGAAACGTTTCCATCAAAGAATCTATCCGTTACTATTTGATAAATAACATCAGTATTGTAATTTACTTTATTTTCTACAGATGCATCACTTGTGTACTTTTCCGCTGCATAAACAATTTTGGTTGGTATACATACTAATTGCTGTGCCATAATAATGCTCAGTGTTAAACAGGTTGCCTTTAACTTTTTATTCATAATTTGCCTCCTTATATTTTAATAGCATGTCCGCTATTTATATTTATGGCTTTATTATAGTTTTCCTAGTAATGGTTTACAATGAATATTTTTACAAAATCGTTTCCGGATTTTATAACAAATTTAATTATATCCCTCTATCTTTTAATAGCGTCTTAAAATTGACATTTTATTTTTGATAACGTATACTTTTTAATTGTATAATCCTATATAATTAAATTTAAAGTCAACGATTATACACACTACTAAAAAGTGAGGATAGTTTATGATAACTAATTTAGAATTAAACATTGATAGACTTGAGGATTTCTCTGGAACTGTATCTGTAAAGAAGCAGAATAAGATTTTATTAGAAAAAGCATATGGATTAGCTAATTTTAGTTTTAATGTTAAAAATAAAATTAATACTAAACATGGTATTGCTTCTGGTGCCAAACTTTTTACAGCAATCGCAATATGTCAACTAGTTGATAGTGGTTTGTTAAGCTTTGATACTTTACTAAAAGACTGTTTAAATATTAAGTATCTTAATTATGATGATCGTATAACAATTAAGCACTTATTAACACATAGTTCTGGAATCCCTGATTATTTTGAAGAAGACGATATAAATAATGTAAATGAATTCTCAGAACTGTATCAAAACCCACCAATGTACATGTTAAAAACTCCAAAAGATCATTTAAAACTTTTCAAAAATAATCCTATGGAATTCGAGCCAGGTTATAAATTCGATTATACTAATGCAGGATATATACTCTTAGGATTAATCATAGAAGAAAAAAGCGGGTTAGAATTTAAAGAATATATGAAAAAAAATATAATTAACAAATTAAAACTTAGTAATACAGGCTATTTCTCTATTGATAAATTACCTGAAGGTTGCTCATATGGTTATACAAAAGATCATAATGGGAATTTAAAGAGTAATATATACTCCATCCCTATAGTTGGTGGTCCTGATGGTGGAATTTATATAAATGTTCAAGATATGAGTAAAGTTTGGAATGCGCTATTAAACTTTAAATTATTAAGAGAAGCTACAACTAAAGAATTGCTTACACCTCATATTCACTGTGAAAATGATTGTTATTATGGCTATGGTATTTATATTATAAAAAAGGAAAATGAAATCTATAAATATTTTCTTATGGGTGGGGACCCCGGTGCAGAATTTATGTCAGCTGTGTATCCACAAAATAACGTAGAAGTAATTGTTATGTGTAATAGAGATTCTGGTGCAAATGATGTAGCCATGCTTGTAGAAAACTCACTTTGTTAAGATTTCAAAAAACTTGTTGTTAAAACTGTACTCCATAAAATAAATAGTTTTAGCAATCAATATCTATTGCAAATAATAATATACCCCCTTTAAATCAAAAAAGCTCTACTTAACTATAAGTAGAGTTTTTTCATTTTTTCTTTTTCATTTCATCTAATATTTTTTTAAAATCGTCATTTTCCACACCTAAAGCATCTTCTTTTCTTATCATTTTAGGTACTAATAATATTCCTACTCTCTTATTTTTAGGTTTTATTACATAATCTATTATTTCCCCGGAAAACTTTTTGATTTTTATTGTAATATCAATGGTGCTATCTTTTACTGTATGGAAGATATCCACTTCTGATAAAACTTTTTTATTATTTATTTCTAAAATTTTATCTCCAGTTCTTATCCCTGCACTAAATGCCGGTGAACTTGGCGCAACTTCTAAAACTGCCACCCCGACCTCATCACTTACATAAATAAATTTACCATTATCCTCTGATTTCTTTTGTATTTTCAACATAAGTTCATGAGCTAAAGGTGCATAAATGATTACTATCAACTGCCCTATTATACCAAATGTTGCAGCTTGAGCAACTATTGCTAATGTTATTCCGTATATTAATATTAACATACCTGAATGCAATGTTTTTTTTCTCTTTAGTTTTGTAAATGTTACTGCATTATAACCTATCATTCCGTATAATGGTACACATGTAATAACAGTCTTTGCTAACAGCGTTAATGTTTCTGATTTGTTTATTATGGGCCACCATGCAGGTGTAACCATAGCACTACTAGCGCCACCTGCCATTTGTGTAGTAATAGCTATAAAAATAGCTATTGGCATTGCCCAATATCTATTAAAAGAGAATCCACCAACTATTTTTCCATCTTTAGTTGAAAAAACTGGTACAGCCCCTCTATTTCCATCAACCATAACTAAAAATGCTTCTACAATATGTAAAACTCCTATAAATGTCATTAATGATACTACATTTATATTTAAGTATGATTGAGTACCGGTTGCATTTGTGATTACACTTATAAGCCCTAATATAGCACCTGAATATGAAAAACATACAAATCTTTTTTTAATAAATACCAGAAATAATGAAACCATAAATATTAACTCTATTCCTGAGTTTTGATTAAATACAATTCCTAAACTGCTTAATATAATACTACCTATAGCACCTGCAACAATACCTAATACTAATTGAGATAATGTAAGTTCTAGGGGCGAGTTTAAACTCTCCCCAACTGTCATCTTTTGCATTATAGATACTCTTCTATTTTTCATATAGAACATTATTCCCAAAATTACTAATATAATCAAATGTGCTGGATCAACTATGGCATACGCTACGGATCTTAATGTATATAATATTAACTCCATAAAGCAAGCCTCCTATTTAAGTTTTTCTCTTATTACCTCTAACCCTTTGGTAAATTGTGGATCTTTAGTTCTATTATATTCTGCCTTTAAGAACTCTTCTGGTATTTTAACCTCTATATCTGGTTTTATACCTATTTTGTGTATATTTTCTCCATTTGGAGTGTAATACTTAGATGTTGTAACTTTAAGTCCGCCTAGTCCATCTTTAAACTCTATAAGTTGTTGAACTACACCTTTACCAAAGCTATTAACTCCAATAGTAGTAGCAACTCCATAATCTCTTAAAGCGCCTGTAACAACCTCTGATGCAGATGCACTTCCACCATCAATTAAGACTACTAAAGGCATTCCTTCAGCTGTTCCACCAACAGATTTAGATTCTATCTTTTTATCGTATTTATCTATTGTGTAGGTTACAACTTTTCCTTTTGGAATAAACTGTGAAGCAACTTTAACAGATTCGCCTAAAAATCCACCTGGATTTCCTCTTAAATCAACTATTAATCCCTTCATTCCTACAGCCTTAAGTTCTACTATTTTGTTTTCAAAATCTTTAGCTACATTTTCATCAAATGATGACATTTGAATATATCCAACTGTTTCGTCAATCATTTCACCTTTTACGGCAACCATATTAACTACACCTCTGACTATTTTAATATCTATAGGTGCTTCCCCATTTCTTTCTAAAGTTAATTTGACTTCCGTACCCTCTTCTCCTTTTATAAAAGCAATAGTTTTTTCAACATTAACTTCTGTAATAGGATTATCATCAACTTTAAGTATTACATCTCCAGCTTCCACTCCTGCTTTCTCTGCTGGCGACCCTTCAATTGGAGCAACTATAGTTACCTTATCATCTTTTATTCCAATCTGTGCTCCTATTCCTACAAAATGACCTTCACTTTGTTCAACAAAAGATTTATATTCTCCTGCATTCATAAAAATAGTATATGGATCTTTCAACGATAATGTCATTCCCTTAATAGCAGCTTGTAATAACTGCTCATCATCTATTTCACCATCATACTTTGATAAAAGAGTATTCCTTACTTCAAAAAGCAAATCATACTTTTTAGTATCTTTTATTTCACCTGCAACTTCTTTATTTATACTATTTAAACTTATTCCACTAAATGCAAAGCTATTTCCTAAGTAGAAAAATCCTAAATTTGAAATAAATAAAAGTGCAACTATAGAAATTATAATAATTACTTTTTTACCTACATGCTTTTTCTTTAACCCATTATTATTTAATTCGTCCATGTGCTACTTACTTCCTCTCATAATAAATTGCTTTATTTTTTTGAATGTCCTTATACTACTAAGAACTTTCTTAATGCAGCAAAACTTCCTATAGCACCAATAACCATTCCACCTGCTAAGAATATCCATATTAATGTGCTAAATACAAATGTAACTGGTACAAGACTTACATAAAACATATTTGTTACAATAGCCTTTACAACAAATTTATATGCAAAGAATAAAAGTCCACTAGATGCTAATGACCCAATCGCTCCTATTATTATTCCTTCAATTATAAATGGCCATCTAATAAACCAATCTGTAGCTCCTACAAATTTCATTATTCCAACTTCTCTTCGTCTTGAATAAACTGTTAATTTAATAGTATTTGTTATTAGGAATATAGATACCGCTATAAACAGAATAAATAATCCCATTCCTAAAATTTTAAATCCGTCTACAACCTTAGCAATAGTATTTATTACTTCTTGTTGATTTGATACATTTTCTACCCCTACCATTTCTTTAACCGATTCGCTTATTTCAGTTGCAGATTCAGGATTTTCTAACTTTACTATAAATGAACTTGGTAGTGGATTGTTTTTTAGTGTATATCCTTGAAGCAATCCTGGATTATCAGCTAAACTTTCTTGAAAATTGTTAAATGCTTCTTCTCTCGATTCATATATAACTTCTTTTACTCCAGGTTGTTCTCCTAATTTTATTTCTATTTCCCTTTGATCCACTAGTTTTATTTCATCATTTAAGTAAACTTTTAATTCTACCTTTGAGGCTACATCCTCAATAGCATTATTAAAGTTTAATGCTACTAATATAAATGTTCCAAATACGAAGAATGTTATTAGTACTGTAACCATTGCTGCTATACTTATAGTTCTATTTCTCTTAATGCTTTTTAATGCATCTGAAATAAAATATTTTGTCGTGTTAATTTTCATCTTCGTAGGACCCCCTCTTCTCATCTCTTACAATATTACCTTTTTCTATTGCTATAACTCTCTTTTTCATATTATTAACTATCTCTTTAGCATGTGTTGCCATTAAAACAGTTGTTCCTGCTCTATTTATGTCGTCTAATAAATCCATTATTTCTTTTGCTGTTTCTGGATCTAAGTTCCCTGTAGGTTCATCGGCAATAAGTACTGATGGATTATTAACTATAGCTCTTGCTAAAGAAACCCTTTGTTGTTCTCCACCTGAAAGTTCATTTGGGAACATCTTATATTTATGAGAAAGCCCTACTAATGACAACACCATAGGTACTCTTCTTCTAATTTCCTTTTGAGATGCTTCTACAACTCTCATTGCGAAGGCTACATTTTCATATACATTTAAAGTGGGAATAAGTCTAAAATCTTGGAACACCATTCCTATTCTTCTTCTAAAATACGGTGTTTGGCGTCTTGTTAATTTAGCTACTTTCTTATCATCTACAACTATTTCTCCTACTGTCGGCTCAATTTCTTTAATTAATAGTTTTATAAATGTTGATTTCCCTGATCCTGAAGGACCAACTAAGAAAACAAATTCACCTGCTTCAATCTTGATATTTACTTCGGATAATGCCTTTACATTATTATCATATAATTTTGATACATTATTAAATTCTATCATACCTAACACCTCTCTTCAGCGCAATTTTTCTTTTTATTGAACTTATATGGCTATTATAACATAACAATTCTATCTGAAAAATGTTTTTTCGATTATTTTAAGCAATAGATATTGATATTCATATACTTATCGACTTATATTTTTAAGCATTATATCCATATTTGAATATAAAAGTAAAATAATTTTTAATGTTCTGTAAATCCTTGTCCTAACGCTTCTGTCGATTCTGTAACAGTTATAAATGCGTCAGGATTATTTTCTTTTATAAAGTTCTTTAAAGTTATAAATTGTCTTGATGTTAATACTGTATATACAATACTTGTATCGCCCCCTGTAAATCCACCTTTTCCAGCGAGTATAGTGCATCCTCTATTAATATCTTTCATAATAAAATCTACTACTAATTTTTCTTTACTAGTTATTATAAATACTTGTTTAACAGGATTGAAGCCTGCTATAAATTTATCAACTAATATACCTACTACTATTGCACTAAGTAATCCAAATAAACCAAGTTCAACTCCAAATACATACATTGCTAAAATAGTTACTGTACAATCTGTAAGCAATAACCCTTGGCCAATAGGAATATGAAAATATTTATTTATTATTTTAGCAATTATCGAAGTTCCACCTGTAGATGAACCCTGATTAAATACAATAGCTGTTCCAAGCGCTATTATTAAAGATCCAAATATACTTGCTAAGAAAAGATTCTCTGTTATGGCTCTTGGACTTAATAATTTTTCTGTAATCCACATAAATACTGCTAATAATACTGATGCATATATACTTCTTCCTCCAAAAGAACCTCCAACTAATAAAAATGCTAACGCAAATAATATTATATTAAATCCAAGTATTAAAATACTTGGTTCTATATTAAATACTGAATTTAAAACTAATGCTAATCCTGAAATTCCTCCGGATGCTATTAAATTAGGGAAAAAGAAATATTCTAAGGCAAATGTAATTATTGCTACCGCTATTGTTATCCATAAATACTCTTTGGCTTTTACCAATATTTGATGTATTTTTTCTTTATTCTTTTTCATTTTTTATCTCCCTTTTTTCTTATAGTGTATCTTCAAATAAATAACTAGTCATTATCCTTTTTTAACTAGCTATTTATTCTACAATGCCCTATTAATCTTCTTTTATTCCTTTAAACCCTTCACCCATAACTTCATGAACTTCTCCAACTGTTATAAATGCTTTTTCATCTACTTCTATTATGTGCCGTTTTAACTTTATAAACTCACTTCTTCCAAGGACAGCATAAATTATAGTTGTTTCTTTTCCTGTAAATCCACCTATTCCCTTTACAAACGTACATCCTCTATTTAAATCTTGTAATATATATTTACTTATTTCTTCACTTTTTTCACTTATTATAGTTACTTTTTTACATAAATTGAAACCTTCTATTGCATTATCTATAGCTATTCCAGTTATTATTACTGAAAGTAATGCGTAACAGCCCTTATCTAACCCAAATGCCATTATTCCAAAAGCTATAATTACTAAATCTACAAATACCAACGATTTACCAATATCTAAATGCAGGAATTTATTTAGTATTTTTGCTACTATATCTGTTCCTCCAGTTGATGCATTTAAACTAAACACCATAGCCATCCCTATTGCTGAAATAAATGTACCTGATAATGTTGCTACTAATAAATCTGCTGTTATAGCATGTGGTACAAGAAATTTTTCTATAATCCACATACATATAGATAATCCAAAACTTGCATATATTGTTTTGGATCCAAAGTTTCCACCAATAACAAAGAATGCTACCCCAAATAATATTATATTTATTATAAAGACTAATGGACCAGCTGATATAAATGGAAAATAGTTATTTATTATAATAGCGAGTCCAGTAACTCCTCCAGCAGCTATTTCATTTGGTATAAAAAAGTATTCCATTGCAACTGCTACTAAAATTACCCCAATTGTAATTAATGAATATTCTTTAAAATTCTTTTTTATCATAACCATCCTCCTTGTACAATAAAGCATTCATTTTCTTGAAGATTTTTTAGTTATTTTTGAAAATTAACTAGTCCATATGCCAGTCTATTTTTTAGATTCCTTATCTTTCCTCGATATACTATTTTTTATCCCTTTATTATTATTATAAATTTATTAAACTCCTTTTCTAATTATATTACGTAGCTATCTACTTTGTAATCATAATTTAATCTATTTAAGTTAAATTTACCTATCTTACTATATTTAAACCATTTTTTTATTATTTTAGCAAAAATAATAGTCGCAGAATATTCTTCTGCGACTATTTGGTAGTAAAAATAACTATTTTATTTATTCTATATATTAATTATCTTTTTAACATTATTGATTTTTTGACTTTTTCAACTATTGCTTCTGCTGTTAAACCATATGCTTTTAATAACTCTTCTGGCTTACCACTTTCTCCAAACACATCATTAACTCCGACTTTTAATACTGGAACTGGATATTCTTCGCCTAACGCTTCTGCAACCGCTGATCCAAGTCCACCGATAATACTATGTTCTTCTACAGTAACTATTGCATTTGTTTCTTTTGCTGCATTTACTAGCAACTCTGTATCTAATGGTTTTAATGTATGAATGTTTATAACTCTTGCATTAATACCCTCATTTGCTAATATATCACTTGCTTCTAATGCAGTCTGAACCATTATTCCTGTTGCTATTATAGTAACATCATTACCTTCTTTTAAAGTTACACCTTTTCCTAACTTAAATTCATAAGTTTTAGCATCGTTTATAGTGCTAACTGGAAGTCTTCCAAGTCTTACATAACAAGGACCATCAAATTCAGCTATTGCCTTTATTGCAGCTTCTGTTTCAACATCATCTGCAGGACATATAACTGTCATGTTTGGTATGCTTCTCATTAATGCCAAATCTTCTATAGCTTGGTGTGATGCTCCATCTTCTCCTACTGTTAAACCAGCATGAGTTGCACATACTTTAACATTTAGTCTCGGGTAACATAATGAATTTCTTATTTGTTCAAAAGCTCTTCCAGCTGCGAACATTGCAAATGTACTTACAAATGGTATTTTACCACAAGTTGAAAGACCTGCTGCAACTCCCATCATATTTGCTTCTGCAATTCCCATATTGAAAAATCTTTCAGGACAAACTTCTTTAAAATCTGCTGTCTTTGTTGACTTTGAAAGATCAGCATCTAGTACTACTACATTTTCATTTGTTTTAGCTAATTGCGCTAAAGCCTTTCCGTAAGCTTCTCTTGTTGCTACTTTCTTACTCATTATCTGTCCCCTCCAATTTCTGTTAATGCTTGCATGCATTGTTCCTTGCTTGGTGCAGTTCCATGCCAAGATGCCTTGTTTTCCATGAATGAAACACCTTTACCTTTAACTGTTTTGCATATTATAGCAGTTGGTTTATCTGTACATGCTTTTGCTTTTTCTATTGCTGCTAATATCTCATCCATGTTGTGTCCATCTATTATAATAGTATTCCACCCGAATGCTTCGAACTTTGTATCTATTGGTGATGGATTCATAACCTCTTCTATATTTCCATCTATTTGTAATCCGTTAAAATCTATAAATGCTGTCAAATTATTTAATTTATAATGAGCTGCGCACATTGTAGCTTCCCAAACTTGACCTTCCTCTAATTCTCCATCACCCAAAATTGTGTAAACTCTATATGATTTATTATCAATTTTTCCAGCTAGTGCCATTCCTACAGCTGAAGAAATGCCTTGTCCAAGTGAACCAGTAGACATATCTATACCTGGTAAACATCTCATACTTGGATGCCCTTGAAGTCTTGAACCTATTTTTCTTAAAGTTTTAAGTTCTTCTACTGGGAAATATCCCTTTCTAGCTAAAGCACTGTATAATACTGGTGCTGCATGACCCTTTGATAATACAAATCTATCTCTATTTTCATCTTTAGGATTGTTTACATCTATATTCATTTCTCCAAAAAATAGTGCTGTTACTATATCAGCTGCTGACAGTGAACCACCTGGGTGTCCTGATGCTGATTCTGTTAACATAGAAACTATATCACCACGAACTGTTTTAGCTATGGCTTTTAATTCTTGAACATTTTTTTTCATTTTGTATCCTCCTAAGATATTGTTTTCTTTATTATATTGCCCTGTTTATCTAAAAATATTTTATCACATTTTCTAACAATTGTACATTATATTTATATATATGTTGTCTTTTTATCTTTTTACACCTATATAGTATACACTATATAACTATATTTTGATTAATTATGCTTTCTAATTTCATATGCATACTTTTAACCCTGAAAACTTCTGTAGTTTTATTTGTATATATCTATCTCAAAGAATTAATTTTGTTTAATAGTTATAGAATATTCTTTAGTTGTACTCCAAGCACTGGAATAGTAGTTGTTCTTATTAAAAATATCCTCTCTGAAAACTCTATTTTATCCTTGGCTATACAATACTTCCATTGCTTATACTGAATTATTAGATATATAAATGTATATTTAGTAGTAAAATTACTATAACTAAATTATATCATAATATATAGAATATAAATTTTATAATATCCTATTAAATAAAAAAAAGAGGCCTAAGCCTCTTCAATTTATATTAAAATAAATAACATAGTAATAAACTACTAACCCACTATTTATTTTAGTGTAATAATTATATATCAGATAATTTTTTATTTAATTTCTTAAGTAAGGTTTAAACTGACAATTAGTGATTTATTCACCTTTTTCATATCAGCATCAGTCATATGACCAATTTTTTCTTTTAACCTTCTCTTGTCTAATGTTCTAACTTGTTCTAATAGAACTACGGAGTCTCTGCTTAATCCATACTCTTCTGATGAAATTTCGACATGTGTTGGCAACTTAGCCTTATTTATTTGTGACGTAATAGCTGCAACTATAACTGTTGGGCTATATTTATTCCCAATATCATTTTGAACTATAATCACCGGTCTAATTCCACCTTGCTCTGAACCAATAACAGGACTTAAATCCGCATAAAAAATATCCCCTCTTTTTACTACCATAGTCGTCATTAGAAATCTCACACTCCGCAAAGCCAGTTCTCATATTCATTAATATTTGCATTTTCGCACTCGAAAGGAATATTAGCAATTTCCAAATTAATTTCTGCCATTTCTTTATAGCCCTTTTCCATTAATATTAAAAAACTTGCTTTATATTTTTGTTCATTATATTCTATTAAACTACATTCAATAAATTTACTCTTTTTTGTACTATTTAAAAATTTATTTCTCAACCCTAGTGCTTTAACATAATTTGACATAATTTACCCCCTAGGTTGTAACATTTCTTTATATGTAAATTATATTGCAAATTATGTCGATTTGTCAAAGAAATATGTTTTGTATTTCTACAAATAATTTCTAGTTTTGATTGTAGTTTTATTTTTTTTATATACTCTAGGTATTCTCTTACCTATTAAACAAAGAACTTCATAGTTTATTGTATTTAATAATTTAGCTATATCATCAGCATTAAATTTAATACCTTGATCTTCCCCAATTAATATTACTTCATCTCCAACCTTAACTGGACCCACATCCGTAATATCAATCATACATTGATCCATACATATTCTACCAACTATAGGTGCGCTTTTACCATTTATTATAATCTTACCCTTTTTATACAAGGCCCTTGTATAACCATCTGCATATCCTATTGGTAATGTAGCTATTATACTTTCTCTTTCAGTTTTAAATTCTCTACCGTAACTTATGTACTCACCTTTTGGTAATACCTTCACGTGCACTATATTGCTTTTTAATGTTAGAGCTGGCTTTAAATTAATTTTTTCTTTAATTACTTCATTTGATGGATAATATCCATATATTATTATTCCTGGTCTTACAGCATCAAAATATGCTTCTTCCATATCTAGTATCGCAGCACTATTTGATAAGTGTTTTTCTTTTATTTTTATTCCTCTCTCTTCAAGACTTTTATTAAATTGTTTAAATTTATTTAATTGCATCATTGTATATTCTTTATCAGTCTCATCTGCTGAAGAAAAATGAGTAAATATACCCTTAATATTTATGTTTTTCAAATTATTTATTTTTTCAATATCATCTAAACTTTCTTCATTAGGTAAAAATCCTAATCTTCCCATCCCTGTATCTATAGCAATATGAATATCTATTTGTTTTCCTTCTTCCAAAGCTATTTCTGATAATCCTATTGCATAGTCTAAAGAATATACTGTTTGTTCTATATTTTGATCAATTAAATCTTTAGTAAAATCTAAAGGAGTATATCCTAAAATCAAAATTGGAGCTTCTATCCCGCTTTTTCTTAACTCTAAAGCTTCCGTAATAACTGCTACTCCTAATTTATCAGCACCATTTTCTAATAAAACAGAAGCTACATCTATAGCTCCATGCCCATAAGCATCTGCTTTTACTATTGCAATTATAATTTTTTCTCCTACTTGTTTCCTAATTTCTATCATATTATGTTTTATGCAATCTAGGTCTATTTCAGCCCAAACTGCTCTTATGTTTTCTTCCATTATCAATACACCTCATATTTATTATATCAAACTATAATAAGTCATTATCTATTTCCTTAAGTTTTTCGAAATTTTTATATATAATTCTTAATCTATCATTACCTTCCTTGTCATATATTATTGCTCCTATAGGTGTTTTCTCTTTTTTATCTATAAAAACCTTAGCTTTATCTAAATGATCATTTTCAAGGAATAGTTCTAAAGTTAATTCTATATATTTTTTTTCGCCCCACTCTTCTTGCCCTTCTTTTATACTGCCTTCCTCTATTGGATAGGATAATAAATTTTTCATAAAGGCTAAGGAATGTAACTTATCTAAATCCGCTTCTACATTATACTCCTTATTAGATATATTATCTTCAACCCTTATATTACCATCTTTATAAAATTTAATTCTATCTATTCCAAAATCGATTCTTGCACCTTTGTCTTCACTGTAATATTGCGTTGTTTCCTCTTTTTCTTCTCCTCTACTATTATTAGTTATATATTCAACATTAGTTTTATAACATGTTATCTCTTTCAGCTGAGAAATAACCTCTTCATTTGTTGGCACTACTGTTAATCTAAACATAATCACTAAAATAATAGATATGAATGGGATACACAATAAAAGTGTAATTAGTACTTTCTTTTTCATAAAGCCTCCTAAAATTATTAATCTTCATTAATACTATTATTACTTTAAAAGGCTTTTTATTCTAAATATATTATTTTTCCTCTAATACAGCAAAGGCAATAGCTGATAAATTATTATGAGATATTGATATATTTAAGTTGTATCCTTTATTTCCAAGCACTTTTTCTACTTTTTCATTTAATTTAGCTACTGGTTTTCCAAGTTCATCTCTCAAAATTTCAATATCTTTAAAAGAAAAACCTCTAACACCAGTTCCAAGAGCTTTACTAACAGCTTCTTTCGCAGCAAAATTCCCTGCTATAACTTCAGACCTCATAGCTTTACTTTCAAATAATAGAATTTCATTTTTAGTAAATAGCTTGTCCAAAAAATGTTTATTTGTTTTTATAGCTTTTTCTATTCTCTCAATTTCTATAATATCTGTACCTATTCCTATAATCATAACTTCACCTCTACCTATATTTTACTACAAATTTTGAGATGTTATTAAAATTAATTTATACTAATTTCATTTTGTATATCATTAAAGTCATATATGTAATCATCTACATATTCTCCCAATATTTCTACTAGATGTATTGGTGATACTTGATTTTTATATAATAATTTTAAAAGTTCATTAACTTTATATTTATTGTTAGATATAAGATTAATATTATCTCTTTCTATATTTATTGCTTGTCCACCTTTTAAGTCCTGTCTCTCCACCTCTATTCCATAAGCTTGACCACCTTTATAATTACTTTTAGTCAACCTATACATGTATTTCATTTCAGTTCCTTCTCTACTAATTGAAGAGATTAAACTTTCTATGATTTTCATCTAAATCCTCTCCCTTTATTTACTATTATAGAATATATTAATTAATATATTAACTACAATATCACAGTATTTAATGAAATTTTGTCAAAGATTGTTTGACCACTACTTAAAATATTATTCTATATTTCAACATTATTTTTCCTATAGTTCTAATAAACTCTTATTTGTATATTCTTATTACATATTATCTTCGCATATACAAATAGGATTTCTGTCGAAACAGTATTTAAAATAACAAATTATGACTAATAATATTTTTATTTTATTATTTATTTTTTGTCAAATATAATAATTATTGTATTGCTTATATGTATAAGATTGTTATATAATTAACTCATGGATAATTATTATCATTAAATATCTTTTGTTATCATATTGTATAGTATGTATATTTATAATTAAATTATTCCATAATAAAATATAAAACTTTTACTTTGAAAGGTGTGTTATTATGCGTTCTTTAGAAATTAAAAAAGATATCCATTGGGTTGGTGCTTTAGATCCTAACTTAAGAATTTTTGATATTATTATGTACACTCCATATGGTACAACTTATAACTCATATGTTGTTAAAGGAAGCGAAAAAACTGCTATATTCGAAACTGTTAAAGTTCAGTTTTTTGATGAATATATAGGCAGACTTAAAGATTTAGGAGTCAATCCAAATGAAATAGACTATATAGTAGTTGATCACACTGAGCCAGACCATGCAGGTTCTGTTGCTAAATTGCTTGAACTTTCCCCAAATGCTAAAATTGTAGGTTCTCCAGTTGCTATTAACTTTTTAAAGAAAATAGCCAATTGTAAATTTGAACATATTTCTGTTGGTGATGGTGATTCTTTAAGCCTTGGAAACAAAACACTGCAATTTATTTCAGCTCCATTTTTACATTGGCCAGATTCTATGTACACATATGTTGTAGAAGATGAAGTATTAATAACATGTGATTCATTTGGTTCACATTACTCATCTCCTGAAGTGTTTAATAATAAAATAGAAAGCCAAGAAAATTATATGGAAGCTTTGAAATATTATTTTGATTGTATATTTGGGCCGTATAAACCTTATATTCTTAAAGCTATTAATAAAATTAAAGATTTAAAAATAGATATTATTTGTCCAGGTCACGGGCCTGTACTTATAGATAATCCTATGAAAATAGTAGAGATTTATAAAGAGTGGAGCACACCTGTAGTTAAACCTGCAGAAGCTAAAAAATTAGTTACTATTCCTTATGTTAGTGCTTATGGTTATACAGAACAATTAGCTAAGCAAATTGCTAAAGGAATTGAGGCTAGTGATAATATTGAAGTTAAATTATTTAATGTAATTGAACATGAAATGGGAGATATTATTGCAAGCATTGGCGAATCTGAGGGTATTCTTTGTGGCTCTCCAACAATAGTTGCAGAGCTTCTAGAACCTATACGCGATGTGCTTTCAAAATTAAACCCTGTTGTTCACGGTGGAAAACTTGCTGGTGCTTTTGGATCATATGGTTGGAGCGGAGAAGCTATTCCAAGAATGGAAACTAGATTTAAAGAATTAAATATGAAGCTTTATGGACCTAGTTTAAAAATTAACTTTAAAGCTAATGATAATGAATTAGATGCAGCTTATAACTTTGGTTTCGGCTTTGGTGAAACTTTGCTTGGAACTAGAGATTTTATTCCTATGAAGGATGAAAGCTCTACTATAAAAGATATTTCTGGTGATGGAGATCTTAAACTTTGGAAATGTGTAATTTGCGGAGAGATATTTGAAGCTGAAATAGTTCCTGAACTTTGTCCCGTTTGTGGTGCAGGAAGTGATCAATTTATAGAAATTGAGCGCGAAGCCACTAAGGTTTCAATTGATAAAGAAGAAACTTATGTAATTATCGGAAATGGTGCTGCTGGTTTCTATGCAGCTCGTGCAATTAGAGAAAGAAATGCTAAAGGTATTATTAAGCTTCTTTCAAATGAAAAAGAACATTCATATATAAGAACTCAGCTTTCTGATTTAATTTCTGAAGAATCTGATGATAAGTTCTATATTGTTTCATCAGAATGGTATAAAGAAAATGAAGTAACTGAAATACTTGGAGTTTCTGTTGAAAACATAAATAATAAAACAAAGAAAATTATGTTAGATAACAAAATAGAAATTTCCTATGACAAGTTAGTTATAGCTAACGGAAGTTATAACTTTGTTCCGCCTACTAATGTTATCTTAGATGGTAACAAAACTGAAATTAACTCTTCAAATTATTCAACAATTAAGGGTATTCATTCTATTAAGAAATTATCTGATGTTGAAAAAATTAAGAAGGAACTAGTTACTGCTAAAAATGTTGTTATTGTCGGTGGTGGTCTGCTAGGCCTTGAAGCTGCTCACGAAATTCAAAAGAGAAATATCAATGTTACTGTAATTGAATTGGCTGATAGACTTCTGCCAAGACAATTAGATACTGAAGGTTCAGCTTTCTTTAATAATATTGCAAATTCCACACCTGTAAATCTTCTTTTAGGTGAATCAGTTAAAAATGTTTTAGCTACTTCTAATGGTGTAACTACTGTTAACTTAAATAGCGGAAAAACTTTAGATGCTGATATCATTCTTTACTCCGTGGGTGTTAGATCAAACCTTGATTTAGCTAAAACTGCAGGAGTTGAATGTAACAGAGGGGTAGTTGTTAACTCTAACATGGAAACAAATATTCCTGATATTTATGCTTGTGGTGATGTAGCCGAACTTGAAGGAGTCTACTATGGGAACTGGCCAGCTGCAATAGAAATGGGTAAAGTTGCAGGTGCTAATGCCTCTTATGATGATATTAAATTCGAAAAATTTGTTTCATCTGTAATATTTAATGCTATGAATACTACCGTATTCTCAGCTGGAGTAATTAACTTTGATGATGAATTATTAGAAAAGGTTGGATATGTAGATAATAAAAATAATAAATACTCTAAATTATTCTTCCAAGATGATAAACTAGTTGGTGGTATCTTGATTGGAGATATATCCTCATCAGTTAAAATCATTACTGGAATTCAAAAAGGTCAATCAAAAGCCAAAGTTCTTTCAGGTGGAATACTTTAATTAGCTTATAAATATCACAGAAGGCATAGTAAAATATTTACTATGCCTTCACTTTTTATCTTTTTTCTTAAGATGTATTTTTTTTAATACCTCTTAAGTCAACTCTTAATTAACAATTCTGGATATTCTTATATTAAAAATTAAAAAATTATATTATAATTGACTTAGGAATTTGAAAGAAATTAATTAGGAGGTATTAGAATGGCTATATTAGTTTGTGGTGGCGCTGGTTATATAGGTAGTCACATGGTTGCAGAACTTTTAGAAAACGGAGAAGAAGTTGTTGTTTTAGATAATCTTGAAAAAGGTCATACTAAAGCTTTACTAGGCGGAAAACTTTATGTTGGTGATTTAAGAGATAGAACTATATTAGATAAGGTCTTTACTGAAAATAAAATAGATGCTGTAATTGATTTTGCTGCATACTCACTTGTTGGTGAGAGTATGACTGAACCACTTAAGTACTTTAATAACAATGTAGGAGGAACTATAAGCCTATTAGAAGCTATGAAGGATTATAATGTTAAGTATATTGTGTTTTCTTCAACAGCAGCTACCTATGGGGAACCTGAAGTGGTTCCAATAGATGAAGATAGTAGAACTATTCCAACTAACGCTTATGGTGAATCTAAATTATTAGTTGAGAAAATATTAAGATGGTGTGACAGCGCTTATGGTATTAAATATACTACTTTAAGATATTTCAATGCTGCCGGTGCACATGTTAGTGGAAAAATTGGTGAAGATCATTCTCCTGAAAGTCATCTAATACCTATAATTTTAGACGTTGCTTTAGGTAATAGAGATAAAATAATGATGTATGGTGATGATTATGATACTGAAGATGGGACATGCGTAAGAGATTACATACATGTATCTGATTTAGCTTCTGCACATTCTCTTGCACTTAAGAGATTAATGAAGGGCGGAGAAAGTAGAATTTACAATTTAGGAAATGGAACTGGTTTTTCTGTAAAAGAAGTAGTTGAAATTGCTAGAAAAGTAACAGTACATTCTATTCCAGCTGAGGTTGCGCCAAGAAGAGCAGGTGACCCGGCTATTTTAATTGCTTCATCTAAAAAAGCAGTTGAAGAACTTGGATGGAAGCCAAAATATAATACTGTTGAGACAGTTATTGAAACAGCTTGGAATTGGCATAAAAACCATCCAAATGGTTATAGCGAATAATTATTTACTATAATATATATTTAGAAAAAATTTAATTCTAAATACTAAAAAAAATACCTATAGCCAGCCACACATGAAAGTGTTTAGCTCATAGGTATTTTTTTATAATTATTTTTATCACCATACAGATTTAACTATTAATCAACTAACGTTAAACCTTTTAACTCTTCTAATATCTCTGAACTTATACTGTCATTTACAAGTACAACTAAATAATCTCCACTTAATATCCTAATTTCACCCTTAGGAATAATCTCTTTTCCACCCCTTTTAATAGCTACCAATAAACATTCTGCCGGCCAATCTATATTCTTTATTCTCTTTCCTTCAACAATACTTCCCATTTCAATACCAACCTCTAATAAAGTGTTTTTCATCGATCCACTCTTTAGCGGTGTCCCTACATTCTTCAATAACCTATCTAATAATACTTCATATACCGGCTCACTTCGTAGTAAATCCGAGGTTATATATGCAATGAATACAACTATTGATATTGCTAATAAATGTTCAAATGACCCTGTCATTTCAGTAATTAATACTATTGCTGTTACCGGAGCTTTTACCACTGCTGCAAAATACCCTGCCATGGCTAAAATAATGAAATTTATTATAAACGTAGATGGTATATTGGCTAAATTACATATTATAATACCAAATATATCCCCTAAAATTGAACCTAACAGTAACATTGGTAAAAATATCCCGCCCGGCACTCCAGACCCAAAGCATATTAATACTATAATTAACTTAATAAGGAATAAAGCTATCAACATCAATATAGAAATGTCACTTCCATATAAAGATATTATTATTTCATGTCCTCCGCCTAAAAGCTGTGGAGCTAAAAAACCCACTACTCCTGTTATTAGAAACGGAATCATTATTTTAACTTCTATAGGCACCTTTTTTAATCGTCCATATATATTTTGAGAAATAACTACCCCTTTAGTAAAGAAAATAGCTATTGCCCCTGTTAGAACGCCTAATATTACTAATGTCCAATAATACTCTAATGGAATTACAGATACATCCATAAATTTTAATGCCGGATCCATACCTAAAAATTGCTTTGTTACAAAATCTGCCATTAGAGTCGCTGCCATAGCTGGTAATAATACTAGTGGAGAAAAACTTCTATGTACCTCCTCTAAGACAAAAATCATCCCAGATAAAGGTGAATTAAATGCAGCTGCAAGGCCTGCTGCAGCTCCAGATGTAACTAAAAAGCCCTTTTTCATCGGTGCTTTTTCAGAACTATTACTTACACCTTGTGCTATCGCAGCTCCCATTTGCACGGATGGGCCTTCTCTTCCAACTGATAATCCAGCTACTAATGCCATAGTCCCACCAATAAATTTTAGAACTAATACTTTAACCCAATTTACATTTAACTTTCCTAATAATATTGCATTAACCTGAGGGATACCACTCCCTGATATCATAGGTTCCTTTTTCACCATAACACCGGTAATCCAGCCCATAAGCGCTAACAAAAGAAATACGCCTATAACCTTTATAGGACTTCCTTTTGAATATAGATATATTTCTTTAAAAACATGAGAAAATTTACTTATTGCTATTCTATTTAAAACTATTACAATTCCAGTTATAAACCCTATTATAGTTCCCTGAATAATTAAACTTACCCTTAGATTACCTCTATCGCTTAAAAGTTTATGTATCCCTTTCTTTTCTACTGAATCTTCCACAATATAATCAACTCCTTATCCTTACTTTTATTAAGGCACAATCAAATAAATTATACTAACTGTATCAAAATATAAACTACCTTTGTCTTATATCACATATGGGCTAGTATACTTCAATATATATATCTAGTCAAAACATACCATAATTGCCACATTTCAATATTTTCTTGTTTAAATATAATCTTATTTATCTAATACATTTTACTGTTTATTTAATTATATAAAAATACCTATAGATTAAACACTTTTTTATGTGTCTAATCTATAGGTATAACCTTATATCAATTCTCTCTTTGTTTCTTTCTAAGTATAAGAACTGAATTAATTTCCGCTCCCACTATTAATATCATAGAAGTTATATATAGCCATGTCATTAATATAAATACTGCCCCTAAACTTCCATACAATCTAGAGTAATTCGAAAAATTATTTATATAAAAAGAAAATCCCCTGGATACTACTATCCATCCTATAGTACTAACTATTGCTCCTGGCAAAACTTGTTTCCATCTTATTTTTTTAGCTGGTGTAAATCTGTATATAGATGCAAATATTCCAATCATCATACATACTACAATAACATATCTTAATATATTCCATACAATTGTCATTGCTTTATAAAATGGTACTATTGTTAATATATATCCTCCTATTAAATCTCCAAATACTAACATAGCTAAAGTTAAAACTATTACTAGCGTCAATGCAAAAGTAAAAATAATTGCTATAATGCTTCTTTTTATAAAAGATCTTGTTTCTTTTATATCATGTGCTTTATTAACACCTTTAATAACGGCTCTAAACCCCGATGAAGCTGCCCATATAGTAAGAACTATAGATATTCCAAGCAACCCGCTATATTGATTATCAACCACTTCTCTTATTATAGATGCAACTAAATCAAAAACACTACTTGGCAATATAGCTCTTAACCCGTCTAATATCTCAATTGAATTTAAAGAACTAGCTCCAATAACCGTCATAAGAAATATTAAAAATGGAAAAAACGCTAATATTAAGTAATATGCAAGCTGAGATGCCAACGCAAATATATCATCATTATTAATCTTAACTATAAAATATACTATAAAATCTAAGGTGGACCTTTTTTTGCCTAGTTCACCATCATTCATTTAATCACCACATCTTTACTATTATTCATGTATTAATTTATATATTAGATCTATTATATTATAATTATAATATCACTGTTTTACTAGTGTTTTATACCTACAAATTTTTCACTTAATTTATATACACAACTTCACTATGTTTATTTGAGTAATATTTACTCCATATACTTCTCATATTCACCTGTTATTTTTCATATGCCTAACAAACTTACTATAGTATAATTTAATATATACTACTACTTAGGCATCCCTAAATAAATAACAGACCAGTATTCTTTATTTTTTAGTCTGTTATTTATTTCACTGTGCCTTATATTATGCTATATGAAAGGATTTGTGATTATGTTATATACTTTAGAAAATAAATCAATAAAAATTACTGCTAGTACTGCTGGTGGAGAATTACACAATATTATAAACAAAAAAGATAATACTGAGTTTCTTTGGAATGGTAATGAAGATTTTTGGAAATATCATTCACCTATACTATTCCCTATAGTGGGTAAAGTTAACAGCGGTGAATATAATGTTAATGGAGTCACTTTTAATCTTCCTCAACATGGACTTGCTAGAACCTCAGAATTTAATATGATTAAAAAAAGTGAAAATAATATTGTCTTCGAATTAAAATATTCAGATGAAAGTTTAAAGGTCTATCCTTATAAATTTTCCTTAAAAATAACATATACTCTTGTAAATAATGGTGTTAAGGTTGGTTATTCTGTAGATAATTTAGATAATGAAACCATCTATTTTTCTATAGGTGCTCATCCAGCATTTATATGTCCTTTAGAAGCTAATGAAACTATGAGTGATTATTTCTTTGAATTAAATAAAAAAGAAACTTCTTCTATTATGCTACTTAATGAAGAGGGGCATTTCTTACAAGAGAGACAATCATATTTAATTGATAATAATATAATACCTTTATCTAAAGAAGTATTTAAAAATGATGCTTTAGTTTTTGATGATTTAAAATCTACAGTTATAAGCTTAAAATCTAAAAATCATAATAAAGTGTTATCTATGGACTTTACAGGGTTCCCTTACATGGCAGTATGGTCTAAACCAACTGGTGCACCTTTTGTTTGCATAGAGCCTTGGTATGGGCATGCAGATCATGCTAATTTCCAAGGAGAACTTAAAGATAAAGAAGGAATAGAAAAACTAGGAGTTGGAAGTACTTTCAATTGCTCATACACTATATTTGCTGAGTGTAACTAATAAGGCAACTTTAACTTATTAGTTCCTTTCATCTTACTAAGTCTTATAACTTAAACAATATAAAAAAATAAAAGCTGAATTTACTATCATTGTAAATTCAGCCTTTTTATATGAGTCTTCTTTTTTTAAATAACAAGTTACTATGCTAGTCTATTATGTTTTCAACTACTTAGTATCTTTTAATTTCCCATTCCTTAGGTACTAGCCCTCTATATTTATTATTAAAGTACCTATCATCTATAAGTAATAATCTTCCCCGATCCTCTTCTGTTCTAATTACTCTTCCAGCAGCTTGAAGCACTTTATTAACTCCAGGATAAACATAAGAATAATCAAATCCCTTATCCTTATAATAATCCTTTATTATATCTCCCTCTTTAGATATTCTAGGAAACCCCACTCCAACAACTATACTTCCAATTAACCTTTTACCTGGTAAATCTATTCCCTCTGAAAATATTCCTCCAACAACACAAAAGGCTGTTATTTGGGATTCTACTCTAAATCTACTTATAAAGACTTCTCTCTCTTCTTCATTTAACATTTCACCTTGGAGATATGTATTTTTTTGTCCATATAACTCAACATATTTTTCATATACTTTATTTAAATAATCATAAGATGGTAAGAATACCATATAATTTCCACTTATCTCATTTATAAATTTATTAATTAACTTACATACACTTTCAATATTTCCCGCCCTTTGGTTATATCTCATATTAAGTGGATATCCATATATTTCAAAATTCTCTTTCTTAAATGGCGATGCCAATGTCATTCTATAGCTATCCTTATTTCCACCAAGTAAATCTATATAATAATTTAAAGGGGTTAATGTTGCTGAAAATAATATAGTTGAATAACTTTCTCTAACTACATTAGCTAAATTCTTTGATGGATTAACACAAAATAACTTTACTCTTACTTCACTTTTATCCACTTCTACTAATGTTACATATTCCTCTGAATATAACTCAGCTACAGAAAGAAAACTCCTAATATCAAAGTATAAATCTAAAACATCCTCATATGCAGATGTTCCTACGCCTCTAACTAAATATTCATCCCCTTCTTTTAATGCTACTCTTAGTAATCTGTATAATTCATTATATTCCTCTTTATTATATATACTATTTTTTTCTAGTTCTTGAACTTCACTTCTAATATTACCTAATTCCTTATTTATAGCATATAATGATTTATATAAAGTTGGCACTGTGCCTTTTACTAATCTACTTACTAATAAAACTTTACTTTTATAAATTTCAGCACTAAACATTTCTCTTGCTCTGCTAACCAAATTATGTGATTCATCAATTAAAATAATATTTTCACTTCCATCAGCTTCAAATATTCTCTTTAATCTAACTCTAGGATCAAAAGCATAATTATAATCACAAATAATAGCATCACACCATACACTTATATCTAAAGATAATTCAAAAGGGCATAATTTAAATTCTCTTGCATATTTCTCTATTATTTCTCTGGAAATATTCTTTTCTTTGCTAATAACTTCAAAAACTACTTCATTTGCTTTTCCAAAATAATTTACTGCATATTCACAATCATCTGGATTACACTTTACCTTATCTTTAAAACATATTTTTTCTTTAGATGTTAATGTAATATTTCTGCATTTAAGACCTTTTCCTTTTAGCTTAATAAAAGCTTCCTCTGCAACTGTTCTTGTGATTGTTTTTGCAGTTAAATATATTATTCTCTTCCCCTTGCCTTCTCCTAAAGCCTTTATAGAAGGATAAATAGTTGATATTGTTTTTCCTATTCCAGTTGGTGCTTGTGCAAAAAGCATACTTTTTTGCTTTATAGTTTTATAACAATTAAGCGCCAGCTCTCTTTGGCCTTTTCTATATGTATCAAAGGGAAACTCTAAAGATTTAATAGATACATCTCTTTCTTTATTTAACTTTCCCTTTAGTTTTACCCACTTACTATATTCATTTATAATATTATATACAAATTCCTCCAGTTCTTTTAATTCATATACTTTATCAAAACTTTTAACTTCATTTGTTTCTATATTATAATAACTAAGTCTTACACTAATATTACTTAATGCATTTTTCTCCCCATATATATATGCATAAAATTTTCCTTGAGCCCAATGTATCTCATTATATTCTTCCTCTATAAAAATTAATGATTTAAAAGTAGATTTAATTTCTTCTATAATAACTAAATCATTTTCAAATATTATACCATCACATCGTCCCTCTACATTTAAAACAATATTATCTATATAAAATTCCCTTTCTAGTTTAACTTCCTTTTCATAATTCTTATATATAGTTGCATTGCTAGCTTGCAACTTTTGATGAGCTAATGTTCCTTCTAAGGCTCTATTCTTTCCCATATATCTATCATCTAAATGTCCTCTTCTAAGAACAAATTCAATAACACCTCTAACCGAATCCCTTATTTTAACCCTTGTATCCATTTCATTTACCTATCCTCATTTTTCTATATAGATATTATACCCTAATATTTCACTTTAAAGAGTTTAAATGAAATAACAAGTCAAATATTCTAAATATATTGTTTTGGAAGTCCCTTAAATAAATAAAGACCTTAGATTTATTGAAAATCTAAGATCTTTTAAATAATTTTCCATATTTTTTATATACCTAATCTTCTTCATGAAATTCATTAACTACTTTTTGAACTAGTTTTTTAATAGCACTTGCTTGAGCAATTAATGACATTACTGAAACAAATGTTCTTATACTATTTTCATCTTTATCATTTAAATCTAACCCTTTTATAATATCTTCTAATCTTTCTTCTTCTACCGCTGGCGTACTTAAATTCTCATTAAAGCTTTTACTTTGAGTTTCTGAGAATATTTTATAAGCCACTTCCCATGATATTATATCATCTGTTCTATCATTAATCTCATTAAAGGCTAAACTAAATACCTTTTTAATTTCTTCAGTTGTTAAAACTGGTCTCATATAACTTAATAATACTAATTGTACTAAATGTATTTTAGTATATCCTCTTTTTTTCCCATCCTCAGGTTTAGTTATAACTTCACTCTTTATATAATTTTGAACTATATTATTAGTATATTTATCCTCTGGAAATTTATCATTTAAAAAATCTATAACTTGAGATAGGAAAAGGTCATACTTAGGAAGCTCATCATAGGAAACCATATTATTCTTAGACATCTCTTCTGTAGTCTGCCTTATATAATCTGCATCAATTTTTTTAACCATATTATATCCACCTTTACCTTTTAATTAATCTTATATTTTAATTATATAGTACCCATAAACTTATTACAAGTTACTTCTGCCTATTTTATAATTTTTTTTACTAATTCCATTTTTTATATACTATATTTATGTTTTTATAGCTTAAATTAAATATTCCAAATACTTTTTTCAATATATGTAAACTTAACTATTTAAGAAATTATGTATTTCGACATATTAAAAAATTATAAATCCAGAATTATTTTTACATATTTTGTATATTTTATTTTGTATTTTTAAGTTTGCTTAAGTCTATTATTTAATTACTACTCTTATAAACAAGTGTACAAGCCATTTGTTTATAACTACTATTTAAATGGCAATTTATCAAATTACTCTTGACTTTTCTAATTTATGGTAGTATATTTTATTTACGGAGTTTTTTTATATAAGTATTTTATAATTTGAAAAAATTATTTCACTTTTATATTGACTTTTAATTACATATTTAGTATTATTGAGTTGCAAGATGTCGAAACTTGTTTCAAGGAGGAATTTAAAATGAAATCAACTGGTGTAGTAAGAAGAGTAGATGAATTAGGAAGAATAGTTATTCCTATAGAATTAAGAAGAACTTTAGATATCGCTGAAAAAGATGCATTAGAAATTTATGTAGATGGTGAACAAATCATATTAAAGAAATACCAACCTGCATGTATCTTCTGTGGAGATGCTAGAGATGTTACTAATTATAAAGGTAAGAATATCTGTAAAAACTGTATGGCTGAATTAAAAAGTTAATTTTGTCATTTTTACAGTTTAAAGAATAGTTTAAGATTTTTTTCTCAAACTATTCTAACCCCGTAGATTTACATAATCTACGGGGTTATTTAATTAGGTCTATATATATATAAGGGACCTTCAAATAAATAGCAAGTCAGTATACTATAATTCAGTTGAATATTTATATACTTCATTCTTTGGTAAATTTCTTTCTTTAGCAACTATTTTAATTGCTTGTTTTTTATCTATTCCAGATTCAATAGTTTTTAAAATATGATCCTGTATAGTTAAGTCGCTCCATAACGCTTCTTTTTCTGCTTTAATTTCTTCTTCTGATTTACCCTCTACAACTAAAACAAACTCACCCCTAGGTCTCTTCTCAACAAAATGATTAATGCAATCTTCTATAGATCCTCTTACTATTTCTTCATGAAGTTTAGTTAGTTCTCTACAAGCTGCAATTTTTCTATTTCCTAAGGTATCTTTTAAGTAAGTTAGCGTATCTAGCAACCTATGCGGTGCCTCATAAAACACTAATGTTTCTTTAGCATTTATTATTTCCTCTATAATAATTTTTCTATCTTTATTTTCCCTTGGTAAAAACCCTCTAAATAAAAATTTAGTAGTATCTAATCCTGAATATACTACTGCTGTTGTTATAGCCGTTGCCCCCGGCAGAACTTCAAAAGCTATCCCCTTTTCTATACACTTAGCCACAATAACACTTCCAGGATCAGAAATACCTGGAGTTCCTGCATCGCTAACTAAAGCTATATTTAAACCTTCTGCAAGTTTAGTTATTATATTTTCACTTTGTCCTTGTTCATTATGTTGATGATAGCTGTATAATTTCTTTTTTATATTAAAATGATTAAGTAACTTCAGAGTTTGTCTTGTATCCTCTGCTGCTATAATATCTGCATTTTGTAGGACTTCTAATGCTCTTAATGTTATATCCTTTAAATTACCTATTGGTGTTGGAACTAAATATAGTTTTCCATAAGCCATAATTATTCCTCTCTTCCGTAAATTTTATTTATTTCATCTGAATACGTTCCATCTTCATTATATACATATAGTGAAGGTTCCCACTTTAAAAATGATCCACCATCTCTTTGCCCTTCTACTAGTACAATATTAGGTGGTTTCTTAGAGTTTGGATGAATAAGTTTTACTCTCTTAGGTTCTATATTATATTTTCTCATTAACTCAAATATATCTATAAGTCTTTCTGGTCTATGTACCATATACATACGTCCATTATCTTTAAGTAGCTTTTTAGCAGATGCTATAACATCCTCTAGGTTGCATAAAACCTCATGCCTTGCTATTGCAAGCTTATCATCAGGGTTTACTATACCTGCATTATTTAACTTGTATGGTGGGTTTACAGTTAACACATCATATCTACCTAATTCACTAAGTAACTTCTTATCCTTCAAATCACCATGTACAAAAGATATTTTATCTTGTAATTTATTAAGTTTAACACTTCTTTCTGCCATTTCTACCATATCATCTTGAATTTCTAAACCAATAACACTTTCTGGCTCATATTTTCCCCAAAGTAAAAATGGTACTATCCCTGTTCCAGTACATATATCTATAACTTTATGTTTTCTTTTAACATTTGCAAAATCAGCTAAAAGAACTGCATCTACTCCAAATCTAAATCCAGCATTCTTTTGAATTAAATGAAGACCCTTTAATTGAAGATCATCTATAGCTTCATTTTCTAATAAACTCACTTTTTCTTCCATGATATCATCCTTTTTATCTTCTTTTTTCCTAATTATAACCCACTCCTATATAATTGACAATTAACTTTAAATAACATAACAAAAAAAAGACTAAGCAGATACGCTTAGTCTTTTAATTACTATTATAATATTCTTCTTGCTGAATTAAATGATGTAACTGGAGATATCTTAACCTTCTCTCCTGGTTGTGGAGCATTTATATAATTACCATTACCAACATATATTCCAACATGATCTAATCCATATGTGAATACTAAGTCTCCTGGTTGTAAGTCAGCTTGTGAAACTGCACTACCTCTGCCAGCTTGGTCCCATGTAGTTCTACCTATTTCTATTCCGGCTGCATTTCTATATACAAAGCTTGTAAGTCCTGAACAATCAAATGTATCAGCCCCTGTTGCTCCAAAAACATAGTCTCTACCTAAGTATTGATATGCATAATTAACAATTGCGTTTCCTGAACTAGATGATCCACTTCCTGAACCAGCTGATCCATTTCCTGAACTAGCTCCCCCATCGCCTCTACTAGGCATATTAGTATCAACATATGCCTGTGCTTGTTCTTCAGCTTCAGCTTCTGCTTTAGCTTTAGCTTCTTCTTCTAATTGATAAATTCTTTCCTTACCCTTTTCAATATAGATATCCACTTCTGCTGTTACAGTAGGACTCTTAAGTTGATTCTCTTTAATACTTCTTAATTGATTTATAGCTGCTTGAAGAGTATCACTTGAATCTTGTGAGTTATTTATCATATCAAATTGAGCTTGAACTAAGCTTCTTTCTACAACTGATAAATATTCTAAATCAAATTTATCCTGTTCTATTTTTGCTTCTGCACTAAGAACTTCTTGTTCTTTTCTCTTAACCTCAAATTCGTCTAAATTCTTTTTAGTTTCTTCATTAAGTGTTGCTATTTCTTTTGCGTTCTGTTCTAATAAAGCTGTTTTTTGATCTAATTTTTCTTTTTTCTCTAGTAATTCACTTACAACTTTTTTATCAATATTAACTAGTTTACTAGTAGAATCAACCTTATTTATAAGATCGCTGAAACTATCTGCAGTAAATAGAATCATCAAGTAACTACTTTGTCCACCTGATTTATATAACTCTCTTAATCTATTCCCTAAAACTTCTTCTTTTTCTGCGATTTCTATCTTTGAGGTTTCAATATCTTTTTTAGTGTTTTCCACCTCATCTTTTATATCTTGCATCTTTATTTTATTTTCTTCTACTTTTGCCACTAATGGATCTATTTCTGCATTTAAGCTATATATCTTACTTTTTATATTCTCTATCTTCTTATTTATGTCTTCGTATTTATTTTGGCTCTCAATTACTTCTTGGCTTGGTGTTGCAAATACAGTCACCCCAGAAGTTAAAACTAATGCCACTGCTAAAACAGCTGATAAGATTCTTTTTTTCATAAGCTATACGGTCCTTAGACCTCCCCCTCTCAAATATATTATGTTACCATTATATCACTTATTAAGTGCTTGGACAATGGTAAATTTTAAAAAATGAGCTGTTAAGCTGATGTAAATGTATTCTATACATATCCAAACTAAGATTTACTCGTTTTTATTTGCAAGATTTTTTCATCTATAATTTATTTATATGTTTAAATTATTATATTATTATCATTTATAATCAAACCTTATATTTTTTCCCTGCTACCCTTTGTGCTACAGTTGCCATTAACATAAACAATATAAATATTATTACTATATAATTTGACTTTTGATCTAATAAATAATCCAATATCATTAATACTAATCCTATAATTCCTACCGATATATTAAACTTACCATTAAAGCAAATATATTTTTCGGTATCCTTATACATACTACTAATAATTAATATTTCTTTTAATTTTTTACTCTTTAACATGATAAATCCCATTATTATAAATCCCATACTTGCAATGCCTATAATAATTGTTGTTACATTCATTTTTATAATCTCCTTTTAATATGTCGCGTAGCCTAGGCTACACTTATTTTATTTACTATATTAATATAATAAATTCCTCTTTTCAATACTTTATTATATAAAACTATTGACATATGTACATATAATTATATATAATGGTAACATACTTCGGGGTGTGGCGCAGATGGGAGCGTGCGTGGTTTGGGACCATGAGGCCGCAGGTTCAATCCCTGTCACCCCGACCATAAAAAAAGGTAGGTTATAAAACCTACCTTTTTTGTCGTAGTAAATTCCTACATCTTCTATTTTAAAGGATATGAAAAAAACAAACTAGAATCTCATTAGTTATTTTTAAAGCGCCCTAATTATTTTTATCATAGCTATTTTCTAAGTACTCCTTACCCTCCCTGAATCTTTCATCCATCCCTGCCCCCTTGCAAAAGGCTAATACTATAGGAATAATTGCAATATATATGCATACTATAATTAATGGCATGTTAATCCTCTCCTTATATAATTTGTATATTTTATTATTAGTATTTACAAAAATATAAATATTAAGTACTAAATTTACTAAAATATAAATATTTTTATACTTTAGTAAATTTAGTTCTGAAACACATCTTAAAAATGACTAAAATTCAACAATTATTTTATTCTTATGCGCAGAAAGAAAATAACAAGCCAGAGATTCTAAAAATATTTGTGCTATTCGAAGAACCATAAAATTCGTATATTGAGTCTATATAAAGTGTGTGATTATTAAACATAGCTTAAAATAGAGTAAAATCTAACTAATTATTTCTTGAAGCTTACTTAGAATTTTAGATAACGTTTACTATCTCTGTTTTTCTTAAATATTATAGTAATTATAATTATTGTTAAACTTATTACTATATCATTAATATCTATCAACTCTATATAATATCTATACACCTCCATAGCCTCTATGCTGTTTTTTATAATTCATATAACCACTATTACTTTAATACGCCTCCATTAAGCTTGTGTAGCTATTTCAGTCTATACAGAGATACAAAGAATAATAAATATATTTACATTGTATTCATTTACTCAGTTTTGTTGATTAATCTTTTATATTTGTTATAATAATATTAATATACTTGAATTTCTAAAAATTGTGAGTATATTTTTTTATATTCTTCTAAAATTATTTATACTATACTGATAATACTAAATAGATATTTATATGAATTTACATATTTGAAATAATAATGGTCTAAAAGTACACTAGCCTATTCACTTGTTTTTTTAATATATAACGAAGGGAGGAAGTTTATATGCATAATATGAAAGCAGCAATTTTTGATTTAGATGGAACTTTAGTTGACTCTATGTGGGTTTGGGAAGAAATTGATAAAGAATATTTGAAAGAAAGAGGACATTCTGTACCATTAAACCTTAACGATAAAATAAATCATCTAAGCTTTAATGAAACTGCACTGTATTTCAAAGAAACCTTTAGCTTAGAAGATTCTTTAGAAACTATTATGAATGATTGGACTACTATGGCTTATATTCATTATTCACAAAATATACATCTAAAAGAAGGTGCGTTAGACTTCTTAAAAAAACTAAAATCTTCTGGGATAAAAATTGGACTAGCTACTAGTAACTCAGTTACACTATTAGAAGCCGTTCTTAAAAATAATAATATTTATTCCTATTTTGACTGTATTACTACTACTGATGAAGTTTCTAATGGTAAAGATAACCCCGATGTATATTTATTAGCTGCTGAAAGATTAGGTGTTAATCCTTCTCAGTGTGTTGTTTTTGAAGATATTATACCAGCTATCCTAGGCGCTAAGGCTGCAAATATGAAGACTATTGCTATATTTGATAAAGCTGCTGAGCATAATAGAGATGAATTGATTAATCTAGCTGATAAATATATTCTCAGCTATAATGAAATAATTGAATTTGTACCTGTTAAAGTATCTTGATTTATTATTTCTTTAATATAGCTAAAGTACATATTAAAACTTTATTTACTATTTTAATTTAAGACACTTGAAAAAAAACTCTCAACTATTAAGTTGAGAGTTTTTTATTAAAATCTTTTTACGCCGTGTTTAACTTCTAATTCTTTAACTACGTCTAAGTATTTTCTTTGTTGTCTTTCTTGAATTAAGTTATTTACTATTTGTTCTTTAACAGTTTCAAATTCTGAAGCATTTCCTTCTGTCTTTGCTTCAACTTTTATTAAATGATATCCGAATTGTGTTTTAACTGGCTCACTTACTGTTTCTAGATCTAAAGTAAACGCAACATCTTCAAATTCAGGAACCATCATTCCTCTGCTAAAATCACCTAGGCTTCCACCTTGTTCTTTTGATGGACAGCTTGAATATTTCATGGCAGCTTCTTCAAAAGTACATTCTTTACTTTGTATTTCTTCTCTTATCTTAGCACATTCTTCTTCATCCTGAACTAATATGTGCTTAGCTGATACTGTAGCTTTTTCTGCAAAAGATTCCTTATTATTATTATAGTACTCTAATGATTCTTCATCAGTAACAGTTACTTCTGCAAGAACCTTATTTATTGTTATTTGAGTTAAAAGATCCTTTTCTAATGCAATTAAATTATTCTTGTATTCTTCAGTTTCATTTAATTTCATTTCTGCACCTAATCTACTCATTAATTCAAATGATATAAATTGTTCTAATAATTGCTTTTTAGCTTCTTCTGTTCCAAAATAAGCTCTCTTATCTTCTGGATATCTCATTATTATTTGTTGTAAATCTGATTCCTTTACCTCAACGCCTGATATACTTGCTAAAACTTTATTTTCCATAACTAATCTCCTTTTTGTTTGTTAGTATTTCCTAACACTTATTATATCAGAATTCAATTAAATGTATAATATAAATATACTTAAATTTGCTAAAATAATTTATTAATCCATATTTACTAGTTATTTTTTAGAGATTATTACAACCTATTTAAGTATTTCCTTTTAAACACACTTAATATATTATATCTATTGATAATAATTATTTATAGATGTATAATTAAATAAAATTTGTTAGGAGGTATTCATATGATAGAAGTCGGAAACTCAGTTCCTAATTTTTCTTTAATTGGTTCTGATAATAATTTACATAGCCTTAGTGATTATAAAGGTAAGAAAGTAATACTTTACTTCTACCCAAGAGATAACACTCCTGGTTGCACAACTGAGGCCTGTGAATTTAGAGATAATAACAAACAAATAATTGATTCTAATACTATAATACTAGGTATTAGCAAGGATACTTTAGCATCTCATGTTAAATTTATTACTAAATTTGATCTACCATTTATATTACTAAGTGATGAAGAAAAAACTGTGTGCAATCTATTTGATGTAATAAAAGAAAAAAATATGTATGGTAAAAAAGTGCTAGGAATTGAAAGAAGTACTTTCTTAATTGATGAAAATGGGATTCTAATAAAAGAATATAGAAAAGTTAAGGTTAAAGGACATGTTGATTCAATAATTGAGGAATTTTTCAATTAAGTAACACTTATAAAGTCATCTTATTAGAAACTTATATGTTCTAAAACAACTAAAAATCCAGTAGAAAATTATTATAATATTACTACTGGATTTTTATATTTATAAATTATATTAAAAAATCTACTTTATACCCTATGTATTTCTCTTCTTTTTTGATTTATATAATATTATGTAAATCAAAAAAAGACTAACATAAGTTAGTCTTTTTTTGGTGGCTTCACTAGGAATCGAACCTAGGACACGTGGATCTTCAATCCACTGCTCTACCAACTGAGCTATGAAGCCATACTGACCTGGCGACGTCCTACTCTCCCACACAGCTGCCCGTGCAGTACCATTAGCGCTGTAGAGCTTAACTTTCCTGTTCGGAATGGAAAGGAGTGTTTCCTCTACGCCATCATCACCAGATGGTTTAGATTCTAAATCATAGATTTAGTCTCTTATTATTTTTTTATCAGAGTTTTGTTCTCTGAAAATTGCACATGAATTATTGTAAATTGGTCAAGCCCTCGACCTATTAGTATCAGTCAGCTAAATATGTTGCCATACTTACACCTCTGACCTATCAACCTCGTGTTCTTCAAGGGGTCTTACTAGCTTATGCTATGGG
>NZ_FNJM01000021.1 GCF_900104115.1 Clostridium gasigenes
GTTTCGGATCATAATCCTTAAGTTCCATATTGCTATTATACTTCTTAATCCATCTTTGTAGAATACTAGTGCTACGAATTTCATACTTAGTGCAAATATCTTCTTGAGATAACTTTCCATAAAAATATTCCTCAATTGCTTTAAGTTTTAATGCTGAAGAATAAGATTTATTATGTGGTTTATGATAAAACACTGATTCTCCGAATTCTTGATATTTCTTAGCCCAGTTACGTATGATACCGCCTCTATTGCAACTATAACGAATCCCTAATTCTGTACATATTTGATAGATGCCCTTGATACCCGATAGATAATCCTCAACTGCTTGAATTTTATCTTCGGGAGTATACTTATATTTTCGTCCCATAAAAAATACCTCCAAAGTAGATTTTGGTTATTTACCATGTCTACTTTGGAGGTATCATATCAATTATTGCAACACCTTTGTTTGTATATATTCTCCCTTTGCAGACAATTAAATAGTTCCATATCTATCTTATTTCTTAACTTTATCATTATACGCTCATTTTCTAATTCATTGCTATATACCATATACTAAATTTTTATAATATCTTTTTACATGGTTTCGCATTCAAGCCAGTCTATTTCTTTTTCATTACACTTATAGCATTTGGTCGAGAATAATGTTTTATTTACTTATTTCCCATAACATTAGAGATTCTTTTATAAAGACATCTATATCCCATTCTTTTGAAGAATTAATTTTGCTATTAGGATCATTTATTTTTATCTTTCCTTCATCTGTAATACCAGTTAATACTAAAAAATGTCCACTTCCTGTAAATGTTCCAGGCCCTACTGATGTTATTATAGGGTTTCCATTTTCAAGTGATGATATAATAGTATTCTCATTTAGAGGTATAGCCGTGCTCTTTAATCCATACTTCTTCGTCGCTGCATTTACTAGTTCCCAACTAGACCCAATTCCATCTACATAAAAATTGTTTTCCTCTGCATATTTTGCAATAACATTAGGTGTAACTGATTTATCATTATTAAGTGAATAAATCACCATTGCTAATGCTGTAGGCGCACACCCCGTCAAAGCCATAAAATCATCGCCATATTTTTTATATCCCCAATGCTCGTCCCATTGAATAAATAGTTGAATTCCATTTTTTTCTTTTTTAAAATCATTTGGATTTATTTTATAATCTTTATCTTTGTTCTTTGGATAGTTTAATACAAAATCAATTGTCTCTTCATATTTTCTTGCTAATTCAATTAAAGACTCTGGATACTCTCCACTGTTTTGCACGATCATATCCATCTTAGATATGTTATTCTCTTTATCTTTTTGTTTACTATTTTCAGATACTAATACTTTAGGTGAATCGTCATCTGAAAATGTTATATTCTTAAGTTTTACAACTATAATTATTAGTATTAAGCATATTGTAGCTAATATCAACCTTGCTCTTCTAATTTCTTTTCTTCTTTTTTTACTAATTTTTCTTTTCTTATTAATTTTATTCCCTTTATTTTTCACCGCTAACACCAACCTCTATATTTAGTCTAATATTAAACTCATTATCATTTGTACATGAATATATAATTACAGTATATCATTAAACTGTTACATCACTGTTACAAAAATTATGTTTACTTAATTTAAATTTTCCCACTTTTCAAACTGAAAACGCACATTATGATTACATTCATGAGCTAAAGCTACTTTAATCCTACTAATTGTATATTCATTTGGAACAAGTGATTCCTTCCTTTAATATGTCTTTATAAGCAAAAAAACACCATAAAATAATTATAGTATTTTAGATTGCTTGTACCTGTTCAAAAGCTGGACCGCCTAGATCCTAGCACCTCTAAATTTCACCATGAGTTATATTTTTAACTATATGTCTTCCGTCAATAACTTTATATTCACTAGGATATTCCACGGCTTCAAAAGGAATTGGAGTATTATTAATTCTATTTTGTTCTGCTAAATATCTTATATGAACATCTTCAAATTTTTCACCTTTACTAAGCCAAAAATAATCTTCAAGACACATAGCTCTTGTCCTTCTACAAATCTCCCAAAAATCATAATCTATTATACCCATAGCATTTAGTATCTCCTCTATATTTGCTCTTTCCTTTGGAACAACCCTATCTTCAAGCCAAAATACAATATCATCATGAGTAGGCTTATATGTAAGATTCCAATTTTCATAACTATACATACCAACAGGTAAATATCCTCGATCTACAATATTATCAAATTTGCTAAAGCTAAAAACCTTAGTGTTTGTATCATATTTAAGAATTCCAACTGGAATATCTTTGCACATAAGTGTGTGTTTATCTATCATATAATCCCCTTTTCTACTAGGTATTTATATCTTTTTTGTAATAAATACTTAATACATTCTACTCTATAATCTGATAAATAATCTTTATATTTATCAACAACCTCAAATAATTCTGAAAGCGGAACTCTTTGCAACCTAACATCACCTATTAGTTCTAATTGTTTATAGTGAGATTGTGCAAATGGCTTACATTCATCAATCATTTCCCAAGTTTCTTTATCATCTTGTAAAAGTTCAAAGTCTTGAATGTCAGAATATAAAGCTAACCCAGATCATATAAAGGCGAAAATTTTAATATTTCTCCACCTTTACTTACAACACTAAAATTTCTTAAATGTCTATCTATGTTGTTTATTAAAAAATCCATAATAATCATTTTATCTAAATCTAATTTACAATTTGGAATCATTGAAATAACTTTCTCATATAAATTATCTCTACTTGCACTACCAAGTAAACTTCTAATGCTCATAAGAAATTCATCTTCATTTAGAAAATCAACTGAAACACTTACTGTTACTTTCTCTTCTAAATTAGGTAATATCATTTCACTTAAAGTATTTTTAGCACATCCTATATTAAATTTTTCAATTATTTCACTTGCTATTACTTCACTTATAGGCTCTAAAACAGAAAATTTATTTTTAACCTTACTCCCTGTTTTTATAAATACCTTTTTTTCATCAATGTTACCAATACATTTATATAACATACCTTTAGATGTACTAGTTAAACTTAGCTCTCTTAAGTTATCTATTCCCATAAAAAATCACCTCTATCTCTTTATTATCTTTTCTCTATCTCTTTCCAATAAAGTCATAAACTCCACATATCTATTATTATATCCAATTTAGATATATTAAACAACATAATGAAGCGTGCCTTTATTAGCACGCTTCATTTGATATTTAATCATCATTTAGAATATTACTGTATCAACAACCTTGAGTATTTAGTTTTTTTATACTTTTCAATAAAATGTTTTACTTATTAGCTTTCCTAAAGCTGATTATTCACTCCAAAAATCTTCTATTACCTTCGTAATCTCACTTGCCGGTGTTACTGTAGCTTCTTCAATTGATTTTCCTGTCTTTTTTAAATAATGCTTAATCATATAATAACCACAAGCATACCCTGCACAATATGGAAGTCCTATTGGAAAATAACCTTGCATCTCTGCCATTTCGTCACCATAAAGATAAGCTGTGATATTATCCATTCCAGTGACATTTAATCCATCTTTAATAATTGGCTTAATATAATCATTAAGTGTTTCCTTATCTGTTTTACTTACCCAAGGTCCAACCATATCCTCACCAAACATTGATGTGGCAAAGTTTTCAGCAATACCTTCATGAATCATCATTTCTGCTAGTGTAATATCATTTTTCCACTTTTCAAACTAAAACCGCACATTATGATTGCATTCATGAGCTAAAGCTACTTTAATCCTACTAACTGTATATTCATTTGGAACAAGTGATGCAAAGATATAACCTGGGATACCTTCTTCACCAGAGTAACCATCACACATTAACATATATGGACTTTTTGGGTTACCCAGTACAATAGAAAACATATACTCTTTTACAGGTAATTCATACCCTGCTTTTGTAAAACACTCCAAGGAATTCTGAATAGTTTTTTCACAAGTTTTCCATAAATTTTCGTTTGAAATTAAATCTATATTTTCCTTTTTTTTTATTTACCTCTGATGGTGCTAAATACCCAAGCATATTGCTTGCCATAACTACATCATAACCACCCTTCTGTGGAGATTTAAGAGGGACGTTATAACAAGACCACTTAAATTCAAAAGGCTTCATTATTTCGTAACGATAAATATCATCTCGCTTTTCCTTTGGTGCATTCATCATTTTTTTGTAAATTGTATCTGATCGTATTAGTTTAATATTCATATAATCAGCTCATATATATATATCAATATACAGGATGCCGTAACGTGATAGTCAATAGTTTTTACAAAATTAAAAACCCTTCTATTATATCCTTTTGTGGAAAGAAAATTGTTGGTATATTTCCTAAAATATAATAAAGTGATAATTTAAAGATATTAAAATGATACCCTAAAGATAATTGTTCATTTTTTAAAGTGGCTATTGCATTTTATTTTGCAATAGCCACTTTATCTATATACCAAATAATTGATTACTTCCATTCGCAACTATTCTCTATTGGCAATCTCTATCTTCCCCTTATATATTTTGAGTAGTCATTCTCGTCTACACTAAATTGATATTGGTGCTTATACATCTTCTAAAAACTCTTCAATAACAACTTTAGCCTAAATAAAAAAACTGCAATAAAGTTTTTAGCTCTATTACAGTTTCATCGCTCAAATTATTTTATTTAAACATCACTTGTCCCTGGAAAATTCTGATTCCCACCGGGGAATTTTTGAGTCGTCAGCTTGTCTGACACGAAATTGCTACTGCTTCTTTTGTTCTTGTTGAAGCTCTTGCTGAGCGTCTGCAATAATACTTATGCGGATATAACTTCACTAACTTTCCCAAATTACTAATAATGAACAATTCCAACTTCTTATAATATTCTACGCCAATTGGAGTGGAATCAATTGAAATAAATGCATCTACCAAATCAGGATATCTACGAATAAATTCTTGCACTATATAACCGCCAGCTGATTGTCCTGCCATAATAGAATGCGTAATTTTCTCATTATCCAGTATTTTTTTCATATCTTCTGCTGCATTAGTAAAAGAGAAATTATCATAAGGCCTAGAATCTCCGTGTAATGGCATATCCCATACAATTACAGTATACTCTTTACTCCAAAATTCAATTTGCATATCAAATAATGTATGATCTGCCGTCAACCCATGAGTAAATGTAATACATTTATTACTTTTATTTTTACAAATCCAATAATATACATCCCCACGTTCTGTACTCATTACCTTTTTATCCATTCTAACATCCCCGTCATATATCATTAATTTAAAATTAATACATTTTAATGATAAAATATTATATCATTAAAAGATGATATTTAGAATAAAACTATTTAAACGGTCTACTCCATAGGGTACATTTTAACATTTTGGGTAAATGCTGTTGTGGATTTTATGACTATATATAACTATTTCATTGATTCTAGAACACTTTCAACAAGGTTATCCATATCCGGAACATTATCTTCATTCATTGAAGACATAAGTGTAACCTTATCTTCTAGAATTGTCATTTCTCTCATATCTTCTAAGAACTCACGCATCAAGCTTCCAGATTTACATGCCCATGAGCCATTTTCTAGAATTGCAAAAGTTCTCTTTTGAAGGTTAAGTGCCTTCATATCCATTAGGTAATTATGCATAAGTGGATAAATACCAAGATTGTATGTCACTGATGCTAAAACAACATGACTTACTCTGAATGTTTCAGAAATCAACTTAGATACATGTGTGTTTGAAACATCATACATAACTACATTTTTCATACCTTTTTCTACAAACTTAGTAGCTAAAGCACTAGCTGCACTTTCTGTATTTCCATACATTGAAGCATAAACAATCATTACTGCTTTTTCTTCTGGTTCATACCTACTCCATTTATCATACTTATCTATAAAGTATCCAAGGTCTGTACGCCAAACTGGTCCATGTAGTGGACAAATCATTTTAATGTCAATTCCACCAGCTTTCTTTAACAAGGCTTGAACGTGAGGCCCATATTTGCCAACTATATTTGTATAGTATCTTCTAGCATCATCAATCCACTCACCCTTAAAATCAACTTCATCATTAAATAGTTTTCCATCTAATGCACCAAATGATCCGAAGGCATCAGCTGAAAAAAGAACACCATTTGTAGTATCAAATGTAACCATAGCTTCTGGCCAATGTACCATTGGTGCAGCTACAAATGTTACTACATGCTTTCCAAAAGATTTTATATCCCCTTCTATAACTTCTTCCATTTTGCCATCAATATTAAATCCAAATTGTCTCATTAATAAAAATGCTTTTTCTGTACTTATAATTTTAACATCTGGATAACGTAATAATATTTCCTCAACAGAAGCTCCATGATCTGGCTCCATATGATTTATTACTAAATAATCTAGTGTTCTACCAGCTAAAACATGTTGTATATTTTCTAAAAACTGTCTGCCAATTGACCAATCTACAGTATCAAATAGTACTGTTTTTTCATCTAATAACAAATATGAGTTATATGAAACACCTCTTGGAATTGGATGAATATTTTCAAAAAGAGCTAACCGCTTGTCATTACCGCCTACCCAATACAGATCCTCCGTTACTTCTCTAACACAAAACATAATTTAATCCCCCTTTTTTTACTATACAATATTTTTAATTTCTTGTTATAAATTTTAAGCCTCTATAAACTTATCTTTTTCTTCACCACAGTCTGGACATATCCATTCTTCTGGAATAGCTTCAAATAAAGTTTCAGGTAATACTTCGCTGTCCTCATCACCTATAGCTGGGTCATATTCATAGCCACATCCATTACAAACATATCTCTTCCAAGTAGGAACAACCTTTGGAGGAGGAGATTTCTTCATCTTTTTCATTGGAGGCGCTTCAGTTTTAGGCTCTCCATTATCTAAAGCTGCTGTTAATAGTGGCATTATTTCTAAAATATCTCCCACAATACCATAATCAGCATTTTTAAATATAGCTGCATTAGCATTAGTGTTTATAGCAACTATTGTAGTAGCATCTTTTATGCCCTTTAAATGTTGACCAGCACCAGATATACCACAAGCAATGTAAAGATTCCCATTAAATTTCTGACCTGACATTCCCACATAACGATTAAGTGGTAAATATCTTAAAGTTTCAGCTACAGGACGAGATGACCCAAGAGCCGCCCCTGCTTGAATAGCCAAAGCTTTAGCAAGTTCCATATTTTCCTGTGCTCCAATACCCTTACCAACACTAACTACACGTTCAGCCTTAGATATTGGAGTATTTATATCAATTCCAACAGTGAAATCATAATTATCTGCTTTTAATGCTTCTACTAACTTTGTAACTCTTTCCTCTGCTGTACCTTCTTTCAGAATCATCTTTTTTCTAACACCTGTTTCTGCACCTTTTTTCTTAGCAACTGGAATATTGCTTTTTGGCATTCTACCTATTATATGTGAAGCAATTACTACTCTTTGGATTTCATTTGTTCCTTCATAAATAGTACAAATTTTAGCATCACGATAAGCTCGTTCTACATCCATACCTTTAAGATAACCAGATCCTCCAAAGATTTGAAGAGCATCATTTACAACTTCTAAACATATATCAGAAGCATACATTTTTGCCATAGCCGCTTCTTTCGCATAAGGCTCATGATTTTCTTTAAGCTCAGCTGCACTATAAATTAATAGTCTTGCCGCAGCTAACTTTGTTGCCATATCAGCTAGCTTAAATGAAATACTTTGTTGCTGACATATAGGTTGTCCGAATTGTATTCTTTCTTTTGAATATTCTAAAGCACTTTCATAAGCACCTTGTGCAATACCTAATGCTTGAGATGCAATACCAATACGACCTCCATCTAAAGTTGCCATAGCTATTTTAAATCCTTGTCCTTCTTTTCCTAATAAATTCTCTTTAGGAACCTTAACATCATTAAATATTAATTCTGCAGTTGCAGAAGATCTAATTCCTAACTTCTCATAATGTTCACCAAAAGTAAATCCTTCCCATCCTTTTTCAATAATGAAAGCACTTATTCCACGAACGCCTATATCTGGTGTAGTTACAGCAAATACAACATATACATCAGCTTCATCTGCATTAGTTATAAATATCTTTGCACCATTTAAAATATAGTAATCACCATCTAGTACTGCAGTAGTTTCAGTACCACCAGCATCACTACCAGCATTTTGCTCTGTTAACCCAAAAGCACCAAGCTTTTCACCCTTTGCCATTGGAATCATATATTTTTGTTTTTGTTCTTCTGTTCCATATGCAGCTATTGGATAAGTCCCTAGAGAAACATGGGCAGATAAAATTACACCTGTACCACCATCTACTCTAGAAAGTTCTTCAACAGCAATTGCATAACTAAGTACATCTAAACCAATTCCACCATACTTTTTAGGATAAGGAGTCCCTAAAACACCCATTTCTCCTAATTTTTCTATGGCCTCTTTTGGAAATTTACTTTCCTTATCTAACATAAATGCTATGGGTTTTACCTCTGATTCTGCAAACTCTCTGATTTTCCTACGAAAAACTTCGTGTTGTTCACTTGTCTTATACATAAACTTACCTCCTTTTATTTCGGGTTGTATTTAAATTTTTATAAATTCTATTATTAAAAATCCATAGAAAATATACACTTTAAAATTTTAGAAATATACTAATCCTAATAATTCACGTCAAACCCTCAAGCTGCTTATATCATTCCCAAATCAACAATAACGTTTATAAGATATTTTATTTCTTTTAATAACCATTATTATAAAACACTCTATTTCTTTTGTCAATTATTTCCTCTGATATTTTTACAATTATTTTCGGTCTAAATTCCAATAAATTTTATAACTAATATGATTTCATTTCAGTATATAGAACCTCTATTTCCGTTATTCATTTTACACAACTCCTTCAACTTCTTTAATCTAAAAACACAAATAAACTATCTCTAACAAAAAAATCCACAACAAATTTAATTGTTGTGGATTCCATGGCGGTGTCAAAGAATTCTACTTAACACCACATATAAAATAAGATAATTTTTATATTTTATTTTATGCTTTTTGATTTTCTTTTTACAATCAATACAATTCCTGCTGCTAGCACTACTACCCCTATAGCTATTAGTGCATTGCTATTTACTCCACCTGTTTTAGGTATATTACCTTTACTTGCTGCCTCTTTACTATTGCTTGTATTATTTGCATTTAATACTTTTTCTGTTTCTGCATTCTTTTTATCATCTGAAACTTCCCCACCTAAATTTTCTACTTGCTTTGATGTTGAAGCCGGTGTTTTTGTTGGGTTTTTAGTATCTGCTTCTGGTAGCTTTATTGTGAATTTCCTTGTTACTTCTGTAACATTTCCTGCTTCATCCTTAGCTACTACTTTTACTACATATTCTCCATTTTCTTTTATCGCTTGTCCATCATATGGCTTGTCATTAACTGTTACAGATACATTAGCATCTTTATCACTATTTACAACTGGTTTAACCTCTTTATTATAAGTCATTCCATCAATTGCATCATCTAAAGAAACAGCTGGAGCTGTTTTATCTATATCAAATTTCATGGTTTTTTCTGTGATATTTCCTGCCTTATCTGCTGTTTTAACAACTAATTCGTAATTACCTTCTTCTACAATCATTTCTCCATTGTAGTCTTTTCCATTTAATTTCATAGAAGTTGTTGCCCCTTCTTCTATTTCAAATTTAGGTGTTACTTCTTTGTTGTATTTTTTACCATCTTCAATGTTTCCTATATTTATTGTTGGTGCTGTTTTATCAATAGTGAAATTTAATTTAATATCTCTAGTTAGACCATTAGCATTTACTGCTTTTGCTACTAATTCATAATTTCCTTCTTCCACTATTTCTTCGCCATTATATTTAGCGCCATTTAATGTCATTTCTAATTTTGCTAATTCTGTTTTCACTGTAATATTTGGTTTTATATTTTTATTGTAAATTGCACCATTTTCTACTCCATAAACATTTATTTCTGGTATTGTTTTATCAACTTTAACCTTTAATTGTTTAAGAGTTTCATGACCTACTGAATCCACTGCTTTTAATGTTATTATATCTCCATCAGCAACTGGTATATCATAGCTAAATTCTCTCTTAGTATATTGTTCGGCATATTTTCCATCTGAAGAAATATTCAACTTATTTTCTCCATTTACAAATAAGTTATATCCCATAAGATTATCACTAACTGTTCCTTTAAGTGTAACAACGTCTTTAGCTGTTACTACTAATCCTTCATGATTACTTACTGGTTCAGTAATATTCAACACTGGAGCTTGTGTATCACAGAATATTCTATAAGCATCATTTCTTATTACTTTTCCCTCTTTATCTTTTGCAAAAAGATTTATTGTATTTAATCCATCAGTTAAAGCAATTGTTTTACTAAACTTTCCATTTTCCATTTTATCTGGAGCTTCACCACGGACTAATATTGTATCTACATCTCCTGAGTATGTTCCATTAACTACAAGTTTATTATCAGTTACTGTTGCACCCTCTTCAAAGTCTGTAAATTTAACCTGAGTTTCAACCTTCCCTACTGAAACTTTAAAATTAGTATCTTTTAAATTATATGCATTATCTAAAGTTGCTACTTTAATTTCATTTGCTGAATCATTATTTAATTTTAAATCTGCTGTTAAAGTATCTCCTTTTACAGTAAATCCTTCTACCTTTTCCCCATTTACAGATAATCCTACATTATTTACTAATCCTTTTTCATACTCACCATTAAAACTAACTTGTAATTTATAATCTGGTGCATCTGATTTATCTGCTGAAATTAATTTTGTTTCTATACCTTCTGTATCAACTTTTACTGGAACAATATAATCTTGGTATTTAGCTCCGTCGCCATCCACCTTAGATTTATAATTTAAATAATATTGTCCATCTTTAACTTTTTCATTTTTCCCTGTTGCTTTATTATAAGCAGTTCCATCCCAAGCTAATGATTTATATGCACTTGCTTCTTTACCAGTTTTACTTTCAACTATTTTTTTAGTAACATCTTGTTCCTTGCTAATGTTTTCTGCAATTACATTTTTATTTTCATCTAAAACATCAACTTGTATTTCTTTTGCATTTCTAAGCATGTATAAAGTTGGTATAATTTTATCACCAAGTTCATCACTATTTGGAGATATTGCTATTTTGTTTGGATCTATTACTATATCATCATTTGCATCTCTTCCGTTAAATCCCAAATAATTAAGCTTACCTAAAACTTCAGCTACTGTATAACTTGGAAGTATACGAATATCATCTTTTTCCCAAACTGGCGCATCTATAATTTTTTGATTATCCCATTCACCATAAAAGCCCATATAAGGAACAACTAAACTTGGCGTATCTTGATTTTCTGCAATAAACTTTATAAATCCTTCAACAAAATTATCTTTTACAGAGTCTTCTTTAACATTTAGAGTTACTTTAATTGTAGTTTCCCCATTTGCTGGTACAGTTACTTTGTCTTTATCAATATTAATACTTGCACCATTTAAAGTAGTATCAAATGGCATAGCATTTAAAGATTTTTCATTTGCCATAGATGGTGTAAAAGCAGTTAATACTTCACCTAAAGATTCAACTTTATAACTTTCTTCCTTATCTGAATAATTTTTTAACTTTATTTCAAATTCTGTAACTTCATCTATTTCTTTTAAAGATACAGTAGCTTGTCCATCTTTTCCGAAGGCTACTACTCTATTATTTATTACTTCCTTTGTTTGAATAATACCTGAGCCTTGTCTTCTTGGAGAAAATGGTACTTTTTCACCCAATTTATTTGTTTCTTCTATTGTTTTAGCAGTATTTATTATTGATTTTTTAACAAATTCAACAAATTCTCTCCCTTTAAGATTAATTCCCTTTGCCTTTAAGCCTTGAATAATTAAAGCTGTAGCTCCTGCAACATGAGGTGACGCCATTGATGTTCCACTCATATTTCCATATCTATTATCATTTAAAGTTGAAAAAATATTTCCTCCAGGTCCTGTAATATGAGGTGCGAATTCAAGATTTGGAGCTGGTCCCCAAGATGTAAAATTTGACATCATTTCAGTTTCTGGATTAGCCTTGGTAACTTTATAATTTCCAAAAGATATTTTTACACCCTTTGCTATTCCCCCACTTAATTTCAAGCCATCCTCTTGTGAAATGAAAAGAGAAGGAATTTTTATACTCTCATCTGATTGCATGCTAATATATCCACCAACAGCATTATTGTAAATAATAACGCCTTTAGCTCCTGCTTTTTGTGCATTTATTTGTTTATCTACAAAAGATATTTCACCTCTACTAACTAATACAATCTTTTCCTTTAAATCTTTTCCTTTAAAATCATTTTCTGTACCTTTACCACACTCTACTAGTTCTAATTCTTCTCCATCTGTAAATGTATCCCTAGGATTCACTTTACATAGAGTATATCCTGCTAAATTATTTTCTCCATTCAAATTTATGTTAAATGCATGTAGTGGTATAGTTGTATTTTCAGAACTTGCTACTTGAAGTGCATCTGATGCAAGTCCTGGCGTTCCTACTGTTGCTATATCACTAAAGTCTTCATATATTGTTGGGCTTGTTGATGCTGCTGAATTTCCTGCTGATACTACACAAATAACTCCATCATCTGTAGCATTTTTTATTGCAGCTTGTTCTGGATTTTCTGAATCTCTAAAGCCTGCTGGTGCACCTAATGACATATTTATTACATCTGCCTTTTGTTCTACTGATTCTTCAATAGCTGCAATAATATCATCTGAATATGCAGTTTCAATTTCTGGATTGTTAGTAAATACTTTCATTGCAAGCACTTGAGCTTCTGGTGCAACCCCTTGAATACCTGTATCTGATTTCACATCTGCTTCTGTTGCATTTGCTGCAATTATTCCAGCTACATGCATACCATGCATACTTCCTTTATCAATTACTTCATCATTTTCATCTGCAAAGTTATATCCATATGGTACTTTATCGTTATAATATTTTCCTTTACCATCTCTTAAATTATCCTTGTTTAATTTTGCCTTTGATGGATCTGTTAGTCTCATATCCTTATGTGTATAGTCTACACCAGAATCTATAACCGAAACTACTAACCCCTCTCCTTTATATCCATAATCTTTCCAAACATCTAAACTTTGAGTTAACTCCTTTGCTGTTGACATATCTAAATAGTACTTGTTAACTTCTTTAACATTTTGCACACCATCAACAGTTTTTATTTCATCAATTTCTTTTCTTTTAACTTCCATAGAAAATCCATTAATTAAATTTCCATAAGTATGCCTTACTTCTTCCCCAGTTTTTTCTTCAACATCCTCTTGTATAGGTTTTTGATCATCCTTAACTTCTTGAATTTGTTCTTTTGTAGGCTGCTCACCATCTTCTAATTTTAATGTTGCTGGTTTTTCCTTTAATTCTACAATAACCCTTACTCGTTCTTCAGGATTACCACTTTCTTTCAAAGATAAATTTTCAATATCTTCTTCTTTCAATTGCTTAATATTTGAAAATTTATCCCCTTCATTAATTTCTGATTTTAGATTTTGTAATAATTCCGTTCTAAGAAAATTTTCCTTTTCCCCAGTTTCCTTAGCTGATACTACTAAGCTACTGCAATTAACAACAAACATAGTTGTAACTGCTATTGCAATAACCTTTTTCTTTACCTTTTTCATTTTTTAGCCCCCCTATTAAATGTTAAAAGCGATATTCCCATTTAATTCACTTTTAGCAATTATATACCATTACCTTTTCTTTTTAAATACCTTTTTGCTATTTTCTTTATATATTTCTTAAATAATCTATCTTTTTATTAAATATATGGCATTTTACTTTTTGAAATCCATTACATATATTCAAGAAAAATTTAATCTATTTATACCTTTAACGAAACTAATCTGCAAATGAAATACCTATTTTTTTTGCAATTTGAACTAGTTCACCATCTAGATCTACTAATTTTGATTTTTATCCAATAACATTTTCTAAACTATCGCTTGTAGCAAATTCTGAAAACATAGTTTCCAAAATAAGCACCTCCAAGGAACAATTTTTTAACACACTAAAAAAGCATAATCCCAATACTTCATAAGTATTGAAATTATGCTTTTTAACTTTCAAATGCTAAAGGTCACTTTTTCACTGGCCTCATTTATCACTTTTTAACAAACTCAGATTATAATTCCATAGCTCCAAATCCATCAATTTTGCATTAAAATTTGTTCTACACTTCAAATCCGGTTCTATCCTCTTCTGTAATTTCTCGAATTACTCTACATGGTACCCCAGCTGCAATTACATTTGAAGGGATATTTTTTGTAATAACACTACCAGACCCTATAATTGTATTATCTCCAATAGTAACCCCTTGATTTATATGAACGCCTGCTCCAATCCATACGTTATTGCCTATCTTTACAGGTTTTGCATAACAGCCTCCCGCTACTCGTTCTTTTGCATCTGTTGCATGATTAGAAGTATAAATCCCAACCCGTGGCCCAAACAAAACATTATTTCCTATGTCTATCCCTCCACCATCTAACATTACGCAATCGAAATTGGCATAAAAGTTATCTCCTATTGTAACATTAAAACCAAATTCGCATCGAAAAGTTGGTTCAAAATGAACTCCTTTCCCGATACTTTTCAGTAGCCCTTTTAATATTTCTTCTCTTTCATAGTTAGGTCTACCAAAGCTATTATTATATTCGTTTGTAAGAAATATCGTATTTTCTCTTGCTTGAATTAGTTCTTGTGTTAAATCATTATACATTTTACCCACTAAAATCAATTGTTTTTGTTCTTCTAAATTCATAAAATACCCTCCATACCTACTGTAATATCTTTTAATAATAGATTATATAAATAATCTTTATTAAACTATATCATATTGTTTATATTTAATTCTATATTCAGAAGGTGTACAATTCATGTATTTTTTAAATATTTTTCCAAAATAGCTTGTTCCATTAAAGCCTACATCAAAAGCGATATTAGAAATAGACTCTTTGCTTTTCAAAAGTTCTCTTGATGCTTTTGAAATTCTATATTCCATTAAGTATTCAAAAGGTGTCACTTTTAAAATCCTCTTAAAACTTCGACAGCATTCACTTTTACTAATATTTACCGACATCGCAATATTATCCAATAAAATATTCTCTGCATAATATTTGTGTATATACTGTAGTGCTGATTTTACACGTTCTTCATCATGTGAAACTACAGATACAGAGTCCTTAACTTCTTCTTTCACTTCTCGCAATAAATTTAGCCAAAGGCTACTCAGACAATTCCTCATTTCCAGTTCGTACCCATAGGCTTTTTGATTAGACAATATAAAGATTTCTTTTAAATACTTTAAGATATTTTTTTGCCATTGAATATCCGGTTTTAAATATATAAATCTCAAATTACTACTTTTCAAGATTGGATTTATATACTTTTTTTCAATACGTGACTGTTGAGTACCGCCTATTAAAATTGGGTCAAAGACAATGGAAAACATCATGCAATTATTATTGTTATATGGCTTAATTTGATGCAGAACATTTGAATTAATCATAATTCCTTCGCCTGGCTCTAATATTATTTTTTGACCTTCAATAAAAAAGCATACCTTTTCACAAAGTGAATATGAAAACTGTAATTCGTTATGCCAATGCAATCTGATATGTCCATCTTCAAACAGATTAAAATTATCCGTATATATTGCTATTGGTAAATCATACGAACCGTGCTTTGTTGTCTCTTGTAAATTGTCATCTACTTCTATTTTTGCTACCTGCATTTTTATCATCTCGCTAATATAGTTTTAATTTTGGATAATATATTAATTGTTATAAATTAATAATAATATTATTATTATTATTACAGGTTTATTTGAATAAATCAATATATTTGCAATGATCTATAATATTATACTAGTCAATTATTGTAGAAATATTTATTTAGAATAATTACTAAGAAAGGTGGTAAAAACATAGTGAAATTTCAGCCAAGGATAAAAGGAATAATGCTTGTAATCATAGGCGCCATGTTATGGGGAATATCTGGTACTGTTGCTCAATTCTTGTTTCAGGAAAAAGGATTTAGTACAGAATGGCTTGTTGCTATTCGTCTATTAGTATCAGGTCTAATTTTATTATTATATGCTTTTATTAAAGGCGATCAAGATATCTGGAAAATATGGAAGTCTAAACATAGTCGCTGGAGTCTTATAATTTTTGGTATTATAGGGACGTTAGGTGTACAGTATACATATTTTGCTTCTATTAAATATGGAAATGCTGCAACAGCCACTATACTTCAATATTTATCACCGGTTATAATTACTTGTTATTTAATTATTCGCAACAAAAAAATCCCAAGTTTACAAGAAATCATAGCTATTGCATTGGCGATGTTTGGTACATTTCTTATCATTACCAAAGGCAGTATTCATACCCTATCTATTTCTAAGTTAGCATTATTTTGGGGAATTGGTTCGGCTTTTACAGCAGCTTTTTACACATTGAAACCTCGTTATCTTCTTGCTAACTATAATTCTACAGTTGTAGTTGGATGGGGGATGCTTATTGGTGGAATAGCTTTTAGTTTTATCCATCCGCCTTGGAACTTTACAGGTCAATGGTCTGTTACTTCAATATTTGCTGTTATGTTTGTAGTGTTATTTGGAACTCTCATTGCTTTTTGTTGTTACTTGGAAAGCTTAAAATATATACAACCAACAGAAGCAAGCGTACTATCTTCTGTTGAACCCTTATCTGCATCTTTTTTATCTGTATTATGGTTACATGTTCCTTTGGATATGCCACAATTGTTAGGAACAATATTCATTATAATTACAATTATAATTTTGTCTTTTGCAAAAAATAAAAAAGCATAGGTATATTTAATATTGTATTTATATTGCATGAATTAATTATCTTATAAGATTCATTTAAATTATTTAAAATTTGATTAGATTTCTTACCATTATGCAACAAAAGTACCTAGAATCTTACTTCTAGGTACTTTTATTAAACTATCTAATATTGAGGCTGATTCTTATTTAAATGGTCTAAATAACTTTCACTATTACTTAATTTCAGATTTTCAAAAATCATCTTACTATCAACGTCTTTTGTATAATAAGCTCCAAGCATATCAACTATTAAACATAATATTTTACCTATGAAAATTAATTTTCCTAAATTACGCCTATTGATAGCAAATTATAAAAAATCTACTCTAAATGATATTATATCTTCATCTATGTTATAGGTTAGTTTGAACTCATTATTTGCACATATATTTTTGCATAAATATAATCCCAGCCCTGTGCTATTTTTATGCTTCTCTGTATTTCCTTTTATAAATGGCTCCAGCAAGCTATCTTTAATTTCTTCTTTTATATATCCACACTTATTAGATATTATTAATTGTCTTTTAGTAAGCTTTATATTTATATCTTGTCCTTGGCAATATTTAAATGCATTATCCAATAAATTAGAAATTAAATTTACTATATCTTCTTTTACCGCTGTTATACAAACATCCTCTGCCTCAACGTTTATTATATATTGTTTCTCTTCAATAATAACCTTAAACAAATTTATTAAACCCTCTACTATATCATTTATTTTTATAGTTTCCTTTTGGGTGTTTAAGACTATATTGTTTTTTGATAAACTTAAAAGCTTTTGAATAAGATTACTCATTTTAATAGTTTCATTTTCTATATTATCTAACATAAAATTTATATCCTTATTTTCAAACTCTTCTTCACTAAGTAATTGTGTATAACCTTTTATAACTGTTAAAGGTGTTTTTAGCTCATGAGTTGCATTACTAAAAAACTCCTTAGATGTATCTTGTAATTTAGATATACTATTTTTCATATTATTAAATTCTAAGGTTACCTCTCCTATTTCATCTTCAGACTTAACTTCTAAAGCTAGTACTTTTTCGCCTATTCCAAAAAGTTTCATAGCTATGCTTAATTCTTCAAGTGGCTTAGTTGTATTTCTTATTATTAAATATACGATTCCAATTAAAACTACTATCATTACTCCAAGTATTGTACCTATTCCTATTAATATACCTTTGTTTAATTTATGTATTTCCGAATAATCTTTTTGAAGAATTAATTCTCCATAAAATTCTCCATCTATATAAATAGGCTGATATAAGGTACCTGTCCAAAGTTCACTGCTACCATATAACTTTAATTTTGAAATAGTTTTATCCTGATTCACCTTGAAATCTTCAATATCTTTGCTAACATATGATTCCCCATTAAAGGCTACATCATCATTTGTATTTATAAATGCATATATATTAAATATTTCACTTATATAATTAACTGTTCTATAAATATTTTTATTATCGCCAACTACTTTTGATGAATAAATATAATTAGTAGCAAAATCTCCTATTGATTTTATATCCTGTTTTATATACTTCTCTTCTTTATTATCAATAATATAATATATTGCTGATAATCCAATTATCATAGATATTGAAATTACTAAAGCTATTGATAATACAAGTTTCCCTTTTATAGTTTTTTTCATAATCTACCTCATTACATACCCTACACCAAAAATTGTTTTGATTATAGAGTCTTCTCTATTTTCACCAAGTTTTTCTCTTATCCTTCTAATATGAACATCTACAGTTCTATCATCACCAAAGAAATCCATTCCCCAAACTTTATTTAAAAGTTCATCCCTTGTAAACACCCTATTTTTATTGGAATATAAAAAATAAAGCAGATCAAATTCCTTTCTTTTTAGATTAATATTTATTGAATTATTAATTACAGTTCTAGTCTCTTCATCTATCATTAAAGTTTTATCTTCTTCACTAATTTTATTTTTTCTTCTTAAAACCATTTTTACACGCATTTTAACTTCTCGTATATCAAAAGGCTTAGTTATATAATCATCAGCGCCAAGATCTGCCCCCTTAAGTTTATCACTTATATCATCCTTTGCAGTTACCATAATTACATAAGTTTTTTCACTTATTTTGCTTGCAACATCAAAGCCTGTAATGTCTGGAAGCATAATATCTAAAAGAGTTAAGTGAGGTTTAAAACTTTCCACATAATCAAATGCCTCTTCCCCATTGTAAGCCGATTTAATTATATAACCTTCTTTTTTCAAAGCTCTTGATAAAATATCATTTATTGCAATTTCATCTTCTACTATTAATATCCTCTTATCCATATTTACCTCTCTACTCATGGCATAATAAACAACTAAATTAATAGTGGTTTATTATGCCATCTTCTATTGTTTAATTAAATGTAAGTATCTTATATACATATCTTTTATCTGGCTTCATTTCATTTCCTGGTTTAGAAATACGTTGTGATACTAGCATCTTCTTTCCATCATCATTCATTATAGCAGTACCAAATCCTGAGTACTCTTCTTCTTCTTTCTCTACATCTAACTTTGTATATACTTTTATATAATTATCTTTTAATTCACCTACATATATTTCATCATTATTATCACTAGTTTTTTTCTCAAGTATAACTTTATTCCCTTCTGTGAAATACTCTAATATTCTTGTATTTTCATCATTACCCTTATTTATATAAGTAGTTTTCTTAGTTTTAGGATTATATATAATAGTTAAAACTTGACCATAATCTAGTTTATTAAATATAAGTATTTCACCATTATTATTGACTGAAACTGAACCTTCATTTATACTATCTAGCCATTTAATATCTATGTTATCTACTTCAATAAATTTAGCTTCATTATCTTTCATTTCAACATTATATAGTTTTCCTTTCACATCTATAGCATAAAACTTATCTGTAATTTTACTATAAACAATATCACCTATTGGTAAAATTTCAGTGCCCTTATATTCATACTTTTCACCATTATTTACGCCTAAAATTTGTAGATTTAAAAGTTTATCTTCTCCGCTAATTTTACCTTCTCCACTCATTTTACTTTCTCTTACCTCACATTCTCTTTCATTTAGCATAGTGTACGCAAACTCTGATTGCCCTTCTATCATTTGTGTTTCACCTTCACGTCTTCCTATAGATTCTTCATTATCCAAAGAATAGGTCTTTACTAGTTTTCTTTTTTCACCTATTTTATCATCATAGTAATAAATATCATTACTATTATCACTTTCAATCATAGCATTAATATCATCTACAACTATTCCTTTACTTTCTGTTATTCCCCAATTATAAAACATAGGTTCTCTGTCTGTTACTTTGATAGATCCATCACTTTCTAAAGTATATATATCCTTCTTCATTATCCCTAATATAGGATATTCCTCCGTTCCATTTTCTATAATTCCACCTGATGAAAGTCTAACAGTTCCACATATTTTATCTCCATCAAAATATCTAGGTAAATAATCTGTGTTATCATCCGTTTTTAAATTAATAGTTTCCTCACTAATATTTACTCCAATATTTTTACTATCTTGTACATTGGTATCTACTATAACGATCTTTTCTTTACTGCAGCCACCTATCCCCATAGTTAAAATAGCAATAGCTACTACAATAAGCCCTATTTTTCTTTTCTTCATATATCTGCACCCCTTTAAATTATTCTTTATGCTTTTATTTTAAAGGTAAGTTATTACTAAAATATTAATTAATAAACTATTTTACTTTCTCTATAATAAAGACCCAATCCACTACACTTCAAAAGTGTAAATTGAATTGGGCCTTTTATAAATTGTGAATAATACTTATCTATTATTTATTTGGATATGCCTACGTATTACTACATATTATACATAAACTTTGAAAATATCCGTGCCCTCAATTTCTACTCTTTCCTCTTTAAATTCCTTATTCGAATTAAAGTTGAAAATTAGTAGATATCCATGGTTTAAGCTATGTATATCTAAATAATTACAAAGTTGTTTTAATCCTTCTTCATGAAGTTTAGCGCCTCTCCATATTTTCATTTCAATTATATATCTAAAGTTATTATAGGTAATTACTAAATCCAATCTTTTCTCTTCTGATATTTGAACTTCTTTAAAATCAAATCCAGTTCCATTTATTATTGGTTTTATGAATGCTAAAAATAATAACCTTCCATGAGTTTCTATAAACTTCTCATCCTTAGCTGAGTATTGTTCCTTCATAAATTGCTGAAACCTTTTAAGAACTTTTTCTATATTAAGTTCTCCATTTTCTTTTATAAAGCTTGATTTAGTATTATACAAACTCATATTTTTAGTAGATGTTCTTATTTTTGATATCATATAACTATAAATTATTTCTTCAAATATTTTATTACTTATTTCTAATCCATCTTCACCTTTTTCAAATATACCATAAGTTAGACCTATGCTTATTACAGGATCTAATCTATTGAATACTACCTGTTCACCATCTATTAAAACTCTTTTTGTTAACCCATAAAGTTCGCTATTATTCTCTAAATTTTTAACTATACTTTCAAATAATGTATTAGATTCTTCGTTAATAATTTTAACAGCCTTTTTCACATCTTCTTTAGTCCAAGGTTTTATGTTATCCTTATTTATTTTTTCATCTATAATTTGACAAATTCTACTTACTAAATAAGGATATCCCCCTGTGTAGAAATATATTTCTTCACTAATTGCATCCATGTCCATAATTACATTATTGTATTTACAATAATCATCTAACATAGTAGCTATTTCCTTTGGTGAAAAGCTCATATCAACATCAAAATCTATAGCTATATTCCAAGGTGAATTAAACTTTGCTTCCTCTTCTTTTCTTAATTTTAACTTTAAACTCTTAACATCATGTAATCCAACTAATATAACTGACTTAAATGTAAAATCTTCCATGGCTTCTCTATCTAAATACTTATTCCTAAGCATTCCTATAAAACTTAAAAACAATTGATTATTTGAACTTTTATCTACTTCATCTATAAATAAAATAACTTCTTTTGATGAACCTTCTATAAACTTAGTTATAACCTCTGATGTCTCCTCTAAATCATTAACATTTTCACTTAGTTTTAAAAGCCTTTTATAATCTTCATTACTTTCAAATTTTAAAGATTTACCTATTACTTTTAGGAATTTCTTCGAAAAATCTTTCTCGCTTTGAAAAGCACTATCACCAATACCTTCAAAACTAATATTTATAACTAAATATTCATCTTTCAATAGTTTCTTAAGTTCTAATAAAGTTGTAGTTTTACCATATTGTCTTGGCTTATTTATAGTAAAATAAAATTCATTATCTATAAGTTCTTTTATTTCCATAAGCTTATCGCTTATATCTACCATATAATGTTTTCTCTCTACACAAATCCCTGTAGTATTAAATCTTTTCTTCATAAATTTATATTCACCCCACGATTTAATTATCGTCCTAATTTGTATAAAATAACCATCACTATATACTTCGCTCCTAAAATTTTGATTTATCATAGTTATACGGGATACTTGTACCAACAACTACATCTTCAATCTTTTCAATAATCAACCAATCATCCATATTCGATTGATGATCAAAATCTAGAGGTTCAATTTCTTTTACATGCGAAAACTCCACTAAACAAAGACATTTTTTATACCACCGGATTTTTTGCTTTTCAGAAAGATTTAATTTAGATTGATTTTCTTCTAATGTCTTTGTTATTTCATCTTCTGAAAGTTTAACATAATTTTGTACATTGTTGACAGTGGCAGAAGCCGTAATCTTAGCACTTCCTTTTTCCATAAAATAAAGAGTTTCTCCATTTTTAACACGGCTATGAGGTATTTTTCTTGCTGCTGCACCTCTTACAACCATTGTTTTTGTACCTACTAATATTTTATCTATAATTTTCTCGCCTTTTTTACCAGTATTATCACAATAAACTAAATGTACCATCGTACATCAACTCCTTTCATAACTTTATGTTTTTCTATGAGTTAATGGATCTCTAAATAAATAGAATTTTAATCCGCATTAATCTACAAACTTACTTTATACTTTTGTACATTATATTTTTATTTCAGTATTACTTTCAGATATTGCTATTGTATTGCTTATACACTTCAAAAATTCATTATATATATGCCTATTACTTTTATAATACTCAATTAATATTTCTATAGAAGGCTGTTTATATCCATGAGCTATTTTATTTCTAAGCCTTATTGCAGGCTCAAAAGAATCTACAAATTCACTAGTTAAAAATCCACCACTAATACATAGCCTTAAGCAATCCCTAAAATGTTTATCTGAAACAGATACTCCAATAGTTTTAAGTGTAATAGATGTATAGTCTTCTACTAATTCTTGAAATCCATTAAAAAGACTTCTAAAATTCCCATCACACATTTCTATTACTTCTGGATCTATATCTTTATATTTTTGCATGGTATTTACTGTTCTATCTAAACCACCAATACAATCAATTACCTTATCTTTTAAATCTATTAATCTAACTTTATTAATTAACACTACTACGCCATTCCCCTCTCAGTCATCATTTTTATCCAAAATGGATATTCTGTTTTATACCAAAAGTTAAGTTCATCTAAATATTTTTCATAATCCACATCATCAGAAATAAATAAGCATTCATTTCTAATAATTATTTCAAGTTGAATATGTTCTGGTAAATCCCTAAGTGAATTTAAATCTATCTTATATCCTATTTCTTCTTCAAGCTTTTCTTCAATACTTAAAAGTTCCATATAGCTTATATTTCTTTTAAGTAAAATTGCAATGTCAATATCACTATCATTATTGAAAGTTTCTTTTCCATAACTTCCAAAAATAAATGTAGCAGAAATAAAGTCATATTTTCTTAAAGCACTATTAATTAACGGTGTTAACTCCAACTAAATCACATCCTTAATTATACCCAATAGCTTGAGTATTCTTATATATAAGTATATCCAAATATTATGTATTAAACAACTTAATAAATAAAAGAGAGTCTAAAAAATCTATATTTTCCAAAATTTAATTTATTAAAAATCTCAAATTCCTCCCAACATTTTGCTTACTAGTCATTTCACTTTAGTAAGCTTTATATATATATGTTCAGTTTATTTGAATTACTAAATGTTTATCTGTCTAAATACTATATATGGTATAATTGCAATAAAACACATTTGATTACGGCGACGAAAATAGAGCTAAATCATATGTCTTTGAAAAGATAGTAAACTAGTATTATATATAATGATATATTTAGCACTTGATTTGAATGAGAAGGGGGAATTGTTTTGGAGTGGGTTGGACTTATGGCCTTAGGGCTTATTTTATGTTATTCATCCTATCCAGCTAAAATTAAAAAGCTGGAAACTAAATTGAAAGATATTGAAAGAAATATGAAAGGAGAAAACTCTATGTCTAAAATATTATCTAAACTTATAAATAGTAAATGCAAACTAATAACTAGGGAATATTTAGCCATTGTTTCGAGTAAGGAAATCGAATGTACTATATTAGATGTTGATGATGAATGGATTAAGTTTACTTTTACTGATAAGAAAGGTATTACTAAAACAAAAATTATGCGTATAGACTCAATTGACAGAGTAGACTTATTAGATAATTAAAATAATGTATATTCACAATCGCACGATATGTTTAATTAAGGGAGATGGATTTGGATTGAGTAAAAAAGTAGATAAAGGTTTTGAATCAATTTATTGGAACTTAAGTTATAGAAGAAGATTTATTAGGGACTTGTGGATGTGGCCTTGGACTATAATATCAATTGTTTTTATATTTTGTATTGGAGATAGCATATTTATGAACAGAGTAGTACCCGTAATAGTATTAGTGATAGGCATAGTTCAATCAATTTATGATTATAGAAAATGGAAAAAGTGTGAACAGTCTTAGTAACTAGCGAACCAAAGTACGAAATTATGAAGCAAAAAATACCGTATTATTCAAAAAATTACTAATACGGTATTTACATATAACTAGTATGTTTTAATAGACAATCTAAATTTAAAGTTAATCAATGATATTTTATCTAACTTTTTAATTAGATATCTTTAAACCTGTAATTATTTTCCACCCCTAAAATTTCTACTGTATAATCCTTAATCATTTCATAAATTCTACTTGCAACTGCTTCATCAATATCTATAAGCTTCTTTATTGTAATCTCTGTTGAAATCATCATTGGCAAATTGTTCATATATCTATAATTAATAATTTCAAACATTATGTTTACATCAGATTTAGTTATTTGACCTTTAAACAAATCATCTATTAGCAAAACCTCTACTTTTTTATATTTATTTAATGTAATGCTATAAGCTTCTGCATCTAACATATTTTGCTTTATAGATATAATCACATCTCTATAAGGCATATAAATAACCTTTTTCTTCTTTTTCATTAAATTATTTGCTATTGCTATACATAAATGAGTTTTCCCACAGCCTGAGTTTCCACAAAGTATTATTGAATTTTGTCTAGTGTTTTTAATTTTGTCAAAGGCTTGATAATACTTTGTTGCCATATCTTTCATATCTAAAATTTTAGGGTTCCAAGGTTCAAAATTTTTGAAATTTAATTTGCTACTTTCTAAAGTAAGTCCTGCTTCCTTCCAACCATCATTTTTATTACTTTGGCTTTTTGTGTAACATTCACATCTATAAGCACAAGTTCTTTTATCTACTCTAACCTCAATCCAACTAGTATCATCACATAATTTACAACGTTTAGAAAAGTTCTCGCTCTGCCCATTCTCTTTCCTCTGCTGTAAGTGATCTGTTACTCGTGTTGCTTCCTTGGCTCCATCTGCTTGCTTGTTCTTCCTCTCCATTTCCCTGATTCGTTCTATTATTTCTAGCATCTTTAAATTTCCCTCCATATGCTTGTCCCCCTTTCCCATTATTATTATTTTTATATAAATTAGAACTTGAATTATCTCTATATCCATTAAAATTACCAGCTGTAGATTCCAAGTTGTTATTAATTACACAAGATTTCATATTCATATTAAATTCATTTACATACCCTTCAAACTTTGTGCCAAATAAAGTTTCTGGTCTCAAATATTTTTCCATATTACTATCTAGCCACTCATTAGCCTTTGCACTAATTATATTTTGGAAATCTTTCAAGCCATAACCTTCCTTAATCCTTGCATTTATTAGCTTTTGATTCTTAACTGTTGTCACCTTATAATTTGTTCCACACCTCATATTTAAATACTCAATTACATAATGATACAGGGGCTTTTCACTACCACTATTCCTATCATAATTACTTGCCTTAGCTTCCTCATTACTAAAACTATTTTGTTTATTCTCCTCTACAGCTTTATCACTATCATTTATTTCATTATGTTCAATAACCTCCACTGAAGTTTCCTTTGTAGTTATTTTAATGTCCTGTAAATTTATATTTAAGCTTTTATTTTCTTCACAAATTTCATTTATTAAAGGAGCTTGTCCCATTTCGATGTTTTCAACCTTTGCTTTTCCCTCAAATTTATCTTCGTTAACTTTTATAATTCTACGTTCTACTGTTTTATTGTCATTCTTATAAATCATCTTTATATTTATGTACCCCTTAGTCTTTAAAGCTTTAATTACCCCAGAGCATCTACCCTTGCTTAAACCACTGAATGTCATAAAATGAGTATTTCCTGCATAACATCCATTTATTCCATCTAATGATGATATCTCAACTAAAAACACTTTTTCTGTAAGTGTTAGCCCTTTATCTAACCAACCCTTAGCCGGTATCCAAACTCCCTTAAATGCCCTATCCATAAAAATCACTCCACCCTTTTTTATTTTTATATTTGTTCCCCTTACTTTTAATATATGCAGTAACATAACTTTTTGAAAATATTTTTGAATTTATTTTTATTTGTGGATTTTCCTAGTTATTTTTTCTTTTCTTAATCTCTAATCTAATTTTCTAATGTATTTTATTTGCTTTTTTATTCACCTTTTTTTGTCTGCAAGACAATTTATCTAATCTATCTTAACTTGTATTATTAAATTGTATTATTAGCTTGTATTACTTACTTTAACGTTTATGGAACACCCCTATGTGAATTTTTGGAACAGGTATTTTATATATTCCTTAGCTTAGATATTTCTTTATATATTTCTTTTACAGTTCCTAATATATTTTTTTGAAAGTGCCTAAAAATAAGAATGTGGTCCTATTATTAATTTATAGATTCCTAAATTTAAAGCATATATAAATAATTTGTTTATTTTTTTAAAAAGTTACTTTACTGCATATATTTAAGTGAGGGCAATTTATAACAAAAAATAAATTATCTTTAAATAAATACAATGGGTCTACATATGGTAGGCCACATAATAACTGGAGGTTTTTACAAATGGAAAATAATAATTTAGAAAATAGTGTGTCAATAAAAAATGAGTACGAAATAAGCCGTACTTATAAATTGAAAAAGACTACAATGAAAAAGCTTTATCAAATTAAGGCAAATGAAGATGATTTTAATATTAAATTTAATGCTATTTTAGACGCTGCCATAGTTTGCTATTACAATGAAATTTTCGAAAAATAAAAGCAGTGTTTTTATATGTGAGTGAGTTAGTTACAATAATGAGACTCTATATAATTACTATTTTCACTACAACTCTTAGATTGAAAATAGACTTAAATTAATTCACAAAAAAGATCTAGGAGTTTGATATGCTCCCTTTATAGTAGACAGTTGAAATAATAAAAACTGTTTATATAGAGGGAGCATTTTATTATGGAAAGAAAAACTAAAATATTGTCAGAAATTAAGATAGAGGTTGTTAAGGAGTATTTATCAGGAAAAATAAGTGTAGGGCAAATAGCTTATCAACTACAAGTTTCTAGCTTCTCGGTTGAGGAATGGATACGTAAATATAAGGCTTTTGGAGTGGATGGATTAATAAGTAATAGTAGAAATAAACATTATTCACATGAACTTAAGATTAAAGCAATAACGGATTATATCAACGGTGAAGGTTCTTTATATGATATTTCTATTCGTTATAAAATATCAAGTCATTC